>CAWDHA010000019.1:0-83644 GCA_963801935.1 uncultured delta proteobacterium
TGTTGCCTATTGCCTTCTTCACTTGATCACCTTATTCGCCCGTCAGAGCACGTTGACTGGAATTGTCAGACCAATTTGTTTTGCCGCCTTAAGGTTTATGACGAATTCAAACTTCGTTGCCTGCTGCACCGGCAAATCAGCCGGTTTGGCACCTTTCAAGATCTTGTCCACGTAAACAGCCGCGCGTCGATAGAGGTCATCGAAGTCCGCCCCGTAGGACATGAGACCGCCCTCATCGACATACTCCTTCTGTGGGTAAATAGCCGGCAACCGGTATTTGCCGGCAAGCTCGACGATCCGACTTTCTTTCGAGCGAAAAAGGACGAGAGGTAGTCGTCATAATTGCACTAACCTGCTTCTGCTTTGCGGTTTGAAAGGCGTTCTCCAAACCTTTGGCGTCGAGTTGAGTCTCGATCTCCTCCAATTTTAGCTTCAGTGCCACAGCCGCAGGCTTGAGCTCTTTCAGTTGGAGGTCTGCTCCTGGGCCCGACGGCCGCAGAAGTCCAACTCTGGCGAGCTTGGGCACTGCGTCCTTGAGTATCTCTAGCCTTTTGGTGTTTAGCTCGGCCCCTAAACTCGAGTTCCCCGTGACATTACCTCCCGGCCGCGCCAGAGTGGCAACCAAACCTGCACCCACAGGGTCTCCGCCGCTCGGCATCACGATGGGGATTGTTGTAGTCGCTTTCTTCGCCGCTAACGCCGGTGACGTCGCTGGGGCCACGATTAGATCGACCTTAAGACGGACCAAGTCCGCCGCAAGCTCAGGCAGGCGTTCTGACTTTTGCTCGGCAAATCGGTACTCGATGGCAATATTCTTCCCCTCAATCCATCCAAGCTTGCTCAGCTCCTGCCGGAACGCGTCCACGAGGACCGCGCTACCGGCAGCAGTGGCTCCATCCAGGAAACCTATGCGGAAGACTTTCCCTGCCTGCTGCGCGTGAACGGACGAGCAAAGCGCAAAGAGCATGGTGCTAAGCGCAACGACGGTGATTTTATTCTTCATCAGTTTCTCTGTTCTTCTTCCTCTCCCTCTGGGAGAGACAGAGGTGAGGGTTCAGCATTGCAGCGTAACGGCCCTCACCCTAACCCTCTCCCAGAGGGAGAGGGAAAAGATCTCGTCGAGAAGAGATATTCCGGACAGCCGGCGATTCGAAATCAGGTCCACTCCTCTTCTCATATTTCTATTTACGCTAACCCATACAGACGCGCACAGTTGTCCCAGAGAATTTTTTTACGACTCTCTTGCGATACGGCGTCCATCTCCAAGAATTCTTCCACCGCGTGCGGGAAGTCGGAGTCACCGTGCGGATAATCGGTCGAAAACACGATGTTGTCGTCGCCGATCAGGTCGATGATCATCGGCAGTTCTTTTTCATGTTCCGTCGAAATCCAGCATTGGCGTTGGAAGTACTCGCTTGGTTTCAATTTGCCCGCCGTCGGGAAGCGGCCCTTCTCCATGGCGTTATCCATGCGATGAAGAAGAAACGAAACCCAACCGCAGTAACATTCGAGAAAGGCCAGTTTCAAATTGGTATGGCGTTCGCACACACCGCCGCCGATGGTATCCGCCATGGCAACCATATTTTCCAACGGATGGCAGACCACGTGACGAAGTAATAGATTGTCGCCGAAACGGTCGCCGATCTGCGGCACTTCGCCGGCGGCAGCCGCGGAGTGAAAACCCAGCGGGATGCCGAGCTCTTCCAAACAGGACCATACGCTATCGAAGTAGCGCGCATGCCACGGCATGTTGCGCAGCGGCTCGGGACGCGCAAAAACTCCGACGAACCCCAGCGTGCCTACGGCGCGCTGCGCTTCGATCACGGCCTCTTTAGGATCGTGCAACGCAATCATGCCGACGCCTTTGAGCCGCTGCGGATCGGTTTGGCAAAAATCGTAAAGCCAGTTGTTGTAGGCGCGAGCGATTGCGGCGGCGAGCTTTGGCTCCATATTATCGCGCATAATGATGCCCAGACCTATAGAAGGATAGAGCGCGGCAACGTCGAGCCCTTCTCGGTCCATCGCCTGGAGCTGGGACCGGGCATCAAAACCTCTGTCGCGATAGTCGGCGATCTCGCCGTCGATGCGCGTCGCGTCGAAGATGCCGCCCCGGTACGTCGGTTTGTACCCTTCAAGAAGCTTTCCCTCGATCAGTACCATCGCCGAGCTGCGCGCGGTCGAGCTCAGGATCTTCGGCGCCCGGCCGCGCCATCGCGGCTCCATGTATTTGTCCCAAAGATTCGCCGGCTCACGCAGGTGCATATCGGAGTCCAAGATTTTGAAACCGGATTTCATGCTTAACTCTCCGCTTCTTTGGTCATCGGACAGGAGTATCACGACCCCACATTCGGATGTCAACTATTTGAGGAGCAAAACTCCGGCGCCGCTAGTATGGTGTCCCAGAAATCGTTTGAAAAGGTCCAAACAAACGCAGCGGCCGAAGGCGCGCTCAAATCCCCCTGCATCCCCCTTTTTCAAAAGAGGAATTTCTTCCGTAGGATTGAAACCGCTCTTTGGAAAAGAGGGAAGGGGAGATTTTTGGCAAAACGGCGCGGGAATCATGTAGCGAATTTCTGGGACAGGACACTAGTCTTGTACTGAAGTCTCATTTCAGTTTATTGGTGTCGGATTGGAACGTGATCCATGACTTCACTGAAATGGATCGCTCCGTTCGGCGGACTGGAGGTTGTATGTTCGATTTTCTCTTTCCAACCCATCCATTTGGCGGTCATACCCTGCGGCTCGTCGCTCAGGCACAGCAGGGCGGCGCCGATGTTTTCGACATTGCCCGCGCCATGAAGCCGGTCGAGGCCGGCGATCGAGATGCATGGGAGCACGCCTGGTTGAAGCTGGCAGCGAAAACCGAAGCGCGCGCGCACGCAGCGCTTGCCGCCGGCCACCAGTGCACGGCCAAGCAGTATTTTTTCCACGCCAGTAACTACTACCGCATGTCCGACGTGCTGCTGACCGTCGCCGAGGAGCCGAAACGCGCCGAGCGCTTTCTCAAGGCACAGGAAAATTTTCGCGCCGCCGCCAAGCTGCATCAACCCGGAATCGAAGTCGTTTCAGTTCGCTGCGGCAGCGAGGAATACAGCGGTTATTTTTGCCATCCGGGAAATTCGAAACCCGGCAAATGGCCGGTGGTGCTCTTTCTCGGCGGCGCCGATGCCTATGCCGAAGAAATCTATTTCGGCGGCAAGCAACTGCTCGAACGTGGATGGGCCATGTTGCTGGTGGATACACCGGGGCGCGGCTCATCCATTTATCTCAAAGGCATCAAGACGCGGCCTGATTATGAAGTGCCGGGGAAGGCATGCATTGATTACCTGGTGTCGCGCTCGGAAGTCGATCCGAAGCGAATTGCGCTGCTCGGCATCAGTATGGCAGGTTATTACGCGCCACGAGTGGCGGCATTTGAACGGCGCATCAAAGCGCTGGTCGCATGGAGCGGCTGCTACAGCATACTCGACGATCTCTATGACTGGTGCGTGCATTTGCAGCCGGTTTGTCAAAGACTGCTTGGCGGGGTCAGCCACGAGGAAGCCAGAAAGCAACTTAAAGAATTCACCATGGCAGGGCTCGCGAAGAACATCACTTGCCCAACCCTCATCACCCATGGTTATAAGGATACATTGATGTCGGTTGCGGGGGCGGAACGACTGTTCAACGAGATCGGCGCCAAAGACAAGACGCTGAGAATTTATGATGATCGGGATGATGGCGGCAGGATTCATTGCAGCCACGACTACTGGGCGCACAATGTGCCGTTTATACTCGACTGGCTCGAGGAACGCCTATGACGGACCGGTGATAAAGGCGCATTTACTTCGTTGCCCTCAATTGCCGCCCCTAAACGTACTGTTTGGCAAAAGGCAAAGCGCGAAGCGCAGAGCGCAAAGAGTCCGAGCGAGAAGCCTTTGGACTTAGCGCTATGCGCTTTGCTCTAGGCGCTTTTGCGCGCCTCACAACTGCACCTTTCTGACCGGTCCGAATCACCGAAAGAGCAACGATAAAGAGGTAGGATTCTCCCCCTCCAAATCCTTCCCCCTCGAAGGGGGAAGGCTAGGATGGGAGTTCTGCGAGACTATTGAGATAGTTGTGACACCCTCATTTTTGTCCTCCCCGCCGAGGGTAAAAAATGTCGGACCAGAAGAATGAATTAGAGAAACGGAGCTGACGTATGCCAACCAACGGAGCAACAACCAATTGGAATAAAGAAGTAGACGTTATCGTTGTCGGCTTCGGCGCGGCGGGCGGGATTGCCGCGATTACCGCGCATGACGCCGGCGCAAAAGTACTGCTGCTGGAAAAAATGCCGCACCCTGGCGGCATCTCGATACTTTCCGGCGGCGGCGTGGCCTTCGCCCACAATGCCGAAGGCGCTTTTCAGTATCTGAAACGCACCTGCAACGGGACAACTCCCGACGACATACTGCGCAAGATGGCCGAGGAAATGGTCGGCATGCTGGACTGGGTCACGGAGCTTGCTAAAGTCAGCGGCACCGAGCCCAGCAAGACCGAAACCCGCGGCCACGGCACTTACCCGTTCCCTGGAACCAACGATATTGACTCGATCAAGTTAAAAGACTTCGCCGCTTACTCTGAATTTCCCTGGGCCAAGGGGCTGCGCGGCGGCGCGCGCCTTTTCAAAGTCGTTTATGACAACGTCCACGCGCGCGCAATCGAAGTCGCGCTCTCCACCCCGGCCGAAGAACTGATCATGAGCCCCGAGGGCGCGGTAATCGGACTCACGGCGACGCATGAAGGACAAATTATCCCTATCAAAGCCCGCAAAGGCGTCATCCTCGCGTGCGGCGGCTATGAGAACGATGACGCGATGAAGCGCAACTACTTCGAAGCCCAGCCGGTTTATCCGGTTTACCTCGGCAATACCGGCGACGGCATCAAAATGGCACAAAAAGCAGGGGCCGGGCTGTGGCACATGTGGCACTTTCACGGCGGTTACGGATTCAAATATCCCGAACTGCCGTTCGCCATTCGGCACGTATGGGCCGGACCGCGCAACGAAAACCGCAAGATGATCTGGATCGCGTTAGACCGCTTCGGCAAACGTTTCATGGATGAGTATCCACCGGCGCCTCAAGATACCGGCACTAGATCTTTGGAATTCTACGACGCCGACATTCAGGACTACCCGCGCATCCCATGCTATTTGATCTTCGACGACGAAGGCCGCAAGCTCGGTCCTATCGGTATTCCGATCGTCAACGACGAACGCTACGACGCCGGATGGAGCGAAGATAATTCCACTGAAATCAACAAAGGCTGGATCAAAAAAGGGAACTCCCTCGAGGATATCGCCGGGCAGATCGACGTGAACCCGAAAGTATTGAAAGCAACTGTAGAACGGTGGAACGAGCTTTGCCAAAAAGGCCAGGATGACGATCATCGCCGGCCGCCTAAAACCATGATGCCTATCGGCACGCCGCCCTTCTATGTCATGGAAGCCTGGCCGATCGTCAATAATACTCAAGGCGGTCCCGAACACGACGTCAGGCAACGCGTTCTGGATTCACTTAAGGTGCCAATTCCGCGCCTCTACGTCGCTGGTGAGATCAGCTCGATCTACGGACATCTTTATTTAGAAGCTGGCAATATTACCGAATGTTTCGTCGCGGGAAAGATCGCCGGACAAAACGCGGCCCAGGAAGAGCCGTGGGGGTAGAGAGTTTCTGGTTTCTGGTTTCTGGTTTCTGGTTTCTGGTTTCTGGTTTCTGGTTTCTGGTTTCTGGTTTTTAGCCGTGCCCCTTACATTTGAAAATATCGGGCGGAGAGCTCGTTGGGGTGTATGCAGCACCGCTCAAGTTCGTCATTCCAGCATGGAGCGCTGGAATCGAGGTTGACATGGATGTCTCCGGGCGCGTCCTGCGGGCCTGGATGCCGGCATGACGAAACTGCCGATAGCCAGAAAACCGCGCCGAACATGTCCTCTATGAGACAGGCTCGCCGGCTATCAAGTGCCTGCGCTTCTCATGTCCGATCATTTCGAGCCTTCATGTAGCTTGACGGGATTGTGCGCTTCAAATATCTATCGGGATAATCAAGGAGGTAAATTCTTATGCGCATCATCGTCATCGGAATTGGGCCCATCGGCGGCATCATCGGCGGCAGGCTGGCGCGCGCCGGCAATGACATCACTTTCGTTGATATTGACAAAGAGCACCTCGCCGCGATTCGTGAAAAAGGATTGCAAGTGGACGTGCCGGATGGTCCCTTCAACGTCAAAATCAACGCGGTTTTCCCGGATCAGATTCAAGGTAAATACGACCTCGGCGCAATTGCCGTGCGCTCTAATTATACTGCTGATGCTCTGAACACGATCATGCCCCACCTCGCTAATGATGGCATGCTAGTTTCCATGCAAAACGGCATTAATCCGCCGTTGCTTCAGGAGCGCGTCGGCGCCGATCGCACCGTCGGCATGGCGATCCGCATGGGCAGCCGCAAAGTGGCTCCCGGCCACTTGCATACGGCCAACCGCGGTCATCTTTATTTAGGTCATTTACACGGCCGAAGCACGCCGCAGCTCGAGACTTTAAACGGGCTTCTCAACACGGTGATGGAAAGCGAGATTTCCGATAATATTTTTGGCGTGCTGTGGAGCAAGCTGACCTACACTTGCCTGGGTTATTTCGGTTCCCTCGCCGACGCTTCGTTGGCGACAACTTGCGCGAGCCAGGAACATCGCGCGCTGCTCACGGTTTTCTTCGGCGAAGTGGTCGCCGTAGGGCAAGCGAAGGGAGTGCGCTGGCTAAACCTGGCCGAATACAACCCGGCGGATTTTCACCCTGACCATCCGTTTGAACAACGACTCGCGGCAGTTAACCAGTTTGCCAGAAATTGGCAGGCCGAGGACCGCAAAGGACCGCTCCGGCAGATTCAAAGAGGCATCAAAACAGAAGTGGACTTCACCCTAGCCTATGTCGTCAATGAGGGAGAGAAGCTAAGACTCGCCACGCCATTATGCAGGAAAGTCTTAGACATGATACACGAGCTGGAAAGCGGCGCGCGTGACTTGAGCATGCGCAACTACGAGGAACTCAGGGCCGCAACATAATCTCGGACCGCGAGCCTCGCTGATCGCACTTGCCTGCAGCCGGTGGTGAAAGTGTGGCGTCGCACCGAGTCGGGCGAGGCGCCTGATGGTAAAGGCGCGACGGCTGATAATATCGGGGAACATTTGAGCGATGAGCAACGCAGCCAATGGGGGATCGATCGCCCGTCGAATGCAGTCAGACTTTCACCACGGGCTGCTAGAGCCGCGCTTATCCCCGCAATAGCTTACCAGTGCGGCTAAGGTTTAAGCACCGATCGCTTCTCGCTTAAAGTTTAGCGGCCCTGGCGCTGCGCCTGAATCTTAACGCCTCACCCGGACTATGTTTGTAACCGACCCGCCCCAGCCAATTATCCAAGCGTTGGAACTCGCGGTTCATGTCATAGACCACACCCTCCAACACAATCAGGTAATGTCGTCTTTCCTGCTCGGAATCGGCCGGGTACTGAAGCGCACTGATTCCCAGTCCCAAGATGCAGGCTTGATCCCGTAATGCATGAACGACAGCCTCGATCTCCTTCTCTTTTTTATGCGCATTCACGGCCCGATTGCGGCTCTTTTTAAAAGTGCGGGAGTTCACCGGCAGCACTCTCCTTAGATAGTTCATTTTGTCAGATCTGAACCTAGATCCGTCATGCAGAGTCCGTGCCATGAATAACTGAGGCGGTTTTTATGGTTTTTCCGATGGACGGACGTAGCGCTTTCGCCGACACAACGTTTTAAGGTGTAGCTTTTCGAGTACACTTCGTTGCATGCACCCCTCCACCCGTTGTCGGTCTCGACGTCCACCGGTTTAGCGGCGGGTTGGCTTCAACTCAATATTCTTTCCTAGACCGCGATGGCACTCCAGCATGGGGGTTGCGGACGACCCAGGCTTCTCCACGCCAGAATTGAAGCGATCACATCGCGGATTTGGTTTTCCTTTACCTACGGTGTACTTTTTCCACCGCGAACGAACGCCCGACACCATGACAGGTGATGCAAGCCTCTTGGCCGCTCGTCGCAGTCATGGTATCGACATGGACTCTTGCCGCCTCTTTCGTATGGCAGGCGATGCATGCGCTGGTGATCGGTTGGACTGCCTTCACCTTACCGTCAAATTGAGGAATCAAGGTCGGCAGCAGACCCGTAGATAAGGGCGCTTCGTTGGTGCCCGGCACGTGGCACTTGAGACAATTTCTTCGGTCGCCGGGAAAGCGGATATCGCCGAATTCCAGAGGACCGGGCTTTGCCGGCGTGCCGCCGTAAATAATCCAGGATTCGCCGAGATCGGCACCGGTATGGATCCGGTGTATCAGCCGTTTGTAATGGACGTTCTCCGGCGGCATCGGGCCGTTCGCTGCCTTGCGCTTCTCGCCGTCGGTCTGCGCCGCGTTATGGCACATGACACAGAACTCGGTGTTGCGCCGGGCCTCGCCATGAGTGGCCAAGGTGAGATGGCAGACGTTGCACTTTTCAATCTTGACCGCTTGCCTTCGCGGCACCGCTTCTTTGTCGGTGATCGGGAAATATTTTACGACGTTGTAGCCGGTGTCGCGTTGCCCTTTGATCATGTCACCATTCGGTTTTTTCACATCCATGAGCTTGAAGCCTTGCATTCCGATGGCGCCTGACCCCGCCGCCTCGGCAGGGATCGCATACTTGAATTTATAGCTGTAAACTCCGTCGCCCGCGGGCTGCGACTTTCTCACGTCTTCTTCCACCGCAATCTTATAGTCCGAGGTCGGCCAGGCGAGGACCAGGCGAAGATTGTCCATCTTGCCGGCGTCGAGCGCTTCGCCTTTTTTATTCTTTAGACTGAACGTCACTTGCGGATTTTCTCCAGGCCTGGTTGCTTCGACCTTCAGGATGTCCAGAATCACCCCCGGTAGCTGTCCTGAGTTGCCCGGAAACGTGTGCGCGCCGGCGACCGACGGTCCGAACTCCGGGCCGTCCGGCGCGTGGCAACCGGCGCATGATCCATCGACCGCGGGTCCTGGCTTGTGGTTCTTGCCGGTCGCAAGAACGACATGGTTGTGGCAGGACACGCAGGCTGCGGCGCTGGGAAATTTCTTCCAGTGGTCTTTCTCGGGATTGGCATGGCAGGCAAGGCAGTTTCTGAGTTCACGGTAAGTTCCGTCGGCGAGCATGGCCTGCGGGTAACGAATAGTTGAGAAATCTTGGACCCGTCCGCTTGCGGCGACGGTGAAGAATGGCTGGCCGGCTTTTACGCTCGGCAGCAGCTTGCCGCGATGGATCTTGTGCACCAATACTTTGAAGTCGAGGTTTTCCCCACTCTCGGGATCGTTAAGCTGAGAGGTGTGGCAAAGCGCGCAGTAACCCGCTTCTCGGCGCACGCCGCTGTGCGCTTTCAGTGGATCATGGCAAGTATTACAAGCCGCAGTTTCCACGACAGCGCGCTGAACACGAACTTTTCCGCCAGCCGGAACAAACTCGTAGACGACGTTGGCAACGTGTTTGCCGTTTTCCGTGGTCATCTCGGCGCCGACCACATGAGTCGAATTGCGGTCGTAATTTGCCGGCAGCGGCTGCGTGAAAGTGTAGGCGTATAGACCTGGACCCAGCCGACCCAGCATCCCTCCGTGGTCGTGAGCCGGTTGCGAGGTTTCGGCGATTGCCGGTTTTCGGATATCACCCTTGAAGACATAATCTTCGCCGTAAACTTTCGTCAGAATATAATTTTCGTAGGCAGTCTCGCCATTGGCAAGGCGCTTGACCTTGGCAATGGTGAAACGCACGCTGCCGGCATCGAAGGCATCGGAATCAAGGAGCTTGCCGTTTCCGTCCCGCAGCCGAAACCTCACCACCGGACGATTATTCGCGGCAATAGTAACCGAGACGATTTCGGCCTTGAGACTATTTTTTGGAACAACCTGCGCGTGCGCTGAGAGTACCCAAGCGAACCCGGCAATGACCGCAAAGCAGAACACCTGGCTGACCTTCATCAATTAATGGCCTCGCATTCGTTGCCGCTGAACGGACGACTCACAAACCAGCAACCGGCGGCGCTCAAGATAGTAAAACACGTAGATGTACTTTCACGGATGCAGCATGCGACCGCGTCGCTTAAATTGCCTCGGGATAAGATTATACGCACGTCCACGCCACTGCCATGCAAGCCTGACGGATGAGCTGGATCTGCTCTATCTCCTCTTCGAGGCTGGAAAGGAGCCGTACATTAAACTCGGAAAGCTGTGTGAGATCCAATGTGCACGCGACGCTTTCGCGCGCGTCTCGAAGCTCCTGATGTAGCAAGATCATCGCATTCGCACCTCGCGCAATGTGCCCCGAAGGCTTGTCCTGAGCCAATACCAAAGAAGTTATCACACAAAGTATATAGTAGGATGGCTTGAGTAGCTGACGATCACTCCGTCGCATCCGTGGTGCCGGCATGACTGCCGGCATCCAGGTCCGCAGGGATGCCTCCGGACACGTCCATGTTAATCTGGGTTCCGGCAATCCACGCCGGAACGACAAGATCGAAGAATATACGCCAAAGCGCCTGTAGCCCGGATGAAGTGAAACGGAATCCGGGATGCATGGGATTTCCGTTAAACAGGTTCGGCGATCGCGAGTAGCGGCTGGTGGTGTCGAGAAGCAACGTCTCCTGTTGCCGTTAGGGGTGGGAAAACCCACCCCTAACGCAACCCTGTATCAATGCCTATAGGTCAGTCGCTGGCGCCACGAAATCTGTGGTGTCTCTGACGCGACTTTTCCACGGCGCCGGTGGGATCGTAATCACACGGGCCATAAAAGTCGATGATGTTGCCGGCGTTTTCATCGAGCACCGGCTGCGCCCACGATAACGTGTCTTCGCGCATCGGCGGGAATTTTATGTGGCAGTAGGCGCTTTCGTCGGCCGCATGCTTCACAACCAACTCCTCTGCTTGCGCCGCCGGCACACTCCAGAAGAGCGTCGAAGACAGCAGCAGGTTAGAAACTATCGACATGGTCCTTTTCATTTTCTTATCCTTCTTTCTTTGAATTTTATCACCCTTTGTTACTGCGCACGATCGACCAGAGCCCGTAAGGCCCGGCCGAGCCGCGTAGATGTTCAGTCGTTGTCTCCATAAGTTCCGCGAAAGCCTTGGCGTCGCTGAATCTTCCGTTCCTCGACCCCCGTCGGATCATGATCGCACGGACCGTAGAAATCGATGACGTTGCCCGCGCTCTCATCAAGCACCGGCTGTATCCATGACAATGTATCCTGGCGCATCGGCGCGAACTGCATATGGCAATAGCCGGATATTTCGAGTGGAGTCCTGACGACCAAATCATCGGCTTTCGCTGTCGTGCCGTCCCAGAGCAGGGTCGAAGACAAAAACAAGCCGCTCAAAAATGCTGTGGTTTTTTTCATTTTATTCACCTCCTCTCCTTTGCAATTTTCTGTCTGTACTTAGCAGTAGAGCACGCTGGATCTATTAGCCTCTAACCTTGCAAATCAACATCTCCTCATTCGCCATGGCCGTAGATCCCGCGCAGCATTACGCGCCGCTGAGCCTTGATGGCATCGGCTGTCAGCGGGTCGTGACTGCACGAGCCGTAGAAGTCAATGACACTGCCGAAACCCTCGTCGAGCAACGGACGATCCCAAGCCAAGGTGTCAGGGCGCATCTCCGGGAACTGCATATGGCAATAGCCAGGCAGGTCGAGCGGAGTCTTGACGATCAGCTCATCGGCGCGCACCGTCTCCGCGCCCCAGAACAAAATCGAGGAGATAAACAGGTGGGATACGAGTGATGTGGTCTTTATCATTTTCTTCACTTCCTTTCTCCTTTTCTTTCACTACCTGCTCGACTGATGAGCATGGGCCGTGCCAAACGAAAATGGCTCGGTCGAGCGCTCGTGGGTGTACAAGACTTAAGCTAAGCCTTCGCACCGCGTAGTTTTTCGCGAGGAGATGGAATTCACCGCTTCGATGAAAGATGCGGTTGGCGAAAAAAGTATACTCCTTGAGGAAATAGGTTAACGGTCCGTCAACATCGTTGACAGTGATTTTGCTGATGTGTTAGGGAGGGGCCATGAGCAGAGATACGGAAACTAACCAGCGCTCGGCTGGGCGAGTGCGTGCGGCGCTTGACGAAGTGGCTGCGGAGATCAAAAAGCGTTTACAGGCGGATCGGGTGAGCATATTTATATTCGATCGGGAGAGCTGCGAGCTGTGGTCCGTGGTCTCCCAGGAAATTCAAACGATGTGTTTAGACGCTCGTCTGGGTATCGCCGGCCACGCCGCCATGACCGGCGAGGTGGTAAACGTGCCGGACGCCTATGAGCATCCGCTATTTTATAAAGAAGTCGATTTGGAAACGGGTTATCTTACGCGCGCCTTGCTCGCTGTTCCATTGAAAAACTCCCAGGGTGAAGTCTATGCGGTCGGTGAGGCGTGTAACAAACATGTGGGGAATTTCACCGACGAGGATGCCAATACCATGCACAGCATGTTGGCGCCTTACGCAAAATCACTGCAAAGCATTCCATTAAAGAAGCCGGGCAGCGTGACAGAGACGCGCGGGCAGCCTGCGGACGGATTCTCCACCCAGAAAATCATCGGCATGAGCCACAAGGTCGAAGCCATTATCAGGCTTATCGACCAGATTCGCGATTCATCCGTGGACGTTTTGATTCAGGGTGAGAACGGTACCGGAAAGGAACTGATCGCGAAAGCGCTCCATCACAGTAGCCCGCGGTCGAACCGGCCCTTCGTTGCGCTCAACTGCGCGGCGCTACCCGATAATCTGGTTGAAGCGGAGCTCTTCGGCATTGAAAAAGGCGTCGCCACCGGCGTCGATCGGCGCGTCGGTAAATTTGAAGCCGCCAGCGGCGGCACCTTGTTCCTGGATGAAATCGGCGACCTCAGTCTGGCTGCCCAGGCAAAAATTCTCCGTGTCCTCCAAGAGCGCGCCGTGGACCGCGTCGGAGGCGGCAAGTCGATCCTCATCGACGTGCGCATTATCGCGGCAACCAATCGCGATCTCTATGCGTCCATCAAGGAGAAACAGTTCCGCGAGGATTTGTACTATCGGATCAAAGTCATACAGATCCAAACGCCTGCTTTGCGTGAGATCCGCGAGGATATTCCCCTGCTGGCCCATCATTTTCTGGAAAAACATTGCAAAACCATGAACGTCGAACTCAAATGCTTTACCCCCAACGCCATGCACTGTCTGATGCGCTACTCATGGCCGGGGAACAATCGCCAGCTCGAGAATGAAGTCAAACGGCTCATCGCCACGGTGCGTGCCAGGATGATAACCGAGGAACATCTGGATACCGCAATCCGCAGCGGCGAAAGCGCAGCTCCGGTGGCGCAAGAAATGACGGTGCCGGCGCCGCCGGCGCCCGCCGCGCAAACGTTATCCGCAACGGTCGAAGCAGTAGAGCGGCGCATGATCGAAGACGCCATGCGCAAATCCGGCGGCAACAAACAAAAAGCGGCCCAGGCCTTAGGCCTGAGCCGCCAAGGGTTGATTAAGAAGTTGAAGCGATTGGGAATTTAATCCCAGAGTAACTTAGTCCGAGATCACAGGCACGCCTAGCGCGTTCACATGCACGCGAGCGCAACGGAAAAATAAGTGCATGTTTGCTATGAAGGAAACCGCCTCCTGCGTTTTTTGGCCGTCTCCGGGAACGGCCACTTCGGCTTTTTGCCGCTGGCTTTTCTTTCCTTCCACTTTAAATACTTACTTGTAACGTTTTCCATCACCGGGCGCTGAATTGCGCGGGCAATGTTTTCCCTGGTATTTTGATCCGTGTTCTTAATAAGAGCGTCTTTGATGATCTTCCTAAAGACCTGATCTAGCGCCGCCCTTTTTTTCGCATTTGCAGGCTTTTCGAGCAGGAGCAGTAGCTCTTTTAGCGCTTCTCTCTCTTCCCGGCTGCCGACGCCCATCTCAAAAGATCCGATTGCTGTGCCCATTGCATCCTCCATCGACTTTAATGGATCTATGTAACAAGGCTGTCACCCGACTGTCAACGTCTTCTTTTGACGATCGACAACAGAGACAACATGGGCCTTAGGTCTCACCGCTCCGGATTTGAATTGAGTTTCAACTTTTAAGTCATATCGATTATTAGGTCCTACCCTCTTGAGTCGGTTGAAGGCGGCCTGCACCACATCTAAAACTTTAGAATTCTTGAATTCGTCGAACTCCTGAGCCAAAAACGAGCGCAGCAAAAAATCGCGCGTCTGCCGCCCGGCTACAACAGGTTTCGTCCCCATCTCGGGCAGAGCCATCGAATGCCCGACGCCGGGGAATTCGATAAGAAGTCGATCACCTGAGAGGGCATTAAAGAAATAATGTTCCGCCTGATCGCCTTGAGTAACGGGATCCGCTCCGCCCTTGAGAATCAGCGTCGTGACCGAATGAGAGAATGACACCGGATCCCACTCTTTGATAGGCCCGTTCTCAAGATTCATCGTTTCGAGATACGGATTGATACGATGAATCTCGTGCTGACGACCACCCATCTTTTCGAGCGCCTTTTCTGTATCGCCGCTCGATTTATACTGCCTTAGAAATTCCGCGTTGACGCCATCGCATACCGTTAACACGTAGTACGCTCGCTGAGAAGTCTGCCTTCCTCCTGCGAAGTAGCTCCGTGCATTTCCCAAGACCTTTTCTAAGGGACTTTGGTTGTTTCGCCCAGGAACTAGCGAGCCGAATTGAAACTGTGTCCACTCTTGACGATTGAATGCCTCTCTATAGTCCGCCGACAAACCCTTTAGAATTTCGTGGGCAATCATCAACCCGGTATACTGTTGGACTTCATCCACGTTATCGCTTAATCCCTTAACCAAGTCTGCGCTGTGATTCAGCCACCCGACGCTTCTTACTCTGCGCAGCGCCGCAAAGAACTCGCGGCTATAATGGCTCAGGTCCGCCGGGAACCTGTCTTTTAGTTGCGTTTTCAGGTGATCGTATTCATCGACAAGGAACTGGACACTTCCAAACTCCTCATCGGCGATGTCCGAAAGTCTTTGCGCTTCCTTAAGAACTGTCGGCCTGATATCCATTGTCCCATCGGGTGCGGCGATGGTAGCGAGAAACGCGAAACGGCTGGAATCATAAAGTCGCGCAAGAGTTTCAGTGATGCAAGGAGCTTCAGAAATTTGTTCGAGGTTGTGGCGCGAGATGGGAGCCGAGAGGATTAGCTTTTCTACATTGTGAGGGTACTTGTGAGCATAACGTTGGGCCAGAACAGTACCGTAGCTGTGCGCCACGATGCCGCACCATTTTCCCTTTTCACCCAGCAAATCCCTGCGTATCTTTTCTAGGTCCTTAACAACATGCTTCGCCCTAAGATACTGATCATATTTTGGATGAGCCGGGATCTGGCTAAAACCAGCCCCACGCACATGGAAATACACAACTCGGAAACCTGGGAGATCACCGAAATTGTCATACCGGAAGCGATTCAGTTCGCCCGGCCCGCCGGAGATAAAAAGAACAGTTGACTTGGCGGGGTCCGATTTTGAATTCGTGAAATCGCTGATAAAGTAATACAAGGAAAACTTCTCGCCTGTCTCGTGCTTCGAGTCAAGAAACTGCTCGAGTAGACGCTCACCACCCAATTGTGATCCACGCGCCTGCGCTGACCACTCAGTAAATTTTGCCATGATGTGTTTGTTCTCCCTTCGGCGGCTTATCCGATCCGCGACTGTTAGTATGAAACCAATCAGGTGAGCCCGAGGGCGCCCCACGTCTCAGCCGCCGTCCACGCGAGCGCCGAGATCTGAAATGATTGACTTCAGTAACTCTTGAAATTTGTTTCGAAGTCTTTTCACGCTGTCACTGCTTAATTTATCGACCCGGTAGTTTATAGTGCCCGTCAACTTAGTTGATTCTTCCGTCAACTCAAAGACCAGTTCGTATACCGATATGGTCAGACCCGAGCCAGGTGCAGTTTGCCTAACGGCTATCGGAGCAATTGACAGGCCAGGCAATTGCGTAACTGTGGAGGTGCCCCTTCGATAGATCAACAGGACGTTGAACAGAGACGCTCGCGGGAGCATTTCTTTTTGATTCAGTTCTCGAGCCAAATACTCAAACGGAAGCTCCTGATGCACATAACCTAACATAACCTTTCGTCGCATCATCCAGAACAACTGATCTAGTGTCATTGCCCGGTCAATTCGCGCCCGGGTAACGATGGTATTGATGAAGTGACCAATCGTCCCTTCGATCTCCCTTCGTGTGCGGTTCGCGACAAGGGTTCCGATCCGTATATCTTGTTGACAAGTCCAGCGATGGATCAATGCAGCCAATGCTGTAAGTGCAACCAAAAATGGGGTACCTTGCTGCCTGCGAGCAAAATTGCGTATCGCGGAGAACAAGTTTTCGTGAATCGTTAAAGGCATTCGTCGCGCGATCAGCGTGCCAGCTGGCACGTCGCGCTTCGCCTCCCGTCCGGCCTTTTTGCGTTCTCGTACGAAGCGCCCTTGATGGAGCGCCACGCTCCGGTCCGACTTTTCACCAAGTGGTAGACAAGGCAAACAGCCCTTCAGTTCCGTGCTCCAGTATTTGTATGCTTCGCGCCCCCGTTCACTTTCCAGATACTGCCGTTCCCACGCCACAAAATCGCCAAACTGCATCGGGAACCCGGTAAAAGGCAATGAGCGCCCGTGGGAGAAAGCGTCGTAGAACGCGGTCATTTCGCGTCGAAGAATGTGTACGGATGCGAGGTCACCGATTATGTGGTGCAGCGTAAGTAGAAGAAAATGTTCGGTATCTGTCGCCCTTAATAGTTTCGCACGCAGCAAGGGTCCCTCGGCCAGATCGAACCCGTTATTTCTCTCATCAATAACAAAGTCGCCTATTCTTTGGCTGACTTTCGCCGCGTTCGAGGCACGCAGATCGAAGTAAGGAAGCACAAACTCGGCGGGCGGGTTGATTACCTGCGCGGGACTATTGCCCAGCTCGACAAAGACGGTTCGCAACGCTTCGTGCCGATTGATGATTTCGCCCAACGACCTTTCCAAAGCGCCGATATTTAACGTCCCGCTTAGACGGTAGACATACGGCATATTGAAGAAATGCGTATCTGGCACCATACGATGCAGGCGCCACAAATGCTCCTGATTGATAGCTAAACGCAACGGTTCCTCACGTGGTGCCGGTACGATTGCCGGAACGGCCGGCTGGTCGCCATCCATTAAAAGTATTTCAATCTCGCGACTCAAATCCTCGACTGTAGGCGCATCGAACAATGCCCTTAACGGGATTTCTCGATCGAAGGTGTTTCGCAATCTCGCGACAATCTGTATTGCGACCAGAGAGTGACCGCCGATCTCAAAGAAGTTTTCGCGAATGCCAACTTTTTCGGTATTCAAAATTTCACACCATGCTTGCGCAACCAGTTCCTCAATTTCTGTGCGACTTTCCGTGAAATCTTGGTTAATGTCGCAATTGCCACCCCGAGGGGCAGGAAGCCTATTGCGATCAACTTTGCCGTTAACGGTCAAGGGTAGGGCATCAAGAGTTACAAAGAGCGACGGAATCATATACTCGGGGAGTTCCCCTTTTAGGTATTCACGCAATTCACCACTGGGCCGGGCCCGTTGCTGCTTTGGCACGATATAGGCAATTAACGATTTGGGATTTTCGGAAGCCTCCGACTCTCTATCCAAACGAGCGGCAGAAATATTAATCATACCATCTGGCTCACCCGAGCGTTCGAGGATAGCATCGTCACGAGCCACGACCACGCCGTTTTTCACAGCCGGATGTTGATTCAGCGCTGCTTCTATTTCGCCTAGCTCGATCCGATAGCCACGAATCTTGACCTGATTGTCGAGCCGTCCGAGGAACTCGACGTTGCTATCCGCCAGATAACGCGCTCGATCGCCGGTTCTGTATAATCGTTCTCCGGGCGCAAAGGGATTCACAATAAACTTTTCGGCGGTCAATTCCAGCTGGTTCAAGTAACCTCGGGCCAAACCATAGCCGCCGATATAGAGCTCACCGTGTACGCCGAGTGGCACTGGCTGAAAGCGAGAGTCCAAGACGTAAACCTGTGTGTTCGCTATCGGATGGCCAATGGCAACAGGCCCTTCGCCGGATTCAACTTTGTGAACCATGGACCAAATTGTGGTTTCGGTCGGACCGTAGAGGTTCCAAACCTCTCCGCGCGTAAGCAGCGCGTTTGCCAGCTCTCTGGACAGTGATTCGCCGCCGCAGAGTATCTGGAATTCCTGCGAGCCATGCCATCCCGAATCGATCAACATTCTCCAAGTCGAAGGCGTGGCTTGCATGACCGTCGCCGAACATTCTTTCACCCGACGCGCTAACTCGGTACCATCCGTCACTTCCTTGCGACTCACCACAACTACAGTTCCTCCCACCAGGAGCGGCAAGAAAAGTTCCAGCCCCGCGATATCGAAAGAAATTGTCGTGACCGCTACCAAAACGTCTCTCTCTGTAAACCGGAGCCGCTGAGCAATGGAATACAAACAATTGACTATGGACCGGTGCGAAATTTGAACTCCCTTGGGCTTCCCGGTCGATCCGGACGTATAGATCACATAGGCCAGGTTATTCGAGTCAACCGCTGTCTTGGGATTCTCGCAGCTCTGCCGCTGAATGATGGGCCAGTCGCGATCGAGGCATACTTGCCAAGGTTGCCCGCCGACCGCCAACTGCTGATCGCTTTGCAAAAACTTCTCTTGCGTCACAACCACTGAAACTTGGGCATCCTCCAACATGAAGCGTAAGCGCTCTCTGGGATACGCAGGATCCAGTGGCACATACGCCCCACGCGCTTTGAGAATCGCCAATAGTCCAATCACTATTTCCAAAGATCGCTCAACACAGATCCCAACCAGCGTTTCCGGGCCGACGCCCAACCCTCGCAAGTAATGAGCTAGCTGATTGGCCCGCCCGTTAAGCTCTCCGTACGTCAGTTGCTGATGATTGAAGCTTATTGCTATCCCGTCAGGACTTCGCTCGACCTGTTCCTCGAAGAGCTGATGTATGCAGTTGTCTTTCGGATATTCCGCGGTCGTAGCATTCCAATCAACGAGTAGCTGATGTCGCTCAAATTCCGTGAGTAGTGGCAAAATCGAAATGAGCTGTTCACGATCTGCGGCGATTCCTTCCAGCAGCCTTCGAAAATGTCCCACCATCCTTTCGATTGTTGAGCTATCGAAGAGGTCCGTACTGTACTCGAAATATCCGATGTACCTGCCGTCGCGCTCTCTGAGAAAGAGGGATAGATCAAACAGTGAATGACTGATTTCGGGTTCGATCGGCTCGATCCGCAAGCCGTCGAGCGGTGAAATAGGTTTGGTCGCATTCTGCAGTACGAACATGACCTGAAATAGCGGATTGCGGCTCTGGTCGCGTTTCGGTTGTAGTTCCTGGACGAGTTTTTCGAACGGCAGATCTTGATGCCTGTACGCAGCAAGGCAAACGTCACGGACGCGGAAGAGCAATTTTTTGAACGTCGGATTGCCTGACAGGTCGGAACGCAAAACAAGCGTGTTAACAAAGAAACCGATCAAAGGCTGAAGGTCGGATCGACTGCGATTTGCGATCGGCGTTCCGACGACGACATCTTCTTGACCCGAGTAGCGGTAGAGCAAAACTTGAACTGCCGCGACCAGGGTCATGAACGGAGTCACACCACATTGAGTGCTCAACTCATTAATCGCCGAGGTCAAAGACTTCGACAATTCGAGAGGTACTCTTACCCCGTTGTAACTCTGTCGTACCGGACGCGGACGATCTGTCGGTAAGCTTAGAATCGAAATATTGGTGAGCTGTTTTCTCCAATAAGCAACTTGGGAGTCGAGGACCTCGCCTTGCAGCCACTCCTTCTGCCAAACTGCAAAGTCGGAATACTGAACAGGGAGATCGGACAATGGAGACGCCTCATCGTCGGCAACGGCTTTATACAACGCCCAAAGCTCGCGAGTGAGAATACCCATGGACCAGGCGTCCGAAACGATGTGATGGGTTGTAAGAATCAGGATATGCTCGTCGCCGCCCAGGCGAAGCAATTCGGCACGAAGAAACTTCCCCACAGCGATTTCAAAAGGCGCCTCTGTCGCTTGCTGGATGCGTTGTCGTGTCACTGTTTCACGCTCGGGATCGGACATGGCACGAAGGTCGATAACGGATAAATTCAACTCGAACGCTGGCTGGACAATTTGTACGCCCCGGTTGTCGACAAAACGAATGGCTGAGCGCAGGACTTCGTGCCGCTGCACGATTTCATTCAGACTCGATTCCAACGCTAGTATATTCAGCGCTCCAGTCAGACGCCAAGCGCGGCATATGTTATAAACCGTATTGCCTGGATCTAGTTGCTCCAGAAACCAAAGCCGTTCCTGGGCGAAGGACAACGGCGCGGGTCCGTCGCTAATGCGACGCGATATAGGTGGCGGGATAAATGCGCGTGGCTTGTGGAGCTTGTCCAGGTACTCGATTAATTCCTGCTTTCGTTCGGCAAGTTGTGAACGGAGATGGTCGTTCAGCTTGCCCTTAGGAGCACTAATGCGAAGACGTTCGCCTTCAGCGCTGAGCCGAATGTCTTGTCTCTGAAGATAGGAGACGAACTCCGCCGTATTTATATCTCGATCTCCTCTCGCTCTGTATCCTCCGTACCCGGTGTCGTTTCTTCCGCTTTTAGTCGAAGCTCGATCTCTTTTGCAAGGGCCGCGACCGTCGGGGACTCAAGAAATGTTCGCAACTCAACCCCTACCTGAAAGGCCTCCCTGATGCGTGCAGCCGCCTGCGCTGCTAACAGGGAATGCCCTCCGAGCCGAAAAAAATTTTCATCGACACCCACGTGATCTCGGTCCAGCACTCGAGCGAAGATTTCGCACAGGTTCGCTTCAATCCCATTTTGCGGAACAAAGGAGGAACTAGACGGGTCCGAAAAAATCTCGTGAACGGGTGGTAGCGCTTGATAATCGACTTTGCCGTTAGGATTCAGCGGCAGTTGCTTTAAAATCACGAAATAAGCCGGCACCATGTAGTCGGGGAGTCGACTGCTGAGATAACCGTGCAATAGGTCAGTCAAACTTTGTGACTCTTCCTCGACTACCATGTAGGCAACCAAGCATTGGCGCAGCTTCGGGTTTTGCGTTTCGGGTTTCGCGTTTTCCGCCGAAGAAATCTCGCAATCTTGTGTAATCACCGTTGCATCTCTGACTGTGGAGTGCTGTCTGAGAACAGATTCGATTTCTTCGAGCTCGACGCGGAAACCGCGAATGTTCACGCGGCGGTCATTTCGACCGGCCCACTCAACATTTCCATTCGGCAGATATCGTCCCAGCTCTCCGGTTCGATACAGCCGCTCGTTCGGATCATCGGTGAACGGATTGGTTAAGAACCTTTCTTCGGTAAGCGTCTGATCGCCGACGTAGCCTTGCGCCAAGTGCGGACTGCGAACGTAAAGCTCAGCGAGCTCGCTGATACCGGCTAAGTGCCCGCTCTTATTCACCAAGAGGAGCTGGACATCTTCGATACCTTGGCCCAATGGAATGGCTCGATTAATATCAGCGTTGGTCGCGTTGAAATCCGCCGGGATTTCATAGTAGCCGACGGCACGCTGAGTTTCCGTAGCCCCATAGAAACAGCCGATGGTTGCGTTCGGCGCCCACTCCCGAATCCGCGCTATCTCTCCGTGAGTCAAGACATCGCCGCCAAAAAAGATCCGGCGTAGCGCACCCAATGGTTGGTCGCTCCCGCTCAGCAGTAGTTGCCCCAGAGCCGGTGTCAGATGAAGAACCGTAATTGAATTGGTCCGCAACCATTCACACAAAACCTGGGGTTCGCGCGCGATCTCGGCGGGCGGTACACAGAGCACCGCGCCGAGTGCTAGCGATGTGAAGACGTCGCGGTGCAAGTGATTGTAAGCCAGTCCCGAGAGCAGCGCGAAACGATCGTCCTCGCGCAAGCCGAAAGCTTTTCTCTGCCACGGCAGGAAGTGAGTGATCGGGCCATGCCGGCTCAATACGGCTCTCGGCTCGCCCGTCGAGCCCGATGTGAAGGCAATGTAGGCAGGATCGTTGGCGCCCACACTGATGGCCGGGTCGCTTTCCGAACAAGCCTGCAACTCTTCTGCGATGCGGCTTTTGCTTTGCGGCACAATCCAGCGACAACGAATTTCACCTGTTTGGAGGTACCGCTCAACCTCCTCGGCCGGCTCACCGGCGCCGTTTAACTGAATCCATCCCCTTGGCTGTGCGACGCGCAGGTAGGATAGGAGCCGCCCGGCGGGATAGGTGGGGTCGACAATAATGAATACGCCTCCGGCTTTGAGGACCCCCATCAGCGCCAGTACCAGAGCCGCGTCACGGTGCGCGTAAATCGCCACTCTGTCTTTGGGTTTGATGCCGCTGGCGATCAGATAATTAGCGAGCTGATTGCTCGCACGCGCCAATTGGAGGTATGTCCAGCTGCCGAGCGGATCGCTCATGGCCAGACGCTCCGGTTTATTCTCGGCGACTCGAGAAACAGCTCGTGTATCGCGCCCCTCCACTCGCCGTTCAGCGGAGCCAGCGGATTCGGCAGAACGGTTTCCGCTGCGGCTGTTCGTAGATCGTATGCGTCGATAGGTTTCTCCGGCTCCGCCGCGATCTGCGCCAATAAACCGATCCACTGCTCGAGGATGGCTGCCACGCGCTCGTGGCTGAAGAGGTTCAGGTTGTATACGATAGCCAGCTCGATAGCACCGTCTTTCTCCGGTGCATACAATGTCAGATCGAACTTAGCTTCGCGATCGAAGAGCACCTCGCGTTTAACCTCACAGCCACGAAGCGGAAGAACTTGCTCCGACGCGTCCACGAGATTGAACAAGATTTGAAACAGCGGATTGCGGCTAAGATGGCGCTGCGGGTTAACCGCCTCGACGATGTGTTCGAACGGCACATCCTGATGCGTATAGGCGTCGAGGCACACCTCACGTACACGCTTGAGCAGATCCAAAAAAGTCGGATCGCCCGAAAGATCTATACGCAGCGGCACTGCGTTAATAAAGAAACCGATCAGGTTTTCGATCTCCGGCCGGCTGCGGCCGCCAATCGTCGAGCCAATCACCACATCATCAGAGCCGGTATAGCGGGAAACCACGACGTCAAACGCCGCGACTAAGGTCATGAACAGTGTGACCGCTTCGCGGCGGCTTAGATTTTTGAGGCTTGAGGTAAGTTCCGGCGATAGCGATTTCTCCACGCGCGCGCCGCTCCATGTTTGCAGGACGGATCGGCCATGATCGGCTGGAATCTCGGGTTGCGGTAGCCAACCAGCAAACCGCCGCCTCCAGTATTCCAGTTGTGCATATAATGTTTCGTCGGGAAGTCCTCCTCTTTGCCAAACCGCATAATCCGCGTACTGGAGCGCAGGCGAAGAAAGCACGGGAGATCGCCCGTCGAGCATCGCCCCATAGCAGGCGGCGATCTCTTTATAGAAATTGGCCACAGAGCCGCGATCGAAAATCATGTGATCGATAATCAATATCAAATAGAATTCATCTTGAGACGATAACAGAACTTTAGCGCGCAGCAGAGGCCCCGTACGTAGATCAAACGGGCTGCGCGCTTCCGTCAGCGCCAGTTCCTTAGCTTTGGCGCGGCGGGACTCTTCCGGGACGCCGGTTAAATCACCGACAGTAAGATTGATCTCTAGTGACGACAGAATGATTTGGAACGGGATCCCAGCTTTTTCCAGGAACACGGTACGCAATATTTCATGACGAGCAATCACCGCGTTAAAGGCACGTTCTAACGCCGGCACATTCAAAGGCCCGCGGATGGCGAAGATCGACGGCATGTTATACGCGGTCACATCCGGATCGAGCTGGCGCAAAAACCACAAGCGCTGTTGAGGAAAGGAAAGAGGGATGTCCCGATCGCGAGAAACCGGGACAATGGGCGGCACAAGCACACCGCTTCCGCTTCTGCGCAGGAATTCAACATGCTCCGCTAACTGCGCAACTGTCGGCAGCTCGAACAATTTGCGCAGCGGCAAATCGACATTGAAGTAAGCGCGCAAGCGCGCGACCACACGTGTGGCAAGCAGCGAATGCCCGCCCAAGTCAAAGAAATTATCACAGACGCCAATTTGCTCACGCTTCAAAACCTCGCGCCACACTTGCGCGACGAGTTCCTCTAATTCATTGCGTGGCTCGACAAAACCACGATCCGATTCCAACCTCGCTCCGCCCGGCGGCGGCAGCGCGTTGCGATCTATTTTGCCGTTGGGGGTGAGCGGCAGGGCCTTCAACTCCACAAAAAGCGACGGCACCATGTAATCGGGAAGCTTCTGTTGCAGGAAGCTGCGTAGCTTACTTACCCATAGAGTGGATGATTTTCTTGGAACCACGTAACCAATGAGGTCTTTTTCCTCCGACGAGCCCCGAGCACGAGCCACGATCACGCTATCTTTCACCGTCGGATACTGATTCAACGTCGTTTCGATTTCGCCTAACTCTACACGATGGCCGCGAATCTTGACTTGATTGTCGGGCCGGCCGAGAAACTCAATATTCCCATCCGAGCGATAACGGACTCGGTCACCGGTCTTATACAACCGCTCGCCGGGCGCGAAGGGGTTCGCTATAAATTTCTCGGCCGTCAAATCTGGGTGGCCGCGGTAACCTCGCGCCAAACCATCGCCGCCGATACAAAGCTCACCATGAACACCAATTGGCACCGGCTGTAAGTGAGAGTCCACGATGTACACTAGCGTGTTCGCTATCGGACGGCCGATGGGTACAGGCCCTTCCCCGGATTCGACTTTGTAAACCGTTGACCAAATGGTACTTTCCGTGGGACCATAAAGATTCCACACCTCTCCGCGCGTCAGCAGGTCCTGTGCCAATTCTCTCGACATCGGCTCACCGCCGCAAAGTACCTTGAAGGCTTGCGAACCTTTCCATCCCGCCTCAATTAACATTCTCCAGGTGGAAGGCGTCGCTTGCATGACTGTCGCAGAATATCCTTTTATAAGTCGGGCTAGCTCGTTCCCATCTGCCGCTTCCTCGCGGCTCGCCGCAACAACACTGCCACCCCACAACAGCGGCAAGTAGAGTTCCAATGCAGCTATATCGAACGAAATGGTTGTAACCGCCAACAATCGGTCATGGCTAGTCAAACCAACGCGCCCGCCGATCGAGAGCAGGCAATTGACGACCGATCGATGTGATACCTGAACGCTTCTGGGTGTACCCGTTGATCCCGATGTGTAAATTACGTAGGCGAGGCCATCCGACTTGAGAGCTACCTTGGGATTTCTGTTGCTGTACGTTTCAATTAATGGCCAATCACGGTCCAAGCATACGTAAGTGTGCTGGCGGTTGACTGCGCACAGGCGACCGCTATCCAGAAATCTCTCCTGCGTCGCCACCACAGACACGTTCGCATCCTCCAACACGAACGCCAAGCGCTCTTTCGGATAACTCGGGTCAAGTGCCACATACGCACCACCGGCCTTGAGAATCCCCAATAATCCAACGACCATATCTAAAGATCGGTCGACACAGATTCCAACCACTGTCTCCGGCCCCACACCTAAACTGATCAGAAAAGATGCGAGCTCATTGGCGCGAGCGTTCAGTTCCCCGTAGCTAAATTGCTGTCCTTGACAGGCCACCGCGACCGCATCCGGTGTTCGCTCCACTTGTTTTTCGAATAGCTCATGAATGCATTCACCGTTTGGGTAGGGCGCTTTGGTATCGTTGAGCTCCACAAGCAATTGCTGCCGCTCACCTTCACCCAGCAAAGGCAACTCCGAAACGCGTCGATTAGGATCTGAAACGATCCCTTCCAGCAGTGTCTGATAGTGGCCAACTAGCCGCAGAATGGTGGAGCGGTCGAAAAGATCGGTACTGTATTCGACGAATCCAACGAGCTTCTTGTCGCGCTCGACTAACGAAAGGGTCAAATCAAATTTGGAGGTACCAGTATTTACTTCCAAAGGCTCCGTTACGATGTCTTGAACTCCCACCAAGGAATTCTCGGCAATCTGGAGCACAAACATAACTTGAAATAAGGGATTACGAGATAGATCTCGCGTGAGCCGTAGTTCCTCGATCAATTTTTCGAAGGGGAGGTCCTGATGAGCATACGCACCTAGACATGCCTCTCGAACCCTGGGAAGTACCTCTCTAAAACGCGGCTCGCCGGAGAAGTCCGCACGCAGAACCAACGTGTTAACGAACGGCCCCACGAGTCCTGCGGTCTCCGTCCAGTTGCGGTTAGCGATCGGAAACCCAACGATTAAATCATCCTCTTGGACATAGCGGTGGAGTAGAGTTTGAAAGGCTGCCATCAGAAGGATGAAAAAAGTGACTTCCTCTCGACGGGCCAGATCTCTCAGCTCTTGAGTCAACGACTGCGATAAGACAATGGATTGTCTTGATCCTCGGAAACTTTGACGGATGGGTCTGCAGTAATCTGTTGGAAGATTTAAGATCGGCAATCTCTCGCTCAACCGATTCTTCCAATAGCTAATCTGCGAATCCAAAACCGAGTTTCGTAACCACTGCCTTTGCCAGAGTGCGAAATCTACGTATTGCAAAGTAGGCACTGGCATGGAAGCCGCAATACTCTTAGTCAGGACTTCATAAATAGCCCAAAACTCCCGTCGCAATACCTGCATGGACCAGCCATCACAAATGATTTGGTGGACCGTGAAAATAAGTATATGGTCGTTGTCCATCAAGCGGATCAACTTCATCCTCAGCATAGGACCTTCGGCAAGATTGAACGGTCGTTTACCCTCCTCATTCACCAGCTGCAAACCCTTGTCGATCCGTTCTCTTTCTGTCATGTCTCGCAGATCAATTAACGGCACCGCCAGTTTAAGTGCATCAGCGATTGATTGTCTCGGCTGACCCTCCGAGGCAGGAAAGCAGGTCCGCAACACTTCATGGCGTTCGACGAGAGCATTCCCACTCTGTCTCATAGCCTCCACATCTACTGGTCCAACCAGACGGTAGGCACGGCAGATATTGTAAACCGGCGTATCGGGTTCCCACTGTTCCAAGAACCACAATCGTTGCTGGGCGAATGACAGAGGCAGGATCTGATCTCGTGGGGCCGATCCGATTTCTACATAATCAGTCGGAGATGCGGCTCCAAGAGCAACAAGAATCGCCCGGCTCAAACCCCTAATCGTTGGTGATTCGAAGAACTGCTTTAATGATAGCGATACTCTGAATTGCTTCTCCACGCGAGCAGCCACTTGCATCACGGTAAGCGAGTTCCCACCGAGTTCAAAATGGTTATCTTCGACACCGATCTCGTTAACGCCAAGAATCTCACTCCAGATAGCAGCAACACCCTGCTCTATGGGACTTCTCGGAGAAACAAGTGGATTATCCGGTGCCGAACGCGCAGTGCTTGGGTCGGGAAGCGCATTGAAATCAACTTTTCCGTTGGCCGTAATCGGAAAGGACTCTAAAAATACAAAAGCTGCTGGAATCATGTATTCGGGTATTTTATCCTTGAGGAAACTTCTTAATTCCCTCACGGTGGGAGTGCGTGACGTATTCGCGGTGATATAACCGACCAGATACTTGTCTGAGCCGTTATTTTCCCAGGGCAAGACAATGGCGTGATCCACAGCGGGATGATGAAGAAGCGCGAGTTCTGTTTCGTACGTTTCGACCCTGTACCCGCGAATCATTACTTGTGAATCTCTACGTCCAAGATGTTCCAGGCAACCATCGCTCGACATTCGCCCCCATTCTCCTGTTCGAAACAATCGGTTGTCGAGGCAACCTGGATCGGTGACATAGGCGGCGCTGGTTGCATCGAGAGCTCGCCAATATCCCGGTGAAAGAAATCGGCTACGAACCGCGATTTCGCCGCTACAGTCCGGCCCGAGTTCATTAGCAGCGCTGTCGAGGATTAGAATTTGAGTATCTACCACGGGATACCCGACAGGGACGAGGCCGGAAACATGAGTGTTTCGGTCTATGACATACTGAAGGATTGTCTTGGTTTCTGAGCTCGACAACGCGTTGACAAACACGCATTCGTTTGAAAAATATTGTCTGCACGCCTCTACGTCCTTCCAAGAGACGTGTTCACTTCCGAGTCTTATAATACGAAGATTCGGGAATTCTTCCCTACCGTTGAGAGTGCGAATCAAATGGCGAAATACAGTCGCGGCGGAGTGGTAAATCGTGATCCTTTCTTTGATTAGCCACTCCGCTAAGCCGGCTAATCCGTCCAGTTTCAGATTCCAGGGGTATAGCGTTGCACCATTGAGGAGAGCGCAATAAAGGTCCTGCATCCCTTGTCCAGTGCTATACGAGCCCAACAGCGTCAGGCGATCTTCATGGCTGAGATACAAAGTATTAGTATGATGCATGACGTTGTGGAGTTCATTCCTATGCGTATGGACGACGCCTTTTGGCCGTCCCGTGGTCCCAGAAGTGTAAAGAATACAACTCATGCATTGTGGTCGGATCGGAATCTCGAGATTTCCAGTCTCCAAACGGATATCTAGCTGGTCAACGTTGATGATATGGGAGCTATCGATCAGCTCGTTAGCGATAGCCAAACGTGGAGTGCTGGTGACCACGAATTCAGCCTCCGAGTTTTCCAGCATAAAAGCGAGTCTGGCTCGCGGCACCGAAGGGTCCAGAGGAACGAAGCTTTTCGCCGCCTTCAAAACGCCAAAGATGGCAAGAATTGCCGACAGGTCGTGGTCTAACAGCAGGGCGACTGGTCGATCAGAAGCAGATCGTTGCCTAATGGTCCTGCCAATTTGATTGGCTGTATTATTAAATTCGCGATAGGTAATGGTCTGACTTTTGGTCTGGACAGCGATACGCTCAGGATAAAAGATTACCTGTTGTTCGAAGCGTTCAGGCACAGACTTTTCGACCTCGTCTGCCCCGAATTCGACAAAGCAGCAGCCCGGTTGCACAATACTCCCCGCCCAACGTTTTCTTTTGGATAGGTTTTATAAATTGACTTTGGCAAGTGTATCTTCAGTCTTCGATGACCAATATGTCATTGAACTAGCCTTATAAAGAGAAATAGCCGACTGAAGCTCGGCGCGAGCCTTCGCTAAATTCTCCACCTGAGCGTGAATCTTGCCAATTCCAAAATGACAATGCGCTTGCAACGGACGCATATTGAGTTCTCGCGCCACTGCCAAAGCCGCACCGTAATCGGCTTCCGCTTGTTCGGCGTTCAGCGGCCGCCGCCCAGCAGCAATGCCTGCAAGAATCTCCATCAACCATGCTTGACTGCCTCTATCTTTGCTTTCACTAGCGAGTTCCAGACCTCGCCTGGCTAGGAGTTGAGCTTCCTCGGTTCGTCCCGCTAAAAGGTAGGCGCGACTCAACCAGGCCACGCGCATCGCCTGACCAGCCAGTCTTCTCATGGACTCAGTGTGAGCTACGGCGCCCTCTAGAAGCTGATGGGCTTCCTCCAGGCGCCCTACAAAGGCGTATGCGGCACCCAGACACGACGCAACAAGAGGGCGTTGCACGGGGATATCTGCGGCATCGCAGACCGCCACCCCACGTTCGAGCAGGGCAATAGCCCTAGCAAAATCCCCCTGAAGGAGAAAAAGTATGCCGGAGCCATAATAAGCATAGGCAATGCTGTAGGGGTGCTTACTCTGTTCAGCAGCGCGAATTGCGTCATCCGCATGAGCGGCCGCATCGTCGAATCTTCCTAATTGAGCGAGCCCTCGTACCAACCATGCTCTGCAGATTACGTATACACTCCCCGTCGTCCCAAACAACTCAAATTTCCGATTTCCAATGAGAGGAAGTGCGAGCCCAAGCACCTCCACGGCCGGGTCATATAAGCCCAGATTGTGATAAGCGACGCCAAGAAAATAGTGCGCTACAATATGAATGTCGATATTCTCGGGGGCCTTTGTATAATTAACCGCCTCTTTAGCAGAAACCACGGCCCTTTCCGAGTTCCCAGCAATATTCCAATGTGCCGTTATCAAGTTGAGCACCGTCCCTAACCTAGCTTGATCTTTCAATGTGATGGCCGCTTCCTTAGCTTCCTCCAGGTACCTAATCCCTTGCGGAAAATCGCCGAGTACAAACAGTGCATTGCGCATGTTCACACGAACATCAACTGAATCTCTAAGCACCGTTGGTTCCACCGGTAAATTCCGTAAAGCCTGTAAACCTCGGTCGTACCAAACCACCGCGTTTCGAAAGGACGACCGAGATACGGCCTTCTCTCCGGCCTGTTTTAGATAAGATACCGCTTTACTCCACATCTCTCCTTGAAAGGAGTGGTGAGCAAGTGTTTCGATATCATCCTGGAAATTCCTATCTGCACTTTTCTCGAGAGCGCTAACGATCTTTGCGTGCAACTGAGTCTTACGCTGGTGAAGCAAAGCGCCGTAAGCAACTTCATTGGTTAAAGCGTGCTTGAAGGAATATTCGAGTTCAGGAAAAAGGTTCGTTTCGTAAATAAACTCCGCTGTCTGAAGGTGGGCGAGATACTGGTACAGTTCCTCATCCGGCAACTCTGCCACCGCCCGCAACAATCCAAAAGGAACGATTACTCCGATCACTGCGGCGGTTTGCAGTAGGTGCTTTTCTTCGATGGGTAGTCGATCGATACGGTCTGCCACAACGTTTTGAACGGTGCTCGGGATTATAAGATCATTGATTTTGAGACCCGGCCGGTAAGCCCCTTTTTCACCGGTCAAGATACCGGTTTCCACTAGCGACCGGACGCTCTCCTCGGCGAAAAACGGATTCCCTTCCGTCCGTTTGATCAGGAGCTCTTTAAGCGGCGTAAGATCTTGGTTCGTTCCGAGTAGATTCGACAACAATTCTTCGGCGCTGCTCGTCTGAAGCGGATCAACGCGGAGCTGAGTGTAATAGCTTTTTTCCGACCAGCCGTGACTGTACTCGGGACGGTAATTGACCAAGAGCACCAGGCGTGCCATGGGAAGGCTATCGACCAACCCATCAAGAAACGCTTGGGTTTCGTGATCAATCCAGTGGAGGTCTTCGAAAACCAGCAGCAGGTTCTGTCTTCGGCTTTCCCTGACACAAATCCGTTTGAGCGCATCCAAAGTGGTACGGCGGCGCTGGCGGGGATCCATGGAATTGAAACGTCTGATCAAGTCGCTGAGATCCTTTAATTGTTCTAGCCAATCATGCAATGGTTTTGAGGCAGTTTGTTTTTCGTCCGGTAAAGCACCAAGCAATGAGATAATCGGCGGGATTGCATCCTTCAGCGCGCTGTCCAGTTCCAGGATATGCATCATTACTTGGGTTCGAATGTTATCGCTGCTTTCTCCGTCGGCGATTTGGAAGTAGCGCCGCAACATCTCAATTAGTGGTAGGTATGGCGTTGCCTTTCCATACGAAACAGACGCGGCTTCCAGCACGAGCCAATCTGCCGGCAGCTGGTGACGAGTAAATTCGTGAACGAGACGCGACTTACCGAGTCCCGGTTCGCCCACCATCGCCAAAATCTGGCCATGCCCACGCGTCACTTGCTGAACAACTTTGTTGAAAATGTCGATCTCCGTGCTGCGTCCGACCAACGGTGTCAGCCCGCGAGCCGCGCCGGCCTGTACTCGCGTGCGCGCCGCGGTGGCGCCGATGAGTTCATGGGTCTCGACCGGCTGTGAAACGCCTTTTACCTGCACACCGCCGAGCGACTTTACTTGTATGAATCCTTCAACTTGGCGCAGAGTATTGGCCGACATCAAAGCTACACCGGGACCCGCCAGCTCCTGCATGCGCGCTGCCAGATGGGTTGTCTGACCTAAAGCCGAGTAATCGATATTGAGGTCATTATCGATAGAGCGAACCACAACTTCGCCGGAATTCATGCCGACGCCGATGTGTAATCCCGATTCCTCGGACTGACCGAGCCTTTGGCGGTATCGCCGCATTTCCTCCTGCATCGCCAGGGCCGCATAGCATGCCCGCAGCGCGTGATCCTCATGGGCGAGTGGCGCGCCGAACAAAGCCATGATGCCGTCACCGAGCACCTGGTTGACCGTCCCCTCGTAGCGATGGACAGCGTCCATCATGACACGTAACACCGGATCGAAGATCCTTTGCGCCTCCTCGGGATCGCGGTTTTCGATGAGCTTCATCGAATCCCGGATATCCGCAAACAGAACTGTCACCTGCTTTCGTTCGCCTTCCAGCTTGTGTCGAGTCGCCAGGATCTTTTCGGCGAGATGCTTGGGAACGTAAGTGTCGGGCGCGGGTACTGCGGCGGCTGTAGCTGGACCGGCTACAGGGTTTTGATTGATCGACTGACCGCAGTTGCGGCAGAACTTTGCGGACCAGCGATTGGACTCGCCGCAATTGGGACATGCCGTTTCAAGCCGTCCACCGCATTCATCGCAGAACGCCGCGTTGGGCGGATTATCGGACTGGCACTGCGGGCAAATCATGGGTCGTTAATGTGATCGAGCGGGTTTGGTGTGATGTTTGAAAATAATCGTGCTGCGCGCGCGTAACCACCGCTTATTTCACTATGTGTTCCGTCTATAGTATCGGAATATTGGAAAAGCAAGGAGAACACCTGCCAGTATCGCACGTCATGGCGCATTGACAGCGGCGTTTGGTTTCCACTAGTCTCGGCAGAAGGAGAACGACAATGAGTGAACCAGCGTACAAATCCTTTGGTCTCGACGAAATGGAGTACCAGTACAATCCCCGGGTTTCGGTGCCGGATTATCCCGAGCTCGCCAAAGTAAGATCGGCACGGGCTCGCGCGGTGCGCGCGTCGGCGAAGTCCTGGCTGAATGTTCCGTACGGCAGCGCGCCGCGGGAAACCTTGGACATCTATGCCGCCGACCGGGCCGGCGGGCCGGTGCTTGTGTATATCCATGGCGGTTACTGGCGCAGCGGCACGAAAGAAGACAACGCCAATTTTGTGCCGGCTTTTACCGAGCGCGGCGCTACGGTCGTGCTAGTCGAATACGATTTGTGTCCACAGGTGACGGTAACCGATATCGTCGGCCAGACCCGCTCTGCAATCGCCTGGACATTTCGCAACATCATTCGCTACGGCGGCGATCCATCGAAGCTTTTTGTTTCCGGTCATTCAGCCGGCGGCCATCTAACTGCCATGGCGTTGGCGCATGACTGGGAAAAAGAAGGTTTGCCGAAGACCTTCATCAAGGGCGCGGCGGCAATGTCCGGGGTGCACGATCTCGATATGGTTATGCACATCAACGCCAATGAAGAAATCCGCATGACCGCGGAAATTGCAAAGCGGAACAGCCCGCTCTTAAATTCACCGACTGTTAACTGTCCGCTGTTGGTGGCGGTGGTGGAGAGGAACCGGCGGGTTGGCAGCAGATGTCTAAGGAATATTTTGAATTCTCCAAACAGCGCGGCCTCAAAGCCGAATATCTCGAAGTGCCCGGCGCCAATCACTACACGATGTCGGAGCACCTCGGCAACCCTGCAAGCCCGTTGGCCGAGCGATTTTTAGCTTGATGAGCATCTGAACCTGGATTTCCGCTTGCACGGCAATGACGATGGCGATTTCAGCTCATGCGCGTTTCGGACACGGATAAAAGAGCCTGGAGAGATTAGCGATGTCCTACTGCTATCCGCCGGATCCGAACACACGGAAGCCCGTCTTCACGCCGCCGCCAGATTCGTGCGACAGCCACTTCCATGTCTTTGGGCCGCCGGAGGTTTTTCCGTTTGCATCGACGCATGAATACACGCCGCCGGCGGCGCCGCTGGAACATTATCTAAATATGGTTGCGGTCATCGGCATCAAGCGCGCCGTGGTCGTGCAACCGAGCGTCCACGGTCTCGACAACTCGGCTACATTGGATGCCATAAAAAATTCCGGCGGCAGCTTTCGTGGCGTCGGCCGCATCGATGACAAAACCTCCAGGAGCGAACTGCAACGTTTGCACGACGGCGGCATCCGCGGCGTCCGTTTTAACTTGCTCGACCGGCCGCGCGGCAATGTCGAAGCTCGAGGTGCTCGACCGCTGCGCGGAACATGTTGCTGATTTTGGCTGGTCCGTGGACCTGCACGTCGACATGAAGAACCTGCTGGAGCAGGAAAAGCGCATTCGCGCCATGCCCGTGGCCGTAGTGATCGATCACATCGCCCGGGTCAAACCTGCAAAAGGCCTCGTGCAGCCGGGCTTTCAACTGCTACTCGACCTCATGAGGCTCAAGCACGTCTGGGTGAAAGTGAGCGGCGCGGACAAGATCTGCGAAACGATGGTCCACGACTATTTCGGGCTCCCCTTCGTTGAAGTCATTCCCTACGCGCGCGCCATTATTGCCGCCGCGCCGGATCGGGTGATCTGGGGCACCGATTGGCCGCACTCCAACAATTTTGCGCCCGGGCACACGCCCAACGACGGCGACCTGGTCGATCTGCTGGCGGAGTTCGCTCCCGATGAGGCGTTTCGAAAGAAAATTTTGGTGGACAATCCGGCAAAGCTCTACGGCTTCGTGTAAAATCTGGACAGCGATGCGCCGGCGTTGCTTACGTCGGTTGCGCGCGTGAAACAGATTATTGAAGAGTTTCCCGTTACCGATAAAGCGCGCGGCGCCGCGCTGGGCGACAATGCATTGAAGCCGCTCAAAAAATAATAGACAATGAAACTTCAGACCGCACGGTATGTGCGCTAGAGGGGTCGTACCGTTCCGGCGCAAATGAAAAACAAGAGATCGAGCCATTCACGAAGGAGAAATACAATATGCCGCTGTCCTACGAAGACCTCATCGAACCGGCGATCGTAAAACAAGTTTCAAAAAGCGTCGCCTATTGCCGCTGCACGCGCACGAAAAACCCGCCCTTTTGTGACGGCTCCCATGCCGGCACAAGCATCCAGCCGCATATTCTTGAATTCGAGGAGCCGACCACGGTCGCGATCTGTCGCTGCTGGCGCTCAAAGGATCATCCCTATTGCGACGGCACCCACGGGCGTCTCGTGAAACCCAAACAGCGGCCGCCGAGAAATCACGGCTAGCACAGGCTGTTGAAAAAGACCCATATGCTTCGTCGCGCTCAATTCGTCTCGCTTCAACGTACTCGCTCTGTACGCCTCTCAGCTCGCCGATTGCTCGCGCGCCTCGCCTCTGAGATCTTTTTGAACAGCCTACAAACCGAAGCAAACCGGAAGAGGGCGGGTTTAAAACCTGCCCCTACACGTTAGATCAACCACGGCAACATTGAACCGAACTTTGGAAGACAAATACAGGAGGATCTTATGGTCGAAATGAAAAATCCCGTCAAAGAAGCCGATGCCCACCCGGAGATTGGCCACTTGAGTCTCTGGCGCACCGATTTGGCATACTACTGGGTCATCAACTGCGAGCCCAACCTGCAAGACGATATGCATTACCACGACAACGATGATCATATCTTTATGGTCCTCGAAGGCGAGTGTACCGTACGGACGCCGCACAAGGAGTTCGTTTTGAAGCAGTTCGACACGGTGATGCTGAAGTCCGGCGAATCCTACCAGCTCTGTAACTCCGGCACGAGCAGAATGCTGCTCCTCGGCGCCGGCAACAGCCAGGTCGACGGTAAGCCGCGCACGCGAGTCCCCGCGATTCCGAGCCACACGCCTTTGAAACCGGCGATCGTCGCGTAACCACAAGATCACCCTCACCCCTACCCTCTCCCGCACCGAGCGGGATAGGGTAGAAGAGCCGTAGGCTCGGTTGGCTGCGTAGCCCGACATCTTTAGGTCTGCCGGCAATCCCTCATCCTCTGCGGCTCTGCGAGCCAGCGGAGCCGGCGAAAAGTCCGCCTCCATTCCTTCCACAATTATCGTATCGTTTACACCATTTCTTAATAATGTTAGCGTTTTTTCTCGTCGAGGTGAGTCATGATGAATCGACTATTGCCGGGTTTGTTGGCATTGTGTTTTGCGTTCTTGGCAGGCGCACGCAGCGATCCGGCACGCGCCGCAGAGCCGCGCGTGCAGATTCTTTCGCCGAAGAACGGCGGCCGGATCACTCAAGAGCAAAATTCGATCTTCGTCAACGGCAAAGTTGCGCGCGACGCCGCGCGCTCCGCCAGAGTCGATCTATTTTTGGTCGTCGATATCTCTGGCAGCACCGTGCAATATTCCGGTAGTGATCTCGGTGATGCCGGAGCGCTGCCGGCCGGGCCGGGCTCGTCGGGATTTCCCACTCCGCAAATTTCGATCGGCGGCCTGAACGTTGGCAGGCCGTCGCTACGTAACTTGCGCAATTCCATACTCGCCGCCGAAGTCGCCGCGGCGCGCCGCCTGCTGCTCCAACTTAACTCGGAAACCACAAGAGTAGGCGTGCTTACTTTCAGCGAAGGAGCCATGTTACTACAGCCGCTCACCAGCGACTTCGAGCGCGTGCGTCATGTTCTCGACGATATTCTTCGGCAAGGACCGCACGGCGGCACCAACATGGTAGAGGGTATACGCCTGGGCATCACTGAGCTTATGGGATTGGGATTGAGCGATAGGCGCACCGACGCGGTAAAAGTGCAAATCATGCTCACTGATGGCTTTCCCACGCTGCCGATCGGCCGGGCGCGGCTGGCGGCTCCCGAAGACACCGAGCTGGCGATCAATGCGGCCCGGCTGGCGGGCAAGGCCGGCATCAAAGTGCATGTCTTTACCCTTGGCGAAGAAGCTCTTTCTTATCCGCGCGCCGCCGCCGGCATCGCCAAAGAAAGCGGCGGCACTTATATTCCGGTATCGCGGCCGGCGGACGTGCTTGCGGTCGTCGAGAACGTCTCAGTGGTCGGCGTGGATTATGTCCAGGTAATCAATCGCACGAGCGGTCAAAAGGCAACCCAACAACGATTGAGCGCCGACGGATTTTTTTCCTCCGCGGTTCCAGTGGTCGAAGGCGCAAATCAGATCGACGTCTTCGCGCGCGCCAGCGATGGCTCCAACGCCAGCGATTCGATCACGGTTTACTACCAGGCCGGAACCCAGAAGTCTCTGGATTTGGAAATTTTCCTGGAGAAGGAAAAAAATCTGGAATTGGAAATAAAGCGCCTGGGAAGAACTCCCGCTGAGATTCAACGCGACGTCGAGCGCAGCCGGGAAGAGAGCCTCAGGCGGCCGCAACAACCGCCGCCCTCAACCGAAGGGCCGCCGCGGTAGACCAGCTTCCGCTAGTTTGATCAGCCGGGTGGTGGGTGTTTTAACTCGGCGGTGGAAACCGGCAGGCCCTCTTGTTTAGAAAGAATTTCTAAACCAACGGCGCTCACATCGCGGCGCGCCAGGCGGCCATTGTCATAATGCGACCACAAGTCGACGATGCCGTCGCCGTTCAAATCTTTTTCTTCCTTGATGACGATTTCGCCGTCTCTCGCCGTGTCATAGTAGAGCCATAAATCGGTCCGGCCGGTGCCCAGAGTCTCGCGCTCGACCTTAGCCATGCGGCCGCCTTCAAAGGTCGCGCGATAGGTCATTCTTCCCTGGCCGGTCTCGTCGCGCTCCTCGCGTGCGATCTTATCATTGATATAGTAAAAAACCGTATCGGCTCTGCCTTGTCCCCGGCTATCGACTTCACTGCGAACCAGCAGTCCATCTTTGAAGTAACTCCAGGTGTTCACTCGGCCGTCGTATTTGGATGCTTCTTCCTGGCGAATAATCTCACCGGGCTTGTGGGGATTATAGTAGAGCCATAGATCCGGCACGCCGTCGCCATTGAGGTCTTTGACTTCGACATTTTTAAAAACGGGCGCGGCTTGAGGCGCGGGCGTAGGTTTGCTCAAAGACGCCAGAGTCTCAGGCGGCCGCGGCGGCGCGGCTGACTCGCGCGGCGCCGCCGCCTGATCAGGCGCTACCGGAGCTTGCGCGATAGACTGATCTGGTGGCGACCCGCTGCTTCCAGCAGCAGCGGTGATCTGCTTTTCGAGATCGCGCTGGCGCGCCAGCTCCTGTTCGAGGGCGGCTTCCAATTGACGGTCTTTTTGTTGTTCTGTCTGAATTTGACTGTTGAGAGCGGTGTAGTGCGAATCGGCCATGAAGAGACCGGCGATCAGTCCGATTACCAAACCGCCGCCGGCGCCGTAAGGACCCGCGACAGTTCCGCCCATGGCCAGGCCTTCGATGGCCTTACTCCAGGCGTGCTGCAAGCGCTGGGAACTCGTAATCGTCGCCGGCACAGGAGCGCTGCCTACATTGGCACTCTGGCTCTGCGGAGAGCCGCCGGATGGCGGCACTACGGCGCTACAGGAGACACCGGAAACTACCGTGAGCACAACGGCTACTAAAAATTTCCTCTCCATATGCCGCATTCCGAGAGAGCTGCAACCAATAAGATTATGCATACAATAGCCTTAAAACCGCAAGCTCAGGCTACGCCAGCCGCTACGCCAAGTCAATCAATAGCTAAGGAGATCAGCAAAGCTAGCCGCGCTACGGCATCTCTTCCAGCAGCCTGCCGAAACCGCGCGTGCGCTGGCGCACGTGCAGCCGTTTCTGCACCGACCAGACGCGCGCCGGCACAGCATGAACCACTGGAATCTGGAGATCTTCCTCGAGCATGCGAATGATGTCCAAACAGCGCCAGCCGGTGCCGAGCATGTAGATGCCCTCGGCATTTTGATGTTTCAGAAAAGCTTTGCGGGTGTGCGCATAGATTTCCTGTGAGGCAAGCCGGCCGACGTCTTCGAACGCCACCGATATGCCTTCCATCGCCAGCACATCGAACCCGGCTTCTTGAAAATAGCGCGTCGTGATCTCGTTGACGCTGTTGACGAAGTAAGTGACGCCGACGAATTTTTTGATATTCAACGCGCGCAGCGCCTCGACTTGCGTCTGCGCCGCGGTCACCATCGGGACTTTATACTTGGCTTCCCATTGTTTAATCAGCGCTTCTTCGCCCTTGTAGCCCTGTACCATGAAAGGCGGAGCCCCTTCGGGATGGATCAGATCGACGCCCTCCTCCGCCAGCTCAGCGACCTTTTTTTCGACGGCGTTGAGGGCGGCGCGAAACTCATCTTCGGTGCCGCGTTTGAAATTTAAATAGACCGGCACTACGCCGATGCCTTCGGGCAGCAGGCGAATAAACTCTTCCAACGATCCCGGCCGATGCGTCGGTTTAACGACGCCGACGACGCCGCGCCAACTGGCAAAAACCATGGTGACTCCTCTGTCGAGGTTCAAACGCCCGACGGTTTCGACATTAGCTCTGTGAACTTCTTATTGATGCACAATCTGGCGCGCGGGCCGCCTCTGTCATCCTGAGCAGCGCGAAGGATCTCGGCCGAGATTCTTCACTTGGCGCCGCTTCATTCAGAAGACATGGCCGTCTAGCGGCAGAGTTGCGGGCGAGGAGCGAGCCTCGTAGTGAGCGGGCACAGGAGCAAAGTGCCACGCCGACCTGTATGGCGCTTAGCGATAAGTTATTCCACGCAACGCTGCTCGCTCGACCCGTTCAGCTTGCCGGTCTCGCCACGGCACCGATCTATTGACCGCGACCGAAGAGACTTGCTCCTCGTTCCGCTTGACTGCCGAACTGCGATACTATGATCGCGACTTGAATACATCCGCAAACCTCGCCTTCATCTTACTGCGGTAATCCTCCGGCACCTCGACGACTTTGGCGAATTCGCCCCTTAGTTTACGATTGTAAGGGATGCAGGCGTCGATCAAGATCCGGTTGTTGAAATTGCCCGGGAGAAACATTGGATCGCGCCCGGAAGACCAGGCCTTCTGTACTAGATCGATATCGCTCATCGGATCAAAGCGCGTGCCCATCGCCCAGAGCACTTGATCCATATCGGAGCAATCGACGTCGTCATCGACCACGACTGTCCACTTGCCGTTGTAAGCGCCGGCCATGCAATTAGCCGCGACGTGCAGCACGTTGCGCGCGTGGCCCGGATAGCGCTGGCGAATCTGGATGACGGTGAAGCGCGTGGCCGGCGCGCCTTCATGATTCCACACGCCGAGAATTTCCGGCAGGCCGCAGGCGTCCAGCGCCTTCCAGATCTCGGCCGCGCCGGCAATCCCTTTAAGCAACCCGGTTTCATCCACCGGCTTGTGTTGCGGCGCGCACGTCAGAATCGGATCATTGCGGTACATCACCGTTTTCACGTTCAGGTAGGGCCGCGGCACCACGTCGTCAGAGTAGTAACCCATCCACTCGCCGAACGGCCCCTCGGGTTTGCTCTGCCCCGCCAGCGCCTCGCCTTCGACGACGATCTCGGCATCGGCTGGAATCGGAAACCCGGTATACGGACCTTTGACCACTTCCACCGGCTCACCGCGAATGCCCCCGGCAAAATCGTATTCGGAAATACCGCTGGGCAGCGGGCTGGCGGACAGCAAATAAAGCAACGGATCCTGGCCGCAAACGATGGCAAATTTTGCCGGTTGGCCGCGCTCGAAATACTTGTCGCGGTGAATTCGGCCATGCTTGCCTTCGGTGATCTGGCAGCCGATGGTTTTTTCGTCATAGACCTGGCAGCGGTAGGCACCGAAGTTGTACCACTCGGCATCGGGATCTTTGGTAATACACATGTCGGCGGTGCCGATGTAGCGGTGCGTGTCCGCTTGATGATGAACCGGCGCCGGCAATTTCAGCACGTCCACCCTGTCGCCTTCCAGGACGTTGTCAAAAATCGATCCGCTCTTGACCATCTTCGGCTTGATCAGTTTCATCTCGGTCATGCGCTGATGATAAGCTTTGACGATGTCGGCTTTGTGTTCATACTCGAGAGGAAGACCGAGGGTCAGCGCGACGCGCTTGATGGTAGAAAATTGCCCATATAGGGTGCGATAACCTTTGGCATAGCCCGGCACCTCGTCGAAAAGAATCGCCGGCGCCCTGCCCTTACCGGTCTCGGTGAGCATCTGTGTGATCGCGCCCATTTCGCGGTCCCAGTGCGCGCCATTGACGCGCTCCAGCTCACCGAGTTTCTCTACCTGGGTCAGCCATTCGCGCAAGCCGCGATAGCTGACGGCGCTCGCCGCCGCGTGAACTTGCTCAGGTCGTGCCATTGATTCCTCCTGGAAAAACCCTCTCAAAGGGCGCAACCAATTGCGCTCCTCAAACATACGTTCGGGCTATTACCATGTCAACAAAGTGACTCACTCCAAGCTTGCCGCTGCGAGTGAATACCTTGAGCGAATACCAAGGATTCTGACTTAAGACGAGATCTTCGCTGCGCCGCAGCATGACAATACGCCACAATCTTTTTTTCCAATAGGGAATTTTGAACAAACGAGCGATGCGTGGAACTTCAGTTATTTGAACTGCCCTTCATGCAGCTGTGATTTCAACCCCTTGTCTCGCCCTGGGCTAAGTGTTAAAAGTGGCGCGCATTTCACATCGAGAATTGGCGACAACAACTAAGCGAGGCACCGGGTGGAAACATCAGCTTACAGCCACGAGCTTCGTACCATTGGGCAAGCGCTGGAAGCCCGCGGCATTTCAACATTCGAGCTTAAGACCCGGCTGGGTCAATACACTGTCAGCGGCAAACCGGATAAGCCGGAGTCGTTGCTCGACCTTGTGCGCCAGCTGCGTAATAATAATTGGCGGCGCAGCGAGTGTATCATTACCTTGGCGCCGCGGGATATCAAAGAATTGGAGACGAAAAGCAAAGCGCGACGCGCGCTCGCGGGCCGACTACCCGATTTTTACAACGCCTCGAACGTCCTTCGAACCATCGGCGCTTACCTGGACGCAAAAACCGCCCGCCTGGTCGAAATCCAAAAAAGCTCGTTGAGCTTGACCTTGTTATATCAGACGCGAGACCGCTATCCGGAGCTAGAGGACCGCACCATCGTGTCGTTCTACGAAACTTTTATTGAGCTCTACGGCAAGCGAGCGCGCGCCAAAAAGCTTTAGCAGGCTGCTGAAAAAGGTCCATAGGCCGATTGCCCTGAGCTTTGTCGAAGGGTGCGCTCGAACGATTGCGCGTCAACGTACAGGAGTACGCCTCCTTCGCGCGCCTCGCCTCTGGGCCTTTTTGAGCAGCCTGCGGGCTTTTGTCTGCTTCACTTTGAAGTTACGGGCATGAGCAAGTGTGAATGCTAGTTCTCGACCGTCTTAGAAAAAGAAGCGAAGGAAAATCGGTGCGCTCTGCTCGCTGAAAAAGGTCCATAGGCCGATTGCCCTGAGCTTTGTCAAAGGGTGCGCTCGAACGATTGCGCGTCAACGTACAGGAGTACGCCTCCGCTGATCGTTCTTCGCGCGCCTTGCCTCTGGGCCTTTTGAGCAGCCTGCCCAGAATTTTCAGCAATCTGTTAGGCTGGCTAGGATTGTTTAACGCCGAGGAGAAATCTGCAGATTTAAGCCGAGGAATGAGCTTGGAAGTAAACGACTGATGCCCGGGGACCGCAGACAGACCGTGCGTCCGTCTCTTCCGTCGTCAGTGCCGACCGCTCTGCTCTCTGCGCTCAGCGCCTTCTCAGCGCCCTCAGTACTTTTTCGGCTGTGATCGGCAGCGATGTAATCCTCACACCGACCGCGTCTTCGACCGCATTGGCGATAGCGGCCGCGGTCGGGATGATCGCGGTCTCGCCGATGCTCATGCTGTTATACGGCCCGCTGCCGGCGCTGGATTGGACGATCGCGGTCTTGATCTCTGGGATATCCTTGATGTTGGGAATCTTGTAATCGCCAAGGCTCGCGGTCATCACCCGGCCGCTCTCGTCGGTCGCGAGTTCCTCCATGGTCCCGTAGCCTACGCCCATCACCACCGCGCCGTCGATCTGTCCCTGGTGCGTTAATGAGTTCAGAACGGTTCCGGTATTGTGCGCGGTGGTCAAGCGCGTGACCGTTAGCGCGCCGGTTTCGGTGTCGACCTCGACCTCGGCGATCTGCGCCACGGTTGAGGTTTCCGGCCCTTCTTTCGGATTGGCGTAGTGTCCTTCGACAATGATCGGCGCGCCGTTGGCGGCGGCGATCTCGGCGAAACTCATGCGCCGCTCGGCGCGGCCATGAGTAACCCCACCCCTGTTCAGCCGGAGCTCGTCCGGAGAAGCGTCCATCGCGCGCGCGGCGATCCTCAAGATTTCTTGGCGCGCCTCTGTCCCCGCGGCAAATGCCGAGCCCCCATGCACGCGCGTGCTGCTGCTGCCGCGCACACCGGTGTCATTCGGCACCCGCGTGGTATCGACGATTTCCATGCGAATCGAATCTAACGGCACGTCCAACTCCTGACTGACGATCTGGCGCATGACCGTGTAGGCGCCCGGACCGGTATCGGTCACGGCCGTTGACAACGTCACCGCGCCGCTCTCGTCAATTTTGACAAACGCATAGGATTCGCCGCCCTTGGAAACCCAGTTGCCTACCGCACAGCCGCGGCCGACGTTTTTCGCCTTGGGCCGCATGATAGCCTGAAACCTCCAGAGCCTTCTCTAGAGCTTCCGTTATCTTGACATGGGCGATGCTCTCACCGATCGGAAAATGATCGCCGTCGTGCATGAAATTTCTGCGCCGGTACTCCGCCGGATCCATGGCCAATCGCCTGGCGACGAGATCGGCCTGGCTCTCGACCGCAAAGGCGCCTTGCGGGTGACCGGGCGCGCGCATGTAACCGCAGGGGAATTTATTTGTGTAGACATATTTCTCTTCGATGCGCGTGTTGGGCAATCCGGTAAGGTCCGAAGGCACTCATGGGCGCCGACCAGATATCCCTGCGGCCGGTAAGCGCCGTAGCCGCCGCTGTCGAAAACAATTTCCATGTGCTGGGCGATCATCAAGCCGTTTTTCTTTACGCCGGTTTTGATCTTGATCGTGCCGCCGTGGCGTGGATTACCGGCCATCAGCTCCTCGCTGTAGTCGATCAGCAGCTTCACCGGCCGGCCGGTCTTTCGCGACAGCGCATAGCACAGCGCCACTTCGTTAGAGTCACCCTTGCCGCCGAAGTCGCCGCCGACGTAGCAAGGATGGACAACGATGCTTGCCGGCGCGACTTGAAATACGCTACCGAGCTGATCGCGCATCGCGAAGGGCGCTTTGGTCGAAGCCCATACCTCGGCGCCGCCGGCGGAATTCACCTGAACCACACAAGAGTGAGGCTCAATATAGGCTTGATGGACCGCGGGCACGCTGAAAGTATTTTCTACGATAACATCGGACTGGCGAAAGCCCTCCGCAACGTCGCCCTTCTTCCAATCGAGCGCGACAAAGACATTGCTCGGCGCGGTGATCTCATGCAACAAGCCTTTATACCGAGCCAGGTTCGGGTGAATCACAGGCGCATCGTGCGAGAGCGCTTGCGCTAAATCCGCCACCACGGCGAGCTCTTGGTACTCGACCTCGATGAGATCCACGGCGCGCTCCGCGAGGTCTGCGCTCTTTGCTGCCACGGCGGCAACCTTCTCGCCTATAAAGCGTACGACACCGTCGGCAAGCACCGGCATGTCGATGATTTTTTTACCGATGAGCGCGCCGCCGAAATCATCGCCGGTAATTACCGCGACAACTCCAGGGCTCGCCAACGCCTTTGAGATATCGAGTCGTGCGATTCTGCCATGGGCAATCGGACTTCTGAGCGCCTTTACCCAGAGCATATTCGGCAAGCTCACATCCACCGCATAGATCGCCGTGCCGCCGACTTTTTCTTCGCCTTCCACCCGCGGACTGGCAATGCCGACGATTCGTTTCTCCGCCATAGTGGTCTCCCCTCCTGCGGAAGCGCAGAGCGCACTCGGTGTTTCGGGTTTCGGGTTCCGCGTTTCGGGTTGAAACTCGAAACAAGAAACTCGAAACTCGAAAACTACGTAAAAGCTAGAGGCTTTTTCAGCAGCCTGCCAATCAGCGCTGCCAGCCCGCAGGCTGCTGGCCTGCCATATGTTGAATGCGGCTCAGCACCGCGCCGAGCACGCCTATCTCTATGGGCAGACCCTGGTAGTAGGCAATCACCTGATTCGAATACGGCGACACGCGCGCGCCCGGTGAGAGAATGCCAACCAGGTTAAGCGGGTCGGCAGCCGCGACAATCAGCGGCTCGTTTAATTTCGGCGCGCGCCGCCCGGCGCGCAACGCTTCCAAGGCTTCAGGAAGCGCGAACTGCTCGCCGACAAAACCATGGACAAAGCGGCCGCCCCGAATCTCGCCGCGCGCTTCCGCGCGCCGGTAAAACTGCAACAGAGTGCGCCAGGGCGGCGAGTTGTTCTCACGCGCCAGGAGATCGCGAAAAACCACGCCGTAGCGGCAGAGCAACTGCCGCGCCTTGTGTTCAACGCTCGCGCCTTCCGGTGCCGCGCCGCGCGCAGGTCGGCGCCACAGCGACCAACGTCCCAGCGGCATCGACCGCTCCGGACTGCGGCCGCCGCTAAGCACGCGGAAATTGCGCCGTTTACCAGCGCGCTTGTGCTCGGGAGTAAGGAGCACGCGCAGGCCGGCGATACCGTCTCCGGTGGCGAAGCCCTGGGCGACCAGTTGCCACAGGGCTTCCTCGACTTTGACTTTCAACAAACCGGTATCGCGCGCAAGGTCGCTCAAAAACGACGCGCCATGGTGCTCTAAATAAGTGGCGACTTCGCGCGCCGCCGGCGACAGCGCCGCGCCCTGGCGCCAATCGACGCCCGCATCAAGAAAATACGGCGCCTGGTCGCGGCGCAGAAAAGCAATCGGCGCATTGCGCGCAGGCGCGAGCATGCGCCTGCCGCGTTTTACGATCGCAGCGCCGTCGCTTTCCGGATCGATATTGCCGCGCAAGCGACCCCACGCGACGACACCGCCGAGACACAAGTGCTCGAGATCCGCGGGATCGTAGTTTGCCAACCGCGCCGGCAAAATGTCGCGCTCCCAGGCAGGCGCCGGCAGTTCTAAACCCTGGAGTTGCTCGATCGCTTGGAGCACGCCGTCGCGTCCGAGGAGATTCCCGGCGGGCGTGAGATGTTGCCAGCTCAAAAGAAACTCCATGAACTCGGCGGCCGAGACCGCTTCGATTTCCTTGCGCGCGCGCCCGAGGGTTAGCCGGTGGATGCGCGCCAGAAGCGAGCGCTCGCACCATTCGATTTCACCGGAGGCGTGATCAGCGGTGAACTCGCCGCGCAGCACCGCGCCCGCGGCTTCCAAGCCCAATAACGCGGCGTCGATCTTGGCCACCGGCAAGCCCAAGCGCGCGCCGAGTTGCGCCGCGGTGGTCGGCCCAATGGCGTCCAGCCAACCCTGAACAAGCTTGCGCACCGCATCCTCTTCCGAAGTAGTTTTTTCGACAAAGTCGAGCGGCATGCTGATAGGCGGATGGTAACGCACCGGCGAAACGCACAAGCGCAAAAGATCAGAGCGCTCGGCCGCCACCCAGGCGCGTATTTCATGATCCGGCGTGCTCCACAAGGCGGTGGTCGCGCGGCCGCTGGCGATCAACGAATCGGCGAAACTCTCCAGGCCGCCACCCTGGGTCAGCGGCAGCGCGTATAGCGATAACAGAAAATCATGGAGCTCGTCGGCATTGCGGATGTCCGGCCATGCCTGGCGCCGTACTTCTTCGATGGCTGATTGATCGAGTTGGCCGAACTCGCGCCCAATCCACGGATCAGTGCGCCTGAGCGACACCGCCCGCGCGCGCCGTTCTTCGAGCGGCGCATCGTCTAAAAACGCATAGGGATTGGCATTCAAGATTTCATGGGCCATGGGCGACGGCGCCGGCGTATCGACCGCCAGGGTTTTGATTTCGCCGTTCTGAATGCGCTCGGTGATTTCCCGCAAACCGTCAAGGTCCATGGCTTCGCGCAGGCAGTCGTTGATGGTCTCATTGACCAGTGGATGGTCGGGAATTTCACCCGGTAGAGCGCGGTTGTCCTGGCACATGGTCTGCTCCGGAAAAACCGCGGCCAACAAGTCTTCAGCGCGCATGCGTTGCAGCGCCACGGGAACCTTCCGGCCACCGCTAAAGCGCAGGAGCGCCAGGGCACGGCCGGCGTTCCAGCGCCAGCGGTTGGTGAAAAGCGGCGAGGCGAGCGCGGCTTGAGTCAAAGTTGATTCGAGGGTCGCCGGACGGAGCATCAGAAAAACATCGCTTAACGGAAAAGAATGCTGCTGAACCAGCGAGATGACGATGCCATCATCAGTAGCGGCCGCCTGCAACTCGCGGTCGAAGCTTACGCAGAAGCGCTTGCGCAGCGCCATGCCCCAGGCGCGGTTGATGCGCGCGCCCCAGGGGGAGTGAATCACGAGCTGCATGCCGCCGGCCTCGTCGAAGAAACGTTCGGCGATGATGCGCTCCTGTTCGGGCACAGCGCCGAGCATTGCCTGAGTCTCGGCCACGTAGCTGACGATCTGCTCGGCGGCCGCCTGCGACATCGATACCTGCCCTGCCAGCCACGCGTGGCCAGCTTCTCGATCGGGCAGCAAGCCAGCGACTCTAGCACGCAAGTCGGACACCGCCCCGGATAGCTCGCGCGTGCGGCCCGGCGACTCGCCGAGCCAGAACGGAATCGTCGGCGGCAAGCCGTTCGCATCTTCGACCCAGACCTTGCCCGAGCCAACCCTGCGGATACGCCAGGAACGATTGCCGAGAAGAAAGATATCGCCGGAGAGACTCTCGATGGCAAAATCTTCATTGACCTTGCCGACAAAAGTTTCGCTGGGGAACTCCACCACGTCATAGTCCGCCATATCGGGGATGGCGCCGCCATTAGTGATTGCCGTCAAACGCGCGCCGCGGCGCGCGCGCAACATGCCATGGATACGGTCGCGATGCAGGTAAGCGCCGCGCCGGCTCTGGCGCGTCGCTATTCCTTCGTTGAGCATCTCCAAAAGCTGGGCAAATTGTTCGCCGGCCAAGTTCCGGTACGGGTAGGCGCCGCGCACCAGATGCAGCAAACGTTCTTCACTTATTCCGGCATCATCGGTGGCGGCGCGGGCTCTATCGGATTTGCCCTGCGCGCCGTTTGATTGGCGATCGCCCTGAGCCCCGTCGAAGGGCGCGCTTGAATCAACGCTCGCCACGACGGCAACCATCTGCTGCGCCAGCACGTCGAGCGGCCGTTCGATCACATGGAGACGATCAAGCGCGCCCTGGCGCACGGCGCGGATCGCGGCAACGGATTGCAGCAGATCATCGCGCGTGAGCGGATAAAAGATGCCTTTGGGAATGGCGCCAAGCCAATGACCGGAGCGGCCCACGCGCTGGAGCAAAATCGCGAGCGCGCGCGGCGCGCCGAGATGGCAAACCACGTCAACATGACCGATGTCAATGCCGAGTTCTAAGGACGCCGTGGCGACCACCACCGGATAAGCGCCGCTCTTGAGCTTTTCCTCTACTTCGAGGCGGGTTTTTCGCGACAAACTACCATGATGAGCGCCGACTTTACCTTCGCCCAGCCGTTCGGTCAGTTGGTGCGCCACGCGCTCCACCAAGCGCCGGGTGTTGACAAAAACCAGAGTGGTGCGATGAGCAGCGATCTGCCCTACGATCTGGTCGTAGACCCGGCTCCAAATGTCCTGGCGAATAATCGCTCCGAGCTCTTCATCGGGCACTTCGATGCGGAGATCCAGGTCGCGCTGGTGGCCGGCGTCGACGATCGCACAATCCGGCGAGCCATCGAGATGGAGACGGCGCGTGCCGACCAACAAGCGCGCGATATCCTCGATCGGTTTTTGCGTGGCGCTGAGGCCGATGCGCTGCAGCGGCTTGCCGGCCAGTTGCTCAAGGCGCTCGAGCGAAAGCGCCAGATGAGCGCCGCGCTTGTCTGCCGCTACCGCGTGGATCTCATCGACAATGACTGTCTCGGCGTGCTGCAAAAAGCGCCGGCTGCGGGTCGCCGTCAGGAGAATATAGAAAGACTCCGGAGTCGTGATGAGAATATGCGGCGGCTCGCGCACCATGCGCTGGCGCTCGCCGGCCGGGGTATCACCCGAGCGCACCGCGATCCGCAGGCTCGGCAGTAAAACACCTTCGCGCCCGGCGAGCTCATAAATCTCTGCCAGAGGTGCCTGGAGATTCTTGGCAATGTCGTTGGCAAGTGCTTTGAGCGGTGAAACGTAGACGACGCTGGTACGGTCATCGAGCGCGCCGCTGAGCGCGCGCTTGATGAGCCGGTCGATGGACCAGAGAAAAGCCGCCAGAGTTTTTCCCGACCCGGTGGGCGCCGCAACCAGCGTGGACCGGCCGGCGGCAATCGCGCGCCAGCCCTGTTCTTGGGCGAGCGTCGGCCTGCCGAAGCGCCCGTTGAACCAGCGCTGAACGAGCGGATGAAAATCGTCGCTTATCCGGATTTCGTCCTGATTTATTTGACTTTCGTTGCTGGACATTCCTAGAAGCTTAGAAGAAGTCCCCGTGGGGATCAACAAGCATTGGCGCTTCTCTTTCGAATATCATATGTCAATGGCGTGGACACAGTCCCGTATACAACTGGATACAGCCGCACCGCGTAACGCTTCGCCGCATCTATTTACAGCAATTGTTTGATCGTAAATTCCGCCGGTTACGATTGTGCTGAGTCTAATTTCAACCATGGCCCAGGATTTGCGCGGGTAATGTTAACTGGCACCGCCTCACAGATACTGACGGGACGGTGAACATTCATCGATGGCTGCAATGAACTCGCCAATCACAGCATCGACAATGTCGCGTGTGCTCAAAGCCAGCCTTTTCGGCTGCTTTGTTGGAATCACGGGCGTTCTGATAAATTTCGTTTCCCTCACCCATGAGATTGAGGAAGACGCCGGCTTGGCGCTGCTGTTCAAATTACGCGGGGTGATAGAGGCGCCGCCCGAAGTTGCGGTCGTGAGTATCGATCGCGAATCTTCCGAAGCTCTTCACTTGCCTAACAACCCGGACCGCTGGCCGCGATCCCATCATGCAAATCTCATCACGAGCCTTGCTGAGCGCGGCGCCGCGGCGGTCGTTTTCGATCTCTATTTTACCGAGCCGCGGGCAGGCACCGAAGACGGCTTCCTCGCCGAGGCGATGCAGCGCGCGGGCAACGTCGTGCTCGCGGAGTTGCTTAAAGTTAAAGAGATTTCGGCTTCGCCGGCGGGCAGGCTTCCGGGCCAAGATCATCGGATCGTGCAATCCGTCCAGCCCATCGAGAAAGTTTCTCGGGCGGCTTTTGCCAGCGCGCCGTTCGTTCTGCCCAGGATGCCCGTGCGGGTAAACCATTATTGGACGTTCCTATCTGATGTCGGAGACTCGCCGACGTTCCCGGTCGTGGCATTTCAACTGTACGCATTAGAGGTTTACGACGATTTCGTCCGCCTGATGAATAAAGTGCGTCCCAACGGCGCGGCACCTCTCCCCGGCGATGCGGCCGCTGAGATAAAAGCGCGCGGCGCCGTGGCGTTTATAAAGCAGATCAGGAAAATCTTTGAAGCGGACGAGTTGCTGGGCACGGCCATGCTCCAGGAACTGGAGCATTCGAGCGCCATCACAAGAGAAGACGAGAAAAACCGGCTGCTCAAGTCATTGATCAAATTATACAGCGGCGCCAAGCGGCGCTATCTCAATTATTATGGACCGCCGCGCACAGTAGCTACGGTGCCATTCCATAAGGTGGTAGCCACGGCCAGCGACGGCCCTGAAGCCAAAGACGCGGATTTCCGCGGCAAGATCGTTTTCGTCGGCCTTTCAGAAAATGAACTGGTGGAAAGACACGACAGTTTCCATACCGTATTCTCCCAGGCCAACGGCGTGTTTATCAGCGGCGTCGAAATCGCGGCGACGGCCGTCGCCAACCTTTTTGAAGATCGGCCGGTAACGCCCATCGGCACAGCCGCTTACATTGTCTTGGTTTTTACATGGGGCGTGCTCGTCGGCCTCATCGGCCTGATATTCGCTACGACAACCGCGGCTTTGCTCACCGTCGGAGCGGGCGCCGTTTATCTTTTTTTCGCTGAGTACCAGTTCACCGCCAACGGCGCCTGGCTTCCCATCGTTGTGCCGCTGTTCGTCCAAGCGCCGTTCGGATTTTTTGGCGCCCTGCTGATTAACTATCTTGAAACTAATAAAGAGCGCCAAAACATTCGCACCGCCCTGAGTCATTATGTGCCGGCTGACGTAGTGAATCAGTTAGCGCGAAACCGAATGGATGTCCGGCGCGGCGGCGAGACGGTTTACGGCATCTGCTTATTCTCCGACGCCGCCGGCTATACGAGTTTTTCAGAAAAATATAACCCGCAGGAGTTGCGGGAAGTTATGCACCGGTACTTTGAGGCGACTTTTGCGCCAATCCGGCAAAACGGCGGGTTGGTCATGGAATTGGCGGGCGATTCGATACTCGCGCTATGGAAAGCCGCCGCTCCCGAGCGGCAACTGCGCAAACAAGCGTGTCTGGCCGCCCTCGGCGTCGCCAGAGCCGTAACTCAGTTCAACCTGTCCTTTACCGATATAAAACTTCCGGCTCGCATCGCCTTACATTGCGGCGAAATGTTTCTCGGCAATATCGGCGCCGGAGAGCATTATGAATACGGCGTCACTGGCGACACCGTCAATACCGCATCGAGAATGGATGGACTCAATAAATTCTTGGGAACTCAGATACTGGTCTCGGAAGAGGTCATTCACGGTCTCGATGGGTTTTTGATCAGGGAAGCGGGAAGCTTCCTGCTCAAGGGGAAATCTCAACCGCTGGTCGTGTACGAATTGAAATGTGACATGGAGGAGTGTGAAGAAATGCAAAAACGCGCCTGCGCCGTTTTTGCTCAGGCGCTTGGGGCCTTCAGAGCCGGCTCGTGGCGCGAGGCCAAGGAAAGATTTGGCGAATGCATTCATATTTTGGGCAACGATTCCCTTTCGAAGTTTTACTTGAAGTTTTGCAACGACTACGCGGTTCATCCGCCGGAGGCCTCGTGGAATGGGGTCATTGCCATGGAAGAAAAATAACACCATGGCGCTGCTCTTGTGATATAAGGCAAAAACCGAGTGCCCTGTGAAAAAATCCTGCCGTTTTTTCATCCTGAGCATGCACGCCAGCATCACCATAATGTTGCTTTGCGGCTCTATCTCAAGCGCGGCGACACAATGCGATCCATGGGTTGCAAAGATGGAGTCGGTACAGGGCAACGTGGAGTTTTTGAGATCGGGCCAGACGCAGTGGCAGCCGGCGAGGTTGAATGACCTTTATTGCACCGGCGACAGAATTCAAGTCGGACCAAACAGCCGCGCCGACGTTTATCTCAGCACTCAGTCTGTGATCCGTTTAGATCAAAACACCACCATCACCCTCGGCGGCGTCAAAGAAGAGCGAGCCTCGCTCCTGCAATTATTGAGAGGGACTCTCTATTTTTTCAGCCGTCTGCCGCGCAATCTGGAAATCCTCACGGCGTTCGTCAACGCCGGTGTCGAGGGGACCGAAGGCTTGGTATCGGTGCAAGCCGACCGCGCGACCATTTTGATTTTCGAGGGAAACGTCTTGGCGCAGAATCAGTTCGGTGGACTCTCGCTTACCGGCGGCCAGTCCGCGGTGGCGGAGCAAGGTAAAGCGCCCGTTTTGGCGGTCGTTGTGCGGCCGCGCGACGCCGTGCAATGGGCCTTGTACTACCCGCCGACGCTGTATTTTCGACCCGAGGACTTTCCTCCGGCCCCGGTTGGGAAGGCATGGTGCGAAGCTCCATTGAGGCTTACCTTAGAGGCGATCTCCAGACGGCATTCGAAACTATCAAAGGCGTGCCGGACTCGACCATTGAGCCGCGCTTCTTTGCCTACCGCGCTGCCCTGTTGTTAGCCGTCGGCCGCGTCTCTGAAGCCAGCAAAGACATCGAGCGGGCGCTCAGTCTCAGCCCGGCCTATAGCGATGCGCTGGCATTGCGAGCGGTTATCGCGGTCGCACAAAACGAAAAGGATCAAGCGCTCGAAAGCGCGAGAGCAGCAGTCACGGCGGACGCACAATCCGCCGCGACACTGATCGCGCTTTCTTACGCGCAGCAGGCGAATTTCGACCTCGAAGGCGCCCGCAATACTTTGCGCCAAGCTGTGCAGGCTAATCCCGATAACGCGCTCGCATGGGCACGACTAGCTGAGCTGCATATGTCCTTCGCGGAGCTCGACGATGCACTAGAAGCCGCCGAGCGAGCGGTTGCTCTCGACCCTAACTTATCCCGAACTCAAACGGTTCTCGGATTTGCGTATCTGACCCAGATAAAAACCACAGACGCCAAGGGAGCCTTTACAACAGCGATAGGGCTTGATCAGGCCGATCCGCTGCCACGGCTAGGCCTCGGATTGGCGATAATCCGCGATGGCGATTTGGATGAAGGAAGAAGGCAAATCGACATAGCCGTGAGCCTCGACCCTGACAACTCATTGATGCGCAGCTATCTGGGAAAAGCTTACTTCGATGAGAAACGAGACAGCCAAGCGGCCAGACAATATGAGATGGCAAAGCAGCTCGATCCCAAGGACCCGACACCCTACTTCTACGACGCGATCCGCAAAGCAGACCACGAATCGGCCGGTGGAAGCGCTACAGGACATGCAGAAAGCCATTGAGCTTAACGACAACCGCGCGATTTACCGGTCGCGCCTGTTGCTCGACGCAGATCTTGCCGCGCGCAGCGCCAGCCAGGCGCGCATCTACAGCGATCTCGGCTTCCAGCAGCTCGCTCTCGTCGAAGGCTGGAAATCGGTCAACACCGATCCGACCAATTATTCCGCACACAGATTCCTCGCCGATTCTTATTCGATTTTGCCGCGCCATGAAATCGCCAGAGTTAGCGAACTGCTTCAATCGCAACTGCTTCAGCCGCTGAATATGACACCGATTCAGCCGCGACTTGCCGAGAGCAATCTCTTCCTTATCAGCTCCGTAGGCCCGGCAGCGCTCTCATTCAACGAATTCCATCCCTTGTTCAACCGTAACGGAATTAACTTCCAGACCACTGGCCTGGCGGGTGAGCACAATACGTACGCGGGAGAAGGGATCCTCTCGGGGATCCACAAAAAGGCCGCGTTCAGCGTCGGCGGCTTTCATTTTCAAACGGACGGCTGGAGAAGAAACGCCGATCAAGAAGACAATATCGGAAATGCATTTCTGCAGTTCGAAATTTCTCCACAGCTCAGTGTCCAGACCGAGTACAGATTTAGAGAAACCGAACGAGGGGATCTCGGCTTAAGGTTTTTTCCAGAAAGCTTTTCACCGAACCGGAGCAATACCGAGCAGAGGCAGGTTTTCCGGGTTGGCGGGCGCTACGCAATTTCGCCAAGGTCTACTGTTCTGGGGTCCTATATTTTTCAGTTGCGGGATATCACTGACAGGATTCCCAGAGTCTCTCTGGTCACCAAAGTCCGAGACCAACAGTTTTTTGGAACTGAGGTGCAGCACCTTTTTCGCTCCAATTTTTTCAACATCACCAGCGGCATCGGGTACTTTGACGTCGACGGTGAATTTAAGGATATCTTTGGTCCTCCGACACCGCGGACATCCATCACCGAAGCCATCACTCACCATCTTAATCTTTACTCCTATGCCAATCTTAATCTGCCGCAGAACGTCATCGTGACTCTTGGTGGGAGTTATGACGCCGTGACCGGTGATTTTCTGGTGTCCGATCAACATCGCGCTAACCCGAAATTCGGCGTGACCTGGAACCCGTTTTCCGGCACGACTATTCGCGCTGCTGCATTTAGAGCGCTCAAAAGAACGCTCGCCACGAACCAGACGCTCGAACCCACTCAGGTGGCGGGGTTCAATCAGTTCTTCGATGACAGCAACCTGGCGAGATCTTGGCGTTATGGCGGTGCCATCGATCAAAAGTTCGCGAAGAGTGTTTTTGCGGGATTAGAATTCAGTAAGCGAGAGCTTACCGTCCCATTGACGCCTGACGAAGAAGTAGACTGGACGGAGCAACTGGCCCGTACATATCTCTTTTGGGCAGTGAGTCCAATGTTAACGTTGCGACTCGAATACCAGCTCGAAAGATTCAGACGGGACAATATGTTCGTTTCTGGCATGCAGAAACTAACCAGTCATCGGGTGCCTTTGGGCCTAAATCTCTTTGCTCGACATGGATTGAGCGCTTTCCTAACTGCTACGTATTACAATCAGCGCGGAAGATTCCTGAATCTGTTGACCGGACCGGCGTCCGGCACGGATGACTTCTGGACAGTTGATGGAGCGATCAGGTATCGCCTCCCCGACCGTTACGGACTTTTGACGATCGGCGTGAGAAATCTTTTCGACGAAAAGTTCAAGTATTTTGAAACGGACATCAACAACCCAAGAATCCAACCAAGGCGCGCTGTGTTCGCCGCTATCACGCTCGCCTTGCCGTGAGTCCTGTGGAATCTTAGTTACAGACCTTGCGATACCATCCGTCCTGCATCTCCCAACTGCATCCCGGACTTGACTCGGTGTGATAAATGACAGCAAAATTATCGGCCGGTTTTTTCAAGAACGCCTGTTGTACTTCTTTATAATCGGTTACCTCGATTGCTCTAAAAGTTAACCGGTCTAGAGCCGAATAAAATTCCTTCACGTTCGCGAGCTCGACACCATCGGCCCTGACAACGCGCCCGGTTCGGACATCGACGGTGACTACCATCAAATCGCCCTGTTTTTCAGCCATTACAGACCTCCTCCTGGTGAGAAATATACAAGCTATTGCTACTAACCCTCCAAGTATGTACTTCGTCAGCATTACAAGGCGCCTCGCGGGGTAAACCGTTCCAACAGTCGCTGGCCAGGACGGCAAGTGAGACATCCTGGCTCACGGCACGTCACTGTATGACGAGGATGGAAATTCTGTCAAGCGGATTGTATTGGATTGGGCTGTATTAGGTCAGCGAAAATGTCACCTCTTGGTAGGAAGAGCGCACAATGCCGTGGACTGCACTGTTACTGGCCTGGTTGCATCGGAGCGGTTTTCTGCAATCCTTCCAGAACTATCTTGGCGCCGACGTGCCCTTGTTTTGCCAGCTCGTTGGTTTTGGTCATGACGGTTTTGAACTGCTCCTGAACTTTCTTGGCTGCCTGAAGCGTCGACTCTTGCGAGCTCTTCACGGCGCTGAGTTCGCTTCTCTGGACCCTGAGCTAAGGCATCTGAAAACCGAAGTTGCGTGTCCCGGATGAAGCGCAGCGTAATCCGGGCCTCTCTTGGATCCCGGATTCCGTTTCACTTCGTCCGGGCTACAGCAGTGCGAAATCGATTGGTGCAGGCGTGATTTTTATGCTTCGGTGCGAATCACCGGGGGACTGTCTTGCTCTTACGGGGCCGGTCGCGCCGTTGTCATCGCAGACAGCGCCGATAACGAAGAGGCCGGTTTGTATGAGAACGTCATTACACCGTTCCCCTATCTTCAGTTCCATCCTTGTGACTTCTTCAGGATCAACCGAAACCGGCGGATAGACCCGGATGTGCGCGTCTTCGTCTTCGTAGCGCTCATAGGAAATCTCTACGCGCGCTTCTGGCGACAGCCCTTTAATCAGGGCGGTGAGTTCTGAGATCTTACTTTCTAGAAGGGCTCTCTCGTCTGGCGTTTTAGGAGGGCGAGGCACCGAACACCTCCTTTATGAGACATTGCGAAAAATTCTTGCGGTTTTTTGGGATGGCTTGACTGTGAAGCCGGAACAGCTCGTTAATTGAACCCGACGATATTTACTCTGAGCAAGAGAGACTCATGGGGAGCGACATTGGCTGCGTCGCAACTGAGTACGCTTATCGCCCTCCTTTCTGCTCTGGGCCGCCGGCGCCTTGCAAGTTATCGAGCACCATTTTCGCGCCGGCCTGTCCTCCCTTGGCCAACTCATCGAGTTTGGTCATGACCGTTTTGAACTGCTCTTGAACTTTTTGCGCCGCTTGCAGCGCCGCCTCCTGTGAGCTCTTGACGGCGGCGAGCTCGCTTCTTTGGGCAACGAGCTGGAGAGTTTGGAAGCCGAAATAGATCAGCAAAGCCGCCAGGGTGATCGCAAAAGGTAAATTCGCTTCCCGGCGCGGCGCCTCTTCCAGGACCGGCGCGCTACGACTTTCGATTTGGGACGAATCGTTTTCCATGCGACCTCACTTGGAGCTTTTTCCCGGCTCCGGCCTGGTGTCCAATGCGAAACCGCTCGCCTTGAGCAGCTCCTTTAGTTGCGCATCATTGGTTTTCACCGCCATCTCGGCGATCATACCGACGACTTGCCGGTAGAGTCCTTCCAGTTGAATCGCCTGGGAAATCGTCTGCTGGCGCTCGGCCACTTCGCTCTGCAGCGAAGAATTGCCGTAGGCCAGTAACATATTCACCAGCACCAGCAACAGCAATAGACCAGAGACAATCGTCGATACCAGGCGCTTTTTAATCATTATATTCTCAGCCAGTGCTCTGTCCCAGAAATTTGTTAAGCCAATTCCGCTGTCATCACAGCCAAAGCGGGCGGGCGCACGTGAAAGCCGGATCGAAAAAATACCGGAAGAAATCTGGATTCCCGCCTGCGCGGAAATGGCGATCAAGGAGCCAGCGAATTTCTGAGACACGGCGGCTAGCGGATCAGGTTGCCGAGCCGTTCCCAGCGCACCCAACGATCGGTGCCGTCCCAGGACCAATAGATCAAGAAAGCCTTGCCGCGCACGTCGTCATTATTGACGAAACCCCAAAACCGGCTGTCATGGCTGCTGTCGCGGTTGTCGCCCATGACGAACAAGTGCCCGTCAGGGACGGTCCGCGGACCGAAATTGTTCTGCCCGGGCTGTATCTCTCCCGCGAAATCGCCGTCTTTAAAGTAGGCATGCGGATCGGTAGCCGGCTTGCCGTTGACGTAAACCTTTTTCTGGCGGATTTCCACGATATCGCCGCCGACGGCGATTACCCGCTTGATAAAATCCTTGGAACGGTCCTCGGGAAAAATAAAAACAATGACATCGCCGCGGGCGGCCTTCTGAAACTCGACGAGATAGTCCTCCCAAAACGGAATGCGCACACCGTAGGAGAGCTTGTTCACCAAAATATGATCGCCGATGGCCAGGGTTGGGATCATCGAGCCCGAAGGGATCTTGAACGCTTGCACGATAAACGTTCTGATAAATAGCGCCAGCAGCAGCGCCATGATGATCGCTTCGGCATACTCGCGGAACGTCGACTTGGTTTTCGCCACCGGCGGTTCCGCCAGGGCGGCGGCGTCTCTGGTTTTGCTGGTTTTTTCAGAAGCCATGGGTATTATACTTTCAGCGCCGCCAGAAAAGCCTCCTGAGGGATTTCCACTTTACCCACTTGTTTCATCCTTTTCTTACCCTCCTTTTGCCGCTCCAGCAGTTTCCGTTTGCGCGTGATATCGCCGCCGTAGCATTTGGCCGTGACGTTTTTGCGCAGCGCCTTCACGGCCTCGCGCGAAATCACCCGGCTGCCGATAGCGGCCTGGATTACCACTTCGAAGAGCTGGCGTGGAATCAGCTCACGCATCTTCTGCACCAGGTCGCGGCCGCGGTAATAAGACTTATCGCGATGCACGATCATCGACATGGCATCCACCAGATCGCCGTTGATGCGCACATCCAGTTTAACCAGATCCGCGGCCCGGTATCCAGCGATCTCGTAATCCATCGACGCATAGCCCCGGCTGACGGATTTCAACCGGTCGTAAAAATCGGCGACGATCTCATTCAGCGGCAACTCGTACACCAGCATCATGCGTTTCGGACCGAGGTAGCGAATCTCTTTTCTGGCTGCCGCGCTTTTCCTCGCACAGTCCAAGAACCGCGCCGACAAATTCCTGCGGCAAATGGATCGTTGCAGTAATCACCGGCTCCTCGATCCGTTCGATATCTCCCTCCGTCGGCATGCGCACCGGGTTATCGATGAGCAAGGTCTCGCCGGTGGTTTTGACCACTTGGTACACCACCGTCGCGGCCGTGGTGATGAGACTCAGGGAGAATTCTCGTTCGAGGCGCTCGCGCACGATGTCCAAGTGCAGGAGACCGAGAAAACCGCAGCGAAAACCGAAGCCGAGCGCCTGGGAAGTTTCCGGCTCATAGGTAAACGATGAATCGTTGAGCCGGAGCTTTTCCAGGGCGTCGCGCAAGCTCTGATATTGATTGGCCTCGGTGGGGTACAAGCCGCTGAACACCATCGGTTTCATCGGCTTGAAGCCGGGCAACGGCTCAGCGCTCGGACGATCTTCCAAAGTGATGGTGTCGCCGATGCGGGTTTCTGAAACTTCCTTGATGCCCGCCATCAGAAAACCCACGTCGCCGGCGCCGAGTTGGTTGACCTCGGTGGCGATGGGCGCGAAGACTCCGAGGCGCGTCACCTCAAAGGAGCGGCCGCTGTACATCATGCGAATGCGCTGCCCCTTAGCCACCGCGCCTTGGAAGATGCGCATCATGACGACCGCGCCATGATAGGGATCGAACCAGCTATCGATGATCAGCGCGCGCAGCGGCGCGGCGGGATCGCCCGTGGGAGAGCGAAACTGGCTGACGATACCTTCGAGAATCTCTTCGGTGCCGATGCCCTCCTTGGCGCTGGCGAGTATCGCATTCGAGGCGTCCAGGCCGATGACGTCCTCGATGTCTTTTCTGACGCGCTCCGGCTCGGCGCTCGGCAAATCGATCTTGTTGATCACCGGGAGAATATCCAGATTATGGTCCAGCGCCATGTGGACGTTGGCCACCGTCTGCGCTTCCACGCCCTGGGCCGCATCGACCACCAGCAGCGCGCCCTCGCAGGCCGCCAGGCTGCGCGACACCTCATAGGTGAAATCGACATGGCCGGGCGTGTCGATCAGATTGAGCTTGTATTCCTGGCCGTCCTTGGCCCGGTAGCGCAAGCACACCGGGCTCGCTTTGATGGTTATGCCGCGCTCGCGCTCCAGTTCCATGCTATCGAGGATCTGCGCGGTTTTTTGCCGGTCGCTGACCGCCCCGGTAAATTCCAACAGACGGTCGGCCAGAGTCGACTTGCCGTGGTCGATGTGGGCAATGATGGAAAAATTTCGAATATGCTCGAGATCCATTTTAACGCCAGCTATCGACGGTTCGTTGCAGGCCCTCATCGAGCGTCACGGCCGGCTGCCAACCGAGAACCTGCGCCGCTAGCCCGTTCGCCAAAGAACTGCGGCGCTGCTCGCCGGTCTTGGCCGGTCCGTGGTCTACCTGGACATCGCTTCCCAGTCGTTGACGCAGCGACTGCGGCAACCGTTACCACGTCGGTTTCCTGCCCGGTGCCGATATTCACGGCGCCGACAAACGACGTCGCCAACGCCGCCACGTTAGCGCGCCACCACGTCACCGACGAACACATAGTCTCGCGTCTGTTTGCCGTCGCCGTTGATAATCGGGCTTTTTTCGGCGAGCAGCCGGTCGATAAAGATCGCGACGACGCCGGCTTCTCCTGTGCTCGATTGCCGCGGCCCGTACACGTTGGCATAACGCAACGCGACGTAGGGCAAGCCGAACACTGCATGGTAGTAACCGAGATAGAGCTCGCCGGTGCGTTTACTGACGCCGTAAGGACTCAAAGGCTCGGTCGGATGATCTTCACCGGCGGGAATCGGTTCCTTATCTCCGTAGACCGCGCCCCCGGAGGAAGCGAAGATCACTTTCTTGACGCCTGCCGCCGGCAACCTTGCGAGCAGATTTATAAAACCGATGATATTGATCCGCGCATCGAAAGCCGGATCGGCCACGGAATGGCGCACGTCCATTTGCGCGGCGTGATGGTTTACCACATCGGGCTTGATCTCGGCTATCAATTGCCCAACTTTGGCATCGGCAATATCGAGGCGGTGGACTTCGGCTCTGGGGTTCACATTGGCGTCGCGGCCCGTGGAAAAATCGTCCACGATATGGACGTGATGGCCCGCGCCAATGTAAGCGTCGACGATATGCGAGCCGATAAATCCCGCGCCCCCGGTAACGATAATGTTCATACTGCCCCCTCGCGCAACCGTTTGCGAAAATAATCGATCGTCTGCTCCAGACCCTGTTCAAGAGTCACCTTGGGCTCCCAACCCAAAACGTTTTTGGCCTTTGTGATATCCGGCTGCCGCACTTGCGGGTCATCCTGCGGTAGCGGTTTGTAAATGATGGCGCTTTTCGAGCTCGTGAGCTCGATGATCTTCTGGGCAAACTCGAGCACCGTCATCTCGCGGGGATTGCCGATGTTCACCGGCAGATTTTCACTCGGAGTCAAGCAGTTTCTGAATACCCGCAACCAGATCATCGATATATTGGAAACTCCGCGTCTGCTCGCCCTGGCCGTAGACCGTGATCGGCTCGCCCTTTAACGCCTGGGTGATGAAATTCGGCACGACCCGGCCGTCTTCCATGCGCATGCGCGGCCCGTAGGTGTTGAAGATGCGCACGATGCGCGTGTTCGAGACCATGATAGCGATGATAGGCCATGGTGATCGCCTCGGCGAAGCGCTTCGCTTCATCGTAGACGCCGCGCGGCCCGATCGGGTTGACGTTGCCCCAGTACTCCTCGCTTTGCGGCCGCACCAGCGGATCGCCGTATACCTCCGAGGTTGAAGCAAGCAAGTAGACCGCGTCCTTGGCTTTGGCCAGACCGAGGGTGTTGTGCGTCCCGAGCGCGCCCACTTTCAAGGTGGGAATCGGCAACTCGAGATAATCCACCGGACTCGCCGGCGACGCGAAGTGCAAGATGTACTGAAGCGGCTCCGGGATCTCGATATAGCGGCTTACGTTGTGATCGATGAAACGAAAACGCGGGTTCTTTAAAAACCGATCGATGTTGTTCTTGGCGCCGGTGGAATAATTGTCCATGCACAGGACTTCGTGCCCCTGGTTGAGAAAACTCTCGCACAGGTGCGAGCCGATAAAACCGGCGCCGCCGGTGATTAAGTAACTAGCCATGGTTCCGTCCTATGGGGAAATACTTGAAGCCGAGCTTTACCAGATCCCGCGGATCATAAATATTGCGGCCGTCGAAAATCACCGGATTTTTGAGCATCTGCTTCATGCGCCCGAAATCCGGACGGCGAAACTCATTCCATTCCGTTAAAATCAACAGCGCGGCGGCGCCATCGAGCGCGCCATAGTTGTTCTCGGCATAATGAATGCGCTCGCCGAAAATTTTTCGCGCCTCGGCCATCGCTTCGGGATCGAATGCCTGCACTTTGGCGCCGGCCTTGAGCAAGGCATTGATCACCGTGATCGCCGGAGCATCGCGCATGTCGTCGGTGCGCGGCTTGAACGCCAGCCCCCAGACGGCGAAGGTTTGTTCGGCCAATTTGGCGCCAAAAAAGCGCGTCACTTTGTCGACCAGCAGCCGCTTCTGCTTTTCATTCACCTTCTCGACGGCGCGGAGCAGCGCCATCTCCACTTTTTTATCGCCCATGCTGATCATGGCGCGAACGTCTTTAGGAAAGCACGAGCCGCCGTAACCCGTGCCGGGAAATATAAAGTAAGGCCCGATGCGGCGATCCATGCTGATGGCGCGCCTGACTTCGCCGACGTCGGCGCCCATCTTCTCGCACAGACTCGCCACTTCATTAATGAAAGAGATCTTGGTCGCAAGCATGGCATTGGCGGCATACTTGCTCATTTCGGCGCTGCGCGCGTCCATGACCATGATGGGATTTCCGGTGCGCACAAATGGCTCGTAGAGTTCTTTGAGCTTTTCGATCGCTTTGAAATCGTCGCCGCCGAGCACCACCCGATCCGGCTTCATGAAATCGTCCACGGCTGCGCCTTCTTTCATGAACTCCGGATTCGACAGCACCGCGAAGGAATATTTGGTTGCGCCTTTTATCAGGGCGCGAATCTCATCGGCGGTGCCCACGGGTACCGTGCTCTTGGTGACGATGATCTTGCGGCGATTCATCGCTTTGGCGATCGCCTTGGCCGTGGCGCGCACATACTCCAGGTTCGCCTGGCCGGTTTTTCCTTGAGGGGTTCCCACCGCGATAAAAATAATCTCCGAGCGCCTGACGGCTGCGGCGATATCGGTGGTAAAGGTCAAGCGCCGGTCGGCGGCGTTGCGCCGGATCATCTCCTCCAATCCGGGTTCGTAGATCGGCACCCTGCCTTGATTGAGCATGGTGATTTTTGTCTCGTCGATATCGACGCAAACGACATCATTGCCGCTTTCGGCGAAGCACGTCCCGGCTACTAACCCGACGTAGCCGGCACCGACCACCGTAATTTTCATGCGTTATCTCTTTCCCCCAATATTTCGCGAATCGCGAACACCGGCCGGTCCTGCGACTCATGGTAAGTTCGCGCCAGCATTTCGCCGAGAAGCCCCATGGTAACGAACTGAAAGCCGATAAAGATGAGCAGTATGCCCAAGAGCAATAGCGGCCTGCCGCCGATTGCAGCATTGTAAACCAGTTTCTGCAGGCTCAGGTACACGCCGATCAAGATGCCTGATCCGACGCTGGCTAAACCGACCAGACCAAACATATGGGACGGCCGGGTCGAGTAGCTCAGCATAAACTTAACCGTCAGCAAATCGAGGATCACCCTGAGAATCCGGGTGACGCCGTATTTCGACGCACCGCGCAGGCGCGGCCGGTGGTTGACTTTCATTTCGACGATGCGCGCGCCTCGCTCAAACGCGATGGCGGGAATAAACCGGTGCATTTCGCCGTAGAGCTTTAGCCCTTTGGCGATGTCCCGGCGCATCGCCTTCAATGTGCAGCCGTAGTCATGGAGCTCGACTTGCGTCGCCCAGGAAATCAGTCCATTGGCGAACATCGAAGGCAAACGGCGGGTCAATAACGGGTCGCGCCGTTTGGAGCGCCAGCCGCAGACCAGATCCGCCCCCTCCTCCAGTTGTGCGAGCATGGCGGGAATATCCGCCGGGTCGTTCTGGCCGTCGCCATCCATGAGCACGACGAACTCACCACGAGCATGGCTCAAGCCCGCCGCCAGAGCGGCCGTCTGGCCGAAGTTCCTTTTGAGCCGGATCGCGCGTAGCGCGCAGGCGCGCCGGTAAAGCAGCTTAAGGCGTTCAAACGTGCCGTCGCGACTACCATCATCGACAAAAATGATCTCGTAGTGATTGCCGAGGCGGTCCAAAACCGGCGTGATTTCGTTCAGCAGCGGCTCGACGTTTTCTTCCTCGTTGTAAACGGGAATAACTATGGACAAATCCATCGACTCAGAATGCGTGAAAAATGCGCCCCGTGCCAGGCGACAAGTTCAGGACGGCGGGGCCAGGTATTAAAATTGCGTTCGACGCTGGTAGCGAGCCTAGCGCACCTCGACCGGATGTTTCAGCCACTCTCAAGTGTGGAAGTCCGTGAGCCGAGCGAAACTCCGATAGCGCTCCTCAATTTCGCCGAGATCCACACTCGCCAGCCGTTTGACGCCGAAATCCTCCACGGTAAATGACGCCACCACCGAACCATATACGATCGCGCGGCGCAGGCCGCGTTCGCTGTGATCAAGCGAGCGCGCCAATTGCCCGAGAAAGCCGCCGGCAAAGGAATCACCGGCGCCGGTGGGATCGAACACTTCTTCCAGAGGATACGCCGGAGTAGCGAAAATCGAGCCGTCGGAAAACTGCAGCACGCCATACTCGCCGCGTTTGATCAGAACGACTTTCGGCCCCATTTTAAGTATCGCCCGCGCGGCCTGCACGATATTGTTGTAACCGCTCAGAAGCTTTGCCTCGGAATCGTTGATTACCAGCATCTCGATACGCCTGAGAACCTTGCGCAGTTCCTCGGGACTTTCGCGGATCCAGTGGTCCATGGTATCGCAACCCACCAGTTTCATCGTCCGGATCTGGTCCAACACCTCCGCCTGCATGCGCGGATCGATGTTGCCAAGAAAGACGTAGTCGGCGTCACGATAGCTCTCAGGGAGGCGCGGCACGAATCCCGCCAGAACATTCAAGTGTAACTCGAGAGTATCGCGAACATTGATGTCCTCGTGGTAACGCCCGCGCCAGTGAAAGGTCTCGCCCGATGCTTTGTGCAGCCCCGCAATATCGATGTTACGGCGGGTCAAAAGCTCGGTATATTCCTCGGGAAAATCCCTGCCGATGACGCCCACCAGGCGCACCGGCGTAAACAAGCTGGCGGCCAATGCAAAATACGCCGCAGAACCGCCCAGAATACGCTCTGCCGAACCGAAAGGCGTTTCAATGGAGTCGAAAGCTACCGTCCCAACAACCAGAACACTCATAAATATCTTCCCACAATCGGCGACAAATCGGCGCGAACCTTTTTGGGTATTTTTTTCCTGTCCGTAATGATCGCGTGTCGCAGCGCAGTGGCACAGAGGCAGGAGCGTTTGGTCGGCGCCGCTTCGATGACATTGTGAATGGTTTTCTTCGCAAGCTCAACGTTTTCCGAGAGGATCTTTAAAACATGCTCGATCTCGACGTTCCCCGCCGCCTCGTTCCAGCAATCATAATCGGTCGCCATTGCCAACGTGGCGAAGCAGATCTCCGCTTCCCGCGCCAGCTTGGCTTCCTGCAGATTGGTCATGCCGACGATGGCCGCGCCCCAGGCGCGATAGAGGTTGGATTCCGCGCGAGTCGAGAACTGCGGGCCTTCCATGCAAAGATACACGCCGCCGCGATGGCCGACCGCGCCCGCGCTCTGAGCGGCGCAGAACAACTGTCCGGAAAGCTCTGGGCAAAAAGGGTCGGCAAGGCTTACGTGGGCGACGATGCCCCGGCCAAAGAAGGTGCTCGGCCTCTGAGTGGTCCGGTCGATAAATTGATCCGGCACAACCAGGTGGCCGGGGGCGATTTCCTGGCGCAGGCTGCCGACCGCGCTGATAGAAATAATCCGCTCGACGCCAAGCTTCTTCAGCGCGAAAATGTTGGCGCGAAAGTTCAACTCCGTGGGAAGCCAGCGGTGGCCGCGCCCGTGACGCGGCAGAAACACCAGCTCGGCCTGGTTTAGCCTTCCGGTGATCAACTTATCCGACGGCTTGCCGAAGGGAGTTTTGACCTCGAGCTCGCGAACGTTCTTGAGCCCGTCGATCTGGTAGAGCCCGCTGCCGCCGATCACTGCGAATTTGCCCGAGGCCATTAGATTTCTACGCCGGGATTATTTACGCGCCCAACAAGCAGAAAAGGCGCGATACCATGGAGATCAATGAGCGAGCATGGTAGAGAGCGGGCATTTTTAATTGTCTCTTCTTGAATATCGGTTTCGAACATGGGGCAATTTAACACTCAAAACCGCACTTGTCCAAAATTCCCCCGGCGCCGCTTGAAGGGAAATGACCCTGTCGTACAAAATCCCGCTGCAAAAGCGGGTTTTTCACTGAAGCGCGCCGGCCTCCGCCGCCATGGCACGCGGCCGCTGCAAACCGGGTTGTTCGCCCTGTAACTGGCCGCAGGCCGCGGCAATATCGTCGCCGCGGGCGCGCCGGACATTCACTTGAACACCTCGCTGGTAGAGGATTTTCTGAAATGCCTCGATGGTTTCGTCGCCGGGTCGCTCGAATATGCTGCCGGGATGGGGATTGAACGGAATCACGTTGACCTTGCAGCGCATGCCCCTGAGCAGGTCGCACAAGCTCTCGGCGCACTCAGGCGAATCGTTGACAGCGCGCAGCAGGACATATTCGAAGGTGATGCGTTTGCGTCTCGGAATCGGCAGCGCCCGGCAGCATTCCATGAGATCTTTCAAGCCGTATTTGCGGTTGACCGGCATGAGCCGCGCGCGCAGCTCATCGGTCGCGGCGTGCAGTGAGATCGCCAGATTGACATTGGTCTCAGCGATCAGTTTGCGGATCTGCGGCACCAGCCCAACGGTGGACAAAGTGATACGGCGCGGCGAAATGCCCATGCCCGAGCTGGGCTCGGTCATGATGCCGAGAGCTTTGACAGTCTCCACATAGTTGGCGAGCGGTTCGCCCATCCCCATCAAGACAATGTTGGTGATGCGTTCCTCCGGCGCCAGGGTGCGGCTGGCTTCCAGCACCTGGTCGACGATCTCAGCGGCCGAAAGATTTCGCTTGAGACCGAGCAACGCCGTAGCGCAGAAAGTGCAGCCCAAGGCGCAGCCCGCCTGGGTCGAGATACACAGGGTCAAGCGTTTGCTCTCTGGGATGAGCACGCTCTCGATGGTCTTCTCGTCTGTGAGTGAAAACAGAAACTTGACCGTGCCATCTGCGGACTCCAGGCGCCGTCTCACCGCCAGCCGACTGATTGTGAACTCTTCATCGAGCCGGTTACGAAACGGCGCCGGCAGATTGGTCATTGCCGTGAACGAGCTGGCGCGCTTCTGGAATAACCACTGCCAGACCTGGCGCGCCCGGTAGGGCGGCTCGCGCTGCTCGGCCAGATAAGATTCGAACTCCTTTAAGCTTAACTCCTTAATGTTCGGCTTCATGGCACTGGTGCAGTTCAATGTTCAAGGTTCAAAGTTCAAAGTTGATTTGCTGAAAAACCCTCCGTTCATCCTTCGAGAGCCTCAGGGCCTGTTCTGAGTTTATCGAAGGAACGAAACGGAGGACCGATTGAAATATTGGAGATTTTTCTGGTCTACCGAGCTTGTCGAAGTATGAGCCTATCGATGCATCCTCAGAGTTTTTCAGCAGAATCAAGGTTTTTGTTATGACGCTCTGGAATTATCCGAAACGTTGAACATTGAACATTGAACTTTGAACCCATAGCGCGAGTCGCTTTTTCGATGCTCTGTACATGAACAACCCTGCGGCACAGGGCGAACAGGTTCTTAGTAGCGCTGGATTTCATCGGGCTTAAAAAAGAACGCGATCTCGTTAGCCGCGGTCTCCGATCCATCGGAGCCGTGCACCGCGTTCTGTTCGACGTCCTGGCCGTAGTCCTTGCGAATCGATCCGGCGGCGGCCTTCGCCGGATCGGTGGCGCCCATGATCTCGCGGTTTTTTGCAATTGCATCCTCGCCCTCTAGCACCGAGACGAAGATCGGACCCGAGGACATATAAGAGCAAAGACTGGTAAAAAAAGGGCGTTCTTTGTGGATCGCGTAAAATACTTGGGCGCGCTCCGGGGTCAGCCGCAAAAGCTTGCCGGCGACGATTTTAAGACCGGCAGCTTCGAAGCGCCGGAGAATCTCGCCGATATATTTCCGCCCGACCGCGTCAGGCTTGACGATAGACAAGGTTCTTTCCACGCTCATGATGTGGTTAACGCCTCCTGCATAGTTTGCCCGATCAAAGCCGGTGACGGCGCCATGCGAATCCCGGCACTTTTCATCGCCGCGATTTTTTCCTCCGCGGTTCCCTTGCCGCCGGAGATGATCGCCCCGGCATGTCCCATGCGTTTTCCCGGCGGGGCCGTCTGTCCGGCAATGAAGCCGACCACGGGCTTTTTCATATGGGTTTTTATCCAGCCCGCCGCCTCTTCCTCGGCGCTGCCGCCGATCTCGCCGATCATCACCATAGCTTTGGTAGCCGGGTCGTTATTGAACATTTTCAGTATATCGACGAATTCAAATCCGTGCACCGGGTCGCCGCCGATGCCCACGCAGGTTGATTGTCCCAGGCCGAGGCGCGTCAACTGATCCACCGCTTCATAGGTCAGGGTGCCGCTGCGTGACACGACACCGATGTTGCCGGGACGATGAATGTGGCCGGGCATGATGCCGATCTTGCACTCGCCCGGTGTAATCACACCGGGACAATTCGGCCCCAGGAGCAGTGATTGTCTGCCGGCGAGATAGCGTTTAACGCGCACCATGTCGCGCACCGGCACACCCTCGGTGATGCAGATAATCAATCGAATGTCGGCATCCGCCGCCTCGATGATCGCATCCGCGGCGAACGGCGGCGGCACGTAGATGACACTCGCATCCGCGCCGGTTTGCACCGCCGCCTCGCGCACCGTGTCGAAGATTGGAATGCCTTCGTAGGCGGAGCCACCCTTGCCTGGAGTCACCCCGGCAACCATCTGGCTGCCGTACTCTTTGCAGGCTTTGGTATGAAACTGGCCGGTGGCGCCGGTGATGCCCTGGGTCAGGACTCGGGTATTCTTGTCGACTAAGATAGACATGAATTTATTCGGAATTAGCCACAAAGAACGCAAAGGCCCAAAAAAAACAGCTCAAGACGAAAACGAAGAGCACGACGCTTCGCAATAATTATTTAAGAGTTCAGAAACTTTGTAGCCTTTGTGTGCTCTTTCGAAAATACCGGACGGACGGGCGCCGCTCAGCTCAAGCAGAATGCCTCGATTACGTCATTCCAGCATGGAGCGCTGGAATCCAGGTGGACATGGATGTCTCCGGAAGCGTCCTTCTGAACTTGGATGCCGGTGATCCATGGCGGCATGACAAAGATCTCCATTCATGTTCTGTGGCCGAGCGCAAGGTCATGAAACACTTTGTGGAAACATTTTCTCTTAATGTCCTCGCAAGTTTGGCGAAGATCAGACTCCTTTGACTGCCGCGACGATCTTCTCGGCCGCTTGCGCCATGGTTTCAGCGGAGATAACCGCCACACCGGATGCCGCGAGGATGCTCTTGCCCTGTTCAACATTGGTCCCTTGCATGCGCACGACGACCGGAACGCTGATCTTTAAGTCGCGCGCCGCCTCGACGACCCCTTCAGCCAACACGTCACAACGCATGATGCCGCCGAAAATATTGATGAGCACGCCGCGCACCCGCTCGTCGGCCAGAAGAATCTTGAAAGCATTGGCGACTTTCGCTTTATCCGCGCCGCCGCCGACGTCAAGGAAGTTGGCCGGCTCGCCGCCGTATTGTTTGATGATGTCCATCGTCGCCATGGCCAATCCGGCGCCGTTCACCATGCAGGCGATATTACCGTCGAGGGAAATGTAGGAGAGATCGTAACGGCTCGCCTCGAGCTCGCGCGGATCTTCCTCGTCGAGATCGCGCAGCGCGACAATTTCTTTATGGCGGAACAAGGCGTTGGCGTCGAAGTTCATTTTGGCGTCAAGCGCCATCACCGCGCCTTCTTTGGTGGTTATCAACGGGTTGATCTCAGCGATCGAACAGTCGCACTCTTCGTAAGCTCGATACAGCGCTTGCATCATGGTCACGAGCTTGTTGACTTGCTCTGCCGGCAAATCCAGAGCGTATGCCAGCCTGCGGCACTGAAACGATTGCAAACCGATTGCCGGATCGATCAGCTCTTTAAGAATTTTTTCCGGATGTTTGGCGGCAACCTCCTCGATCTCGACACCGCCCTCGGAGGAGGCGATCACCGCAACGCGCGACTCGGCGCGGTCGAGCACTATTCCCAGATACAGTTCGCGATCTATATTGACGGTCTCCTCGATGAGCACCCGGCGCACCTCGCGCCCTTCGGCACCGGTCTGATGCGTCACGAGTTTCTTGCCGAGCATCTCCCGCGCCTTGATTTGGGCCTCTTCGGGGCTTGCCGCTAGCTTGACGCCACCACCCTTGCCGCGCCCGCCCGCATGGATCTGCGCTTTGACCACGGCACGACCGCCCAACTCGACTGCCGCCTGTCTGGCTTCCTCCGGCGTGACTACGACTTTACCCCTGGGTACCGGCACGCCGTAACGTCTGAGCAGTTCCTTGGCCTGGAATTCGTGGATGTTCATTGACTTAGGCAGGCCGCTGAAAAAGACCCATAGGCTTCGTTGCGCTCGACCGATTTCGCGTCAACGTACAGGAGTACGCCTCCGCTTATCGATCTTCGCGCGCCTCGCCTCTGGATCTTTTTGAGCAGCCTGCAAGAGATTTTTAAGCAACCTGCAGCCAGTGTAGAGTCCACCAACTCAGGAATTGATTTGATTCTCCCTGGTCGTCATTCCCGCGGATCCGCCAGAGGACGAATCAGCCGAAGCTGTAGGGGCGCTCGAACGATTTCGCGTCAACGTACAGGAGTACGCCTCCGCTTATCGATCTTCGCGCGCCTCGCCTCTGGATCTTTTTGAGCAGCCTGCAAAAAACTTTTCGCCAGCCTGCTTGGACGCCGCGACCGGAGGCTTTCTCCTCGGCCGTAATCTCATGAATAATGCGCCTACGCGGCGGCTAAAACTCGGTTCATCGCCTGTACGATATCCTTGACATGATTGAGCGATTCATCGAAGGCTTTTTTATCGGCGGCATTTAACTGGAGATCGATAATCTTCTCCACACCACCGGCGCCGATCTGCACGGGGACACAGAAGTAGTAACCATTGACCCCATATTCGCCCTCAAGCAGCGCCGCGCAGGGCAGGATTTCTTTCTTGTCGAAGAGAAACGCCTCGGTCATCTGGATCGCCGCCGACGCCGGCGAGAAATAGGCCGAACCGGTTTTCAAAAGCGCGACCACCTCGCCGCCGGCGTTACGCACGCGCGCTTCGATCGCGTCGAGCCGCTCTGCCGTTATCAGCTTTTCCACGGGCACGCCGCCGACGATACAGGAACTTCTAACCGGCACCATATCGTCGCCGTGCCCGCCCAGCACCACCGCCTGAACGCTTTTGACTGAAACGTTGAGCTCTCTGGCGATGAAAGAACGGTAGCGCGATGAGTCCAGGATACCCGACTGTCCGACCACGCGGTTCTTTGGAAAGCCGGTGGCGCGCTGCATCAGGGTGACCATGGCATCGAGCGGATTGGTGACGACGATAACCAGAGAATCAGGCGCATGCTTTTTGATGCCATCGGCAACCGAGTTCAAAATCTTGGCATTGGTGCCAAGCAAATCGTCGCGGCTCATGCCGGGCTTGCGAGCGATGCCCGCGGTGACGATGCAAACGTCGGCGCCGGCGATGTCGTCATACTTGTTCGTACCGATGACGTTGCCGTCGAAACCTTCAACCGGTCCGGCGTGCGACAGATCGAGCGCTTTGCCCTGGGGCAACCCTTCGACGACATCGAACAGCACCACGTCGCCCAGGCCCTTGAGCAAACAGAGGTGCGCCATGGAGCCACCGATGTTGCCCGCGCCAATCAGAGCTATTTTCTTTCGTGCCATAAGATTCCCAATGACCGTCATTGCCGCGAAGGCGGCAATCCAGATTACCTCCACTTAATCTCCCCCCTTAGCAAAGGGGGAGAAAAGAGGGGGCCGCCCGCAATGACCGCCGGATCGGTTGATGATCGATTATTACATATTCCGAATGATCTCGTCGCCGAAGCCGGAACAGGTCACCAGCTTGGCGCCGCTCATCAAACGCTCAAAATCGTAGGTTACGGTTTTGTTGTTCACCGCGCCTTCGATGCCCTTGATGATCAGATCCGCGGCTTCACCCCAGCCCATGTAGCGCAGCATCATCTCGCCGGAAAGGATCACCGAGCCCGGATTGACCTTATCGAGGTCGGCATACTTCGGCGCGGTGCCATGAGTCGCTTCGAATACGGCATGGCCGGTATCGTAGTTGATGTTCGCACCCGGCGCGATGCCGATGCCGCCCACCTGCGCCGCCAGCGCGTCGGAAATATAATCGCCGTTCAAGTTCATGGTGGCGATCACGTCATAGTCTTTGGGGCGGATGAGCACGAACTGTAGGGTCACGTCGGCGATGGAATCCTTGAGCATCAGTTTCGCCTTCCATTTGCCGTCGCCATGAGTGGGCCAGAGCTTGAGCGCCTCTTCGACCTCTTTTTTGATGTCGCCTTGCTGCGCGGGTGACATCATGTCGAAGCCCGGATCGATGGCCTTGGCGTTATCTTCGACGCTAATGCTGGAGTTGGCTTCTTTGTTGCCGAGAATCCACGACTCGCGCTCGGTAACAACATCGTCGCGAAACTCGCGCTTGCCGAGCGCATAGCCCCACTCCATGAATGCACCCTCGGTGTATTTCATGATGTTGCCCTTATGCACGAAGTTCACGTTCTTGCGCTTGTTCGCCAGCGCCCACTTGATCGCCGCGCGCACCAGCCGCTCCGTACCCTCGACCGAAACCGGTTTGAGCGCGATGGCCGCGCTATCAGGAAAGCGAATCTTGGCAAACTCTTTGGGATAGGTTTCTTTAAGCAGCGACTTGAATTTGGCGTTGGCCTCAGTGCCATGGGGAAACTCGATGCCGGTATAAATATCTTCGGTGTTTTCCCGAAACACCACCATGTTGCAAAATTCGGGATGCTTGAGCGGTGAAGGCACACCATTGAAATAGCGCACCGGGCGAAGGCAGACGTAAAGATCGAGCAATTTGCGCAAGCCGACGTTCAAGGAAGTCATGCCGCCGCCGATCGGCGTCGTCAGCGGGCCTTTGATGCCGACAAGAAACTCCGTGAACGCGGGCACGGTTTCCTCGTGTAGCCAGCTATTGAATTGCCTGAAAGATTTTTCGCCGGCATACACTTCCATCCAGTGAATCTTTTTCTTGCCGCCGTAGGCTTTCTGAACGGCGGCGTCAAAAACCCGCACCGACGCGCGCCAGATATCGCGTCCCGTGCCGTCGCCTTCGATATAAGGAATGATGGGATTGTCCGGGACCTGCAGCTTGGCATCGGCTCCCATGGTGATCTTTGCGCCGTCCGCCGGAACTTTGATGTCTTTGTACTGTGACATTGATCTCCTCACGCGCAAAAATAGCCTAAGGAAGTGTCTAAATTCCCGCCCTCCTTAGGCTATTTTATGAATTTATTTTGGTTGAAAACGTATCCGATAAGCGAGAATGAGTCAAGGCGCGCAATTAATGGCGTTTCCTGGATATTTCGCACTTTTGCGCGCCATGCCACTCTTGTAGGGGACGGTCGCGACCGTCCCCTGGTGGGGACGGATTTAGCGGAAGTTCTCGAATTCTCCTACCGGACTAACCCGGCGAAGCTCCGAACTTCCCGACAGGAAATGGGCCAACAACGTACTGAGAACTCCTCCCAACATCCCAAATGCGCTTTTTTTGTCTTTCGAATCAGCACCAAAAAGCCTGGGGACTAGTGTCCATCCGGGGTGTGATCGTCGCTTAACGGGTTTATATGGAGGCCGTTTTTAAGAGGAACCCGTGAGTAAATGGCGATACTTGCACCACGGACTGCTAGCGCCTTGGTAATGGCCCCGAGCCGGATAACTTTTTGAATAGATCAATAATTTCTGGTTCTCGGGGGATTTCGCGCAGCTGTTTTTCGAACTCATCGGGGGCGATCGGCATGGCCGGCTCTGAGGTGAGTTTCTCGTAGCTGTTGACGTAATCGGGATCGGCAAAGGCACTCCGCATGGCTTCTCGCAAAATCTTTACTCGGTCAGACGGTGTGGCAGGGGGGAGAACAAACGGTTGGCCGGTGCCGCGCGCTCCGCGAAATAGGGCGATCAAGCGGCGTTCCTGATTAGACTTGGCTAGGGCTTCGATCTCGAGAAGCTTAGCCAGCCGCGGATGGCTGTAATTGATATCTTTGGGGATGTCCATGGTGGCGTTTATGTCGACCATATCTTTGTCGAGCCAATGGGCATTACGCGTCAGCAAGCTGTCGAGGATGCTCACTCGGGCGTCGATCTCGTTGCGCTCCAAAGCGAAGTCGATTTCCCGCGGCGTGTAGCCGGTGACGAAGCGCGGCTCTTTTAGGTCGAACATGTAAGAGAACAGCCGCGCCATGGTGTACAAGCTGTGACCGACGGAGGGAGCGCCGATGCGTATTCCAGTGGCGGCGGCGAGTTTTTCCTTTGTCGTGAAGCCGGCGCCTTTGCGGCTGATGAAGCCGTAGGGCGCGTAGCGCGCGTGGGAACCGAGATAGATGAACTTGTCGATGTCGTAGAGCACGTCGCTCTCAGCGAACAGCGTGCCCTGAATCATGCCGGTGATCATGGCGCCCATGGTCAAGCCGTCGGGTTTCACCGACTTGTAAAGATAATTGGCCGCTCTGCGGCCGCCGGCGCCGGGCATGTATTGCATGACGATGTTGGGATGGCCGGGAATATGTTTCTTCAGCGGTGCGAGGAGCGCTCGCGTGCGCAGGTCGCCGGCGCCGCCGGCGTCGGTGCCGCTGACTAACAGAATATTTTTTCCTTCGTAAAACGGCGCTTGGGCTTGAGCGCCGGCGACGACGCAGACAAACAAAAGATAACAGGTCAGCCGTGCAAGTTTCATCATCGAACTGGGTGTTACTCGGACACTAGGTCCAGCATTTTCGTCCATAAGAATGCGTTTTCTCAGTCCTAGAAGCTCAGTATCGCCGATTAAATTGCCGTCGTAAACCTCGCTTTGCTCTCGCAACGTATACGCTCCGTCGATGGTTCAATGTCGCGATGCATCGCTTTGCTGCCAAGATCGCTTTCGTCACGTTCTCGACAAAAACGACCGTCTCAAACGGATCGAGGAGCGAAGCGGGAGTGTATTGCTAGACCTGACCTTATAACGACTTGCTGTCCCTCATCACTTCGCCTCACCGATTTCGAATCCCAAGTGGCGAGTGCAATGTCACTTCTTCGCTGGCAGCTCCAGGTGAACCGCACGCGACCGTGTTGCGCTAGCACCTGCACAGCCGCACCGGCAAATGCGCGTCCACGAGAAACTTCATGTAGGTGGCAAGTGGATGCTTTTAACGGCTAACATTTTGCGCGCGAACTCATGGTACACAAGAATACCTTCGCGCTCCAGGTCTGGAAACGTCGCCAACAAACTCTGCTCCGAGATCGACGCTGTTCCAGGTGTTCTGTTTCGATCCTTTGCTCCGGAGCCCTTAATCGCCGAGAATCTTCTTGACTCGTTCGACAACGTCCCGTGACATGAATCGCAGCATTATTAATTACAGTTCAGCTGGCAAATGCGGCGCGGGTATTGTTACAGTATATAGTGATTCACATCTGCGCTGAGGGAACGCCACATTGAGCATGCATGGGATGCAAAATCAGGCAATGTCAGTTGAGGAGCTTCTTCGTTTGCTCGCGGAACAATCCAAGGAACATGCGTTCATCCTCTTGGATACCGGCGGCCGGGTTATCTGGTGGAGCCCCGGCGCGACCCATCTTTTCGATCGGGACGCGGATGAGATGGTAGGCAACTCTCTGAGTCGCTTGTTCACTCCCGAAGACATCGAGAAAGGCATTCCGGAACAAGAACTCGCAGCGGCGCGTGAGACCGGCAAAGGAGAAGACGATCGTTGGCAGATCCGATCCGATGGTGCGAGACTCTGGGTGACAGGAATGTCAATCGCGCTGCGAAATAATAATGGTGATCTCATTGGGTTCGGCAAAATCGTTCGCAATAGAACCGATTTAAAAGAGCAGTTGGAGGCGCTACGCAACGAAATCGAAAGGCTAACCCGTCGTGACGAACAAAAAGAAAACTTTTTGGCGACTTTGTCGCACGAGTTGCGCAACCCACTCACGCCGTTGTCCAATGCTGTGCAGCTTCTCCGAAAGACGGCTCCTCCCACCGGAATGATGGAATACCCGATTGAATTGATTGAGCGTCAAGTCGAGTTTATCCAAAGGTTAATAGATGATCTGCTCGACGTAACGCGCATCAATACGGGAAAGATCCGGCTGAATAAAAAAACCGTGGCCTTGTCAGAAATCATCAACCGCGCGGTCGAGGCAGTGCAGCCGTTGATTGAGGAACGTCACCAAAACCTGCAAGTGCTTCTGCCTCCTGGTGTTATTGAGTTTGTCGCCGATCCGGACCGATTGCACCAGGTCTTCGTGAACTTGTTAACCAACGCCGCCAAGTTCACGCCCAACGAACAGAGTATCTGGGTCAAAGGCACTACTGAGGGAGAGGAGATAGTGGTGCACGTGGAAGATACCGGCGTCGGCATTCCGGCTGCCATGCTAGCGGGAATCTTTGATCTTTTCACACAGGTGGAAACACCGGTATCATCACACGGCGGCTTGGGCATCGGGCTGTCGTTGGTGAGAAATCTGGTTATGTTGCACGGCGGCTCGGTTCAGGTGCGCAGCGACGGTATGGGAAAGGGTAGCGAATTCACGGTCCGGCTTCCGTTGAATGCTCCGGAGAGCGACGGGAGACCGGCTGAGCAAGATAGTCGAGACGTAAAAGTCTGACCCTCACAGGAACCCTCTCCTCTGCGCGTCAGCTCTCGTTTTTGCCGCCGGAGTCGGAGCGGACGGTCTTCTTCTTCCGCGATCGTGTGGTTGTACGGGCCGCGGGCTTCTTCGGCGCCGTCGTCTTTCGCGTGCTACGAGCGGCGGCCGGGTTGGCGGCGCCGACGCGAGCGCGCGGACGGCGCGGCTTGGTGCGCCCGAGGGGTTCCGCGGTCGTGTCGCCACAAACATAGCCGGCTAAAAAACTTCTAACCACTTGGCTTCGTCCGACCCAAGACGCTGCCCAAGAGAACGTGAAGAGCGAACTTGGATTCAAAGCGGCGCATCAAGCCGCGTTGCGGCCGTTCAACAGTTCAAAGGTTCAACATTACTGGACTGTTCGGACCACAAATTAACTGTACATACGCGCTCCGGGAGCAAAGCGAAGCTTACGGGTCCAATTTTACCGGGTAAAAATGTGCCGCTAAGCTCGAAAACCACTAGATTTTGGAACGCAAATTCTAACCTTACGGCCACATAGCTTGATCCGATCCAAGACCCTGTGCTCTCCGAAAGCATCGGCGGACCAATTCCAGTCCTTTGTAAGCCGTGATGTGTCCTGGGAAGCAATTTCGATCTTGAAAAAACTGTTGCATAGGGAGCAAAAATCAGCTCTACTCCGTCAACGAGAATTGGAGGTGATTGGATGAGGTTCTATCATGCCGGGGTAGCATTGCTCTTTCTTGTCTTGAATCTTTGGACGGTTGCGGCGAACGTGGCCGCGGCCACTTCGCCTAGCGCTGATTCGACCACGGCTAAAAAGCAAGCGGAAGCAAAAAGTTATATGTTCGTAAGTAGCCACGACGAGATAATAGCTAAAGCGAAGAAGAGGGTAAACTTCGCGTCTTGAGTTCCTATGACCGTGATACGTTCCAAGAGTTGCGCAAGGCGTTCATCAAACAATATCCGTTTATTGATCTCAACATACAGAGGAGTGAGGAGTAGAAGCATTTCAACGGTTCCTGCTGGAGTTGCAGGCCACGAGGCAAAGCAACTGGGACGTCGTCGAAGTCGCTACGGAATTATATAAAGAATTCTTGCCGTACTCTAAAAACTCGATATCTTCGCCATGGCCAAACAAGGCGTACTGCAAATACCCACCGAGATCATCGATCCGGTAAACGGAAACATTGTGAGCCTCGCCAGCACTATTCATTGCGTGGCTTACAACAAGAATTTGATCGCGCCGGAAAAGGTACCCCACTCATGGGAAGATTTCCTCAAGCTGGAATTCAAAGGTCGAAATTCATGACCGAGGTTCGTCCGCAAGGGTTCACCCCCATTGCGGCCGCGCGCGGCGAGGAATGGGCGGTCAATTATGCGCGCAAGATAAAAGATCAGGAACCAATTTGGGTCCGGGGCACGAGCCGCGGATTGATGGCGGTGATGACAGGAGAGCAGACGCTGTATCATCTGCCTTACTATCACTCGTGCATCAGAGAGAAAAGGAAAGACGTTTCCAAGTCCATGGAGTGTAAGCTGATCGAGCCGGTGCCGATTCGAATCCAGGAGATGACGGGGATTTTGGAGAGCTCACCTTATGCGCACGCACCTCGTCCTGTGGATGGAGTTCCAGATATCGCCCGCGGGTCAGGCCATTATCGAGACCGTCGAACCAAAGTCTTCACCCTATATACCCGGCTCTGAGGCGGCCAAGGTGACGCGGGGAAAAAAGCTGTGGGTCAACAATTGGGAAACTTTTCAAAATAGCGCGAAATGGCAGCAGATGGTTGTGGAAGCATTCGGGTTTCCTCAGGCGAGTCTAAAATAGCATGGAAAAGGAATGAGGTTTTTTGATAAGTAAGGAAAGTGGACGGCGACAAAGGTGACCTGTTAACTCGACATCCTTCACTTCGCTCAAGATGACATCCCTGTCAAATGTCACTCTCAGCACAGCGAAGAATCTTTCTTTTCGCAATTTGATGTTGAACAAGCAGTGACACACCAAAAAGGGTCACAACTCACCGGTTCCGATAGAGAGTAAACGATTCTAAAATAATAATCGATGGAGGTGTTTATGTCCGCTAAGCGTATTGATGTCAGCGAACACCCGGCTGTAAAAGGGATTGTCGGCACTGGAAAGCATGAGAGGCTGCTTTTTAATTCCGATACCTCTCATGTCTGGATTCACCATAGCGTACCGGGCGACAAAGGGCCGATGCACAGACATACCGCCGATCAGACCTTCTACGGCCTGCAAGGGGAATGTTTGTTAAATTTCCCGGATGGGACGCGGCAATCAATTACCCCCGGCGTATTAGTCGTGATCCCCAAGGGTCAATATTACCAACAAGAAGCGCCTCGCCACACCGGCTATGTATTCTTGGGAACCAGGGCAGAAACCTACGAGAACTCCCGCTTTGGTCCCGAAGGGCAAGAGATCAAGGCCGGCGGTAAAGCACCAAAGAATTAGCCGCAGATGTGATTGCTCACCGATTATGGCCCAAGCATGAGTGCTGCGCCAGAGTGCCTGCGGATTGAAAGAAGTTATTGGAGTCTAAGCTCGGAAACAAGATTCTGACCGTACGGCCACTTAGCTTGGTACGACCCAAGACCCTGCCGACCTGCCAGAGCTTGTGTTTCACCTCGCTGCTTGTTCTGCGGTGCGGAGAAATTCCGCCAAATGATGTTTCCACCACTTGGCTCGACTCGTCGTGCCGTGGCCGCTCGTTTCTTCGCTGGCCGGAATAAAGATGAAACGGCCTTGCGGGACGCGTTTGATCTCTCGCTCCATAATGCCCAATTCGGGTGGATTCCGTTCGTCATCGGCTGAGTTGATGGCGAGTAGCAGTGCTTTGATACGCTCCAGGTTGGGGGACGGATTATAGTCTCGGGAAGCGTCGTACTGATACATCATGTCATTGGCATCGCGCCGTGATGGTTGCGCAAGCCGCTGGGTTACAAGTTCATCGGCTTTTTCCCTAGTCGGAGCCGCCTTGTGCAGCGCGCTGTTGCCGCCGCTTGTGGCGATGCTGAAAAAAGTTTGCATCATGTGCAGACTGCGCGGCTGCTTCGTGTAGTTGCCGCCATTCCACTCCGGGTCATTGCGGATGGACTCAATCAGCATGCGGCGCATCATCCAGTTGCGGCCAGCAACCTCTGTCGGCATCGCTGCCATGGGCACCAGCGCGTCCATAAAAGCGGGATACATGGTGCCCCAAATCCAAGCATGCATACCGCCCATCGATTGTCCCAGGATCAGACTTAGACGCTTCAATCCCAGATGCTCCGTGATCAAGCGGTACTGGGCGCGCACCATGTCCTCGTAATTATAACGGGGAAACTTCGTTTTAAGCCCATCGGACGGCTTGGATGATTTTCCTGCGCCGAGCGCGTCCGGCAGAATCATGAAGTAGCGCGTTGCATCGAGCGGTTGTCCAGCACCGAAGAGCTCGCCGGCAAAGTTGGCATTGAGCAGGTTGGCCGCGGAGCCATCGGTGCCGTGCAGCAAGAGCACGGGTTCACCCGAGGCAGAGCCGACGGTAGTGTAACTGAGGCGCAGTTCGGGCAAGATTTCACCGGTATGGAAGCGAAAATCACGCACGATCCAGCTGCCTTCTTTGGGCGTCGGATAGTCGGCGGCGCGTGAAGGAGCGTTAGAGCAAAAAAACAGGACGCAAATGACAATCCAGAGCCGCCAAATTGTTTCATATCGCCTGTGATCGGAGTTGTGAGATAGCGCACACCAATGTGAGGCGGTTAGAGCGATAAACCCCAGGCGCAGCTAACCGGCGCCGATCGCATTTTCATCTGGACAGATCAAACATCAACCGGAGTGCGCGTGTCAACCGGTTGTTTTGAACAGGCGCTATTGTGCAGAGTCTCGAGGAGCGCGTTTTGTCCGGTTGATCCTGAGCCGATCTCACGCTATGAGTCACGTGCCCGGTTTGAATCGTGGTCCAGATCCGGTCTCCTCAGATTTGGCTAAAAGGCACCGGGTAAGTGCTTAGGCCGGCATTTTGATGCCGAATAGCGACTCGTAATAGCCCGATGCCGCGCGCCAATCGCCATTTCCTACCGGGTCAGGTTTGGGCAAATCACTCACCGGTGTCATGAAAAAAATTTCCTGCTGAAGTTCGCGCGCGACCGGTGCCGTTATTTGTGTTGGGTATTCGAAGCCAAAAAGCGCTTCGGCCTTTCAGTGCTGGATTACATGGTCACGTCTAACCATATTCATCTTCTGATCAAGGACACCGGCCCAAACGCTATTGCCCGGAGCATGCAGTTGATCGCCGGCAGAACCGCTCAAGTGCGTATTCCGACCCAAGTTGGCACCCATTCCGCTGGCAAATCGACACTCGTTCCGATCCAAATCGGCACTTGTTCCGACGCAAATCGGCACCCCTGTTTAGGGTAAGCTAAACGAAGCGACGCTGGATAACCCGGCTGCTATCCTCACTGGCGCAAGAACCCAGGAGGAGGATGAATGGCCAATACGAGGTTATCCATGCGTAAGATCAAAGATGTGCTGCGGCTGACCCATGACGGTCATCTGAACACCCAGCAGGTGGCGCTGAGCTTAAATATCAGCCGCAGCACCGTCAAAAACTATCAGGAGCGGGCTCACAAAGCCGGATTGTCCTGGCCTTTGCCAGAAGACTTAACCGAAGAGGCGCTGGAGCAAGAACTGTTTCCGCCGCTGGTCTCGCTCCAAGCACCCGCCAAAGCACTGCCTGATTTCGATTACATCTACCGCGAGCTCAAAGCCCACAAGAAGTTCAATCTCACCCTCGATCAGCTCTGGCGCGAGTATAAAGAACAGTATCCTGACGGCTACCAGTACTCACAGTTCTGCCAGCTCTATCGCGGTTATCGAGACAAGCTCGACTACTCGATGCGCCAGGACCACAAGGGCGGCGAGAAACTGTTTGTCGATTACGCTGAAGGACTATCGTTGATCGATCCGCAAAGCGGTGATCCCATCCCAACCGAGCTTTTTGTCGCAGTCTGGGGCGCCTCGACCTACACCTTCGCCGAAGCCAGCTTGACTCAGCAGTTGCCTGACTGGATCGGCTCCCACACCCGAGCGTTTGAGTACTTCGGCTGCGCCCCTAAGGTCCTGGTCCCCGATTGTCTGAAGAGTGCGGTCAGCCGCGCCTGCCGCTATGAGCCCGAGTTAAATCCCACCTACGCCGACATGGCCAGTCACTACGCCATCTGCGTTATACCGGCCCGGCCCGCTCGTCCCCGCGACAAAGCCAAAGTCGAAAACGGCGTGCTGATCGCCAAGCGCTGGATCCTCTCGGTCTTGCGCCACCGAAACTTCTACACTCTGGCCGCTCTCAATGCGGCGATCCGCGAGCTGCTCGAACGTTTGAACAACCGGATGCTGCGTAAGCTTAAACAATCGCGCCGCCAACTGTTCTTGCTTTTCGATCAGCCCAACGCCCTAGCGCTGGCGCAGAAAGCTTACGAGTACGCCGAGTGGAGATCGCCACCGTCAATATCGACTACCACGTCGAAGTCGATCGTCACTACTACAGCGTGCCCTACCAACTCAAAGGCGAAAAACTCCAGGTGCGCCTTACCGCCCACACCGTCGAGGCTTTGCGCCGGGGCCAGCGCCTGGCCAGCCACGTCCGAAGCTTCGTGCCCCACCAGCACACCACGCTGAAAGAACATAGTGCCGCCGGCGCATCCGCAACGGACGCCGACTGGAGCCCGTCGCGGTTCATCCGCTGGGCACAGAAAACCGGTCCGTCCACTGCTCGGCTGGTTCAAACGATCATCGATAGCCGGACTCATCCCAGAAAGCGACCGCTCGTGTCTAGGAATCCTGCGCTTAGAGTAACACTACCCCAAAGAGCGTCTGGAGAACGCCGCCGCTCGAGCGCTGGGCTTCTCCAATCTCTCGCTCAAAGCGCTGCGCAAAATATTAGAAAACGGTCTGGACCGCTTAGAAGAAAAAGACCCCTCCTCGGCGCTGCTGCCGCTCCACGACAACATCCGCGGCGGCCAATATACCACCCAACTCCAAATTGAATGACGAGAACAAAAAACGACGCATTTAAAAGCCTATTAACGCACGCAAACCACAAGGCGAAGGGGTAAGCCTACCCCATTTTTGCCCTATCTCAACCGAGAAAGGGAAATCGCTGATGTCTACGTACTAGTAGTCTATTTAAACTCTCAACGCTCTACGACTCTTCGGCATGGCCCGTAGCTTTGCCGATAAGATCGTTCATCCCACATCCGCCGACCTCTCCCACCAGGAGTTCTTCGGCCTCATTGTCCAGGACGAAAAAAACTACTGCGATAATCTCCGCTTAAAACGCCTGCTCCTAAACGCCAAGCTCTCCCAGCCCGCTTGCCTCGAAGACATCGATTACAATCATCCCCGCGGCTTAAACAAGCAAACGATTTTGGAACTCTCTTCTGCCGACTGGATCACACGCCACCACAGCGTGCTCCTGACAGGGCCCACCGGCGTGGGCAAAAGTTATATCGCCTGCGCGCTTGGCAACTTCGCTGCGCGCCAGGGTCATACTGTACTTTATCTGCGCGCTCCGCGCCTGTTCGAAATGTTGCTGGCGGCCAAAGCCGATGGCTCTCATCTCAAAATGCTCACCCGCTTGGCCAAGATTCAACTGCTCATCCTCGATGATCTCTTTTTGACTCCACTCGACGCTTCTCAACGCAACGATCTGCTCGAAATCATCGAGGACCGCTACCAGAAAACGCCCACCGTCATCACTAGCCAGTGCCCGATCAAAGACTGGTATACCATCATCGGTGAACCCACCGTCGCCGACGGCATTCTCGACCGCCTGCTGCACCATGCTTACAAAATCGAACTGAAAGGAGATTCGATCAGAAAGACCAAGAAATGATCAACTGACTTGCAACAAACACAAACCTTAGGCTATGTACAAAATCCCAGCGTCGCTTCGCTCCGACTTCTCGGATTGCCCGCGCTTTGCCCGGCACGAGTGCCGATTTGCTTCGGAATCGGTGGCGATTTCA
>CAWDHA010000020.1:0-215027 GCA_963801935.1 uncultured delta proteobacterium
CGGCTGCGGCCGAGGAGCGCAGCGACGAGGGAATTGCAAGCACGCTTGCAACCGCCAGCTCGAAGCGCTGGTTAGGCGACGGTGGTGGCAGCTGGGTGGGTGTGAAAAGACTTGCGTAGAAAATATGCGCCGCCGCGCCGATGGCGACGGAAACGCACAAGACGGAAGCCGACGACTTGGTGGCGGGCCAAAAGGATCGTTGTCGTTTTCGATTTGCGTGCCGACTGGATCGATGATCGCAACAAGCGACCCTCCGCAAGCGATGAGCGAGAGGAGAAAGAGGGATGAAGCGGATTTCGCTCTTCCGGCGCGGTCATGCCGGCGGAAAGGGCCGCGAGGGCGGCGTCGCCAGCGTGAGCAGGTTGCCGTCAGGATCACGCACCTGCGCCAGCGTCGAGTAGTCGCCCTTGATGTCGTCCCCGAGCACGATCCCCAGGCCCTGCAGCCTGCGGCGCTCGGCCGCGACATCGTCGACGTAAAGGAACATCACGCCCTTGCCGGCGATCTCGTCGCTGCGTTGAAAGCATCAACCCGCCCTGGTCGAAGAGCTCCCACTGCACCAGCGTGTCCATCGGCCGGTGATCCGGTCCACGACCGAGCAGCTTCGTATACCAGCCTTCGGCCGCCGCAAGGTCTGCGGTGAGCAATGCGGTGTAGATCTTCTGCAGGTTCATTTGTTCTCCTCCGAGGCGGCCTCTGTGTGATGCCAGCAGTGACAAAGAAGACTCTCATTCGACGGGATACGTTTGAAGGCGCCTAACGCAATGCGGCTAAGCCGTCCCGAATTAGCGAGCCTGAAAGGCGAGCGTTTTCGACATCAGTCTTAAGCCGCGGGTTAGACGGTCGGTTCTCGGTGAATCTCGACATTGATCCGTTCAACGGCCGCTCTCCAAGAATCGGAAAATGGTTCTGCTCGCAAAACAAAGGTTTCAAAACCCGCATCCATAACGTCACGACGGCTCGGGGAGTTCCACACTGTCTTGCGTTACGACGTAAGGTGGTGTGATCTCGTCAAGCCCTCGGTCGAGCCGCGCCGCTCCGGGATGGGCCATGTGCACCCGCACGCTTCGCAATAGGCAAAAATAGTTCCAGAGTCTTGCGCGCGGAGAGAATCGACATCAAACCCGCATCCGACCGAACAACATTCACTTACTACGAAGACTTCTGCTTCCATATCCGTCTAACGTAGAGCTAAGGGGCGCGACGAAGGAGCGTCCCTCTTGAGCACCGGGTTAAGGAGAGGACGCAGAACAGTCACACCCGCGGCGTGCCCCGAATAAGTTGGCGCTTGCGAGACGGCGGTGTAGCAATGAAATCACTTCGATCCCCAATTCACTCTCCTTCCTCATTATCGCTTCACTTTTCAAGAATCTGTCATATCCCTTTTCCGGCCCAGTTGCCTCGTTCGTGTAGCAATGTCCCACAGGTTTTGCTTCGATTACTCTGCCATCCCGGATGTAAAAAATGCCGTCGCACCCAACGATTCTCGACGTGCAATTCTGAAATGTATTCAAATTTGCGTAGGACAGGGTGCTTCCCGCGGTCAGTTTGCAATTCCGAATCCGCTGCCCCCACAACTTGAAACGCCGCGTTTATTGGAATAAACGCGGATTTCGACGCCACTATCGGTCTCTATGGTTCAAACCATTGGAAGAGTTAGAAAGAAAGAATGCGTGTCGAGGGCGATAACCGGCACGTCAACCCATGCGTCTAAGTCTCATGATGGACAGTGGCGTAACCTATAAGAAGTACTGCCACTAACAGGATGGTAATTGAACGCATGAGGTGCTCCTAACGCGAAGGCTGAGCGGACGAGGCCAGCGAGCCCGGCGAGCGGGTCCGAAGATCCGTCTCAAGCCGATGGTTAGCTCTCGCCACTGTCCTGAGGCACAGCCTCAATTAGGGAGATTAAAGCCGACTCTTTCCAAACTACGCCGAGTTGGGCCTTGAATTCATCGTCGGCGCCCAATCTACCAGAATATACACCGAGAAACCGACGTCCCTTTCCCAACGTTGCTTTGCTTTGGTCGCATTTGCCCCTCTGGCAACCAATATCCAACCTCTTGTGCATATACTGGTGAGCCCGACATTCCTTCTCGATATTCGCCGTATCAATGTAAAATCGGGGAAGCCCATCTAAGTCGAAATCGGGTTCGGTTGCAATCGTTGCTCGCTTCCAAATTGGGAACTGTCCTCCACCGCTCATTCCTCGAGGGTAACCAAGAACGAATGCGTCCATGCTGGGATAGATGCGGATATTGTCAAGTTCCAATGATTTGAGCGTTAGCCGCGATAATGCGAGTGTCTTCAATCCCAGACAGCGGAATAGCAATCGCATCAAATCGGCTGCCATATTGTGGATGCTCTGTCCAAACCGGTTTCGCGATGTCATCGCTCGTGAGCAGTGCAAGTGTCAGCCATTTCCACTGAAGTATTTGAGCCCCAGATTGCTGATGTACACCTGAATTCGTCGCGACACCGAGCACCAATGAGTCAGGGCACAATCCGCTCGGATCGAGAACCCTACCGGACTCGGGGTGACGACCACTAACCACGTGGTAGTTGGTGATAAGAAACGAGCGACCATTGCGTTGATAGAAGAACCCGTCGCAACTGAAAGCTCTTTGCCGTTAAATGACGGCTTGAGTTTCAGTGGTACCCAACTTAATACTTCGCGTACGTGCGGTATATGCATTCAATCAGAAGAGCGAACCAATAGTATCTGGTTCCGTATAGAACTTCGTAACTTCTGTATAGCACGGCTAACAGAATCCGACCGTAATCGTTTTTACATCTAGAACAATCCCTTGTAAAGGCGCTTTTACGAGCCGATCCGACAAAAGCCGAAAGTTGTTTCCGTATATTCGGATCATCAAAATTACCCGTCGAGCCCGCTCCCCAAGCTGTCCGCGGGACTTCGCACTCCCCGGCCGCCTCGATTCAATACATGCGTGTACACCATGGTTGTACTAACGTCTCTGTGGCCCAACAACTCCTGGACGGTCCTGATGTCATAGCCGTCTTCGAGTAGATGAGTCGCAAAAGAATGACGAAAAGTGTGTGGGCTTGCCGGCTTGGCGATGCCGGCTTTTACCACCGCCTCACGGACAGCCCGTTGCAGAACCGACTCGTGCAAATGATGGCGACGTTTTTCACCAGTGATCCTGATCTCCTGAAAAAGAAAGGCGAGGTTGGTGACTAGTTGGAAACAAGTATTCCAACGCTTGGATTAGATGCCGATGATCGTTTGCTTTTCGCTTACAGCGGCGGCTTTTGCTTGTGCCAATCGGTGACTTGCTCGTAGGCGTAGGCAACGCGAAAACACTTCGCCTCCTCGAAGGCCGGCGCGATGATCTGCAAGCCGACGGGCAGAGGACCGGCGGTAAAGCCGCAGGGAACTGAGATCGCCGGCAGGCCGGCTAGATTGAACGGGTTGGTAAAGTTTGGGCGGAGATTCTGTTCGTTCGGGTCCAAGGTTTCGAAGGCATCGGGTGGGCGCGCAATCGTGGGCGTGGCAAACACATCGACCTGGGCGAAATTCGCTTCCATTTGTTTGTTAAGCACGGCGCGGGCGCGTTGAGCCGTTATGTAATCTGCGGCACTCAGGAATGCGCCTTCGAGCATGCGCCGGCGCACTGAGGTGCCGAAGTTTTCCGGCGTCTTCTGGAACGTTTTCTCATGGTAAGCGTAGCCTTCGGCGATGAGAATCGTTTGGTTCGCCTTGCGCGCCAGAGAGAAAGGTTTGCCGTCAAGCTCGATGATCTCAGCGCCGAGCTCTTGCAGCGTTTTTAACGCGGCATTAAAGACCGCTTCGGTTTCAGGGGCCACGCCAAGATTTTCATCGAACCAATTTGCCCGCGGCACGCCGATGCGAAGCCCGCGAATTCCGCGCCGCAAGCTGGCGGAAAAATCCGGCACGGCTGTATTTACCGATGCCGGATCTTTGGCATCATAGCCGCAGAGCGCCTGGAGCATGACGGCGCAGTCTTCAACGCTTCGTGCCATCGGTCCGGCGTGATCCAGGGACCAGCTCAATGGCACCACACCATAGCGACTGACGCGGCCATACGTGGGTTTAATGCCGACGATGCCGCAATGAGCAGCGGGATTTCGAATCGAGCCGCCGGTATCCGAGCCCAAAGCGCCATAACAAAGACCGGCCGCCAGCGCCGCGCCGGAGCCGCTGCTCGATCCGCCGGTCACATGGGCGGTGTTCCAGGGATTTCTCACGGCGGGGAAGGGCGCGTCGATGGATGGGCCGCCGAACGCGAATTCGTGCATGCCGAGTTTTCCGAGAAGAACCGCGCCGGCAACGGCAAGCTTGGCAGTAACGGTCGCGTCATGGTCGGGCATCCAATTCTGCAAAACCGCCGAATGACATGTGGTGCGAATTCCCTTGGTTGCGTACAAATCCTTCAAGGCAATGGGAATCCCGTGCAGCGGTCCTCGATTGACTCCGGCTCGAAGTTCCATCTCTGCTTGCTTCGCCTGTTGCCGAGCAGGCTCGCCAGTCACGGTAATAAAGCTATGGAGCTTGCCGTCAATCGATTTGATGCGATTGAGACAGGCATCGGTCAGCTCTTCTGCTGAAAAGTTTTTGCGCCTGAGTCCAGCGGCCGCTTCAGTCAGGGTCAGGTAGCAGAGTTCATCGGATTTCATTGCTGACTCTCCCTACGGCCTGAGGAGACGTCGAAGACACCCGCGGGTGCATCGCCATCCGTAAGCAAAGCGCGCACTTCGTTCACTTGCTTGTAAGCGCGATTCACGCCCGGCAGTAGCTGTTTCAATTCGTCCTCGCTTAACTCAAGGCCCGTGCGCGCCGCTCTTATACGCAATTCATCCAGGTTCATTTCTGTTGCCATCGTCCACCTCGGTTTATCAAGTGCAGACAAGGCTCTTTTATCGAACGTTCTCTTGCGCTGTCAATCAATTGGGGAAGGCAATAAGCGATAGGCATCAGGCAATAGATAACACGACGCGGAAGAAGGAAGAAGAGACTCGTGCGAACGTAGCATCGTAGGATGTTGTAGAGCTCAGCAATGTCCATCGATTGGTACTTGGCGGCCCGCGGCTTCTGGCGCTATTTCTTGGGCACCAAGATCTCTTTCAGTTTGGCCACCAAGCTCTGATCTATCTGGTAAAGCTTGCGCGCGATGGCTGCTACTTCGGAGCCGCTGAGCGGTGCGATTTCCAAATTGGACTTGGTAATTTCGGCGCCGAACTCTTTATCCTTCATGGTCGCACTAAAGGCGTCGCGCAAAATAGCCAGACGCTCCTTGGGAGTGTTGGGCGGCAGCGCATAGGCGCGGAGGATGGCCGAGGGCCCGTGGATAGCCGCCTCAATCAATTGTTTGCGCTTCCGCCGTCTTGACGACATCGACGGCATTGGGAATCTGCGGTATATCGGCGGCTTTCTTGCCGTTGATCTGCAAGACCGGAAACACCTCGCCGGCGTCAATGCCTTTCTTCCAGGTGGAACGAATGGATGCCCAGGTCCAGCAGCCGCCGTCAACCTCGCCCGACTCGGCGGCGACACGAATGAAGGAAGTGCCTTTATAGCCTTCGATTAACTGGATCGGGAGTTTTAACGTCGCTTGCAGGATGCGTGGCACGTCCGAATCGTTGGCGCCCGGCGCTTCGCCGCCCAACTTCACGGGCTTCTTCGCCGCGAACCACTGATCGAGGTTAGTCACGCCGCTGTTTTTGGTAAGGGCGCAGACATTTTCATCTTGCACCGGCGCGCCAAGCCATTCAAAACGCCTGCCGTCGAATTCGACCCCGCCATCGCCGAGAATCTGTTGGAGTAGCAGCGAGCCGATAAAGTTGCCGATGGTCAAACCATCCGGCGCCGTCGCTTTATAAAGATAATTGGCGGCGAGCCGGCTTCCTGCGCCGGCCATGTTATCGACGATCATTGCGGGAGTGCCGGGGATATAGCGCGGCATATGCCGCGCTATAATGCGCGCATATTGATCGAAGCCGCCGCCCGCAGAAAATCCGACGATGATCCGCATCGTTTTGCCGCGATAAAAATCATCCGCTGAAGCGGCGTCGGCGCTGCGGCCGATCATTGAGCTCAAGCAGAGAGCGACCATCATTGCGACCACTATAGACATGATATCTCCTATGGCGCGGTTCGAGACGTTCCAGTCGCTCGAGAACCCCTCCTTATCTATCTCCCCCGCAATTTTGCGGGGGAGGATAAGGAGGGGGCACACGCGTTCTGGACAAGAGCGGTGCGGACGGCCTTCAGGGGTCTTTTACTTGAAGTCGCTGAGCTAACGCAAATTGCCGGTGTGCCCGAGAGAGTAGCGGCCGGGTTGCGGCCATACCGTCAGGCCGTGGGGTTCAGTTTGAACGGGGATTTTCCTGATTTCCCCGGTGTTGGTATCGATGACGTAGATCTCGTTGTCATAGCGCCCGGAAAGCCACAGTTGCTTGCCGTCAATGCTGACATTTCCCATGTCCGGACTGCCGCCACCGGGAATGGTCCAGGTGTTGGTAACCTTGCGCGTAGCGAAGTCGATCACCGAAACGCTTCCTTTGCCTTTCGGCGGTCCATATACTCGCGCAACGCCGCGGTTGGCGACGTATAGCTTGGTGCCATCGCGGCTCGGATACAGCCCGTGCGTGCCGATACCGGTATCGACGTGACCAATCTCCTTGAAAGTGTCGCCATCTACAATGAAGACGCCCCGGGCTTTCATATCGGCGACGAAGAAGACTTTCCCATCCGGCGAAATGCGCACGTCCTGTGGCATGCCTCCTTTAGAGAACTTGAGATATCCGGCCACTCTTCGGGCGACGAGATCGATCTTGACCACGGCTTGGCCGTATTCGCATGTAAAAATTGCGTAGCGCCCGTCAATGGAAAAGTCGGCGTGGTTGATACCGGGACAGTTGGGTGTGTCGATGGAGTATTTCATTGCCATGGTCTGCGGATCGCGGAAGTCGAGTCGCTTGCGCGCTTCGGCGACAATAATGGCGGCGCTGCCGTCCGGCATGAAATACATATTGTACGGATCGTCGACGGCGATGTTTTTCCCCGGCTTGCCCGTGACTGGATCAATCGGCGTGACGCTACCGTCGTCGCGCCCTTCGGCATTATTATTGACCCACAGGGTTTTTAGATCCCACGACGGAACTACATGCTGCGGGTGCACACCGACCTTGAATTTGTTGACCACTTTGAAAGTTGCGGGATCGATCACCCAGACATCATTGGATGCGCGGTTGGGCACATACACGCGCGCAAGATGACTGGCGACGGTAGAGCTGAGCTTGTCAGAACGGGTCTCGCTGTAGAGGTTATTCGGGTCGAGCACCGGTGCCATGCCCGGAACGGTCTGGATGGCGCGCGCGCCTCCTGCCGGTGTCTCTGCCGCATCGGCCCGCAGCATGGAACCAAGCAGTAGTATCAGAACCAGGGCTGCAACTAGCGATAAACTCTTTAGCGCCAGAAAAATCTCCCGGGACTTCATGTTCTGATCTCGAAATCTTTGGCTGCTTCCGTCATCCCGGCCTGGATTGCCGGCATCCAGGCCCGCAGGATGCGTCCGGAGACATCCATGTCAGCCTGGGTTCCGGCAGTCCATGCCGGAACGACGAGTTCGCATTCTAACGGTTACGCAACTTGCGCAAGTCTGGTAGCGATCCCATCACCCCGGCCCGGCATTTTCGAAGGAGACGCTATAGAGAGGGGATCCATTTTAGGATTTCGCGCCAAGCTACTCGTGATTCTAGACGAAATCGCCAAAAATTTCGAGAAAAGAATTATGCGGCGTCTTTTTTCTTCGTATGCAATGCCCGATATACGTTTTCCGGTTTAAGCGGCAGGTCATAAATTCTGATGCCGATCGCGTCGGCAACGGCATTGCCGATCGCCGCGGGGGTTGGCGCGAGGCCCGGTTCGCCTAAACCCTTGGCGCCGTAGGGCCCCTCGGGCTCCGTACATTCGACGATGATCGGGATCATCTCGGGCGTATCCAATGAGGTCACCAGATGATAGTCGAGGAACGAGGGGTTACGCACTTTGCCGGTGTTGTCGACGATCAGTTCCTCGTGCAGGGTGGAGCCGATGCCCATGACGACACCGCCTTCGATCTGCGCGGCGCAATTGAGCGGATTAATTGCCTTGCCGACGTCGTGGGCGGCGGACATCCGTATGATGCGCACTCGGCCGCTTTCTTCATCCACCGCCACTTCAGCCGCCTGGGTTGCATACATGTAAAATGCCGATGCGTGATCGCTGTGGCCGGTTGCCAAATCCAGATCCTTGCCGATTTCGTAGGTATAGGAGCCGTCGCCGCGCACCTCGCCGTTTATGCCGAGCTTGCGGCGCACCACTTCGCCGATCGGCAAAGCCTGTTGCGGCTGGTCTTTTAAAAAAACCATGCCGTCGCCGACGTCGAGATCTTTGGCCGCCGCTTCGAGCATCGGGCTGGCCGCTTCAATGATCTGTTCGCGCGCATGAATCGACGCGCGGCGCACGGCGTTGCCCATATGATAGGTGCTCCGGCTCGAGGTGGTGGAAGCATCGTAGGGAATCACATCGGTGTCGAGTGGGTGCATGCGCACTTTCTCGATCGGCACTTTCAGCTCTTCCGCCGCTACCTGGGAAAGGATGGTGTTGCAGCCCTGGCCGATCTCAACCGTGCCGGCGAGCACCATGACTTCCCCTTGGCATTGACGAGCACGCCGGCCGCAGACGTCGTCGGTGAACGGGTCGGCTTCTGAATACAAGCGAAGCCTTTGCCGATCTTGATCCCGGATTTGCTGTTGGCGGCTTTCTTACCATAGTCGATGGCTTCAGCGGCTTTGATCAGGGTTTCTTTGAGGCCGACGCCGTGGAGCCGCTCCCCCCAGTACGAGATATCGCCCTCGACAAAAATATTCTTCATGCGAATATCGATGCGGGTCCATGCCCAGACGCCGGGCGATCTCATCCATTTGTTGCTCACCGGCCCAGGCGCCCTGGGGGATGCCATAGCCGCGATACGAACCCGCCACCGGCTTATTGGTGTACACTGCGTAGCCGTCGACTTTGACGTGCGGGATGCGGTACGGTCCCGGCGCCGGCAAGCTGCCGCGGATGCACACCGTCGGGCTCTTCTCGGCGTAGGCGCCGGCGCCCCAGTAAATCGTCATCTGGCGCGCCATCAAGGTGCCGTCCTTTTTCACGCCGGTCTTGCAATAAACCACCGCTTCGTGGCGCGTCAGGGTTGAGATGAAAGTCTCTTCGCGGTTGAATTTCACCCGTACCGGTCGCCCGTCCGTATGGAACGCGAGCGCCACGGCGATGGGCTCGACCTTGAGACCGCCCTTGGAGCCGAAGCCGCCGCCCTGAAGCGGGTTGATCAAGCGGACTTTGTCCTTGGGCATGTTCAAAGCTTCAGTGATTTCGTGGAGCGCGCGGAACGGCGCATCGTTGGCTACCCAGATGGTCAACGCGGCCCGATTCCTTGTCGAACTGGGCATGGGCCGAGTGCGGCTCCATGGCGGCATGCTGGATCATCGGCACGAAGTAACGCTCTTGCGAGCACTAAATCGGATTCCTTAAAACCGGTTTCGACATCGCCGGTGCGCAGTTTGAAATGCTCGGCCACGTTGGGCGCATCGCCGCGCACCATGAAGTCGGCCTTGCGGTATTTGTCGTAGTCTTCGTGGATCTCCATGCAGCCGGGTTTGCAGGCTTCTTCCGGGTCGGTGTAAACCGGCAGGTCTTCATATTCGACTTCGATCAACTTCGACCGCGGCTTCAGCGATGTCCTCGTTCTCGGCGGCGACCGCGGCCACAGGCTCGCCGATGAAACGCACTTTGCCCTGCGCCAGGAACGGCTTGTCCTTGACGGCTTCACCGTGGGTCCAGGGAGCGTCCTCTCCGGTCACCACGGCGACCACGCCGGGAAGTTTTTTCGCCTTCGCAGTATCGATCTTTTTGATGCGCGCGTGCGCTTTGGTGCTGAACAACGTTTTGCCGTAAAGCATATTCGGCAATACGAGATCGTAGCCATAAATCGCCTGACCGGTGATCTTTTCTTCCGCGTCAACGCGGGTGACTGGCTTTCCTACGACGGTGAGTTCGGACATCTTTTTCTCCTGAAACAGCCGTTCAAAACGTTCAAGCCGTTCAATCGCTGTGCTCCGTTCAAGACGTTGATTGCGGTCAGCCGTTCTTTTGATTAGGAAGGATCAGAAGTCTTATCGTTTTGAACGATTTGAACGGCTTGAACCTATTGAACGTTCTTACTCCGAATTATAGCGGCCGCGTCTTGCACGGCCTGGATGATCTTTGCGTAGCCGGTGCAGCGGCACAAGTTTCCCGAGAGCGCGAAGCGGATCTCTTCCTCGGATGGATTCGGATTCTCATCGAGCAAAGCTTTCGACATCATCAACATGCCCGGGGTGCAGTAGCCGCATTGCGCGCCGCCGTCTTGCAAAAAGGTCTTCTGAATGGGATGCAACTCCGGACCGATTTTCAGTCCCTCGACGGTGAGTATATCGGCGCCGTCAAGCTCGCCGGAAAGCACCAGGCACGAATTGACCGGCTTGCCATTGAGAAAGACCGTGCACGCGCCGCAATCACCGGTGCCGCAGCCCTCCTTGGTTCCGGTTGCGCCGATTTCGTCGCGCAACAGGTCCAGCAACAAACGATGATTGGGAACTTCGCGCGTAACCAATTTGCCGTTCAGCGTGAACTCAATCGTCTTCTTCATAAAAATTCCCTCTTCGCAGGCTGCTCAAAAATACTCAGAGGGGAGGCGCGCGAAGATCGATGAGCGGAGGCGTACTCTTGTACGTTGACGCGAAATCGGTCCAGCGCAACGAAGCCTATGAGTGTTTTTCAGCAGCCTGCTAATATCGTCGGTCGCGCCGCTCGACCCACGACTGCGCCGGGCCGGCGGCGGCGTTCAAGAGCGCGCGCTTGGTCATGGTGCCGACCATGGCGCGGCGATAGTCGGCGCTCGAACGCACGTCGCTGATCGGCCGGGCTTCTTCGGCGGCAATGGCGCCGGCTTTTTCCGCCAGGACTTCGCTCAACGCTTGCCCTTCGAGAACCGCTTCAGCCTGCTTCGCTCGAATCGGCGTCGGCGCCACGGCGCCGAGAACGATGCGTACGCCAGTGCACTTTTTGTCCTGCGCGCCCAGGTTGTAGACAACCGCTACACCAACGTATGCCAGGTCCATCATCTCGCGCGGTGAAAATTTGATGTATTCGCCGACGAGTTGCGCACCCGTCTGGGGAATAACAACCTCGATGAGGATCTCATCGGCGCCCATCGCCGTCTGGCCCGGTCCGCGAAAAAATTCCTCGAGGGGAAGCGAGCGCTCACCGGCCGCGCCCGAGATCTTTGCCGCGGCGCCGAGCGCCACCAGGCTCGGCGCCACATCAGCGGACGGTGTCGCATTGGCCATGTTGCCGCCGACGGTGGCGCGATTTCTGATCTGTATCGAACCGACTTCAGCGGCGCTCTGGGAGAGAAAAGGATATTTTTTCTTGATCAATGGCGAAGTTTCCACGTCACGCATCGTCGTCAGAGCGCCGATGGAGATGGTGCCGTCGCCATTTTCTTTGATGCCGGTTAGACCGGGGATCTTCTTCAAATCGACGACGTACTTCGGTACCAATCCTTTTTCCTTCATGGCAATGACCAGGTCGGTGCCGCCTGCGAGAAAACGGCCGCCCGGGCCGTGTTGTTTGAGCAGGCGGCTGGCGTCCTCTAGTGAGGTCGGCTGGTACATCTCTAAGGGTTCAGTGCGCTTCATGAACCTCCTCCTTGGAGGCGTATGCCTGATCGCGGGCGCACAAGCTTCGGTGGGGCTACAATGCGCCTAGCGGAGTGGAGTGATGGAGTGCGGAGTAATGTAGTGTTGGACAGAAATACGAAACTCCATTACTCCATTACTCCATCACTCCGATCTTTAGATGAGCGGCGTCAGCGCCTTGCCAATCGGTTTGCCGCAAGGCTCGCCGTCTCTCATCTGGACATGGCCGCGCACGATGGTACAGACCGGCATGCCCTTGATTTTCCAACCATGCCAAGGCGACGGTTTATTCTTGCTGTGTAGCTTGTTGACGTCGATGGTGCCTTCCTTATCCATGTCGACTACGGTGATGTCGCCATCGGAACCCAGGCGAATCGTGCCTTTTTTCGGATACACCTGCCAGACCTTTGCCGGATTTTCACAAGCGACCTTTACGTATTGATTAAGGGTTAGGCGGCCCTTGTTCACTTCGGTCAAGATCAGCGGCACGCCGGTCTCGACACCGCAGAAGCCGGAGATGCAATCCCAGATCGCCGGCTTGGTGAGTTTGCCGTAAATGTCGGAGCCCTTCTCATCGAGGGTGTGCGGCGAGTGATCGGTCGCCAGGGTGTCAACGAAGCCCTCCCGCAGTCCCTGCCATAGCACCTCGGCGTGATCCTTGGTGCGCACCGGCGGATTCATCTTGAGCAACGAACCGACGTTATCCATGTCATTGGGCTCGCGTAGCAGATAATGCGGTCCGGTTTCGGCAGTGACTCTGAGGCCCCGAGCCTTGGCGTCGCGGACCATATATGCCGCCTGCTTCGAGCTCATATGAAAAACGTGCAGCTTGGTGCCGAAAGTTTCGGCAAAGAAGAGCGCGTGATGTACCGATTCCGCTTCGCAGATGTCGGGCCGGGAGGCTTCCCAGTAGCGCGAGTCGTTTTTGCCCTCGGTTTTAAGCTTGTTCGTGCAGTAGGCCATGATCTGGCGGTTTTCGGCGTGGATCCCCAACGGCAACTTTGACTGCGCAATGTAATCGAATGCTTCCATGCACATGCCATCGTCCGGAAAGGGCAGGTTGCCGATGGTCTCGCCGAAAAAGATCTTATAGCCGATGGCGCCGGCGCCAGCCATGGGCAAAATGTCCTTGGTGTTGGTCTGGACGATAACGCCAGTAATGCCGAAGTCCACCAGCGATTTCGCTTCGCCGAGCTGTTTCTTGACTTTTACCTGTTCTGCGTCGGCCGTGGGCGGGACCGTGTTCGGCATATCGATAACGGTCGTGATGCCGCCGCACACCGCTGCGGTCGACCCGGTTTGAAAGTCTTCCTTATGGGTCATGCCGGGTTCGCGGAAATGCACATGGCCATCGAAGATGCCGGGCAAAATATGCTTGCCCTTGGCGTCGATTTCTTCCTTGCCTTGAGGCAACTGATCGTTGGCGCCGATGGCGACAATTTTCTCGTTGCTTATGGCAACGCCGCCCTGGAACGTTTCGGTGGGTGTTACAACCCAACCGTTTTTGATAACCAAATCTGCAGCCATAAATCTTCCTTCTTTCGCTGTTATTTTACGACTAAAATTTGCAATCTTTCAGCGCCGCCATGAACCGAGCGACACGCGTGAAGCATCTCCACCGGGATTCGGAGTTTATCTGACGATACCAGAGATGATCCTGGTGAGCGGTGCGGCCCTCTGCCGGGGCAAAGTGGTGCGCCCATCCAAAATAGTGCGTTCGAATACTTGAGTCAACGCGCGCGTGGAGTTTTGTTGGCAGCTAAACCGGCGTTCCAAGTCGCGCAGCCCGTGGTGAAAGTCTCACTGCATTCGACGGGGCGATTCAGCCCCGCTGGCTGCGTTGCTCCTCGCTCAAATATTCGCGATATTCTCGATCGTTCGCGCCTCGCCATCAGAGCGCCGCGCCCGTCTCGGTACGACGCCACAATTTCACCAAGGGCTGCCAGCCCCGATCGCTGATCGAATATTCGCGTGAAAGCGCCGCTCTGCGCCGGCGCCATAACAAGAATTCATTTTGCGCAGGAGTTTATCGCGCGCCTGATTGCGCAAGCTCCGAACGGCTTTTCCAGGTTTTTGCAAAAACCCCTTCCGGCTCCCCTTCAAAAGGGGCGGCCTCTTTGCAAAGGGTTTTTTGATCCGGTCTACACGAGTTTGACAAAAGCGTTACGAAGCCCTCGATCAAACTTGCAAAAAGCCATGGAAATGATAAGTCCTAGTTCGATTTTCTGGCTCGGGAGCAAGACCAGTAAGACTATCGCCGATCTTAGCAAGCCATAACTCAGGTTGTTCGAACAAATTGGGGAGGCAAAGTGGCACAGACAAAACTTAAAGCAACCGGTTTGCGACATGAGTATTATCAACCGCGCACCGGCGGCAGGCTGTTGGCCCTTGACAACATCAATTTGCAGGTGGACGACGGAGAATTCGTCACCATCGTCGGACCCAGTGGTTGCGGCAAGACTACCTTTATTAACCTTTGCGACGGTTTGCTCAAGCCGACGGCGGGCAAGATCGATATCGACGGCGAGGTGGTCACCGGGCCCGGAACGGATCGCGGCATGGTGTTTCAGGATTCCTGCCTGATGCCCTGGCGCACCGTGTTCAAGAACGTCATCTTTGGTTTGGAATGCCAAGGCTTGGACAATAACGAGGGGAAGGCGCGCGCCAATGACTTCATTAAACTGGTCGGCTTGTCCGGGTTCGAAGAACATTATCCGCACGAGCTTTCCGGCGGTATGCAGCAACGCTGCAACCTCGCCCGGGCGCTGACGGTAGATCCGAAGATCCTTATCATGGATGAGCCGTTTGCCGCTCTCGATGCCCAGACCCGTGAAATCATGCAGTCGGAATTATTGCGCATCTGGCGCGAATCAAGAAAAACCGTGCTCTTTATTACGCACCAGATTAATGAAGCGATCTATCTCGCCGACCGGGTCATCGTCTTCGCGGCGCGTCCCGGGCGGGTGAAATCGATGATCAAAATCGATATACCGCGGCCGCGCGATCTGTCGATCAAGCGCGATCCGCGTTTTCTCAAGTATGAGGATGAAGTCTGGAACCTGATCGAGGAAGAAGTCAAAAAGACCATGATTCAGGACCAGGTCGTGCACAACATTAACGAGGCGCCGAGAAACTGATCCGAGGAGGCTACGTGCAAAGGCTCAATGCCCAGGCCCTGATTCTGGTAGGCGCAATCATCTTCGTCCTCTACCTTGCCGGCGTGCCCCTGGTCATGCTGCTCTACGGCAGCATTCGCAGCGCGCCGATAGGAGAGCCCGGGGCGGCGTTCACGATCCAGAATTACGTTAAGGCTTATTTCGATAAAGAATTTTATCTCCTTTTTCTGAATTCCGTTTATTATGCCATCGGGGTCTGTTCGGTTACATTTCTGATTGGGACCTTTCTCGCCTGGGTGGCCGAGCGCACCAATACGCCTTTTAAGAAACTGTTCGTGGTCATGTCGCTGATCCCGTTTATCATTCCGGGTATTCTCAGCACCATTGCCTGGATTCTTTTGTTAAGCCCAAAGATCGGCCTGATCAATCTGGTGCTCAAGGGAGCTCTCGGACTGGAATCCGCGCCGTTCAACGTCTACTCGATGTGGGGCATGATCTGGGCCGAATCGATTCATCTTTATCCGCTGGTGTTTCTGCTGATGTCCGCGGCCTTTCGCAACATGGACACCTCCCTCGAAGAGGCCGCCTTGACCGCCGGCTCGAGCACGGCCGCTACTTTTGGCCGCATTACTTTGCCGCTCATGCGGCCGGCGATGTTCAGCGTGATGTTGATCGTGTTTATCCGTGGCATCGAGGCCTTCGAAGTGCCCGCGCTGATCGGTGTGCCCGCCAAGATTTCGGTTTTTACGACGAAGATTTTTCTTGCGATTCACCAATTTCCCTCGGATTTCGGACTCGCCGGCGCTTACGCGGTGACGTTGCTGGGCATCAGCACCGTGGGAGTGCTGATCTACGGCAAGATCACACGGCGTGAAGAGCGCTATGCGACGGTTACCGGCAAAGGCTATCGCCCGCGGGTGATTGATCTCGGGGTCTGGAAATATGTCACCTGCGCGATTGCGTTTTTCATCTTTTTTCTCGCAGTGATCATGCCGGTTTTCGTGCTGCTGTGGTCGTCCTTCATTCCTTATTACGGCGTGCCATCTTGGGAATTGGCGTCGAAGATGACGATTTCCAACTATAATTACATACTCAACTACCCGCTGGCGGCGACGGCGTTTAAGAACAGCTTTTACCTTTCTGTGGGTTCCGCGACCATCGTCATGTTGCTCACCTCAGTGATTGCCTGGGTAACGGTAAAAACCAAACTGCCGGGGCGGGCTTTTCTCGATACCCTGACTTTCATACCTATCGCGATGCCTGGAATCGTACTGGGCGTCAGTCTGATTTGGGTCTATTTGACCATACCGATTCCGATTTACGGCACGATCTGGGTTTTGCTGCTGGCGTACATAACAAAGTATATACCCTATGGAATTCGCGCCGCGTCAGCCTCGATGATCCAAATCAACAAGGAATTGGAGGAGGCCTCGCTGACCGCCGGCGGCACCTGGTTTCAGACATTCCGAAAAATCATTTTGCCGCTATTGATGCCGGGATTCACGGCCGGCTGGATTTACATCAGCATCATCGCGCTGCGTGAATTGTCGACTTCGATTTTGCTCTATTCGTACAACAGCACGGTGCTGTCGATCATGGCATTTGACTTATGGGAAGGCGGTCAATACACGTATGTTTGCGCGTTGGGAGTATTGATGGTGCTTCTGCTGGTCACCATGGCCTTCACGGCGCGCAAGCTCGGCGCCAAGATCGGCATCGCCGAATAAAAAAATCCTGCACGCCATCGTTAACAGTCTTTAACAGCGGGTATGTTCCGGGAGGTTCTATGGCAGAAAAAAGAGACATGGTCCAAATTGAGTCGCTCGAGAAGTACTTCGGCGAGGATAAAGAGCGCGTTCACGTATTAAAAGGAGTCTCTCTCAATATCCCGGAGGGTTCGCTCTACACTTTTCTGGGTCCGAGTGGTTGCGGCAAGACCACGACCCTGCGCTGCGTCGCCGGTCTCGAGCGGCCCGACGGCGGCCGCATCAGCATCGGCGGCCGGCCGGTTTACGCTTCCGGCGAGCGCGTCTACGTTCCGACCAATAAACGACCCATCGGCATGGTGTTTCAATCTTATGCGATCTGGCCGCATATGACCGTGGCGGAAAACGTCGGCTATCCTCTGACCATCCAACGCCGGCCCAAGACCGAGATCAAAAAGCGCGTAGCCGATGTTTTGAAGGTCGTCGGGCTGGACGGCCTGGAGGATCGGCCCGCGCCCAAACTCTCCGGCGGACAACAGCAGCGCGTTGCTTTCGCGCGCGCGTTGATCAACGAACCCAAGGTCATGCTGCTCGATGAGCCACTGAGTAACCTCGATGCCAAGCTCCGTGTGCAAATGAGATCTGAAATCAAGGCGCTGCAGCGGCGCACCAGCATCACGACTATTTTCGTCACTCACGATCAGGCCGAGGCGTTGGCCATTTCGGATCAAATTGCGGTAATGCACGGCGGCGTGCTCATCGAAATCGGCTCGCCGCACGAACTGTACACCCGTCCGAAAAGACGCTTTACCGCGACCTTCTTGGGGCTCACCAATCTGATTGAAGGCAAAGTTCTCGAAGTGGATGGTAATAGCCGTCCCGGTAAGCTTCAAACCAAGAGGGGCGTGTTAAGTTTTATTCCTTCCGCGGCGCTCAAAAAAGATCAGGCCGCGGTGATTTCCATCCGGCCGGAAAATATCCCGCTGCACAAGGACAGACCGGCAAGCATGGATAACGTTTTGGAAGGAACCGTCACCGAAGCAATTTTTATGGGCGATGCTTATCAGTGCAAAGTCGCCGTCGGCGATGACATGATCGCTGTGCATACCCATCCCTTTAATCCGGTGCATCCCGGCGACAAAGTGTATTTGCACTTGGATCCTGAAAGCTGCAATGGTTTACCGGCGGATGACAAGGAAGGTATTGATGAATCGATTCTCGGGGACTAAGATGGGCGCAGGTCGAATTTGAAAGGAGATCCACGTAAATGACCGCATTAGAAGCGAGAAAGTTGGCCGAAGAAGACATGAAGGTGGGCAAGACCCCGAAGTATAAAGACCTGCGCGATTGGCTCGAGATCGTTGACAGTTTCGGAGAACTGAAAAAAGTCGACGGCGTCGACTGGAATCTCGAGATGGGCACCTTGGCCGAGATATTCGCTCGCGAGTCCAAGAGCCAGGTAACCCCGGCGGTTTTGTTTGACAACGTTCCCGGGTATCCAAAAGGTTATCGCACGCTGTTTGCCCAGAACGCTTCCTTCAAACGGATGGCGCTCAATCTGGGACTGGACATGAACCTTTCTAATTTGGATTTAGTGCGGGCGTTTCGGCAAAAGCTCAGCACTCATGAGCCGATCAAACACAAGGTGGTGACCAAGGGGCCGATACTCGAAAACATAGATTCGGGCGACAAAGTCGATCTCTTGAAGTTTCCAGTGCCGTTCATGCACGAGCTCGATGGCGGCCGTTTTATCGGCACCGCCTGCCTGGTAACGACGCGCGACCCCGATGAGGGTTGGGTCAACTTTGGCGCTTATCGCGGCATGGTGCATGATAAAAAAAGCATGGGCCTGTATATCTCGCCGGGCAAGCACGGCAGCATCCAACGCAATAAATACTTTGAACGCGGCAAGCCTTGCCCTGTGGTGGTGTCCGTCGGACAGGATCCGGTGCTATTCATGGTGTCAGGCAATGAGATTGATTATGGCGTGCCGGAGTTTGATTATGCCGGCGGTCTCAAGGGCGAGCCCATTGAAATCATTGAAGGCAAGTCCACGGGTCTGCCCTTTGCCGCCAACGCGGAAATTGTTATCGAAGGCTGGATGGATCCGACGGATCGTAAAACCGAAGGACCCTTCGGTGAGTGGACGGGTTATTATGCCAGTTCGAGCCGGCCTGAGCCGGTAATCCGCGTCGAGAATATCTACTATAGGAATGATCCAATTCTCTGTTGCGCGCGCCCCGGCCGCCCGCCCTCGGACTATTCCATCGCCAAATGTATGGTGAAGGCCTCGCTGATCTGGGAGCAGGTCGAGAAAGCCGGAGTTCCCGATGTCAGAGGAGTATGGTGCCATGAAGCCGGCGGTGGACGCTTGCTCAACATCATCTCAATTAAACAGCGCTACCCCGGCCATGCGCGCCAGGCGATGCTGGTCGCGTCCCAGGTGCACGCCGGAGCCTATCTCGGTCGCTACGTCATCGTCGTCGATGAAGACATCGACCCGACCAACACTTTCGATGTGCTCTGGGCGTTGGCTAGTCGCTCCGATCCCGTGGAGTCGATCGAAATTCTACGCCGCTGCTGGAGCGGCCCGCTCGATCCGCGTATTCATCCGAGCAAGAAGGGCTTTAATTCCCGTGCCGTGATCGATGCCTGCCGGCCTTTCGAATGGATGAAAGAGTTCCCGCCGGTCGCCGAGTCTTCGCCCGAGCTGCGCGATAAAATTTACAACAAGTGGAAGAAGGTTATCGAAGGTTAGTCGATTTTTCGGTTTACTATTATAAAGGGCGACCGTGATGAACGGTCGCCCTTTTTTTTGCTCGCCAAGCTTAAGCGAGCCACCGAAGTGGCAATTTCTGAAAGTGCGGAGGGGCGAATTGACTTCAATGATCCGGAAGGTACCGAGTGATCGTTCCGAGAGCGGCTGGGCGAATTAATTCAGACAACCTAACGTGAAGTTAGGCGGGTGTCGCGAGCTTGAGTCCGATGATTCCCGCGATGATGAGCGCCACGCTGATCAGCCGAGCCACGTTTGCCGGTTCGCCAAGAAGCACGATCCCAAGTATCACCGTGCCGACCGCGCCGACTCCGACCCATACGCTGTATGCGGTGCCAACCGGAAGCGACTTCAAGGCGATACCTAGCAGCCAGAGACTGATAATCATGGCCAGAACTGTCCAAAGAGTAGGCCACAGGCGCGTGAATCCGTCCGTATATTTAAGCCCAATGGCCCAACCTACCTCAAACAGCCCGGCAAACACGAGAATAACCCAAGCCATGCCTCTTCCTTTCATTATTTCGAAGTCGTACTCAAATTGGTATTTTACAGTCGGGTTGTCCTCACTGCCGATCGGCAAATGAAATTTCCACGGTGTGCCCCCGATTACTACTCGTCATCAGCAAAAGCGTCGTAATAGTCTTGGCGGAGCATGTCGTGGTATCCCCACCCTATATTAACAGACGACGTCACGATCGCTTCTAACCTTTTTTTGAAGTCGTTCCGTTGCCCTTCGGGAAGGTTTAGAACCTTTTCGATAGCCCGTCGGTACATTCGGTTGAGAGCATCGTAGAACTCTTCGTCAATATCTCCGAAATTCACCGTCAAGTTGTTGCCGCACTCCACAAAAAAGGTCATCAACTCAGCCTCGCCAAGCGGGTCCCCCACGGCCTTCGAGTAATCAGTGATCGCTTTTTTTGCTTTGGCAATCTGAACCGGTTTGTTTTTGTAAACATCTGGGTACATGCAGTCATCAATTGTTTTCTTGAAGGTAGCCAGCGGATCGTCTATAACCGAGAACCGAGCGTGGAGAAAAGCCTGGTTCTCCTTGGAGAAGCGATAGAGGTCTGCAACTAAGCCGACCAACTGCTGGTCATCTAGGTTCGCGACCGCCGCTTTTACATTCGACCATGTAGGATTACCCATCTTCGACTTCATCGACTTCGCCACCAGAATCATTCTTTCCCATTTATTGCGGAACGTACATACAGCTTTTTAACCCCGATGGTTGTGAATTATCAAGTTGGGAGAGGTCGCCAAGTAAGGAAGGGAAGATCAAACGAGAGGGATTTAGGGAAATTCACCTCACAACGTTGCCATGGTTAAACAAGCTCGTCCTCTTTCAGGGTATAGCTTAGCAGTGTACTGCAACGAGAAAGCCGTCAAGTCACTCCGAGCTGATTAACTCCAGTTGCTGCTGGTGTCCACAATCGCCAAGCCGGCTTGAGCCAGATCCTGTAGGATGAGTGCGGCCAAGCGGAGCCGTTCAGTGAGGTGGCATTGCTCGCACCGTTTCGGTAAAAACTTCTTGTGCAGTTATCGCCATAGGAGGTTCTCCAGGTTCTCAAAAGTCTTCATTTTGGAAGTCTGACATCGCCGGGTTAACTGTGCCAACAGCTTGAATCGCTTCTTGAGATAGGCACCAAAGACGCACTCAATCGACAGCGTGTGGATCGTCTCTATCTCGCCCTCTCGTCTCAACGCTCGAGGCGGGCCGCAGACACCGGTTTGCCGGTGATGTCGCTCGACCGAAGGGTTCAAGTAAGCTTCATTGATCTGTTTGTGCTAGCTTGGTGCTCCGTCTGGATAGCGTGGGCGGGAGCGATCGTCGGTATGGATCAAGTCATCATCCAGTCGATTACTACGAAGCGAAGATTGCGCTTCACCTACAACAGCAAAACGCGTCTTGTTGAGCCGCAATGCTATGGAATAGGTGTCAAGGGAACTGAACTGTTGCGTGTTCACCAGATACACGGCGGCTCCCAACGCGAGCCGTTGTTTGACGTGTCGAAAATGACGAACGTGATTCTTCTCGACGAAGTCTTCACGAAGCCAGGCCCCAACTACAAGAAGAACGATTCAGCAATGAAGATCATTTTCTGCCAGTTGTAGGCAGCCTGTGAGCGCCCGGCATTTAGATATTAGCGGGAGGCAGAGGCGACGTCACCAGTCACGAGCGATGGGTTGCGGATACTAGCAGGTTAATTATGCGCGAATTGAAAGTTAACGAGCTGCCGGTTACGACTACTGGGAGCAGGCGGTCCAGGGATGACTCTCATGAAAAACAATTGTCTTTCGGCGATCTCATGCGATGAGAAGCTATGAAATTTTCTTTTTTTATGATGCCGTTACATCACCCGTCGGAGAATCCTTCGTTGGCATTCGACCGCGATATCTCTTTGATTCATCTGGCCGACGAGTTGGGCTTCGATGAATTTTTTATCGGCGAGCACCACTCCGGCGGATGGGAGACTATGCCGGCGCCGGAAATGGCGCTGGCCAAAGCCGCCGCCCACGCGCATCGCATTCGACTGGGCACCTCGGTGATCAGCGTTCCTTTTCACCACCCGTTTCATGTCGCAGAGCGGATGGCCTTTCTCGATCATTTGACGCGCGGCCGCGCTATCCTCGGCGTCGGGCCCTGCGCGCTCGTGAGCGACAAAAGATTGTTCGGTTTGCCGGATGCGAAACTCTATCCGATGCTGGCGGAATCGGTGGATATTATCGTGCGCTTGCTCGAATCGCCGGCGCCTATCGATTACCAAGGCCGGTTCTGGTCGCTTAAGCAAATGCGCTTGCAGTTACGTTCCTACCAGGAGCCGCGTATGCCGCTTGCGATCGCGTCGTCGGGCAACGCGATCAGCCTGGAGCTTGCCGGCAAACACGGCATGCTCTTGTTATCGCCCGCCGGTAAAAACGTGAGGAACAATCAGACCAAAGCCGAGCAGTGGAATAAAGTCGAAGCGGTCGCCGCGCAACATGGCACAGTGACTTCGCGCGACAACTGGCGCATTGCGACCTGCGTGCATCTGGCCGACAGCAAAGATAAAGCTTGGCGCGACGTGGAGGTCAACATCAAGCGCGATATGGAATATTTCGTTGCCATCGGCTTGAAGGCGCCCTACGAGTCCTATCCAGGCCAGCCGCCAAGTGAGATCAGCGCGCGCTCCGGCGCCGACCGGCGCGACTGGATCATCGGCACTCCAGACGACGCCATTCATCAGATCGAGCGAATGCAGGCTGAAACCGGCGGCTTTGGCGGGTTGATGATAACTACCCATGAGTGGACGAGCAGCGAGAAAATCCGCCGCTCTATCGAACTATTCGCGCGCTACGTCATGCCGCATTTTCGCGGCCATACCGGAGGCTACCACGATGAGTGGCGGCGCATTCAACAAGCCGCAGCGGACGGCGGGGTCAAGCTCGATGGCTCCGGCCAGCCGAGCAATCTCACGCTCAAAGATCCGGACGACACTATAAACGGCCCGCGGAAAATTCCGTTCAAAGTTCCGGGTTCAAGGTTCAACGATTCGGACGTGTAGGCTCGGCTGAACTCCGTACCTTGAACTTTGAACCTTGAACGTTGAACCGGATGGGTCGCGCTTCGCCGCTCAACTCACTGCGTGTAGACATTTTCTTCCGGTCTCTATGCGACTCATCGCGCGCCGGCGGGCTTGCGCCGCGCGATGGCGGCTTCGCCGCGCGGACTCACCACCTGGCGCACGGCAACGTTCAATAAGGCGGGTTTGCCGGCGCCAAGGGCGCGCTTCAAGGCGGGCGCCAATTCCTCGGCGCGAGTGACGAATTCGCCGTGGCCACCGAGACCTTGCGCCACCTGGTCATAGCGGGTTTGTAGCAGGTCGGTTGCGACAGCGCGGCCGTATAAGCCCAGCTGTATTTGCCGGTCGATGCCCCATGCCGAGTCATTTCCCAATATCGCGACGATGTTTAGCTTGTGGCGCACCGCGGTGTCGAACTCCATGGCGTTGAAACCAAAAGCGCCGTCGCCGCTGACCATGATCACCCTTGAATTCGGATAGGCTATCTTTGCAGCGAGCGCGCTCGGCAGCGCCGAGCCCAACATGCCGAGACTTGAAACGTAGAGCCAGCGTTTCGGTTTGAGCGCGGGCAGATAAGAGCGGCCGAAGTGGCAGAAGTCTCCGCCATCGAAGACCAGGCAGTCTTGCGGCTGCAATATCGATTTTATAGTTTTGTGAACAAACAGCGCGTGCATCGGCGTTTCGCCGCGCGCGAGATTCTCCGCCCAGTCGGCCTGCGCCCGCCGCTGAGCCCGCAGCTCTTCGAGCCATGGCAGATCATTCCATGGGTGCGCTTTCGCCTCGTTCGTCATCTGCTCAAGGACCGCGCTGATATCTCCGACCATTCCGACCGCAACTTCGCGGTTGCGGCCGACCTCCAGAGGGGATGGGTCCACTTGAATGATCTTTGCGTGCGCCGCTACATGTGGAGGACGGCAAAAGCCGATGGTGAAGTCCTGCTTGCGGCCCAATAGAACAACTACGTCCGCTTCGCGAACCTTACTGGCGGCGCGATTCAGACCTCTCTCAAAAAATCCAAAGACGTAAGGATGTTCATCTGAAATCAGACCGCGTGATTGCTCTTCCGTCAGTACCGGGAGATGCGTCGTTTCGACGAATTGTTGCAGCGCCGCGCCGGACAGGGTGTAGCCCGCCGCGCTGCCCGCTACCATCAGTGGCTTTTGCGCTTGGCGCAATAACTCGATGGCCTGGCGTACCCGCGCCGGTTCGGCGAGTACCGTTGGTTTGCCGCGGTATTCGTCGGCGCTGCCAAAAACCACCTGGTCTTCATCGACGCTTTGTTCCTGAAGATCGATGGGGATCGTCAGGTGCACCGGTCCACGCCGGCCGCTGAAAGCCAGGCGCGTGGCGCGCGCGATGAATTCGGCGATGCGCCGGATGTCGTGCACCATAAATGACCCCTTGCACACCGGGCCGGCCATCCCCACCTGGTCGATCTCCTGCTGGGCGCCCCGGCCCAGGTCGTGTCCATCCGCGCAGCCGGCGATCGAAATAACCGGTGCTTCGCTGTGCATTGCGTTGGTCAGGCCGGGAATAGCGTTAGCGAAGCCGGGAGTCGTGTACATGCAGACACCCGGCGTCTCGGTGAGCCGGCTCCAGGCATCCGCCATGTGGACCGCTGCCTGCTCATGGCGCGTATCGATGATGCGGAAATCCTGGTCTGCCATCACGTCCAGGGTCGGCAGGATATGATCGCCCGCCAGGCCGAAAATATTTCGCACGCCTTCGGCCTTGAGCGCTTTGCAGATTATCTCTCCTCCGGTGATCTGTCCCATGACCTTCGCCTCCTTGATGGTGCTGGCCAAGCCTGCCATAGATTCTTCAGGTGAACAACGAAAACAGAACAAACCCTTGCGCGCTCCAGCTTGCCGGAGTTACAAGCGGCGTGATCGAACAGCGCGGTTAAAAATGATGGAGATCGAGATTTCTAGAATCTCTGACATAGAATCAAGCGTGCTTTTTTCAGCTTTCCGGTTCGATCTTTGGCGCTCGCCTCAGGTTCCGCTCGCAGTGCCGTTTTGGAATGGCGCAACCTTCCAGAGCATTCGGCATTGCCTTTTAAACGGCCAGATCGTTAATGGGCCTGAGCTGGGTGCGCTCCAGGCGGCGCTTCGCGAAACCCTCGATGTGTCGGCTGTGATGCTTTGCGCTTCCGGCAGCCTCGCTCTCGAAACGGCGTTACGCGCGCTTGGGATAGGCCGCGGCGACGACGTGTTGGTTCCGGCTCTTTGTTGCAGCGCGGTGATTCAGCCGATACTCGCGGTCGCTGCGGTTCCGGTGCTCGCAGACGTCGGTCAGGAGCTCAACATGACGCCGGCGACGGTCAAAGCTTCGCTCACGACAAACACGCGGGCAATCATCGTTCCGCATCTCTTCGGCAATCCGGCCGAGATCGGCGCGATTGCCGAGCTTGCCCGGATTAAAAACATTCAGGTCATCGACGACGCCGCGCAAGCGCTCGGCGCGACCATCGCCGGACGGCCGGTTGGCGCTTTAGGAAATGCGGGAGTCATCAGTTTCGGCAGAGAAAAGATCTGCTCCGGTCTCGGCGGCGGCGCGGTTATTTTTCCGGATGGGGAGCTTGGCGCGCGCGCCGGCAATATTCAGTTGCCTCTGCCGGCCCGGTCGGCGCTGTTAAACAATCTATTAGCGACCTTGTTTTGGCACCGTTGGCGTCGCGGCTCCGAGCCGCTCCGGCGCGCTTTGCCTGTTCGCTTTCGCCGTGAGCCCGATAAAGCACCGCCGCCTTATAGAAACCAAGCCATGGCAAATCTCAACGCCGCCGTGGCGCGTTCGCTTCTCGAAAACTTGCAGGAGAATCTCGCCGCGCGCCGCGCTTGCGTCCAAAGCTATCGAGAGTTGCTGGGCAGCGATGAACGCTTAGAGCTGATAGCGCACCGAAACGGTTCCGCCTGCTTGACTCAAGTGCTGCGCGTTTTACCGCGCCGCCGTAGCATCGATCTGGCTGCCCGCGTGATTAGAACTTTGAACGAGTGCGGCTATGAGGTGCAGGGCAGCTATATCCCGATCCATCTTCTACCTGGTTTTGCGCAGTTGAAGGCCGGCCCGCTGGCTCACACTGAAAATGTCTGGGAAGAGCTGATAGAGCTACCCTGCGAGCCGGGAGTTAAGCCAGCTCACGTCGAGCGCATCGCGGCGATCATTAAGCAAACGCTCGATGAGTGAGGCGACGGGGGTGAGCAGTTTGGTTGTCTGAATTCGGCGCCCGAACTCGCCAGGCAAGTATCGCGCCGGTCAACGTGAGGGGAGGTGCTTAAACCGCTTTTCGATGCCGAACAGGTCGATAAATTCGCTGAAAACGCGCTCGCTCAGTTGAGTCAGCCGGTCGATGTGCGCCGGCGTTTCGCTATGAATTCGCTCGGCGCTCTGGGCGCCGCCCAGGGACGCGATCTCTTTCTGATTGTCCGGGACGCGCAGCCAGCGATGAATCATCGGGGTGTCAACTTCAAGATGAAACTGAAAGCCGTAAACATGGGTCTCGTAACGAAACGCCTGGTTAGCGCAGCGCGAGGAAAAGGCAAGGTGGCGTGTGCTCTTCGGAATCTCAAAGGTCTCGCCGTGCCACTGAAACACTTTTTGGCTTTCTGCCAAAGCGCTCAACAGTGGATCGCGCTGGGCATCGCCGGTCGGCGAAATATCGTACCAGCCGATTTCCTTTTCCGGACTCGGGTAAACCGCCGCTCCCAGTGTCTTGGCGATGAGTTGTGCGCCCAGACAGATTCCCAACACCGGCCGGTTCAGCTTGAGGGCTTGCTCGATCAACTTCATTTCGATTGTCAAATGCGCCAGCCGGTTTGAATCGTTGGCGCTCATCGGGCCGCCTAAAATAACCAGGCCATCATATCCCTCCAGGCTCGGTTCGGCATCCGGATGACGGGCAAAATTAATGTAGCGAATACGAAATCCTGCGCGCTTCAAGAGTGGATTCAAGGTCCCCAAGATCTCGTGCGCGACATGTTGGAGCACCAGCAGCTTTTTCATAAGTACTGAAACATGAGTATAGCGAGCCATTGAGCGGATTTAAACGCCGCTGCGTTTGCCGATGCTCGGGGACTTCTCAGGTTTCGGAACGCGCCCGCATCGCATCCCGGACAACGCCTGCTAGTCCGCTGCTAGTGAAAAATGCCGGCGGATGATAGTAACCGTATCAAGCGCTGGTGTTGCCGCCTGAGCGATCGTGTCGGAAGCCGAAAAAGCACGGCGGCGCGGCCCGCGCCGGAGGGTCCAATGAGAAACCGTGAGATCGCTGCCGCCTGGAACTATCACGATGGCACGAAGCATTCCTATCAGAGTATCCGCACTAACCCACACTATTTGGATTGGGAGACGCAGCCGATCGCCTTTAAGTTTTATCGAGATCTGGATGCTATTCCTCTTAAGCAGGAGCTGTCGTCCTCAGGGATGTCCGCGCTTGACGCGCTTTCGACGATCGCCGCTGATGCGCAAGGATGCGCCGCTCTGACCCGCCAAAGTCTGGCGGAAATTCTTTTTCTCTCGGCCGGGATAACCAAACGCAGAAGCTATCCGGGCGGAGAGATGCTCTTTCGCGCAGCGGCGTGCACCGGTGCGCTGTACCACATCGATCTTTATTTGGTCACCGGGGATCTTGCAGATCTCGAAGCCGGCGTCTATCACTTCGGTCCCCATGATTTTGCTTTGCGCAGACTCAGGCGAGGAGACTATCGGGGCGTAGTGGTTCGCGCCGCCGGCCGAGAAGAATCGTTGATGACGTCGTCGGCAATTGTGATTTCCGCCTCGACATTCTGGCGCAACGCATGGAAGTACCAAGCGCGAGCTTATCGTCACTGCTATTGGGATAACGGTACGATCCTCGCCAATCTTCTAGCAGCGGCGGCGGCGCGTGGGGTTTACGCGAAACTTGTTCTCGGATTCGTCGACGCGGAAGTGACGGACCTTTTAAGCCTCGACGGTCAACGCGAGGCGGCCCTGTCTCTCGTTGCGCTGGGCCATACGCCGGCTGAAAGCCGCGCCCGATCCCGCTCGGTGGAGCCGTCGTCGTTAGACGTCGTGGCGCTGGCGAAAAGGGAAATAGATTATCCCGCGATGCGCGTGATGCATGAAGCGTCGTCCCTGGAAAGCGAAGAGGATGTTCGCGCCTGGCGCCGCGGGGAGAGCAGCGCGCGCCCTGAAGACGAAGAAAAAAGCGCTGGCGATGAAACGACAACCGGGGCGGAGCTCTTTGAGTTGCAGCCGTTGCCGGACGATCAGATGCCGCGCGACACCATCGAAGAAGTGATCTTGCGGCGCGGCTCGACCCGTGAATTTTGCCGCGAGGCGATTACCTTCGCCGAGCTTTCGACGATGTTGGACCGGGCTATGCGAGGCAGCGCCACAGATTTTGCCGATCCAGGAAGTTCGCTCAATGACCTTTACTTGATCGTCAATGCAGTCGAAGGGTTGCCCGCTGGCGCTTATTTTTTCAACCGCGCCAAACTGGCGCTTGAACTTCTCAAAGCAGGCGACTTTCGCAGAGAGGCTGGCTATCTCGGTTTGGGGCAGGCCATACCGGCGGATTGCAGCGTGAACCTTTATTTTTTGACCGATTTGCAGCCGATTCTAGAGACCTTCGGCAACCGCGGTTACCGCGCCGCGCAATTGGATGCAAGCATCATGGGCGGGAAACTTTACCTGGCGGCATATGGCCAACGTCTCGGCGCTTCCGGCCTCACCTTCTTCGATGATGAGGTAGTAGAGTTTTTCTCGCCTCACGCAGCCGGCAAGAGCGTCATGTTTTTGATAGCAGTGGGAAAATCGAAGGCGCGGAGGAGTTAAGAGTCTGATAGCCTGATTAAAATCGTTGGCCGATTCTAAAAAACTTCGACAGCCCGGCAAACCTCAATGCCGCTCTTGGACTACTCTAAATAGGCGCGCGCGCCTTTGCCGGCAACTCAACGAATGGCTTGACCGGTGTTGAACTCTGGGGTAGAGGAGCATCAAAAGAGTGGCCGGTACGCGGGCATTCGGCAGCGTCAACGGAAATGACAAGGTAGTCGGAGAGCGGGTGATTAACATGCGCGCTAGCAGACGCCGAGTGATCGTCTTAATGCCGGTTCTCATTGTCGGATTGCTTGCTCTCGGCCGGCGGGTTGAAGCTGCGAGTGTGGAAGACAGGTTAGATCACGCAAACCGGCTGGGGGAGAAAGCGCGCACGGAACTGTTGGAAAAGGAAGCGCGCCGGGAAGGTGAAGTTATCTGGTATGGCGCCATGGCCAGCGATCGGGCTCAGGCACTGATCAAAGGCTTTGAAAGCAGGTATCCTTTCTTGAAAGTTCGATTTCAACCTGGCGCCGCAAGCCGGCAGTTGGAGCAGTTGCTCGTCGAGCACCGTACCAAAAACCATCGCGCGGACATTATCAATACCCGTCGCTCCTTTGTCAGCATTCTCGCCAAGGGCGGGGCGGTCGCACGTTATCGCACCCCCGCGCGCGCGGCCCTGCGTGAAGGCTTTAGCGACAGCGAGGGTTTCGTGAATGCGATCTATGCGCAACCGAGAGTTTTCTTGTTCAACACGCGAGTCGTGTCGCGCGACAAAGCGCCCAGGTCCTTTGACGAGCTACTCGATCCGCAATGGAAAAGTAAGCTCGGCCTGGATACGACGGACTATGACTGGCTGGCGTCGCTGATCGATTATTATGGGCGTTCGAGAGCTTTGGATTACGCGGCAAAATTAGCCAAGCAGCAACTTAACATGCGCCGCGGCCCGACCTTGTTATCGCAGCTCGCGGTGGCCGGAGAGTTTCCCGTCGTTATCGATGCGTTTCCCGAGGAAGTCTTGCAGTTGCAAAATGCCAAGGCGCCGGTCGACTTTGTGCTTTCGGAGCCGTTTGTCCCGGTAAAAACGCCGACAACCGTTTCCATCGCCGCAGGCGCGCCCCATGCTTATGCGGCGGCGTTGTTTGTTGATTTTCTGCTCTCTAAACCGGGTCAGGAAATCATGTCGTCTCAGGGCCGCTGGGTGAGTCGTAAAGATGTCGGCTACCTCGTCGACTTGAGAAGCAGAAAAATGCAGATGCCTGTAGCCGACTGGGACGACAAACAAATCGAGCTGAGCAAGCTCTATAATGATGTATTTTCGATTTATTGAGGGAGTTGCGCGCGAACTTGATTTCGGCCGGCGGCTCTCGGTTGCTCTTCTGGCGCGATAGACTCCAGCATAAGTCAATGCTCTGCGCTTGCGCCATTGGGCCGGCAATGCGAAGATATCCGGCTTGTCAAAATCGAGTTGTTTTCAACGATCTGAATGAACTCGAAAGGGGATGCGCTTATGGCTATTATCACGATCGCCCATGGGGCATTTACCGGCGGCAGCGAGATCGCGGAAAAGGTCGCCGCAAAGCTCAATTATCGCAGCGTCAACCGGGAAGTGTTGATCGAAGCCAGCCAGCGCTATGGCATCGCCGAGGCAAAGTTTACCGAGGTTTTGGAAACCCAGGGCCACTGGTGGGAACGTTGGCTGGAGAGTCTCAGGCTCTACCGCATCACGCTTCAAGCGGCGATGTGCGAAGTCGCTCAGGGAGGTAATCTGGTCTATCATGGGCGCGCCGGACAGGCACTTTTTCCGGGCATTGCCGGCGTACTGAAGGTTTTAACTATTGCCGATGGCGCGACGCGATTGCAAAGAGCCAGAGCGCAGCGCAGTGAGGATGAGGAGAGCGCCGGCCGTTACCTGAAAGAATTGGATCGAGTGCGCAGCCGGCGCCTGCGCTCGTTGTTCAATATCGATTGGCAAGACCCGCTACTCTACGACCTTATAATCAACACAACGCGCCTGGACAGCGACACGGCGGCGGCGCTCGTAGCCGAGGCGGCGCGCCTTCAGGACTCTCGAGCTACAGCCGAGTCGCAGCAAGCCTTTGATGATCTAACTACGACCGCAAGGGTTCAAGCGGCGCTCATCACCTCGCCGCGCACTCGCAATGTCATTCTCAATGTGCAAGCCGACCGTGGACGCGTGAAAATTTCCGGCATTCTTGCGGATTCCGAGCTCGAAAAAGAAATCATTGCGATCGCGAGGAAAGTCCCCGGCGTAACCGAAGTAGTTACTGATATAGAACCGCCGCCGATCGAATACATGCACCCATAAACTAGTTGGCGGAAATTCCACGTTATCGCTGGTATGAATTCGATGAGTAGCGCAACAGAAATTGACATCGGCTACATGCAGATGGCCTTGACCGAAGCGCGTCAGGCACGGTCTAAGGGCGAGATTCCGGTCGGCGCCATTGTGACGCGGGCCGGCGCAGTCGTTGGTCGGGGTCACAACCAACGAGAAACTCAACAGAGTCCGTTGGCTCACGCGGAAATTCTGGCGATTGGGGAAGCCGCTAGCGGACTCGGCACCTGGCGCCTGAGCGACTGCGATATTTACGTTACCCTCGAGCCGTGCGTGATGTGCGTCGGCGCGATCCTGCAGGCGCGCATCCGAAGATTGGTTTTCGGCAGCCTCGATGCCAAAGCAGGCGCCGTTGAATCACTTTTCGGACTGTGTGATGATGCCCGTCTAAACCATCGATTGCCGGTGCTCGGCGGATTGTTAGCGCGCCAGAGCGCTCAGCTACTCGAGAGTTTCTTCAAAGCGCTTCGGGAAACAAAGAAAATATCTAGTGCGGAGAGGTGGCCGAGCCCGGTTGAAGGCGCTTGACTCGAAATCAAGTTTACCCGGAAGGGTAACGGGGGTTCGAATCCCTCCCTCTCCGCCAATTTCGTTTCGTAAGTTCGTGAAATTCCGTGATAGTTAACTTCGGTTAAGTTTACCCACGATATTACCCACGGGAACAAGTGAGTTGTTGGTCGGCAGACGCCCTTAACTGGCGCCGCTCCAGTGTCTCAGGATGGCTCTGCACGACGAACTCTGTAGCATCACTGCGATCACGAAAGTTAATTCACGGGGACCACAGGACGTGCTGGATTCCACTCACGAATGGCTGATGACATTGAGACCGATGTCGCAGCTTGTCAGAATGTTCGTGATCCCCGAGATTGAGAGACGGGTCTCGGCCGGCTTGCTTGCGGAGACTAACTTGCCCTTCCAGTTGGTGCAGTTCCGTTGGATTCAGGCGGATGGGACGAACAAAATTGAACTAAACGAAGAAGTCGAGCTCATAGCAAAAATTAAGACGACCCGGCCGATAGACGCCGGGCAGCTCTTAACCTTGGCTGATATTGACGCGAACGAGTGCTATCTGGAAGGGCCGGTCGTAGACGGCAAACCTGCGGCCTTTTTCCTAAGCAGGTCGACGTTCCTGAACTTCATGAACATTTTCGACTTCATGCCGAATACGCCATCTGCCGATTCCGCGAAACCGCCACTCCCCCGAGGACTCCGATATCCGATTGCTGAGATCGTCCACGCGGAGAAGGCGCTCGAGGCCATGCGGCCAATCGAAAAGTACAAGCAACTCTGCGATGCCAATTGGCCGCCAGGGCCCGCCTACTATCCGGATGTGCTCTGGCAGGTTCACAACGATTGCAATTGCCTCACCCGGCCGAACTTTGCCGAGATTGTCGTCCGGTCATACAGCCGGAATTATCTCGAGGAAAGACTTGACTTCTGGACCCAAACCAAGTTCTTCGGCGAGCGACTCGTTTACGTGAAGAAATCGATCGATGAATACCTTGAAGGCGATTACATCTCAACGATCTATGTTCTTGTGCCGCAATTCGAGGGAATCATCAAGGACTACCTCACTATCGCTGCCGGGCAGCATCGCTACAGGCTCGAGTCCTGTGTGCAGGACCTAAAGTGTTTGATCTTGTCACGGAAGGTCCTGATGTTCCCCCGGTCTGTGCTCGACATCATTTTCACGTTTGTCGAAGACGGGACATTTCTGACGGAAACCAAAAAAATTCGTGATCCCGCAATCGAGGTGACACGTCACGGTGTCGCGCACGGACGATTCGTCGGCTTCGAGAATAGGGACATCGCGCTCAAGTACATCGTGCTGCTCGACTCGCTTGCATACGTTATGGTTCACGACAAACTACTCGCAGGTAGGCTATAGGTGTCCTGTCTTATGCTGCTCGGGTGGCCAAGCTGCAACCGAGTTCAGAATACCGCGGAGGTCGCAACCGTAAGCTCTGTCCAGCTACGTATCTGATCGTACTTTTTCCTTTATGGGTGTAGCCGCCGCGACAATCGCCGTCGGGCCCTGGTGACTCGGATCGCCTTCTGTGAATATGCCTTGCCGCCATAAAGGCGCAGGTAGTGAAACGGGTGTTTGGGAAGTGAAATTATCGACTCTTCCGTTTAGAAATTTCTTACCGCTGGTAGGCTCTTTAGCACTTTAGCACATAGGCTGTCTTGGGTTTGAGCGATCGGCATTCTTTCCTCTGTTCCGCTGTTAGCTAGTGCCAAGGTTCCATCGCTTGCCGTGGAGATTGACTTAAAGCGAGGGACATTTGCGCTCGTTGTGTGACGGTACAAACATGCAAGTTGATAATCTAAGCCCGCGGCTCCACTCCGAGGGCAAACCAATTGTGGGAATGCTTTCACCTTCTGCTACAGAGTCGGATATGTCTAGCGAGCGCCATCTATGGGCGGCAGTCTTGGTCTGGCGATTGACGACTTGAGGGATATGAGAACAGGCGCCGCGGTCTCCAGATCACCCGGCTTTGGTTCGCGTCGAATATCTGTGAACCTGGTGGTGCTCGCCGAGATCACCCTTGCCGCGCTCAGGACTTTGTCCGCGTCAAACGCGCGGTCGATGGCGATACGATCATGCTGGAGTCTGGTGAACGGGTGCCCTGATCGGCGTCGATACACCCGAAAGCGTAGATTCGTGGCCTGTGGGCGAGTAATCCATGATGGAGGGACACTGGCCGACTCAGAAAAGCCACTGGTTACACTTCAAGAGCTTCTGGTTTCAAGCCTCGCCCAGAGCACGCACTGGCTAAGCTTCTCATCGAGAAGGGCGTGATTACGAAACAAGAGTTTTTGGAAAGGATTGCTGAGGAGCGGGTAACCTACCAAAAACTGCTTAGTCCCACGCCAGATTGATTACTGAATCGGGCGCCGCAAGGCTGATAAATCATGGCACCTCCGAATGGCCAGCGCTATTAATGCTCATGCCGCCAGTTGCAAGCGTCTCGGAATTTTATTGGGGATCGGCGAAATCGCATGGCTAAGGCCCCACATGGACAACCCAGCGATCAACCCATGTCCTCGCCTGTTCCAATGCAATGGCTATAGCGTCATCAAATGTCGGGCATCGTTCCTTTAGAGTGAAGGAATACGAATCGTCCTTTCCCTCAGCTCCTCGCCACGCGATATTTACTGTCGGCGCATATTTTCCAGCGCTTTCATCGTGGATCGCGCCTGGAGTGACCGTATAATCTTTGTAGAACATGTTCTTCATTGAGATCTCAACCTATTAGCAGCCACAGCCCTAGGCGCTGAGGGTTCAGAACGTAAGCATGCGCCTCATCCAGCGGATAGATGATGCTCATTACGAGCGTCCCGGAATAGAAGAAAACGAGAAACGTAAACGTGGCGAGAATCAGCCAAAGGCATTTTTTCATGAATCACTTCCCCTCTTCGGGACATGCCCATCCTGCCCACGGCGATCATCGCGAGCCCAATCCCAGAAACCAGATAATTAACGCCCTCTCCAGTTGCGTAAGCGAACGCACGCTGGCCAATCGCGAAGAAATTAGCACATCCAAAACACGTCAAAACTACTGCGTTGTAAATTTCCCCAATCAATTTAAAGGACCACCCAGAGCCGGGCCGTCGTTGTGCCTCATCGATAAATTCTCCTTCCCCGCTTCTCGTATAACCACTCATAAACTTGCTGGCACGCCACGTCACTCATAGCCTCCAGGTCTCTAATCACCTGATCGACCATGTGTTTCTGTAGTTCTTGCTCTTCGTCATCTACGACAGACTTCATCCTGCCCTCCGACTCCCGTCCCGTCGTTCCAAAGTGGCAGACGCCCGAGACGATTCTGATTTAAAGCGACCTACCCTACTAGCAACCAAAGACCTACCAGCCAGGCAGCCACAGCGAACGTTACGTAAAAAACAGTCATAACTCTCCCTGTTATGCTCCCGAATGGGCAAGATGCTGATCAGTCCATGCTATCGCCTCGTCCAGGGCAATTGTTTTCGCCTCGTCGGCTGTGGAGAATAGTTTCGACAGAGTAAAAGAGTGAGTCCCGTACTTACGTTTGACCGTGTAAATGATTTGACCCGTTGGGGCGTATTGCCCTGTAAACTTGTCGATTGCAGCGCCGAAAATGATGGAGTGACGTTTGTATAGTAAACTGCTCATCGAATGCTCCTTTCAGATGAACAATCTGCTCCGTCTGAGGTTTGCCTGCGGTGTCCAGCCGGCTTGAAATTGTTTCTGGAACGATCGCCTTTCTTGCCTGAAACAAAGCGGCCATCAGCGCCAGGAACGTGCAGAGCCCCATGACGACGATACCGAGATGAACCATGCCGCGGAGCGGCTCACCTCCTGCAATCTCTCTTTTGAGTCCGATGAGCAGCACCAGCAGAATCGTTATGAGCGCAATACCTATCGTGCTGTGGGTTAGGCCCTGAAGAGAAGCTCCTGTTGCATTATGGCCTCTGATCAGTGAAGTGTTTTTGATTGCTTTCGGTTCGTGATTAGCGACAAGACCGCGCGCTCCTGTTTTTCGCGGAGCGATACGGAGGATTCGCCGGGCACCTTATCTGCGGGTATCAGAATGTCTGGGATTAGGACGACGCCGGGATCGTTGAAGAGCCACCACTGGAGCCATTCTTGCCGAACCGTAGCGGGTTGCTTCCGTAGCGATTCAAAAAACAGCTCCCATGGAATGCATAATTTAGGCATCGTGCGGCAGCATAGAGCCAATGTGATGCCGGTCGGATATGTGGTTCAGTGGGTCGGCCGACTCGCAGGATTACCAAATCGACCCCACTTGAGCCGCCTCATTTCTGAGCGTAAACGGTGGGACGGGCGATTCAGCCCTGTCGGAGCAGATTTGACAATTACCTGAAATTGATTTCAGTATAGCGCTGCCGCTTCGGGTGGCTGAGCTATGAACACTTCCCCATCAGTCTTGGAACGCCGCAACCTTCTTGTTTTTGCGGTTTTGGCCTCGATGTAGCGGTTCGAATGCGCTCGGCGCCTCCAAATTTTTATTGATTTCATTAGCGATTCCCCATCCGCGGCCTCTTCGCACCGGAACAATGTTTCGGTGTGCTTCGATAAGACCTATCCGAAACACAAGGACTGGCATAAGCCGGATCGCGGCGTGTAAGCTTTGATCTTAATCGTATGGCGTAAAAAGCATCCACAAAATTTAAAACAAAAATTTTGTTTGTTACTTCCTAGATAGTATAAAAGGTGCGTATGTGGAACATTTAAATGCCGGTGGGAACGGCGGGAGGAGTTATTTCGGAGCAAATTGACGAGACAGGAATCCTGGAATCGTCGGTAAGAATCGATCGCCAGCTCGCAATGGTTGGCGCCGCAAGCTTCACCAGCCCCCCAAACGCATCACCCACGCCCAGCAACGCCACACCCGCCCAGCAACAGCATCCCCCAACCCAACGACGCCGCATCAGCCCACTACGCCCTCGCGACGATGCCCCCTTTTCTCCCGGCCAGGTCCCGCGCCCTCGGCCTCCCTCTTTTCCCCTGCCTCGCTTAACGCTCGGCGCAATAAGGTCGCAGCCGTTATTGAGCGGTACCTTCTCGGAAGACAAGAGGGAACTTTGCCACTCCACGCTTAACGAAGACACAACCACCCGCATCGCGAGGTCGTGCCACCACCCCATTAAGATCGCTCGCTGTAGGCCGCGCCCCCGCGCTCGCTTAACGGACCATTACACCCCCACACACGCCCAACACCACCACAGTCCTGCGTTGGCTGACTAGCGCCTACAAACAAATCCAGGTTGGACGCAACGGTGCCTGGATACATAGCAGCATGAAAGGAGACTCGTTATGTATCTCCGACAAAAACTCCGAAAGTTCACCCGTTGGTTTAGAGATCCGTGCCTAACACCGAGTCCCGCATGGTAGCCATGGGCAGCTGGTCAGATTGGTGGAAGCGTGAAGGGCCTCGATCGCGTGGTGCTGCGAGCTTTGCGGCTGTAACGAGCCGAGCAAGGCTATTAACCAAGAATAGTTAGTCAGCCGCGATTTTTCTTTCATCTACAATTCACCGATGGCGCTCGGTTAGCTCGGATATTTCGGCGCCACTTCATAAAATTGCGCAAGCTTCGCGGCAGCCGCGATACGCTTTTTCTCCGACTGTTCGATGTAATCCCGAGTCATGCTTCTTGGCCCGCGTATTCGCAGCGGGGGCAGATTTGCGGTGCTGTTCCCGTCAGAACTGGCCAGCCGCATTCCCGGCAGTTGACGACCGGCTCGCCCAACATTCCCCGAACCATCGAGCCGCAGCGTTTGCCGCCGCAGGGACCCGTGCCAACCCCGGTGCGCCTACTAACCTGTTCGAAGGTCTTGGCGCCGGCGTTGATGGCTTTAAGAACGGTGCCTTTGCGAATCTTGTTACAAAGGCAGGCCGGCTTTAAATTCTCTATGACCGACTGTTCTCTGGCTTTTTGCGCTGAATCGTCGATGGCCGACTCCTTCTTCGGTTTTCTTCGAGCAGTCTAACACAACTCAGGTGAAATTATCTCTGCGCGATGATGAGCGATGACGTGAGCGGCGCTGGCAGGTCGACTTGTGCTACAGATTTCAAGCCGGCGCCGTCCAGCCAGGCTGCAACCTCGCCAAAGGAATAACAACGTCCCGATTTCGTCGTCAGTAGCATCAACAACGAAAATATCGCGCCAACGGGTGGAGCGGCGCGAGTGGCGTCGAGAATATGATCTTTGATGATGATTTTTCCGCCGGGCGTCAAATTACCGGCGAGCTTTGCAAGAAGCTTGGCGTTCTCGTCGGCATTTTCACCGTGGATAATGTTCGACAGAAAAATAGCTTGATAAGAGCCGGGAATGGGGTCCTTGCGATAGTCGCCGGCGATCAGAGCAAACCGCTCATCCAGACCGTTGTCATGAACATAACGGCGCGTCAGCGCGAGCGTTCCAGGTAGATCAAAAATTGTGACGTGCAACATAGTCCAGCGCCGGCACAGCCGGATCGGGTACGTCGCAGGCCCCGAACCGATGTCAAGCAAGTGAGTAGCGTCTTGCAAATCCAAGACTTCGGCAAGAACCTCGGCGTCGCCGCGCGCCTCGACCAGTGAATTCATCGCGCCGATAAACCGCTCTGTTTCATGCGTCTCTCCCTGATACATGTCCGGCGTCCTAGTCGGTTTGCCCGAGCGGACGGCGTCGACGAGCCGTGCCCAATCATTCCACAGCGACGCTTCAAAACGGATCATGTCGCAGAGCGATTGCCGAGATCCGCTGACGAGATAAGTTTTTGCCGTCGTTGAGAGCGCGTAATCATCGCCGTCTTTTTCCAGCAAGGTCAGCGCCGTCAAGGCGTTGAGCAATAACTCAGTTGCTGCCGTATGGAGGCCGAGTTCGCGGGCGATACTGCCGTAGCTGCGCGGACTTTCAGCAAGGCAGTCGAAGAGATTCAACTCAACTGCGACTTGCACGATGCGCGCTTCCACATGCCCACTTGCAATCCGCATTAAGCTGGAAAAATCCATATACCGTAGGAAAGGTTTCTATCTGTTATTCCGGCTTCGCCATACGGCGCGGAAGCTCTGATTGTCAAGCGTTAAACACCGCGGCATAACGCCGTGCTTCCGACTATAGTTAGCGACACGAGAACATTCAAGGCGATACACCGTTGGCATCACTCGATTTTTCGGCTTCCGCCAAACTCTCTTAATAAGCCTCCACCTTGAGGAGACCGGCAACCAAAAGTTTCAGTGCAATCATCGAGGAGGAATGACATGCGCCGCCAAGCAGCACGCAGGTCGGTGTAAGTTTCTACTCCGGTGTCCGCGCTCTACGAAGCTTACTCCTCGCCCTACATTCTGCCGCGGGTTCTCGTCGGTGCAGGAATAAATAATTCGAGTAGGAATTATTACTGACGGCACATCTCGGCTCGCTGTACAAAATTGTTTCGCTGGGCTGATCAGAATGTATGCAAGTATGTACAGGAGTTGCCACGGCAGGCTCTTTATCGCGCGTCGTCCGTGGCACCGCGGTTGCGTTGACCGACATGCCAAATGCGATATCACGGGCGGGAAAAAAAGCATCAAACCTTTGAGAGGGCCGCTTTAAAAACTCGGCAAAAAGCCAAAAATTTTTTTAGACCGTCAAGGGCAAACCACATGAAAGTGTGGGACGCAAAGCCACTGGCCTTGATCTCGGAAGAGATAAGGTAGCAGGGCTACCGGTAGATTGCACTGACCTTCGAAGGCTCGTGTGCGCCTCGGTAATCGTCTGCGTCCCGCGAAGGGGGTCAGGGCATGTTTCGGACAGTATCGTATCTCAAGGCAGTCACTCTCGCTTGCCTGTTTACAGTCATGGGAGCGACGATTGCGGGAACAGAGATTAGCGCTGCGCAACTGGCGCTCAACTGGACAGACGCCGCCACTGACGAAGACGGATTTCGCATAGAAAGGAAAACCGGAACGTCGGGAACTTACGCGGAGATTGCTGTACTTGCCGCCAACACCGTTTCATACCTAGATAACAGCTTGTCTAACGCAACGAATTACTGTTATCGTCTGCGCGCCTATAATTCGGCGGGCAATTCGTCCTATTCGAATGAAGCAATGCGCCATGACGGCGCCGATGCCGCAACGTCTCCATCGACGAGCTTTACGTTGACCGTAGCCAAAGCCGGTAACGGCAGCGGCACGGTCACGGCGACCGGCATCGATTGCGGCAGCGATTGCAGCCACAGCGTCAGCAGCGGCACGCAGGTGGCGCTGGCGGTAGCGGCAGCCAGTGGATCGACGTTCGCTGGTTGGACGGGCACAGGGTGCAGCAGCGGCACGGTCACCATCACTGGCAACAGGACCTGTACGGCGACCTTCAACCTTATTTCGTTCACTCTCACAGTCGCCAAAGCCGGTACTGGCAGCGGCACGGTCACGGCGACCGGCATCAATTGCGGCAGCGATTGCAGCCATAGCGTCAGCGCCGGCACGCAGGTGGCGCTGGCGACGACGGCAGCCGATGGATCGACGTTCGCTGGTTGGACGGGAACAGGATGTAGCAGCGGCACGGTCACCGTCACCGGCGCCATGACCTGTACCGCAACCTTCAATCTTACTCCTTTCACTCTCACAGTCGCCAAAGCTGGTACCGGCAGCGGCACGGTTACGGCGACCGGCATCAATTGCGGCAGCGATTGCAGCCACAGCGTCAGCAGCGGCACGCAGGTGGCTCTGGCGGCAGTCGCAGCCAGTGGATCGACGTTCGCTGGTTGGACGGGGACAGGGTGCAGCAGCGGCACGGTCACGATCACCGGCAACAGGACCTGTACGGCGACCTTCAACCTTATTTCGTTCACTCTCACAGTCGCCAAAGCCGGTAATGGCAGCGGCACGGTCACGGCGACCGGCATCAGTTGCGGCAGCGATTGCACCGAAAGCGTCAGCAGCGGCGCGCAGGTGGCTCTGGCGGCAGTTGCAGCCAGTGGATCGACGTTCGCTGGTTGGACGGGCACAGGGTGCAGCAGCGGCACCGTTACGATCACTGGCAACAGGACCTGTACCGCCACCTTCAGTCTTGCTCCCTTCACTCTCACAGTCGCCAAAGCCGGTAACGGCAGCGGCACGGTCACGGCAACCGGCATCGATTGCGGCAGCGATTGCAGCGAAAGCGTCAGCAGCGGCGCGCAGGTGGCTCTGGCGGCAGTCGCAGCCAGTGGATCGACGTTCGCTGGTTGGACGGGCACAGGGTGCAGCAGCGGCACGGTCACGATCACCGGCAACAGGACCTGTACCGCGACCTTCAATCTTACTCCTTTCACTCTCACAGTCGCCAAGGCCGGTAACGGCAGCGGCACGGTTACGGCAACCGGCATCAACTGCGGCAGCGATTGCAGCCACAGCGTCAGCAGCGGCACGCAGGTGGCTCTTGCGGCAGTCGCAGCCAGCGGATCGACGTTCGCTGGTTGGATCGGCACGGGGTGCAGCAGCGGCACGGTCGACGTCACTGGCGCCATAACCTGTACCGCCACCTTCAGTCTTGCTCCCTTCACTCTCACAGTCGCCAAAGCCGGTAACGGCAGCGGCACGGTCACGGCAACCGGCATCAGTTGCGGCAGCGATTGCAGCGAAAGCGTCAGCAGCGGCGCGCAGGTGGCTGCTGGCGGCAGTCGCAGCCAGTGGATCGACGTTCGCTGGTTGGACGGGGACAGGGTGCAGCAGCGGCACGGTTACGATCACCGGCAACAGGACCTGTACCGCGACCTTCAATCTTGCTCCTTCACTCTCACAGTCGCCAAAGCCGGTAGCGGCAGCGGCACGGTTACGGCAACCGGCATCAATTGCGGCAGCGATTGCAGCCACAGCGTCAGCAGCGGCACGCAGGTGGCTCTCGCGGCAGTCGCAGCCAGCGGATCGACGTTCGCTGGTTGGAGCGGCGCGGGGTGCAGCAGCGGCACGGTCGACGTCACTGGCGCCATGACCTGTACCGCGACCTTCAACCTCGTTCTTTTCACTCTCACAGTCGCCAAAGCCGGTAACGGCAGCGGTACAATCACGGCGACGGGTATCAACTGCGATAGCGATTGTAGTGAAATTTTTGCGAGCGGAACGCTGGTCGCGCTAACGGCGATCGCCGCTAGCGGCTCGACGTTTTCCGGTTGGACGCGGCCGAGTTGCGGCGCCGGCACAGTGACAGTCAGCAGCGATATGACCTGCACGGCGTCCTTCAATAGCGGCGCGCCTTCAGCCGATCGCATCGGCGTTTATCGGCCATCTACCGGCGAATGGTTACTCGATACCAACGGCAATTACGCCTGGGAAAATGGCGTCGATACGAGTGTCCAAACGTTCACCGCGGCTGACTCGATACCCGTCGTGGGTGATTGGACCGGCACCGGGACCACGCAACTCGGATTGGTTCAGCTGACCACGCTTCAATGGCATCTCGATGCGAATAACAACAAAGCGGTTGACGACTGCGCAATCGATGTGTGCGAGGGGCCATACGGCGAAACCGATGATATAGCCGTAGCGGGTAAATGGGACAGCCGCGGAAATTACCGAATGGGAGTTTTTCGTCCGAGAACCGGTTATTGGTATCTTGACAAGAATGCCGATGGAAATTTTAGCCGGTGCAAAAAGGATCGCTGCTTACATCTCAAAAACTACCTGCCCGGCGACTTGCCGGTCACAGGCAACTGGAGTGGCGCTGGCATCAGCCAGATTGGGCTGTTTCGTCCGAGCACGGGAGAGTGGTTCCTGAAACGTAACGTCCAACAGGCATGGAACGGCTGCCGGCGCGACCGCTGCGTGGAGAATTTCGGCAGTGCCGGTGACCTGCCGGTTTCCGGCGACTGGGATGGGGCGGGTGTGAGTCAAATCGGCGTTTTTCGTCCGACTACCGGTCAATGGTTTCTCGACTATAATGGCAATGGTGTCTGGGACGGCTGCTCAGTGGACGTCTGCGCGTCAAGTTTTGGCGCGGCGGGCGATATTCCGGTCGTCGGCAAATGGTAAAACGGCAGGTGCTGTAAAGCACAGGGCCCAAGCTTTAAGCGCACGGCTTCAAGCTTGTGGCTCCGCGCCATGCGCTTTCTGCTATACGCTCGCGTGCGCCTCGGCTCTTAATCTTTTTGAGCAGGCTGCAACAATAACTCTCAGGGATGGACGCTTTCCAAAAACCAATCCGTGGGGATCTCCCGGCCGATACCTCTGGCCACCGCTTCGAAATAGACTGCCGAGCCGACTGCGGCAAACTGAAGACCGATGCCGATATTATTCAAAAAGCAGGTTGATTCCCGATCGTCCGCTCGCCCCGCAGCGCGGCCGGTAATAAGATCGCGCAACTCCGGCGCAGCGAGCCAGAAGGGCTCTTCTACCTTTGACTCGCGTGCGCCTTTAGGTCCCTGGCGGATGATGTCGATGGCATCGTGGGCATGAATACCTTCATCGCCGAAGCCGGCGATGAAGTTTTCCGGAGCGTGCTGGTGCGCGTGGATAACCAGGCGGTCGATTCTGCGGATGGTTTCATCGCCGAGTTCGGGCACCCGCACACAGGTCAAATGAATGCCGGGGCGCACCCACTCGGGATTGACTACGCGCGACAGCGAATTGGTGGTCGCGGCGATAATGTCGGCCCCGTCCACGGCTTGCTCGGGGCTCTCCACGGCGAACACTTCGGCACCCACTTTTTGCGCCATTTCTTTGGCGAAGGCCTCACGATTGCTTTTCGTCGTGCTGTAAACTTTGACCCGCTTGATGCGCCGCACCGCGCACATCGCCGGCAGGTGACTGCCCGCCTGCCAGCCTGAACCGAATAGCGCCAAAGTGTTCGCATCTTGGCGCGCGAGATAGCGCGCCGCCAGCGCGCTGCTCGAGGCGACACGCATGCGCTGCACCACGCCATCAGGAAAGATCGCCAGCGGCGCGCCGTTCTCGGTTGAAAAAAGCATGACCAGACCGACATACTTGTCGCCCGGGGCGGCAGGTATTTTCGTTTTAAGCATGCGCTCGCCGTCCTGGCGCCAGCGGATGATGTCGGAATTTATGCGCATCGCGACAACCGGCGGATCGGCCAGACCGGCTTCCATGGACTTAAACGCATAAACGCCGGATTCGTTCGGTGAAGGCAGTACCAGGTCGGTGCGCGGCCGGTTAATCGCCGTGCCGCTGTCCCAGCTCCGATAAGCCTTCTCCAGAGCGTCGATACAAGAATTGATGGTGAGAAAGGATTCGATTTCTTCGTTGCTCAATATCAGCATGATTGTTCGAATATCAGAGCCGGGCCGCGGCGGTCAACGAGAAGCGCTGCTCAAAGCTGTCGATTTTTTAGCCGAGGCTGGCGCTCGAACCATCTGCGAGCGGCTGTGCAGCATCAGCCGGTCACGGTTTTTAGAAACCCAACGCCACTTGGGTAAAAAAGCTGTAGGCCATCTTTCCCGATAACGCGCCGTAAGCATTGCCTGCCTTGAAGGCGGCGCCGACAAGCTCAATTTCCAGATTCTTCCATTGTTTGATCAGCGAATACAGCATCCATTCGTGGCCGATATTTTTCTTGCTGCCGTTCAAGTCCGCTTCGATGCGCGCGTCGCGCACAAACGGTGCCGCGTGAACCTGGCGGAAGTGGCGATAAGCAAATTCGACGTGGCTGCGCCAAAGTATCGGAAACTGCACGGCGAGCACCGGGATGCTGAGATTGGAAAGTTCAGGTCGCAGGCTCTCTCCGTAAGTGCGAAATTCTTCGTCATTGCTCTGGAGACCCGTCTGTCGAAATGCCCGATCGGGGCCGGTTTCCGGATTTCTATCGCCAGAGCCGATGGCATAGCCGAGCGTGAACAGCGGCTGGCCGGGCAGTTGTGTGTCCAGGCACCCGCCCAAATCGATGGCCCAACCGCGTACGCGCCGCTTTTGCCGGGAGACAACCATCTGTCTGTTATTTGCGGCATCTTCAAAATCCAGCAGCTTTTCGTTGCCGAATACGACGCCGAGATCTGCCCAATAGGAAAGCTCTCTGTCCTTGGCAACGGTCGCTTTACCGGAGCCGCGGAGTCCTCCCCACCAGAGTCTTGCGTCGCTGGGGTCCTCGCGGTCGGTCTTCATTAAACCGCCGAGCGACTGGGTCCGGGAGCGGTCGTGATGGTGCAAAAAGAACAGATCGAGGGCATGCTCTCTAGAATACAACCAGTGGGTGCGCGCGAGCACCCGGATGACCCCCTTGTTCTCTGGCTCAAAGTTTTCCAGCAGCGATTTTCGCGGCAGTTCTTGCCCTACGCCAATTCAAACTGCCAAGGGTTGGGACGGTAGCGCAAGCCAACCGCGTCAAGATCGTCGTCCCACCACCACCGCCGCGGCTCCTCAAAACTTTGGCGCCCAAGTTTTAAGGTCAGGTCGCGTCTGAACAGGTTCTCCAAGCGCACCCAGGTTTCGCCGCGCTCGGGTTCGACCTCGGATCGTCTGGCGCCGCCGCTGGTGTAGGCTTCGTGCTCGCCCAGGACCTTTCCTTCGAGAAGAAACGAGATCCAGTCATTGTAGCGATAAGACCAGCGTAGTTGAAATTCCTGCTCAAAGAGGAAAAGATCGTCGCGATTCGCCCTGTCCAGAGCGAAGTTTTTCCTGAAGTCGAATTTACTTCGTACTCGCCGTCGATTTCCCAGGAGGATGATTGGGTGTCTTTCTGTCGGTCGGCAACAACAGCGGGCTCCTGCGTAGCAGCGTCTTTGCCGGCAAACACTAAGAAGAAAAAAAGCAGTAATGAAATAATACAGAGCCGCCATTGGCGCAACGGTTTTATAAACTCGCCGAGTGTAGCGTAACTGCACGATGATACCAAACGGGAGCTGCATAGAGCGCTTCATCATTTTATTGAGCAAGATGGCGAGCTCGACGGATCGAGCTCGCCATCTGATTCGCAGGCAAACTGCCTTTTTGGGCTACGGGTGTGCTAGGGCGAGACCAAGGTTGAGGAAATCAGATTGAGAATCTCTCGTTTGGCCCTTTCAAACACCACCCCGACAGCCGGGGCGTACCATTTGTTTGTCGCGCCCGGCTCCAGTGACGAAGTTTCCTCGATTGTGACGGTTTCCTCAAAACGGCCCGCAGGCACTTTGATGGTCCCACCGACTCGCACCACTTCGGCGGTTTCATCCACTATCGGAGCTAAATCCTCGGGCTTGAAGACGTCGCCGACTTCCGGATTGGCCGGCATGAAAACCGTTGGGTTCGGGGCGTTGGCGGTTGTCGCCGGGTCCGATGCCCGTGTCCTGCCGCCGACGAGCCAACTGCCGTCATTGTCGACAACGACTCCGTCCTCATAGTTGTCGACCACTTCGCCGAAATAATAAACCGTGCCGTCGTTCGCCTGGGCGAAATAGTTGTCCGATATTTCTATCAATAGACCGTCTTCAAACGCGATCTCGCGCAGCACCCGGCACTCTACAGTCGTGCCATTCCAGTTAAACGATCGAGTCTCGATGAGATATTGATGAACACCGACGGTCTTGGAGTCGCCATCTTTGCCCTGAAAGATCTTCAGACCGCCGACCTGAAACGGATGATAAGCGTTGGTGATATTCAAGGGATTGCTGAAGCTGGGCGTTCCCGTCGGGACGCTCGCTTTAACGTCATGAGCTCCGAAGACCAGCATTAAGCACAGCGCGGCAATCAGTGCGCTCGCGCCGACTTTTTTACGATGCCTGAAATATAACATGGAATCCTCCGATCGCTTGTTGAGTTAATTTCGTCTACTCGTAGCTTGCCATCTTGCATACATTTCCACCGACTCTCTACAAACTTCATGGTGCACCTCCTTCGAGGTGCGACATTAGCAATGGCGGTTGGTTAATGGCAAGATGATCGAAGGATTACTTTTTGGTAATGTTTGGTCGCGCCGCGGAGTTTCGCTTTGACTCGGCGCCGCTGAAATTCTGGACTTTTGAATTCTACGAAACGAAGGAGATGGCGGGAAGGGTAACGGTGAAAGTCGTGCCGACGTTGGGCGTGCTTGTGACCACGATACGGCCGCGGTGCGCGCGCACGATGGCCTCCACCAGAGTTAATCCCAAGCCGGTGCCCGGCCGCGAGCGGCTCCGGTCGCAGCGGTAAAAGCGCCGGAAAATATGGGGCAGTTCCTCCGCGGCGCGATGCCGATGCCGGTATCTTGGATGGCGATGGTGCCGAGATTTTCATTGCCGCTGACCCATACGGTGACGGTTCCCGGGCGCGGCGTGTAATTCAAAGCGTTGTCGATCAAGTTGGCGAGCATGCGCTGCAGACCTTGGAGAACTCCTCGGACCTTAAGATCATTCTTTATCTCGACGACGAGATTGACTCCTTTATCTTCGGCCACCGGCTGAAACAGCTCGCAAGCATCGCGCACCACGCCGGTAATATTCACTTCTTGCATGGCTATTTTTCCCAGAGTGGCTTCGGTTTCGGAAATGTAGAGCATGGTATTGATCATTTCCAGGAGACGGTCGCATTCCTCTACGGTGCTGGCGGCAGCGGCTTCATATATTCATCGATGGCATTGCCGCCAGTCAGGCTCATCTCGGCCATACCACGGATGGCAGTGATCGGACTGCGCAGATCGTGGGCGATATTTTCGTTCATCTCTTTCATTTCGGTAATCAACTGCTGGATGCGGTCGAGCATGTCGTTGAAAGTTATCGCCAGCCGATCGATCTCGTCTGACTGGCCTTTCACCGGGACGCGCCGTTCGAGGTCCTCTGCTGAAATTGCCCGGGCTGTTCGAGTGACTTCTTCGACGTTCGCCAGCGCGCGTTTGGCCATGAACCAGCCGATCAAGGCCGCGAGCGCCATGACGGCGGCGACGGTGGTGCCGAAGATTTCTCGAAACTGCGCGACAAATTCGTCGTCGTCCTTCAGCGACCAGCCCACCTGCAGGATCGCGTCAGGGCCGATGCGCCCATAGAGGACGCGAACTTTGTGGCGTCTTTCCGGCAAGCTCAGCGTTTCCAGCACCGGACCCGCGCCTTGACTTAGCCGCTGCAAAGCGGGCAGGTCCGAGCCCAAACCGCCCCAAAATGATAAGTCCGATGCTGCCAGTTCCTTCCCCTGATCGCTCAGCACCCGGTAGAAAATTTGGTTTTCACCGTCGTCTTGCGCTTCTTGATCGATAAACTCCTTGAGGCTATCGATCCCTTGCGCGCTTAAATGTTTGGAAAATTCCTGGATCTCTTCGATGAGTTCTTCATCAGTGCGTGCCCGAACAATCGAGGTGATCTGGAAATAAAAGAAAGCGAAAGCCAGGAGCGAAGAAACGTGAATATCCCGGCGTACCAGAGGGTGAGACGAAAAGCGAGAGTGCGGCGACTCCTATGAAGCTGCTCTAACAACATACCCAAAGCCTCGGATGGTATGGATAAGTTTCGCGGTCTTGGGCGCTTTGTCGATCTTATCGCGCAACCTGCACATGCAGGCTTCAACGACGTTGGTGTGCGGGTCGAAGTTATAGTCCCAAACATGTTCCATGATCATGGTTTTGGAAACCACTCGGCCGGCGTTACGCAGCAAGTATTCCAGCAGGGCAAATTCACGCGGCTGAAGATCGATCTGATTATGGCCGCGCGCCACCTGGCGAGTCAGCAAATTCATGGACAGGTCGCCAACCGTCAAGCTTACGGGCTCGGAAGCGCCGCTGGCGCGGCGCAGTAACGCCTGCACACGCGCTAGCAGCTCTGAGAACGCAAAAGGCTTAGGCAAGTAGTCATCGCTGCCGGTCTCCAGCCCCTTGATCCTGTCATCGGTCGAGCCGCGCGCGCTCAAAATAATGACCGGCAGGTTATTTTTTTCGTGCGCAATTGCTCGATGAGTGTGAGGCCATCGAGCTTGGGCAACATCACGTCGATAATTGCCGCGTCATAAGGCTCGCTCACGGCCATATGGAGACCGCTTTCGCCGTCGCTCACGTGGTCTACGGCATAGCCGGTTTCTTTTAAACCCTTCAAAACAAACGCAGCGGTCTTAATGTCATCTTCAACCAGAAGTAAGCGCATAGTAAACCCGCTAGGGACCTTTTTGCTCGGCGTATGCTAGCGAACTTGGACAGGTGGATCAAACCCGAGGCCGCCGTGGATCGCATTGAGAGTCGATTTCTCGTTACGTTTTGGTCAGGAAACCCAGGGGTAGCTCCATCCGCCTTGTTCGTATTGGGTGTCAACGCCAAATGGAGCCCCGGTGGCTATGCCGATGGCGTCCAAGCTTTACTCGCCGAGCTCTTTTGCAAGGCAACATTAGCAAAATATCTTAATGGGAAAATGATGGGAAAATTACTATTTAGTAATCCTGGCGGGAGAGCTTGCCAAGTTTCGCGGTTCGTGTTCGAACTGGGCAGCACAAAGGGATCTTAGCATAACGATTGATCGGGAGGACGCTAACGTGATCGCTTTAACCCACACTCCGCTAAAGCAGCTCGAACGTTTTTTGCGATACCCTATCTCACGTTACTCCTAGGTTATCTCGGCGCCGGGGTGGAAGATATTTTCGCTGCCGAGGCACAGCAGCCGTTTGCCGCCTTCAACGCCGATGTCGATCTCGACATCGAAGACGCTGAATTCGAGCTGCTGCTGAGCTTCACACTCGGTGCCGGCAATAATGGTCTGGATCTCAGCACGGAGTCTGTGAACCTCGAGGTGACCGGCGGCAAGGCAACGTTCTCAGTCAATATTCCCGCAGGTTCTTTCAAAAAGAACAGAAGCGGCAATTTTGCCTATCAGGGAACGATCAACCGGGTAAGGTTAATGGCATCGCTCCGATCGTCGCGCGCCGGCGCCTTCCAGTTCGAGATCGAGGGTGATCGCGTTAACCTGAGAGGGGTGGCTAATCCCGTGGACCGTGAGCCTGACGATCGGCGATAACGGCGGCAAAACCGTGGTAAAGGCCAAGATCGAGTGAATTCCTGGCGCAGTCCTTAATCATCATAGTTCTCAGGCCGGACGCCGGCGCGCGCGGATTTTTTCTCCGCCTGGCGGCGCTTATCTTCTAGAATCTTCAGGCTCGAGCGCCGCGAACGCTTGCTTTTTTGCCGCCGAATCCTGGCGATCTTTTGTTGTTCGGCGGACTCAGCCCCTCTGAGTTTCGCGTCGATCTTGTCGAGCAGAATTCTGCGGGCGTGAAAACGGTTGCGCGCTTGCGAGCGCTCTTTCTGACATTTGACCCGGATGCCGGTGGGTCGATGGTAGAGCATCACGCAGCTAGAGGTCTTGTTGACCTTCTGACCGCCGGCTCCCGAAGAACGGACGAATTGTTCCTCGATGTCCTGCTCGCGCACAGCCAAATCGCGCATGCGCTCCAATAGCATTCGTTGTTCAGGTGAAACCACATTGAGTGCCATTGTTTTTGAGTTCTAGCAGGAACCGCGGGCACATAAGTCTGGTTGTGCGTTGTAAAAAATTATTCTCTTAGCAGAAAAAGCCCTGCATTTTAAGCTTCGGCGTTCATTCCGGCCGGTTAAAGGCGACTCCTCTTGCGTCCTGCCGGCAATCTTGTCGCTCGCCGGCAGTTCGCGGCGCAGGCTGCGCCAATCAGTCACCAGCGCTGCCCCAATCTCGCATCGCAATCGGGGCTAAAGTCGCTTGCGCGAGACACAAGTCTACTTTTGGTTGACATACCTATGAGGCCCCCGATGGCATATCCCTTGCTGTATTATCCTCGTTCTGTAATCTTGATATGAATTGGGCACACTAGAGGAGCTGGACATGGGAATTATTTCGCTATTCCTGAAGGGCAAAATTCTACAGAAGCTGCTTGGCGGCATCAGCCGGAGCGCTCCCACCGGCGGCGCCGGCGGTCTCATAGGAAGGCCGGCCGGTAAGGCGGTCTTGGCCGCGATTGCCGCTATGCTTGTCATACGCGCTTTCAGGCGTAGATAATATTTTCGCCTGTGATCTCGGCGCGGCAATGCACGCGCTGCTCAGCAATTTTCCTACGGCTGTCAGTTCTCCCGACATAGATCAGCGATAATCTTGCCAGTCGCCCGGCGGCGCGGTTCCCGAGTATCGAGTGTAGTGTCTCACGCTGTTTGTGTTATCCGAGACGGCCCGAGTCGTTATTCCCGCGAAAGCGGGATCACGCCAGATTGGCCGGAATAACGTGCAAGTAAGTCCCCAGATTTAAGAGACACGACACTAGCCCGCATTATTCATGGTGCCTGGGAAATGCGCGGCAGAGTGTAAGTCCGAGGAGCGAGCCTCGTAGAGGGCGGACACAGAGGTACAAAGGTACGCCGACGTGTATGGTGCTTGGCAATCAGTTGTGTTTCTCCTCGATGCTTGCGTATTCACTTACGTCAGCCGGTCTCCTCAAGGTAGTGCTCTATTGGCCGCGCTCGGAGAGGCTTGCTCCTCGGGCGTGATGCCATGAATAATGCGGGCTAGCTCGTCGCTGGCTCACCTCGGCGTGTCACCATTTACCGCAAATGCGCCATCGAGGGTTCATGGATAAGCCGCCGCATATCTGAGATAGTAGAACGATGGGAAACACTATTTCCGACATGGGTAAGCTAGGCAACCGGGCCGCTGACAAAACTCGCACGCGAAATTTCGACGGTATCAAGACGGCGAAATTGGGCAGCGAAAAGAATCCGGCAGTCGTTATCGTCCAAACGGAAGCTAGACGCAACGAAATCAGCTCAGCGTTTGAAGAAAGGGGATGGAGTTATAAAATTACCCTGGAACCCGACAAAGCAGAAGATATCACCGATCTCACGCGATTGTTGAATCCGCCTCAACCACGAGTTAGCGAAAAGAAAATTGGCCGCAATGAGCCGTGCCGCTGCGGCAGCGGCAAAAAATATAAACATTGCTGCTGGCAGTAGGCTGATGTGTCGATCGAGTTCTCACGGCGGTCTGGTCAGGCCCCCTGTGAGCGGTCTTCTGACGATAGAAGATAATCCGTGGCAAATAAAACTAGCGCCGGCCTGCTTCTCTATCGGCATCGCGCTGAGCTCGAGGTTTTCCTGGTTCACCCCGGTGGACCCTTCTGGGCGAAGAAAGATGCGGGCGCATGGTCGTTGCCCAAGGGCGAATTCATCGATGGTGAAGATCCGCTGCACGCGGCGCAGCGCGAATTTACCGAAGAGACCGGGTTGATGATTGATGGAGAATTTCGCCGGCTTGATCCGGTGAAGCAATCCGCCGGCAAGATCGTATATGCATGGGCGCTTGAAGCCGATTGCGATGTGGCTAAAGTGCGGAGCAATTATTTCGCCGCCGAATGGCCGCCCAGGTCCGGCCGCATGCAGCAGTTCCCGGAAATCGATCGCGCCGAGTGGTTTAACCTTGCCGAGGCGCGCCGGCGCATCGTCAAAGGCCAGATAGCGCTACTCGAGCAACTGCTTTCGGCACTCGGCCCGGCGGCCGAGTTGAAGTCGATGGATTCACGATAGTCCTGTTTTTAAAATCTCGCCGCAGCCGCGCCAGTGATTCTTGATAATTGGCCGATATCTTTTCTACGTTCCGATATGACCATCGCCCTGGCGCCTTTGTTGATCTCGCTCTGTGCAGCCTGGGTCGTGGGTTTCGCTTATCTGATGCGCACTATCAGGCGCCTGGCGCTCTTTCATGAGCAGCACGCGCCCCTACCGGCTGTTTGGCCGCGCTTGAGCGTGGTGATTCCCGCCTGCAATGAGGCTACAACCCTGGAAGCTGCCGTTGCGACGCTTTTGGCGCAAGACTATCCCGACCTGGAGATAATTCTCGTCGATGATCGTTCGAGCGACGGCACCGGCGCGCTCATTGATCTTCTAGCGCGCGGCGATTCGCGCATTCTCGGGTTCCACGTCGAGACGCTTCCCGAGGGTTGGCTCGGCAAAGTGCATGCGTTGCAGCGAGGCGTTGAGCAGAGCAGCGGCGACTGGTTACTGTTTACCGATGCCGACGTGCATTTTGCTGGCGCAACCCTCAGCCGCGCGATCGCCCTGGTGCTCTACCGCAACATCGATCATCTGACCCTTATCCCGCGCAGCATCCAGAAGAGTTTCTGGCTTGAAGTGGCAGTACGCACTTTCGGCTTGTTATTTTTGATCGCCACCCGCGCTGGCAACATCAACCAACCACGAAGTAAGGCCTACGTCGGCATCGGCGCGTTCAATCTCGTCGATGCCAAGCGCTTTCGCGCTACGGCGGGGTTTGAGTGGTTGCGTCTCGAACCCGGCGACGATGTTGGTCTGGCTATGATGATGAAACAGTCGGGCGCGACGGCGTACCTCGCAGTCGCCTCCGAGAATTTGTCCATCCACTGGTACTCATCACTGGCGGCCATGTTCAAAGGACTGGAGAAAAATTTGTTCGGCCCTGGTTCAAATTACCGGTGGACCTGGTTGCTTCTTCAGGTAGGTGGGATCTGGACGTTGGCACTCGCGCCGTATGCCGCTTTGTCCCTCGGGCTCGAGCATGGATCGCTAATTTTAGCGGTCGCGGGAGCCGCGGCTATCACCATGCATCTGATATTCTCGCTTGGTTTTGTTTCCCGCCGGCCGTTTGAAATCCTTAGTGTCATGCTGTTTCCCGCCGGCTTGCTGTTGATCAGCGCGATGATGCTGCGCGCCGGTTATCAATGTCTCAAAAACGGCGGCATCGAGTGGCGCGGCACCCATTATTCCATGGAACAGTTGCGCGCCGGTCAACGAGTGGGTTTCCGGATTGATAAACGTACGTATCCGTCAAAGAGTCGCGCCACCTGAAAGTCCTGTCGACCAATGAATCTGCGGGCGCCGGGCGGCGAACTCAAGAACTTTGGAAAGTTCCAACCCAAGAGAGTATGCGGCTGAGCGACTCGGGGAACTGCGCGCCCAGCAAAGTGAGTACCGGCATGACAACATACAACAAGATTCTGAAGAAAAATTCTCGCGTCCAGGTGACCTGCCCTGGGGGTGTGTTCGATAGCAGGCTGAGCACTCGGTCGCGACCCATCTGGACGAAGACGACGATCGTGAGCAGTACGATTGCCAGAATGACGACCCAATTGAACCACAAGAGCCACTCTCTCGGCTGAAACGGATAGTAGTTAATCGCCAGCAACATGAGAATAAGCCCGGCGACAACAAAGAAAATCAAATTTTGTAGATGGGCGAGAATGTGATGGAGAAAGACCACCGTCTGTGCCGCCAAAAAACGCTGGCCTTTCTGGGCCCACTCTTTTGTATAGGAATGCGACGTTTTAAGGGCTCCTTCGATTTCAAGCGCAGCTTGAGATAGACTTCTATGAGCTCTATGGCGCGACTTTAGCGCGGATCGCCAATCTCCTTCCTCGCCGGCTTTCGCCGCGGCTTCAAGAAATCTTCGGGCGTCATTGGCTTCGCCAAACCTGACGAAATCATTGGCCAGATTACAAGAAAACCTGAGCGCTGCATAAGGTGTAAAAGCCTTGGATAGATCCATTCTGGGCATTTCGCCATTCTTGGCAATCTCGCTATAAACGGCGCACGCCGGATGAGAGGAAAGATAACGCAACAGGTTACGCGTGCGCCACCAGACGGACAAAAAACGAAAAAAAGTGAATGAGAGCGCTACATAGACGATGAGAAAAGATAGGCCGAAAAACAAATAGAAGAATTGGCCTTCGATCGACGGCACGAGGCGGTAAAGAAAAAGAATAGAGCAGGGCACTCCGACGAAAGTCAAGATCACAGGCGAACCCGGCAGCGCCAGGAATTTATAGGTGAGTAGATCGGTTATTTTGCTTTCAAGGATTCGCAAGGTCGGCATGGACTCGGCGTCGAAATATAACAGCCGCGGCGGCGCGTTTTTCTTCGGCCCGATCAATTCTTCCAACATACGAAGACGCCGCACCGAACAGATCGTCCAAAGGGTCGCCGCAGCGCCTATAAAGAACAGCGGCAGCAGCGGCGATAACCCACTTCCCACGTTCACGGTCCGCAAATGATAAAATAACTTGAGCGTTTCCTCCATTGCGGCTATATCAACGGCCTGGGCAAAGGCCGAACAGAAAATAACGACGGGGATCGAACTCACCGTAAAATGAGAAAGGGCTTTGCGGAAATCACGCGGGAGATGGTCATCCAGCCAGGTTAGTGGCGGCGGAGCTCCAGCTTGCCGATTGCGTTTGGCTTTTAACCGCGTCGCTATAAAAAGCAAGAGGAGATCTAACAGGAGAGCCATTAGTGAGATCAAGAAAACTAGCCACGGCGATTCAATGAAACGAGAGAATAGAATTCCGATTGTCCCGCCAAGAACCGAAAACAGGATTTGCCATGCTTTTCGAATCTTCCATAGGATCACCAGGAGAACGGTCAGAGGAACGAGAAGCACCACGCCGCCAGGCGATCTCAGCGTGGCTGTGTGAAGATAGAACCCTGACGCGCAGCCTAGAGCCATACCAGTGAATGTCAGCAATGCGCAGAGCAATCCGTAAAAATTTTCGCATGCTTTTCTAAGACGATATTGTTTGATGGCAAACAACGTCTTGCCGATGACGACCGTTGCGCTGAGCGCTGCTAGAGTCGTAATCACTGTCAGCATAAGCCAGAAGTACCATAGGTATAAGGGTGTCGCAGATAGAGTTACAAAGCGCGAGAATACACTCAGAAGAACAAAACTGAATATTAGAATGCAAATGGACAGGCAAAAGAGGAAGGGCTGTCGATCTTCTCGATGCTGGCGAAAGACGGCGTCGCCGCATATTTTAGAAACCACGACAGCGGCCGGCGCAAGTGCTTGGTTACTAATAAATTGCCGCCATGGTTCCACGGTACGGTGGTGATGAGACAACTGGCAACCAGGAGGCAGAGAACAGCACCAAGGCGCAGGCAAATACAAAAGACCGCGAGTAGATTCCAGCGGCTTCGGAGATCGCGGATCGATCATTGAGATTCTGCTTATTGTCATTAAGAAATCTCGATTGGCCAGAGATCGTTTCTACCTACTGCGCTTAACCACAATGCGGGCCCAATGGAACCCCTCTTGAAGGGAAATCGGGTTTCGAGTTTCTTGTCACTCCTGCCAACCAGGTCCAAGGTAGCATTATATACGCCCTGCGAACTGTGATCGGGAAACTGCAACCGTGACCTTGCCGTGTCCGCTGATTGCGTCCAATTTTGATTCATCGAGAACAGGGTGTAGGTGGAGAACAGCAGCATTCCTTGGAAATCCAAGTTCACATCGCTGTGCAGATATAAAAGATCCGCCCCAAAAGTAAAAAGCACTGTATTAGGCGCGTGTTTTCGAATCTCGCGCGCCAGGAAGACCTGGTCCCGAATGTCGGTCGAGAAGAGGCCAACGTAGCGAATGCCTTCGCGCGAAATCGCAGCCAGAAGACTTGAAAGCACCAGTTCGGTTGAAAACGTTTCGAAGGCTGAAAAGTTTGATACTCGGTCTTTTGCTTTTGCCGCGTCTTCTAACGAAAGCCGCAGGTTTTCGGGTCGGACGCGCGGTGTTTCACCCAAGCCGTTCTTTGTCGCGGCCTAACTTTTTCTGATTCGCTACGCAGTTGTGAAATGTGCAGAGGATAGGTCAGAGATAGGATTTTCTCTGTGTCCTCTTGGTTGTTCCTGTGTTTTTGACCCGGAGTCACAATGGCCTTCAAAGCGCTGCGCAATCCTTCGCCAAATCCTGTGTTGCTTTCGGTGAGAATAGCGACTTCCCGGCGCGCTATGTTTTTTCTTGTCAGGAAGTCGTCAAAGGCTCGGAAAGCGACACGGTCGAGCACCAGTTCGGTTTGAAATGAGCCTTGATACTCGCCTCCTTAGTCAAGCCGCTCCTCAAACTGAGCTCGTTCAATACCCGTGGCGCTGCCGGAAATAATGCTGACAAATCGCTTTTGTTCCCAGGTCTTAAAGGCATTTATCAAAGAATCCGCCGAGCCGGAAAAAGTTGGCGCAAGAAATTTAAATTGTTTGTGACAGATTGCCTTGTTCTGCTGCGCCTCGCACAAGGTCTCGCCCTGGCGCAACGCTACCTTAAAGGCATCTTTGTGAATTCCGGCCGTCGGGCTTTCACCGACGAGAAAAATGATGAACAGCTTGCCAGGCTCCTTGGTGCTGCGAAATAGTAGAACCCCTGGTTCGCGCTGATGCAGGCGAAGACTTTGTAGATCTGTCTTGGGCGTAGAAAGTAGGACTTGATCTTTAACAGCCGTCATTCTAATGGACATTCGGTCGAAAGGGTTTTTTTCTTTTCCTTCATCTTTTTGGAGCCACGGCAGCTCAAATCGATCGAGCACGTAATCGGCTGCCTCCATCGCCCGCTGGATCGCTCCGACGTGCCGATCGAATAGATGGGAAAGACTCGAATCCAGAGGATCCGGCACTGTGGCAATAATGAAATCGGCCATGCCGGGCACGGCCGAGTCCGAGCCAGCGCCGGTATAGGCTCGGATCAGGCGTTGGGCAGAATCGTTCGAGGCCTCGGGCGGAATCGTCGGTGCGCTGCTAGGCTGGGCAGCGCTAGAAATCTCGTTCGAAGGTGGCGCAGCTTGCTTTCCCGATGCAGACGGGTAGTAGAACGCCAGAGCTGCGAGAATCGGAAGAAACCAGATTCCAAAATCACGATTGGCCATGATTTTAGCCTCCGCTTCCCGGCTCGGTGCCGGTTTAATGAATCAGCTAAAGGAAGCGGCCTTGAGTGAATCGCTGTTGGCAGATGTGGCTCCCGAACCGCGCGGATCTCCGATTCTTTTGAAATACTCCATGAGAGAGGACGGCCTGTAATCGGAGTCCTTGTCCCACCTCATTTTGACCGTTTCATGCACGGTCTGCGTCGGATCGTTCTGCTTGGGCGCATCTTTCGGCTCTTTCGGATCTAGGGTCGAACATCCTATGGTTCGATCGATGCCGCGCGTGGCACGGTAGAGTCCGGTTTTGGAGTTATGAAGCTCACCCAGCGGATCAGGGCGAAGAGGTCGGGCGTGCATTACGGTTTCGTCGAATTTGAGTCCGGCTTCTCCGGCTTTACCGATCAGCCACTCCAAGGTGATGTCCGAAAGTGCGGTTTCGGCATAACCGCCGCCAACGTCGCTATGAGCGCCGCAGAACCAAACCTGCTCGACGCGCTGTCCGTCTTTGGGTTTATATGCCCACAGGGCAGGTTCGAACGGCGCGCGGTGCTCATCGATCGCTAAAGCATGATAAGCGTGTTCTACCGTTCCGCTCAATTCGGTGTCGTGAAATTGGTGGTCGCTTCGTGTGAGCGCTCTCAAACCGCGCAGCGGAATACCGAGCGCGCCTACCGTGTCCCACACGCCCACGCATTTGAGCTTGATGTCCTGGACTCCGTAGACCGAATAATCTTTGCGGAACTTAATTGAGTGATCATCCTCAGGGTGGTTCTCACTGCGGTAAAGCTCAATGGCCGCGCGATAATGTTGGACGAATTCACGCCGGAGAATGCCGCATTTGCGGATCATGCCGGCAATACTGCGGGAAGTGAACGCTCCCCGACTAAAACCGAAGAGAAAAAGTTCATCGTCAGGTTCGTAGTTCGCCACGAGAAAGCGGTAAGCATCGTGAATGTTGTCTTCCAAGCCTTCGCCGAAGGCGCCTCCCGAGAAGCGGTCAACGACATTCCCCGTGCCGACCCCTTGGTCATAATAGATAATCTGCAGAATCGGCCCGTCCCTCTTTGCTATGCGGTATCCGAGTTTGACAACGTTTGTCGGACACGGAACCCCATTGCTCTCCTGGTCAGCCTGATTCCAAGTGCCATCGCAGCAAAGAATTATTCTTTTCATCGCGCGCTCCGTTTACAATCAACAATTTGTTTGGAAGCTGAACCCACGCTTTCTACCAGAGCAATTGCAATGCCTGATCTCAGAGCGACAGCTTGGTCCAACCAAGTAGCTGATTTTCAGGTGAAATGCCGATAGCACTAGGTTGGGTTAGAGCACCGCGCTGGGCAATATTTTGTATACGGTCGTGTATACAAAGTTACCGCTCTCACCAGGTGCATGAGAAAGAATCTCTCGATATGATTTTGTTTGATTCGTCAGAGATAGGCGAGCAAACGGCCGCATGCAATCACGCTTGCCCAAAGACACAGCGAAAAGATCGCCGAGGCCTTGGCGGCGCGCGGTGCTGGGGATTGGACATCCCAAGCAGCTACGGTGCGAAAGACCCCGGCGTGGAAGGCCGCTGCGTTGAGTCCGGCTGTCATGAGCGAAGCCAACTTAATTTGAAAGGCCGGATTGGCCGCCATCTCGGTGGCATGCGCTGCGAACATCATCAGGCCGCTCGGTATGATCAGCAGCAAGCTGCGCCTCGCCCAGGGGAGGAGATGCGCCGCCAGCGCTGAAACGCCAAGCGAGCGCGATAAGCCTAAAAGCCTCAAGTCGAAGAGCACGGCGGCGCCGACGAACACGGCAAGGCCGATGATATGGATGATTTCAACGACCGGGTAGAGCCATAGCCATTCGCGCATCGCCGCTGCCAGCCGGCTAGTCTCAAGCCAAACAAGCCACGCCGGCCCGCTAGGTGGGTGCATGCGTCAGTTCTGCGGCGGCTAAGTTTTTAGCGCAGCTCAGTTGTGCGGCCGGCGATGGTGATGCGCTCGGCGCGCAATTCTTCCGCGTCTTTGCGACTCGGATAGCCGACCACGACCGCTTCGGTTCCCGCTAGAAGGTTTTTCCGCGGTAGCTGTCTGTTCTCCATTCGAGATGGCGGCGCCAGGACCACAACCCAGATTTTATCCGGCGCCTTGAGCCGGACAAAACCGTGAGGATGCTCATACCCCGACTCCAAAATAGTGCCCCTCAACTCTAAAACTTTGCTTGAATCATAGCCGCTCCAGCCGTGATGGGCGAAGACGCCATTGCTCGTAAAAAATACCAACGTCAAGCCGATCAGTGCTCGCCAGGTCTGTTTCATTGCTCAAATCTCCCCAAACGCTTTGCCTTGGTTCATCTAGAAGCATAGATCGGGTCGTGCGTTGACTCAACAGCGCGAGGGGGCCGAGAGCGGCATTCAGGCGAGTGGGCGGGCGGCGGTGGGACCGTGTAGATTTTTGGACGTCATCTCCTGACCGCTTCGGTTGTTGGCACCAAGAACACGTCCTGCGGATTGGTCTGGGTAAAGGTCTTTCCGGTTTTTAGGCAAAGCACTTTATGTCCTTCAACCGCCTGAAGCTGAGGCGGCTGGGTTTTGACCTGGTAAGCTTCGCTGACGCTCTGTTTATGAGAAGGCCCGTCGTCGAGGTAGATGCGCACGCGCATGGGATGTTCGCCGCCGCATTCCGTACATCTGACGTAAATTTCGTAATGGGACATTGCGTCTCACTTCCGTGAAAATCGAATCTCTTTAAATTTATACCATGAACCTCGGGCTGCTACGATGCTTTCGTGCCGTACACTCTACCGATGAAACCTTCCTTTTCGAGCTCGCGCACGATGCTGTCATCGATCAGACTGTCCACGGTGGCCCTGCTGCCGGGGCTTTGTTTGGCCGCTTCGTCGAGCTGTATTTTCATCCCTTCTCGGGTAGTGTACGGGAGGCGGTCGAGGATTTTGGCCGACGCAATGTAGGAACTTTCCAGGTAAGCTTTGGTCGCTCCTCGAAGCTGCCGGGCAATCAGTTTCTGGGTTCCTTCCTTGTTGGTTTTGAAGTAATGGGCCGCTTCAATCAACGCCATCAGGGCGCGCTTGACTACGCCGCGGTTTTTCGAGACGTAGCTCTTGGTGCCGACCGCGCAGATGAACGGCAGCGGGTAGGGTTTCTGAAAATCCGCCATATCGGCGAGCACGCGATGCGGCAAGCCCCCTGGAATCAGATGGACGTTACCGGGCGGGGAGGGGAATCCGGCGATGATGCCGCGATTGAAGCCGGCAGCGCGCTCGGCCGCGCCCCCGACCTGGAGGATCGTCACGTCCTCTCCGGGCCGCAGGCCGATACCCTTGAGAAGCTCGCGCGCAGCAACGTCGGAGACGCTGCCGAAGCGGCTGATGCCAATGGACTTGCCCTTGAGATCTTCGGGACTTTTGATGGTTTCAAGGACAATCAATTCGTAGGCGAGGCTATTGACGAAACAGCCGACGCTCACGAGATCGCCGCCGCGGACGGCGCTGTTGGCGACGACGCTACCGGCGATATTGGCGAGCTGGACATCCTGCGATACAACCGCGGCAGCCGCGACGGTGGAGCTGCCGATGTAAACCACATCGGCGTCGAGGCCGTTCTTCTTATAGAAGCCGGCTCCCTGGGCGATCGTCCATATACCGTTCAGTGAATCGGTGGAGCTAAAAGCTATCCTGATCTTCTCCTGCGATTCGGCTCTGGCGCCGATGAGTACAAACAAAACGAGAAGCACGGCTGATATCGTTCGACGGCAAAGGCGGGTTTCGTTATTCATGGATCCTCCCAGCAAGGATAGTCATTGTATATGAAACCAGCATAATTTAAGCAAAGCTGTTTGCCAGCAACCGAAGAGGTTACGGCGCGCCTTGAAGTTAGCCGCGATAAACGTTTCTGTCTCGTTGGTCGGAGGCGGCGCAATGGATGAAGAGTCATGTTAGAATTTCATTAAAAGTGCATATCACCGGCGGAGCGACCTTAGGCGACGACAGCCGGTGTGGGTTTTGCTGCCGGTTTGCGTCAGGCTCTTACGAATTGGCCTGGCGGTATTTGAGTGGTGCAGAAAATGTGGAGCGGCAACTTATGATTATGAATAACAGTCGGGCGCTTGATCAACCCTGGCGCGAAGCGCCGAGCGAAACAAAAAAACCAGGTGGTGGCGTGGTCGCGCTCTATTCGAATAGAAACCCGGAAAAGAATTCGCAACACGAAATCCTGACGCGCGCATCAGTGGCGCGCAGGTTGGCTGCTCTGAAGGGCTACGAGTTTGCCGGTGAGTACGATCGCACCGCAGTGTCATGCAGGTCCCATTTATCTGGTCCCAGCAGATACCCTCGTGGGAATTGCGGCCGCGCGCGAACTCGGAGTAACCGGCGAGGCTGACCTGTTCGGTGGAGTGGTGCCCTATCCGTTCGCTGCTACAAAAACGATCACGCACCCGCTTGTCAGCGCTGAGGCTTCCGCGCCCGGCGGTTGGTCCGAGAAGTTTTCGCGACGGGTAAAGGACGCGGTGCTCTTCGGTTATGCGGCATTCACAGTCGCTGACGCTCGCGTCGCGTGCGCGCGGGTGCTGGAGCGCGGGCTCGCGCGGATCAAACCGGCGCTCGGCATTGGCGGCCGCGGCCAGCAGGTGGTGTCCTCGTTAGACGAATTTGACCGCGCGCTGGCGGCGATGGATCTGGCGGAATTGGCATTGTACGGCATTTCGATCGAAGAGAACTTGCAGGATGTCACGACCTACAGCGTCGGTGAAGTTTGTGTCGACGAACTACGGATTACCTATTGCGGTAGCCAACGTCTTACCTTGAACCACGGCGGCGCGACCGTCTATGGCGGCTCGGATCTGCTGGTCGCGCGCGGCGGTTATGAGACACTCCTGGCGCTCGATCTGACGCCCGAGCTGCGGCTGGCTGTGGCGCGAGCGCGCACTTACGACGGTGCGGCTGCGGCAGAGTTTCCCGGATTCATCGCGTCCAGGCGAAATTATGACATCGCCGCAGGCCGCGGCGCCGGTGGACGGCGCATGGTGGGAGTGCTTGAACAATCTTGGCGCATCGGCGGTGCCAGCCCAGCCGAAGTGGCCGCGCTCGAGGCTTTCAAATCAGATGAGTCGCTGTTCGCGGTGCGCGCCTCGTGTCCGGAAATTTACGACGCGCATCACCAGGCCCCGGCGCATGCGCGCGTGTATTTTCGCGGCGCGGACGGCGAGGTTGGCGCGCTGATCAAATACAGCGTGGTGGAGGCGTATGGCAACTCGCGATGAGCCCTTGGAGATCACCGTTGACGGGCAGACTATCGCCGGCACTTTGATTACGCCGGTCACTTTAATGCCGGGCTTTCTCTTCGTCCACGGGTGGGGTGGCAGCCAGCAGAGTTATCTCGCCCGAGCGCGCGAAATTGCCGAAATGGGCTGCCTATCGATGACACTTGACCTGCGCGGCCACGCGCGCACCGATGAACAGCGCCAGACCGTGTCGCGAGAAGACAATCTCCGGGATCTATTGGCGGCATACGATCTGCTCGTCAAGCAGCCCGGCGTCGATCCAGCGGCGGTGGGCGTGGTGGGCAGCAGCTATGGCGGATACTTGGCGGCTATCATGACGACCCTGCGGCCGGTGCGTTGGCTAGCGCTGCGATCTCCGGCGCTTTACGAGGATCATGATTGGGAGCTGCCGAAAATACAGCTCAATGAGAAGACGGACTTAACCGCCTACCGGCGTCGGCTGGTGAGCGCGGAAGAAAATCGCGCGTTGGCAGCGTGCGCGGCGTTTCGCGGCGACTTGCTGATCGTAGAATCCGAGAACGATGACGTGGTTCCTCACATGGTGATCGCGAGTTACGTCGCCGCTTGTCTACAGGCGCGCTCGGTGACATCGCGTATCATCGAGGGTGCCGAACATGGCCTGTCGGAAGAGCAGTGGCAACGCGCCTACGCTGCAATTCTTACAAATTGGCTGACCGAGATGATGGCTGGACCAGACGCTACGCGCCAGCACAAGGCTGCCGCCGGCGCCGGCTGATCGATCGTCGATTACGTTGGCAATCGCAGCAGCGCTCAGAAGCAAGTTGGTTCGCTATTTCTTTGCGTTCATATGGCTATGGCCAGTACCATTTCAGAAATCACCCAGTTAAAGATTGATCGAGTCATTGCGACCGAGCTCAATGTTGGAGTCGAGCAAGTCGCCGCTGCGGTCGCCTTGCTTGACGAAGGCGCCACGGTGCCGTTCGTCGCGCGCTATCGCAAAGAGGCCACCGGCAATCTCGATGACACGCAGCTGCGCAATCTGGAAGAGCGTTTATTGTATCTGCGCGAGTTGCAGGAGCGCCGTGATGTGATTCTGGCGTCGATCGAAGAGCAGGGCAAGCTCACCGATGAATTGCGCCGGGCCATCGAGGCTGCCGCAAGCAAGCAGTTATTGGAAGACATCTACCTCCCCTATAAGCCCAAACGCCGCACGCGCGCGCAGATCGCCCGCGAGTCGGGGTTGGAAGCCGCTCGCCGATGCGCTGTTAGCCAATCCGGCCCTCGACCCGCAGCAAGAAGCCGCCAAATATGTCAATGATAAACCAGCGGCGGAAAATGGTGTTGCCGACGCGAAGGCTGCGCTTGACGGCGCGCGCGATATTCTTGCCGAGCGTTTTGCCGAAACCGCTGAACTGCTCGCCAAACTCCGCGAACGCATGTGGCAGCAGGGGATCGTCAGCTCGAAGGTGATGAAAGGCAAAGAGACGGCGGAGGAGGAAAAGTTTCGCGACTACTACGACTATTCGGAAACCATCCGCACCATCCCGTCACATCGCGCGCTGGCGCTGTTGCGCGGCCGCAGCCTGGAGGTGTTGTCCATCGCGCTCAGCCTGAGCGAGCCATCCGAAGCTGTGGTGCCGCATCCGTGTGTTGCCATGATCGCCGGGCATTTCAACATCGAAGACCGCGGCCGCCCGGCCGACAGGTGGCTCGTGGAGATTTGCCAGTGGACCTGGCGCCTCAAGGCGCATCCGCATGTCAGCGCGGAGCTTTTGATGCAGTTGCGCGAAAGCGCGGAAGCCGAAGCGATCAAAATATTTGGCCGCAATCTGCACGAGCTTCTGCTGGCGGCGCCGGCCGGCCCCAAGGCCGTGCTCGGCCTCGATCCCGGCATACGTACCGGCTGCAAAGTGGCGGTGGTAGATGCCACCGGCAAGCTGCTTGAGACGACTACTATCTACCCGCACCAGCCGCGCAACGATTGGCAAGGATCTCTGGCGACCCTGGCGCGCATGGTGGTGCAGCATGAAGTCGAGCTGATCTCCATCGGCAACGGCACCGCGAGCCGCGAGACCGACAAGCTCGCTGCCGAGGTCATCAAGCTGATCGCTGATAAGAAGCCGGAACAGAAAGTAACGAAAATCGTCGTCAGCGAAGCCGGCGCGTCGGTCTATTCGGCGTCGGCGCTTCGCCGCCGCTGAGTTTCCCGACCTCGACGTGAGCTTGCGCGGCGCTGTGTCTATCGCGCGGCGCTTGCAAGACCCACTCGCCGAGCTGGTGAAGATCGATCCCAAATCCATCGGCGTCGGCCAGTACCAGCACGATGTCAACCAGCGCGCGCTGGCGCGCTCCCTCGATGCCACGGTGGAGGACTGCGTTAACGCGGTGGGCGTAGACGTAAATACGGCTTCGGCGCCGCTGCTGGCGCGCGTGTCCGGGCTCAACAGTGTGATCGCGAAAAACATCGTCGAGTACCGCAACGTCAATGGCCCGTTTCGCAACCGCAAACTCATCCGCAAGGTGCCGCGCCTGGGCGACAAGACCTTCGAGCAGGCCGCAGGTTTCCTGCGCATCAACGACGGCGACAACCCGCTCGATCGCTCGGCGGTTCATCCGGAAGCTTATCCGGTGGTCGAGCGCATTCTAGCGAGGATCGGCAAGGGCATCGTCCAAGTGATGGGGCAGCCGGCGGCGCTGCAAGAGTCTTTCGCCCGCCGACTTCACTGACGAAAAATTCGGCGTGCCGACGGTGCGCGACATACTGGCTGAGCTGGAAAAACCCGGCCGCGATCCTCGCCCCGAATTCAAAACCGCGACGTTTCAGCGAAGGGGTCGAGTCGATTTCCGACCTCCAGCCCAACATGATCCTCGAAGGGGTTGTCACCAACGTCGCCGCTTTCGGCGCGTTCGTCGATATCGGCGTGCACCAGGACGGCCTTGTGCACGTCTCCGCCATGGCCAACAAATTCGTCAAAGACCCGCACGAAATCGTCAAGCCCGGCCAGATCGTCAAGGTGAAGGTGATGGAGGTCGACGCCAAGCGGCAGCGTATTTCGCTGACCCTGCGCCTCGATGACGCGCCCGCCGCCTGGTCGCGCGCCGGCGCTCGGTCTGAGCGGCGACCGCTCGAGCCCAAAGGCGCGCCGATGCCCGAGCAAAAGCCCGGCGGTTTGTTCGCTCTGGCGCTCGAGCGCGCCAAGCGGAAGAAGTAAAAATGGATAAGTATCTTGGCTTTTCGGCTTATTCACCTGGCCGTCAGGCCAGGTGAAACCACCAGCGGAACATGTTCATAGAACCTTGCCTGGCTGCTCGGCGCTTGGCAAGCTGATCTAAGTATCGGTCGACAAGAAAATTGATGTGGCTAGCACTTCGATCGATCCGCTGGTTACTGGTCGGCCTCGCAACGAACGTTGTGGCGCTGGTTTTTTTCGCGTGGCTTGCCGGAGAGGTTTTGCAAGGCGAGTCCCTGTGGTTCGATCAGAGCATTCGTGAGTCAATCAGTCACTTGGCCTCGCCTCAGGTTACGTTGGCGATGCAGGCGACCACCCTTTTAGGATCAGTGCTGTTCCTGGCTTGTTCTGGCGCACTGATCAGCATCGGTTTTGTATTGGCAAAATGGCGCCGGTCCTTGATAGTGTTTTCGATCACCATGGCCGGCGCGGCGATACTGAATTTGACTTTGAAAGCTAGTTTTCGGCGCATACGTCCCGCGTCATTTTTCGACACGCCGCTGCCGAGTTCATTTAGCTTTCCGAGCGGCCATGCGCTGTTGTCTCTGTGCTTCTACTGCGCGATTGCATATCTGCTGGCGGCGCACGTCGAAAATCCAGCGATTCGCTGCAGCGCCTGGCTTATTGCGGTGTTGCTGATTGTCGCGGTCGGCTTCTCACGGATTTACCTGGGAGTACACTATCCGAGCGACGTGCTCGCGGCGTATGCGGCGGCTACTTTCTGGATGGTAACCGTTATCCTGATTGATCGTGCCGGGTTGCACAAGCGCACCACTCTCTAGCGCAGCCGAATCGGCGCGCTGGCGCGCGAGCATAATGCTGTTGGCGTTCTTGAAGGCAAGAGATCGGAGCAGCTTCTCCTCGCTATCGTGCGCTGCCATCAGTCTCCTAGCCGAATTATTCGCGCGAGATTACGTCCGAGGCGAAAGCCTCTCCGGTCGTGGTTCGACAGGCTCACCACCCTGAGCACAATCGAAGGGCGGCCAATGGGCCTTTACCTTGAGGAGACCGGCAAACACAAATATTAGGCCCAACCATCGAGGAGAAATGCAAAACACCGTCAAGCACCACGCAGGTCGGCGTAACTTTGCACTCTTGTGGCCGCTCTCTACGAGGCTTACTCCTCGGACGACACTCTGTCGCACATTCTCCTCGAGGCATGAATAATGCGGGCTAGCACTCCGCCGCAGGCGCCGGCGCGCCTGACCGTGGCACGGCAGCCGATTTCGTTACGCGTGTGCTTCGGCCCAATTGCTTCCGGTGTGTATGTCCACAGCCAGGCCGCAGCGCAGATCGGCGGCCCGAGTCATGGCCTGTTCGATCAAGATTTGCGCCCGATTCACGTTTTCGGCGGGCACTTCGAAGACCAGTTCGTCGTGCACGGTCAGCAGCATGGTCGCGACCGGTTCTTGCCGCAAAGCCGCCTCGACGTTGATCATCGCCTTCTTCATGATATCCGCGGCGCTTCCTTGAATAGGAGCATTGAGCGCCATGCGCTCGCCGATGGCGCGCAGGCGAAAATTAGCCGAAAGCAGCTCCGGCAAATAGCGGCGGCGGCCGAACATAGTCGTCGTGAAGCCGTCGATCTTGGCTCTTTCAACCTGACCAGCGAGAAACTCTTTCAATTTGGGAAACTGCAAATAATAGGTCTCGACAAAACTCGCGGCTTCATCCATTTCGACGCCGAGCCGTTGCGATACTCCATAGGTGGACATGCCGTAAGCGATGCCATAGGAAAACTGTTTCACCTGGTTGCGCATCGTCGATGTGACCTCGTGCAAACCAACGCCATAGACCTTGGCGGCGATGGTAGCGTGGAAGTCATGTCTTTCGGCAAACGCCTGGCAAAAAGTCGCATCCTCCGACAGATGCGCCAGCACCCGCAGCTCAATCTGAGAATAATCCGCAGAGAGCAAGACGTGATCCGGCGGCGCGATGAAAGCGCGGCGAATTTGGCGCCCGAGCTCGCCGCGAATGGGAATGTTCTGCAAATTAGGCGCCGTCGATGAGAGGCGCCCGGTCGCCGCGGTCGTCTGCTCATAGGTCGTGTGAATTCGCTGGCTCTTGGAGTCGATCAGCGCCAATAGCATTTCGGTAAAGCCGTTCTTAAGCTTCGAGACCTCACGATATTCGAGCAGCGCGGCGACTATTGGATGACTATCCGCCAGCTTCTCCAACTCGCCGGCGTCGGTCGAATAGCCGGTTTTGATCTTTCGTGTTTTCGCCAAAGCCAGCTTTTCAAAAAGTATGCGTTGCAGCTGCAGATTAGAGTTAACGTTAAACGGTTCTCCCGCTAGTTCCTGAATGACGCGCTCCTGGCTATTCATTCTTGCGCCGAAGTCGGCGTTCAGTTGTTCGAGATAGTCGCGATCGACGAGAATACCGTTGTGTTCCATGCCCGCAAGCACTCGGGTCAAAGGAAACTCAAGGTCGGTCGCAAGCTCCCAAGCCCCTTGAGCGCGCAGTTGCGCCTCCACGATCGGAGCGAGCGCGCGCACTGCTACTGCTTCCCGGCCAACGCTTTGCTTATTATCGCCGCCGAAAGCTAGCCCGACCTGTTCGCCCGGCTCTGTTGCGCTTGCATCGCCGTCGATGGCGACTCCGAGGTAGCGCGCCGCGGTAGCGCGTGCGCTGTATCCAGCGGTCGAGCCGGGCTCGAGCAGATACGCCGCTAGCTTGGTATCACAGTAGAGCCCCTCGATTGCAGTGCCGGCGCTCAGCGCAGCACGGTAGAGCCACTTGGCATCATGCGCGATCTTGCGGCGCGCCGGGTCTTTCAGACAATCCGCAAGTCGGTAGAACGCTTCGCCTACGGGTAGAATTTGCGCTTTGCTCGCTTCGTCGCTCACGGCGAGCCAGTGCTCATCCCAAGCAAACGCGACCGCTTCACCGTGATGCAGGTCGCTCTCGGAGTCGAGCTCGACTATCGAAACGGCGTCAAGCGCAGGCGGCGGCGCCGCCGCAGTGTGAAACTTGATCTCTTTGAGACGTTCATGGAGGCTACGAAACTCGAGTGAGGTGAATAGATTGCGGACGGCTTCATCATCCCAGGGCTCCAGACGCAGTTTCGCCGCATCGATATCTAAAGATACGTCTTCCAATAAATGGCCCAACTCTTTGTTGATCCGCACCTGGTCAGCTTTTTCCTTGATCGCCTGGCGCAGTTTCGGCGTAAGCTCGTCCGCATGAGCGATAACCTGCTCGATGCCGCCGTACTTGTTGATCAGCTGGGCAGCGGTTTTGTCGCCCACACCCGGAACCCCAGGTAAATTGTCCGAGCTTTCCCCTTTTAGCGCGACGAAGTCGATCCACTTCTCCGGCGTGACCCCATAGCGCTCGAGCACCGTCGGAGCATCGTAGCGGATTACATCCGAGATGCCGCGGCGGGTCATAATTACGACCACACCCTCGCGGACTAGTTGCAGGATGTCGCGATCGCCGGTGACGAGCACAACTTCGCAACCTTTTCCCTCACAGTGTTTCGTCAACGTCGCGAGCAGGTCGTCGGCCTCATAGCCCTCCAGCTCGATCATCGGAATGCGCAAACAGGCGAGCACCTCGCGGATCAACGGCAGCTGCTGCCTGAACAAGTCAGGGGTGGCGGCTCGACCCGCCTTGTATTCAGAATATTTGTCGACGCGAAATTGCGGCACACCTTTATCGAAACAAACCACAACACCTTGGGGCCGCTCATCAGCCAGCAGCTTGATCAGCATGGCCGTAAAACCGTAGACGGCGTTGGTCACCTGACCGGATGAGGTAACGAGCGTGTCAGGCAAAGCAAAGAAGGCGCGAAATGCCAGCGAATGGCCGTCGAGCAAGAGCACTTTGTGGCTGTTCGTTGCCAGCGTTTTCGCCGCGTTTCGGGGTGATTTGTTGGTAGATTTGCTGGCGACCTTCTGAGCCATATTGCGTAGTTTAACTGGTGGTTTTATTGGCGGCAACATCCGCCAGATAATTTTGGCTTTTGCGATATTTGCAATTTTGCATTTTCAGGGCGGAACAGGGCCGCGCGACCGGCCGATGGCCACAGCTTGTTGATCAACGCTCAGTCTTTTACTTGGGCGTCACGCAAATGGGACATCATTTTGGGAAAAATCATCGAACCTTTTCTGTTGCGCTCTTCGCCTTCAAGCCGTCTAAATGACGTGGGAGGTAGCTTCAAATGAAACTCAAAAAATTCGTCCCACTCTCGATTCTGTTCGCATTAGCGGCATTAGTGGGTGGCTGCCGCTACGACGGCGACCATCGCGATTATGGCGATAACAGATACGGCAGCTATCGTGAAGGTTACCGCGATGGCCGCAGCGCCGAAAGGCGCCGAGATGCCTGGCGTGAGGGCCGTTACAACGACCGCGGCGATCAGTGGCGCCGCCGCTGGTAATCGTCACAGAGAGCGGCCGAGGGGAAGTAATTCTACAGGGGCACAGAGCTTTTGGAGGGTCATAATCCTCTCCCTCGGCCGCCTCGCGTCCGCGCCTCAAGCTAGCGCGGCGGCAGCACCTCGATGCCGGAAAACTTCTTCAGCATCTCGATAACCTCAGGATCACGGGGCATGTCTTTAATGACCTTCACCAAATCCTCGGCCATCAAGGGCGAAACGTCATCGGTCACAAGCTTTTTAAACTCGTTGCGGAAGTCAGAATCGTGAAAAACTTTGCGCATCGCTTCCTGTAAGATATCAATCCGCTCCTTTGGGGTTCCGGGCGGTAGAACAAACGGCGACGTCGCTGTTCTAAAGCCACGCCACATTGCTAAAAGTCTCTTTTCCTTGTCGGTTTTAGCAAAGCTTTCGATTTCCGGCAGCTGTGAAAACTGCGGATGTGGATGCTTGTCGCCTTTCGGAACTTCCAAAATCGCGTGAAAATTCATGATTCCTTTTTCGACCCATTCTCGATTGCGTCTCAATACAGAGGTTGTATTGTTCGCCCGCGAATCGATCTCGGCATTCATCAGCGCCACGTCGGCTTCCAGTGAAGAGTAGCCGGTTACGAATTTCGGCGCCTGCAAATCCAGAAAGTAGGCAAAGAGCCTGCCGGTGGTGTAAGCGACGGCTCCCACTTCTTGAGCGCCGATTCGAATGCCAGTCGCGGCTCTGAGTTTTTCCGGAGTATTTAGGCCGAGCTCGCGTCGGGTGTAGATGACGTTGTGGTTTTCGCTGACCGGAGTGCCGAGATAGATGAACTTGTCGATGTCATACATCACGCCGGTTTCGCGCATGACGTTCAGACCGATGATCGAGCTGCTGAGCGCTCCCATCGTCAGGCCATCGGGATTGACGGATCGGTATACATGATTGGCGGCTTTTCTGCCGCCGCCGCCCTCGATGAATTCGATGACCACCGTTGGGTTTCCTGGAATGTATTTGCGCAGGTAAGGCACCACGGCTTTCACCCGCATGCCGGCGGTGCCGCCGGGGTCATTGTTGATGATCTTCAGCGTTTTACCTTGATAGAAAGGGGCCTGCGACAGAGCATAATTTGGCAAAACACCCAGGTGAACAAATAATGTGCCGATCCAGAACACTAGCAGCTGAAGCTTTGTTCTCACTCATATCTCCTTAAAATTAGTCAACCGCCGTTTTCGAGACAGCAATATCCGAGTGCGACGTTGCGTGTCAAACAACACCATGACAAAAACTACGCTTGACACGGGCGCGCAGCTGTACTAGGCGATGTCATTGGCAAGGTTATTTAATTTCTTCGCGCCAGCAGGCCGTGGTGAAAGTGTGGCGTCGCACCGAGACGGGCGAGACGCCCTGATGGCAAGGCGCGACGACCGAGAATATCGGGGAATATTTGAGGGGAGGAGCAACGCAGCCAACGGGGATCGATCGCCCGTCGAATGCAGTCAGACTTTCACCACGGGCTGCTAGGACCAGCATGGAAAGATTAATCCCCAAATTTCGCTTTGGCCATATCGATCCGGCCGCCGTCGAGGCGCGGCGCGCCAGGCGCGGTCCCGGCTATGAGTTTTACCAGATCGTTCCCACCAACATCATGTTGGTCACTGCGGTTTTGGGCATAAAAGATTTTACCCGTGAGGCTGTGGAGGCTGCCATTCCAAACTACTGGAATTGCATCGCGGCATTGGCGCAAGAAAAAGTAGATGTATTCGTGCTGGGTGGCACACCGGTATCTGCGCAGTTGGGACGCTCTCGAGTGTGTGCGGTTGCTGAAAGAGGCCGAGGACAAGACCGGCATACGAGGCGATGCGCCGCTCGAAGCCGCGATCGCGGCGATGCAGCACCTGGGATTGACGAAGATAGCAGTCGGCGGACGCTGGACCGAGGAATTCAATCAGGCCGTGATACGCTATCTGCAAGACGGCGGCATCGAGGTGGTTGGCATCACCAAGCGCGATCAGTGGGGCAAGGAAGCCTTTGCCATGTCGTTTGAGGAGGGCCTGAAGCTAGCTCTGGAGGTGGGCCGTGAGGCCGCTCGCAATGCGCCTGACGCTGAAGCGATCCTGGTTCCGGGTGGAGCCACCATGAGTCTCCACGTTATACCTGCGATCGAGGAGGAGTTTGGCAAACCGACATTTACCCGGACCAGCGCCGAGGTCTGGCGCAATCTCGTTTATCCGGGAATCATTGCGCCGGTGACCGGTTGGGGCGCGCTTCTGGCCGGCGCCGGGGGGGCGAGTTAGCGAAGAAGCCGGACTTTAGATGGCGCTGTTGTCCTCGAATTCTGAGACCTTCACTGATTGCCCACCAATTTTTTGACCCTTTCGATGACCTCGGGCGGCTGATTCATAACTCTTTCGGTAAGCGCTTGCAGCTCTTCTCCCGAGGCCGGCTCTATTTCCAATTTGGATTGCTTCGCTTCCGCTATCAGTTGCGGATCCTTCAGGGCTCTTGCGTAGGCCTCGCGCAAAATTCTTACTCTGTCCGACGGCACACCCGGAGCGGCCACCATCGGACGGCCATACTCGTTGCCGGCAAGTATCACCTGCGCAACGCGCCGGCTCACATCAGCGGTTTTGTATTTGTCCATCAGTTCGGCGAGCGTCGGCACCTCGGCCATTCTCGAGTCTCTTGTTTGACCGCTCTGCGCCAGGTGACGATCAAAACCTTTTTTGTGCCATGAAAGAAACGGCTCACGGCTGAAGTGGCCAGTGACGATCATGCCACGGCAAATAACTTCGCCCTTTTCCATCGCCAGGTCGATGGCATTACCGCTTTGATAGCCGACCACTAGATTGAACTTTGCGCTGAGCGTTTCTTCGAAAATTTTGGCAAGCAGGTAGGTCCCGTCGGTGGAGCCGGTCGCGCCGCAGCGCAGCGGCTCGCTCGACTTCAGCACGTCGTCGAAAGCTTTATAGGGAGCGTCGGCGCGCACGAAAAACATCACCTCGGTCTTTTCCATCGTGCCGATCCAGTTAAATCGGCGCAGATCGAACTTGACCTCTTCGCGCTCCAGTGAGCTGTTGCATGTAGCGGTGCGCCTGAAACATCCCTAACGTCAGTCCGTCCGGTTTCGTCAGCCCGTAGAGATAATTCGTCGCAGCCAGGCCGCCGGCGCCAGGCATGTTCTGAACGATGATGTCGGGATTGCCCGGGATGTGCTTGGGCATGTGCTTGGCTAACAGCCGGGCCCAGAGATCATAAAGCCCGCCGCTGTCGCTGCCGACAATAATGCGCATGGTCTTACCCTCGTAAAAAGCGTTTTGCGACAGGGCAAAGGCCGGCAAAGCGGCCAGAGAAAGTAACCCTGAGAGTATCAGAAGCGAACATTTCCTGATCATGTAGATCTCCTTTGACCGCTTTGCCGATTTTTGCCGGCGGCTAAAGTTTGCATTTGGCCGGAGTCATTACTAGTGTCATGAGCTTGAGCTGAATTTGCATAGGGCATGGCAGCTGAGGCGCAGGTAAACGGCGCGCTAAGGCATAGCTTGTGGGTTACGTTGGCTCGAGAGGATCGCCGCAACCAAGCCTGTAAACTTTTTTTCAAATCCCTGTTGAACATAAAACTTTGAACGGAGAAAATCGTGAACCTGATCCACACGATTCATGAACCTACCGGTGACGGTCCGCACCCAACGTTACTCACGCTTCATGGCCGCGGCGCAAACGCCATGGACCTTCTGGGATTGGCGCCTTACATCTGCGCCGGTACATTTCTTGTGATCTGCCCGCAAGCTCCATTGGAAACGCCCAGCGGTCCGGGAACGATGGGCTACGCGTGGTATCCGATGAGCATGGGGGGCGCGCCTGATGTCGACACGATGTTAGCGTCGCGAGAAAAACTCGAGACCTTTCTGGACCAGTGCATCGCGCGCTACCCCATCGATCAAAAGAAACTCGCCGTGCTTGGTTTCAGCCAGGGTGGCGTGATGGCTTACAGCCTTGCCCTCAGCAATCCGCAGCGCTTCGCCGCTCTGGCGGCTCTCAGCACCTGGCTGCCAAGGGAACTCGTGCCGAGGCTTAACGTCAGCGACCTGGTTCACCGGTTGCCGGTCCTGGTCCAGCACGGCACCGACGATCGCACCATCGAAGTCGAGCGCGCCAGAGACTCTGTCGAGCGCCTGCGCGACTTGCGGGTAGCGCTGACTTATCACGAGTACCAGATGGGCCACGAAATCATAGCGAAAGGTCTTGGCGATTTGTCGGCCTGGCTGTCGCGCCAGTGATTACGGCTGGCCGGTTGACTGGAGCGGACCAGAGACGGGCTAGCAGCCCGTGGTGAAAGTCTGACTGCATTCGACGGGCGATCTCCCCGTTGGCTGCGTTGCTCCTCCCCTCAAATATTCCCCGATATTCTCGGTCGTCGCGCCTTGCGATCAGGGCGCCTCGCCCGTCTCGGTGCGACGCCACCTTTTACCAGGGGCTGGTGGTCCTTGACATTAGCAATCATGACGGTCTAGCCTGTATTTCGTTTCGCCTATCCTATTGAGCTTACACATCAGGCCAGACGCTACCGGAAGCCCGATTCGGCGAGGTTTCGATGGCCAGCGAATTCTACAAAGACTCCCTTATAACATCTTCGCCGAAACGCGATGCCGAAGCCGGTAAATGGGTTCCTTATGCCTTTGTATCCTGGCACGAATACGGAAAGCTTAAGACGCACAGATTTGCTGAACTTGGAGCCTTATCTTTTGGCAGCGAAATGGAAGCTGTTACCTGCGGTCTATTGGAAGGCTATAAATGGGTGGATAGTCGCGGCTAAATAGCAGCATGGTTGATCCAGCCGGAAACGAAGAGCGCAAAAAAAAACCACGCCGAATTATCCTTCGGCGTGGTTTTGAGCGTTAACGCTGAATCCTCACCGTCGCAACGGGTTTAATACGGCCGCGCCGTCGGTGAAGTCGCAGCCATCGCTTCCAAGCGGCGCACCCGTTCTTCCAGCGGCGGATGTGTGCTGAACAACGCCGCCATACCCCCGGCCGTGAGCGGATTCACGATAAACATATGGGCAGTCGACTGAGCCGCCGCCGGACTTGCTTGAAGCGGGATTTGCTGGGCGCCGAGATGGAGTTTTTTCAGCGCGCTGGCAAGGGCCAGCGGATCACCTGTGACCTCGGCGCCGCGAGTATCCGCGCCGTACTCGCGCGACCGCGATACCGCCATCTGAATCAGCATGGCCGCGATCGGCGCGACGATCATCATGACGATCAACCCTACGATACCTCCAGCGCCTTCCTCATCACGGTCCCGGCCGCCGCCGAAAAACATGGAAAACTGCGCCATCTGCGCCATATAGCTGATGGCCCCAGCCAGGGTCGCGGCAATGGTGCTGACGAGAATGTCGCGATTGCCTACATGGGAGAGTTCGTGCCCCAACACTCCGGCGAGCTCGCGTTTGTTCAGGATGCGCCGGATGCCCTGCGTCACCGCAACAGCCGCGTGCTGCGGATTGCGACCGGTCGCGAACGCGTTCGGCGCTTCTTCCGGAATGACGTAAACCCGGGGCATGGGCAAGTTGGCCCGCACCGCCAGTTCTTGAACCAGGCTGTAGAGCTCCGGGTCATCGTTGGCGCTAACTTCCCGGCCGCCGTACATTTTCAGAACAATTTTGTCGCTGAACCAGTAACTGAAAAAATTCATCGCGCCGGCAATCACAAGCGCGATCAACGCCCCTTGGCCGCCACCCAACATACCGCCGATCCAGATCAGCAGAGCCGTCAGGACAGCCAGCAATATCGTAGTGCGAAAAAAATTCATGTGTTGTCTCCTGGTCGTTGTAGGACTTTTTGAAGGACCGCCGCTTCACAATTTGTGCACGACTTTAGCAAAATGCAAGGGTTGCGCACAGCTAAACATAATTAACATTTTCTAATCATAAGGATCATTATGCGCGTTGGCGTGGTTTTCCCGCAGACCGAAATCGGCTCAGATGCCGCCCTGGTTCGGGACTTTGCCCAAACCGCCGAGAACCTCGGATATCGGCACATACTCGCCTATGACCACGTTATCGGCGCCAATCGCGCCAGCCGGCCTGGGTGGCAACCTCCGTATACGCATTTAGACGAGTTTCACGAACCGTTTGTTCTGTTTGGCTTTCTCGCCGCAATCACCCAGACGATCGAGTTCACCACCGGTGTGATTATTCTGCCGCAAAGGCAGACAGTGCTGGTCGCCAAGCAGGCGGCCGCGCTGGATATCCTAAGCAGCGGCCGGCTGCGCCTCGGCGTCGGCATTGGCTGGAATCCGGTGGAATATGAGGCGCTCGGCATGAATTTTCACGATCGCGGCCGCCGCTCCGAAGAACAGCTCGAGGTCATGCGCCAACTTTGGACCCGGGAGCTGGTTACTTTTGACGGCCGCTGGCACAAAATCACAGACGCCGGGATCAATCCGCTGCCAGTCCAAAAGCCAATCCCGGTTTGGTTTGGCGCAAGCGATGATAGGGCGCTCCGGCGCGTGGCCCGGCTCGGCGATGGCTGGTTCCCGCTACTCATACCGGATGAGAAATGCCGCGAGACCATCGCACGGCTGCGCGGCTATGCGCGGGCTGCGGGACGCGATCCAGATACCATCGGCATCGAAGGCCGGATCAGCTTCGGTCGGGGCAGCGCCAGCCAAGACTCGCAGCCAAAGTGGCTGGAGCAGATGGCAGCCTGGAAAGCTCTGGGCGCTTCTCACGTTTCGCTCAATACCATGAAGGCCGGGCTAGCCGCAGGGGCGCACATTGAAGCCTTGGGCCGCTTTCGCGAAGCAACTGCGCAATACTGGTAACGGCGCCGCTGCGCACAGCGGCACGGGTTGAACTCTGCGAATTGCTCGCGCCCGATAAAGCCTGGCACTGTGGCTCACTGAGGGGTTCGGTTTTCTGAATTCGTCAAGCCATCCGGCCCTTTGTATTTTGCTATACCGCGCACGGCAGCGAACGGCTCGTCAGCCCCGGCCACAGCCTGGCGAATGGCGCTGATGGTTCGGACCAGGTCGGTGCCTTGTGCCAAATACAGCTCGTCGAAAAGCCGCAGGTCTTTCATATAGAGCATATAGTGGATCATCACCGCGTTGTTGAGCGCCTGTTTGGGAAAGTTACGAAAGCGGTGCGAGGGTTTTTCTATGACGCGGCGCGCCCAGCGCTCTTTCCCTTGTGTGAATAGGTTTTCGCGCTCGCGGAGCTTTGCCCCGAGCACCAAATCATTGCTGTACAGAGCCGTCAACTCCGCGGCAAGCTGTTCAATAAACGCGGAAAACTCCAGCTCCTCCTGCCAGCCTTCCAGGGCGCGCCGGTGCTCAGCACTGCCGGGGCCGAATTTGTCGCGAAAGAAATCAATCGCGGCACGCGCGCCGACGAAGTTCGCTAGGCTTTCATTAAAAGCACCGGCCCCTTTGATGTAGAGAGTGTTATGAAAGAGCTCGTGAAAAACCACTTCGGCGAGGGTTACTCTGTCAAAACGCAACAGATGTGACAGCAGCGGATCGTCAAACCAGCCGAGCGTGCTGAAAGCCGCCGTTGGACGTATGCTGGTATCATAACCTTGCCCTTGGAGTTCTGTCGCCGCCTGCTCCGCGTCTTTTCTGGAAAAGTAACCCTTGTATGGCATCCGCCCGACAACCAGGAACCACCAGGTATAGGGTTTTAACTCCGTCTGGGGCGCCGCCGTGAGAATGAAGGAGAGATCGGGCCGATCCACATAGGAAAAACTCGCGTAGCTGCCGCCGACCTTCATCTTGAGCCGGTCGCGCGCATACTCGCGCACGGCTAGGACCAGGCGTAATTTTTCCTTGGTATCCTCATTGATCTCCGGGTTTCGCAGGTAATCGGCGATCGGTTCGCGGCGCCAAAGAATTTTTCCTTCTTCATACGCCACTCGCATGACATAGAACGGCGAGCAGCCGGATAAAACTGGCGGTAGCAGCGCGAGCCAAACCAGCCAGGGCGAAAGTCCGGGCTTTGCTTGAAGCTTCAGAGAGCGGGACTGCGTTGTGATGTCATTCTGAGCCGCAGGCGAAGAATCTCGTCTTCGTGCCGCGTTGAAAATGCGGGATGTTTTCGCGGAGTTTATCCTGAGCGTAGCCGAAGGGCTCAGCATGGCATCAGAACGCTGTAGCGGATTGCTGAACCGCAGGCTGCTCAAAAAGATCTCAGAGGCGAGGCGCGCGATAGATCGACGAGCGGAGGCGTACTCATGTACGTCGCAGCGAGGCGATTGAGCGCAACGAAGCCTATGAGGCTTTTTCAGCAGCCTGCTAAGCGGTGACCTTCTGCGGCGAGTCATGGCTGATAAACTTCAACTCTTCGCGTTCGTATTGCAATTGATAGAGGCGATGATAAATACCGCCGCGCGCCATCAGCTCAGAGTGAGAACCGGTCTCGCGTACTTCGCCGTGATGCAGCACGATGATTCGGTCGGCGTTGCGGATCGTCGACAGGCGATGGGCGATGATAATCGAGGTGCGGTTCTCCATGACGTTTTCGAGCGCCTCCTGGATCAGCGCCTCGGTTTCGGTATCGACGCTCGAGGTGGCTTCATCCATGACGAGGATCTCCGGCTCGAACACCAGCACCCGCGCCAGGGCCAGTAGCTGGCGTTGGCCGCCGGAAAAATTGCTGCCGCGCTCGCGCACTTGCGCGTTAAATCCCTCGGCCAGCCGGCGGATAAAAGGCTCCGCATTGGCCGAGCGCGCCGCCGCCTCGATCCGCGCCAATGGGACGCTTTTCTTGCCCAGCGCCAGATTGGCGCGCACGTCGCCGGAGAAGAGAAAAACATCCTGGAGCACCACTCCGATATGGCGCCGCAAGGCCTGCAGATCCCAATCGCGCACGTCAACACCGCTCACCTTGATCGAGCCTTGTTGGATATCGTAAGAGCGGTTGAGCAGCTTGATCGTCGTGGTCTTTCCCGAACCGGTCGCGCCGACGACGGCGATCTTTTCCCCCGGCGCAATTCTAAACGAGACGCCTTTGAGCACGGCATCGCCCGCCTTGTAATGGAACCCGACGTTGTCGAAAATGACTTCGCCGCGAAACGGCTTGGGCACCACAGCATTTTTCGGGCTCTCGATCAGCACCGGCGTGTCCAGGAGCTGAAAGATTCTTTCCGCCGAGGACATCGCTGATTGCATCACCGCATACTTCTGGCTGAAGTCGCGCAGCGGCACAAAGAAACGATGCAGATATTCTTTGAAGGCCACCAGCGTACCGATGCCGATGGCGCCGTGCAGCGCTGCGCCGCCGCCGTACCACAAGAGCAGCGCCACGCTCACCGATCCCGCCGCTTCCACCATGGAATAAAGCGCCGCTTCGTAGAAGTTCGAGAGATGATAAGCATCGCGATGCGCGGAGTTACGCTCGTCGAATTCACGAAAGCTCCTGCCTTCGCGCGCGAAAAGCTGGATCACCGTCATGCCGGAGATCGCTTCGCCGAGGTAAGCATTGATGCGCGCCAGCCGCTCGCGGATCAGCCGGTAGGTCTGGCGCGCTTTTACCCGGAAGAAATTTATCGCGATCGCCATGGGCGGGATCAATGCCAGCGACACCAGCGCCAGATGGGCGTCGAGATAGAACATGATGGCAACGATCCACAACACCATCACGAAATCCGAGATCAACGTCATCACGCCGGAAGAGAACATCTCCTGCAGCACGTCCACATCCGTGGTCATGCGCGTGACCAGGCGTCCCACGGGGTTGCGATCGAAGTAGCTCATCGGCAGCTTTTGCACGTGGGCGAACACCGCCACGCGGAGATCGGCGAGACAGCGCTGAGCCACCAGCATGGTCACGTAATAATGGAAAAATACCGTCGCGGTTTCTCCCGCAAGCGCCCCAAGAAAAAGCAGCCCGACCGTGGCCAGTCCCGAGAGATCGCGCTGGGCGATATACTGATCGATGCCGATCTTCATGAGGTAAGGTTGGGCGAGGCCAAAGGCTTGCTGCAGCGGCAAAAGCAGCATCGCGACCCAAAACAGCCGTTTGTAAGGAACGATAAACCTCCAGAGCCGTTTGATCAGGCGGAAGTCATAGGCCTTGCCCAGGGCGTCTTCTTGATGGGTCGTCTCAGCCATCTATATCTGTTCCAGTTCCTCGCTTAGCCGTTGCTGCTGATACAGATCGGCGTAAACGCCGCCGCGGCGCACCAGCTCCTCGTGGTTGCCGCGCTCGATAATGCGGCCGTCGTCGAGCACCAGGATTTCATCGGTTTCTTTCACGGCCGAGATCCGGTGCGAGATGATGAGACAGGTCTTATCTTTCAAGGCGGCGCGCAGTCCGTGCAGGATCTCCGCTTCGGTCTGGGCATCGACACTGGAAAGACAGTCATCCAAAATCAGCACGGGCGGTTCCATTAGCAGTGCCCGCGCCAAAGTCGCGCGCTGTTTCTGCCCGCCGGACAGGGTCACGCCGCGCTCGCCGACGATGGTGTCGAACTTATCAGGAAAGATTTCCAGGTCGCGATCGAGCCTGGCGACGGCCGCCGCGCGCTTGATCTCGTCTTCGGTGGCATCGTCCCGGCCAAAAGCCAGGTTGCGCCTTATGGAAGTGGAAAAGAGAAATGGGTCCTGCGGCACATAGCCCAAAGTTTTACGCAGGTCGCGCAACGAAAGCGTGCGAATATCGTGGCCGTCCAGAAGAATTTCCCCGTTGGCCACATCAAAAAGGCGCGGCAGTAATTGCGCCACCGTGCTCTTACCCGAGCCGATGGCGCCGACGATGCCGATGCTGCGCCCGGCGGGCAGCGTGAAAGAGATGCCGGAGAGCGCGCCGTGGCCGTTTTTCTGCCGCTCGTAAGCGAATGAGACGTCGCGAAACATTATTCCCTGTTCGAGGCCGCGCACCGGCAGCGGCGCGCTGCCGTCTGCGATTACCGGTTCAATCTTGAAAAGCTCTTCGAGACGTTTCATCGCCGCCCGGCCGCGCTCGACCAACGAAAACATCCAGCCGAAAGCGGCCGTGGGCCAGGCAAGCACGTTCAAGTAAGCGATGAAGGCGACGATATCAGCTACCAGCAAGTCGCCGCGCACCACGCGCACGCCGCCGTACCAGATAACGATCAGGATGGTGAGCCCATTGATGCCCTGCATGACCGGCGTGATGATACCGCGCAGCCGCGCCATCTCCGTGCTCTTTTTCTGATAGTCTTGATTTAACGCGACGAACTGATCGGTTTGAAATTGTTCCTGGGCGTAGGCTTTCACCACGTGCATGCCGCTCAAGTTCTCCTGGACGTGGCTGCTGAGCACCGACATCTGCTGCTGCACCTCCAGCGAGTTTTTCATGATTTGACCGCGGAATTTGCGCGCGGCGAATATCAGCAGCGGGAACGGCGCCAACGCCGCCAAGGTCATGCGCGCATCCATCGAAAACATCAGCACCAGAGCATAGAGATAATAGAGCGGCGCGTTGGCGAAGTTGAGCACGCCGGGACCGAGCATCACGCGCACGGCGGAGATGTCATTGATCAGCCGCGACATCAAGTCGCCGGTCCTTTGCGACTGGTAAAACGCAACTGGCAGCTTTTGCAGATGAGCGAACAGATCGTTGCGCAGATCGTATTCGACGTTGCGCCCGGCGTTGAAGATCAATGCCCTTGATACCGTGCGGACAATGCCTTGAACTATTGCCGCGGCGCCAATAAGCCAGGCATAATAGGTGACGTCGCTAAGCGCGCCGCCCTGCTCGATGACGCGCACCGCCTCGCGAATCCACCACGGGATCCACATCACCAGAGTTGCGGTGGCGAGTAGACAAAGCCCGCCAAGAAAATAGCGCCGCCAATAGCGCCCGATGTAGTGCTTCAAGCGGCCCATGTATCCCGTAAGGATAATCTAGCGGGCGAATGTTAGCAATGCGGCAGCCTGTGCGGTTCAAAGTTCAATGTTCAAAGTTCAAAGTCTTAAAATCCAAATCGAGTCTGCCGGGAAGCATTGAGCAGGGAAAAAAATCAGGACACAGCAAGGGAAAGTCTAACTTCTAGGACGCGAATCGCGCGAATGATCGGATTATCGTCCGAAACCTTGAACTTTGAACCTTATTTGACGGCCGCTCCGGGCGCCACATCGTGGCGTACTCCGGAGCGCAGGCCGAAGTAGCGCAGGATCAGCGCTCCGGTGACGGTGATGGCGATGATGAAGATACTGATGATGCTTGCCGCTTCGCGGTTACTCACCCCCACCGACGACAGCTCAAGCGCCATCAGCGACAAGGTCATGGTATCGCGCGACGCGAGCAAAATAATACTCCCGGTGGCGCCCGCGGCGCTGACGAAGTTCATGACCGCCAAGAGAATCAAAGACGGCATCAGCAGCGGTAGCCAGATACGAAAGTAGGTTCGGATCCAACCCGCGCCACAAACCCGCGCCGCTTCTTCCATATCCGCGCCCACCTGAACCAGCACGCCTTTCATGACATTGACACCGGTGGTTTTTCCCTGGAGCACAACCACGAGGATGAGCGCCCAGAGCGTGCCAAAAAACTCGCGCAACCCCGGGGTTTCGAGAAACATCCAGAGCAGTCCGAGCCCGGCGAGAATTCCCGGTATCGCGCCGCCGCCCCAGACCATCAAGTCCAGCAAATTTCGCCCGGGAAGTTTCGTGCGCACCAAAATATACGCGAGCAGCGAAAACAGCAGCGGGCTGATAATCGCGGCGCTGCCGCCCAGCACCAAGGTGGAGCGTAAGGATTTCAAAAACACCGGATCGTTGAGCACCAACTTCCAATGATCCAAGGTAAATCCCAGTACGAAGTAGCCGATGCGGTTCATGAAGCTGCCGAGTACCAGGATGCACAACGGACCGACGGTGAGCAGCACCAGCAGTATTGCGAGCACGCCGAAGCTCACGAAGTTCCAGCGGCCGAGATCGATAAGCCCGGGGCGAAAGCTGCCGGTGATGGTCGTGTAGCGGCGCCTTTCGAGGATCCAGCGCTGCAGCGGAATGATCAGGGCGATCATCGTCAAGGTCACGCTTGCCAGCACCGTCGCTTCGCCGTAATTAGGAATCTGATTCCGTATCAAAGTATAGATCTTGGTCGAATACACATAAAAGCCGAATGGCATGCCGAGCAGGTACTCGGTCTCAAAAGATTGAAAAACGCGCAAGAGCTGCAACGCAAACACCATGATCATCGGCGAGATCATGAGCGGCAAGGTCACTTTTAAAAGCGTCCTCAAGTTGCTCGCGCCGCCGACCCGGGCCGCTTCTTCCAGGGTTGCATCCATATTGCGAAAGGCGGGCGTCATAAGCATGACCTTGATAGAAATGCCGTGGCTCATCAGGTTTGCCCAAACGATGCCGGGAACGCTGAAGATATTGAAAGCCCCTTGCTCAAACAAGCCCAGTTTGGTGAGCGCCACGTTGATCATGCCGATGTCGGGATCGAGCAAGGTGATCCATGCGATGGTCGTGGGCAGGCTGGGCACCATATAGGAAACCCAGAACAGGAATTCCAACGTGTGGCTGAAAGGGATGCGCGTGCGCGCGAGAGTCCACGCGATGGTAACGCCGATGGGGAAGCTAATCGCTACGGTGAGCGACCAGACGAGCAGGGTGTTGCCCAGTGATTTCATCAGGCCGGGCCGCGCAAACGCGTTCTGCCAGTGCGTGAGCCCCCAGGCGCGCGGTTCCACGAACCAGTCATTGGCTGTATTGAAACTATTGATCAGTAACAGAATGACCGGCCAGATGAGAAAATAGCCGAGCACGAGCAGCACGACAGCCATCACGAAATGGCCCGCGCCGATGCGTGTTGCCGGCAGCGGCGGCGCGATACTTATCTGATCGACTGCCGGTGAGTGTTCCATCCGATTTTTAAAGCGTTCCAACCGTTCAAAAAGTTCAAAACGTTCAAATCGTTTCGACCGAACCCGGACGAGCCCTGTTGTCTTTCATCCGTACAACGACTTGAACGGCTTGAACGATTGGAACGTTTTGAACCGATGTTTATTTCTGCCGCGATTCCCATATTTTATAGATCCATTTTTGCGCTTCTTCCTGGCGCGCGCCGAATTTCGCATCGGCGTCGGGAAACGCATATTCCACTCCCGGAGCACGGCGCTGCTCGGGAACGACTTCGCCGGGTGCAATATCGTTGCGCAACGACGAGCGGTCGAGATTGGGAATCATGGTATGGGTCAGAGTCTGCCCTTCCTTCGAGAGAAACCAGTTTATAAATAACTTGGCCGCATTCGGATGCGGCGCGCCGGCGAACGCCGAGATACAGCAACCCGAACCGCCGGCGCGTATCACGCCCTGCTGTTTTGGAAAAAACACCTGTTTGATGGGCAGCCCTTTTTTGGCGAGACCGATGAGTTCCTCGCTGCCCGTGGCCACGGCGTAGAGCGGCAAGCGGCCGCCCACCACCCATGTTTCTAAAATTCGCCGATCGTCGGAAAAAGTCACGCCGGCATTTAGCAAATAGGTGCGCACCCATTCTTGTCCGCGATCGGGCTCAAAATAGCTATCAATCATCTGGCGGATGCCGGACGGATCGCCCATGCCCTGGCCGCCGATTTTGCCTTTCCAGCGCGGCTCGAAAAAGTCGGTTTGTTTCTTGATCGTCGCAATTTCCGCCTCTTTGAGTTTATCGGTGTTGTACCAGCTCTCGTACTTATCCTCTTTGGCAACGTGATAGATCAACACGTAACTCGAGGCTTTGTCGGCATACCAGTGTTTGCCGCGATACCAGGCCGCCATGTCCAGCACTTCGGGATGCATGAGCAGCGGAGCCATCGGAATGATCGATTCCGACGGCAAGAGCCGCTGATTGCTTTCGCGGGAGCTGATCAGAGCCACATCCATGGTGTGCTTGCCGGCCTTTCGTTCCGCCAGAATCCGATTCACCGTGTCTGTGGCATTACCGGTCGATACTTCGACCTTTACGCCGAACTTTTTCTGGAATACCTCAACAACCGGCCGGTACTGGCGCGACGGCGCGCCGCCCGAGGCGATCGCCAGGATGCCCTCGTGCTTGGCCGCGGCGCTTAACTTCGACCACTCTTGCTCAAAGTCGGCGGCGGCGCCGTAAAGCGCAGTCGAGGTGAGCAGGAAAAAGAGAGATCCGACCGATCCGACGGCTCGGATCCGTCGGCCAGGTGAGCCCCTGAGCCGCAAATACTCGCCGAGATTTCTCAGTAGACTCTTCATGGCATCACCTCACTCCTCTTTATGCGACCAATCAGACGCCCAAGCACTATGGCCATCCGGTCGCAGATGCAACCATACTTTCCTGCCCTCTGCGATGGGTTCATGGCGCTCGCCGTAAACCAACATCGATCCCTGGCCATCGACCTCCACTTGATATTCAATCTTCTCGCCGATGAATAACGCTGCCTGGGCTACGCCACCGATCATTCCCGCAGGCGCAGTGGAGCTCTCCGCCGGCATGATCTCGACGTCTTCCGGCCGCACTCCCATATACACAAGCGCTCCCGATTTGACACTGGCGGCATCGTAGGCGCGGCCGAACACCACGCAATCGGCTGCGCCCTCGAGCGCGATGGCGATTTGGCCCGACGGATTGCTGGTCTGGACCTTTCCTTTGAACAGTAAAGTTCTGCCGACAAAATCGCGGACAAATTCGTTTACCGGCTTCTCATATAAAAGCCGGGGATCGCCTTGCTGCTGCACAACACCGAGTTTCATCAGGGCAATGCGATTGGACAGGCTCAGCGCTTCGATCTGGTCGTGGGTGACGAACAGCATGGCGATCTTGAGTCGCTTCTGCAGCAGCTTGACGCTGATGCGCATCTGCTCGCGGAGCTTTGCGTCTAGATTACTGAACGGTTCGTCAAGCAGCAGCACTCGCGGTTCGGTCACCAGCGCGCGCGCAAACGCGACCCGTTGTTGCTGGCCGCCGCTCAGTAACGGACCCGGGCGGTCTTCGAACCCCGCCAATCCGACCAGTTCGAGCGCGCGGCCCACGCGCTGCTTGATTTCCGACTTCGGGAAGCGGCGCGCGGCAAGTGGGAAAGCGACGTTTTGGGTTACCGTCATGTGCGGCCAGATTGCATAAGACTGGAAGACCATGCCGATATTGCGTTTGTCGGGCGACAGACATAGCCCGCGCGAGCTCATGACCACGGCTCGCTCGCCGAAAAAAATATCGCCGGCGTCCGGCTTTTCCAGGCCGGCAACCATGCGCAACGTCGTGGTCTTGCCGCAGCCGCTCGGTCCTAGCAAAGTCAAAATCTCGCCGTCGTAGATGTCCAGCGATAGATCTTGGACCGCCGGCTGGCGGCTGCCGGGATAGGTTTTCCAAAGGTGTTGCAGCCGCATGGCGACCTTGGCCGCGCCCCCCGGCTGCTCGGAAGGATTCATAAATTTCGTCTGATGCGGCGCGCGCCGATCAATCTAACTTGACATCGACGACGACAAATTCATCGGCTGCCAGGGCTCGCTGAAAAACCGGCTTGAGATCTTCTTTGCGCGTTACCTTGAATCCTTTGGCGCCATAAAGCTCAGCCAGGCGCGCCAGGTCGGGGATGAAAAGCTCGGTGCCGATGATCCGGCCGCCGTAGGTTTTTATCTGGTCCCGCTTCATGCCGCCGTAAGCATCATTACGTAGAATCAGGACAAACACCGGGATCTTATGATAGCTCGCGGTGGCGAGCTCTTGCTGTTCCATCATGAAGGAACCGTCGCCGGTGACACAGATCACGCGCGCCTCGGAGCGGCCGAGCTTGACGCCCAGGGCGGTTGCCAGGGCGGTGCCGATGGCGCGGAACTCGCCGGCGTGAATGATCGGCTGCAACGCGTCGATGCCGCGCAAGGTGTCGCCAGTCATGCCCGAAGTGGTCAGTATCTCGTTGCCGGTGAGCAAATCGTTCAGAGCTTTCATCACCGATTCGTAGGTCAAACCTGTGCCGGCGGATCGCCGCTCGACATCGTCCTTCCACGCTCCCTTGGCTTGTTGGATAGCTTGCGCTCTCGTGCCGTTCGCTACGGTTTTCGGCGGGTGCGATTTTACGCCGTCGATGATCGCGCGGAGCGCGATCTTGGCGTCGGCTTGTATTGACAACGTCGTCGGATAATTGCTGCCGAGCTCATCCGGATCGGTGTCGATCTGCACGATCTTGGCGTTCTCGGGGATGATCTCGCGGCCAAAGCGCATCGTCGTGCCTTCGCTGAAGGTCGCGCCCAGGGCGAGGATCAAATCGGACTGTTGAAAAAATTTGCGCGCATAGGGCCGGCTGCCAAAGCCCAGGCATCCGAGCGCAAGCGGATGACTTTCCGGAAAAACCCCTTTGGCCGTATAGCTCACTGCGACCGGCAGCTCCAGGAGTTCGGCAAGCTCGCGCACTTCTGCGCGCGCGCCCGCCCAATCAACGCCGGTGCCGGCGAGCACCACCGGAGTCTTAGCCTGGAGCAGCAGCTCAACGGCGGCTTGCGCGGCTTGCGCGTCCATCGCTGGCGCGACCGGTTCGGCGGTCGGCGCGAAGCTCAACGGTTCGGGCAAATGGGCATGCTGTAGATCTTCGGGGACGATCAAAAAAACCGGACCCTGGCGGCCGCGCGTGGTCTGGCGGAACATTGAATCGAGCAAGGCGCCGAGCTCCTCGACTCGTTCGAGCCTTGCGCTCTGCTTGGTGATCGGCTGAAAAAGCCGGACATGCTCCATGCCGTGGAACGACGAATAGCGGCCTTTGGCTGAGGCCGCGGTCTCGATGTCCGAGGAGATGACGAACAGCGGCACGGATTCTTTGTGCGCCTGGGCGACGGCGGTTACAATGTTGGTCGCGCCGCCGCCGGCTGAGACCAGACAAACGGCGGGTTTTTTTGTCACGCGCGCGTATCCCAGCGCCATGTTGCCGGCGCCGCCTTCATGCTGCGCGTTGACAAAACGCATTTGCGGCCGTTTCGCAATGGCATCGCCGAGCGCAAACGAAGTGTGCGCCAGCACACCGAAAACGTGACTGACATTTCTCGAACTGAGATATTCGACGAGCGCGTCGGCGACATTTGCTCCTGCCATACAAGCCTCCTACTAAAAACCCTGTGCCTCTTCTTTCATGTAAAAGCCAAGCTTCTTCATCGCCGGCCAGTCATCGATGGAGAAAAGAATCGTGTCGTCGTCGTTGGTATTTTCGTGATGGTGCCATTTCCACGCAGGCACGGCGAAGATGTCGCCTTGACCGTACTCCAGGCGCTCGCCTTCGATGACCAGCGTTCCTGCGCCTTCGAAAGCGAAGTAGAAGGTGGCGCTGTTGTGCCGGTGCGGCATGGTTCTCTGGTTACTCGACAAGAGCTGGGATTGCCAGACGATCGTCGGCAAGGTCGGCCCGCCGTCTACCGGACTTGCCAGCATAATCATAACGCCGTCGTACGGATCGCTCTGGCCGTTCTCTTTTAACGCCAGGAGTGCTGCATGAGTATCCGCCCATGGATAACGCATCGGCGGCAAGGGAAACGGCGCTCCGTTGGCAATCGGCCGCGCCAGGCCGAGGGTCCGTTGACCGTAGCTCGCGGGTTTCCTGATCTCTTCGTAGGGATTGTCTCTGGGCATGCGCTCGTTGACATTGACGTTGGGGTTGTAGCCGTTGTCGTAGCCGTCGATCCAGAGCGCCGGGGCCGTATCCTTGTTCCAGTGGTCATGAAATGTCCACGCCGGGCTGATGATCACGTCGCCCCGTTCCATCGGATAAGCTTCATACTCGCAGACGAACAGCGCGTCCTTGGGTGCTTGGCAAACGAGCCTGGTTTCGCTGCGCAAGTTACGATGCGCCTGGGTACGCTCGCCGGGCATGAGAATCTGCGCGTTCATCCAGATCGGGAACTTTCGCGCCTCGATACCGACCACCGAGCGCATGCCGGTCATGCCGTCGGGACCGACGGTGACAATCTCGCCGGAGCGCATGAGACCGCGATAAACACCGTCCCATTTCCAGTGTGCCGCCGTGTTGCCCTGGCGCGGCTCGGCACGGCCATCGCGCCGCAGTCCGGCGCCGATGAGATGGTGCTCGGCGAGAAAGCGCTCAAGATCTTCATGGGTGGTGCCGACATCGCTCATCTTCGTCTCCTCTACGCCTTTTCCGTAAACGTCCGAGCCGATTTGAACGTTTGGAACGTTTTGAACATTTTGAACAGGTTCCAATCGTTCAAGCCGTTTACGGAACCTGACACGCCCCTGAACAGACTACCGGTCGAGCCGGAAATACTTGACACAATTATCCACCAGCATGGCGCGCTTTTCGTGCTCCGGCACGCCGGCAAAGTCTTCTTCTAGATGTTTTTGTGAGTTCGGAAACTCGCTGGCGGCGTGCGCAAAGTCCGTGCCCCACATGATCTTGTCGTAACCGATGCAGGCGCGGCGCTTGACGCCGACCGGATCGTGCAGGAAGCCCCAGTAGTTCCGCTCTTTCAAGTATTCGCTGGGCAGGCGTTCTAACTTATTGAGCCCCCAGTTGTCGTGGATCATGCCGATATAGCGCCGGTAGTGATCGTCGACTTGCCACAGGCCGTATTCAAACCAACCGATCATGGTTTCAGCCCAGTAAAATTTGAGCTTGGGAAAGCGGTCGTAGACTCCGGCAAAGGCCATCTGCAGCGCCGCGGTCATGGCATCGTTGGTAAACCGCGTGAAAAACCTGAAGGCGTCCTTTTGATGCACGTCGTGGCCGGGATCCTTGGCGTAAAGAAAATCAGGTTCGCCCTTTCCCGAACCCATGTTGCCGGTGTTGTGGTTGGTGAGCGCCATGCCCAGATCGAGCGACGCGGCCCAGAATTTGTCATCTTCCAAAGTCGGATAACTCTTTCCGCTGGGGTAGCGGTCGAGCTTGACACCCTTCATGCCGAGCTTGGCGCAGTGTTCCATCTCTTTGATCGCATCATCGACGCCGGTGGTCGGTAGAGTGCCCATGCAGATGATCCTGTCGGGCGCCGGGCGCCGAGTATTCCGCGCCGAGAAATTCGTTATAGGCGCGGATCGAGTCGCGGTAGAGATCGTCGTCCTTGGTTTGGCGCAAGACAAACGTGATCTGCGAGAACAGCACCTCGGCGTCGATGCCGTCTTGATCCTGTTCGGCCAAACGCTGCTCGGGCGCGCCGGTGCCGGCGCAAGTCTCGAAAGTCGGCACTTGTTTGGCGAGATCGACGTGCGCGACGCGCACGCTCCGGGTAATGCCGATGGTGTTGGGCTTGCCGCCGTCGATCACCACGGCATCGGAGCCATTGGGCATCTTGACGCGTTTGGGCGCGCGCTCTCTGAACTTGGCCTGAACTCGGTCGCGCCATATATCAGGATTTAAATCGATGTGGCCGTCGCCGGATATGCAATTATATTGCCGCGCCATGGAAAGATCCTTCCTTGCTGCCGGAATACAGTTTTAAACTAGATTGAGGTTCGGCTGTCAACCGGGAGGCTTTTAAGCACCTGCCGATTGCCGCTGCGCTGACTGCTGGCCGATGCCCGATTTTACCAACCCTCGCGGCTCTGTTGGAGACCGGCGCGCAATGCGGCGCTTCGAATCGGCGCGCCCAAAAAATGTTTCTCACTTGGGCTGCCAGAACGCGGTGGTCTCTTGCAGCTTATTCAAATCGATGTCAACACCGAGCCCGGGGCGGTCGGAAACGCGCAAGGTTCCTTGTTCGACTGTCAAACCCGACGCCGGGTCATCGTTCAAGCTTTCAAACTCGCCGATCTCAGCGCCGGCGAACAAATCCGGTAGCACCGCGCAAAAGTGGAGCTGCATCGCTTCCATGAGCTGGCTGCCGGCCGTGCTGCCGACGTGGACGCCGACGTTGGCGGCGCTGCACAGCGCTGCGATCTCGCGCGATTTGTAGTAGCCGCCCATTTTCCAAATCTTGATGCTGACCGCGTCCATGGCGTCGGCTTCGATCTTCGCGCCGCCATTTTCTGAGTCTTTGATACCATGGGTCTCGCTCTTCTGTGTGAATCGGCTCGCGGCTAGCGCTTGAACACGCTCTTGAAGAAGCCTTGTTTATCGAGCTTGCGCGCGATGGTCAGATCAAAAACTTGCGCGATGGTCGCTTTTTTGACCACTGGCGATGGCTCGCTTAGGTCTGAAATCATCGTTAGCTTCTTGCCGTCATTTGCTCCTTCATATACGACAGCAGAACGAAAGATCGCAAGCGTCGCAGGCGCAGCGCGCGATCAAGGCATCAAGCAATTCTTGAAAGGACAATACCGGCCAGGGCTCGGCGCGTTTAAAAAAAACGGTTAGGCTTCGATGTTCTCCCGGGATGCGCCCGCCGTGGCTTACCGTGACGCCGACGCCTGCTTAGTTTCTCGACTTCACCCAGCGCGCACGGCTCTGTGAAAGTCCCAACCCCGCCAGCATCGCTGCCATACGAATCGGCGTGCCGAAGCCTTCAACCACCGGCACGCCGAGCTGTTGTTGCAGCCAATCCGGTTTGATATGCACCGGGCACTGGCTGATGCCCATGGGATAAATCACTTCGGCGCCGGCAGCGACCAAGCGTTTGGCTTCGCTGACGAAATTGTCGACGACCTCGTCGTGATGCGCCGCCAAATCCGGCAGGTCGAAACCGCTGACACCGAAACCGACGATGCGATCTTCCATGCCGTAGCGCCGGATTATCGCCCGGGAAAAACTCACCAAACTCTGGTGGTAGACCATGACGCCAAAGCGGTCGCCGATCAGCGAAGCGACGTGCAGGCAAGCTTCGGTCGGCCCGACGACGGGTATATCGACGGCCGACTTGCCGCCATCGACGCCCAGGTCCAGTGTGCCCAGAGGCACGACCGCGTCGTAGCCGTCCTTTTCTGCGCGTTTGAAAGCGTCGATAAATGCCGGAGCGACTAACTGAATTTCGGTCGGCGTCATGCCGTAAAAATATGGGCTCGCGGCGACGTCGACGATGCCCACTTGAATTTCCGCTGTGCAATATGACAACGCCACATCGGCGCGCCGTTTGTGCTCTTCGGGCGGATAACCGCCGATGACAAATGCCACTCTAATCATGACAATTCCTTGTGAGAATTCGCTCGGCTGATCACGACTCGTTATTCAAGCCGCAAGAGCTGGCGCGCGTTGGCGCAGCGGCAAAGTGACGCGGAGAATGGGTGATTTCTCGGGTCGCTTAATATTCGTGAGACATGGGCAGCGACAGCACTTGCATGCTGCAGCCCTGCGAGCGATCGATTTCAGCCAGGGAAGCGGCTCCCATCCCATTGCGAGTCGGTTCTGATATCGAGCGCCGCGCTCGGCTTTTGCCTGAGCGATTTCATGAACTCAGGCACAAACGCGTGAGCATGAACATCGATCCTTGTCTTGCTGTGATTGTGTGAGCTGTCGGCCACCGCCCGGCCAACCTCCGGCGCGAAGAGCTTTATCAAAAGGAAACCAAACACAACCTGCTCTAGGAAAAGGCCAGACTACTTTACGCGATCTAGCTCGTTGACAACTCTTCGATCGAAGGATCGAGTCAGGGGAGGGTCAGACATTCGAGCTCAAGACGCTTTCTTGAAAACTGGGCGCAGCCACAAAGTTATCGCGCAAACGGATCTGATGAGGTTGCAAAAGAGTTAGTAGGCTTTGGCAATTCCGACCGAACTGGCAACACTCTTAAATTCTCCCAAGAAATCGTAGAAGCACAGGCGCTACCGTGGCATTTGGCTCCTCGTCTACCCGCCGGCGCGCCGGATTGTCATCCGCCAAGGTAAACCAATGATGACCGGCACCGCCAATCAACATAGCTTCGACCTGAGCGTCTTTATCGCGCAACGCGGAAAGAAATCGGTCCGATTGGTCGTGATGTACTATAGCGTCTTGGTCGCCGTGTATGATTAAATAGCTGGCCGTCGCCCTACCCGCCAACTTTTGCAATCGATGTAGCGGGGAAAAATTCTCGTAATCCTCTTTCGCCTCCGGGTAAGATCTTCCCATAAGCCTAACGACGGGATCGTCGGTACGCTTCGGCGGCTGCGTTACGCGCCACCAGTCGGGGAGATCGTAAATGCCGTAGATTCCAACCATGGCGCGAATGTGTTTTGCGGTCCTTTCATGGAGTGAGAGCATCGCTGCCATGTGGGCGCCGACGGAATCGCCGATGGTGCCGATGCGCGCTGAGTCAAAATGAAGTGATGACGCGTTCGCGATCAGCCAATCCAACGCCCGGCAGACATCTTCCCACACACCCGGCCAAGCTGGGCTGACTTGATTCGAGAGGCGGTAATCCACCGCAACGACGCCGTAGCCTCTTTCGGCCAGCCAGGGTCCCCAACTCTTGTACTGTTTTTGTGAGCCGCGCAGCCACGCGCCACCGTGTAAACAAAGCAGTGCCGGATGCATCCCGGCGCTCGTGGGCAGATACACATCGACGCAAAGATTCTGCTGCGGGCCGCCGCCGTAAGGCACATCGACGCGAATTTGAACGCTGGTATTGCTGTTAGCCTTCATATCTTCTTGGGTGGGCCGCTGAAACTTTTGAACGATTGGAACGAAGCGCAGCGGTGGAACGACTATAAATGTCCAGTTTCGTTTGAACTGAGCCCATATCGCCGTACTCGCCAACGCTGGCTGCGTCTACGTAATTGACGCACGTATATCATAATCATATACTTCTGCCATCGCCGATGTGTTGAGGCGAATCAAGGGATTCGAGTGGCACGACGACAATTCCAGCAAAAACGAAGCAAAGCACGGTGTGACGGACCGTGAGTCTGAGGAAATCTTCTTCAACACATCATTAGTTGTTGCGCGGAGGCGCAACGGAGGTAAGGAAAGTCGGCATGTTGCGCTCGGAAGGACCTACGGCAGTCGGCTTTTGACCTTGGTGTTTACTGTTCGCGCCAGCAGGATTCGCGTGATCAGCGCGCGCCCGATGAGCAGAAAGGAGAGGCGGGTGTATGAAAAAGAAGCTTAAGCAGCTGCCGAAGTTCAGAAAAGAGCAGGACGAGCGGGAATTTTGGACGACACATGATACGACGGACTTTTTCGACTTCTCTAGATCGAATCGTGTCGAAATTGAATTTGACTCTGGCGTCGAAGCTCCGGTCAAATCGATCTCCATTCCATTGCCTCGCGAGATGCTCAATCAACTCAAAGTTCTTGCTAATAAGAAGGACATACCATATCAGTCGCTCATCAAAGTCTACCTGGCGGAAAAGATCGTCGAGGAACGGAAGGCGAGTTAGATCCTATGACATCAACACGAGGAAGACCGAGCATTGGTGATTCAGTTGCTCTGATTCCACAACGAAAGATTCACAGCACCGCCCACATCGGCGCGACGGTCAGGTCGAAGCGGTCACATTCGTTCGGTGGGGTTCGTTGAAAAGATGCAACTTTCTCCCGAACGCGGCGATGAACTAAGTATCGATCAGATCACCCGCGGATATTTTTCTTTAACGCACCCGGTCCACATCATCTAAACTTGATATTCCAGGCGAGATGAGGAAGGCGGGTTAGTAAGCTCGCGAACGTTTATGACGAACATCAAAGGTAACAATTGCGCCTGGGCCTGATTAGTACGCCGCGTGCGGCCGGAAGAGCGGGCGCGGGCTCATCAAAGAGAGCCAGTGCGTATATTACAGAACTTCGTTTATCACATAGAAAACGTTGTCTTTCAGTTTGTGCCACAGCCCGCGCTTGCGCCACGCCTCTAGCTCAACTTCCTTGCAATGGGATACGTACTTCTCGAAGACTCGATCGAGCCGTTGTGCCGTTGTGGCGTCCAGGATGCTAAGGGTAATTTCATCGTTGGTCTCGAAAGACCTGTCGTCGAAGTTACTTGAACCAACTGCACTCCATACACCGTCAACGGTCATTACTTTCTGGTGCAGCAGGGTGTGCGGATACTCGAACAGACGCACGCCGCAGCGCAGAAGCTTTTCGAAGTTGCGGTGCCCAGCATGTTGCACCATGGGATTGTCGGAGCCCGCAGTGGAAGGCATCATCACGCGCACATCGACGCCGCGGGAAACGGCTTCGCCGAATTCATCGATGGCTTCAGGCTCCGGAATGAAATAAGGATTCTGAATCCAGATGCGCTTGCGGGCAAAGCATATGGCCGTGTGGTGAAGAATCTTCACGGCAGGCGCCGAGCCTTCCGGCTTTACGTACGCCGCATGGATCAACACATCGCCGGCAGGCTCCAGGCTCGGAAACACATCATCGCCGGCAAACAACTCCCCGGTTTGCCCGACCCAGTTCTCGCTGAACGCGGACTGCAGGCTGTGCACGACGGGGCCGTGCAACCTCAGGCTGATGTCAGCGACGTGTTCGCGGTCCTGGGCATCGCCGAGCCAACTGTCGACAATGCAGTGACCACCCACGAACGCTTCGCGCCCGTCGATGACGACGATCTTGCGATGGTCGCGGTCGTTCAGCACGCCGATGTGGCGCAAAACCTTTTCATGGAAAAGCACGACTCGGCATCCAGCTTCTTTCATCTGTTGCAGAGCTGCCTTGCCGATGTCTTTGGAGCCCTCTGCATCGAGAAGGACGCGCACCTGCTTGCCTGCCCGAGCCCGCTCCGAGAGCGTGTCCGCCACGCGTTGACCGAGTACTCCTTTCTTCCACAGAAAGGTTTCGAGATGCACTGACTTTTGAGCTGATCGAATTCGCTCCAACAGCACGTCAAAAAAAGCGCCGTTCTCCAGGACTTCGACGACATTGCCAGTGACGGCGGTTCCGAGCGTCAGCCCCGCGAGCGAAGGAATCAGCTCATCGATCGGTGAAGTACAGTCAATGTGCAGTTTGGGATCACGGTGGCGTCGAATCGACCAAATCACAATCGAAAGCAGCAAAACCAGGCAAACAAACGCCGCCGCTACGAAAATGTTCATCGCGTCTACTCTACGAGGCCGCATGCAGCGGAGCAAGTCTTCGACGGCAAAGGGAGTGACAAAATGAAAAGAATGGAATGCGACCGGTTCCTTCGGGTGAAATTCTCAATGAGGAGTTTTTGAAGCCGCTAGGTTTGACGGCAAACGCGCTCGCGAAGGCGATCGGGGTGCCGCCTGACCGGATCAGGGCGATCCTGAAGGATGAAAGAGGTATCACCGGGGACACGGCAATCCGGCTGGGAAGCTTTTTTCAAAACCTCGGCGGAATTCTGGATGAACCTGCCAATGACCTACGACTTGCGTAACGCTGAGAAAGCGCTGCCGGCAAGGGTCAGAAAAAGTATCGAAGACAGTAGGAGCCTGCTGAAATGGAAGACTGGCGACGGCAAAACACTGAAGCGATTGGATGCTTTTGAGCGCTGAGCAAATACTGGCGCACGTCACCGAATCAAAAGATAGTCAAGACAGCAAACTCTGCCCCCGCCGCTGGTGAAATTGCCGGCTGCGACGACGGCGATGAATTTACCGTCGACCTTCTCATTGGAGAGAATGGCGATTTCCGGAAAGCCCAGCACCCGCTGATCCTCGTCATAAACCATTTCGAGCGGGCCAAACCTCCGGCTGAAGGCAGCTTGATGTTGCGGCTCGATATGTTGAGCGCGAAAAAACCAGGACCTGCTTCTTACGGAGATATCGACAATCTCATCAAAGAGACTCTGGTCGATGTCTTTCGACAGGTCCGCGTTCGTAATTGCTACACCGAACTTGTCAGACAAAGGCTGCATATTCAGCGGCATCGATTTGGCCTCCTCTACTTTTCTCTATGGCAAATCGTATACAACTTTCAAGTTGCCAACCCGACCGCGCACGCGTGACGAGTGAGAGAGTCTTAGGAGGAAAACGATTTCTAGTATAGAATCCAAACCCCAATCCGCCTCAAACTTTTCATGCGTGACACCAATGATTCCGCGGTCACTTCTCACTCACCGATCAACGGCGGAGCCCACCGCCTTGATGCGCCTGTGTAAAGTCCAGACTCAGGCGTGACCCGAGATTCTGTCCGAGATTTCTGTCTGACCCTAATTTTATGACCCGGAGGCTCGGCTTTGTCCGATGGCGTGGGGTAGCCTGCTTAAGTATTAAAGTCTTTTTCTAAAAGACGCTTGAAATCACCCGAAGCAAAATGCAATGAAGAAAACATAGATGCAGGAAGAATACAGGAGGTCTTCAGATGGAAAGAAACCCAATCATGATGGCAGTGGCAGCTTTGCTGTTGGCGGGCGCGGTTTCAGCCTGCTTCTCGTTTAAAGGCGGAGATGAGACGGTTGTTCAGCAGCGGTCTCCGACAACAGATGCGGAGCTCCGGGATCTCAAGGCCGCTTACGACAAAGGAATTATCTCGGAGCGGGAATATAATCAGCAAAGAGACAGATTGCTGGGTCGGTAAAAATCTTAAAAAGAATGCGGGAGGTCTTTTTGATGGGAAGAGAAATATTTCTATTGTGCGGAGCGGTGTTTTTGTCCGGTTGTATCTCCGTGTCAAGCGGTGAAAGGACCGTACAGGAGGAACCGGCAGGGACGACCACTGGCCAGCAACTCCAGGATCTCAAAGCCGATTACGATAGGGGACGCATCTCCGAACAAGAATACAATCAGCGGCGAGACAGGCTGCTTGGCAAGTAAAAAACTAGAAAACGCAAATTTTACAACCGCTTTAGTTGCTTTCATATCTCTGCCGCTCGGTTCTCCAATGGAATTGCAAAAAAAAGTTGCCGGTCGACGAGCATTTAGGGCCAGGTCTTGCAATCACACATTTGTCGCAATGCAAGACGCGACCCCATTAATGCTCCGCGCTAACATCGCTGGAAATTTACAAGTTGTTTTTAAAGTGCTGCGCGCCGTCGAGAAATAAAATTCGAACGATCAAGGTCACAATAGGGTTCAGGCCGGCAATGTGCTGGCGGTTGTTGTACACATGCGATCATCACCAGGGAATCAGCAAAAAACTAACTACTGAGCCAAGTTTGTTTATGATTGTGCCTGACCCTGTACTTTAACGCGCCGGTAGCGGATTCGGCCCGGCGATCTTGGTTAACAATTCGACCACCTCGGGGTTGCGCGGCAGTTCTTTGATGCCTTTGTCCATCACCGCTGGGAAAACGATTTCAGCGTCGTCGCCGACCATTTTCTTGAACACCGCGGGAAATTCGGGGTCTTTGAAAACCTTGGTCATGGCGTCTTGAAGCAATGTCACGCGTTCACGCGCCGTGCCTGGCGGCAGGATAAAGGGCGAGCCGGACAGTCGAAAGCCGCGTTGCAATTGCACCAGCTGGCGCTCCTTTTCGGTTTTCGCAAAACTCTCCAACTCGGGCAGATTGGCAAAGCGCGGGTGTTTATCGCCCTGGGGGATTTCCAGCACGACGTGAAAATCCATCAGCCCCTTGTCCAACCATTCGGGAAAACGCTGCAGCACCACATGCGACTGGTTGAAGCGGGCGTCGAGTTCGCCGCGCAGCACGGCGGCATCGATCTCAGGGCTTGCATAGCCGGTGACAAAGCGCGCTTCCTTCAGCGACAGCAGATAGGCGGCGAGCCGCCCTAGATTGTAGTTACTGTGGCCCACCGATTGCGCGCCGATGCGGAGGCCCGTTGCGGCTCGGAGTTTTTCTAAATTATTCGTACCGGCGTCTTTGCGGGTATAGAAAACATAATGGCCGCCGGCGTCGGAGGCGCCCAGGTAATGAAATTTTTCGAATTGATATTTGACGCCGGCGCCGCCCAGGATTGCGTTGCCGAGCATTCCAGAGCTAACGCTGCCAATGGTAAGGCCGTCGGGCTTGGCGACCGCATACATGTGGTTTGCCGCTCGGAGCCCGCCGCCGCCGGCCATGAACTCGTGAATGATGGTCGGGTTACCGGGAATATATTTTTGCAAAAATTGCGTCACCGCACGGGCCCGCAGATCGCCGGTGCCCCCGGGCTCCCGGCCCTGTAGGACGGTGATGGTTTTGCCCTGGTAGAATGGCGCTTGGGCGAATGCCGCAGGCGGCTGCCATTGCGATCCAAAGAAGAGCAAAAACGCGATTAAGATTGCCCGACGAGTCAAATTGCAATTCATCCGTGCTTCCCTCCTCTAAGGCCCGAGGCTGTCGGCCCGAGGCTGATAGTGTTTGAGTTGATGGACACACGTTCGCCACATCCTCTCGCCCCGGGCCCATAAATGAAAACCATCTGGTTCATATTCCCTCCGGTCGGCAACAAACATCGTTCCTAATCTCTTCGTTCAATCCTGTCAACGATTTGAAGGGTTTGAACGGCTAGACCACAAGACCTGCTTCGGAGATAGGAGCAAAACTGGCAGCAGCCAAAAAAGGCGGGCCGAAATCATTTGAATCGTAGAACATGGAACTTGAACGATGCCTGGCGTTGGACGCCGATTATTCTTTCGGCGGTTACCCGGTCAGGCGAATGGCTGGTCACCTTGTGTCGAAGTGCGATGAAGCCAGCGAATGTCGTCCATCGCATAACCGCCGCAGGCCTGGTGATTGACGCTACGATTATCCCACATGACGAAATCGTTCAGAGTCCATTTATGCCGATACACGTTCCCAGGCGCGGTCTGGTAAGCAAATAACGTGTCGAGCAGCGGCTGCGCCTCGGCGTCGTCCATGCCCTCTATGCCGACGGTAAAACGCGGCGAGCAGTAAAGACCCTTGCGCCCCGACATCGGATGGGTGCGGACGATCGGATGGAGCACGTTCTCCATGGCCCGCCTTTGATAATATTCTTCGCCGCTCTCCCGGGTCACCGCAACGCGCGGATTGCCCAGCTTGCTGCGCTGGTGAATACCCATGAGCCGCTCGATGCGCCTTTTGATATCATCCGGTAGGCTTTCATAGGCGCGGTGCATATCGGCGAATTCCGTATCGCCGCCGTGCTTAGGCAGTTTATGGGCATAGAGGAAAGTCGCGAGCGAGTCTCTCGTCAATAGGACTGGTCCGAATGCCAGAAATGGCCGGCCGCGACCACGCCTATGAATTTGCCGTAGACCTTCTCATTGGAGAGAACGGCAACTTCCGGAAAGCCCGGCACCCGCTGATCTCGTCATAGAGCATTTCGAGCGGCCCAAACCTCCGGCTGAAGACGACTTGATGTTGAGGCTCGATATGTTGATCGCGAAAAACCAGGACCTGCTTCTTCACGAAGACATCGACAATCTCATTGAAGAGGTTTTGGTCCAGCTCTTTGGACATGTCTACGCCCGTGATGGCGACACCGAACTTGTTCGATAAAGGTTGCATATGCAGCGGCATCGATTTGGCCTCCTCTGCTTTTCTCTATGGCAAATCGGCTACAGCTTTCAAGTTGCCAACACAGCCGCGCACATGTGACGCACGATACGCGATTCCAGAATACCAGCGGTCGAGAAGCGATCGATCTTTAATGATTCGACCTCAGGTAACCAGAACTGCGATCGAGAATAAGTCAATAACCCAAGCCAGACCCCATAGCCGTACGTTGTGAGTGAGTTTGCGGTAGCGTATAGCAGTTGCTACAATCGGCCGGGTGGAGGTCGTCTTTACCGACTCGGCGTTTCGCCATGGCTACACCAAGCAGGACTATTACGAATTGTTAGCGGGGGAATATTTGAAGATTCGGAGCCAACGTGGGCTCGACGAAATCTATGAATTGCTTGGAAGGAATCTTAGCGGAGCTTACCTCCATGTTGTGTATCGTGTCCTACCGGACCGGCGGCTGAGGGTTTTTCATATGAACGTCATGACCGAGGCCCAAAAGCGGCGCTATCGGAGGTACAGAAGATGAAGAAGACGAAACGGAAAGTTTCTAGGCTGACCAGCAAATCGACAGATGATGAAGTCGTTCGCTGGACGAAGTCTCACGATATTTTTGACCGGCTGGAAGCAGGCGTTTCTGAAGTCGTCGATGATCACAGCGATTTGGACGAGGTGCTTCGTGAGGCGATTTTCCAGGACAATACTGCCCAACTCAATATGCGCCTGCCGCCCGCCATGAAGGCCGTATTGAGCAAGCTTGCGCGCCAGCGTACAACGGACGCGACCACTCTTGCGCGGATATGGCTTGCGGAACGATTGGAACGAGAACTCAAGGCCGGATGAAATAGCTGAAGGGTCAGCTAGACGTAACGTTGAGCCGCTTAAGTGCGAACGTCTTCCTCACATATAACAGTTTCTGAATTCACCGAACACCAGCACGAACAACGAGCACAACTTCCTGTCACGGCGATCCGGCAGGGAACGTTTTTCACAACGTCGGCGGAATTCTGAAGGAAACTGCAAATAACCTGCAACTGCGTAAAGCCGAGCACCATTGTCGGTTAGGATGAGGAAAACCATTTAGGAAAAGAGAAGTGTGTTGGCCTGAGACGAATTGTTGAACGAACGTGCATGCAGCCGGTGCGTATCTTGGGCGTGCCAAATAGCGCAATAGGAAAGCATGCCCCTCGGGCCCCCTGTGCGACAGAAGCTAGCTAATCGTTTACTGTGACCGGCGACGCGGCGCTCACCGAAGGACACTATGACAGTTCGCATTGCCCAGTTCGTGCATGCTTCCGGCGACGTGGTGGACGAGGCTTTTCTGCGCGACTTTCCCGAAGTCGAGGCGGCCAAGGCCGAGAGCCTCGATTCCCTGGCCCGGGCGCTCGACGGCGCGGAAATCTTCCACGTCTACAACTCCGCCTTCACTGCGGAATTCGCCCGCGTGGTACGCGACCAAGGCCGGGCGCTCAAGTGGATCCAGTTCACCACCGTCGGGATCGAAATCGGATTGAGGGCGGGGCTGCCGGAGGGCGTTTGGGTTACCAATAGCGGCGACGTCAGCCAGCGGGCGCTTGCCACCCATGCCATGGCTCTGATGCTGGGCGTGATGCGCGGCTTTCACCGGTTCGGGCAACTGCAAGCGCGCCGGGAGTGGCCGCCGCGGCAAACCATGTCTTCCGAGCTACTCGACCCTGACGGCGCGCGCATGGTGATCCTCGGCATGGGCCACATCGGACAGGAGATCGCGCGCAAGGCCAAGGCGTTCGATATGGAGGTGATCTGCGTCACCCGCGCCTCTTCCCCGGCGGTGCCGGAGATAGATCGCGTGGTGCCACGGGAAAAGGTGGGCGAAGTCCTTCCCACCGCCGATGTGGTCATGGTGGCGATGCCGCTGGACAGCGCCACCAGGGGATTTCTCAGCGCCGAAAGAATCGCGCTCATGAAAGACACTGCGATTCTCGTGAACATTTCGCGCGGCAAGGTGGTGGACGAAGCGGCGCTGGCGCGCGCGCTTGTCGAGGGCCGCATCAAAGGAGCCGGACTGGACGCTTTGGCTGAAGAGCCGCTGCCCGCATCAAGCCCGCTGTGGAACCTGCCCAACGTGTTGATCACGCCCCATGTCGGCGGTGGAGGCGGACGCCAACAGTGGCGGCGCATGAGCGAACTCATCCGCGGCAATACGCGCCGCTATCTTTCCGGCGAGCCCCTCAAGCATGTCGTCAGAACTCCCGACGGCACGCTGCAAGGTTTTTGAAAACGCGCTGTTCGCGATCTGTTTACAGATCCAGGCACGATTCCAGGCGGCCGAGGAGCGCTACAGAAGAGGTAGTAGAGTTAGGCAAGTCTGACACGACTGACGTTCTGATAATGCAATACGCAAGCCTGACACCAGACTCCTGACGAAATCGCTCGCCAAGTGGGAATCTCGACCTCCGGCGTTTCGAAGATTCTAACGAGAACTCTGTCCAACTAGTCAACAGCGTCCCTGATCCCACCTGCGATGGGCGTTGTGGCTCTAGCCAAAAAACACGGCGTTGCCGCTGTCGAAGATGCCTGTGCCGCGGCTCTCGATCTCGGGGTTGGAAACTACCGCTTTGTCCGGCGCTATCTGGAGCGCCACCCCCAGCTCTCGCTGCGCCATGTCGATCCGCTGATCCGTGAACTGATCGAGTACCGCGATCTGATCAACCTCAAACCAAGGAGCAACCAAATGAATCTGATTGAACTCAGCCGTGCCTTGAAACAACTGCGCCTGGGCGGTATCGCCGCCGTGCTGGAAACCCGCTTACTCCAGGCCCAAGCTGAATCGATGGCGCCCATCGATCTGGTCGCCTGCCTAGTCTCCGATGAACTATCCCGCCGTAGTAACCGCCTGCTTGAGAGCCGCCAAAAACAGGCTCGGTTCCGCGATCCGCAGAAAACCCTGGAGAACTTTGACTTTAATTTCAACAAAAAGCTCAATCGCTCTCGGGTCTTCGATCTGGCCACCGCGGCCTTCATCGCTAAACATGAAGACGCTTTGTTCTTAGGTCCGCCCGGCACCGGAAAAAGCCATTTGGCTCAGGCCATCGGGCTGGCCGCCATCCAACAGGGTTATCGCGTACTCTACCGCGAGACTCACGCCCTGCTCGATGAGATCGCTGAATCGACCATCGACGGCTCACGCAAACAGCACATGGAACTGTTGGCTACTGTGTCGTTGCTCATCATCGATGATCTCGGTATGCGCAAGCTTCCCTCCACCGCGGCCGAGGATCTGCTTGAAATCGTCATGCGCCGCTACGAGCGGGCCAGCACCTTGATGACGTCAAACCGCCCCGTGGAAGAGTGGGGAAAGCTACTCGGGGATAGCGCTGCGTTTCTGCCATGCTCGACCGCCTGCTCCATCACGGTCACGTCCTAAAATGCGGCCCGCGCAGTTGGAGAACTAAATGGACTTGCCTGGCCAGGAGGCAAAGGGCTAAAACAACTCTGTCTCGGACCTCTCCGTTGGCCGCTTTTGGCCTGACCACCATTGGCCGCTTTTGAGGTGACCATTGAGGGATGCAGACCTTTATGGATCGTATCCCGTTGGCCAAAGAGAAGATGTTGGCGGCGTGAGTGAATGGACTCCTAACAACACTGACGAGCGGACTTTGCCAGTCGACCGTCAGGATAAAGTATTGACCTATACAAATCATGACGCACTGCTCGGGTAGCCAAGGTTCTGCCTCGATCTTTGCAGCTAGGAAAGCACTCCAATGATTTTGCCCTTGTGCCAAACGGGAATGTGTTCTCTCGCCTTCGTAGCCCCGAAAGGTCTTCTCGAAGCCCGAATAATGCTTAGCTTCTACCTTCAGCGCTTGCTGCACTTCACGCTTTGAATGATCAGATCGCGCCATCCAATGGGTTTAGTAAGCTCAGCTGGCCTCCGAGTAGCCGTTTAAGTCTGCCCCTCTTGGTTACGCGAGCCGCAACCAGTGTGTTTGGCCATGAACCGAATTCGCGGCGGCCGGGCCAAATAAACGCGCATGATGCTTCAAAATGTATTTGGCAAAGAGTGTTTCTTCCGCTTTGCGCGGGATTTGTAAGGGAGTGATTTTGTGAGCGTTGCCCAGCTACGAGCGGAGCGTTATCCGGTATGACAAGCAACGGCACATGTCTCAACTGCGGTCGCGAACCGCGCGTTCCGGATTACGGCGATAATCCAAAGGAGTCGAGCCGGTCCAGCGTTTAAACGCGCGGTTGAAAGCGCTGACTTCAGAATAGCCCAAAAGAAAAGCAATTTGAGTCAGGGTATTCTTTTGGTCCCGCAAGTAATTCAGGGCAAACCGCCGGCGCGTGTCGTTCACGAGCTGCTTGAAACTGGTGCCGTGTTCTGTCAAACGTCGCTCTAATGTGCGTGGACTCATCGCTGCTTTCTTCGCCACGTTTGCCAGCTGCGGATAACCGTTCCTCATCGACTCTCCGATCCCATTTCTAACGGTGGCAACCAGACCATCCTCTGCCGGCATGTCGTTTAAGACACGCTGCAAGTATTGCTTGAGGATACCATAAAGCCTTCGATCAGCCGCCGGCACTTGCCGCTCAAGAAATTCCGGGTCAATGACAAATGAATTAGTCGGACAATCAAATACAACGGGCGCGGCGAAAATCCGCAAATGCTCTGAAATCTTGACCGGCGCTTTATGCGCAAATTGAACCTCCAGCGGGGACCATTGGCTGCCCACCATCATTCTTAGTGTGTTGAGCAAGACCGCCATACTGCATTCGTTCTGCTGCCGCTGCGTCTCTATAGGCAAATCGATGAGGCGATGACGGAGATAAACTCGTTGACCTTCAACTGTCAAAGACAGCTTTGCACCGCCATTATGGATCATAAAGTAGCGTTGAGCATTCTGGATACCGAGCAAAACGGTGGGTGAGTTCAAGACGACATAGGTTAAAGGTCCTAGGTTCTTTGGGTTGTACCCTTCGCCAAAATGTAGCCCGAAGCAGTCATCGCCGGTTGCCAGCGCCGCTTCTTCCAAAATCCGAGCCATAATGAAACTGGGGATGAATCCATCGGAATCAGCAAAGGCCGAACGATCTGTTCCGAGTGCCTGCAGGATTTGATCTGAATTTCCGCCCCTCGCGGCAACCAAGTCGAGCAGACCGGCGGTTGCCGCTACCGAGATCCTAGGTTTCATCGTTATACCCGCTGGCCTTCCGCCTTTTCCTTATCCTCAACTGACGGGACGAGTCAATCGAGTGTCGCTCAATGTCAAGACAAAAGATCCATAAGTTCTTACTGAGAGAGCCTATGAGTTATCAGATCAAATTGTTGAGCTGGCCAGACCTTGGCAATTATGTGATCGCGATTACCCGCGATTTAATTACGGTAAACGGATTAAGAAAAATCTTCGGCCGATTAACTGACCTGACGCAGTCACTGCCCGACTGTAAGATAATTATCGATTTAGAGGAAGCCAGCTACAGACTTGAACGGGCGGAGATCAGCGCGCTTGTCGATGAGCTCAAGCCAGAGCTGTGGGCTCGCAAGACTAAGATCGCAATGGTCTCGCCATCAGCGAGAACAGAGTATAATGAACTGCTGATCTTGAGCACGTATTTGTCGCAAGTTGGGTTCAAAGTAGCGGTATTCGATGGACCCAAGGCGGCCATCGATTGGCTCGCAGAGCCGCTGACCATCATCGAATAAATCAGCCAACCCTCGACGCCGGAACAGCACAATATCTTGCTACGATATATTCTGGGATGTAATGGCTAAGTCTTTCATGATTCCATCACCCTCTGTCGAGAATGAAGTTACGCAGCGAATAGCCCGCCTCGCTCGCCCGATGTTAGTCAGTGCGCTGATTGCATTAGCCTACTACGCCGGGTCAATGATCGGGTTCGCTCTGACGTTGCCGGGTCACTCGGTCTCAACTCTGTGGCCGCCCAATGCAATTTTGTTAGCCTCACTGCTGCTTCTGCCCAGCCGGAAGTGGTGGTGTGTTCTTCTCAGTGCGTTTCTTGCGCACCTGGCAGTTCAGGTGCAAAGCGGCGTACCACTTTCGATGACCCTGGGCTGGTTTATCAGCAACTCCAGCGAAGCCCTAATCGGAGCATTCTGTCTGCGTCGCTTTATCAAGGGGCCGATAGATTTTGCCACCGTCAAGTCCGTCGGCATCTATGTCATCAGCGCAGTCATGCTGGCCCCGTTTCTGACTTCATTTCTTGATGCTGCTTTCGTGGCGCTTATCGGATGGAAAGAAAGTAACTACTGGCAGGTTTGGCTAACACGTCTGCCGTCGAATGTCTTGGCCGCTCTCGCAATACCGCCGGTTATCCTCCTCTGGGTTTTTAGAGGTGTTGTTTGGCTGCGCACCGCGTCGTGGCGCCGCTACGGTGAAGCTTTTATCCTGCTGGGTGGACTGCTAGCGGTGAGCTTTTTGGTTTTTTGTTGAGAGACAGCCGGGCCAGAGACTACACCCGCGCTGGTTTATCTGCCACTGCCATTTCTTCTCTGGGCTGCGATGAGATTCGGGTCCTTTGGAGTGGGCACATCGCTTCTGCTCGTCGTTCTCGTCTCGATAGGCGGCGCTGCACAGGGTCGCGGACCTTTCGTTAACAGCTCGCCTGCAGAGAATGTCTTATCGTTGCAGCTGTTCCTGATTGCTATTTCCCTGCCTCTGATGTTCTTAGCAGGGTGCGTCGAGGAACAGCGCAAGGAGGCGAGAATATTGAGCGAGAGCGAGGCTCGGTTTAGTTCAATGGCCGATACGGCACCCGTCCTAATCTGGATGTCCGGTACGGACAACCTCCGTACATTTTTCAATAAAGGTTGGCTCGACTTTACCGGCCGCGCACTGGAGCAGGAACTTGGCAATGGTTGGTCAGAGGCAGTCCACCCCGACGACATCGACAGTTGTCTTGAAATATCGGTGAACTCTTTCAACGCGCGGCGAGAGTTCACGGTGGAATACCGCTTAAAGAGATTTGACGGTGAGTATGGCTGGTTCGTTGATACCGGGGTGCCGCGCTTTGCTGCCGATGGCACGTTTATCGGTTATATCGGTACCGCAGTCGACATCACTGAGCGCAAACGCTCGGAAGCTGAGCTGCGGCAGCACCGCGCCGAGCTAGCCCATGGGGGACGAATTTCAATCATGAGCGAGCTTGCCGCATCGCTCGCCCATGAGCTGAACCAACCGCTCACGGCGATCCTGAGCAACGCCCAGGCGGCACGCCGTTTTCTAGCTGATAACCCGACGGACCTGAACGAGATACACGAGATTCTTCACGACATCGTCGAGGACGACACCCGCGCCGGCGAGGTTATTCACCGTATGGGCCGTACTGGTGGGGGCAGGTCTTTACTTTTGCTGTCGGAGGCGTGGTAGCGACTATTCGGTTGATTGTCGAGAAATGTAGGTCCAAAAAACTGGCCAGTTTCATTTGGCTGTTGGCTGCCCCAGAGTCTCGGTCCGACCAAGCTAAGTGGCCGTAAGGTGAGAATTTTCGTTCCAAAATCTAGTGTTTTTCGAGCTTAGCGGCCCGTTTTTACCGGCAAAATTGGACCCGTAAGCTTCACTTTGCTCCCGGAGCGCGTATGTGCTGCCCTCTTCAATCACTTCGCGATACCGCTATGAATCCAAGTTCGCTCTTCACCCTCTCAACAAATTCAAATTGCCGACCGCAATCGCTTCGGACCACCGACCTTCTCTCGCCGTGCTTTCGCACGTGAGTGAATCGTCTGTCCACCGGCGGTGTGCTTGCTAAAATTCCGCAATCTCACCAAATCCACATAGCGAGCTTAACTCCCGTAGATCAATAATCCCGTACCGCTTCGGTGGATTCTGAATCTCCCGATAACCGCTGTGTGTTCAATCACAGGGATGCGTGACCACTCGGGCGCGCACCATATTTAAATCAATATAAACAAGACACGGTGTGGGTGGTCGTCAGCCCCGATGGCGTAGCATGATAGTGGTCTTCCCAAAACGCGCCGTGGCGTCCGCGCAAACTTCAGTGGAAAACTCTTTCGATGGCAGCGGTGAGTGATGTGCCAAACGTGACCGGGAAGAAAATGACGGCTGGCTCGCGGCATTGATGTTTAATTTAGAGACTCCATTTGGGCTCGAAAACCAGCCTCTAAGCCTTCAGAAGACGCTAATTTATCCAATATACTACCGCTGAATCAATATGTTGCCTTGGTCCGAGCCAGGCCCTGGGTTTACAGTAATTCAGTAGGGCACTGTGCTGCGGCCCGGCTCCGGCCTCGTGATACCGCGCCCCGCACAGCGAAAACGGGCGGCACGGGGAATCACCGCGTCGCACTTATTGAGCAGGCCATACCGGGTGGCCAGAGTTTCTGGTACATTACACAGTTTGGATTTTTCCAGCTCCCAACAGCCGCGTGAACTTCAGCGGCCGCTCGCCGAGCGCGAGCCGTCACGATCACAAATTCTGCTTGCGACGGTGAGACGCGCTGTGTTACAGCCTATTCATGACGAGCTCCAGGTTGGCAGGGTTATGGATGGTATCACTGATTGATCTAGACCAGGTGGCGCAATGTTCGGATATTCCCGCTGCATCTCAGTTGATTGTGGCAAGCTGAAGTGCGTGCGAACAGAAAAAGGAGGTTAGTATGCTGGAAGAGCTAAATATCAACCGGGCAGCGCTTTTGTTGCTCGACGTGCAGAACGCATTCGTGAGCGAGAATAATCCATTCATCCAATCCGGTCTCATTCCTTTACCTTCGAGCACGCTCGCAGAGTTCAAGTCGAACGCGGGTTCTGTCTTGAGCGTTTTTAGACAAGCAGGCCGCCCGATCTTTTTCATCAATACAACCTTCCGCGCTGACCATGCGGACTGCTATTTCTCTCCGGAGTGGAAGAAATGTGTTCTGGAGAATCCCGACTTGTTGGTTGAAGGTACAAATAATGCGGCCGTCGTTGACGAACTCACGCCGCGGGAGAACGAATTCGTCATTAGCAAAAAGGGTCATAGCGCATTTCAGTTTACCCACCTGGACAGAGCTCTCGCCGATTTGCATGTAGATACGTGCGTCGTGGTTGGGAATGTTCTCAGCAGCGTGGAGGAGACTTTAAGACAGGGGGCAGCGTTGGGATACGAGAATATTCTCGTATCCGATGCATCCTTTCCCGTCCGATTCCCTCTATTAAAGACGCTTGGCAGCCGGACCTTCGACGTCTCCACTCCGGAGCTTTTGGACTGGGTCAAGCAGGAACGGCCTCGAACCGATGGCACCGAACAAATCAATCCATGCCTGTTGGTCATCGATATTCAAAACGATTTCATCCATCCGGAAGGGGTCCAAACAAATCGCGGATCCCAGAAATTTACCGACGCAGAAAGACAAGAGATCATTGGAAACAATTTGCGACTTTTGAACCTGATGCGGCAAAAGCGGTTGCCTGTCGTTTACGTCAAAAGCCTTCGCGGGAAAGATCGATTGATTGACACGGCCAGCGCGAAAGCGGGAATGCGGAAAAAGGGGATGGAATATCGTGCCGATGGAACCTGGGGAGCCGAGATCGTCGCTGAGCTTACGCCCCAGCCTTCCGACTACATCGTCGGTAAGCGCGGCCACAGCGCTTTCGGCACAACCCACCTGCACAGGATGCTCCGCAACTTGGGTGTAAATTTTGTGATCGCGACGGGAGGGTCGGTGGTGGGTTGCGTGGCTGACAGCACCCGCGAGGGCGTTGGGCTCGGATACCGAGTGACGTTGGTGAGCGATGCGACGTACCCACCGGAAAAAAGAGAGCTGGCTTATCCGGCACTTGCTAGCAGGCTTGAAGTCCGCACCACTGACGAGGTGATTGCATGGCTAGATCACGGCCGCTTCGAAGTAGCCCAACAAAACGTCGCCGCCGCCGCTGATTCGTCGGCTGTTGCTTCTCAGCCCGTGGCTTAATCAAAGTCCGGCGCAACGCGAGCATAGATTGTCAATTACATGACGACGGACTTCGCCAGGGGATAGCAGCTCAGGAGCCGATCAAGAGACCTTTTCGAAGGACTCGTTGTTTTCTCGGAGCTGTTCATCGCCGGGTCAGGTTCTTACCTCGAAACTCTTCTTGGAATGTTCCGCTATGTTTCCAGAGCTACCGCAGTGCAGTGCCGCGGCGGAAACTCCACATAGACCTTTTGTCCCCGGCGGATCTCCATGGAGGGGTGAGGCCGGCTGAAGATGCAGTGGGGTCCCACACGGACCTGGCAGTCGAGAAAATCCCCGCAAAAGATCATGACTTCAACGGTTCCCTGAACGAACTCGGGATTGTTGTCCTTGTCATGGTGGACGGCCACGTTGACCGGCTGGATAGCGAGCAACACGTTGTCTCCTGATTTCACGTTGCTTGCGCTTGCGCATCTGAAGCTTCCGATCTCCGTCTCCACCACGCCACCGTCGCCAACCTGCTTGAAGCTCCCGGGGATCAGGTTGGTAGATCCGATGAAGCTGGCGACGAAGCCACTGTTGGGCTGCAGGTAGATTTCGCGAGGAGAGCCGACCTGGATGATCTGGCCGTCGCGCATCACCGCGACCGTGTTGGACATAGTAAGGGCCTCGATTTGATCATGAGTCACGTAAAGTGTCGTGATCCGGATGCGCCGCTGCAGCTCTCTTAGCTCCAAACGCATTTCGCCGCGCAGTTTGGCGTCCAGATTTGACAACGGTTCGTCCAGCAGCATCACCTTCGGCTCGCTGACGATAGCTCTGGCAAGAGCCAACCGCTGTTGCTGGCCTCCGGAGAGTTGGGTTGCATCGCGTTTTTCAAGCTTCTCCAGTTGCACCATTTCCAAAGCTTTCATTACTCGCTCGCGAATCTCCGCGCGGGAAAACCGTTTCGGTCCCTCTTGCAATGGAAACGCGACGTTATCGAACACTCTCAAGTGAGGCCAGATGGCATAAGATTGAAACACCATCCCTATCCCGCGTCTTTCCGGCGGCACGACCAAGCGCTGCGCCGAGGAAAAGACCGCGGTATCGCCAAGCCAGATGTCGCCGGCATCGGGATGCTCGAGGCCGGCGATACAACGAAGAATTGTCGTCTTGCCGCAGCCGCTCGGGCCCAGAAGGGTATAAAAGGCGCCGTCGGCGGCATCAAAGGAGACGTCGCGCACGGCCTGAACCGTCTCGTGCTCCGTGTGGAAGGTTTTGACAACGTTCTTTATTCGTATCACGTCCGTGCCCCGAAAAGTTGGCTGCGCGTCAGCAGTTGTCTTGCCGCCAGGCCCAGGACCGCCGTGATCAGTATCAGAATGATCCCGATGACGGCGGCCTCACCGATGAGGCCGTCTTGCCATCGGAGCCATAGCCAGACGGACAGGACTTCGTTGTTTCTACTCGACAGCAGAAGGGGAATGCCAAAGGCTCTTGCGGAGTGCGCCACCACCCAGACCCATCCGGCAACCAGAGAGGCAATCAGCAGGCGGGCGGTGATCCTCCATAGGGTCCGGAACCGGCTGGCACCGCACATGAGAGCAGCCTCTTCCAGTTCCTTATGGATCTGCAAGGAGGCCGGCGTTGGTGGCTCGGGTACTAAAGGCCAGGTATTGGGTGGCCAACCCGAGCACAACGATCCAGATGGTGCCGTAGATTCCCAAATAGCGAAAAGGAGGCTGCAGGTAGACGAAGATCAGAGCCAGCGCGACCACGATACCGGGGATCGCGAACGAGATAAAGGTCAGACCATCGAGGACGAAGCGGGCGCGGTACTTGGTGCGCACCGTCACCCAAGAGATGAGAAAGGCCACCAGCATAGTGACAAAGCCTGTCGCTAAAGCCACGGTCAATGTGTTGATGAGGCCCTGAGTAAATCTCGGGGTCGAGATGATGGTGACATAGTTTTCCAAAGATACGATCTTGAGAGCCTCGAAGGATGGTACGACGTAGTATGGGAGCAGCGAGGCCCATAACAGGACGAGAATCGGAGCGAGAATGGTTAGAACAAAATAAATCGTGAAGAGTCCCAACGCGGCATAACGCCAATTGCCGAGCCTGTGTCTGGCCGGCTGGAATCCCTTGCCCGTGACGACGGCATAGCGTTCCGCACGCCGGATCATTCGGAGGTAATAGACGGTTAAGAAAGCCATAACGGCCATGAAAAAAACCGCATAGGCTGCGCCCAACCCGTAATCCATAGGGGCAGAGATTCGGGTCGTGAAAAAGATTAAGGTGCTCAGGACAAAGATTCTCGCACTCAGGCCCAGGACCAGGGGTCCTTCGAAGGAATCCATGGAATCGACAAACGAGTAGATCCCGGCAGCAAAGAGGGCTGGCCCGAGGAGCGGCAGGGTGATCCTGCGAAATACCCTCGAGGGACTTGCGCCCGACAGGCGGGCGGTCTCCTCTAAGCGCGGATCCATCATGCGGAAGACCCCCACGATCATGAGAAAGATGGTGCCAATCCCTCTGAGCCAGCCGAGAAAGATCATGCCCCACAATGACTGGATGTCCAACGGCCCGCGCTCTAGTTGCAGACCGAAGAACCGCAGGAACCATCTCAAGCTCGTATTGATCAGGCCGGTCTCCGGCATCAGAAGAAGCATCCAGGTCATCGCGAAAATCATTCCTGGCATTGCCAGCGGCAGCAATATGGCGGTCCAGGCAGCTCCGCGATAAGGCATGTCGGTGCGTTCGATCAGCCATGCGAAGACAAACGCCGTGACGAGCGAGCCCAGAGTAGCGACGGCGGAATAGATGATCGTGTTAGTCAGGGCGCTAAAGAAAAAGGAGTTGGTAAAAGCCGCAACATAGTTTCGCAGAGTCCATGGCCCGCCAATAAAGGAAGGCGGCCCAACGCGGAAGCTATTGAGAAAAAGCAGCACCATGGGCACAAGGAGAAGCCAGACCACCGCGATGGCAGCCAGCGCCAGAAGCACGGTCTCGGGTCGCCATCTATGCCATAGCGCAACTCGCATAATTTCTCGACGGGAGCTTTCTAAATGCTTGAATGGCCGAGTTGAGAGAAAGGTATTCGAATGGCTGGACGAAGGTACCTTTGGAAAATCCATGGACATCGGAGAACGTGAGCTGCGCCCCTGGATAGGAGTGGAAAGCTCGAGAAGTTAAAGTTGGAAGCGGTCCTTTTACCTTTCCGGCTTTGGGAACCCCCAGGCTTCCAGTATTTTTTTCCCTTTCTTGTCTGAGTCAGCCATCTGCTCCCAGCTTGCGACTTTCACTTCTCGGCCCTTAGCTTTTAATTCTTTGCCTAGTCGTGTCCTCGGGTCCAGGACTGTCTCGCGCCCGGTATCTGTAACGTATAACCCTTTGGTTGCAAGCCAGCCCGTAAGCAATATGGCGGCATGGGGATTAGACGCGCCCTTTAGAGGGCTCAACAGCAAGCCTGGTGAAGCCAAAATAGGTCCTTCGGGAAAGACAAACCCGACAGGAAACGTCGGCTTACGGCTGGCCTGCCTATACCAGGAAGCATAGCTCGCCGGACACTGGATCAAGACTTCCCCAGCAGCCACCAGGGTATCTGCGGCCGTTGTTCCGCTCATCCACTTCGGCTTGTTGGCGGCGATCTTTTTGGCAAACTCCAGCGTCCACTCCTCCCCCCGGCCGGCCATCACAGAGATGAAGTGGGACGGACGTACCTCGAGTGCAAGCTTTCCTGCGAAGAAAGGGTCAACGCAGTCCTCCCAGCGTTTCGGTATGCGATCCTTGGCAACCTTCTGCTTGTTGTAGGTTATCCCTGTCGGAGTGGTGCCAATGGCAACGCCGAAGCGTTTGGGATGAATAATTCTGGGCTCCACTCCGAACAAGCCACTCCAATCGATGGGTTCGAGCACCTTGAGTTCCTGATACCGGTTAACCAGCAAGTCTGTTACGTGTATCATGTCGAAGGAAAAGATCCCCGCCTGCATCTCCGATATCAGACGTTCGTGCTCTTCAATACCCCTAATCCGGCCGTACTCAACCCTGATAAACGGAAACTCTTTTTGGAAAGCCTTGGTTACGTCACGGACTTCGTCATCCACCAAATTGGTAGCCCAGGCGACTTTGCCTTCCTTCTTCGCCCCTTGGATGATGGCTTCCTTCGTGAGCCCTTTCTCAGCGGCGCGAGTCGGCGCTGACGGGATCCAATTGAGGAGAACCACCACGATCATGATCAACCAATATTTTCCCGCCATGTCGATTCCCCTTTTATCTTTTCAGCCTAGTGTGACGCGGATTTTGATAGCTTACGGTAGGTCGCCCGCTCGAGGCTGGATATCCGCATCCAGGTCATCGGTTCGCCGTCATCGCCGAATGCAGTAATATCCTTTTCCGGGTTTCTCGATGCCGCTAACTAGTTCCACATCGAGAAACGGTCCTTGCATCACATCCTCAGAATAATAGTTCAAGATTCGATCTTGCAAGAGAGAATGTGAGGAGTTGACGCAACGCGTCTCTCCATCATGATGTCAGTCCCATTTGTTCTCACCAGGAGGACTCGATGCACTGAGCGATATGCTCGCGTCTAAGCAGTTTTCCCGGTTCTCCACTTTCGTAAGCGTATCCATTTGACGGCGCGCGATCTCCATCAGTCCTTACTTTTACGCTGCTGGTTAGTTAGATGGTTTGCGTGGCTTCCACGGCTGACGGCATGTTCAAGCCAATGGCGTGCCCTTCAACTCTAAAGTCCCCTTTTTCTAACCAAGCTAATGCTTCTTCAGTTGTCCGTACATCAAGCCGGCTGGCCAGCGATGTGGTCCCCAATTCTCTCATTTCCGGTGGGTACGCAGCATCGCGCACTAGAATGATCTTATAGCCCAGGCCCACTCCCTCGCGCGTACTATCCGCGACACAACCCACGAGCGACCCACCGGTTACGATGATATGATTGACATCTAGGTTTCGTAACATTCTATGCAAATGGGTGGTGCCGAAAGCGCTATGACCGCGCTTTCCGATCACATAATCGCAGGGCCGCGGCTTCAATTCATCCACGACTTCGGCTCCCCATGTTCCGTCGGTACGATAGTCCAGGTCTCGCTGCCTCATGCCCATCTTGGCGCTGGCGGTGTCTATAAAGCGATCCTTGCCACGAAGGCTCTTGATATAAACTACTGGAAGGCCTTTGGCCCGGATCAATTCCAACAGCTTCACGTTATTGCCGATGATCTCTTGTCGTTGGGCGTCCGTTAGTTTGTTCGGTCTATACCGAACATGTGCGCCGTCGGGGTGAATAAGATCGTTTTGAATATCGATGATGAGAAGACACGGCCTAATTGGCGGCTTTGCTGGCGTCGCTGCCCCTCGTAGCGCCGTCCACTGCAAAAACTCTGACGTGGTCACGTTGTAAGCCCTGCTGGTCAGTGTTTTGAGGAGAGGCGAGCGTAGCGGAAATGAGGCGTCAGAAATCAGAATATTCTCGTAACCGAGCGCAGCGCCCTGCCTAAGCGTCTCCTCGACGCTGCTCAGCACGTTGCCAACGACCACACAGGTCTCAACGTTTAAATCGGCCAGCTGTCTGTCCAGGTGCGTGAACTGAAACGCGCTGTGGCCTTTCTTGATAATGACAAAGTCGCTTTCTCCAGGTCTTAATTCATCGATTACGGCAGCGCTGTCGCTGCCTTCGACGAGAGCACGGCGGTTTTGGGAAACGCATTCCTTCCAAGCAGGCGAAAGGAAACAATCCGCTTGATCGGCGCGAAAGGCGGTATTGACGTAAAAAACCGGTCTGCCGGCCTGTCTCATCGCGGTCAGCACGCTCTGGGCATTGGAAATGAATTCTTCTCTTTCCTTAGCGATGGACGGTATGAGACCGGATTTAATAAAAGGGCTTTCCGGCGTCATGAAGCCCTTTTGTACGTCGAGCAAGATAAGCGCTGATCGATCGAACTTTAATTGCGCATCTAACATTGTGTTTGCTCCTTCCTTTTGCTGCTATTTAATTTCTCGACTGGAAACCATTATTTTTGACTTGAAGCTTTAGGAAAACCATAAGCTTCAAACACTTTTTCCTGAAGCTCTTGCATCTTAGGCGCGTAATCCCACGCCACCAAGGAGGATTTCTTCCCCCGTGTAATCTGATTGGCCATTGTGCCGGATATAAAAATAGACCCTTCAAGATCGCTTTCTATTATCTTTTGCGCTTCCGGACTCGCAACGAACTCCAACCATAGAAGCCCGGCATAGGGAGACGCTGCCTTTTCAAAAACAGCTTCATGGTCGCCGATCCGAATCGGGATAGGTTCGGCAATCTTATAAGCGAGATCCCCCCTCTTGTCCTTATCCATGGCCATCTTAGTACTGTTCAGATTAGCGCCGAGGAGCATCGGGTACTCTCCTGCAACCATTGACGCAAGCACTCGAGCATGACCCCGAATCCAGATCGGGTTTTGCGCTGCTATCGCCTTGGCAAACTGTAGAGTCTTTTCAAGTCCCCAAGCAGGCACCAAGGCTGCAACCTCAGAGGGCCGGATGTCAACGAGGAACTTTCTCTCTTTGAATTCCGGTTTTAAGAAGTCCTCCCAAACAGCGGGAACCTTATCGTGAGAGATTAGTTTCTTGTTGTAAGATACGACCTGCGTATTGCTCGTGTAAGCTACAATGTTGCGGTTTACCGGGTCTACCATCTCCGGCGGGATGCGAACGATGCCGCGCTGGGCCATGCCCAGGATATCAATTTTCTTTTGATGCGGGAGGTACTGGTCGTAGAAGTCTGCAGCAAGATAGTTGGTATCCCACCCAGTCCCTGTACCGCTCTTCATTTCCAGGATCATACGCTGGTAAGTATCTGTCCCCTGAATCTCCTCGGCGCGTAGGTCAATGAAGGGATATTTTCTCCTGAAGGCCTCGCCCAGGGGCTTTAAGATTCTTTGCGTTGACAGAACGCGTACTCTGCCCTCCTTTTTTGCTTTGGCGACAATTTCGTCGTGGCTATTTTCGAAGATATAACCGCCCTTGGCTTCGGCCGCTTGCTTTGCTTTAGGTAAGTCAGTTGCTACGGCAGAATAGGCAATTGAAACTGCTAGCCACGGGGCATACAGCAGCGCTGCGAGCGCGAATTGGGGCAAATACCGAACCTTCACGAAGCATCCTCACAGTCGAGTTTTCTAAATTTGGACGCTTAGAGACGCTGACGAACACATCACACCAGCAGCAAAAAGGCAAGGATGGCGACAGCTCAGCGACTCTGGGGACGGGGAATGGGGACGCTGTTGACTAGGTAGACAAACTTAGATAGACACGGTGGAATCTTGGGAGAAAAGGTATGCCGAGGCAAGCAAGACTCGATAGTCCAGGGACCCTGCACCACGTGATGGTTCGAGGGATTGAAAAGCGGCCGATTGTCGATGACGAGACGGATCGAAGCAATTTGGTGCGACGACTTGGAGACTTGGCTGAGGAAACCAGGACGCCGGTATATTCATGGGCATTGATGAGCAATCATGCTCATCTTTTGCTTTGTAGCGGGTCATTGGGATTGGCCAAGTTTATGCGGCGACTTCTGACCGGTTATGCTGTGAGTTATAACTTGCGGCATCGTCGGCATGGGCATGTCTTTCAGAACCGGTATAAATCGATCGTATGCGACGGTGACAGTTATTTCACCGAACTGGTTCGCTACATTCACTTGAATCCCTTGAGAGTGGGTTTAGTCAAGGATCTAGAAGAACTCGAAAAATATCCGTACTGCGGTCATGGAACCATTGTGGGAACGCTGGCAAGGTCATGGCAAGACTGCGAGAGTGTGCTGGCACAGTTTGGCAGACGAGCTTCGGATGCGAGAGAGGCGTACCGGCGATTTGTTGCGCAGGGAGTTGCGTTGGGACGGCGACCGGAGTTAGTAGGGGGTGGACTGACGCGCTCGGCAGGTGAATGGTTCGCAGTCAGATCGCAGCGGTCCCGTCAAGCACGAGAGTTATCTGACGAGCGGATATTAGGGAGCGGAGAATTTGTGGAGCGCATTCTTAGAGAGGCGGATACGCGAGCGCTGCGACAGCATGCAGCCAGAAAGCGAAATCGTTACGCGGAGCGCGTCGTGGCGGAGGAATGCAAGAAGAGCCGAGTGTCGCTAACGGAACTGAGGAGCGGAAGCCGTCGGGGCCGTTTACCTGCGGTGAGAACGAAGATAGTTCGTGGGCTCGTGGAGAATTACGGAGTAGGGGTTGCCGAAATCGCTCGCCAAGTGGGAATCTCGACCTCCGGCGTTTCGAAGATCCTAACGAGAACTTTGTCCAACTAGTCAACAGCGTCCCTGATCCCACCTGCGACAATGACCGAGTGTTGCCGTTTTTTGAAGACCGCGGGATTTCGTTGTTGCGGATGTTGACCGATCGCGGGACCGAGTACTGCGGCAATCCCGAGCATCACGAGTATGAATTGTACGTAGCGTTGGAGGACATCGATCACACGCGCACCAAGGCGCAGAGTCCCCAGACCAATGGGAACTGTGAAAGATTTCACAAGACCATTCTCAACGAGTTCTATTGGGTGACGTTTAGAAAGAACTGTACAAAACGATTGCAGAACTACAATCCGACTTGGACCAATGGCTGAAGTTGTAAAACGAAGAACGGCCTCATCAGGGCCGGTGGTGCTACGGCAAGACGCCGACGCAAACTTTCATCGACAGTATCCCATTGGCCAAAGAGAAGATGTTGGCGGCGTGAGTGGGGCGCTTAAACAAGAACTGACGACGAGGACTTGTCAGTCGGCTGTCAGATGAAGTGTTGACTTATACACCTTTCAATCCGCAGGCACTCTGGCGCAGCACTCATGCTTGGGCGATAATCGGTGAGCAATCACATCTGCGGCTAATTCTTTGGTGCTTTACCGCCAGCCTTGATCTCTTGCCCTTCGGGACCAAAGCGGGAGTTCTCGTAGGTTTCTGCCCTGGTTCCCAAGAATACATAGCCGGTGTGGCGAGGCGCTTCTTGTTGGTAATATTGACCCTTGGGGATCACGACCAATACGCCGGGGGTAATTGACTGGCTCGTCCCATCCGGGAAATTTAACAAACATTCCCCTTGCAGGCCGTAGAAGGTCTGATCGGCGGTATGTCTGTGCATCGGCCCTTTGTCGCCCGGTACGCTATGGTGAATCCAGACATGAGAGGTATCGGAATTAAAAAGCAGCCTCTCATGCTTACCAGTGCCGACAATCCCTTTTACAGCCGGGTGTTCGCTGACATCAATACGCTTAGCGGACATAAACACCTCCATCGATTATTATTTTTAGAATCGTTTACTCTCTATCGGAACCGGTGAGTTGTGATTCGTTCTGGTGTGTCACTGCTTGTTCAACATCAAATTGCGAAAAGAAAGATTCTTCGCTGTGCTCAGAGTGACATTTGACAGGAATGTCATCTTGAGCGAAGTGAAGGATGTCGAGTTAACAGGTCACCTTTGTCGCCGTCCACCTTCCTTCTTATCATATCAAAAAACCTCATTCCTTTTCCATGCTATTTTAGACTCGCCTGAGGAAACCCGAATGCTTCCACGACCATCTGCTGCCATTTCGCGCTATTTTGAAAAGTTTCCCAATTGTTGACCCACAGTTTTTTTCCCCGCGTCACCTTGGCCGCCTCAGAGCCGGGTATATAGGGTGAAGACTTTGGTTCGACGGTCTCGATAATGGCCTGACCCGCGGGCGATATCTGGAACTCCATCCACAACAAGGCTGCGTGCGCATAAGGTGAGCTCTCCAAAATCCCCGTCATCTCCTGGATTCGAATCGGCACCGGCTCGATGATCTTACACTCCATGGACTTGGAAACGTCTTTCCTTTTCTCTCTGATGCACGAGTGATAGTAAGGCAGATGATACAGCGTCTGCTCTCCTGTCATCACCGCCATCAATCCGCGGCTCGTGCCCCGGACCCAAATTGGCTCCTGATCTTTTATCTTGCGCGCATAATTGACCGCCCATTCCTCGCCGCGCGCGGCCGCGATGGGGGTGAACCCTTGCGGACGAACCTCGGTCATGAATTTTCGACCTTTGAATTCCAGCTTGAGGAAATCTTCCCATGAGTGGGGTACCTTTTCCGGCGCGATCAAATTCTTGTTGTAAGCCACGCAATGAATAGTGCTGGCGAGGCTCACAATGTTTCGGTTTACCGGATCGATGATCTCGGTGGGTATTTGCAGTACGCCTTGTTTGGCCATGGCGAAGATATCGAGTTTTTTAGAGTACGGCAAGAACTCTTTATATAATTCCGTAGCGACTTCCACGACGTCCCAGTTGCTTTGCCTCGTGGCCTGCAACTCCAGCAGGAACCGTTGAAATGCTTCTACTCCTTCACTCCTCTGTATGTTGAGATCAATAAACGGATATTGTTTGATGAACGCCTTGCGCAACTCTTGGAACGTATCACGGTCATAGGAGCTCAAGACGCGAAGTTTACCCTCTTTCTTCGCTTTAGCTATTATCTCGTCGTGGCTACTTACGAACATGTAACCTTTTGCTTCCGCTTGCTTTTTAGCCGTGGTCGAATCAGCGCTAGGCGAAGTGGCCGCGGCCACGTTCGCCGCAACCGTCCAAAGATTCAAGACAAGAAAGAGCAATGCTACGCCGGCATGATAGAACCTCATCCAATCACCTCCAATTCTCGTTGACGGAGTAGAGCTGATTTTTGCTCCCTATGCAACAGTTTTTTCAAGATCGAAATGGCTTCCCAGGACACATCACGGCTTACAAAGACTGGAATTGGTCCGGCGATGCTTTCGGAGAGCACAGGGTCTTGGATCGGATCAAGGTATGTGGCCGTAAGGTTAGAATTTGCGTTCCAAAATCTAGTGTTTTCGAGCTTAGCGGCACATTTTTACCGGTAAAATTGGCCCCGTAAGCTTCACTTTGCTTTCGGAGCGCGTATGTGCTGCCCTCTTCAATCACTTCGCGATGGCCGCTATGAATCCAAGTTCGCTCTTCACCCTCTCAACAAAATTCAAATCGCCGGCCGCAATCGCTTCCGACCACCGACCTTCTCTCGCCATACTCTCGCGCGTAAGTGAATTGTCCACCAGTGGCGGTGTGCCTGCTGAACTTCCGCAATCTCACTAAATCCACTTAAAGAGCTTAACTCCCGTAGATCAATAATCCCGTACCGCCTCGTTGGATTCTGAATCTCGCGATAACCGCTGTGGGGCCAATCACAGGGATGCGTGACTATTCGGGTGCGAACCATGTTCAAATCGATATAGACAGACAACCGTGCAGGTGCTCGTCAGCCTCGATCGCCGTCGCATGATAGCGGTCTTCCCAGAATGCGCCGTGGCGTCCTTTCCGCTGATTGTACTCTTGCCCAGTGCGGCCGGCGATCAGCTGAATGCTATTAGCGATACGTTTCGACCGCTGTCTCTGACCAAAAGGTGGACGCGATTGCACGTCACGATGTAATTGAGTACCGAAAGACCGTAGCGCTTCGTGGCTTTCGAAGACCCAACGCAAACAAAGTTGCCGATCACGCCCGAGTTTAAGTAGAAACTGTTTTTGATGACAACGGTGAGTAATGTGCCAGACATAGCGGACAAGAAATGGCGATGCGCCGCGGGCATCGGGTCTGCTTAGAACTCAACCTTTTGGGCTCTAAATTGAGCTTCTTAGCGCTTAACCACGGCTTTTTATGCCCGCTTACGCCGGCAAATCAAGAACTTGACTTGGTCCGACGCGCAACTGGTCATCAGATCTAGAGTCGATCTGGATTGTGCGGAGGGAATAACGAGATTCTACTGTATGAACAATGTCCTAGTCGCCGAGCTTGGGCCCGGCGAAGGTCTTGTCATACCCAAACGAGTTCCTTACTGGTTCGAAACGTAGAGGAAGATCCCCTGAAGATTTACCACATCGCCAGCCGAGATCCTTCAGTCACGTATGTTCACTGCGTGAACTTCTCTCCATGCAGCGAACGCAAAAGATCCGGGGACGAGGCTGGGGCGTGAAGCGACGGAGCGGGAGAAAGAGGCATCGGCTTAGTTGTAATAAACAAACCAGCCTCCGACAGCCGCTATCGATTCCGGCAGGATTCTGGAGGCGAGTACTTAGGTCAAGATTTGACCTCAACCTTATGGCACTGTTTGGATAATTCTCGAAATATCGATGAATCTTGAACGAAAATCTTTTGGAAAAAAAAAGTAATCGGTGTAAAATCCCGTCTTTGGTTCACCGAGTCTCTATATCTGATTTGCGCTATCTCATCCTCAATTCACGGAGGCATGTCATGAATTTTACAAATCTCAATCTATCCTTGGTTTTGATCGTTTTTCTCCATGCGTCTTTCGTTACGGCCCAGGAAAAAATAACTGAAAAACTCGGCGAAGCCCACTTCCCGGTCTCTTGCAACGGTGAGGCCCAGCGGCAATTTGACCGCGCTGTGGCCTTGTTACACTCGTTTTGGTTCGAGGCTGCGATCACCGGGTTCGGCGCAGTCGCTCAAGCAGATCCGAATTGCGCGATGGCGTACTGGGGCGGCGCAATGGCTGCGCTCGGAAACCCGTTTACCTGGCCCCCTGCGGCGAAAGCGCTCAACGAGGGCTCGGACGCCGTGCAAAAAGCAAAAGCAATTGGGGCAAAGACGAAACGCGAAAAAGATTACATCGCGGCCGTCGAAGTCTTTTACAAAGACGCGGACAAGGTCGACCACAAAACGCGCGCTGTGGCTTATGAGAAAGCCATGGAGGGACTCTTCCGCCGCTATCCCAAAGACCAGGAGGCCGCGGTGTTTTATGCCCTGGCTTTGAATGCTACTGCGCTACCCACCGATAGAACCTACGGTAACCAGTTGAAAGCTGCCGGCATTCTTGAGAAGGTCTTCGCAAAGCAACCAAAACACCCGGGCGTAGCCCATTACCTCATCCATAGTTATGATTACCCGGCGATTGCGGATCGTGGCCTTCGCGCCGCTCAGCGGTATGCCACGATCGCGCCTTCAGCTCCCCATGCGCTCCACATGCCATCGCACATCTTCACCCGGCGGGGTTTATGGGAGGAATCGATCAAATCGAATCGCGACTCTGCAGCGGCGGCCAAGAACCAGTTCGATCAATTTCATGCCATGGATTACCTGGCTTACGCCCACCTTCAGCGTGCTGAAGACGTCCAGGCAAAGCGCGTGCTGGACGAGATAAGCTCAATCACAAAGATAACGTTCGAACACTTTGTACCAGGCTACGCCCTTGCTGCCATCCCGGCTCGCTATGCGATTGAGCGGAGACGGTGGGACGAGGCAGCAGCGTTAACAGTGAAGCCGCCTGAGTTTCCCTGGAACTGGTTCCCGCAATCCGAATCAATAACTATCTTTGCCCGCGGTCTCGGCGCCGCGCGGAGTGGGAAACGCCGCGCAGGCACGACAGGAGGTGGAACGCCTGAAGGCGCTACGCGAGACCCTGATTCAGGCCAAGCAGAGTTACTGGGAGGAGCAAGTCAATATACAAGGCAAGGTCATAGACGCGTGGGTCGCCTATGCAGAGGGCCAAGGCAATGAGGCCCTGCGACTCATGCGCGCCGCCGCCGATGCAGAAGATGCTACCGATAAACATCCTGTCACCCCTGGTTCGCTGGTGCCTGCGCGGGAGTTGCTAGCAGAGATGCTGCTGCAAGCTAATCAGACCGCAGAGGCGCTCGAGGAGTTTGGATTTTCATGCGGACCGAACCGAACAGATTCAGGGGCTTCTACGGCGCGGCGAAGGCGGCGCAGCTTTCCGGTGATCAGAAGAAGGCGCGATCCTACTACAGCAAACTGCTCGCCCTCTCTAAGAACGCCGATACGGACCGAGAAGAACTGCGCGAAGCCAAGGCCTTTCTGAGAAAGAACTAGCGCTTCTGATGTGTGGGGTCGCGTTGGGGTCGCGTCTTGAATCTGACATTCTGCGGCAATCGGTGCTCGATCGCAGAAAAGGGCGGGGCCAGGTCTTGCAATGGAACAACTGCGGTCACCGGAGCTCGGCGTGGCACGGTAGCCGGGCTGTATTTCTGCTATAAACGTGATTCCCTTTTTACCGAAGTACCGTCGCCGTCCCAAAACCCGTTCCCATTCCTCGCGATCATAAGCTGAAGATTTCCAGTGGCCGTCCCCTGGCAGTCCCGTTCTGCTACTAACAATAAAGGAATCAAGACTGACTTTACCCAAGGTGGGAGTTCCGCCGCTGGCGTGTTCTTCGCCAGTGCTAACACTTTCCTGGCATACGCTTGCGACCATTTCGGAGGGGACTCGCCGAATGAGTGGCGGTATGCCCAAGCGTAGGTGCAGATCTTGGCGTCGCCTCGTTCTGCGGTCCGTTCGAAGTAGTCACGGAGAGCGATTGCGTTTTTTAGCGATGAATCGCTTACCATCGATGAGGTTTTCTGAAGCCTGCTTTTGGCGGCCATCGGTGCCGTCCGTAGTTCGACGGCGGAATGCAATTCATGCAACGCCTCGTCAATGGATTCTCGCAATTCCTGTGAGAGCAGCGGTATGGCTAGCGGCCCCTCGCGCAGCGTTCCATCCGGGTCGCGCGCCAAGGGCAATCCGATGCCCCGCACTGACATACCGTTAACTTTGCCGTCCGCTGCGGCTGCTATCAGCGCACTAATGCAGGCATCATTCTGATCGTGCGTCGTTAGATCGGGCAACCCGAGGATCCCGAGAGCTTGTTACATTCGAGCGCGATTAGACCGCAAACATCATTTGGTCGCCTACTCTTGGCATATCGATCGCTCAATCGATTCCAAGATAATCAACTGGCCCTATGAGGCTACGAGTGGTCTTCATCTCTTGACCGTAGCAACACTGAGAATCCTTGGTGTGTATCTACTCCGCTTTATCCAACTCGGTCAAATGAGTCTTTTCGCAGCCAGACACCGCATCGTTCCGCGCATATCTAACCCCAAGAGTTCCTCGTGCATCGGGACGGCGTGTTGCGATACCGATGCATAAAAGAAAAGGCATTCCGGCGATCCATGCTCGCGCCTCAGTAAGCCGGCAAGGGGTTGGCGCTGGTAATCTGCTTAAACTTTTCGATCACTGACGGATCTCGAGGCAGGCCTTCGATCGCGCGCTGGACCTCGTCGGCGGCCAGCGGTGACGGTTCGTCGCCGGTTAGCTTCCCGTAGTCTTTCCGGAACTCGGGATCAATAAACGTTTTGTGAAACGCGGCGCGGAGAATCTGCACCCGCTCCGGCGGCGTGCCCGGCGGAAGAACGAAAGGGGAACCGATGAGTCTCAGCAAACGGTACAATTCGACCAGCTTTCGGTCGCTGTCCCCCTTGACCAGGGCATCGAGCTCGGGCAAGTGGGCGAAGCGCGCGTGCTTGGTCGCTTTTGGGACGTTGATGATCGCGTGAAAATCCACCAGCTTCTTGTCGAGAAATTCCGGTGTCCGCTGCAAAATCGTGTCGGCGTTACTCGCCCGCGCGTCAACCTCGCCGCCCGTCAGCGCAAGATCGACCTCATCTCCGGAATAGCCAACGACAAATTTCGGCTCCTTGAGACGAAGCCCATAGGTGAACAGACGCCCGAGCACATAGAAGGTGTGGCCCACGGAGTGCGCTCCGACTCTGAGCCCCGGTGTCGTTCTCAACTTGTCGAGGCTGTCGACACCGGCGCCCTTACGGGTAACAAATACATAGTTGAACATCGTCTCGGGCGTACCGAGATAAATAAATTTTTCGATGTCGTAGTTGACACCCGACTCGCCCATGACCCCGTAGGTGACGACGCCACCCGTCGTATATCCTATCGTAAGGCCGTCGACCCGCGTGGTTCGATACATATGGTTGGCGAGTTTTCGGCCTCCTGCTCCCACCATGTATTCCGTGATTACGGTCGGTTCCCCGGGAATGTATTTCCGTAGGTACGGCAGCATCGCCTTGACGCGCATGTCGCCGCTGCCGCCAGGAGCGCTTGCATTGAGAATAGTGAGAGTCTTGCCCTGGAAGAATGGCGCTTGAGAGAACGCCGGACCGGCAAAAGTCAAAATCACGATGGCGGCCAGGGCGAGCGAAAGCTTGCATGTGCTCTTTAAGAACATTTTTAGCTCCCTGCTTTGAAAGTTGGCTCTTCGCCTCATTGGGGTGGGGAAATCTGCGTCGTTGGTTGCTGCAAGGGTTCGCAAGATGTTTTGACACAGATTGCCGCATTCAAAGTCACTCCATGTTGCTCTACAGTTGCGTGAAGGTAGCTGAATAGGAATCTCAAACCACAATTTTTTCTCGCCCGAGCAATAGCGCCGGACCGAGGAGTTGTCAATTTGTTTTCTGTCAAATGAAAATCGCGCTTTTACTTCGGTCCGCTCGGGGAAGGCATTTTCTACTGAAACTTGGGCGTCGCGCTCTTACCTGGCCTGGGTTCTTCAAGCGAAGAACGGCTTCGGTCTTTCAGGGCCTGCTTGGGGTCCTTGGGGTCGCGTCTAGAATCTTGACATTCTGCCGCAAGCGGCGCTCGCGATAACGCTTCTCGGCCAAAGAATTCAGTGAAGAAGCAGGGAACGGTGTAAGGCTTGGTTCTTTGCTCAAGTGTTGGCCAACGCTGCCAGCAAGTCCGTTTTTGAAAAATCCTCCCCCTTGAAAAGCAACGGCAAGCCGGTGGCCTTTGCCAGCCCGTAGGAAAAGCAATCCCCATAGTTGAGCCCTGCGCTGTTTCTGCCTTTGCCATACCGGGCATAGGCTTCGCGCGCGAGCTCGAGATGCTGAGCGGTGAAGGTTTCGATTTGAAAACCGGCGTCTTGAACTAATCGGTCGACGATCGGCGCGGCTCTGGCGCCGCGCCGATTCAGCATCACGATGTGCAATTCGAGCAGAGTTGCCGCGGAGATGAGCGGGGCATCCGCCTCTGCAATTGCTTCTGCGTACAGCGCCGCATCCGGCTCCCGGTCGAGGATCGCGATCAGCGCAGAGGTATCGACAACGATCATCGCGGTAAACCACTTTCATCGTAAAGCATCTCTTCGGGCGATCGTTTGTCGATCACAGGCAACCGGCTGCACCGTTCACCTAGCTTCAGGAGTTTCGCCGCGAGCGCTTTCCGATTTCGTTGCCGCCGCAACCTTTTCAGGCGCTCGGTGACGGCACGGTTCACCGCCTCGGCAATTGACTCACCCGTAATCCGGGCCAATTCCTTGGCTCGACGGTGCGTATCGTCGCTCTTTATGTTCATGCCCATGCGAAAGATCCTAAGGGTATACTTTCGTCGATTTTATACCCCGGCGCGGTTTTGCACAACAGAGCAACAGCTGGGGGTCGGACCGCGGCAACTTCTTAGATTAACAATTTTAACTAGCACAAAGGCATCGTTTGAACGCTTAGAAGACCAGTTTCTAGGCCGAAAACCGCCTCTGAGAGAACGCTCCGAACACCAACCATCATTCATGCGTGAACAATGGGCGAGCGCTATCTCGATCATCGACTCGTCGGTCTGACGCCGTAGCTGGCCGGGCGCGCTGCTCAGTCGACCACCGTCGATCGGGGACGAGCGAGCGCTGGAGCCACTGGAACATCCGCCATCCGACGGAGTCATGGGCGAGTGTCGACGCCGCAAGCGCAGCAGTCTCGTCAGAGATCGGTCGCCGGTTCGGCGCTTTTACGTGGACCTCAGCTACCCGTTCAATAGCAGGCTGCTGAAAAAGTCCATATGCTTCGTTGCGCTCAATCGCCTCGCGTCAACGTACTGCCGATGTACGCCTCCGCTCGTCGATTGTTCGCGCGCCTTGCCTCTGGATCTTTTTGAGCAGCCTGCAAGATAAATCCATGGTACCTCGCGCAGTTCAGTCGGGTGTTTGCGTGTCACAACAACCGTGTCAGGCTTTGAAGATTTGATTTTACCGGCCTGTCAAGTCGTGCGACCTTGTCTGCCTCCGCTTATGTTTGACGGTTGGTATTTGGTCTGGCAAAGCCTTGATCATAGTCACCTAATCATACTCTAACCATGGTTGGCGGAATCAAAATGCACGACGCAGTCGCATTGTTGCAGGATTTGCGTACGAAGCACTTCGAAAGCGGTCGGTCTTTGCTATTGCGGCGCGGTCAGATCGGTGCCGTCGTCATGACGTACCCGGACGGGGCGTACGAGGTCGAATTCGCCGATCGCGACGGTCATGGGTTCGCGATCGTATTCCTCCGGCCCGAGCAGTTGATGGTTCTTCACGACAGCCCCGACTTCGCTGCCGCATAAGGACTTCTCTAGACCTGCCGCGTAATCTTATTTCTTGTCGATCGGCGTGCACGTCCATTACCGGTCGCGCTGGTCAGTCGACCACCGATCGATCGGCGACGAGTGAGCGATCAGAAAGGCAATTGACAACTCTCCGGTCCGGCGTTACTGCTCGGGCAGAACAACAAGCTGGTTTGAATTTCTTATGCATACGCGCGATCATGCAGCGTGGCCAATTCACGCGGGTGATCGTCCCGCCCCTCGAGGCGCCGGCGCCCCTCTCGGCATAAAATAAAAAATAGAAAGTTGAAAGGATTTCAGTTGCCCAATCAGGACCGTCTCAACATCGCCGTCTTCATCGACTTCGACAACATCGAAATCGGCGTTAAATCGACGCTCGGAGAGAATTTCGACATCGGCGCTATCCTCGACGCCTTGAAGGAGCGGGGTGAGGTGGTCACCAAGATCGCCTATGCCGACTGGACGCGCGCGGGCGAGTACAGCCGCCATCTCACGCAGCACGCCATCCGGCTGGTGCAGCGCAATCTGACGCCCGGCGGCGACAAGAACGGGGCGGACATCAACCTCGCCCTCGACGCCCTCGAAATGGCGTTCACGCACCCGCACATCAACGCGTACGTGATCGTCGGCGGCGACAGCGACTTCCTCTCGCTGGTCGAGAAGCTGAAGCAGTACGACAAGAAGGTCTTCGTCGTGGGCGGCCGCGCTTTCACGAGCATTATCCTGCAGCGCAACTGCCACGAGTTCATCGCGTACGAGAACCTCACGGGTGGCCGTCGCTCCGCGTTCAAGGGTGGTCGCCCGGTGGCGCCCGCAGCCTCCAGCCCGATCGCGCAGGCGTTCCCGATCGTGCGCCGCGCGCTGAAGATCCTGTCCGACCGCGAAGTGTCGCCACAGACGGGGCTCCTGAAGAGCACCCTGCTCCAGCTCGACTCGACCTTCTCCGAACGCAACTACGGTGCGTCCTCGTTCCACGACTTCGTCGAAAAGCTGGCTCAGGCCGGACTCGCGCAATTGAAGCACACTGGCCGGAGCGTGATGGTCGAATTGAACGAGCAGTTCGAGGAAGGCGATCAGTCGGCGGCCCCGCCGGCCAAGCCCCAGGCTGCGCCGGAGACGCGGCGGGACGTCGTTCGACCGCCTTCTCCCGAGGCGGAGGCCGTCGAGGCACCTGTCGTCGCGGAGGCACCCGTCACGCCGGCGGGTGACCAGGCTGATGGTGTCCGGCTTGTCGGGCAAATTCTGACGGCCGCGACGACCGCGCGGTGGCCGATATACCTGCGCAATGTCAAGCAGCTGTTGCGCGCAGCCGATGGTGGTTTCGACGAGCGCCGCTACGGGTTCCCCGGCCTGATCGATCTGTTGCGTGCCTGTCAGCGCGAGGGCCTCGTGCGGCTCGAACGAGATCGCCGCGGCGGCCTGCTCGTCTTCAAGGGGCCGGTCCTGCAGCAGACGGGGGCGACCCGGTCTGCGGTCCCGCAACAGGACCCGGGCGAAGCGGAGTCCGACGACGTCGTCGAATCGATGGACGCCGGTGCGCGCGAGCAGCTGGAGGAACTTAATCAAGGCGAGCCGGGCAATCGACTGGAGCCGCAGGCGGAGGCCGTTGACGACAAGGCGTCCGAGATCGGGCCCATTCCCATCGACACGACCGCGGAACCCCTCGGGCGCGCCAAGCCGCGCCGTCCGCGCGCCCGCGTCGGGGCCGCCACCCCGGCCGCCGCTCGTAGCACGCGAAAGACGACGGCGCCGAAGAAGCCCGCGGCCCGTCCAACCACCCGATCGCGGAAGACCGTCCGCTCCGACTCCGGCGGCAAAAACGAGAGCTGACGCGCAGAGGAGAGGGTTCCTGTGAGGGTCAGACTTTTACGTCTCGACGATCTTGCTCAGCCGGTCTCCCGTCGCTCTCCGGAGCATTCAACGGAAGCCGGACCGTGAATTCGCTACCCTTTCCCATACCGTCGCTGCGCACCTGAACCGAGCCGCCGTGCAACATAACCAGATTTCTCACCAACGACAGCCCGATGCCCAAGCCGCCGTGTGATGATACCGGTGTTTCCACCTGTGTGAAAAGATCAAAGATTCCCGCTAGCATGGCGGCCGGAATGCCAACGCCGGTATCTTCCACGTGCACAACTATCTCCTCTCCCTCAGTAGTGCCTTTGACCCAGATACTCTGTTCGTTGGCCGTGAACTTGGCGGCGTTGGTTAACAAGTTCACGAAGACCTGGTGCAATCGGTCCGGATCGGCGACAAACTCAATAGCACCAGGAGGCAGAAGCACTTGCAGGTTTTGGTGACGTTCCTCAATCAACGGCTGCACTGCCTCGACCGCGCGGTTGATGATTTCTGACAAGGCGACAGTTTTTTTATTCAGCCGGATCTTTCCCGTATTGATGCGCGTTACGTCGAGCAGATCGTCTATTAACCTTTGGATAAACTCGACTTGACGCTCGATCAATTCAATCGGGTATTCCATCATTCCAGTGGGAGGAGCCGTCTTTCGGAGAAGCTGCACAGCATTGGACAATGGCGTGAGTGGGTTGCGTAACTCGTGCGACAAAGTCGCCAAAAAGTTTTCTTTTTGTTCGTCACGACGGGTTAGCCTTTCGACTTCGTTGCGTAGCGCCTCCAACTGCTCTTTTAAATCGGTTCGATTGCGAACGATTTTGCCGAACCCAATGACATCACCATTATTATTTCGCAGCGCGATTGACATTCCTGTCACCCAGAGTCTCGCACCATCGGATCGGATCTGCCAACGATCGTCTTCGCCTTTGCCGGTCTCACGCGCCGTTGCGAGTTCTTGTTCCGGAATGCCTTTCTCGACGTCTTCGGGAGTGAACAAGCGACTCAGAGAGTTACCTACCATCTCATCCGCGTGCCAGTCGAAAAGATGAGTCGCGCCGGGGCTCCACCAGATAACCCGACCGTCGGTATCCAAGAGGATGAACGCATGTTCCTTGGATTGTTCCGCGAGCAAACGAAGAAGCTCCTCAACTGGCATTGCCTGATTTTGCATCCCATGCATGCTTAATGTGGCGTTCCCTCAGCGCAGATGTGAATCACTATATACTGTAACAATACCCGCGCCGCGTTTGTCTAATACTTCCTGCTCAACCTGCCGACACCGGACTACGTCAAGCGCGTCGCTGTCGGCCAAATCGATGATTTCGGCGACGAATTTTTCGACCTTCTTTGCCGTCTCTGGTTTCCAGCGGCTCATTTTGGCGTCCAATTTCTTTGTAATCGCGGTCATGGTGCTCAATATCGTACGGACGAACGTTCTGAAGGTCAACTTGTCTTATGAGACTCGGAACTGTGCAATGAGGTCATCCTCCGGGTCTGCGCCGAGACGGGGGCCCAGCGAAACTTCAACTCCGCCGTTGATTACGGGCACAGTCTCAAGACGGAGTAGCGCCGTTAACGCGTGTAACGCCGAGAGTGGGACGTCTCTGACGGTGTCGCACGACGAGAATTCGCACGACATCACCAACGATGCGAAAGAGGAAATGATAAGGGGAATCGCTGCAAATCCACGCGCCGGAGACGGAAGCCCTAGCCGCTTCTACTCAGTTCATCCGTCGCTCTCGAGCGACATCGAAGAGCGCGGTATCGATCTGCTGTCTCCCGTTTGGCATATCTTGGATCTCACTCCACAGGGGCGCGGTGAGTGGGTCGCGGACCTTGGTTACGGCACGAACGTGGCGGAGCGACATTGAACCATTGACGGAGCGTATACGTTGCGAGAGCAGAGCGAGGTTTACGACGGCAATTTAATCGGCGATACTGAGCCTCTTAGCAAACGCATTCTTATGGGACGAAAATGCTGGAACTGCCTAGCGTCCGACCCGTAACATCCACTTCCATGATGAAACTTGCACGGCTGACCTGTTGCCTTTTGTTCGTCTGCGTCGCCGCCGGCGCTCAAGCCCAAGCGCCGTTTTACGAAGGAAAAAATATTCTGTTAGTCAGCGGCACCGACGCCGGCGGCGCCGGCGACCTGCGCACGCGAGCGCTCCTCGCACCGCTGAAGAAACATATTCCCGGCCATCCCAACATCGTCATGCAATACATGCCCGGCGCCGGCGGCCGCAGAGCGGCCAATTATCTTTACAAGTCGGTGAAACCCGACGGCTTGACCATGGGCGCCATGATCACCGGCATGATTCAGGGCACGCTGTTCGGCGAGAGCGACGTGCTCTACGACATCGACAAGTTCATCTATCTCGGTTCCCACGCGCGCTATGCGCCCTACGGCTTCATCAGCCGCAAAGGCGCCGGCTTCACGACCAAGGAAAAACTCGCCGCCGCCACTGGAATACGCATCGGCGCTCCCTCCGTCGGTCACAGCCTGTACACCATGGCGCGACTGTTCGCTTACATGTTCGACCTGAAAGAGCCGCGCTTCGTCACCGGCTACACGCCGCGGGAAATCGACTTCGCCTTGGAGCGAAACGAGATCGACGCCCGAGTGAGCATCCTCGACAGCTTGCTGACTCGTAATGCCCACTGGCTCGACAAAGATATGGTCGACATAAACGCCACCATGGACATCCCCAAAGATATCAGTTACAGCCATCCGCGGCTGGCTAAACTTCTCGAGATCGAAGCCCTGGCCAGGTCTAATCAGGAACGCCGCTTGATCGCGCTATTTCGCGGCGCGCGCGCCACCGGCCAGCCGTTTGTCCTTCCTCCTGCCACACCGCCTGACCGAGTAAAGATTTTGCGAGAAGCCATGCGGAGTGCCTTCGCCGATCCCGATTACGTCAACAGCTACGAGAAACTCACCTCGGAGCCGGCCATGCCGATCGCCCCCGATGAGTTTGAAAAACAGCTGCGCGAAATCCCCCGTGAACCGGAGATTATCGATCTATTCAAAAAGTTATCCGGCGCGGGGGCGCTACCAAGGCGCTAGCCGGTGGAAAGTCTTCCAGACTTCAAGGCAGCCGCAGTAAATTGCAATGTTGACAAGACTCGGTTAGCTAATGGATATTGAACAAATCCAACAAACACTACTGCCACTCACCAACAAAAAAGGAATACGACATGGATACGATAGACCGGAACGATGCCTACACCGTTACTTCGCTGGACGATCTCGCGAAGATTTATGCCAAGCCGTTGCCTAACGTGGCCACCAAGGAAGCCGACCACATCACCGAGGTCGGGCGCGCCTTCATTGCGGCATCGCCGTTCCTGGTGCTCGCCACCTCGAACGGGACCAGCATCGACTGTTCGCCCAAGGGCGATGCGCCGGGCTTCGTGCAGCTGCTCGATGACCGCACACTGCTGATCCCAGACCGGCCAGGCAACAACCGCATCGACGGGATGAAGAACCTGCTCGTAAACCCGAAGGTCGGTATCATTTTTATGGTTCCGGGATCGAACGAAACCTATCGCGTGACTGGCAGTGCGACGATCAGCACCGACCCGGAGTTGCTGAAGCGATTCGAAGTGCGCGGCAAGCTGCCGCGCGTGGTCGTGGTCGTCGCTGTCAACGAAGCCTTCAATCACTGTCCCAAAGCCTTCGCGCGGGCGAAGCTGTGGGATGCGACGGCGCGGCCGAGCGGCGCGCCGAGCCACGGCGACTTTGCCGCCGCTCGCGACGGCAAGGATGCTGCCTACGCCACGGTTTATAACGAGAAATATGCCGAGCGCCTGAAGACCGAGCTTTACTGACCAGCTGCGAAACGAGATGCGGCGAGCAGAATCCGGGCCGCTGTGCGTGACTATATCGCTGCACGTGTCGCCAGGCAGGGCAGAGACCAGGCTCGATGAATATCTAATGCGCTTTCTCCAACTCGGCCAAACGGGTCTTCGCCTGATTCGCGTAAGGCGAGTCGGGATATCCTTCTACGATCTGGCGACGGGACGTTGTTTGCTCATAGGAGTAATTTTCATCTAAATAAACAACCTCCCGGTGCTCGCCGTCATACACGGACAAACTCCTGTCCGATTGAGGAGCCAACGTATGTTAACGCGAGAAGAAAACGAGCGGATAACCCGGATCGGGCCTGGAACGCCGATGGGCGAGGTGATGCGCCGCTATTGGATGCCGGCCTTGCTCGCAACCCAGTTGCCGGCGCCTGATTGCCCGCCGGTTCGGGTCAGGCTCCTGGGCGAAGACCTCGTCGCCTTTCGCGATAGTCAAGACCGGCCCGGCCTCCTCGACGAGTACTGTCCGCACCGGCGCGCTTCGTTGTTCCTGGGCCGCAACGAAGAGAACGGCCTGCGCTGCGTCTATCATGGCTGGAAATTCGACGTCGAAGGTCGTTGCGTCGATATGCCCAACGAACCGGCGGACAGCCGCTTCAAAGAAAAGGTCACCCTGCGATCCTACCCCACTGTCGAAATGGGTGGCGTAATCTGGGCCTACATGGGGCCATGCGAAAAGATGCCCGACGCCGTCGGCATGGAATGGACGCGAGCGCCGGAGTCACATCGCTTCGTTTCACAGACACACGAATACTGCAATTATCTCCAATGTGTCGAAGGCGGCATCGACACCTGTCACGGTTCGTTTCTCCATAACAACGATCTTTCCGATAAGACGGCCTTTAGCCGCATCGACCGGGCGCCGCGACTGGAAGTTGAGCGCACGAGCTACGGCTTCAGATACGTCGGCCTGCGCGACTTGGGCGAGATCGGCATCTATCTGCGGCTCTATCAGTTTGTCCTGCCGTTTCACCAATTCAGATCCCAACAAGTAGTGCGCAGAAAGGGCAAGAGCAGCGGCAACCGCGAGGCCATCCCCCTTGAGAAAGGCCACATGTGGGTGCCCATCGACGATCACAACACCATGATCTACAACTGGCTGCTCGCCGTCGATGACGACAAGCCGCTGACGCCGCAATTCATCGCAAACGAAGAAACCAGCCATGGTAGGGGGCCAGGTGGGGAAACCGCCATGCGCTATCGGGCCCGGCAAAACGACTGGCTGATCGATCGCGAGATGCAACGGAGCAAAACCTACACGGGCATCGAGGGAGTCAATACCCAGGACCTGGCGGTGCAGGAAAGCATGGGCGCCATCGTCGATCGCAGCCGCGAGCATCTCGGAACTTCGGACCAAGCCATCATCGCTTGCCGGCGCATTCTACTCGACGTCCTGCGCGACTTCGAGCGCGGCGGCGATCCGCTCGGCGTTGACCCCAAGACTTATCGGAACGTCCGTGCCGCTGACATCGTCATTCCCAAGGATGTCCCCTGGCAGGAAATCGCCGACCGAAGCCTTGCCCGCTGGTGACGTCGATTTTCTCCAGCTGTTACTCTCTTTCGTTAGATCTTATCTAACAGCCAACTTGACCAGTTTCGACTTCACCGCCGACTTGGCGCGAGGCTCGGGAAGCTGTTGACGTGAGTTTGTCCAGCTAGTCAATAGCGTCCCCATAGCGCGACCAAAATGCTAACTTCCAAGATATAGCAGCAGTTGAAAAACGAATACTGGACGGAGCCCCTGGATTCAAATAATAAGTGACGTAACAGGTTATGTCGGTATCGCACCACAGGCTAAATCGGAGGCAAAGTGAAGCCGCTATTGTTATTGGTCCTTTTCGTTGTATCAGTTCTGTCGCTCGGATCTAGCACCGGCAGCGCCCTCGGCACCGAACCGAAACCGCTCAACATCGGTTGGACCGGACTGGGTTTTAGTTTCTGATTTCTAGTTGCCGATCGGCACAGATCTCAGGAGAAAACTGGAAGCAAAAGGCGATTACGGATGAACGCGATTGTTCCAGGCGCAGCGGTGACCGTTATGGCGTTTCTCGGCGGACGCCGCAAGCCCCACGGTAGCCCGCTCAACTCCAAATAAATGTCCACATCTGTTTCCCACTTATTTTTCGGCCTTTGGAAAGCCGTAAGCCCCGGCAACCTTCGAGGTGTACTCGTCGAGTTTAGTGTAGTGGTTCCAATCGACCAGGGAGAGTGTCTTTCCCTTGGTCTCCTGGGCTTGAACCGAATCGGGCAACAGCACGGACGCGCCATAAGGCCAGTGTTCATCCAGTAACTTTTGTCCTTCGGGCGATGCCTGAAACTCCAGCCATAAAAGGGCGGCATAAGGATTTCTGGCCGCGGCCAGAACACCGTCAGTGAGATGCAATCTGCCCACAACCGGCTCCAAAAACTTATATTCGAGCACCTTGAGCCGGTCTTTTGCCTGCGCTCTCTTCACCGCTCCGAAGTTGGTTCCAATGAACATGGGGATCTCTCCGGTCTGAACCGAAGATATCAGGATTGTATGCCCTCTTCCCCAGACCGGCTGTTGCGCGGCGATCTTCCTGGCAAAGTCGAGCGTCTTCTCAAGCTCCCACGCAGGGACCAGCGCCGCAACCCCTACGGGCCGAATATCCGAGGCGAACTTCTTCCCTTTGAACTCGGGCCGCAAGAGATCCTCCCACTTTACGGGGACCTTTTCGGGAGGGATCAACTTGTTGTTGTAGGCCAGCACATGGAGGTTGCTGCTGAGCGCCACGACATGACGGTGAACGGGATCGACCATAGGGGGAGGGATATTCAGCACCTTGTTCTGGGCCATGCCTAGAATGTCGAACTTTTTCTGGTGCGGCAGGTACTCATCGTATAGCTCAGTCCAGAGGCGATTGGCATCCCAGTTCTTGGCCATGCCTGCCTTGATCTCCAGGAGAAAGCGTTGCGCCGCTTCAACCGATCCTCCTTGCTCCTCCACATGGACATCGAGAAACGGGTATTTAGCCCTGAAGGCGCGAACCATGGCGTCAAGCATCTTGTCGGACAAGAAGCTTATGGCGCGCATCCTGCCCTCTTTTTTGGCTGTGGCCACGATCTGGTCGTGGCTCGTCGCGAAAATATATCCCTTGGTTTCGGCCTCCTGTTTGGCTTTAAGCAACGCCGGACTCGCAGCGTCGCTATAGCCAGCAAAAGCCGTGAGCCACAGCCCCAGGGCCAAAGCGAAATTTCTCGAAATCGCTTGCATACGCCCATTACCTCCCAATGTGAAAAATCTTTAACACAATAATTCCGGCAAGGACAAACAATTTCAGTTCCACGCGACTGGGCCATTTTAGAGCGGCCAAGCCAGTGGGTTTCCGTGGTTGAACAACTCGTGGGAGCTAGCAGCCCGTGGTGAAAGTCTGACTGCATTCGAAGGGCGATGCGTCCTCGTTGGCTGCGTTGCTCCTCGTTCAAATATTCCCCGATATTCTCGGTCGTCGCGCCTTGCCGTCGGGGCGCCTCGCCCGTTCTCGGTGCGACGCCACACTTTTAACACGGGCTGCTAGCGGGGGCGGCATTGACTAGATGGACAAACCAGGCTGAGATCCAATAGGGCAGAGCGCTGTCGAAGATCATGGGTCGCGATCGCCGACGTCGCACTAAACTGCGGGTAATTCAACTTCCGGTGTATCGAATATTCTGAGCCGAGACATCAAAATAAGCCGAGTCCAGCTGTTGCTCTCTTTCGTTAAATCTTATCTAACAGCGAACATGACCGGTTTCCGACTTCACCGCCGATTTGGCGCGAGGCATCGGGAAGCTGTTGAACGTGAGTTTGTCCAGCTAGTCAACAGCGTCCTAGACCCGCTCCCCTGACTCGGCTGCCGAGTGCGAACCGTCGGTGATGCGGCAGCTTGACTCGGAAGATGGGTTGCGTTTTGTTGATTCACAATGGACTTTGACGAAGTTGCTAAGCTTGCGCTGATGCTCGAGGAGCTAGAGTAATGGCGAACGCCCAGCTGCTCGGCGTCGAGCAGCTCACGAATCTACTCGATGTCGCGGTCAATCAAGCAAAGGAAGCGGTGCTGATTACCTCGGCGCAGCTCGATGCGCTGGGGCCGGAGATTCTTTTCGCCAACCCTGCCCTGTGCGCCATGACCGGCTACAGCCTGGAAGAGATCCTGCACAAAACGCCGCGCATTCTGCAAGGCCCGAAGTCGGATCGGGCCATGCTGCAGCGCTTGCGCGACGCGCTCAGCCGGGGTGAGACGTTTTCCGGCGAGACCGTCAATTACCGCAAAGACGGCGCGGAATACTACGTCGAATGGGACATCACGCCGATTCGCGCGGACAGCGGCGAGATTACCCATTTCCTATCGATCCAAAGGAACGTGACCGCGCGCAAGCTGGCCGAGGACCAATTGCGAGAAATGTATCGGCAGGTGGAACGAAGCCGCAACGGTCTCGGTTCGATTCTCAACGAGATGCGCATCGGCACGGTCATGACCGACGAAAACGGCAATGCAGTATTTCTCAATGCGGCGGCGCGCCGGCTTTTTGGCCGGCCGGAGACCGCGACCGACCTGTCCTGGCAAAAGTTATTCAGTTTGGATGAGGCCAACACGCGCAACCTACAGGCGCTGATCAAAAAGCCCATGACCGAACGCAGTCGAATCCCGCTGCATTTGGATGGAACCGACGGCCGGCGCCGCTGGCTAGAAGTCGATGTGAAGGACGATCCGCGCGACCCGCGCGGTAAGATCTTTTTTCTTTACGATGTGACCGAAGTCCATGACCTGCGCCGCCTGCTCGATGAGCGGGCACAATTTTACGATCTGCTGGGCAAGAGCGCGGCGATGCAGCAGGTCTATCAACACATTCGCGCCGTCGCGCGCGTCGATGCGACGGTGCTGATCGATGGCGAGACCGGCGCGGGAAAAGAGCTGGTCGCCCGCGCTATCCATGCGGCCAGCCATCGTAAGGACAAGCCCTTCGTCGCGGTGAACTGCGCCGGGCTCACCGAATCGCTCCTGGCGAGCCAGTTATTCGGCCACAAACGGGGCGCCTTTACGGGAGCCATCGAAGATCATCAGGGACTGTTCGAAGCGGCCAACGGCGGGACTCTGCTCTTGGATGAGATCGGCGATATCCCGATAACGGTGCAGAATCAACTGCTGCGCGTCCTGCAGGAGCGTGAGATCGTGCGCCTGGGCGAAACCCGTCCGCGCAAGATCGACGTGCGACTCTTGGCGGCAACGCACCACCGTTTAAGCGATGAGGTGACCAAAGGCAATTTCCGCCAGGATTTGTTTTACCGCATTCGCGTGGCGCGCATTACGGTGCCGGCGCTGCGCGAGCGACGCGAGGACATTCCGTTGCTGGCCGCTTCGTTTCTCGCGCAATTTTCCACCGCCGGCGCAAAGCCGGTCACTGAATTGAGCTACGAGGCCGCGCGCCTGCTGATGGACCATCCATGGCCTGGCAACGTGCGTGAGCTCAGAAGCGCCATTGAATTTGCCGTGATCCGCTGCGCCGGCGCGGTGATCCAGCCCGATGATTTACCTCCCGAGATCGTCGCGCCGCCGGACTTCGTAAGCGCGATACCCGGTGATCCGTTGAGCGACGAGAAAGCGCGCTTTCTCGATGCGCTGACCCGTTCGCGCGGCAATCGCGCGCTAGCGGCACGCCTGCTCGGCATCAGCCGTGCCACGCTCTACCGCCGCTTGGCAGATCTCCAGATCAATCCCGACGACAAGTAGTCTCGCTGTATCAGCTGAGACAGCCGTGAGACGGTGATGAAACACTGAAGTGTCTCACGATTCCTTGCGATAATTCTTTTGTCCCTTCGCCGCGAACCGCAAAACGCGAGTGCAAATCGCCACGTAGCAAACAGAAGCCGCGCCTGGCATCACCGTTGCTCTAATAGCTTTCCCGAAGATTTCGAAAAAAATAAAAACAGGGAGGAAAGAAAATGAAAGTCTTCAAAATGGGAGTAGGAGTGTTGGCTTTAATGTTGGGCTTGGCGGGTTCGGCGAAAGCCCAGATGTCGGACAAGGACATCGTCGATACCGCAGTGTCAGCGGGGTCCTTCAAGACGCTCGTCGCCGCGGTTCAAGCAGCCGGGCTGGTGGATGCGCTCAAAGGTGAGGGGCCGCTTACGGTCTTCGCGCCGACCGATGAGGCTTTCAAGAAGCTGCCCGCGGGCACGGTGGAAAACCTGCTCAAACCCGAAAACAAGGAGAAGTTGATCGCCGTGCTGACCTATCATGTCGTGCCGGGCCGGGTGACCGCCAGTGAAGTCGTCAATCTAGACTCCGCCAAGACGATCAATGGGCGCTCGCTCAAAATCAACGCTCGCGACGGAAAAGTCATGGTCGACAACGCCCGGGTGACGGCGACCGATATCATCGCAAGCAACGGCGTGATCCATGTGATCGATTCAGTGGTCCTGCCTAACTAAACTGCCAAAGTGCGAGCCGCGGCTGAATACTTGCCAGCCGCGGCCTTCGCGTGAGCAACGAAAGACAATCTCATGCTTATCTCCGAATCAGCGCAAAAACCGTTTGTCTGCGAAATCTGCGAGGAACCGTCCGACAAGCCGCTGACTACGGGTATCGAATCGGATCGAAGATTCAGTTGGCTGGTGCGACTTTGCCCCGACTGTGGTGCGGTGGATCTCGAGCTGATGCAGGTTTGCCGTGAAGTCACGATCGGGTGCGCAATCAATTGAGCTGTTCGTCTTTCAGGCAATCTTCAAACGGCAGGGCTTGCGCATGGACGACCTCACAAGACCCCACCGAGCCGTGGATCAAGAGATTGTTGCGAAGATCTCTAATCGACGGCTTAAGTCGGATGTTCGGACTTCTCGCGACTATGAGTTGGCTACCGGTGAAGACCTCAGGCGAAGATGGCACGGCCTGGCTCTGGAGACGATCAACGTGCCATGTTCTGCCGCACGGCAAAGACGCTGGCCCTCGGTGCCGCCGTTAGGGTTCGGTTGCTTCTTTGCCAAGCAATTCCTTCAAAACATAGCGCTGAATTTTCCCGGCGCCGGTCATGGGCCATTCATAAACGAAATTCACTCGGCGCGGGACTTTGAAGCTCGCCAGATGCCGGCGGCAGAAGTCGATAATTTCTTCTTCCGTCGTTTGCTTCCCGGTTTTTAACTCAACAAAGACTGCCACGACCTCCGCCAATCGCGGATCGGCCATGCCCACTGCGATCGCTTGTTTTATCGCGTCGTGCTTTGAGCAAAACCGACTCGACATCCGCTGCGGCGACATTTTCACCGCCAACGCGGATCATATCCTTGATGCGGCCGACCAGTCTGAGATAACCATCGCTGCCGATAGTGCCGACATCGCCGGTGCGAAACCAACCGTTCTCATCGAGGGCCTCAGCGGTTTTCTGCGGGTCGTCGAAGTATCCTTTCGTAATGCACCAGCCGCGAACGCAAATTTCCCCGGGCTGGCCTGCGGGTAAGAATTCGTTGCCGTCCGGCTGCCGAATGCCGATCTCGACGCCGGGCATGGCTTTCCCCACGGTGGTCATTCGCAATTCCAAAGGATCGTCCAACTCGCATGCGGTGCCGCCGATATGGGTCTCCGTAAGCCCGTACGGGCTGATGAGTTTTCTGATGCCCATCTCGTCGTGAACTCGCTTGTTGACCTCCGGGCTCGCGAAGATCATGCCTTTTTCGAGCACAAGCTTTCGCTTCTTCAGATCGGGGTGGTTGAGATATTCGATATAGTGCGGCTGGTGACCCATCAGTACGTTGCATCGATGACGTTCCATTAGTTCTAAAGCTTCGCCAGCATCGAAATACGGCTGCACGATCATCGTGCAGCCGGAGACCAGCGGCGCGAGCATCACCTGGATCGAACCGCCGACGTGAAAAAAGGGCTGCGGGCTGAAGAATCGATCGGACTCGGTCAGTTTCAGCGCCAGACAGCCGCACTGGGCGCCGCGCAGCATGGCGACTTGAAACAGCATTGCGCCTTTGGGCATCGCCGTGGTCCCGGAGGTGAACTGAATCATGGCGATGTCTCGCTCGCGACCTGGCTCGCCGCGCTTGCCGCAAATGCTTCCGAAACCTCAGCGCCGAGCTTGGCGAGATCGTCGAACGAGCAGCCAGCCGCCGAACTCGGGCGACGAAACGATGATTTTCTTGAGACACGGCAGTTTTTCGTTGGGCGATCAATTCGAGCGCTGCGTCCACGCCGGGGCACAACTCTTTGAGCAGAGCGATATAGTTCTTGTTTGGTTCCTCTTTGAACACCAGGATCGATGCCTTCGATTTGTTGAGCACGTATTCGACTTCTTCGGGCCGGTAGCGGGTGTTGACCGGCACGATGATCGCGCCGATGCGCGCCAGCGCGAAGTAGACATAGGCCCATTCAGCATAGCCGGCCATCCAGATGGCAACTTTGTCGCCTTTGCCGACACCCAAGCTCAGAAAGCCGCGTGCGATAAGATCCGATGTTCGCTTGAGTTGGTTGTACGTAACCGCGCCGCTTTGAAACACCATGGCGACTTTGTCGCCGTACTTCCGCGCCGCCTCATCGAGCGCCAGGCCGATGGTTTTGCCTTCCCACTTGTCGGTCCACATGGTGCAAAGCCTTTCTCACCAATGCCCGCATCACTAGGATTGGAGGTTTTCGTCAGTAGGTAGGACAGCGCAAGGTCGGCACGGCGCTTGTGTTCTTCAGGCGGGTAGCCGCCGATACCCAACGCAACTCGAATCATGGCCGCCGTCACGCGATTGTAATTTGTTGAGCAGTGAGTTTGCCGCTTCTATTTATCGTTGCGTGCCGAGGAAGGCAATCCAAGGTCATCGCGAGAGTCTCTGGGATTGCAGTCTTCGAGGCAGTCGCGCTATGGTCGCGGTCGAATCTGCTGGGCAAAAAAATTTAGCACGGTGCCCGACATACTTAGCCAAATGCCGTCTGAGGAGAGCTAACATGGCCAATGCAAAACTGCGCTTCTATTTCCGCGAGCCGACGATCGATACGAACATCCCCATCACTGATGGTACGATAAAGATCGAAGGCTTCGAATGGGAGTTTGTTCGCGATGAAGACGGGTGCGATGCCTGGGACTGCGGCTTTGCGGCGCGGCTGCGCGCTTATGCGACCGGTCAAGCGCACATATCCATCCCGGCGTTTCCCAACCGAAAATTTCGCCAGGCCTACATCTTTGTGAACAGCAAAGCCGGCATTGAGAACGCCAAAGACCTGGAAGACAAAAAGGTCGGCATCATGCAGTGGGACAATACCGCGGGAGTCTGGGCGCGCGGTGCGCTCAAGCATTACTACGACGTCGATTTGCAGCGCATCAACTGGGTTTCGCCGCGGCCGAAGAAAGAAGGTGTCGCCCCAGGAATTCGCATCGAAAAGATCGAGCCGGGGGGCGATCCTGACAAGCTCCTCGATAATTTACTTCTCGAAGGAAAGATCGACGCGGTCATCGGCCCCAATGTTTTGCCGTCGATCTCGGCGCGCGATCCGCGGAGCCGCCGGCTATTCGACGACTACCGTAGCGAAGAACAAAACTATTTTAGAAAGACCGGTATTTTCCCGACCAGCCACATCGTCACTTTGAAGCAAGCGTTTGTCGATGAACACCCCAACGCGCCGGTGGCGCTGCTCAAGGCGTTTCGCGCATCGCGCGACGAAGCTTTCAACCGGCTTGAAGGCCCCGATCCACAAGTGATCGTCTATCCGTGGATGGCCGCCGCCATCGCCGAGCAGCGCGCGCTGATGGGCGAAAACTACTGGGCTTACAATATTGAGGACAATCGCACGGTGCTCGAAGCGATAAGCCAATACGGTTACGAGCAAGGCCTGTCTCCGGCAAAGATCGACTACCTGGCGTTTTTTCATGCCGAGGCGGCGCAGTTGCCGGGCGTATAGCGCTACATTCTCCGATCCAAGCTGCGGTACTGAATCGCTTCAGCAATGTGAGCAGATTGAATGTTTTCAGATGCCGCGAGATCGGCGATGGTGCGGCTAACTTTAAGCACCCGGCTGTACGCTCTTGCGCTTAAACCGAGCTTGTTGATGGCTTGCTCGAGGAGCTTTTCGGCGTTGTCGTCGACGGCGCAGTGGCGTTTCAAGTCGCGCGCGCCCATTTGGGCATTGGCGTGGAGCGGGCGTTTCTCAAAGCGCTTGAGCTGAATGGCGCGTGCGGCGTTGACCCTCTGGCGAATTTCTGCGGAGGGCTCGCCGGCGTCTTTGCTCGCGAGTTCCTGATAACGCAAGGTCGGCACTTCGACCTGAATATCGATGCGGTCGAGCAGCGGGCCGGAGACTTTGGAACGATAGCGCTGGATTTGCAGCGGCGTGCAGGTGCATTCTTTTTGCGGGTCGGTGAAAAAACCGCAGGGACAAGGGTTCATTGCGGCGACCAGCATAAAGCTCGCCGGGTAGTTGATCGAACCGATGGCGCGGGAAACCGTAATGTTGCCGTCTTCCAGCGGCTGGCGCATGACCTCCAATACGTTGCGTTTGAACTCCGGCAGCTCGTCGAGAAACAGCACGCCGTTGTGCGCCAGCGAAACTTCTCCCGGTTTCGGTACCGTGCCGCCGCCCACCAAGCCGGCATCGGAGATCGTATGATGGGGCGCGCGGAAGGGCCGGGTGGCGATGATCGGCGCGCCGTTGAGAAGACCCATGACACTATGAATTTTGGTGGTCTCCAGGGCTTCTGCAAGAGTCAGATCCGGCAAGACTGTCGGTAGCCGTTTGGCGAGCATGGTTTTGCCGGACCCCGGCGGGCCGACGAGCAGCACGTTGTGAGCGCCTGCGGCGGCAACCTCGAGGGCGCGTTTGACATGTTGCTGTCCTTTGACGTCGCTGAAATCGCTCGGGTAGCGCGAGTGCTGGCTGAAAATCTCTTCGAGGTTCACCGCGCTCCGCGCCAGCGCCTCATTGCCGTTCAGGAATTGAATCACCTGGGGTAAGTTGCGCACGCCCAGGACTTCGATCTCGTGAACCACGGCGGCCTCCGGGGCATTGATTTCGGGCAAGATAATGCCGCGCATTTTTTCTTTCTTGGCGGCCATGGCCACAGACAAAGCGCCGCGCACCGCTTTCACCGAACCGTCCAGTGAGAGTTCACCGATCAGCAGGTAATCTTCCAGGATATCTTTCTCGACCAGGCCCTCGGCGGCAAGAATGCCCACCGCCATCGGCAGATCATAAGCTGAGCCTTCTTTCTTGATATCGGCCGGAGCGAGATTGATGGTGATGCGTTTAGCGGGAAAATTATAGCCGCAATTCTTGACCGCGGCGCGGATGCGATCTTTGCTTTCCCTTACCGCGCCCTCTGGCAACCCGACGGTGGCGAGCTGCGGCAAGCCCGAGGCGAGATCGATTTCCACCTCGACGCGCAGAGCATCGATACCGTAGAGCGCGGCGCTGTTGACTTTAGCCAGCATAACTTAGAGCGCGCGTAACCTAACAAAGCCCGAGGGCAATAACAACAGAGCGCCTGGCGGCGCGGTTCAACGTTCAAGGTGTTCAAGGTTCAAGGTCAGATCCGAACTTGCGACCGGCATCCAGGAAGTACAAAAAATCTGGATTGCCGCTTTCGCGGGAAAGACGCTTGAGGTGCTCTGAGTATTGGCCGAACTTGTACGGCGGGACCATAGCGGTCTGCGGGCCGAACCTTGAACTTTGAACCTTGAACGTTGAACCGCGGCAGAGCCGCCGTTCGCTCTTGAAGTCGCCGGGAGGCGTGGATATGATCCGAGCGAAGGAGTTTTGCGCATGGCTGGTAGAACGCTCTACGACAAGATCTGGGACTCTCATACGGTTGGGATTCTCTCCACCGGGCAAACCCAATTATTTATCGGGCTGCATCTAATCCACGAAATTACTACGGCGCCGGCTTTTGACATGTTGCGCGAGCAGGGCCTGGATGTGGCTTTTCGCGAGCGCACTTTCGCGACCCTCGACCATATTGTCCCGACCGATCGGCGCGCCCGGCCGTTTCTCGACCGCGAAGCCGAAGATTTGACGAAAGCTCTGGAAGCGAACGTTCAGCAGTTCGGCGTCGAGTTTTTTGGTCTAGACAGTCCGAATCAGGGTATCGTCCATGTGATCGGCCCGCAGCTCGGGCTGACTCAGCCGGGGATGACACTCGCTTGCGGCGATAGCCACACCAGTACCCACGGCGCCTTTGGCACTCTCGCTTTCGGCATCGGCACCAGCCAGGTGCGCGATGTGTTGGCGACCCAGACCCTGGCTATGGATAAACTGAAGGTGCGGCGCATCAAAGTTAATGGCGCGCTCGGTATCGGAGTCTACGCCAAAGACGTGATTCTAAGCATCATCCGCCGTCTGGGCGTCGGCGGCGGCAAAGGATTCGCCTATGAATATGGCGGCTCGGTCATCGACGTTATGAATATGGAAGAGCGCATGACCGTCTGCAACATGAGCATCGAGGGCGGCGCGCTGGTGGGTTACGTGAATCCTGACACGACGACCTTCGAGTATCTTGAAGGGCGGCGTTATGTTCCATCCGGAGCGGCGTTCGAGCGCGCGGTCAATTACTGGAAGTCGGTGGCTTCGGATGCGGACGCTGTCTACGACGACCTTGTCGAAATAGCCGGCGAAGACATTGAGCCGACGGTAACCTGGGGCATCAATCCGGGCCAGGCCGTGGGCATCTCGGAGAAGTTGCCGAAGGCCGGCGACTATGCCGACCCGGATGGCGCAAAAAAAGCCTACGAGCACATGGGCTGGAAACCCGGAACGCCGATCCTGGGGACGCCGATCGATGTCGCGTTTATCGGCTCCTGCACCAATTCGCGGCTGACGGACCTACGCGCTGCGGCAGAAATTGCCAGAGGCCGCCAGGTGCAGAAAGGTATTCGGGCGTTGGTGGTTCCCGGTTCAGCAGAGGTAAAAAAACTTGCCGAAGCCGAAGGACTCCACGAGATCTTCACAGCCGCCGGTTTCGAGTGGCGTGAAGCGGGTTGTTCCATGTGCCTGGCGATGAATCCCGACAAACTCAACGGCCGGGAAATTTCAGCTTCGTCATCGAACCGCAATTTTATCGGACGCCAGGGAAGTCCTACCGGAAGAACGTTGCTGATGAGCCCGGCGATGGTTGCTGCCGCGGCGCTCAACGGTAAAGTCGTCGACGTGCGCGACTATCGATAAAGAGAGGAATGATGAGCGCGATCGTCAAGGTCACCCAAATACGCGGCACCGCGCTGCCGATGCGCGGCAACGATATCGATACCGACCGCATTATTCCCGCGCGTTATTTGAAAGAAGTGACTTTCTCGCGCATGGGCGACTATCCTTTTTTCGATGAAAGATTCGACGCCGCGGGCAAGCGCAAAGACCATGTCTTCAATGATCCGGAATATCGCGGCGCGTCGATCTTGTTTGTCAACAAGAACTTCGGTTGCGGCTCGTCGCGCGAACATGCGCCCCAGGCGCTCCATCGCTTCGGCTTGAAAGCGATCGTCGGCGAATCCTTCGCGGCGATCTTCGCCGGCAATTGCACGATCATGGGCGTGCCGACGGTGACCGCAGGAGCGCCGGAGATGGCAGAGCTGATGAAGAGCGTAGAGGAGGAGCCGCGCACTGAGTATGCCATCGACCTCGAAGCCAAAACCCTCGCTTATGGCAGCCACAAAATCGCCATCGATTTGCCGGAGACCTACCGCAGCGCGCTCACCAGCGGCTCCTGGGACTCGACGTCGCTGTTGCGCGCCAATCTCGAACAAGTGAAAAAGACCGCCGCCAAGCTTCCGTACATCGGCAATTTTTGGACTTGACTTCCGCGCGCTGCTGGGAAAATTGTTCGATATGCGCTTGCGCGGTTTGGCGTTCCTCGGTTGGAGTCTTAAGCCCAAATTCAAGCCCGCAACCCGCCTCAAGGGTGCGGCTGGAAAGTGCCGAGCCTGAGGGTTCGGGTGCGCGCTTGAATAAAATCTTTTGGCGAGAATATAAATCGCGGTGTTTCATAGCTTCGGAGGACGATCATGGCAAACAAATGGGATGAGCGAAAAAAGGCTCAGGAAGACGAATATTTCCTGAAGCAAGAACGCGAACAGCTGGCGAAACTAAGAGCTAAGAACCAGGCCGAAACCAGCAGCGCGGCGCAGCAAGCGAGCTCGATGAAGTGTCCCAAGTGCGGCGCCGCGCTTAAAGAGCGAAGTTTTCAGAAGATCGCCATCGACCAGTGTACCGCGTGCCACGGCATCTGGCTTGACGCCGGCGAGTTGGAGCAAGTGGCGGAAAAGGAAAGCGCCGGCTGGCTCGGGAAATTTTGGCAGAAAAATGGCTGATGGCCGCAGACAAACTGAAAGCTCTAACTGAGTGCCGGCAAATTATCGCAGCTACTGGCGCGAGTTGACCGATCCTATTAACCGAGAGTCCGTCATTTTTCTGAGCTACGACAAAGTTCTCAGGTGCTTTTTCTAAACCGCCCGACGAGGAGAGAGATGATGAAAAACCCATGGCGCATGGTTCTCGCGCTGGCGTTTACATTCCCGGTGATACAGCTAGCGCAGTTGCAGATGGCCCAGGCGCAGGAGGGCAAAATCGTGCCCTATGTGCCGACGCCCCAGGAAGTGGTCGAGCGCATGCTCGAGCTCGCCCAGGTAAAAAAAGGCGATGTTGTCTATGATCTCGGGTCCGGCGACGGCAGGATCGTTGTCACTGCGGCGCAAAAATACGGCGTGCGCGCGATCGGCTTCGAGATCGACCCGGAGCGCATCAAGGAATCGCGGGAGAATATCAAAAAGGCCGGCGTCGGCAACCTCGTGGAAATTCGCCAGCAAGACATCCGCACGGTAGATCTTGCGCCGGCATCGGTTTTGACGATGTATCTGCTGCCTGAAGTAAACTTGATGATTCGGCCGAACATCTGGAAACAGATGAAGCCCGGCGCGCGTGTCGTATCTCATGATTTCGACATGGGCGATTGGAAACCGCTCAAGACGGAAAATATCAAAGACGGCCACAGCTGGGATCATACGCTGTATCTCTGGCACGTCGAAACCGGCAAGAAGTAGATTGAATCGCGCCCGCGCGCCGCGCTCGAAAGCGCAAGCGCGCACGCTCGCGCTGTTCGGCGCTGCCGCTGCGTTTGAGGAAGTAAGATGAAATCGGTCAAGTTGCTACTCGCTGCGGTCGCCGCGCTTATCTCATTTGCGACGATCGCCGCGGCGCAAATCAGAATCGGCGTCGCTGAAGCGCTCACCGGCAATGCCGCGCAATATGGCGTGCAGATTCGCCGGGGCCTGGAGCTTGCGGCGCGGGAGATCAACCTCTCGGGCGGCATCAACGGCAACAAATTGGCGCTGATTATCGAAGACGAGCAGGGCAAGAAAGAAGAAGCAATCACGGTTTTTAAAAAACTAATTTTTCAGGACAAGGTTTTGATGTTGTTCGGCCCGACCCTGTCCAATTCCGCTCAGGCGTCTGATCCGGTCGCCCAGTCGGCAAAAGTCGTCGTCTTTGGCACTTCCAACACCGCCGACGGCATCACGTCCATCGGCGACCATGTTTTTCGCAACTCGGTTACCGAGGCGGATATCTTGCCGGTTACCCTTAAAGTCGCTGCGCAGAAGACCGGATTAAAAAAAGTCGCGGTGTTTTACGGCAACGACGATATTTTTACCAAGAGCGGCTACGACCATTTCGTCAAGGCATTGAAGGCGCTCAAGTTGCCGGTGACGGCGACTGAAACTTTCGCTAAAGGCGACGTCGATTTCAAGCCACAGCTGACCAAAATAAAGGCGAGCGCGCCTGACGCCGTGGTGCTCTCAGCTCTCGTAGCCGAGGGTGCGCCGATCATGGTACAAGCGCGCCAGTTGGGCTTCACCGCGCCGTTTATCGGCGGCAACGGCATGAACTCGCCGCGGTTATTTGACTTGGCCAAGGACGACTCGGATAATCTTTGGGTCGGCAGCCCGTGGTCGCTCGAAAATCCGGCGCCGGAGAACCAACGCTTCACTTCAGCCTATCAAAAAACTTACAATGGGTTGCCTGATCAGTTCGCGGCTCAAGCCTATGATGCCCTGTACATCGCCGCCCAAGCGCTAAAAAAAGCACGATCACCGGCAAACTGGAAAAGGACCGCAAGGCGTTGCGCGACGCCTTGCCGTCGGTTCAATGGACCGGAGCCACCGGCCCTTTCCAATTCCGCCAGGTGGCGGACCGCGCGGGCAAGCCGGCGGGTTACGATGCGGTTCAAACCGCCATCGTAATGGTGACCAAAGCCAACCGATACGTCATTCAAAAATAGCGGATGCTCGAACAGCAGCTCGTTAACGCGATTTCGTTAGGCGCTGTCTACGCCTTGTTCTCTCTGGGCTTCACCCTGGTGTTCGGCGTGCTCGGAGTCGTGAACTTGGCGCACGGGGCGTTCTTCATGCTCGGCGCCTACGCGTCTCTGCAAGCCGTGATATTTTTAAAACTGCCGCTCAGCGCCGCCATCTTGATCTCGATGGCTGTTACGGCGGCGCTCGGCTGGGTCATCGATAGGTTCATTTTTGCCCGGCTGCGCGCGCGCCGGGCGCCGCATCTGGCGCCGATGGTCGCCACGATCGGCGTGGCGATTTGCTCGACCAGCGCGGTAGAGGGGCTTTTCGGCGCAGAAAATCTACGCTTCCCTCCCGGGCTTTTACCCGCCGGCACAATCAACCTTGGCGCCGCCCGAGTTCTGTGGCTTGAACTGCAAATCGTTTTTCTCGCTTTCTCGCTGATGTTCGCGCTGCTTTGGTTCCTCAAGCGCAGCCGCGTTGGCTGCGCACTGCGCGCTATCGCGGAATCGACCAAGGCTGCGGCGCTCCTGGGAATCGACGTCGAGGGGCTTTTTCGCCTAACTTCGACGCTTGCCGCCGCGCTTGGCGGGATGGCGGGTGTGCTGATCGCGCTTTATACCAACGCGGTATTTCCATCCATGGGGCAGCCCATGCTGCATAAGGGCATTGCCGTGGTCATTCTCGGTGGCATGGGCGATATCCGCGGCGCCTTGGTCGGCGGTTTTTTCCTTGGTTTCGCCGAGGTTTTCTCGGTGGCTTATGTTGGCTCGAGCATGCGTGACGCCGTCGCCTTCGGGCTTTTGTTTGCGATACTCCTGCTGCGACCGCAAGGGTTATTCGGCAAAGCCGCCGAGCGGCGCGCTTAGCTGTGGAAACGATTCAATGGTTTTGAGCAAAATCTGGTGAGATCTTCGCTACAGCTTTTAACAACGAAAATCAGTCCACTCGCTTTCAGGAAAGCATGCTTTGGTCCCGCGTTTGGACGTGAATATCCAACCTTGAACTTTGAACCGGGAATCCAAACAGTATGGAATGGCTTGCAAGTTTTTGGGCGACTTACAGCACGTTAGCGCTCTCGTTAGGTACGAACTCGCTGCTGGCGTTGTCGGTTTATCTGACCCTGGCCTGCGGTTTACTGACCGTAGGTAACGCGGCGTTTATGGGGATCGGCGCGTATAGCGCGGCCCTGCTGACAATCCATACGACTATGCCTTTTCCCGCGGCCCTGCTCGCCGGCGCGCTCACTGCGGCAGCAATGGCGTTACTTATCGGCCGCGCCACCTTGCGTCTGTCGGGAGTCTATCTAGCGATGGCGACCTTGGCTTTCGGCGAAGTCGTGCGCATCATTTTTTTGAACGCGGAAAAGTTAACGGGCGGCGCGCTCGGGCTCAACGGTATTCCGCAACTCACCGGTTGGGCTCACGTGGCGATCCTATTGGCCGGCGCGCTTTATTTGACGTTGCGCGGCGCGCGCTCGCGCTTCGGCCGCGTAAGCTTGGCGATTAGCCAGGATGAAATTGCCGCCGAGGTGATGGGATTGAATGTGCGCGCCTATAAACTCTCCGCTTTTGTCTTGGGCGCCGCGCTCGCCGGCTTGGCCGGCGGGCTCAACGCTCATTTTAGCTTTTTCATCAGTCCTAACGAATATGGTTTCGAGCGCGGCGTCGAAATATTGGCGATGGGAGTTCTCGGCGGCACGGCGAGCCCGTGGGGCGCGGTCATCGGCGCCGTGCTGATCACCCTCTTGCCCGAACTCCTGCGCGGCCTTGGCTATTACCGTCCTTTCATTAATGGCGCTGTTCTGATCGTGATCATGCTCTATTCGCCCAAGGGGATTTGGGATTTGGCGCGCCTTTTAGGCAACCGGGCGCCGAGCGCGCGTGCCAGCTGAGCGATGCTGGCGCTCTCTGCGATTTCAAAAAACTTTGGCGGCCTGCGAGTCCTGCAAGCGGTAAATCTTAGCCTACCGGAGCAGGGAGTGTACGGTTTGATCGGTCCGAATGGAGCTGGCAAGACCACGCTATTCAATCTCGTTACCGGAGTGTTGTCACCGGACAGCGGCGCCATTGAATTTTGCGGCCGGCGCTTGAACGGCATGGCGCCGCACCAGATCACCGAGCTCGGTATCGCCCGCACGTTTCAGAACATTCGCATATTCAAGGAAATGTCGTTGCTGGAAAATGTTTTGGTGGCGCTGGCTGGCAAGCGCTATTACGGAACAGTCGGCATGTTGCTGGGCTCGTCGGCGTATCGGTCGGCGGCGCGGCGCGAGCGCGATGTCGCGCAGGAGCTTTTGGCCAAGGTCGGGCTGGCGCATAAAGCGCCCCTCGCCGCCGGCAACTTGTCCTACGGCGAACAGCGCCGTTTGGAGATCGCGCGCGCGCTCGCGACAAACCCCAAGCTCTTGCTCCTTGACGAACCTGCGGCGGGCATGAACACAGGCGAGAAGCAGCAGTTGATGGATGAAATTCACAAGCTTGATGAGCAAGGCTTGAACGTTTTTATTATCGAGCATGACATGCGCTTTATAATGGAAGTATGCCGAAAAATCGCCGTGCTGAATTTCGGTCGACTGATCGCTTACGGCGCGCCTGAGGCGATTCGCGCCAATCCCGACGTCATCGAAGCTTACCTGGGACGGGACCAGTCTGAGTAAACCTGTGAGCGCTTTGCTGAAGGTTAGCGGCTTAAGGGCTGGTTACGGACCTGTTGAGGCGGTGAAGGGGATCGACTTTGAACTGGTTGCCGGAGAGATCACGGCCCTCCTGGGAGCCAATGGCGCGGGCAAATCGACGACTTTGCTGGCGCTCTCCGGCTTGCTCAGACCGAGGGCGGGATCCATCGTCTTTGATGGAGAAGAATTGCGGGGCGCCGCACCGCACCGAATCGTTGCACGCGGCTTGATTCAAGTGCCTGAGGGCCGTGAGATTCTCGCCACCCTCACAGTGAGAGAGAACTTGCTGCTGGGCGCCTACCGCCAACAACCGGCCGAGAGCGCTCAGGACTTCTCGCGCATGCTGGCGCTCTTTCCACGTCTGTACGAGCGGCTCGATGGGCGGGCAGGGAATCTTTCCGGCGGCGAGCAACAAATGCTGGCGCTGGCGCGCGCGCTTATGGCCAGACCACGCCTGCTGCTGTTGGACGAACCTTCCATGGGTCTCGCGCCAATGCTTGTGCGCGAAATTTTTGGGATACTCAGAGAGCTCAATCAAAATGGTTTGACGATATTGCTGGTGGAACAGAACGTGCGCCAGGCGCTCGGCATCGCAGAGCGAGCCTATGTAATGGAAAACGGCGTCATGGCGATCTCGGGGGCGAGCTCCGAGCTGATGCATGATCCCCGAGTACAGGAGGCGTATTTGGGAAATTCACCGGGTTAAGCTCCGTTCGGTGACCAGTGCGTTCCCACCAGGAAGGTTTTACGTAGCTGGCGGCCAATCCGGTCGTCGCGAGCATCTGCTTTTGACTTGCCGGTCGGTTTTTTGAATTTCAGGTCCTTGCAACCGCACAATTTTCACTGATCGTCGCGCTCGGTAATTGCTGGCGTGCCTCCCGACTTAAGCGTAATGGCTTAACTTCCGAAGTATAAGGTGGAGGCAATATGGAGATAGAAGAAATTCTAACGGCGAATCAGGTAGCGGAGCTTTTGCAGATTCATCCGCGCACGGTTTACAAGCTGGTCAAACAGGGTTCGTTGCCAGGAAGAAAGTTTGGCGGCGGGTGGCGCTTTAGCAAGAGTGAAATCCTGGCAATGATTCATCCACAGGCCGAAAGTCCTACGCCCGAAACGCGCTCTTAACGTGAGTCTCGCGGCGCTGCGCGCTGAATGGTTCAGCGCTTTTGCGCGGCGCGTGGACTCGGCATAAGCCGGGGCGATCCTCCTCCCGCGCCGTCGTAATCAGGTTGCAATGGCAAAACCGGACCTTCAAGAGCCACGCCGGGGAAGCATCCAACGCCGGCTCATGGCCTGGGGGTTGAGCCTTCTATCGCTCGCGCTGCTCATCAATACCTTTGCCGGATCGCTTTATACGCGTCAGCATATGCGTGAATCAACGGCGCACCGCCAGGCGGCGGTGGCATTGTTCACGGCGCGTCACATGAACAGTTATCTGAGCCGCGAGGTTAGGCGTTTGGAAGATGTTGCCGCTGCGCTAATGATGTTTCCTTCCGGCGGCGAAGAACAGCGCCGTTTAGCACAGCTGCTGCTAGAAAACGGCGAATCGATAGAAGAAGTGACCGTCCTGAATGCTGCTGGGGCGCTGGTCCTGCGCTTGCTGGCGAACGATGATCAACCAGCCGCGCCATCGAGCGAGTATCAATCTGCACCCGAGTTTCTCGCGGCGGCGGCCGGGACGCATTATCTCAGGGCGATGCCCGGCGCGCTCTCTTCTGAGCCTTCCTGGGTGACGATGGCGTTGCCTCTTAGGGACACGAGCCGGCGTTTTTTCGGCGCGCTGATCGCGCGTGCCAGGCTGGATTTTTTGCGGCACGCTATCGGCGATATAAAGTCGAGCCATCGCGGCACCGCCTATGTCATCGATGACAGCGGCCTGATTATCGTCCATTCCGATGGCGCTTTTGTGCCAGTCAAGCGCGATCTGCGCGCCCTGGCCAAAGTGCGCCAGTTTCTCGCCGCCCCCAGCGCCGATCTTACCCCGGCCGAGGAAGTAGTCGGTCTTGCCGGCAAGCCGGTATTGAGCACCTACGCACAGATCGCGGATCTCGGCTGGGGCGTTATCCTTGAGGAACCGCTTGACGCCGTCCTTGCCGAATCACAAAATCTTTTTATTTTCGCTCTCATTTTATTGGCCGCGGGCGTACTCGTGGGAGCCGCTATAATTGTCTGGCTGAGCCGAAGAATTACCCAGCCGATCCAGGAATTGCGTCACAGCGTGCAAATTATCAGGCGCGGCGATCTCAGCCATCGCAGCCAGGTTAAAACCGCAGACGAGACCGAGGACCTCGCGAAAGAGTTCAACTTCATGACCGCCGAGCTGGCGCAGTCGAAGGCCACCTTGGAGCAGCGCGTCGAACAACGCACGCAGGAGATCTCGGCGCTCTACGAAATTACCGCCATGGTGAGCCAGACACTTGATGCCGAAGCTGTCCTGGATGCGGTGATCAAGAAGATCACCGCGCTATTCGGTTTCGATATTACCCGGGTCTATCTGCACGATGCCGACACCGATCTTTATTCGTTGCGCGGTTGCTTTGAAGTCAATCCCGAGCCGTGGATCAATATCGCAAGTTTCAAGCGCGGCCAGAGTGTCGTTGGAAAAGTAGTTGAAACCGGGCAGCCAAAGATTTTTGAAGATGTCGCCAAAAACGCGGCTTATTTTCAGATGAGCGAGAGCCGAACCAGCGCGCTCGCCGGCATGGCTTTTCTGGCGGCCTTTCCGATAAAGACCAAACATTCCTGCTATGGCGCATTGGTTTTCAGCGGTAAAGCGACCCGCTCGCTCAAGCATGAAGAAATTCGTCTGCTGGGTTCGATGGCGGAGCAAATCGGCGTAGCGGTGGAAAACTCCTCCCTCTACCAACAGGCGCGCTCCAAATCCGCTCATCTGATGGTCCTCAACGAGGTGGCGGCGGCACTAAGCCGTTCTCTCAATCTGGAGACAGTGCTGGGCGAGGCCCTCGACAGGGTTATCGAGATCATGAAATTTGACGCCGCGTGGGTATATATGATGGATGCGCAGGAGCAGAAGTTACGTCTTGAAGCTTACAAGGGCATCAGCGGCAAAACGGCGGCTATGCTTGCGGCTGACGGGCAGGCGCCGAGCATCGGCAGCGGCCGGAGCATGGCGCCGGTAGACGAGCCCGAGCGCGAACGCTGTCGCGCCCTGGCGGCTAATCACGTTCAGCCCCGTGGTCAGCGCGGCAGCATCGCTGTGCCGATCAAGACCAGGGAGAAAATCATCGGTGTTCTATACGCCGTCAACTGGGTAAGCCGGCGCTATAGCGCCGATGATCTCGCGCTGATCGAGTCGGTCGCGCAAGAAATCGGTGTGGCGGTAGACAACGCCAAGCTTTTTGCGGAAATCAAAAAGCAATCCACCGAGCTTGAAAAGATAAACCACGAACTGCGCGCCGCCACCCAGGCCAAATCCGAGTTCATTGCCGCCATGTCGCACGAGCTGCGCACGCCGCTCAACATTATGATCGGCAACGCCGACGTCACCCACGACGGCATTTTCGGCGAGATCAATGACGAACAGAAAAGCGCCATGCGTAAGATTGCGCGCAACGGCCATGTGCTGCTGAGAATGATCAACGATCTGCTTAAACTGTCGCGCCTCGAAGCCAAACGTTTAGCATTGGAGCCGTCTCAAGTGGATATCGCCGAGGTGATGCAGCATGCGCGCGACCAGGTCGCGCAATTGAACCGTGACGGCCATCTCGAAGTCGGGTGGTACATCGAGGACGGATTGCCGCAGATTTTCACCGATCCGATGAAGCTCGAGGAAATTCTACACAACTTGATCGGCAACGCCTTCAAGTTTACCAGCGCCGGCCGAGTCGACATCTGCGCCCGTCATTTAGCGGAGCGCCGGCTCATAGAATTTTCGATCAGCGATAGCGGGCTCGGTATCGATAGCGACAATCTTGAGCGGATTTTCGAAAAGTTTGAACAGGTCAAAACCCCAGGCAAGAGTAAAAATGACGGTGTCGGTCTTGGACTTAGTATTGTGAAAAAGTATCTTGAACTCATGCAAGGCGGCATCCGGGTTGAAAGCGCGCGCGGAAAAGGCTCGCGCTTTGTTTTTTGGTTGCCTTACAGTGCCAATCCTGCTGGCGCCGATGCCTGGCCGCAAGTCGAAGCCTTGACTTCTCACGCCGCTAACGGCTAGGAAGGATAGAAAAACTTTGCGGCTTGTCAAAGCCGCAGCGGGCTGGCTTCATGAGCGGTGCCCTTGCGGGAATCAAAATCATCGAAACAGCGAGTTACGTTACCGGCCCTTTCGCGTCACAGTTGCTCGCCGATATGGGCGCCGAGGTCGTCAAGATCGAGGAGCCCAAGCGCGGCGATCCATTTCGCGGCTGGGGCGAGCGCAACTACGCGGCGACGTTCTGCAGCCTCAATCGGAACAAGCAGAGCATGAGCCTCGATCTTCGGACCGCCGAGGGCCGGGACATCGCGCTGCAACTGGCGCAGCATGCGGACGCATGGATTCAAAACTTTCGGCCCGGCGTTATGGAAAAGTACGGCTTGGGTTATGCAGCCGTCAAAGCTATCAATCCGAAAATCGTTTATTGCTCGATTTCCGGTTTCGGACCCAAGGGGCCGTATCGCGATATGCCGGGCTACGATACCATCGGCCAAGCGCGCAGCGGCATCTTGAGCCTGATCACCGATCCCGGTAAGCCTCAGGGCATGGGTATCTCTTTTTCCGATCACCTCACCGGCATGTATGCTTGCTATGGAGTATTGTCGGGATTGCTTAACCGCATGATCACCGGCGAAGGACAAAACGTCGAAACGTCGTTGCTCCGCGCTTCAGTTTCCTTCGTAAGCGAGAACGCAGCGCGCTATTTCGAAACCGGCGATGTGCCGCGACGGAAACACCGAACGACGACCGCCGGCGTGTTTGCTTTTGAAGACCGCGACGGTTTGCCGTTTGTGCTGCACATGTCCTCACCGGACAAATTCTGGGTCGCGCTTTTTGAGGTTGTCGGCAAATCCGAATGGGCGCACGATGCGCGTTTTAATAATCGCAAGGCGCGCGTGCAAAACTACGATCTTATAGCAGAACAGCTAACGACGATCTTCCGCGCCGGCCGGCGCGACGATTGGCTGCGGCGCTTGATCGACAAAGACGTGCCGGCCGCGCCGATCAATACGCTCGACGAGGTTTTCGCAGACCCGCAAGTGAAAAGTTACGGTTTCCCGATCGAGGTCGAGCATCCTAAAATGGGTAAGATGAAACTGATCGGCAACGCCGTCGATATGAGCCGCACGCCTCCGACTATCGACAGACCGCCGCCTCTGCTCGGTGAGCACACCGACGAAATCTTAAATGCGCTGGGCTATGATGCCGATGCGCTGGCGTCGCTGCGAGCCAAGGGAGTGATTTAGAGTAAATTAATTGGAGTGATGGAGTACTGGAGTATTGGCTAGAAGTCACTACCCATCACTCCAGTACTCCATCACTCCATCTTCCCCATGCGCCACTCAAGTCTCATTCTGCTATCGCACGATCACCATCATGGTTTGGCACTGGCGCTGCGCTGTCGCAAGCAGGCGCTGGGCCGGCTGAAACCAATGGGTGTCGAAGGCCTGCGGCTCCGCGCCCTGGAGTTTTGCGATTTCTTCGCTCAGCGACTGACGCCGCACTTTCGCGCCGAAGAGGAGATTTTGTTTCCGTTTATGCGCGACACGGTGCCGGAAAGTGCGGTCATGCTCGACGAGTTGGCGGGCGATCATGAAAGCTTTAGGCAAGCGGTCCAAAAATTAGCGGCGGCGACGGCTCTCAGCAAGCTGCTTTTCGATTTGGGCGATCTGCTCGAACGGCACATCCGGAGGGAAGAGCGCGAGCTCTTTCCCCTCTTCGAGAAACACGTTGAAAGCAGTGAAGCCGAGGTTCTTCGGGAGAAAATTAAAAGGCTACTAGACGAAAAAGTTGAAGATGAAGATGACGATGAAGCATGAATCGATCATTATTTCACGGAAAATCATCTTCGCAGGCTGCTCAAAAAGACCTGAGGCGAGGCGCGCGAAAATCGCCGAGCGGAGGCGTACAGAGCGAGTACGTTGGAGCGAGACGATCGAGCGCAACGAAGCATATGAGGCTTTTTTAGCCGCCTGCAGGCTACTCCATAATTTTCAGCAGCACGTGCCGCCGGTTCTTTGTGAAGGGTCTCACCTGGGCCGGCCAACGGCCGTCTTCGATGGCTTTGTCCCAGCCAGGACTCGTTAGCACATCGGCGCTGGCAAGTTCATAGATCGCGGTATAAACCGGTTCATTTGGAATCTCAATAGTTTTGCGCTCGCCGCCAATATTCATCGTTAGCGTTTCACGTTTATAACGGGTGATACCCAGGACGCCCGGAACTTTGCTCAAATTCGGCACATGCTCCTGGTCGTAAACTTCATTGAAGACGGCTTCATGCTCTTTGTCCACGTCCATGCTCGCAATCATCAAGTATTTTGCCTTGTCTGCCATGGCCGATTCCTCTTCAGCTCTTGCGCTTCGCAGCTTTACATCCCGAGGAATGATGAGATTTCAGGAGCCGGGGATTTGATCTCGACCACTACTGATTCTTCCAGACCCTCCACCCCGTGGGGCACTCCCGCGGGATGGCGGCAAACATCGCCTGGACCCAGAATGTAGTCCTCTTTTCCTACCGTCATTTTCACTTTGCCTCTGACCACATAGGCGAGAGATTCGTGCGTATGCACGTGCAGCGGCGCGCCGACACCGGCGGTATAATGAATTTCCAGAAACGTCATGTGCTCGCCTTTGATTAATGGTTTTACAAGGAGTTCGCCGCCATACATCGGTTTACCCTCGATCGCCTTGACGACAATCGATTTTACGTCGGAATTTTTTGACAGGATCATTTAATGCTCCTTTCCCGTGAGGCGCGATCCGTCGGATTCTAACGATGGCCTAATCGCGTGTCAATCGCAAAGTTATCTCTACTCCGGCTCGGCATATTTGGGGAGCGCCGAGCGCTCTCGATCGCTCAAAACGAGCTTCTCATGTTTGGGACGACATTGAGCCTCGAATTCCAGAGTTGCGACTTCAGAAAGGAAAGACTAAATTTTTTTTTTGGCACGTTCGTTGCTTGATCAATGCGAACATCAAGAGTTGAAACGGCAAGACTGGGATCGAAGGATACAATAATGAATGATATTGAGATGATTCTGGTCGGCAGCGACCAGACGGGGCGAGATCAATACTTGAATACGTTTCGTCGCAGTGAATTTCTCGAGCCCGAGAAGGCGCTATTAGCGGCGCTGCTGCAGGATGGCATTGATTGCTTTCAAAGATACGGCACGGCACAAGACCGGGAAGGCCGCCAACTTCTCCGTGAAGCCGAACACTGGATTATGGCAGATGAAAGCGAGTGGGTTTTTTCATTTCTTAACGTCTGTTCCGTTTTAGGCATCGACGCCGAATACATCAGGCGCGGTATCATTAAAGAAAAGCCCCGGGGACGGGGCGCAGCGCCGCGGCGCTATAAACACCGCCGGCACGCGGCCTAGATCCGCAAGAACGCATGGAGAACCCGCTACAGATCACATTTCGCAACATGCCTCCGTCACCGGCAATCGAAGATGCGATCCGCCAAAAAGCCGGTAAGCTGGATTCGTACTATGACCGCATTTTAGGTTGCCACGTGGTCGTTGAAGCGCCGCACCGCCATCACCACAAAGGCAAAGCTTTCCTGATTCGCATCGATCTCAAAGTTCCCGGCGGAGAGCTGGTGGTTAACCGCGCGCGCAATCGCCTCGAGGCGGCCAAGCTCGGGGATCCCGAACTGGCTGGCCAGGATCTCGCCGAAAGTCACGAACCAAGCAAACACGCGGCGCACCGAGATGTTTATGTGGCGATTCGCGACGCTTTCAATTCCGCCCGACGAAAGCTTCAGGATTATGCTCGCAAGCGGCGCGGTGAGGTTAAAGCCCATGAGGCTCAGACATCACCGCAGATAATTCCGGAAGAGGATAGTTAAGAGTTGCTAGAAAAGCTCCAAGCAAACGAAAATCATCAGCCGACGTTCTGTGCCTCCGAATTATCGCCCGGCGCGTCTTTCCGCTACGGCCGCGGCAAACACACTCTCCAGCCTGATTCCCAGTCCAGATACTCGAGCCCGGAAAAGCGCTTTTTGTAGTCATAGGCGAAGGGCTCGCGGTAAGCATAACCAGGATAATAGAAGCGATAGCCGCGCTGCAGTGAGAGCCGGATCGAGTGCAGGATCATCAGAATACCGAGGCTTCTCTTTGCCTCTGCCGGATCGAAGATCGCATACACCGCGGAAGTAGAATTTTCGCCGAGATCCAAAAAAGTAACAGCGAGCAGTTTCACGTCATCATAAACGCTTATTTCCAGGTTGGCGCACGGCACCGAATCCGGCACGGGCGACAAGAAGTCGTGCAGCGAGGCGGGGGCGTTTTCCGTGAAGCGCCGTCGGTGTTTGTAAAATAGCGCTTCTTTCGCATCGTCGATCGACGCTGGGGCGATGACGATCCTGGCATCCTGATTTTTCTTGAGCACGCGCCTTTGACTCCGGCTAAGTACAAAGCGGTTGAGATCAATGCGCAACGGCAGGACGTTGAAATCGACGCCACCATGTGTCGACTGTCGGTATCGAAAGAAAAACATGCCGAAGTGACGCCAGCCTTCGGCCCAGAGCCGGTCCATCTCGGCGGGAGTTGCGCTCGGGCAAAGAAAGTTTTGCGCGGCCTCAGAGTCAGCCATAAGGTTAAATAGTTTTGCCGCTTGACTGCTGGCGCAGGATCCTAACAGAAACAGCAGGAGTCGCGAAGGGAAGGGATGAAAATCGAGCGCGCGCGAGGCGCCAGTCTGGCTTTCCGACTCGGCCCATTGTAAAAGCGGAACTGACGCCGAGATCCGGCGGGGGTTGTTTTGCGCGATAGAGGTGCACATGGCACATGCTGGTACTTTTCGATGGCTGTTTACCCGACTGGCCGGGGTGTCCGCGCTGTTACTTTTAATGCAATGTAGCGTTTTTGCGCAGGCGCCTTACTATGCGGGCAAAACCATCACGTTAGTTCGCGGCGGCGGCGCCGGCGGTTCCGGAGAGTTTCAATCGCGCGCGCTCATGCCCTATTTGAAGAAATATATCCCGGGAAATCCGACGATAACAATGGAATTCATGGACGGCGCCTCCGGCAGAAAAGGCGCGAATTACATCTATACCGCTAAACCCGATGGTTTGAAGATCGGTTCCGCGGGTGCGATGATTCCGGGGCCGATACTCGGTCTGCCCGGTAGCAACTATGACATCGATAAGTTCATCTATATCGGCTCGACTGAAACCGGCAATCCCTATGGGTTTTTTACCCGCAAATCGGCAGCGCTCAATAACCTTGAAAAAGTCCGGCGCACTCCGGGCATCCGTATCGGCGCCCATTCTGTAGGGCATTCCGTTTACGTCACCGCCCGTATGTTTGCCTACATGTTCGATTTCACCGAGCCAAAATTTGTCGTCGGCTACAATGATCCCGAGATGGACGTGGCGATGAATAACGGCGAAATCGATGCTCGAACCAGCGGCAACATAGATAGTGTCCTGAAGGACCTCGGTGATCAGGTGCAGTTTCACGCTACCATTTCCAATCCAAAAGGGCGGACCGATGCGCGCTTGCCCGGTCTTCCTGACATCGACAGCTTTGCGAAGAACGACACGGAGCGCAAAGTCGTCGATTTGCTACGCGCATTTCAGGTGCCGCGCTGGCCGCACCATCTACCGCCCGCGACGCCGCCGGAGCTCGTGAAGATTCTCCGCGAAGCCATGGCGAAGGCGTTCAATGATCCGGAATTTCACCGGGATTTTAAAAAACTCATGGGCCGGGAGCCGACGCCACTGACGGGTGAAGAAGTAGAAAAAGCGGTTCGGGAACTGCCGCGCGATCCTGAAGTCATCGCGCTCTACAAAAAACTGGCCGATGCCGGAGCGCTGCCGGCGAGATAAGCGATCGTCAGCGGAAGAACTTGCCGTATTTCCTTGCCACCTGTTCCTTCAACTCCGCGCTGGAGCCAGACACCAGCGGATAGTCCTTCATCCATTCATAGGGCCGGGTCGCGTCAATAACGGCCCGCGTGCTGAAACCTTTTTTGTCTTTCGGTATCACTGGATCGAGGGGACCGCTCCAGGCGCGGCGGATGAAATCCGTATCGTGGGCCGGGTCTGATCGAGTGCACATGGCCCACAACACATCGTTCATATCGTAAGGATCGATGTCGTCGTCCACGACCACGATGTAGCGTCCCAGGTACGCGCCGGCGCCGCACTGTGCGGCGATCATTCCCGCCTGCTTGGCATGGCCCGGATAGCGCTGCTTGATCGACACTGCGGTAAAGAACCGGCCCTGATAACAGCCGACCCCTTTGACGTCGGGCACGCCGGCTTTTTCAAGTTGATCCCAGATAAACGCCGAGCGCACCAGACCATCGTCGGCGCCGGCGGGAGGGCGCGATGAGGGCGCGCCTGTGAGGATCGGATGAGTGCGGTGCATCAAGCGTTTGACCTTGATAATAGGTTCGGTGCGCTCGCCGCTGGCGTAGTAGCCTGTCCACTCCCCATAGGGACCCTCGCGTCTCTGCTGATCGGGAAGGCATTCTCCCTCGATGCTGATTTCAGAGTACGCGGGAATCGGCAAGCGGGTGTGCGCGCCGAGAATCACATCCACCGGCGCGCCGCGGATACCGCCGGCATAATCGTATTCTGATTTGCCCCAGGGCAAACTGTTCGCTGCCGTCATCAGCAGCAGCGGATCGTCGCCGAAACTGATCGCGACGGGGCAGGGGCGGCCCTGGTCAAAGTACTTCTGGCGGATCATCCGGCCCTGTTTTCCCGGTGAGATATAAAGCGCCAGGGTGTCGCGATCGTGCACCATGACGCGATAGCAGCCGACGTTCACCCAGTTCTCGTCGATATCGCGGGTGATCACGACGTGCGCCGTGCCGATGTAGCGGCCGCCGTCTTCTTCATGCCAGTGCGGCACCGGTAAGGAGAGAAGGTCTATGTCTTTACCTTCGTAAATATTCTCCAGCACCGGACCGGTGTTAACCACTCGCGGTGGAATATAGGCCGGGTTGTTCAAACGTTTGCGCCACGCTTGAATGAATTGCGTCCGATCATAGTCGAGCGGCAAATGCGTCGTCAGGCACTGGCGCCGCAGTGACTGGTGGTGGACGCCGACCAGCACCCGGTGGCCGGCCGGATAATCTTTGATCTTGTCGAAGAGGATCGCCGAGTACGGAGGATTGCGCGCGTATACTTCGGTCACGGCGCCCATCTCATAGCGCCAATCGATATCCTCGACTCGTCGCAACTCGCCGAACTCGTCGACTTTCTCCATCCAGCCACGTAAATCATTGTAAATCATCGCGGGTACTTTCTTTCAGCGTTGTTCAAAACGTTCTCCGTGCCAATCGTTTCAGTCGTTAGCAGACCCGCATGAGTCATTTCGGTGTAACATCGCGGCTCTGCCATCGGTGCACGGCTTAATGCGCTGGATTGCTCTACTTAGTCTTGTAAATTTTATCGAAGAATCCTTCATCGTCGAGCTTTTTAATCCAGCTGAGATCGACGATTCGCTCAGCTTTCACTGAAGCAACTTTCGGGTTCTGTTCGCTGACGTATTTAATGACAGTCCTGGTGCCTTCGACAGAGGGGTAGGGCTTGCGATCGAGTTCCTCCAGCGCCTCCGCGTAAAAGTCTTCGGCAGCATCGACGTTAGGCAGTCGCAGGTTCTTGGCCAGGACCTCCTTGACCGCTTGCTTGTTCTCTTTGTTGAAAACGTAAGCGTAACCCTCCACCATCGCCCGGGTGAAACTCTCGTAGAGCTTCGGATTCGCGGCCATGTGATCTCTGCGCGAGGCGAGCACGGTATTTTGATAGGGGATTTTTGACTCGTGCATGTTGAGTAGCTGAGCGTATCCTTTGCCGAGCATGGTTTTGGTCGCGAGCCTCTGTAGCATTGCGGCGTCCAGGCCTTTTTGCTCCAGCGCGGCCATGCGCTCCGCGTCGAGGCCGGTCTGCAACAAAATGATTTTGTCGCGTTTCAAGTCGAGGCCCAGATGATCGAGCGCGATCAAGGCGGATATGTGTGAAGAACCGCCAAAGCGCGCGGTGCCGAGGCGTTTACCTCTGAGATCGGCCGCGGTCTTTACGGCGGGCTGAGTGATCAAAGCAAAAGGCGAGGTGTTGCTGATACCGAGAAACAGCGCGATATCGGCGCCGCCGGCGATCAAGCTCACCAGCGCGGCGGGCGCGTTGGCGGCAACCTGTATTTCGCCCGCGGCTAACATCTGGCTGACCAGAGCGCCGCCCATGACAAACAGCAACTGGACATCCAGTCCGTACTTATCGAAAATCTTTTTGTCCCGGCCAACCCACAGCGGGGTGTTATGCGGCGTCGCCGTTGAAACCGCGACTTTGAGCTGTTGCGGCCGCGCGGTTTGAGCCTGGGAATAGTTTGCCGTAAGCGTCGCGAGGAGAATCGCAAGCAGTCCCAGTCGTAGCGGTTGGTATGTCAGTAGCGGTTGGCATGTCATTTGAGGCCTCCAGGTTTGTCGTTGATTAGCATGCTGGGCGGGCGCTGTAAGGAAGCTACCTGTCCAGCAGTTGTTTCATGCGCTCGATGACGTCTGCCGGTTGCGCCATGACCTCGCGCGCCAGGACTTGCAGTTCTTCGCCGGCGACGGGGTCGATTTCCAATCTTCGCTCTTTCGCTTGGGACTGAAATTCCGGATCGTTCAGAGTTTTTTTGAAAGCGCTCTGAAGGGTCTTTGCGCGCTCGGGCGAGAGACCCGGTGTGCTGACATAAGGCCGTCCAAACGCGCCCACGGCCAGGATGATCGTGGCCAGGCGTTTGCCCGCGTCCGGAGTTTTGTGTTCGTCCATGAGTTCCCAAATGGTCGCTACATCTGCCAGCCTCGGGTCGCGCTTCTTGCCGGTCTGCACCAGCACGCGGACGAATCCATTCTTGAACCAGCCGATGAGCGGCTCGCGTCCGAATAGGGTTTCAAGGGAGATGCCGCGGCACTGGATCTCTTCACGCTCGACCGCCAGGTCCACATCCGGGCCGTCTCTGTAGCCCGTCAGCGTGTTAAACTTCGCCCCGAGGGTCTCTTCCATGAGATTTCCTGTGTAGTAGCCGGTCGATGCTGTGCCGGTGGCGCCGCATTTTGGCGCCACGGCGGCTTTGCGCACGTCCTGAATTGTCTTGTACGGCGTGTTGGCGCGCATGTAAATGACTTGTTCGACCTGCGTCGGCGTGCCGAGCCAGGTAAACTTGGTCCAATCGAACTGTACTTCTTTTCTGCCCACGAGCTGATCGAAATAGAGCCCGGCGCGAATGCCGCCGAGGGTGAGGCCGTCGGGCTTGGCGACTTTGTAAACGTAATTGGCCGCAATCATTGCGCCGGCGCCGGGCATATTCTGGACGATGATGTTCGGATTGCCGGGAATATATTTACCGAGATAGCGGGCGATCAAGCGCGACCATGCGTCATCGACACTGCCGGCGCCGTAGCCGGCGACAATTCTCAAAGTCTTGTCTTGATAGAACGGCGCTTGGGCGAGCGCTTTGACGGGTGAAATTAGAATGAGAGCGAGAACCAAAACGATGCGGTTCATAGCAATCCTCCCCAGTGCGTGAGTCAATCGGCGCGGATCATAGCGAGATTGCTATAAGGCTTACAAGAGCGCCAGGTGACGCAGAGCCCGGTTGACCGGCGAGCGCTAGGGACAGGCGTGCCGTTCCCCTAAGATTTATGGTGATCGTTATAGCCGTTGAGAAGGGCGGCACCGCGAGCCGTGAGTGACACTTCGGGGTCACGAACTTCGTCCCTGCGATCGATTTCAATGTAGCCGTCGATCAGCGCGTCCTCCCAGATCGTATGCCGCGGGCAGGTGCTTTGCCATGCATTGATCGCTTCGTCGTAGGTTCGCCGCCGCTCTGCGACCCAGGCGAGAAACTCCAGCATCAATAATTTAACGGATTCTTCCGACATAATGGCACGCTCTCAATATCGGCAACTTAGTTCATAAGGACGACTAGGTCAGCGTGTTTGGGGCCGTCGTGCTATAGACGCTGTTAAAAATACTTCTTGCAGGCTGCTCAAAAAGATCCAGCGGCGAGGCGCGAATGCGCCTGGCGCATAGCGCAAAGCGCTAAGCCGAAGGGTTCTCGCTCCGGCTCTCTTGCGCTATGCCCTTTGCGCTATGCGCTCTGGCAATCTGTACGTTGACGCGAAGTCAATCAAGCGCACCCTTCGACGAAGCTCAGGGCAATCGGCATGTGGGTCTTTTTCACCAGCTGCCAGCCCAGGCTACTCCTCGCCCTGAAAATCCAGCATGCCTTGAAACTCAAGCCCCTCAATTTCCTGCAAGGTTTTGCCGGCGATGCCTTGAAGGTCGCCGTACATGCCGACGGTCGCCTGCATGACGCGGTCGATCTGTTCCTCGCGCTTGGCCCATTGCCGGGTGATGACCTTTTTTTCCCGATCCAGGTCGTCTTTCATCGATGAAAAAGCTTCAACGATCGCTTGAATTCGTTGGCGGAAGCGCGGGCCCGTGAGATATTGGTAAACCATTGCCATCTTCGTCTGCTGGCCGTCCGCCGCCTGGCGCGCAGTGGCCGCTTCGATCAAGGTCTGGCGCAGCGCGAGAGCGACGGGCAGTGTGACTTTGGGGTGAGCGACCCAGATCTCGCCGATAAATCCGAAGGTCTCGATCTCTTTAGGCAGCACCGGGCTGATAATTACCGCCAACTCGGCTTTGGCAGTGCGTTGATCTTCGCGCAGCTTGGCAAGCCAGCCATCGCTCCAGTTCTTGGTTCGTTTGCACTCCCACAGGATCGTGCCGCAAGCTTGGCCAAGCGGACCGAGAACCTGCTGCAACAGGTCACCGCCGAACTCGCCTTTCGCCACCGGCTGAATATTGTCGCGGGGAAACTTCGCAATAAGTAAAGTTTCTAATTCTAATTCCTGAACCTCTCCTTGAAGTTGCTGCGAGCCCTGCTCGGCGCGGCGCTTGAGCTCTTCGATCTGGCGCTGCATCGCCGTTATAGTCTGATCTTTTTCCAGCACCTTGAGCTTCAGTTCTTCTTCGGCTTCTTTCTTGGCTTTTTCACGGGCTCCCCTTAGATCCGTTTGAACGCGCTTTTCAATGGTCAACTCGAGCTCGCGCCGGCTATCGTCGAGCTCGCGCTCCTTGCGGATCACTTCGGCCTGGGCATTTTGCGCCGCCGCAAGCTTTTCATCTCGCTGTTTCAATACCTCCTGCAAGTCTCTGATTTCTTTGGTCTTTACGTCGAGCTCGCTGCCGAGCGCTAGCTTCGCCTTCTTGGCTTCTTCGGCGCCGATACGAGCCCGTTCGTGCTCCAGCTTCTCGGCAATTGCCTGGTCCAATGATTCTTTTTCTTTTTGCAGCAAAGCCGAACGTTCCTGGATTTGTTTCTCACGCCTGGCGATGTCGCCGTCTTTTTGCCGTAGTCTCTGGTCATAATCGCGCCGTATCGATTCGAGCAGGGGCGCGGCCAGAGATTCGGTGAGCTTGATCTCGCACTTACACTGCGGACAAAAAACCGTCGGTTCGGGCATCGGCGACTCCTCTGGAAAGTGCTCTTGGCTTGTCATCGAACTCGCGATTCGCTGAGCTTAGTGAAATCGGCGCCAGGTGCGAAGGAGTGAAGATGGTATGGGGCAGTTGCGCAGCGGTCGCTTCAGTTCTTCCTTGCTTCATTCAACGATTGGTTAACCAGCTCTTCCACCGGCTTCATGTTCATCCAACTTGGATTCCACATTTCCAAGTATTTGACGCCTTCTTTGCGGCGCATCATAGGATGAACGTCGTTCTTGGAGATATCGATTCGCAGCGAATCGGTGCGGCCGGCGGCTTCGCCATCGCGTTGCAGGGCGACTTGGCCTTCGCGGGACAGAAGCCAGTTGATGAGAACCTTGGCGGCGTTCGGATGCGCGGGTTTGTCCATCAAACTATAAGAGCCGCCGGTCACATCGAGCCCGACCGCTTCTTTCCACCGGCTCGTGTCGAGAATCTGTATCGGCAAACCTTGTTCCTTGGCATTGAGAGTGTCGTCGGATTGGCTGAACAGGTATATTGAGAAACGCTTTTGCGCCAGCCAGTCGGTAGCCTGCCGATAATCGCGGCTGAATGTGAGCGCCAGCTCGCTCAACAGGCGCCGGAGATACTGCGGCCCCAGCTCAGGATGGTAATATAGAAAACGGACGCCGTTTCGTCCTTCGCCGGTTTTTGTGTCGGTGGCGACGATTTTTCCTTTCCATTTCGGCGTTAGAACATCCCAAAACGAGTTGAACTCGCTTGGATTGACCAGCTCGGTATGGTAGCTCGCAAAGCGCGCGTAGACGCTTGCGGCTGGGATAAAAAGATATTTACCTTCCGGGTCAGAATAGTGGTGTTTCTTCTGCCACCATTTTGAAGTGTCCTTGACTTCAGGGAGGATAAACGCCGCATCGATCGGTTGGAGAATCTTGGCGCGGTAAAACGTATGAGCTGAACTGAGACCGAAGCGGATCACGTCGGTGACGTACTTTCCCGCGCGCCGCTCGGTCATGGTTCGGGAGACGACTTCGCTGCAAGACGCGGCAACACTGACAATTTTGATCTTCGGATATTTTTTCTGAAACTCGTTCAGGTACTCATGGCTGCCGCAGCCGGAGTAGGCGACTTGCCCTTCTTGCTCGGCCGCTTTGATTGTCCTGTCCCATTCGGCTTGCCAGTCATCGCCGACGTCGGCAGCTCGAAGCGGGGTCGCGCCAAAAATTCGTAAAGTGAGCGTAAAAATTAAGAGAGCCAGGATTTTGGTTTTCACGGGAGGAATGTCAGAGCGGCACAAATCACGCCGGTTTAGCTTCCTTTCGCTGATTGGGACCTCCGGGTATCATTTGCGTATTGCTGCGTGGTAGAGCGCGGCATGCCGTGCCCTACCATAAGTTTCTTCCGCTAAATCGTTTCACCTGCCAGATTGAAAAACTCCACTGCGTTGGCGCAGACCATTTTGTGTTTTTCGTCTTCGGGCACGCCCGCGAAGTTGCGCTCGATAACGCCGAGTGAATCTGGCCAGTCCGATTCCTGGTGCGGGAAGTCGGAGCCCCACATGAGTCGATCGACGCCGATTTTGTGGCGCATCTCAACGCCGACTCGATCGAACTGAAAGCCCCACAGAAAATGTTCGCGGATATACTCGCTCGGCGGGCGTTTCAAAGGTTTGAACCCGAGCAGGCGCTCGGCCCAGCGGTGGTGGCGGTCGTAGCGCACGTCGGCGGCCTGAAGAAAAAATGGAATCCAGCCGATCTGATTCTCGGCAAAAAAGATTTTTAGCTCGGGGAATCGATCGAAGAGACCAGACAAGACCCATTGCACAGCGGGGGTCGAGCCGTTGCCGCGCACCGGACCGAAGCGGCTCAACTGGTCGACTAGATCGTGATTGAGTTTTTTCATGAGCTCTTCGGATTCATTGGGGTACTTGAGAAGCGGCCCTTTGCGTTCACCGCTCCGGTCTAGGTCAACGTGCACGCTGATCGGCATTTGCAAATCCAGCGCTGCCGCCCAGAAGCGGTCGTCGTCTTCAGATGGATACGCTTTGCCGCTGGGTAGGCTTTGGAGCAGGACGGTCTTGAATCCCGCTTTGGCGCAGTATTCCAATTCTGCGATAACGTCTGCCAACGCGCATCCCAGGGGCAAGATGCCGACGCCGATGAGCCGGTCCGGGTCTACGGCGCAGTACTCTTCGGCGAGCCAGCTGTTGTAAGCTCGCAGCACCGCCTTGTATGCGTCGTTGTTATCGATGCGGCGCCAGAACTTCGGTCCGCCTTGCTGCGATGGGAAAAGCACTTCGGCGTCGATGCCGTCTTGCTCTTGCTCGCGCACGCGTTGTTCGGCGCTACCCGTGCCTGGCGTCCCCTGATACTTTCCGCCGTAGGGAACGTAAAGGTCGCGTCCTTTGCCGCCGTAGAGATCCGCAGCCGCTGCCGGTCGCGAGATTTTGTCACCGATCGTCCACTTGTCGCTGCCGTCAGGTTGGGAAATCAACTGCGGCGCCAGGTCGCGGAACTTCGCAGGGATCCGCCCGACCCAATGTCTAGAATCGATTTCCAGATGGGAATCGCCGGAAATGTAACGGTACTTCATCGTCTTGATTGCCTTCAATTTAGAGCTGGCTTTAGCAGCCCGTGGTGAAAGTCTGGCTGCATTTGACGGGCGATCGATCCCCGTTGGCTGCGTTGCTCCTCGCTCTAATATTCCCCGATATTCTCGGTCGTCGCGCTTGCCATCAGGGCGCCTCGCCCGTCTCGGTGCGACGCCACACTTTCACTACGGGCTGCTGGTGTTTAGAATTCGTCGGCCCGGTGCGATCTTAGCTAAATCGTTGCCGTTTTGCCAAGGGTGAAAATCGGTCATGCAGAGTGGCTGAACAACAACTCGGCTTCTCGAATACAACCGGCATGAAACTTGGGGCCGAGTAGATGGAAAAATTCGATTGAATGCTAAAAGGCGAGCGTATGGCGATGCAAATACGAGCGGATAACGTGGGTAGTTTGCTGCGTCCAGTTAGGTTGTTGGAGCACGGGCCGCGCTCCGCGAGCGCCGCATAGATCGTCACCAAGCCCCCGCACTATAGAAGACCGTGCGATTGGCACGGCGCTCGAACTCCAGAAATCGGCGGGAGTCGACGGGCAGTTACTTGCCGACTTTATCCTGGAGCCAGATTTAAAGCGAAACCATCGCGGTCGGTTCTACCGAGTCGTTCTTGGCGGATTCCTATTTATGTTCTATGTATCCGCCGTTCGCCTGCAAGACATGGGTGAGCAGCTGTTCATTCAGAAGAACGGTCATTGGAACATTCCGATCATGGATGCACGGAAGATTAAGTTTCTCCGCGAGGAAGCTAAGCGGATGACTGCTAACATGCGGCTTGAGACAGACCTTCGGCCCCGCTCGCGTTGCTCGCTGGCCTCGACTCACCCGGAACGGTTGGGCGGCTTGTGACCCGTAACGTTCCGGGTTACACTCGTTCCGGTGATCCATGGTTCAGGCACAAGGGGTTGGCCAAGTTCTTCGAAACCGGTTCAAAGGCTGGCGTCCAAGCACAACACGCCGAACGGTTGCGCCTGATCTTGGGCCGCTTGAGTGCCGCCACTTCGCCACACGATATGGCCCTGCCAGGGCTGAGCCTTCATCCCCTTGGGGGTGATCGCAAGGGCACGTGGGCAGTGTCGGTGAGCGGCAACTGGCGGGTCACGTTCAAGTTCGTCGGTAAGGATGCGGAGGCCGTCGATTACGAGGACTATCACTGAGGGAATAGCGATGCGTATGCACAATCCACCTCATCCGGGCGAGATCATCAAGACCCTTTGCCTTGAGCCGCTTGGCCTCACCGTTACGCAGGCTGCAGAAGCTCTGGGAGTAAGCCGCAAGACCCTCTCCGCCATTCTGAATGGCCGGGCCGGAGTCAGTCCTGAGATGGCGGTCCGTCTTTCCATTGCCTTTGGCACGTCCTCCGAGAGTTGGCTCAACCAGCAAACGCAGTATGACCTCTGGCACGCGGAGCGACGTCGGAAGCAGCTTCGGGTTGCCAAGCTTGCGCCGGCGTAGGAAACCCCAACAACCTGCTCCAGCGGGCCGGCGCTCGCGTTGCTCGCACTCGCCGCTGAGCGAAGCGTTAGAAGGCATACGAAGGTTAACGCGTCAATCATCGATCGAAAGGGAATGGCGATGTTCGTGCGGAAGCGATTGGCGTGCTCATTCTGTGGACGGAGTGCCGCTGAGATATCGAAGCTTGTGGCGGGGCCACGAGTGTTTATCTGCGATTTCTGTGTTGTGGAAGCCGGTCGCATCATGAGTGATTCCGGTACTGGAAGCGGAGCGATGTCTCAGCCACGGCCGACCGTCTGGCGACGCCTTCGTAGCTGGTTGCGACGCTACGGTGCGAGTCGTAGCGAAGTTGAAGCGGTCTCTCCGAAGGTGGTCGGGACTGCCGACTGCGCGCGATAAAGCGTTGCGCCATTGGGTAGTCCTTAATGCCAAAGACTGCGATCTTCGGACCCGTATTAGCGACGATATCCCTAACTGTGGTCGTGTGGCTCTATATGTACGTTCGCCGCATTAGGTTTATCCGCAGGAATAAGATCAGTCCGAGGGATTTGGCTGTTCCAGGTGCGCTTGCACAGATCTCCCCTCCAGAGGTGTAGAATCCATCTGACAATCTGAAGAACCTCTTCGAAATCCCGGTAATCTTCTATACGTTGGCGTTGTATCTTTTTGTTACCGACCAAGTCGATACCGCGTACGTCGCTGCTGGGTGGATCTTCGTTGGCTTTCGGGTGTTACACAGTGCAGTCCACTGCACGATCAATATCGTCATGCTGCGGTTCTATCTCTATCTCACGTCGACGCTAGCGGTATGGTACATGGTGTGTCGCGCAGCACTCCACTACGTCGGATCCTAGCCACAATTAATGCCTGGCTGCTGCCGTCTAAATTTGGTTCGAGCGGACGCGCGTCAGCGGCGTTGGTATGTGATTGACGCCTGCGGCATGCATGCGTCTCGAGGCGCCGCTCAACAAGACGTTAGACAGACGATGCGACGCACTCTGCTTCCCCAGACAGTTACAGCGGCTATCGAGAAATCCAGAATCCGCCGAAGCGCTACGGAATATTGATCTCCGGGAGTTAGTCTGTTGTGTGGCTTTAGTGTGATTGCGAAATCCTGGATTCACTTTCTTGCGACGGCTCAGCGGTAAAGTATCAGCTACCATACGCATAAAACGGAGAAGAGACGGACGGATGGTCTCACAGCGATCGGCCGAGTGGCAGTACGGTTCACGGAGTTCGGAAGAGGTCCGCACGTTCCTGCTCCGCCTCATACTCGACTTCCTCCGCACTACACGGCGGCTCCCTGGCGTTGAGCGGATCGCGCTCGTCGGCTCGCTCACGACGACGAAGCAGTACCCGCACGATGCGGACCTTCTCGTCTCGATCAATGAGAGCATCGATTTTTCAGGCCTCGCCGGAGCCGGGCGCCGCTTGAAGGGTAAAGCCCAAGGGATCAACTCCGGTGCGGACATCTTCCTGGCTGATAAGTCCGATACGTACATCGGCCGGGTGTGTCATTATCGAGAGTGCCATCCGCCGGTGGCTTGCCGTGCGAGCCGTTGCGGGCTGCGGCCGCATCTCAACGATGATCTGGATGTTGTCACTCTATCGCCGACGCTCATTGCGTTCCCGCCGATTATCGTGCACCCGGCGATCGTCTTGAACGCAAGGCCGCCGCCGGATGTTGAGGCGCTCGTCTTAGCGCCGTTGCGAGAGAATACGTGAGCATCTTGAGACGGTCGCAGTTGAACTTCTCCGGAGCTTGTTTCGGCAGCGCGTTCTCTAACTATCGTCGCTGGTCAATCTGGGTCAACGGGAATAGGCGGCTGACTTTTGAGTTCCGGGAAGGCGACGCTTACCTCCTGGATTATGAGCACTATCATTAATGGCTATGCACAATCCTCCGCATCCTGGCGAGTTCCCCGGCTTTTAGATTGAGCCCATGCTGGGTCGTCAATTTCAAAACCGACGCGATCCCCGCCAGGGTTTCTGGTTATCGAGAACAGACTTTGCGACCTTGCTAATTAGAAACCGGGAACTCGATATTATCGTGTTCGAAATGCTCCGGAACAGCCCCTCATCAGTGCGGCGCTGAATTCGAAGTGAAACACCAAGGAGGAGGCGCCGTCATGACGCGGCCTTCTTGACAGCCTTTGTCCGAGTACGTTATGCCGCCAGTCGATGGTCGCAGCGCGGCCGCGAAACGGAGACATGCCATGTTTAGCGCAAAAGCAGGTTCGCTCACGCTGTTTTTTCTTCTCAGCCTAAGCGCCGCCGGCCACAGCCAGGAGCGCTTGCGGGTTTCCTATGGCGGCTTCAATGAGACCGCCGCCTCCATGTGGGTCGGTATCGAACGCGGCTTATTCAAGAAACACGGCATCGACGCGCAAATGGTTCAGGTGCGCAGCGGCGCGCTGAGCATCGCGACCCTGGTCGCGAGCGAAGTCGAGGCGGTCTGGCCGGCGCAATCGACGATTCTCAGCACCGTTTCGGGCGGCATCAAGCTCACCTGCATCGCCGGACCGGTGAACAAAATTCCGCGCAACTTGATGGTCCGTAAGGAAATCAAAAGCGCCAACGAGCTGCGCGGCAAAACCGTCGGCGTGCAAAGCATCGGCGGCGGCCTGTGGCTGCAGACCATGATCATCCTCGATCATCTCGGCGTCGATCCCGACAAGTTCGGCATCAAAGTGCGCGTCATCGGCGACGAAGCGACCTTGGCGCAGGCGATGATTACCAATAATATCGACTTCGGCGTGATCACCTACGGCTTGAGCGAGATTTTGTATCCGCAGGGCTTCAAGTCATTGGTCGATGCCGCCGAAATCCCGGCTCCCTACCAGGGCCCGGAAATCTGCGGGCTAAAAGAATCGGTTGCCGCCCGCAAAGAATTTTACCTGCGCGTCACCAAAGGCTTGGCGGAATCGGTCGCCTTCATCCTCGACGACAGCAACAAGTTCGAGGTGACGAGGGTTCTTGAGAGAAATCTGCGGCTGAACAAACCCGAAGTGATCGAAGGATCTTATCGGGTGCTGCGCCAAATGACGACCCTCGACATGGCGCCCAACGCCGCGGCGTTCAAAGCGGTGCAGCGCATCCTCGCGCGCATCAACCCGAAAATCACCCAGGTCGATTTGGCCGAAGTGATCGACGCGAGCTTCGTGCGCAACCTGGAAAGCAGCGGCTTTCTGCCCGAACTGCGAAAGAGAGGGAAGTAGCTGCGATATCCTCCAATTGGGCACCGGCGCTGGTGATTCACTGATCTGCGGCCAGTTTTGAGAAGCAAGTCCGCGTTCACAGCAAGAATGTATTCTGTTGAAAATCGATGAATGCTTCTTGAAGCTCCGCGTGAAGCGGCGATTCAGCGGAAACATTGAGCGAGACTTAAATTTCGGTCGTGAGCTTCGCGAGGTGTCATATGAAAATCGATCGGTGCGCGCAAGCCGTAATGGTTTTTCTCCTGGGATGTTTAGTGCTGGCTGGCCAGGGTTTCGGCGGCCGAGCCCGGCGCAGCCTTGATCAAGGCCAAAAAAGAAGCAGAAGCCAGGGGCTTCATTTTTGAAACCAGCCGCGATGAGATTGTCGCCAAAGCGAAAAAGGAAGGGGTCGTTAAAGTTCTGAGCGGATTAGACCCCGGCCTGTATTCGATGATGATGGCGAGCTTTAGAAAGAAGTATCCTTTCTTGAAGATCGAGCTGGCCGAGATCACCGGTCCCGATTCGGCGCAACGCTTCATTCTCGAGTTAAAATCAGGGAGGAGAAATGACTTTGACGTCGCCCACGCCTCTACGGAATTTTATCCCGAGTACATTCCCTTTGCGAAAAAATTTGATCTCATGGGCATGGCCGAAGCCGAAGTGTTGCGCATTCCGCCCAAGATGGTCGATCCCAAGCATCGCGCGCTGGCAGCGCTCGGCAGCGCGCTCTCGGTGGTCGCTTACAACAAGAACTTGATGGCAACCGATAAGATACCCGACCGCTGGGAAGATTTTCTCAAGCCTGAGTTCAAAGGACGAAAATTCCTGGTGGACATGCGGCCCCATGCGTTTGCGGCCTACCCGGCGTGCCCGCAAGAGGGCCTTGGTTTGGAGTGGATGTTGAAGTACGCGAAGGGCTTGCGCGACCAGAATCCGATCTGGTCGCGCGGCCACAGCCGGGCTTTGAGCTCCATACTGGCCGGCGAATACGCCATTCATTCCGGGACGCATTATCAGTCGGTCATGCGCGCAATCGCCAAGGATCCGACAGGCGCCTTGCAGTTCAAAATGGTTGAGCCGGTACCGGTGCGGCTGACGCAGTTGGAGCTGGTGCTGGCTTCGGCACAGCATCCTTATGCCGCGCTCTTATATATCGAGCATGAAGCCAGTCCCGAGGGGCAGGACGTCATCGACAAGCAAGACTTCGTCGGTTCAATTTTCTACTCCGGAAGCAATATGGCAAAAACGCTTCAGGGCAAAAAGCTCTGCGTCAACGGCTTCGCCGACTTTCACAATTCCAACGGGTGGATGGCGATGGCGGTGGAAGCCTTCGGCTTTCCCAAAGAGAGTACGAAGTAGAGAGGAAATGAAACATGCGCCACGGCAGCCTTGCGCAAGCTCATGTGGGTAACGCGGTGCGATTCCATGGAGAAGCGTAAGAAAAAGGTGAACGCAGAAAAAGACTGCCTGCTCTCTTATTTTGTCTGCCGACGATAAAGTGGGCGCGCTGTAGGAGTTGAAATAATCCAGACGATTCCGACCGGGCTAGCATGATTCGATCGATGTTCAAAATTCGGCCGGGATCGGCGACGTGCGGCCCGCGGGCGTAAGCGCAGTTAACATTTTCTGCATCAGCTCGCCGTCGTTAATTTCCATATAGCTTTTTGATGAAACCGCTGTCCTCGATTTCTTTCAAAATCGACGGATCGATGAAGTCTCCGGGGTTGAGATTTTTCATCTGCGGCCGGGTCTTGGCGAGTTGATCGATGATGGTCTGAATTCCTTCGCGGTCCGGATAAGGGCACTCTTCGGATCAGTCTCTGGGACATCTCGTCGTAGGCCACTTGCACCAGGGACAGATCGTCGAGCCGGGTATATTTTTTCAGGACGTTCAAGCGCGACGTCTTTGTTGGTTTTGAAGACGTAGATGCCCTCGAGATAGGCCTTCATGAATCGGACGGTGACGTCGCGATTGGCCTGGATGAAGCTTTTTCGCGCGCCAAAACCGTGCATCGAATAAGCCACGCCAAGCTGGCTCAAGTCGGCGAGAATGGTCGAGCCCTGACCGCTGCGCCAGTGTCGCGAAGGGCTCGGACAAAACGACGGCGTCCACCGCTTTGTTTTGTAGCGCCAGAAACTCTTCCTGCTCGCCGCCCACCTGAATAATCGCCACGTCTTTGTCGGGAACCAGGCCCCAGCGCGTCAGCGCATAGCGGATGGAGAAATCGCTGGCGCCGCCCAGCCGGGAAATGCCGACTTTTCTTGCCCTTTAGCATCTCGGGTTTTTTGATTTCCGGACTGCGCGATGAATCTTGAACACGAAAGTATTGAGAGTCGCGGTCAGACCGACGAAGTCGCCGCCGCTCATATTAGCGTTGATGTTGGCGACGCCGGCGCTGGTGATGAACTGAATCTCACCGGCGAGAGCCGCCTGAACGGCGCGCGAGCTCACCGGCACAAAAAGAATTTCGGCGTCGACGCCGTGTTTCCGCGGCAGGTCGAGCTCCTTCATGATGTAAACCGGATCAAATTGGATGCCTATGGAGGTGTAGGCAGCGCGGACTTTGGGCAGGCTTTGTCCCTGGGCGATGTCTGCTACAGCCAGAATGAAAGCTAAACCAATCGCCAATTTTTTGACCTTTAACATATTATTCTCTCTCCCTTGCCGGCTATGCCTTTGTCTTAACGATCGAGCTCCTGAATAAAGCGAGTATCGTGGTTTGGCGAGATCGGCAAAATAGTTTTGCAATCTTAAGAGCTAACAGTGCCCCTACAAGCAGGCTCGATAAGGTATCAGTTTTTCCTCAGCGCATCGATAATTTGCTATCTATCATGCGGACGTTAATAGAGGAAAGTTAAGAGCCAATTGATCAAGCCGCCCTGGATGATAACCCGCGGGCTGGACAATTCGTCAAGTTCCGGTTTACAAAAAGGATATTTCCAGACGACGAAACGCCACAGCTGATTACACGGAGGACTATAGAAGATGCAGGTTGTAGGCAAGTCGACACCGAGGGTGGAAGGCGAGTCGAAGGTTACGGGGAAAGCGCTTTATAGCGGAGATCTGGGACTGCCCAACACGCTTTGGGGCAAATGTCTGAGAAGCCCCATCCCCTATGGGCGCATTAAAAAAATCGATTATCAGAAAGCGCTCGACGTGCCCGGCGTGAAGGCGATTATCACGGGCGAGGACGTGCGCGGACTCAGAATCGGCCGCTGCATCTATGACACGCCGATCATGGCCGACGGCATCGTCCGCTTTATCGGCGAGAAAGTCGCCGCGGTGGCGGCAGAAACAAAGCTCGCCGCTGAGCAGGCGCTGGACCTGATCGAGGTCGAGTATGAAGAGTTTGAGGCGCTGGTTGATCCGGAAGAAGCCCTAAAAGACGGCTCGCCGGTTCTTCATCCTGATCTACTGTCTTACAAGGGGTTGCCGGTGCCGGTGGAGAAGCTCGGCAATGTGTTCGCGAAACTCAAATGGGGCAAAGGAGATATCGAAGCGGGCTTTCGCCAGGCGGATGTAATCGTGGAAAACAGGTTCACCACTCAGGTTACGCATCAATCCTATTTGGAGCCCCATGCGTGCGTAGTCAGCACCCGTCCGGACGGCGGCGCCGACGTCTGGTCCTGCAGCAAGACGCCGTTTGCGGTTCGCGGCCAGCTTTCCAACTGCATCGGCATCGAGAAAGAAAAATTTATATTTCATCCGATGCAGATCGGCGGCGATTTCGGCGGCAAGGGCGGATTCATGGATGTTCCAGCCGCCTATTTCTTGTCGAAGAAAAGCGGCCGGCCGGTGAAGATGATCATGGATTACAGCGAGGAGCTGACCGCGGGCAATCCGCGCCATGCCTCGATCATAAAAGTCAGAACCGGTGTAAAAAACGACGGGACGATCACTGCGCACCACATGGATTTTCTTTTCGACAGCGGCGCCTACGGCTCGATGAAGCCGGCGGGCTATTTGATCGGCGCATCGACTTGCGCGGGGCCTTACAAGATCGACAACTGCCTGATCGAAGAAAGAATGGTCTATACCAACAAGATTCCCTGCGGCCACATGCGCGCCCCCGGCGATCCTCAAGGTTTTTTCGCCAACGAAAGCCAGATGGATATCGTGGCGCGCAAGTTAGGAATGGATCCGGCGGCGTTCAAACGCAAAAACATGATGAAAGACGGCGACCAGACACCGATCGGCGGTCATGTCTCGCACATCCGCGGCAACGAAGCCTTGGATAAAGCCATCGAATTGGCGGGTTACCAGAACCCCAAACCGCAAAACGTCGGGCGCGGCCTGGCGTTTTCCGAGTGGAGCCCGAGCGGCGGCGAAGGTAACGTGTTCGTGATCATCGATGAGCATGGCAAGGTCAAAATCGAAACTCCAGTGGTAGATCAGGGCGCGGGGGTATTGACGGTCATCGTTGAGTGCGTCGGCGAGGAAATCAACGTTGCGGCGGCTGAAATTGAGCTTATTCAAACCGACAGCACCACGGTGCCCAGCGACGGCGGCGTAGGTGGTAGCCGCGCTACCCGGGTGTACGGTAACGCGTCCTACGAAGCCGGCGTCAAAACGCGCGAAGCGCTGTTCGCCGTGGTCGCGCAAAAGCTCGAGGTCGACGCCCAGGAGCTTGAGATCGGCAATCACGCGGTTAGGCATCGCAAGTCTGAACGCGCGATGAGCTTCGCAGGAGATTGTCCAGGCGAAAGGAGCGCCGATCAAGGTTCAGGGGTATTATAAAAGCGCGGAGAAGTCCCACGACGCATCGGTTTCGGCACAGATCTGTGAACTGCACGTCGACCCAGAGACCGGCCAGATCACTTTAAGAAACATGATCTCGGCGCATACCACCGGCAAGGTTATCAATCCGTTGATGCATCAGGGTCAAATTGACGGCGGGATCGTTTTCGGTCTCGGTTATGCGCTGACTGAAGAGATCAATTTCGATGGCCCTAAGATCACCACGATGAACTTCGGCGAGTTTAAAATCCCCACTATCAGAGACATCCCGCCGCTGAAAACTCATGTCGCGGAATCCGTGCCCCATGGGCCGGGGCCCTATAATAGTTTGGCCATCGGCGAAGTGGCGAACACGCCGACGGCTGCGGCGGTCGCCAATGCAGTGGCCGATGCCTGCGGTGTGCGGATCACTGACTTGCCGGTCACGTCGGAGAAGGTCTATCAGGCGCTGAAAGCAAAGTATGCTTAGCAGGCTGCTGAAAAAAGCCCCATAGGCTTCGTTGCGCTTGATCGATTTCGCGTCAACGTAGTGGTTGGCAGAGCGCATAGCGCAAGGGCATAGCGCAAGAGACCTGGAGCGAGAACCCTTCGGCTTAGGGCTTTGCGCTATGCGCCAGGCGCATTCGCGCTCGCCTCTGGGCTCTTTTTGAGCAGCCTGCCAGGCTTATGATCAACGTGCTGGAGCTCGCCTCTGAGTTAGAGTTGAAACCGAGACCTCGAAACTCGAAACCGCGAAGCCGAGGAGGGATTATGGCTGAATCACTGCGCTACTACATCGCTTATAACGGCGGGCTCAAAGTCATGGAGCCGCGCGGCGCGGCATTGGCTACCGTCGGTGAATTTTTTCAGGGCAAGACCCTCGAGCATATCGTCGGCGCCATAAAAACGCCGGAACTGCTCTTTGCCGCGGTGGCCTTTGACGGCGGCTACCGCTCGCAAGACGGCGGCGCCAGTTGGACGAAAATCATGGATGGCGACGTGCGCACGTTTGCCATCGATCCTCACGATGAGCGTGTTGTCTACATGGGTATCGGCCCCATCCGGTTGTTCCGTAGCGAAGACCGCGGCAAAACCTGGGAACCGTTGGATGCGCTGCTGAACGTCGACCCAGAGGTGAAGAAAAAGTGGGATGTGCCGGCGAGCTTGCGCGGCGTCGAGACGCCGCATGTGCGCCATATCTTTATTCATCCGGACGATCAAAACCTGATCTGGGTATTGCTCGAACATGGTGGTGTGTTGTTGAGCAAAGACCGCGGCGAGAGCTGGTACGATCGCAGCTCCGGCATCGATTACGTCGACATGCACTACATCGAAAATTATCCCGGCAGCAAAGAGCGCTACTATGTTTCCTCGGCGCGGGGTTTTTTCCGCAGCGATAACGCCGGCGCGCACTGGCGCCGGGTCGAGACCGGCATGCCGTGGGCCTACACGGAGATGTTCAGCTACTCGCATGAGTGGCATTTCATGGCCGGCGCGACGCCGCGCATGGTGCTCTGCGGCGGCAAGGGCTCGCCCGGCGTGTGGCGGCGCGAGCGCACCACACCGCTTGGTCATATACTGATGAGCGACGACGGCGGCGAGAACTGGCGCATTTCTAACAACGGGTTGGAAAAGGAAAACCCCTACATGCCCTGGGTGCTGGTGCACCATCCGCTCGATAAGAACGCGCTGTTTTGCGGCATGGGCGACGGCGCGCGCGGCTACGGCTTCGACGCCAGAATCACGGGCAAGGGCGGGTTTTATTTGAGCCGCGACCGCGGCGATTCCTGGGAGCCGGTGCTGAAAGACACGCCGTCGATTCTCACCGCCTGGGTCGGTGCGGCGTAGTCGCCGTCCCAGGTTTAAAGTTCAAGCGCTAGCGAAGTTACTTAGAGAATTTCAAATGGATCAGCCGTGCGCATCGGCTCACTTGGCGCCGCGCACGTGGTCGATGATGTCGCGGGCATTTTCCGGAACCGAGTCGCCGCGCCAGGCGACGTGGCCGTCGGGACGCACCAGCACCAACGGCCGCTCGTAGGTTCGCTGCACAGAGGATTCGTTTAGCGTGATAACTTCAAGTGGCAAGGCGACTGCGCTCGCCGCTGTAGAAAATGCGCTCGTGTCGGCGTTGTTGCCGGATAAATTCAACAAGGTAAAACCTTTGCCGAACAGATCCAGGGTCGATCTGCCATCCTGAAGCCAAACATGGGGAGCCCGTACGCCCGGCCAGGTAGAAGGCACATAGAGTCCGTGATCTAGCTCCGGGGCCAACGTGTCGTCGCTGATGCAGATCGGCGAACTTTCGTAACGGTAACCCAGTTCGATCCCCGCCGAGTCATGCTGAAATTCCTTGGCGCGCGTGCGTTGGATCGCCGCCCGGGCTTTCTCGCGCACTTGTTTTCCGTCGTCGTTGTCTTCTGCGATTTTCGGCGAGAACGGTGTCTGGTTATCGAAGCTGGCGCGCATCTCGGCGGCTTCATTGACGTTGATCATGGCGATGGGCTTGCGCTCCAGGGCATAGCTCTCGACCAGTTTTGGCCCGCCCCAGCCCTGGAGCAGCGCCGCGAGTTTCCACCCGATATCGACGGCGTCGCCGACGCCGGTGTTCATGCCGAAGCCGCCGGCCGGCCAATTTAAATGCGCGGCATCGCCGGCGAGAAAAACTCGTCCTTGCTGGTATCGTTCCGCCACGACGCAGTGGCCGGTCCATGGGCGCACGGCGAGCACTTCAAAAGGTATTTTATCACCGAGCGCGGCGCGCAGTTTCTCGGGCGCGTTCAGGGCTTCGAGTTGTTCTTCTTTGACGTTACGAATGTTTAAACGCCAGAGATCGTTGCCGTCCACCGCGGCGATGGCACCGTTGATGTCGGAGTTGATGATCTGGTATTGCACGGCAGGTCCGTGTTTGCCCATGGTCAACAACGGCGCGCGAAACAGCACCGCGACATTCATGCCTTGCGAAAAGACGCCCTGGTATGAAATGCCGAGCGCGCGCCGGATATTGCTGCGGCCGCCGTCACAGCCGGCGAGAAAATCGGCTTCGATCTTCTCACCGCGTCCGCTTTGGTTATCAACGATATCGGCGAGAACTTTTTGATCGTCCTGCTGGAAGGATGCGAAAGTGGTTTGGTAACGCACCTCGACCAGCGCCAAGCTTTTTACATGGCCGTGCAGGACCGGATCGAAATAGGGCTTGGAAATCCACAGCCGCCCCTCGGGACTGTAAGGCGAACGCGCTGCCGGATCGCCGTTGGCCGGATGATCGAAGCGCGCGATCTCGTAGCCGTCCATGCGTGTGACGAACAGATAGTTCCTGGGATAGTCGGTGGGGTAGCCCGATTCGAAGCGCATGCGGTCGGCGATGCCCCAGCGCCGCAGGTGTTCGACTGTGCGCGTGTTGGCGAGATTCGTTGTCGGGAAATCTACGCTGCCGTCAGACTGTTCGACCACGAGACACCGAATGTCGCGATAGGCAAGTTCGATGGCGAGTGACAGCCCCACCGGGCCGGCGCCGGCGATGAGCACGGGGATATGTTTGGTGGTTTGGCTGTCAGCCATCAGTGAGGGTCCGACTACTGCCGCACTGCTTTATTAACGAAGCTGAAGTCGAATACCTGGCTCATGGGTACTTCTTTGGCGCTTTCGTCAAGGCTCTTTTGGGTAAATTCGATGGCGCCTTTCATCCAGCCGTCATCGGCCGAGCCGTCGGCGGGCAGCCGGCTCAGGTAAAGCTCAAAGAAGGACTGGGCGAGCGCTGGGTCTTTGATGTTGAAGTAATTCGCTAGAATCTTTATCGTCTCGGCGCGGTTTTGCCGGGCGAACTGTAGGCCGCGCACGCTGCCCTTCACGAAGGCGAAGATATCCGCGGGAGCGGTTTTGATCTTTTCATCGGTGACGCCGATGCCGCCGCTTGGATAGGTCGGCATGTAATCGCCGGAATAGGCCAGGCGGTTAAAGCCTTCGCGCTGTAAAATCAACGGCCGCGGCGGCGTCAGTAGCGCCGCGGCGATGCGCCCGGTCCTGAGAGCCAGGACGGTATCCTCCTGGCCGCCGACAACCAAACTGATCACGTCTTTATTAGGCACCAGGCCGTGCTTCTGTATGATCAACTGCGAAAGCAGGTCGATGGCGCCGCCGCGTGATGAGATGCCGATGTTCTTGCCCTTGAGCTCCGGCACCGAACGAATTTGCGGTTGCGCAATCAGATCAAATTGCGGTTTTGCTGAAGCTATGAAGACCAGCTTTACCGGGATGCCGCGCACCGCCGCGGCAATCGTCGACCCCGAGGCCGATGTATAGTCAACCGAGCCGCCGAGCAGCGCCTGCATACCCACCTGGCCGCGGATGAAAATGCTTTCCACCTCAATGCCTTCGTCGCGGTAAAAGCCTTTGAGATGGGCGATTCTGAAGGGCACCTCAGCGATCGAAACCGCGCTGATCGAGAACCGGACCTTGCGCGGCTGTGCGGCGAGCGTTGAAGCGAGCATCGTCAACAAAATTGTCGCGCCCAAAACTGGCAATCTCGCATGCATAGAAAAGCCTCGTGCCCGCAGTAAACACGCGCGCTCAGAAGCTGTCAACGGCCGCGCTTGGCGCGTCTAACGCGGTCGCGTAAGAGCATGTGGACAATGCAGTCAGCCGGTATCATCTCGCTGAATATTTTCCTGTCGTGTTTTCTTTGCCGCAGCAGCGAAGCGCAATCCCCCTTCAGAGGATTCGCATCGGTTATCCTTTCATCAGCTCGCGCCAAGCTCGATTGCCGGTGGCGAAAGATGATGGAGGTGGATCAAAAAAGTTCAAGCTTGAGCTTCGACCTGGACGAGCTGCTATAGTTTAAGTAGCCGCCGCGCGGTCGCCGACAAGATCGCGTCCTTATCGGCATCCAGAGCATCAAGGGCGAGAATTTTTTCGACACCCAGCCAATCGCCGAGACTGTACGGGTAGTCGGTGCCGAGCATCAACCGATCATTGCCGACCTTGCGGCGCAAATACGCCAATGTATCGGTGTCGTAAACCAGGGTATCGAAGTAGAGATTTTTCAAGTAGGCGCTGGGCGCTTGGGCCGCTTGCGCCGGGCGCAGGCCCTTGCCGGTCGCGAACTCTTTATCGAAGCGCCCGAGATGGTAGGGTAAAAAGCCGCCACCGTGAAGCGCGCAGATTTTCAGCTGCGGAAATCGATCGAAGAGACCACTGTACAGCATGTAGCCTAGCGACAAGGTGGAATCAGCGGGATTGCCGCACACCGCATTGAGGCCGTACTCGGTCATACGTTCCGCGCCGGCGATATGCTCCGGATGCATGATGACTAAAACGTCCAGTTCCTGCGCCTTGGCCCAAAAAGGATCGAAGTCTTTGACGTTGTAGTATTGCCCATTGACATTGGTGCCGATGAAGGCGCCGCGAAACTGGAGCTCGACGACGGCGTGCTCCAGAACCTGAGCCGCTCGCACTGGGTCCTGGAGTGGAACGATCGCCATGCCAACAAATCTGCCGGGATGTTGCCTGACGAACTGATTCACGCAATCGTTATAAAGCTTCGCCCACGCTTGACCCTGCTCGGCATTTAGCCGGTAACCAAGACTGTTGGTGTTGGCCTCCAATGTCGCTATGGCGATCTGGCCCCGGTCCATGATTTCGATGCGCCGATCGATATCGAGCAGCCCGGGCTGTAAGCCGTGCGGCGTGCTGCCGGCGAAGGACAGCGCGTAGCGACCTTGCGATTCCGTGATATCGACGCCGAGGGCTTTACCGTGGCGCCGGGCTTCTTCCATTAGCTGTTTCGGAACGAAGTGGTGGTGAATGTCGATGGCTTTCATATATCCCTTTGTTCAAGACTTGACGTTTAAAAGTTCAATGTCAAAACGTCGCAAATGAATGCCGGTTATTTTCTCTGCCCCCATCGGCAGCGAGCATTAGAAATATCAGAGCATCAGTACCGTATCACGCCAGAGGGTGCGCAAGTTTATTCCCGTTCGAGAACCGCGAGGGTCTCCAGATGAAAAGTTTGCGGGAACAGATCGATGGGTTGCAGCGCGCCAAGCTTGTAGCCGCGCCGGGTCATGGCCGCGAGGTCGCGCGCCAGAGTAGTCGGGTTGCATGACACATATAGGATCTTATCGGCGCGTAACGCCGCCAGGCCGCGGTCGATGCCTTTGGCGCCAGCGCGCGGCGGGTCGAGAACGATCTTGCTGAAGCGTTCTTCGCGCCGCGCTAAGATCGCAACGGTGGATCGGACCGGCGCGGCACGCCAGCGGATATTCTCAATGCCATGACGTTCGGCGTTGAGCTTGCCATTGTCGATGGCATGGTCACTCGCTTTCGACGGCGACGACTTCCGCCGAACGCCGCGCCATCGGCAGGGTAAAATTTCCCGCGCCGCAATAAAGCTCAAGGATGCGGTCCTGAATAGAAAACTCACCGGCACTCAGCAGGTGCTGCAAGAGCGCGCGGTTTCCTTCCGGATTGATCTGGGTGAAGACATCGGCGTCGACGAGGATCTCGGTTCCAGGTTCCGTGGCGACGGTGATGCGCGGATCGCCCCAGACTTGCCTGCCGCCGCCGGCTTTCACAACGACGCCTTTGACGGGGTGCGCGCTGATGAGCTCGTTGAACTTGAATGTATCGGAAGCGATAAACGGACCGGCTGCGCCGGCCACCACGACGATCTCATTTTCATGATCGCCCGCGATGATTTCGACTTCAGCTATGTTCGTCGAAGCGCCGCCGATACAGCGCCGCACCGGCTCCAGGACGCGGTTGATCGCTGCCGCCGCGACGGCGCAAGCCTCAATCGCGACCAGATCGTGCGAAGCCGCAGCGGAAAAACCGATCTGCTTGTCCGCGCCACAGCGCATCTGTATGCGCCGCCGATAGTTAAACTCGCGCGGCGCGCGGACGATGGGGCGGATTTGGCAATCGCCTAATTTGCCGATGCGCCGGAGCGCGTCGTCAAGATTGCGCACTTTAGCGGCAAGCTGCGCATCGTAGTCGATCTGCTGCCATGGACAGCCGCCGCAGGCGCCGACATAGGGACACGGCGGCTCTCTTCTCTCAGCTGAAGCCGTGATGACGCGGCTTAACGAACCTATGTCATAGTTGCTTCTAGACTCGATGATGCGCGCGCTGATGCGATCGCCACAAACAGTCCCTGGGACCATGACGACGCGACCTTCATGGCGACCGATGCCATGGGGTCCGTAGGAAAGCGCACTAATCTCTAGCGTGACCTCACTTTTCGGGTTACTGTGAACCATCCATTTAATTAAATCACAATGAGCCGAAGGCGACAAAGCGGGCGCAGGGACGAACCGGGCGCAAACTCATGACGCACTTTGCGGCGAACGTTTTTTCTTCTGTTTTTGATTGCGGCTCTGCCGTTGACTGAAAACCATATGGGTTATGAAAACGATCCGCGCTTTATCAAGGGACTCGAAGAATTCAATCAGCAACTGTTCTTCGAGTGCCACGAAACTCTGGAGGAGCTCTGGCTCGAGGAGCACGGCGAAGAGCGCCAGTTTTTCCAGGGCATCATTCAGATCGCCGCCGGCTATTACAAATTGCAGCAGCAAGTGCCCGTGGGCGCGGTCAAACTCTGGCGCACCGGTTTGGCAAAGCTTACGGCTTATCAGCCGGTCTATCTTGGGATGAACGTTGAAGCTCTCGTGTGCAGCGTCCAAGCGAATTTGACCAACCTTGAAAGCGCGCAACAGCGCGGCGAACAACCGCCCCCCCTGGAAATCCCTTCCATACAACTCATCTGCTGAAATTGTTTGATGATCCGTTGTACTGAGGTCCGGAAAATCTATCGCCTGGGGGAAACCGAGATCGGCGCTCTGCGCGGTATCTCTCTGGACGTTGCCAGAGGCGCGTTCGTCGCCATCATGGGACAGAGCGGGTCCGGCAAGAGTACCTTGCTCCATTTAGTCGGCGGCCTGGATCGCCCGACTGACGGTGAGTTGCTCGTCGACGGCCGGTTGATCGCGCAGATGAGCGATGACCAATTGACTTCTTTTCGCCGCCTCAAAATCGGTTTTGTATTCCAGTTTTTCAATCTTTTGCCCTCATTGACGGCGGCGGAAAACGTCGCGTTGCCGCTGGTCCTCGGCGGAGTTGCCAAAGCCGAAGCCGCTGACCGTGTGAGCGCTATTCTCGCACGGGTCGGATTGGAACGCCGCAGAGAACATTTGCCCGAGCAATTGTCCGGCGGCGAGATTCAAAGGGTCGCGATCGCGCGCGCGCTGGCGTATCGCCCGCCGATCCTGCTGGCGGACGAACCGACCGGCAATCTCGATTCCCAAACCGGTGAGTCGATTCTTGACTTGCTGCGCCGGATCAACAGAGACGATGATTGCACGGTGGCGATGGTCACTCATAGCCAGGAAGCGGCGCGCTACGCCGACCGCGTGATCACCTTGCGCGACGGCGTTATCGTCAAGGAACGCGCTTAGGATCTCGATTGATGTTCAGGCTGCTGCAAACTGTTTCCTGGCGCCATCTACGCCGCCACGGGCTCAGGTCGGCGCTGACCTTTCTGGGCATCGCTTTCGGCATCGCCGTGATCATCGCGATTGCGGTGGTCAACCGTTCGCTTACCGATTCCTTCCAATCGACCATCGATCAAATCGCCGGCAAGGCCGTGTTGCAGGTCGCCAACGGCGAAGCCGGTGTCGCCGAGTCTTGGTACCCGCTGATTCGCGATACCGACGGCGTCAAGGATGCCGCAGCCGCGGTTGAAGGCTTTCTGCCGGTGAGTGATGCCCCGGGCGAGCGGCTCTATGTTTATGGCGTTGACCTGCTCACCGACTTTGCCCTGCGCGATCACCAGTTCGCCGGCGCGGAGTTTGGTTTCGACCAGGCGCTCGATTTCATTGCCGCGCCGGATTCGATTGCCATCACCGAGTCGTTTTCACGGCGGCGCAATTTGCCGGTGGGCGCGCGAGTAACCTTATTGACGAGCCAGGGCAAGCAAAGCTACACCGTCCGGGGCTTGCTCAAGGAAGAGGGAGCGGCGCAGGTTTTCGGCGGCAGTTTCGCGCTGATGGATTTGCCGGTGGCGCAACGCGTCTTCGGCAAGAGCGGCCGGCTCGATATTGTCGATATCACTGTGGCGGACGGCTACTCCGTCGAAAATGTCCAGGCGCGCCTGCGAGCGAATCTCGGCGGCGCGGCCGAGGCCGAGCGGCCGAAAAAACGCGGCGAGCAAATCGAACAGTTGCTCACGTCCTTTCGCGTCGGGCTCTTTTTCGTCAGCCTGATCGCGCTCTTTGTTGGATTCTTTCTGATTTACAACACCATGTCGGTGTCGGTGATACAGCGAAAACGGGAGATCGGCACTCTGCGCTGCCTGGGCATGCGCCGCGGCCAACTGCTGCGCTTGATTCTCGCCGAAGCGTTGCTGCTCGCCATCGCCGCGGCGCTCAGCGGCGCTCTGTTGGGCTGGCTGCTGGCGCAGGCCGCGCTGATCGCGGTCGGGCAGACCGTGGCTAATCTGTTCTCGTTCATGGATGTCGCCTCGGTGGCTCTGAGCTGGCGTGAGGTGGCGCTGGCGCTCGCCAGCGGCGTTGCTGTCGCCTGCTTCGCCGCGCTCCATCCCGCCTGGGAAGCGGTCCACTTGAGCCCGCTGGAAAGCGCTCGCCAGGCGCTCTGGCGTCCGGGCTTTGGCGCTGGAAAATCTTCGGCAACCCGCTTGGGTTTGCTATGCCTGGTGCTCGCCCCCGCCGTGATTTTTATGGCGCGCGCAGCACCGGGGCCCGTGGCGCAGTTCAGCGTCGGGATAGCCGGCATGCTGCTGTTTCTCCTGGCTCTGGCTTTTCTTTGTCCGGCATTCATTCACTACGGCGTTAGCTGGTTCTGGCAGGCGATGCTCCACTTAAACCGTTTCACTTCATTGGGTAGTTGGATCGAAGCGCGCCTCGCTTCAGATAATTTGAAACGCAGCCCGCTGCGTTCCGGCATCTCCGTGGCGACCATGATTATCAGCCTGGCCGCGATCTTCACCATCGCGGTATTCGTCAACAGTGTCCGGGGCTCGTTGCTCGCGTGGGTCGATCAAATGGTCACGGCTGATCTGATTGTCAGCTCCGGCGCTCGGACCGCCGGGCCGAAAAATGTGCCGCTCTCGGGACGAGCCTTGCCGGATCTCGGGTCGGTTCCGGGCGTCAAGATCGTCGATCTCTATCGCCTGGTGCGCGCCACCTATCAGGGACGGCCGATTGTGATCGAATCCTTTTCCGCCGCCGAGTCCGCCGCCGTGCGCCAACTGCCGATGGCTGAAGGCGACGGCGCTCGAACTTTGCGCGCCATGGGCGCCGGCGCGGGTGTCGTGATCAGCGAAAGTTTCCAGAGCAAATTCGGCACGCGCCCCGGCGACACCATCGAGCTCGCTACTCCTGCCGGCGTCGTCAAGTTCAAGGTGATCGGCGTGTATATCGATTATTCATCGGATATCGGCAGCGTGCTGATCGACCGGGCGCTCTACAAAAAATACTGGCGCGACGATTTAGTCGACGCTTTCGATCTATGGTTGGAGCCCGGCGCCGATGCGCGCGCCGTGACCCAAAGAATCAAAGACGACTACGGCGCGCGCTACGAATTGTTTATCAGCACCCACCGCGAGCTACGCAATGCCGTGGTCAAAATCATGGAACAGTCTTTCGTCGTCAATTACGCCGTGGAAATCGTTGCCGTGATAGTAGCCATCTTCAGCGTGATCAATACCTTGCTGGCATCGGTAATGGACCGCACCCGAGAGATCGGCGTGTTGCGGGCGATCGGCGCAACCCAGTCGCAGATAAGAGGCATCGTCCTCTTGGAAGCGGCCTGGATGGGGATAGTAGGAGGCGTGCTCGGCCTGTTTGCCGGGACGATCATGGCGTATCACCATGTCGTCTACAATACGAAAGTGCTCACCGGCTGGACTTTCCAATTCTACTATCCTTATGACGTCGCGCTGTTTTCTGTTCTTGGAGCGGTGCTGCTGTGCTTGGCGGCCGGTTACGGACCGGCGCGGCAGGCGGCATCGACGCCGATTGTGAGCGCCATTGGTTATGAGTAGGGCTGAGTGGTGGGGCGCTAAAGACTGGCCCGCGCCGGCGCTCTGGGTTTAGTCAAGGTCATGTAGAGCATGCCTGAAACTAAAGACAAGCCGATAAAAGTGGACATCAAAGGGCCATAACTCCGTAGCGATCGTAGACCGCGCCGGTGATGACCGGCCGAGCGCTGGACCCCAAGATAGAAAAAACTCATGGTGCCGCGGATGGTGGCGAAAGATTTGCGGCCGAAAAAATCGCCCACGGTGGCCCAGCCGACCGGGAAAATCGCTTCCATGAAGGTAAAAAGCACTGTGAAAACCCAGAGCGACCATTCGCCGGTGCCGTAGGCGAGGAAAAAAATCGAGGCGGCGCCGATGCTCATGCAAATACCCATAAGCCTGGGCTTGCTTACATGGTCGGCGATCCAGCCGACGAGTAGATGTGCCGGCAGGCTCATGAGCGCCATGGTCGCGAGCAAGACGGCGGCGCGTTGTTCCGAAATGCCGCGCCAGACCATGATCGGAATGAAATGGACGGTGATGGCGTTGTAAACTGCGACGCGGGTGGTGGTGGCGAGTATGATCATCCAGTAAGTCGACGTGCGCAGCGCTTGATTCAAGGTAAACTCGACTGCCGATTCCGTGCTGCCTTTGCCGGATGGGTCCGCCGCATTCTTTGTCGAGCGCGCGGCAGGCGGAGCGCCGTCCGGCACCATGCCGATACTTTCCGGTGAACGCTTGACCAACAGCGCGACGGGGACACCGAGCAAAATCAAGCCGACGCCGGATACGAATGCGCCCCAGCGCCAACCCCACATGTGCACGGTGAGGGCGAGCAGCGGCGTGATTAAAGTGCCGCCGATACCGATGGCGGAGCTGACCAAGGTCATCGCCAGCGCGCGCCGGCGGATAAACCAGGTATTGGCGAGCACCATAGGTGAGTGCATAAAGCCCGCAGAAAACGACAGTGAAATAACCCCGAGGTAGACGATAAGGAACCCATAGTAGCTTTCGATGGTTGCCAGCAGCATATAACCGATACCGGAGAGGATTACTCCGGCCAGGATCATGGGCCGCGGGCCGAGACGGTCAATGAGATAACCGGCCAGCGGACCCTCAACCGCTCCCTCAGCACGCGCTAACGAGAACACCAGCGAAGTAGCGGCGCGGCTGAGTCCCAGTTCCTGGGTGATAGGTAGGAAGAACACGGTGAAACCATAAAGGTGAAAGCCACCGCCGAGCATGCGAATGCCGCAGCCGGCGGCGACCATCCACCATCCGTAAAACACACCTTTCAGTTGCGCTGTGAATTTTTCGATCATGAAAAAAGACAAAAGAAAACCGAGGTCCTCCGACCACCCTCGGGACTGGCCGGACGGGGATACAAAGTGAAAGGCGTTGGCCGGGCGCGATGGTGTTCAAAGTATCCGACAGCGCCGCGCCGGTCAACGCGCGGTGCTGAGGACAGACTGGTCAAAGTCGTTCGGAGCGGAGCAAAAATGCCTCTGAGTTTCCCCCTCTTTGTACGGGACAGTCGCGACCGTCCCTGCGGTTTTTTGCAAAAGCGGAAACGGATTTTCGGACGAACGTGATGGCGCAATGGCAATTTCGGTAGGGCAGGGCGTGCCGTGGCTCTTACCTTTCATGTCATTTCGTAATAGTCAAAGACTGACCTTTGTCGTCGGTAAATAAGTTTTTAACCAGAGCAACGAAAGGAGAGTCGGTGAAACACGAGATTACCTTGATCCCAGGCGACGGTATCGGCCCGGAGGTCATGAAGCCGACGCTAAAAATCATCAAGACAGCCGGGGTGGAGGTTGACTGGGATAGTCATCTTGCCGGCGCCGCGGCGCTTAAGAAACATGGAACCACGATTCCGCAGAAACTCCTGGACTCTTTTGACAGGACTAAAGTCGCGCTTAAAGGCCCGGTGACGACGCCGGTTGGGGAAGGCTTCGCGAGCGTTAACGTCGAGCTACGCCAGACTTTTGAACTGTATGCCAACTTGAGGCCGATCAAAAATCTGCCCGGTGTCAAAGCGCGCTATGAAAACGTCGATCTCATAGTCGTGCGCGAGAACACCGAAGGACTTTATTCAGGCATCGAGCATGAAGTTGTGCCCGGCGTGATGGAAAGTTTGAAAATCATCACGGAGAAGGCGTCCACGCGCATCGCCAAATTCGCCTTCGATTATGCGCGCGCTTACGGTCGCAAGAAAGTCGCCGCGGTGCATAAAGCGAATATCATGAAGCTTACGGACGGCTTGTTTCTGCAATGCGCCAGGAACATGGCTTGGCGCTATAAAAAAATCGCTTTCAGCGATCTGATCGTGGATAACGCCTGCCTCCAGTTGGTTCTCGACCCGACGCGGCTCGATGTCTTGCTGCTGGAAAATCTTTACGGCGACATCGTATCGGATCTGGCGGCGGGGCTGGTGGGCGGTCTCGGCGTGGTTCCGGGCGCCAACCTGAGCGACAGCCATGCGCTGTTCGAAAGCGTGCACGGCAGCGCGCCCGACATCCAGGGCAAGAATATCGCCAATCCCACGGCGGTGATCCTCGCGGCGGTAATGCTGCTCAACCATATCGGCGAGAAAAAAGCCGCAACGCGCATACGCAGCGCGCTGGAGTCGGTATTGAGTAAAGGCGAGCGTCTGACTCCCGACCTCGGTGGCAGCGCCACCACCACGGGATTTGCCGAGGCGGTCATGCGCAAGATCGAGCGATAAAAACAAGCGAAATTTCTAGCCCTGGCAGACGATCCATTGCCGCGGGTAGGCGTTGAGCGACTCGCAGCCATTTTTCTTCACTACCAGCGTTTCGCCGAACTGGAGGCCCATTTTTTCATCGTCGGTGATGAGATTGGGCTGGATGACGATCACCATATTCTCGCGAAAGGTCAGTTCCCGCGACTCGTGGCGCCGGCGCGTTTTGGTCTGGAAAATCGGCGGGTATTGATTGACGCCGTGCACGAGATCGTCGTAGCTGCTGTAACCCCGCTGGTGGATGATTTCCGCGGCTTCCTCGGCCTCGGTTGTGGTCGCGCCGGCTTTGATGACTTTGGCCAGAACTTCAAAAACTTCCGTGGCTGCGTCGTGCATCTTTTGCCATTCGGGCGTAGGCCCCTCGCCGATCGAAAAGGTCCGGTGGATTTGGCCGCTGTAACCGGAGTAGGCGCCGCTGATTTCAGTGATCAAGCAGTCGCCTTTTTGGAGCTGACGGTTCGATTGAAACTGCGATGGCACTGGAAAGTCCGGCGTGCGCATCGGCATGCTGCTCATGAAATGAATGCCGGCGTAACCGCCTCTTTTCAGGTAAACCGGCTCGATAACGGCCGGTAGCTCGTCTTCGCGCATGCCCGCGCGCAGTTCCTCTGCCAGGGCCTCGATCGACTGGTCGGTCAATTTCGACGCCGTGTCGATGCGCGCTATTTCTTCGGCACTTTTTACCGTGCGCATCATGCGCAAGGACCCGCCCAAATCGATGAGACTCGCGTCCGGAAATTTTCCCCGCAGGCGATTGTAGAGCTGATAGCCGATCGCGCCGGCCAGGCCGATCTTCTTCTTTTCCAGGCCGCGCTCGCGCACCAGCTCTGCTACGCTGCGGCCGGTATTCGGCCCCGCCCAACGCACATCTTTGATCCACGACATCACCCGCGCCATCGGCAAGTGATTGAAAAGTTGCATAAGGATAACCGGCTCTTTGCCGGCTTGCATGAGCAGGTAAGCTTCGCGGCTGCTCGGCCAATCGCTGAGCCAGTAGATATCCGAGGCGTAGCGGCCGCTGCCGTAGAAAAGTATCGCGTCGACGCCTTCCTGTTCGATCAGCGCATAAACCGCCTGATGGCGTCGTTCGAGTTCGTGATCGGAAAATGTCGGATAGTCCAGTCGTTGCCGCATGGCGTATCTCCTTCAGTGAAAGTAACTGAATTTCTGTAGCATCGCGGGGACTCGGGGTGCAACGGTGTCATGCTCAGGCCGGCGCGATACCGGTCTAAAGGATAAACTCGCGAAGCCTATCGGCCGGCCGCGATTTCCCCTGTTACTCCGCAATTGCCGCGCAACGGTTTTAAGGAACCTTTCAGCCATCCCGATACTTTATTTGACCAAACCCGGATTGAGATCTCGCCGGTGCCCGGTTGCAACACTGATAGAAGCGGGGTGGCCAAGAGAAATGTCGAGCGCTATGAGCCGCAGGTCCAAAAAGCCTTCAGCGACCCGAGAGCATACTGGGAAGCGTCGTGTCTCGCGCGCGCGCGCGGCGACGGCGGGTAAAGATAAGTTCCAGCGTCTTACCAAGACACTCGATGAGCTTTTAAGCCGGTTAAAAAAAACCACGGTATCCCAAGAGCGCCTGAGAGCAGAAAAGGCCAAGTTGAAGAAAGCCGCCGCCGAGTTGGCGCGGGAAATCACCGAGCGCAAGCTCGCTGAAGAATGGACGCGGCGCCATGAAGCGCATTTCCGCTCGATGATCGAAAGCGTGAAGGAGCATGCGATCATTTTGATGGACCACGATGGGCGCATCGTCAGTTGGAACAGAGGGGCCGAGCTGATTTCGGGTTACCAAGCAGAGGAGATTCTGGGCGAAGACTTTTCATGTTTTCATTTAATCGACCAGGTCGAACGATTGCCTGCCCACGAGCCTTTGAAGACCGCCCTCGCTACCGGCCAGTGGGAAGGCGAAGGTTGGCGCGCGCGCAAAGACGGCAGTCGCTTCTGGGCGAGCGTCGTCATTACCGCGGTGCGCGATCATGCGGGCCGCCTGCTCGGATATACCAACGTCTCTCGAGATTTGAGCAAGCGCAAACAGGCGGAAGAGGCGATCAAGCGCGCCAAAGAAGAAGCCGAAGCAGCGAACCATGCTAAGTCAGACTTTCTCGCCAACATCAGCCATGAAGTGCGCACCCCTATGACCGGCATTATCGGCATGGCCGGCCTGCTTGCCGAGGCTGAACTCTCAGGCAAGCAGCGCGAATATTGTGAAATTATCCGTCGCTCCAGCGAATCGCTGCTCTCGGTCATCAATGAAATTTTAGATTTTTCCAAGGCCGAGGCCGGTAAGGTGGAGCTTGAAATCATTGATTTCGACCTGCGCACGGTGGTTGAAGAAGTCACGGGCCTTTTTGCATCTGAAGCAGCGCACAAAGAGGTCGAGCTGATAAATTTTGTCGGGTACGACGTGCCGACCGCGCTCCAGGGCGATCCGGGGAGGCTGCGCCAGGTGCTCTCTAATCTGGTCAGCAATGCGCTCAAATTTACCGCCAAAGGCGAGGTCGTGGTGCGCGTAAGCGTCGCGCATCAGAGCGCCACGATGGCGACGATTCGCTTCGAAGTCACTGATACCGGCATAGGGATTGCCAAAGACGGCATCGAAAATCTTTTTGATCCGTTCACTCAAGCGGACGCCTCGACCACACGCAAGTACGGCGGCACCGGCCTTGGGCTGGCGATTTGCAAAAAGTTGGTGGCGCTGATGGGCGGAGAAATTGGTGTCGCAAGCGCCGCCGACAAGGGCAGTGTCTTCTGGTTTAGCGCGCCGCTGGCAAAGCGACGCACGGCCGAGCGCGAGGCGCCTAAACCGCGCTATAACCTTGCCGGCTTGAACGCACTGGTGATCGAGGGCAACTCGACCCATTGCGAAGTTTTGAAGCATTACCTCGAAGCGTTAAACATCAAGTGTACTTGCATAGGAAACGGCGCAACCGCGTTAAATGAATTGCGCCGCGCCGCCGCCAGCCGAGCGCCCTTTGACCTGGCAATACTCGATTCTAAACTGGTCGGCGAAGACGGCCTGGAAGTTGCCCGGAGCATCAGCCGCGAGCTAACGCCAGGCGCGCCCAAGCTCCTGCTGCTTACTTCAGTCGGAACCCGCGGCGATGCCAAACTGGCCGAGCAGGCCGGTTTTGACGCTTATCTGAGCAAGCCCGTTAGTTTCTCCTGTCTAACGGATTGCCTTGCGTTGGTGATGGGCGAGGCGCCAGGCGCGGGCACGGCCAGCCCGCTGGTCACGCGCCATGTAGCGGCCGAGGTAAAAGGCCGAAAGCGGCTGCGTGTTTTAGTCGCCGACGATAATTACATCAACCAAAAAGTCGTCGCCAGTTTGTTGGAAAACATGGGCCACCGGGCCGACGTCGTCGGCAACGGCAAGGAAGCGTTGGAGGCATTTATCCTCGTCCCTTACGACGTCGTGCTCATGGACCTGCAAATGCCGGAGCTGAACGGCTGTGAGGCGTGCCGGCGCATTCGCGCGCTGGCGACCGAGACCGGGCGTCGTACTTCCATCATCGCAGTGACCGCCTACGCCATGAAAGGAGACCGGGAAAAGTATTTGGCGGAGGGATTTGACGCGTATGTTTCCAAGCCGATCAACCGGGCGGAGCTTAGATCCGTTATGAACTCGATGGTGGCGGCTGACGTAACCAATGCGCCGGCAAAAGCCGCGGCTGGACCGCCGGAGAATGTGCTCGATCTGTCTGCGGCATTGGCACGGGTGGAAGGCAATACCGACCTGCTAGCGAAGATTGCGCGCATGTTTTTGGAGCTTTATCCGAAGCTTCTTGAAGAATCCCACAACGCGGTGGTGCGCGCTGACTGTGGGTTGCTCGCCCGCGCGGCGCGCACGATCGCGTCATCGGCGGGGCAATTGGGAGCTGGCCGGGTGCGCAGCGCAGCCCAAAAACTCGAAGAATTGGGCCGCCACGGCGATCTTGCGCAAGCCCCGAATGCTTTGGATGAACTCGATAGCGAAATCCACTTGGTGCAGTCGGCGATCTCTGATCGCTCGAGTCCGCATTATGCCTGGCTGCGCGCAGAAGCCTGACTCACAGGCTGCTCAAAAAGACCCATATGCACTTGCGCAGTTTCGACTTTCGAGTTTCTTGTTTCGAGTTCAACCCTAAACCCGAGACCCGAAACACCTAGCGCGCGCCTCGCCTCTGGATCTTTTTGAGCAGCCTGCAAAGAGTTTTTCAGCGACCGCTAGTTTCCTTGCCTGCGACGCTGATCCAATAACTGCACAAAGCGGTCTCCCGAGGCGCGACCTAGCCACAGTGGCTGTACTAAGCCCGTGAATAACTTTACGCCGGTAGACAATCTTCTAGGTTCATGAGAATCTTTCGCTAACCTGTTAGATCAATTTCTGTCGGTTATTTATCGATCTTAGGAGCACGTTTATGGGCAGGTTGCGACTATCGCGCGGCATCGTTGCCGCGCTCTTTTTGACGCTTGGGATCTTCAATTTTAGCGCTGCGGCCGAGCCCGCCAAGCAGGATTACGAGCCGCGCGTCGGCCAAGAAGGCAAGGACGTCGTCTGGGTGCCGACTCCCCAGGCCCTGGTGGACAAGATGCTCGACATGGCGAAGCTGACCGCCAAGGATTACTTGATCGACCTCGGCTCCGGCGATGGTCGCACGGTGATTACGGCGGCCAAACGCGGCGCCCGCGCCCAAGGCATCGAATACAACCCGGACATGGTTGAGCTTGCCAAGCGCAACGCCGCCAAAGAAGGCGTCAGCGACAAGGCTAGCTTCGCCAAAGCTGATCTGTTTGAGAGCGATTTTTCTAAGGCGACGGTGCTCACGTTATTTTTGCTGCCCGAGATCAACATGAAGCTTCGTCCCAAGATTCTTAGTCTAAGGCCTGGTACGCGCGTGGTTTCTAACTCCTTCGATATGGAAGACTGGAAGCCCGATCAGACCAGCAATGTCAGTGAAGACTGCACTAGCTGGTGCGAAGCTTATCTCTGGATTGTACCGGCCAAAGTCCAAGGGACATGGAAGCTGAACGATGGCGAGCTTAGCTTGAAACAAACATTTCAGACAATCTCAGGTACGCTTACCAACGCCGGCGCGATCACAAAGATCTCCAACGCCAAGTTGAACGGCGAGCAAATCACCTTCAGCGCCGGTCGCGCCCGCTATACCGGCCGGGTGAGCGGCAATGAAATTCGCGGTGTGACCAATGCCGGCGCCCATTGGCAGGCTACCCGAACGGGCAAATAGCCGGCGCCATTTCACAATCTTGAATCGCTCCCCAAGCTTTCCCGTAACGCTATCGCGACCTCGGCGGGTGCCGGCCGGCCGGTATCTTCTTGTTAGTAAACTAATTAGTTTAGTATCTTCGCGCGAAATTCGTAAGTAAAAGTATAGATGAAATCAAGCACCCTGAGGCTGCTCGTGCCGATGGTCGCCGTGACCATTCAGAGCAATTCCGCATCGACCGTCATACCGCTCTATCTCGATCATTCGCGCATACCGGTTGCGGCGATCGGTACGATTATATCGCTGGGCCCGGTATTGGCTTTGGCGTCGCGCCTGCCGGTAGGAGTCGTTTACAATCAAACGCGCGCGCGGCTGCTTCTTTCCGTAGCTATTCTCGCCATGGGCGCGACGAATTTTCTCTACAGCCTGGCGAGCGCTAGCTTTATCTTCGCCGTGGTGCATGCGTTAAACGGTTTTGCTTACGGCGCGGTGACAACCTTGTATATGGCGTTTTACGTCGATTCGCTGGCGCCGGATGAAAATCGCAATCACGCCATGGGATATTACGTCGGCTGTCTGGCGATGGGATATTCGACGGGAAATTTCTTCGGCGGATTGATCGCAGACCACTGGGGTTATGCGGCGACTTTCCAACTGGCTGCGCTGCTCTCGCCGCTGTCGGTCGGCCTGCTTTGGGCGCTCCACGGACTTGAGACGAGCGCGCGGGCGGCGCTTCCCGCTAAAGCCCCGGCCAAACTCACTTTTAAAGAATCACTTAAAGCTTTGCTGGAGCCCGAGCTGTGCACGGTGGTAATCGTCGCCATGTTTCTAAATTTGCTGCACCAAATGGGCGGCGTCTTTATCTCGCTTTATGGTCTGGCGGTGCGGATGAGTTTGACTCAGATCGGCATCATTCGCGCTGCCTACGCAGGCTGTAATGCCGTGACTCGGCCGATCAGCGGCCACGTCGTAAATAAATTTGGCCATCGTGGCTTATCTTACTGGGGACTGCCGCTACAGTCATTAATTCTGATGCTGGTGCCGCTTTTTACCGGCTTCGGGACAATCCTGATCGTCTACGTTTTCTCGGGTTTGATGCGCGCCATTGTGATCGTCGCAAATGCCGTAGGACTTGTGCAGGATGTACCCGAGAGCCGGGTGCGGCGTGGCCTTGCCTCGGCGATCTATAATGCCGCCGGTGATCTCGGCAACATTTTGGGCCCGGCCATCGGCGGTTTCATCGCCCATGCGACGGGCATTGCCAGTGTCTTTGTTATAGGTTCCCTGGGCTCGACGGCATTGTTCCTGATGGGCATGTTGTTCGCGCGCCGGCTCGGTCAAAGTCAAAGATAGGGCAAAGTACAGGACGCTTCATAGCATCACTTCAGTCTTTAACGTGAAACTCAAAACACCTTAGAGGTTGCTGAAAAAAACTGTTGCAGGCTGCTCAAAAAGATCCAGAGGCGAGGCGCGCGAAAATCGATCCTTCGGCTCCGCTCAGGACAGGCTGAGCGGAGGCGTACTCTTGTACGTTGACGCGAAGTCAATCGAGCGCAACGAAGCATATGGGTCTTTTTCAGCAGCCTGCTACCTAAGTTAATACGACTTCGGCATCCCCAGTACGTGCTGGCCAAGATACGCCAGCACCAAATTATTGCTCACCGGCGCAATGCTCAGCAGCCGGGTTTCCTTGAACTTTCTCTCGATGTCGTAGTCCACCGCGAAGCCGTAACCGCCATGGGTCGTCAGGCATGCATTGGCAGCTTCCCATGCCGCTTCCGATGCCAGGTATTTCGCTAGATTCGCTTCGGCGCCGCATTTTTCTTTGCGGTCGAATTTGCTGGCCGCCTGATAGCGCACCAGGTCGGCGGCTTCGATATTGGCGTAAGCTTTGGCGATGGGAAATTGCACGCCCTGGTTGGCGCCGATCGGTCTGCCGAAGACGTTGCGCTCGGCGGCATACTTGGCCGCGCGCTCGATAAACCAGCGGCCGTCGCCGACGGCTTCGGCGGCGACGAGAATTCTCTCGGCATTCCAGCCGTCGATAATATAGCGGAAGCCCATGCCTTCGGCGCCGATGAGATTTTCCACCGGCACCTCGACGTCGTCAAAGAACAATGAATTGGTGTGGTGGTTGATCATCAGCTCAAGCGGCGTCACTTGGAGTTTTTTTTTATTTTCGTGCAAATCGACGATGAAGACCGATAGGCCGCGTGTTTTGTCCTGGAGCTCCTCGTAAGGGGTCGTGCGCGCCAGTAGCAGCATTAGATCGGATTGCAGGACGCGAGAGATGAAAATCTTCTGGCCGTTGATCAGGTATTTATCGCCGCGGCGCACGGCGGTGGTCTGAATGCGCGTCGATTCCGACCCGGCGTCGGGTTCAGTGACGCCGAAGGCTTGCAGGCGCAGCGCGCCGGTGGCGATCTGCGGCAGGTAACGTTTTTTTTGCTCTTCGTTGCCGTGGCGCAGTAAAGTCCCCATCGTATACATCTGCGCGTGGCAAGCGGTTGCGGCGCCGCCACGAGTGGTTGATCTCTTCGAGAATGATACTCGCCTCGGTAATGCCCAACCCCGTGCCGCCGTACTCCTCGGGTATCAGCGCCGCCAGCCAGCCAAGCTCGGATAATTTTCTGACGAAAGTATCGGGATAGGCTTTGTGGTGATCGACTTCGCGCCAGTAGGCGTCGGAAAATTCGCGGCACAGCTTCTTGATCTCTTCACGAATCTGTTGCTGCTCTGAGGTCAGGTTGAAATCCATCGACACCTCCTATAATTGGCTAGACTATAGCGCGATGCCCGCACTGCTGACAGAGGAGGGAAGGTTATGGCCGTTAAGCCCGGGTGGGAAGGCCGCTTTTTCGAAGACTTTGAGGTGGGAGATGTATACCGGTGCCGGCTCGGCCGCACCGTGACCGAAGCCGATAACATCTGGTTTACCTTGCTCACCAACAATACCAATCAAGTGCACTTCAATAACGAATACGGCAAGCGCACGGAATTTGGTAAATGTCTTATCAACAGCGCACTGACTCTCGCGATTGTCGCTGGACTGGGGGTCGCTGATGTCAGCGAGAACGGTTTTGCCCTCGGCTGGGATGAGATCAAGCTGCCCAATCCGCTGTTTGCCGGCGATACGCTTTACTCCGAGTCCGAAGTTCTGGATAAGCGCGAGTCCAAATCAAGGCCACAGTGGGGCATCATCAAAGTTCGCACGCGCGGCATCCAACAGGAAGGCACGGTCGTGATCGACTACGCGCGCAGCGTGATGGTCTGGAAAAAAGCTCACGCGCCGAAGGCGGATCTTTTCCCAACGATAAAAGAACAATCTAAATAGACACGATTTGAACGCTTTCGAACTAATTTTTTCGTTGCGCTCGTGTCAATAGCGCAAAACCTTCCAGCCGTTTACAACGACAGACGAGGTGACTGTGGCAGAGACTCAAAAACCGGGCCGCGCTTTGGATGGAATCAAGATTCTCGCGTTCGAGCAGGTGCTTTCCGGTCCATTCGCGACCTGTTTGCTCGCTGATATGGGCGCGGAAGTGATCAAAGTCGAGCGTCCCGGGCTGGGCGATGTGATTCGTTCCTGGGATTCGGTCGTAAAAGGGTTATCTTCCGGATACGTGTGGCTCAATCGTAACAAGCGCAGCCTTACGATCGATGTGAAAAAGCAAAAAGGCAAAGAGATCCTGCAGGAGCTCGCGCGGCGTTCGGACATCTTCTTTGAAAATTACGCGCCCGGCGTCGCCGGGCGACTGGGGCTTGGTTACGAAACGCTCAGCGTCATCAACCCGCGGCTGATCTATTGCTCGCTGTCGGGTTACGGCCAAGATGGCCCGTATCGCGATGTGAAAGCCTATGATCTTTTGATTCAAGGCGAGGGCGGCATCATCGCGACCACCGGTTATCCGGATAAGCCGGCGCGCGCGGGCATCGCCATCGCCGACATCGCCTCGGGAATGTACGCGGCGATCGGCATTTTGCTGGCGCTTTACCAGCGGGAAAAAACCGGCGCAGGCCAGCTAATCGATGTCTCGATGCTGGATTCGATTGTTTCCTGGCTCGGCTACTTCCCGCACCATTTCTGGCATGCCGGCGAAGAGCCCGCGCGCGTCGGTATGCGCCATCACTATGTGACACCGTATGGCCCTTACCTCGCGGCCGATGGTGAATATGTGAATCTCGCGGTCGCCAGCGCCGCCGACTGGGAAATTTTTTGCCGGCTCGTGATCGAAAAACCGGATTTCCTGGCGGACCCGCGTTATGCCACGGTCGAGGGCCGGCGCAAAAATCGCGGTGAACTGGAGCAAACGATCGAAGATATTTTCCTTGAGCACGATCACAAATACTGGCTTGAGCAGCTCAAGCAAGCCGAGTTGCCTCATGGGATCGTGCGCGGCATCGCGCAAGTGCTTGCCCACCCGCAAGTGGCGGCGCGGAAACTCATTCGCGAAGCCGAGTCGCCGGTGGGCACACTTCCGGTGATCGCCAATGCCTTGAAAATGTCGGCCAGCGAGGCGCGCTATGAGCGTATCCCTGCTCTCGGCGAGGACAGCGAAGCGATCCTTCGCGAACTCGGTTATAGCGACGCCGATGCTGCAAAACTTCGCGGCGAAAAGGTGATCTAGTCCTGATGCCGAAACCCGTGGTCGGCGTTATGGGAGCTTCGGCGGCGGACGCGCTGACCGGCGCCGAAGAACAGCGCGTCACGGAAGTCGCCGAAGCTCTTGGAAGAGCGCTCGCCAGTAACCATTGCATCCTGGTTACGGGCGCGACGACCGGCTTGCCTGCGTTGGTAGCCAACGCGTTTCGCGGCGCCGGCGGCTTCGCCCTGGGGATCTCTCCCGCCGAAAACCGCGCTGAACATCTCACCCGCTATGGCCTGCCGGAAGACGGCGCCGACGTCGTGATTTATACCGGATTTGGCTACAAAGGCCGCAATGTCATCAACGTGCGTTCCGCCGACATCGTCATCTTCGTCGGCGGCGCGACCGGTACGCTCAACGAATTCACCATCGCCTACGACGAAGGAAAAATCATCGGAGTTCTCGAAGGCACGGGCGGGGTCGCGGATCACCTGCGCGAGATCATCGCTTTCTGCGCCAAGCCGACCCGCGGTGTGGTGCTGTTCGAGAACGACCCCGAAAGACTCGTGGCCGCCGGTTTGCGCGCCTTAAGCCTTTGAAGGCGGGGCGCACCGAGCAAAGTCTCAGGACAATCCGCCCTGTCGCCGGCCACTGCCTGAGCCGCCGCTGAAGCTAACTTCCAATGCGAAGAGCGCCGCGGCCGGCCGCGGTTCAATTAGAATTGATTGCTTGAGCATTCAAATGAGATCCTCTCAAGGATCGGTTTGTTGCTTCGCCCGCCCCACTCTCCTGGACCAGAATCGTTATCGAGCAGTCTGGAAACCCTTTTGCAGCTTGCGGTTTTTTTGAGGGGATCAGAGGAGCCGGCGGCAGTCTTGTGCAAGGGGGGCAATTTAACACCGGTAGACCCGTGCGCATCTGTGATCCAGCAGAGCGACCTACCAGGGCGAAGAGCGCGATAAGTTAGCGACTCGATTTGCTGCCGCGGTGGCGATTGACCTGAAATGACTCGAATTTAACCTGGGGTAGCGTTAGCCGATGTCAACTCTGAGGAGTAAAATTCAGGGTGACCCCGACTACCAAGAGCTCCCGGAGTCTTCGTCTAAGACTGATTCAGCTGGTGCTGTTGGCTCTGCTGCCGGCGTTGGGATTGATTATCTATGGCGCTCGAGAGCAGCGTCAAAACGCTACCTCTAATGCCGAGACTGAAGCGCTGAGACTCGCCCGAATTCTCGCTGCAAGTCACCAGGGACTCATCGACAGCACCGGTCATTTGCTGGCTGCCCTCGCGCGTATTCCGGAGATACGAAACGGCGAGCGCGCCGGCTGCATCGCATTACTGGCTGGCCTCATGCGAGAATACCCTCTGTACTCCAACCTGGCCTTTGCCGACATAAAGGGCGAAGTGTTCTGCCAGGGCCTGTTGGCAACAAAGTCCACAAACATTTTTGATAGAGCGTATTTCCAACGAGCCATCAAAGAACAAAACTTGTCCCTAGGCGACTATCAGATCGGGCGTGCCACCGGCAAGGCCACGCTAAACCTAGGCTATCCCATACTCGATAGAGGCGGTACTGCAACCGGAGTAGTTTTTGCGGCCATCGATTTGGCCTGGTTCAACCAGATCGTCGCCGCAGCCGAGCTGCCGAAGAACTCAACTCTTACGCTTTACGACCGCCACGGCACTGTACTTGCTCGCTATCCCGAATCCGAGCAATGGATCGGGAAGGCCGCCGGTGAATCGCAGATTTTTAAAACCATTTTCGCGAAAACTGAGGGCGTAGCCGATGCCTCCGGGCTTGATGGTAGTAATCGCCTCTACGGTTTTACCTCCTTTGGCGTATCATCGAGCAAGCGAGATATCTATCTGACTATCGGTATTCCCGCCGACGTGGCACTGGCCGGAGCCAACTGGACGTTACGGCGTAATTTAAATGCACTGTTGATAGTGAGCGTTATGGCCCTCTTGGCCGCATGGTATGCCGGCGATGCGCTGATTCTTCGACCGCTGGGCGTTTTGTTGAATGCCACGGCGCGAGTTGCCGCGGGCAATTTGAGCACGCGCACGGGGTTGCCGCACGGCGACGATGAAGTGGGCCGACTTGCCGCCTCCTTCGACAAGATGGCTGAAAGCTTGGAGCTGGAAAAGGCCGAAGCCGACACAGCCGCCAGCGAGATTGCCGCTCTTCACGCGCTAACCTTAGCGGCTAACCAGTCCCTCGATTTAGACTTGATTCTCCAGGAAGCAATCAAAAAGATCACAGAAATTTTTCAATTTGCCGCTGTCCGCGTGTTTTTGTTCGACCGCAACATGGAGCATCTAGAAGTGAGGGCAGCCTATGAAGGCCGGCCACAATTCCGCGCCTACCTGAGTTCCTCTAGACGCGCCCAGGGTATCGTTGCCAGGGTTACAGAGAGCGGCGAAATGTTAATTATCGAAGACGTTCTGACGGACCCGAGCTATGCCGAGTTAAGTCAAAGCCGGAGTGCCATCAAGGCCGGAAGTCGCTTTGCTGCCTTTCTGCCGATCAAGACAAGACTAAAGACTTGGGGTACCATAGTTTGCATCGGGGAATATCCGCGCAAGCTTAAAGCCAACCAGGTGAGACTACTCGAATCAATGGCGAACCAGGTGGGTATCGCCGTCGAGAATTCTAGTCTGTACCAGCAAACCGCAGCGAAAGCGGAGGAACTTGCCTCGCTTTACTCAATAGCGGCTGTCGCGGGCGAATCGTTGGACATCAAGGTCGTCTTGAAAACCACGATGTCGAAAGTTTTAGAGATTTTTGGCTTCGACGCCGCGCGTATTTATCTGTGCCGAGGAGATTCGAAAGATCTGCATTTGGCGGCGGCACAGGGGTTTCCCCCCGACGTCCATGTCGTTGATAAGTACCAGCCTGGGCAAACCCGCATAGGCAAGGCATTTGAAACGGGCGAGCCGAGCTTCGTGGAAAATATGGAAACCGACTCGGACTACCAGCAAACCGCCCCCAATAGGCTGATGTTTAAAGCGGGTTTTCGAAGCTCATTTATCGTTCCGCTGAAAATCAGAGGCTCGGGGCTGGGGGTCATCAATTTTTTAAAGCGACAACCCTATCGTTTTTCGGAAAGTGACCGCCAGTTGATCCATGCGATTGTCTATCATCTTGGCATCGCAGTAGGAAACGCCAACCTGTATTCAAAAATAAAGGACAAGACGCTCGAGCTGGAAATGGCGAACAGAGCGAAGGACGAATTCCTGGGTGTGATGTCTCATGAGCTAAGAACGCCTTTAAACGTCATCAAAGGTTACGCGGAAGTGACCAAAGAGAGAACCTTCGGCGAGCTTAATTCGGAACAGGAGTACGCGCTCGACAAAATTTGCAGCCACGCCACCGAACTCTCGCATATGATCAACAGTATCCTGCAGGTCACGACCATCGAGGCCAACACCGTTAAGCTTGCAAGCCGTCAACTCAATCCTTGCGATCTTCTCGATGAACTCAAGTCGGATTATCGCATTCGCGCGAGTAAAGAGCTGGGTATTCTCTGGGACTACCCGGAGTATTTGCCGCTCCTAACAACGGATCATGAGAAACTGAAGGCGGTGCTGCAAAACCTCGTCAATAACGCGCTTAAATTTACCGAAAAAGGAATCATCACCATTTCTGCGCTTCACATTAACGAAACCCAGGCAATAGAGTTCAGAGTCTCGGATACGGGCCCCGGGATTGCTGCCGACAAGCTGCCGTTGATTTTCGATATGTTCCAGCAGGCGGACAGCTCGGCCACGAGGAGACATGACGGTGTCGGGTTGGGTTTGTATATCGTGAAGAAGTTTGTCGATCTTCTCGGCGGCAGCATTTCGGTGCAAAGCGAGCTCGGCAAAGGCTCGACGTTTGCGGTCTCGCTGCGGTTAAACGGCGCCAGCCGCGCCTCGGCTCTCGCGCTATTTGAGAATTACCCAGGCGTTCAAGTATAGATTCTGTGTTGCGACTCATTCACAGCGCTTCAGAGACTGAACAAACTTCCAGCCGTGCGCCCGAGGATGGCGCTTTTTTCAGCCGCCGAGCAGGGCGCTTGGCGCACCATCCCGAGTGCTTCGGTAATATTCGCCGCGCTCTTGCACTCCAGAGGATAGTCGCTGCCGAACATGATGCGATCCGGCGTCGTGATGTTGAAAGCAGCGGCCATCGATGGCAGCCAGGCGCCGGTGCCCGCGGTGTCGAAGTAGAGCCGTTTGAAAAGTTTCTCGAACCGCTCCGTCAAACCGAATTGTTTTTGCTCCGATTGGGTTTTCAGATAGCCCCTCATGTCAGCAGGGATATCGGCGTCCGCGGTTTCAAAGAAAGCCATCATGCGTCCTTTCAACGAAGAAGTTGCGCCGCCCAGATGCGGCATGATGAAGCGCAGCTCGGGATAACGCGGCAACACGGCGTTCATGACGCGAACAATCGCCTGGGTGGTTTCAAGCGGGCGAAACACGCAGCGGTCTAAATTGTAGGTGGTTTCCGAGCCGGTCGGCTTGGACTGCGGGTGAATGATGATCGGCAAATTGCTTTTCTGAATGGTTTCGTAGAGCGGAAACATCATCGGGTTGTCAAGTTGAATATCGAGATGGCAGGCGAGCAGTGCGACGGCGCGCAATCCGAGCTCGTCGATGCCGCGTTCGAGCTCGCGCTCGGCCGCTTGCGGCTCATGGATCGGCAGATGAATGGCGCTCCGGAAACGCGTCGGGTGCTGGCGCTGAACTTCGGCAACGCCGTCATTGAGCGCTCGCGCCACTTCTGCGCCCATGACTTGAACCTGATCGGTGAGGATGGAGACGGTGACGCCGGCTTCGTCCATCGTCTGGAGATGGCTATCCAGGTCTTTGCGCGAGGGATGCAGAGTTAGACTGATCTCCTTGGTGACGATGCGCTTGCCGCCGGCCTGGGCTGCGAGCCGATCGAAAAGCACCGCAGGCATATAGTGATGGTGCACGTCAACGATCAATTCCGTTTCAACCATACTCGGTAAACTCCTCCAGGTTGGTTTGCCCAAGAAGAGCCACGCTAATCGTTTGACCGCGATTCTGCAAGTGACCGGCTGCTAGCGCGAATTATTCAGTGCGTCGAAGAGAACCCGCGACAGAAGGTAGCGCCGACGAGTAAGCCTCCGGTGATTGGGTTCAAAACGTTCAAGCAGTTCAAGCCGTTCAAAACGTTTGGAACGATTTGAACTATTTGAACGGACAGAACTCTGATGAGGTAGAGGCCCATTGGCCGCCTTCGATTGTGCTCAAGGTGTCCTTGGACCAGGGCTCAGGATGGTGAGCGAAGTCGAACCATGAGCCTGCCCTTCGAGAATCTCAGGGCCGTGAGCTTAGTCGAACGGTCGAACCACGACAGGAAAGGCTTACTCTTCGGCCGCGATCTCATGAGTAGTCCGGGCTATTTGGGAGCTCAGCTTGGCGAGTGCACGGCAGGATTGAACGGTGGCGCTGATTTCACGCGGCGTCGTTGCCGTCCTTGACGGGAAATTCCGCGTCCAACACGCTCGCCAGGATCCGGCAAATGTCCATGGCCGAAACAATTCCCGCCAGTTTGCCCTGGCGCACCACAATGGTCGAGCCGATCCGCCGCCGGTCCATTTCCGCGGCAACTTCGCTGAGCGGTGTATCAAACGCCACGACGTACGGTTCCGGCACCATTGCTTCAGCAGCCGTAACCACATTCCTGTCCCAGTTTGGCGCTGCCTTTCCCGGCCGGCCATGCAAGTCGCGTTCGGAAACGATGCCGATTACCGCACCGTCGCGCTGCACCGGTATGTGACGGATTTTATGCTCGCGCATGAGCCGCTCGACGCTCGAAATAGAATCCAGGGCGTCGGCGAAGAACGGGAATGGCGTCATAATGGATCCCACCGATGGCATTTTTTTGTATTTTCTCATTTCCTGAGATTTCCTTCAGTCCGGGAGCGCCGACTTGCGGAGCTTCCGTTCGCCTTGCCCGAATCGGTGGAAAACAATCAGGAGCGTCTCCCGGCGGGCGCAGGCGCACGATTTTTGCGCCAGCTTAAGGCACTCGTAACTGCGCTGCAAGATGTGCGGACAAAGAAAGGCCCGAACTCCTGAGAGCTGGGCCTTGCTTGTTACTTCTGGTGAGCCGATGTCAGGAGGGCTGTTTCTGCTGCTGGCGATTCTGCCCATGCCGTGAAGCAATCAACGTCTTGAGCTGCGCGCGCTGTTCGGCTGTCAGAATCGACTTACCATTCTCCAGTGCTTCGACCCGCTGATAGCGGAGCTCGGATCGGAGTTTCTCGCTTTCTTGAATTTTCGCTTTGATTTGAATGAGATCTGCCGGCGTCTCCTGCCTCAGCTTAAAAATCTCACCTTCGAGCGCCCGCAAGCGCTCATGCAGCGGCTCGATCTGGCCCTGGTAGTGTGTCCTGGTCTTTTCTAGATTTGCGACCTGGTCCGAGGTCAGCTTCAGCTCGCCTTGGTGCTTGAGCGCCAGGCTGATGATAGGCGCGCCACCGCCAGACATGTGATGCATCCCCGCTCTGCGGCCAAATCGCCCCTGACCCTCGACATCGGCACGTAGTAGCATCGGTAGCAAAAGAGCCGCTGCCGCTAACCCGACCGTTCCGAATAACCAACGTTTCAGTTTGCTCATACAATTCCTTTCCTGGGTAAGTTCTAAATACTTGGACGACACCAGGGCGAAAAGGTTTACTCGCCGTTTGTTTAAGCTGTGCAAGCAGCTAATCCGCGGCTTGCGTTGAGCCATGCTGGTCGCGCTCTCTGGCGCTCGCCGGCAGCATAGCGCCCGCAGCGCGAGTCCGGATTAGTCATGCCCAGAGGAGCGACAGAGTGTAGGCCGAGGAGGAGGCCTCGGAACGGTTGAACTTTTGGAACGATTCGGAAACCAACTTTCTCAAGGCACAGGCCCATTGGCTGCTCTGGTGCGATTTGAACTCAGGGTGGTTGAGCTGGACCCTTTGAGAACCTCAGGGCCGGAGCTTAGTCGACCGGTCGGCCGCGATCGCAGAGGCTTACTCTTCGGCCGCGATCTCATGAATCGTCCGGGCTCGCTATCGCTGCGCTCAGCGCGGACGCGCCGTCGAGACGAAGTCATAGTGCAGAGCAGCGCGTAAATTGTGCCGAAAAGGTTGGCGCTTTCCTTGAAAATAAGCGGCCGATGGTATTATATTTTAGTCACCGGCTCTGTTCATGTGCTAGCGAATTTCGGACAGCGCCGAGATCCTTTTAATCCGGTCCCGCGAGGCCGGCAAAGGCGCCATGAAAAACTTACTGACAAGCTCAGCCCAGTCTCATCAAACCTCCCGGTAAGCCGGGAGGTTTTTTTTTGCCATGACGGAAGAAAAGCAAATTTTATTCGAAGGCAATGAGATTGCGCGAACCATCGCGCGCATGGCTCATGAGATCATTGAAAAGGCGGGTGACGTCAATGGGCTTGTGCTCATCGGAATTCGCTCGCGCGGAGTGCATCTGGCGCGTCGCATCGCCCGCAAAGTCGACGAGTTGACGAAGTTCGCCGCGCCGGTGGGTGTTCTCGATTTCACCTCGTATCGCGATGACCGCGTGGCGCAGCCGAAAGCTCCCCAAACGGGCGCTTTTGAAGTCCCGGTAGCGGTGGATGGTAAGACCGTGGTGCTGGTAGACGACGTGATTTTTCGCGGCCGGACGATCCGCGCGGCGCTTGACGCCGTCGTGCAGTTCGGCGCACCCAAAAGAATTCTGGTCGCGGTGCTGGTGGACCGCGGCGCGCGCGAGCTACCGATCCGCGCCGATATCGTCGGTAAAAATATTGCAGCCGGCGAGGGAAATCGTGTGAATGTCATGTTGGAGGAGTCTGACGGTATCGATCAGATTGCCATGGCAGGCTGGCAAGGCCGCGGTCGAGTCTGAAATCTTAAGATATGCGTCATCTGATATCCATTGCCGATCTCAGCAATGCGGAAATCGAAGAGATCTTCGCGCTCGCCGATGACCATGAAAATTTGCGCAAGGAAAAGCCCGCCCGCGATCGCATCATGGCGACGCTTTTTTATGAGCCCAGCACCCGCACCCGGCTTTCTTTCGAGTCGGCGATGCACCGCTTGGGCGGCGATGTAATCAGCTGCGCCGACATGCGCGCTTCGTCAGCCGCCAAAGGCGAGAGCCTCGCCGACACCGCCAAGGTGGTGTCGAGCTATGCCGACGTGCTGGTCGCGCGCCATCATTGGGATGGCGCGGTGCGCGCTATGGCTGAGCATGCCGATGTGCCGGTGATCAATGCCGGTGACGGTCGTCACGAGCACCCGACTCAGACGCTCTGCGACCTGTATACCTTGCGCAAAGAGAAGGGCGAGCTAAAAGGCTTGACCGTGGTGGTTTGCGGCGATCTCAAAAACGGCCGGACGATTCATTCACTGGTGTACGCGCTGGCGCGTTTTGAAGCGAACGTGGTGACCCTTGCCGCCGCCGGTATGGAATTGCCGCACTACGTGGTTGAGCGCATGGAGTCTGATTTCGGCTACAGCCTGAGCCCGCTGGTGGCAGACGATTTGAGCGCGGTGGTGACGGCAACCGATGCGCTCTATCTGACCCCGAAACAGCCGCACCAGCTGGCGCTTTTTACCGAGCTCGATAGCGCCATCCAGTTGCGCCTGAGCACGATGGCGACGGAACTGCGCTACGACGCGTTTTACATGACGCGCAAACAAAAAGAACGCGTCAAAGAAGGCGCGAGCGGCGCTAATTACCCGACCATCGGCGAGGAATTTCTCAAGGCGAAACGTTTCAAAGATACCGTGGTCATGCATCCGCTGCCGCGCGTCGATGAGCTGTCGCCCGAGCTGGATAGCGACAAGCGCGGCATCTATTTCAAGCAGGCGGCCTACGGCGTCCCGGTGCGGGTGGCCTTGCTCAAGTTTCTGTTGGACCGCGCTCCAGCGAAAGCGCGTGCCGCGCTAACCTCCAGCTCATTGTATCAAAGCCCGGAGCCGCTGGGGCCGCATTGCGTCAACGCCAATTGCGTGACCGTCGCTGAAACCGGCTCGGCGCGGCGGCGCTACGAAGTTCTCGCCGGCGGGCCGGGGGGCGCGCTGATTCTCAGTTGTGTCTATTGCGATCACCGCTTTAAGGTTCAACTGGTCGGTCATGTAAAAAGCAAACGTTACTGTGCCTACGATATTTCGCTGCGCGCTACGGTGGAGGACTGGCTCCAAAAAAACCAACTGGCGGTCTTCGATTCCATCAAAGAAGCGGAAGAGCTCGGTTACGAGCCCTACAAAATCAGCGGCCAGCGCCTGGTCATGGACAATAAGGAGATCCAAGCGGCTGTCGAGTCCATCAGCTCTGAGATTCTCAAAGACTGCCAGGATGGCGGCCGGTTGTTGCTGCTCGGTGTGCGCACACAGGGCTCGGTGCTGGCGCGCCGCCTAGCGGCCGAGATGGAGAAGCAGAACAAGCGCAAGTACGAGGTCGGCGAGATTGATATCTACGGCAGCGATGACGAAATTCGCAGGATTTCTCCGGCCGATGCCGACGCCGGGCCGCTCGGCCTGCGCGATTGCGAGATCGTGCTCGTCGACGACGTTATTTATACCGGCAGAACGATCAAGGATGCGCTCAGCATAATTTTTCGCTCGGGCCGGCCGAAGCGGGTCCGATTAGCAGCGCTGATCGACCGCGGCCACCGCGAATTCCCGGTGAAACCCAACTACGTCGGCAAGCATATTCCGAGTTCCGAACGCGAGCGGGTGCGCGTGAAGTTGCGCGCCACCGAGCAAGGGGAGAACGACGAAGCGGTGATTTATTCTATTATCAATCCGAGTGAGAGCCTGTCCTCGCTCGCTCGCGCAAAAGCTCCGGGGCGATCTCACGGCGCGGAAGGTTAATTGCCGTCATGAAAGCGATTTTGGCATTGGCCGACGGGCGCTGCTTTGAAGGGGAGGGGTTCGGCGCCGAAGGTGAAGCGGCGGGCGAAGTGGTGTTCAACACCAGCATGACCGGCTATCAGGAGATCTTGACCGATCCGTCGTACGAGGGCCAGCTCGTAGCCATGACCTATCCTCAGATCGGCAATGTCGGCGTCAACGCCGAAGACGTGGAATCGCGCCGGCCCTATGTGAAAGGTTTTATCGTCAAGGACTACAGCGCGAGTCCGAGCAACTGGCGCGCCACCGAGCCGCTGCATGAATACATGAAGCGCCACGCCATCGTCGGCATTCAGGGAATCGACACTCGTTCTCTGGTACGCCATCTGCGCGATCGCGGTGTTCAAGAAGGGATCATCACTACGCTGGCGGCAAGTCAGGCGGAGGCCATCGCCAAGGCGAAGGCCGCGCCGGGGTTGTTGGGACGGGATCTGGTACAGAATGTAAGCTGCGTCACGCCGTACGATTGGCATGAAGGCAATTGGCAGCTCGGCGCCGGTTACCGGACGCGCCCGGCGCTGCAGCACACCAGGCGCACCAAGAGCGCGGCAAGTTTTGAAGCGCCGGGCTTTTCAGTGGTCGCCTATGACTTTGGCATCAAGTACAACATCTTGCGCAACCTCGCCGAGAGCGGCTGCCGGGTCAAGGTGGTGCCCGCGACGATGCCCGCTCAAGATGTTCTGGCATTGAATCCCGACGGCATCTTTCTCTCCAACGGTCCCGGCGATCCCGACGCGGTGCCCTACGCCAAAGAAAACGTGCGCAGGCTCATCGGCAAGAAAGCTATTTTTGGCATCTGCCTGGGACACCAGATCTTGGGACTGGCTCTCGGTGGAAAAACATTCAAGCTCAAATTCGGCCATCACGGCGGCAACCAGCCGGTGATGGATATGACGACGAAAAAAGTTGAGATCACCGCGCAGAACCACGGTTTCGCGGTAGACGCGGATTCGCTCAAAGGCGACGTCGCGATCACTCATCTGAATCTAAACGATAACACCGTGGAAGGTTTGGCGCACAAGGAGTTGCCGATCTTCTCCGTCCAGTATCACCCGGAATCATCGCCGGGACCGCACGACGCGCATTATCTGTTCAGTCGTTTTACCGAGCTCATGGCCAAATATCGAGGCCAGTGATTGCATGCCCAAACGAACCGACATCCGATCGATCATGCTGATCGGCTCCGGCCCGATCATCATTGGCCAGGCCTGCGAGTTTGACTATTCCGGAACT
>CAWDHA010000021.1:0-107829 GCA_963801935.1 uncultured delta proteobacterium
AACGGCCCTTACTACGGCACACCGCCCTTGCAAGCCGAACTCTGCATTGCCGGTGACCAGAGTGACGCAGCGACTCTAAAGCTTATGCTTGCTCCACACCCACCGATGAGGCGTGCTTGTCCGGTGGTGGAATGGTCCGACAAGCTAGCTATACGAATGATTCGCGAAGAAAAATAGGGCTTGACTGACCATCAGCAAGCTGTCTCGTTAGAGTTGCCGAAGTGTCTCGGCACTGAATCCCGCGATCCGTCACTTTTCAGGAAGTTTCGGTGGGTTTGGCATAAGGGATGGGATGCCGCAATCAACGAGGGAGACCAAAGATGAAGAAGTCGAATAAACAGAACATACTGAATCCGCCCCTTGGGACCTCTTCACCGCAATGGGTTATAGATATGCGCTTGTACTATGCTCAGACCGGCAACTATCGGGGCGATGATCTCGTTAGAGTATTGGGGAAGCCTTCGGAATCTGTCTCACCGCCCGAAAAAAATAAGGACGATCCAGCCAATTTACCGTTTAAGATCCGCACCTAGCGGCAACACTGGTTCACTTAGGATTCTTATATGATCCTCAACGACAATCCTTTTTGTGCGCGACCGCTTGCTTGGGCGAAGAGGGTAGTTGCTCATTTTGCGCTTGACTCCTCTGGGATTGCAGCGCGACCGACTCGATGCCACCCGTTCGTCGGGAGAGCCCAACCGGCTTTCGCTTACCACCAGGATTCCCGCTTGCCCCTTTTCAAATGGTAGTGATAGTCAGTAATTAAACCGTTTTTCCGATGGTTAGTGAATCGTTTATCAGCCATTCCAAAACGGCGGCCAGTAAGAAAACGGTGCCCAATAAATGCCGCGCAGCCAATCTTTGGAACAGCCGCAGCAGGCCTTAAGCATGCAGAGCGTTGGCGACTCGATAGGAATCGCGTGTGACTGAAATTGTGACTAATCCAGTAAAAGCCACGAGCATGAACGAGCACACACCAGCCCGAAACTCCGTTGAATTGAGAGGGAGAAATGATATCAGGTTTTGTTTAGCGCCGCAGGAGTGAGACTTAAAATCCCGAGGACCCGGAAGGGTCCGTGCCGGTTCGAGTCCGGCTCCGGGCACCAAGATGTTGATTTTTCTTAACATTGGCACCGCCGCAATTTAGGAGTTTGAGTCTTTCGCTGTATCAGTGTGAACACCCGCGATCACGTTTGAGATGCCGTTTTGGGGGGGAGTCAGTGTGGCTTTCACGAACGAGCCGCCGTTCTCGGGGTCAGCCCAAATTCTTGGGCGTACACGATGATCCGCTGATCGCTGTCAAGAATGCGGTGTTCTCGGTACAACGCCTCAATTTCTTGATATGGCAACCAGCGAGAACCGAGCATCCCTCGGTTGAACAACTCCTCGAAGAGTCGCTGTGACACCGACCGACCGCGCAATGGATCGCGCCTCAAGGCACGACCTCCCGTCGATTCAAGAGAGACCGTCCTAGCGACGCAGACCGGCACGTGAGTACCTGAAGAAACAAGAGTCGCATCCGGCCTCTGTAATCTGTCAGTAGGGCGGAGAAATGCTGCACAATAGGGGAGCCTATAACCCTTGGGAGGCTGCTCGAAGTTGGGGCAGTTGCACAGCTCTTGTTCACACGAGACACTCGACAAGCGCTGAAGCTGTGCATCCAGGTTTTTGGCGTCCGAGAACCGTAGGGTGTGTCCGTCCCATATTTTGCATTGTAAAAGGGCAATTCGGGCTATACGCGACTCTTGATCGCAGAACTCGTAAATGAGGTCGGCGCCCCTGGTATGCTCTGGCTTGTCTGGATGAAGAACACGGATTCGTAGCGCCCTGTCGATGGAAGAGAAGAGCGTACTCCACATACTTGTCTCCCGCTTTCGGGGCCGGAAGGTCGGGGCGTAACGCGGTGTAAACATCACGCTCTATAAGCTTGTGCTCGGAATAGGGGCGGTCCTCAAGCCACTCTCTTGCCCGGAGGCGACTCTCGAAGGCTTTTTGCAGTTGACGGCGCGCAGCGCCAGGTGCGCTCAGCAACCGTTCGTACTCGCCTATATCCCTGTCTATCAACTCCGTGGGTGAGACGGCCCTATTTCCGAGCGTCGTCTGGGCCTCGGCTTTCTGTCGGTATTCTCGCACCATAGGTGGTTCCTGGCCGCTTGCAAGAACGCTGAATGCGGGATCGAACAGCTTCGGCGCAGCATCGCGGCCGACCTCCAATGCATGAAAATAGGTCGAGTCGCCTGCGCTACGATTCGCAATGCCGAGAGTCTCTCGGACGGCGTTTACCGCCACCCACTCGGCATCGAGCTGGCGCTGCTCCGGTGATTCGTCCTCGGTAAAGGCCATATAGCTTTAACGCATACTAAGAATGAATAGCGAGCAGGCTTCATTTGGCAGCAACGGATTATGAGCCCGTCACGGCCGAGGTTTTAACTTCAAAGCCTCCGCCTCCCGCAGAATTTCCTCACGGACCTCCCTCGCGATATTCTCCTGCCTGAGGCGACGAAAACCTTCAGGATTCCGCTCGCAATGATAATGGTGGTGACGCATACGAGTTCCCTTTTCTGTCTTCGCGAGGTCCGAGTCGGTCTTTGGCCATTTACCACATAACTTCAAAGCTTCGATGTAAGCGCGGCATAGACTTTAGCAAAAAGCCAGACGGACCAACCACTGTGGTGCCATGAGCTGAATGAGGGCGATGCCGATGGGAACCATGACCAACCAGATGAAAACAAGCCACCACCCTAATCTGAGAACTCGCCCCTCTTTTCGAGCGGACTCGTATAACTGCTTAGATGTGCGAAAATGAATATCGTGATAAATGGATTTGAGCGACTCAGAATCCCAAGTAGTCCGAGGTAATTCACCGTTCTCCACAAGCCGCCAGTGACTTACAAATTTACCAGAAGCAAGGTCTCTCCATCCGATCAGATGGTTCCACGATCGCACGGAATCCAGAGCAATCATTTTACCGGTATCGTCAAAGCTGGACACCATAATAGGGACCGAGTAACGCTCGAGCCACGAAGCAAGCTCCTGCTCCATCGCACCAGCTACACGCCCGACTTCTGCTCCATCCAGAATTATCAATTGAAGTATCGCAAATGGATCCGCGGGCACGGGTGGACAGTACTCAATAAAGTACCAGCCTCGCTCGACCTTCACTTTCTCGAAGAAGAGTTGATCTTGCTGCATGTGCAAAAATAGCCGTCTATGAACAGCGCTGCAGCAATGAGCTGCTGAGCTTGGATGTCGGACATTCTTAGCTGCTGCACACAAAACAGGCCTCTTGCAAGACCCCCTCCGGTTTCGGCAAAGCAGAATTAATGAGCGGCATTATGGCTTCACGATGGTTATTGGCAGCACATTACCTATCCTGAGTACCGAACTGCTGCGCTTTTATCCTATTAATTAATAACTTGTCAATCCTGTTCACCGCGTGTTCGTAGCCGTACAGACTGAAGCTATATAATCAAGGCAAGGTTGAGGGTATAACCGCCCCTCTTTCCTTTCGTCTCGTGCAGAACTGTTCAACAGTATGCTTGCGGTCAAGCCATTTTTTAATTGCAAGGGTGAAAACTTTCGATACTTGCCGACCATGACAGAAGGGATTTTTCGGCTCCGCGCCTGCGCGTGAACGTGCGCAACGTCTACGCCTAGAATCTTCGCGACTTGCTCCGCGCCGAGTAACGCCTCTAGGTTTCCGTTGGCCGCGTGCTTTTGGATTTCAGACTTGATGCGGCGTAGCTCTTGAACCTGCACGAGCATGGTGTCTTCCAGTTTTTCCAGCCGCAAAAGGGACTCTGGTAGGTCCATTACTCACTTTTAACGGGCACAGTACGGGCATAGTGCGAAAAACGGTTAATGATTTCAAATGCTTCATGCGGTCCACAGGATTACATATCCTATGCTGCGCGCGACCTTGCAGTAGTGATGCTGAGCAAAAATGCCCAATGAGCTTCGCGGCCCTCCGGTTTTGACGGCCTCTCGGATTTGATGGGATGGAGACTTTGAAACTACGGCATCAGAGTGAGCGTCTCATCGAAGATACGCGGTTCATCGCTACACGCTTGGCCGCTTGACGCAGGCGGTGGGGTGGCATATAGGTCCGAGAGTCTGCTCTAGGAGACTTGGCGGAACGTACAGAATGCAGCGACATCAATATCAGGAAAGCACTCGATTGTTTTCTTGAGTTCAGTTATGGATGCAAAGCAGGCGCTAGGTCCTCAAAGGAGGGCCATGAATACTTCTAGGACGCCAAAGCTCACAAAACGCAACAAGGCATTGTTTTTTGTTATCTATTATTTGATCCTAGGGGTCATATTTGTCACAAGTGCTGAAATTATTGTCCGGCTAAAAGGCGTCCGACCTTGGCAAACGCGTGAGCTTCGCGTCCAAGTCAGTCCTGGCGGTCGGTACTTTAGCAAGCACCCTACTCTCGGTTATTCACATCATTCCAGGGCATTTTACTGTAACCCTCGGTACGGGCTACGCATTCAAAGTGACTCACTTGCCCACTACACTGCGAATCACCCATTCAGCGGACGGTTACGAGACCCCCAGAGCAAAGGAAGAAATCTGGCTTTTCGGTTGCTCTTTCACCCATGGCTGGACTGTCAACGATGAACAAACCTATCCGTGGCTGCTACAGGAACGGTTCCCCGAATATGAGGTAGTCAATTTTGGCGTGAACGGGTACGGAACCATACACTCTCTGCTGCAATTTCGAGATGCACTCAAATTGAAGCGCCCAAGAGTAGCTGTGCTGGCTTATGCTGATTTTCACGATGTAAGGAACACCTTTCTAAGAAACCGGCGCAAAGAGATCGCTCATTGGAACCAGCTTGGGCCGCTGATACAGCCGTACGCCCGACTAGACGGAAACGGGAAGTTGCGGTATGCGATGGCAGAGGTCGAATATCGCGAATTCCCACTCATGAGGCATATGGCTTTAGCTCACTTCATTGAATTGAAGTACAACCAGTATGAAGACAGGGTGTCCCAGAGTCACCTTGTATCCGAGGCGCTGGTTGAAGAGATGGGGAGGCTTGCAAAGAAAAACGCAGTGGAGTTCGTTGTTGCCGGAATCACAGCAGGTCGCGAAACGTATAAAATGCTGGACTTTGCTCAAGAGCATGGGATTCCGAGTGTTGATATCTCGGTTAATTTGCGGATCAAAGAGCACACGAACGCTCCTCATGACAATCATCCGAGTGCAATTGCGCACAACGGGTATGCGGACAAACTAGAGGCGTTTCTGAAAGCAGAGATCCTAGGAGGAAAACTTTGAAATAATGTGGAAACCGCGGGCGAACTCGAATTGAATCTGGGTTCCGTGGCCAAATCCGGGCCTAACCACCGCTTGCAAGCGAGGAGCCGGCTTGTGCCTTCCTCGACCGAAGGTACCCCCAACAAGTAGGGAAATGTTCTCGTTGCCTACTAGTAAGTGCTTCGTTACTGGCATTTTCATCCGGAATCGTAGACGCCCATGGCGATCTCGGATTCAAACGCCACCTTTCAAACGTTCCACCGGCCGCTGAAAAGAACGCGATGTACACATCCGAATGCACCGTTCGGTCGTAGAATTAATCGACGGGTTTTGTAAAATAAGGTGCATCGCTAGTATCAAACCTCAGCGCAAACCGCGCTGCCTCCATTATCATACGACTAGCAGCGAAGGGCCCGAGTTACTCAGTATACGTTGAGTCTTGGCAGGCTCTGGACACCTTCGAAGGAATCCACGCCCGTGCCATAGACATCGAGCTGCTGTCGTGGGTCTGGTATTTTATAGAGAGCACACCATAATCGCCACCGCTACTCAGGATGTAGCAAGCGGCAAGTACGCCCCTGTGGCGTCTATTACTTGGGCAGAACCGGATGGCGAGCCGGGCGTCAAGGTTCTCACGAAACCGGTAAACTATCCGACGATCTTGAAGAGGCCAGGAGCATCGCGGTCGAATCGGCCAAGCTCTGGATTGATGAGCGGCTCAAGCTCTTAGATGAGAAGTGAGGGCGAGCACACGACGTGGAATTTCGTTGAAGGATCGTATTTCAACCACGATTTTATGAACAGCGCTGAGAAGCCCAATTTCCGTGTATGACCGCATGCGACTTTTCTGATTGAGCATGGCCGTTATAATAGCCCTGGTATTCCTTGGAGCCGCAGCGTCCATGGGCTCAAAGTGTTGCGGAACGAAAGCACGCCTGCGCCTCATGAAACAAATTTTCGTTGACTTTCTTCTCGCCGGTCAACTACAATTTAGCCATGGAAATAAGGGATGCTGTTACTAAAATGCTGAAAGAAATCGGCCTTTCAGAAAAATGGCAGTGCCATAAACCAGGTTACGGCGCGGTGGCGGGGCCGGTTGTGCTCCAGAGCGAAACGCACTATCTGGAAGCGTCCTTTGCAATCGCCCAGCCTGATCTCGATGTGCCGGGCTACGAAGAAACGCTAAGGAAAAAAATACGCGCTGCTCTGGCGCAAGCCAAGATGCGGCACTAGCGGCGCCACATTTTCTTCAATTTTTGTCGGGCTTTTGAGTCACCGAGGGCGCCGGCATGCGGCGCCGCTACTGGCAGAAAAATCCTCGTCATTTCCGAGTTGCGCGCCGCCGGCTCAGACCCGCGCCGTAGTCGCTTTGCTCGTGCGCATCGGACCGCACTCATTTCACGGAGCAATCTTGAATTTTTCAAGGGTGGCTTTGGCAAGACCGCTGCTAATGTCGGGAATAATCATCAATTCCACTGAGGTTACGCCGTCCAAGTCGACGTCGTACTTTTCGTGCTCGATGGTGGCGCCGGAGGGGTTGAAGTTGTATTGCTGGCGCACAATCTCCTGATAGGCCGCGCTTCCCTGTAAGGCGCAGCGCAGCACAAACTCCTGGGTCCGCTCCTGTTCCTCTTCACGAAAGAGTAGAGCGATTTGGCTTATCCGCTGCGGTTCATCGAACAAAATGCGAATTGTTTGACGGCCGGGCGTGTCTGCGCGCCAGCCTGATTCGGAGCTTCCAATCAATGCGGCTTCGATGGGATAGGCCGGATCTTCAGCGCTCACTTCCACCTGAGCCAACGACTCCAAGTCTAACCAGGGTCTTTCGCTGCCGGCAACTTCTCTACCGGGAACACTAACGATGCGCTTTTGCATGGGCTATTCCTATTTCCTGTTTTTCAGATGGATGCTCAATAAAGATAAGCCGCGTGATCTCCACCGAGTTAGCAGGACGGCTTGATCGGTCGTCCTTGTGCAATAAATATCATTCGTCCCGCGCCATGTGCTCGATGTCGGCGATGGTGAGTTTATCCATGCGGAAAGCGCGATGCGCGTTCCATTCGAGCACTTCCATCGTGCGAATGCCGCGAGCGTGATGTGAATCCGTCGCCGCGATGGCTTTGGCTTCGTCGAGGCTCGACGCGAGCATGATGTAGATGCCGTAAGCGCCATCGCTGGTCGGTCCGGAAAACAACAAGCGTCCCGACTTGTGTTGGTCTTCCAACCACCGGCGATGTTCGTCGTAATAGGTTTGTTTACTTGCTTCTCTTTCAGGCAGTGAACGGGAAAGGACGATGTACCACACAGCGATGTTCTCCTATCCATGAGAGCCACGAAAACCTGCCAAGCCTAGTCTTCCTGCCCTCTTCGCTGTACGCCCCTTTCGAACATCTGATAGAACTCTTCCTCATCGACTGCGGCGAGAACATTTTCTACGCTTCGGATCACATCGTCCTTGGCTTCAGTTCCCTTTACCGTGACGAAGACCGCTCTGCGCAAAGCGAGTTTGATCTTGCCGCCCGGATCCCAAGCCTTGTAATCCCGATAACTATTATTCGCCGTGGCTTTGCTGAAGAGAGTCAGCCCGCCTCTGACGCTCTCAAGTCCCCTGGCAGTATCCCCCAACCTTAATTGAGTCAAGCCAAATAACAGCCAGGCAATCTCGTCTTCGTGGTTCAGGGCGACCGCCCTCTGCAAGATCAGATGAGCGTCCTGGTAACGATTTTTCTTATAGTAGGCTCTGCCCAATTGAGTCAAACTATCTCGGTAAGTCGGATCTTCTTTGGCGATGGACTCAAAGTTATCAATAGCCTTATCGGCGTTGCCGCCCACCCGGCGCATCAACTCGTACTTTCCTTCGTTGTATTTACCGCCGACGCCGACATGCAAATCGGGACGCGCGCAGCCGAATAAGATTAAACAGCCCAAGGCAACCGATCCGGCACTCGCCATGCAAAAGTGTAATCTCCAATAATTCTTCATCTTCCTGCTGGTTGTTTGTCAAGCTGGACCGTCAATCCAGAGACGGCCGACGAAACGTAGAATCGAATGAGTCGAGAGACGATAGCTGATGGTTTCGATCGTGTCAAATCTCGAAGCGTTAAAAGACGCGCAGGCAAATTGTCCTGAGCCGTTGACGAGCTCAAAGAGCGCTTCCGATCGGCGCGCTGGCTCGGATAAGAATTGCCCTACGGTCGTTTTTATTGTAGCCTTTGATCACAGGAGGACATGCTATGAAGATCGCCGACTTGAAACTGCGGTTTGCAAAGATTACGGGCATCAACTTTGTGCTTTACATGCTTGCTGTTGGTTTGTTTTTCTCGGGCTGCGCGAATTATCACGTCGCGGGCCATATCCAACCCGGTCGCTATGCACTGATGCGCGGCGATGACAAAGTCGCGCTGGCTCACTTTCAGCGCGCCGCTGACCTTGACCCCGATTCGATTTGGCGCCACGGCCACATCAAAGAAGGCGTATGGACCTACGTCGGCCGGGCGTACTATCAGGCCGGTGAGTTTCCGGCGGCGCGCAAGGCTCTGGAGCAAGCACGGTCGCGTCACCCGGATGACTATATGGCGCCGCTGTATCTCGGCCTGGTGCTCTCTCGGGCGGGAGACAATCAGAACGCCTCTAAAGAGATCCAGACAGGGCTTGCCGGTCTGGGGGACTGGTTTGAATGGATGGAGTACTACACTCTGGACGGCAGCTACTGGGATCCTGGCAGGGTTATCAGATCTAGAATGGATAAAGATATCACCTCCTTGCGGGGCGAAAGAGTCAACTGGCCCGAACTCATTGCGAGCGTCGAACACGTCGGTATGCAGATCGAAAGGGAAGCGGACGAGGTGCTACGCCAGAAACGCCGCGATCGGAGAGATTCGGCGCGGGGCGATGACAAAGGCAACTAGTTTGTCAGACCGCATTCTCGTAGGGGCGGGCTTCAAGCCCGCCCCCTACGACGTTCCAGGATTGGACCTCAGCCGGGCCGCTTTTAGCCCGCCAGACCCGCACAAAGCACCCCGCCGATGAAGTCTTAACAGTTAACGATCACGTTCAATGGTTCCCTCAATGCTCCATTGATCGCTTATGTCAGTTCAAGCCGCGCATAGATATTTTACCGCGGACGCATAGGGTCATGGCCGCAGCCAGTTTTTTGGGAAGACGTCGGTGTTGAACTGATCGACCGTGAGATCTAAAAGATGACCGCAAATCGCTAGCTGTCATGCTGCTGCGTCAATCACCAGATCCGGCAGTCTAGCAACCTTCTTCGCGCCCGCCCGATTGCCGGCTATAAAAATCCTTATGCTCTAGAGTTTTCCACGGCCGAACCCGCTATCGCGATATGCAGGCCGCGCGCTGTTTTCTGCGGACGGGGGCTAATCCCCACCTTCTCGGAACGCGCCAGATAGCGATACCGCCTCGAATAAGGGCTTGCCATCAAGTTACCGGCGTATGCCCGTTTGCGGCTTCCGAAGTTTGGATTGTCGATCTTTTCGCCGAGCAGGTACGCTATAGGGGATCTCGCCAGCGGTATCCAGCGCGCTGTGCGCCGGAGCGAGCGCGGTCGCAGCACAACACCGCGCTATTTTCTAGCTTCTCGGGAGAGAGGCTCTGAAATCCCCGGTTAGTCCCTGGAATTTCGTTCGACTGGACGAGGCTCCGTTAGGGCGTAGGGGGGTGTCGCTACTGAATGGCGCCGAGCATTCATAAAAAAAAGGGGCGCGGTTTCGCGCCCCTTTTTTTCTCTGCTTAAGTGGTGTTAGAAGCGGTAGCGAATGCCGCTGTTTAACGAATAGAAGTCACATTTTCTACCCGCGCCACTTCCGGATTCCGCTGCTCCGATATTGTCCTTACAACCGCTCGCCACCTGGGTTCTAACCGGCGTATTGGATGATGTCCACCAGTGGGCCCACATGCCCAGGCCAAAGCTCGGTCGCACCCAGTACCACAGCGCGGCCTCGCGGTTCAGCACGGTGTTTCTGTGGAATGATCCGGTGCTCGGCGAGGCATCGCAGCCCGCGCCGCATTCCATGTCGCCACGCTCGAGACCCACGGAAACCTGGATCGAGTTCGGCGTGGTTTGGCTGCCGGTAAAGAAGCCTTTCGGGCTCCATACAAAAATCTGGTTGTCGATCGTCCAGCCCTTTCCAGTAATACCTCCCAGCCCATCGTCCTTGCCCTCGAACTTAGTCTTGAGCGCCACGGCGCGTAACATATACGGGCCGATGTACCAGCGGAAGCCTGGGATAGCAACCCAACTCCAGCCTGAACCAAAGTTTTGGTCGAAACCGTTGTCAGGTCTGAAAAGGTCGAAGCGTCCGCGACGCTCGGCATTGCGCACTCTGATTTCCTGAACGGCGGCGGCGCCTTCCATGTTTTCCGGCCGGTCTTGGGAGTGGCCCTGGTAACCAAAGCCCAGTTCGAACCCCTGGATCCATTTGCTCTTGATGTTCGAGAAAGGCTGCCAACCAACATACGTCATGACACCTTTGCGGTCGTCATTGACAAACTCCTGATGCGTGCCTTGCCTGCTGGTGGCGAGGTTAGCAAATAACCAGAAATGCCCAGGGCCGAGGTCGACTTCGTCCCAGCCAAGGCCGATACCTGCATGGGAACCGTCGCCGCCCCAGCCGAAGCCGTCCAAGATAATGCTGTGCTCCACCTTGCCGTCGTTGTCCGAGCTCCGGGAGGTGTGAGTTCGGCCGGCGCCTCTTCTCAAACCAACGGACAAGTACGGAAGGTAAGGATTGAACTGCTCAAAGTGAAAGAAGATTTCGTTATCGCGAAAGGACGCGGCGCGTTCGGCGGTTTCACCGTCGATGGAAGTCTCGACTTCGATGAAGCAGTCGGCCCAGCAGTAAGTAAAGTAGAGACGATTGCGACGCGGATACAACTCGAATTGGGTTGCGCCGCTGTTCACTTGATCGCCATCGTCAGAAAAATTCGACTTGCCGCCAATGATGTTGTAATTGTAGATATTCAACCGGTAAGTCGTATTGAACGCCCAGCTCTTGTCGGCGGCACTGATCGTCATACCGCGGCCCGGGCGATATTCAAAGGTCGGGAGCGCTGCCGCTGCCGCGGTCGCGTCCTTCTTCAACTCTATCTGCTGTGATCTGAGCCGCTCGATCTGATCCTTTAGTGGCTCGATCTTCGAAACCTCCGTCTCCAAAGCTTTGATCTGCGCGTCTATGGAGTCGTTCTGAGCCACTGCCGGCATCGCCGCAAGCAATGAACCGAGGAACGCGGATCCCATGAGCGCAATTACTAAACGTCGCTTCATCATCTTTCCTCCCTTATGAATTTAGTTGACTGTTGCTGATCCCGCTCAATTGCTGGCAATTTGGCCCAAAACATCTCAGAAATCAATCATTCGAACGTCGTATTTTTGCCTATATTGGCATATTTTGTCGTCTATTAGTCGCATGAGAGCGAATAAGAAGGAACTTTTTTGCCTTTGAAATCGTCACCATCGATCCCGGGCAAGACGAGAAAAGCTTAGTGTCTGATAAACGGGGGGTCTCGCCGAGCATTCGAACGGCATGGCATAGCGCACCTACCAAACACGATGCCGCCATTCGACTAAAATCACACTTCATCAATGGGCGGCTCTTCCGCCTCTCATAAACCAGCGCGTGCTGTCATTTTCGCTTGCCCGATAGCGCCAATTCGTTCAATGAGGATGCAGGACGGCTGCCCCGTTGTTTACGCGGAGATAAGTTCGTCGAGACGTGATTTTCGCGGATGCCTGTGTAGCACGACGGGAAATAGTTGCGGCCGAGCGTTTTTCCCTGTTCAATGACCTGGAGTTCAGCAGTTGAAATGAAAGTGCCAATCGTCAAACTTTTCGCCCTGCTGTTTTTGTTATTTCCGGCGCTCGCTTCGGCGCATGCTTACTTGATCAAATCTGTGCCGCCGGGCCGTGCCACGCTGTTTGCTTCGCCGGGAAAAATTCAGCTCTGGTTCAACGAACGTTTGGAACCCCGCTATTCCTCGGCGTCGGTTTTCGGTCCCGACAACGAACGCGTGGATCTCGACAACGCCCAGGTACTGTCTGAAGATCCCAAGCAGCTTGCCATCGGGGTCAAGCGCCTTCAGTCGGGAAAATATACCGTCAAGTTCCGCGTCCTGTCCGTGGACGGGCACATCGTTGAGCAAAGTTTTCCTTTTACGATCCGAGAAAGAAAAAACTAGCGGCCCGTGGTGAAAGTGTGGCGTCGCACCGAGATGGGGGAGGCGCCCCGATGGCAATGCGCGACGTCCGAGGTATGAATGAGCATCGAATTGCCGGGTTACGCTGCGCTACCCGACCTACCACCTGTTTGAAATTTCTTTTCGAGTCAACCCAAGACTCCAGACCTGAAACATTAGTCAGTCATCAGCATCAGCTTTTCAAACCCGCAGTTCTGTGGTAGATGCGGGCCAAGGCAGAAATTTCGCTAAATTATACGGCGATCGTCAAGGAGGTTTAATGAGACGCAGCTTTCTTTGGACACTTTTTGCAGTCGTTATGGGTTTCGCAGAGCGCCGCGCAAACCGTTTCGCCGGAGCTCCTGAGCTATCCGGAGATGATCTTGCATAACGGCAAGGTCGTCACCATGGACGACAAGAGCAACTCGCCGGCTTTGGGAACCGTGGTTGAAGCCGTGGCGATGAGAGATGGAAAAATTTTGGCGCTCGGCGGCAATAACCAGATTCTCGCTCTACGGGGACCGCAGACCAGAGTACTGGACGTCAAAGGGCGCACGGTAGTGCCGGGGATCATCGATACCCATTCGCACTTGTTCGACTACGCGATGGATTCTCTGGGCGAAGCTTCGCCGCGGCTGCGCATCAGAGCTCAGCAGACCGACACCTGGGATGCTATCAAACAGAAAACGCTTGAAACGCTTCAGCAGGAAGTGGCAAAACGCAAGCCCGGCGAGTGGATCGCTCTTGATTTACCGCGGCAGGCGATCGGCAAAGACGGCAAAGCGATGGACGCAGTGCAAGCGGCGATGCGCGGCCAGGTCGTTACCCGAGCCGAACTGGACAAGGTAGCGCCTAACCATCCAGTTTACTTGCGCACTAGAACTTCGTCGATTACCAACGGTAAAGCGCAGCAGCTCATTCGTGCCGGTTGGCACGGCCCAATGGAACCCAATCTTATGCGCGACGATGGTTTTTCCTCAAACACCATCAATCGCATGGTGTTGTCGGATCACTTGATCCCGAATATCGAAAAACTGGCGGAGATTTATAAAGCGGAGAATCTTCGTTGGGCAGGCTACGGCGTCACGACCTGGTCGAGCAATATCCGGTCGCTGAAAATTCTCGCGGCCTATCAATTATTAGATAACCGGGGCGAGATGGCGATCCGCTATGCTTACACGCCGGGGGCAGGAACGCCCGCGCAGGTGGTGCCGGAGATGCACGGCGTCGCCGGTTACGGCACCGATTACTTATGGTTCGCGGGCGCGAGCATGCGCGGCGTCGATGCTTCCTATCCGGGGATACTGACCACGATCGAGCCTCCTGATATTCCGAAAGAAATCAAAGATCGCGAAATTCATAACGTTGGCTTTGAGGCATTTGTCGAAGATGCCGTGGCCTCCGGTCTGAGGTGGTCGGGAACCCACACGGCGGGCGACAAGGCTCTCGACTTGACTCTGGATGCGATTGAAAAAGGCAGCGCTCGGGCGGGGTATACGCTCGATCAAATCAGGGCCAAGGGGCATGCCATCGACCATTGCACAATGAATCCACGCCCGGACCAGATTCCCCAGGCTGCAAAAACTAAACATCATGATGAGCTGCGCGCCCAAATACATCGAGGACAGCCCGCGGGTTCTCAGGGACTATGGTGAAAAGTACTTGAGCTGGGTGGCGCCGGTAAGGAGTTTGCTCGATGCCAATGTCAAGACCGTGATGGAAGTCGACGACAACGAAATCTTCAAGGTCGGAACGGTTTTTCATTATCTTGACGTTCTGGTGAATCGAGAGGTCGAGGGCAAAGTTTACAACGGCAAGGAGCGCGTCGATCGCGTGACCGCCATGAAGATGTCGACCAACTGGGCGGCGGAATACGTGCTCAAGCAAGACAAGCTTGGCTCCCTGGAACGCGGCAAGTTAGCGGACGTGCTGGTACTTGATAATGATTACTTCACGGTGCCGGCGCAGGAGATCAGGAAGATCAAATCCCTGCTTACCATCGTCGGCGGTAAGATTGTTCATCAGGCGCCGAATTTCTAGGCAGGCTGCTGAAAAAAAGACTTTTATGCCGATTGCCCTGAGCATTGTCGAAGGGTGCGCTGAATCGCTCGCGTCAACGTACTCGCTCTGTACGCCTCAGCTCGTCGAGTTTTCGCGCGCCTCGCCTCTGAAATCTTTTTGAGCAGCATGGGCAGAGGTTTTCGGGACCTGTTCGTCAGGCGGAATAGGATGTAGAACATGATCCAGCCAATTAGCGGTAGATCGTTGTGCTATTGGCTTCTTCTTCCGGTGCTGATGTCGACGCTGGCATTTTGCCCGGGCGCGATCGACGCGGCCCATGATGCCGAGGACGTCGTCGATATCGTTACGCCGGAAAGGGTAAAGTACTACCTCGACAATAAGGAACCGCTGGCGATTATCGATCTCCGGCCGAGCAAAGAATTTCAAGCCAGGCGCTTGCCCGGCGCGCGCTCGATTCCGATCAAAGAGTTGGACAATAATCTGCGCCTGATCCCTAAAGCAGGGCGGGTGATTCTTTACTGCGATTGCCCGCAAAGCATGCTTGTGCAGGACGCCTATCAGGTGCTCAAAGATGATCACGGCTATCGCAACGTCGCGATCATGCCTGAGGGAATCAAAGGCTGGTTGCAACGCAAGTTCCCGGTCGACACCGGCGCCAAGACCAACTGACGCGAAATAGCAAGGGCGAGCTTCAGAGCCAGTCGTTGCAAATCGTCCCCATCCCGTGAACATCGTCGCCGCGCTCATCCGGTTCGCGCATCTCGCTGCAGCGGCTTTTCTTCTGGGCTCATTGGCGTTTCACTTTTCCGTTGCTCGGCCGGCGCTGAGCGCGGCCGGCGCGCGCCGAGTTCGAAGCCTTCTCGATTCGCCAGCTCTTTCTCGCCAGATGGACTCTGTTTGCGGTTTTTCTGACCGGTTTGTTAGGTTTTTGGCTGCAGATCGCGACCGTCGCCGGCGTGTCGCTCGCTCAAGCATTGAGGCCGGAAAATGTCGGCGGCGTTTTCTTGGGAACGCGCTATGGCATCGTCTGGCTCGCGCGCATCGGTTTGATTGTCGTCTTGGCCGGGGTGCTGTGCGGCGCAAAGACGAGGCAATCGAATAATCGGCGCGCGCTTTCTCTGCTGCTGGCGGCGGCTCTGACGATCGCTCTTGCCTTTTCCGGCCACGGCGCTGCCGGTGAGGGGAGCTGGCTCATCGCGCAGCTTGCCGCATATGCTTTGCATTTACTGGCCGCCGGCACTTGGCTTGGCGGGTTACCGGCGCTGGCATTATTTCTCGGCTGGATTTCCCGTCACGATCATCTTTCGCTGCAAGCTGCGCTAAAGGAAACGACGCGCCGTTTTTCTCTCCTCGGACTTGCCTGTGTCACGGTTCTGCTGCTTACAGGATTGTTCAACGCCTGGACTCTGGTGGGAGCGGTTGCTCCATTGGTGGGCACGACTTATGGCCAATTGCTGCTCGCCAAGCTTGCGTTACTGCTGCCGCTGCTCGGCATCGCGGCCATTAACCTGTTCAAGTTAAAGCCCCGTATCCTGGCGCTTGGAGGCGAGCGCTCCATGGCGCCGGCGCGAGAACTTCTGCGGCGTCTCAAGCGCCAGGTGCGAATCGAGGCTGCTATCGGCGCATGCATTTTGCTGATTGTCGGCTTCATGAGCATCACTCCACCAGCGCGCCATATTCAGCCCGAATGGCCCTTTGGGTTTCGCTGGAACCTGAATGTGCTCGATAGCGGCAGCGCCAAAGTACGCGCCCAGTTCGCAGAAGCCCGATGGTGGGCTGCCGGCGGACTCGGCGGCATCATCGGTTACGTTATCTTGCGCGGGCGCCGCCGTTATCGCTACCTGGTGCTCGGTGCCGGAGTCGCGAGTCTTGGCTACAGTAGTTGGATCACTCATAACACGCTATCAATAGATGCTTATCCTGCGACTTATCTGCGCCCGTCGGTCCCCTACAACGCTATTTCCGTGGCCAACGGCTTGCGGCTCTATCACGAGGCTTGCGCGGGTTGCCACGGCGATAGCGGCTACGGCGACGGCGCCGGCGGCAAAGGATTGAAACCAAAACCGGCTGACCTGACGGCAAAGCACGCCGCCGATCACACCGCCGGCGATTTATTCTGGTGGCTGAGTCACGGCATGAAGGTCGAAGGGGCGCCCGGTCCGATGCCTGGTTTTGCCCAAAGCATCGAGGAGGAAGAACGCTGGGATCTGATCAATTTTTTGCGCGCGCTGTCCGCGGCCGAGCGCGCGCGGCAGATGAGCACCTTGGTGGAGCCCGACCCGTGGCTCGTGGCTCCCGATTTCGCCTACCGAACCCTGACCGACGAAAGCCGCGCCCTCAAGGACCACCGCGGCCACCAGATTGTCATGCTCGTGCTGTTCTCGCTGCCGGAGTCGCGCGCGCGCCTGGTCGAGCTCGAAAAGGCGTCGCCGCAGCTGCTCAGTAAAAATGTCAAAATCCTGGCTGTTCCCAGAGAGGTCGAGCAAGTCGCGCCGCTCGGCCGCGCGCTCAAATCGATGTCGCTGATCAGCGACGGCAGCCGCGAAGCTTTCGCTGCCTATGCGCTCTTGCGCCGGAGCTTTTCCGAACAGGGCACCTTGCCGGATCCGCCGGTGCCGCCGCATATGGAGTTGCTCATCGATCGCCAGGGTTACGTGCGCGCGCGTTGGATTCCGCGCGACGGTCCCGGTTGGGACAAAAGCGAAAATCTTGTGCGCGAAATTGATCGTCTCAACCAGGAAAAACCCTCGGCGCCGGCGCCCGATGATCACGTACATTAGAACGCAGCGCTCGGTGGCAAAGGGTTGCAAACGTTCAAGCCGTTGCCGTCCTTTCGAATCAGTGCGTTTTTGCTACCCGCATTATTCACGAGATTACGGTCGAGAAGAAACCTCTCCAGTCGCGGCCAATGGGCCTGTACCTTGAGGAGGACGGCTGACTTAGTGAGTGCAGCGGCCGAGGAGAAGCCTCATAGAGAGCGGACACATGAGTACAAAGTTACGCCGACTTGTGGGGTGCTTGGCACTAATTCGCGTTTCTCCTCGATCATGGCGATGGTATTTTTATTGAGTAAGCTGCGATATTGGTTTGACGAAACAATGCCATGGGATACTATGAGGCAGACACGCGACGAGTTTTTTGCCGCTGAGCTTTTTTTGATCGCCGCATTGTTTCGGATTATCGAGCCGCGAATTTGGCTTTAAATTGTGATCGCCGGCATCTAATAAAACCTAAAATGAACTACGCAAAATTGGCCGGATACGTTGTCGTTTTCCTGATCTCCGCGGCGTTGCTCGGTTACGGCTGGTTGGCGCGCGAGTTGGAGCGCGCCCAGCGGGCGTTTTCCCGCGGCGATCTCACGGGCGCGATGGAAATTTACGGCCGCGTGGAGCAACCGTTGCGCGAAATTCCATGGCTGGCTCAAATACTTCCGGAGGAGCACAAACAAGCCAGCCTGAATCAGGTCGCGATACTTTACAGCCAACAGCAAAACGCCGGCGCTTTGGCGAAGCTCGAGGAGATTCCGGCCTATGCGCCGGCACTGGTCGAGAGCGCCGATTATTTTTTCTGGATGGGAAACGTCCTGTTTCGCCAGGCGCTGGAAAGTAAAGACCCGGAAACCTCCGCGAAAATCCTGCGCTCGGCGATTTCAGAATACCAGAGGGGACTTGCCGCTGAGCCTGATGATTGGGACCTCAAGTTCAATTACGAGCTTTTGCGCAGCAAGCTGGCGCAGCCGGATCGCGACCGCAAGGCGCAAGAGCAAAAGGTCAAGTCTCTCATCGACACGATGCGGCCGACAGATCCCTCGCAAAAGCAACTGGCGCCCGAGAAGCGCGGGTAGGCGGAGCGCAAAGCGCAGAGAGTAAAGCGCACGGCGCAGGAGCAAAGAGCAAGGCGCAAACAATCACCTTAGGGCACGATGAAATTTCTCCATCCTGAGTATCTTAACCTGTTCTTTGTGCTGCTCGCCTTGTTGCCGTGCTGGATTTATTTTCTCCACAGCAAGCGCCGCAGCCGGCAGACTTTGGGTGTGCGAGCAGCGCTCAGGCGGATCTCGCGTTTTTCTTCCCTGCAGAAGGACGTGCTGCGCTGCTTGCTGTTGAATGTTTTGCTGGCGGCGATCATCCTTGCGCTGGCGCATCCACAACTGGTCCAGGAACGAAAAGTGCCTCAAGCGGGCGTGCTCGACGTGGTTTTTCTGCTCGACACTTCGCCTTCGATGAGGGCGGCCGATATCCAACCGTCGCGGCTGGCGCGAGCCTTGGAGGTGATCGGCGCTTTTTGCCGGGCCAAGCTCGAGCGCGACCGCCTGGCGCTGGTATCTTTCGCCGGCGCCAGCATGATCATCTCTTACCTGACGGAGGATGCCAACAATATCCTCTACTACCTCGACTACCTCAAAGATGACACGACGTTGAGTCACGGCACCAATATAGGCGGCGGCCTTAAGAACGGTCTCAACGTGATCCGCAGAGATCGCGAAATCTATCCCGAAGCGGGGCGCAACAAGAAAGTCTTCATCCTGCTTTCCGACGGTGAGGACAATAGCGCTGAACTTGATGCGGCTGTTGACGCGGTCAAAGAGCAAAACGTCAAAGTTCACACGGTCGGTCTCGGCTCCGAGGAGGACATGCCCATACCGATCGCGGACGAGCGCGGCCGGCCGATCTATCTGGAAGACGGCCAAGGCAAAAGGATCATGACTCGTTTTGATGAGCGAACCCTTCGGTGGATCGCGGAGAAAACCGGCGGAAAATTTAGCCGGTCGATCAGCGGTTTTGAGTTGGATCAAGCCTTTTCAGAAATCGTCCGGAAAGAGCGAGAAATCGCCGGTTTCAGAAAAGTCGTCGAATACGAGGATTTTTATCACGGCTTTCTGCTCGCCGCCGCGGGCATTTTTCTTTTGACGTTTTTGATTCCGGGTTAGTGTTGCCAAAACCGAAACGGGTTTGCGAAGTAACGTGAAGCGATTGTCTGCTCTGCGATCCAGGTCCTGCGGCTGCGCTCAGTATAAACCGGATCTCGGCCGAGCTTCTTCACTGCGCGACGCTCCGTTCAAGAATGACAAGCATGGCTAAAGTTTACGTTCCCAAACTTTTTTAGGCGACCCGTTGTGGTCGCTCAAAACCGGGCAGGATTAATGGACGAACGGGAAGAGCTAAGCCAGGAGCAGGGTTTCGAAGCCATCGAAGGGGTGGCGCAAGAGATCAATAAAGTGATCGTTGGCCAGGAGTGGCTGATCCAACGACTGCTGACCGGCCTTTTCTCGGAAATTCCCTATTCGTTTAAACGCGATGAGGAAGAGAAATCGGGCTACGGTCATGTGCTGCTGGAGGGGGTGCCGGGACTAGCCAAGACGCTGACCGTCATGACTCTCGCCAATACAATCAGCGCAAGATTTCAGCGCATCCAGTTCACGCCCGACCTGCTTCCCGCCGACATCATCGGCACGCGCATATTTGACAGCGCGCTGGGCGCTTTCCGAACCGAAAAAGGGCCGATCTTCGCCAATCTGATTCTGGCGGACGAGATCAATCGGGCCACTCAGAAAACCCAAAGCGCGCTTTTGGAAGCGATGCAGGAACGGCAAGTCACCATCGGCGAGACGACCTATCCGCTCGAGGAGCCTTTTTGGGTGCTGGCAACGCAAAACCCGATCGAACAGGAAGGCGTCTATGCTCTGCCTGAAGCTCAAGTAGACCGGTTCTCGCTCAAAGTGAAAGTTGACTATCCGACGCATGCGGACGAGGCCGCGATGCTCGCGCGCAATCTGAGCCAGATGACGGTCAAGTCGGTGATGGCGCCGGCGGACGTAATCCGCTTGCGCAGGCGCATCGTCGCCAGAACCTATGTCAGTGAAGCGATCAGGGAGTATGTTATCCGCATCGTCCGCGCCACGCGCAACGGCCTTGCTACGAGCTTGCCCGTGATCGGTGAAATGGTTCTTCACGGCGCCTCGCCGCGAGCGGCGCAGCATCTCCTCGCTTTAGCGCGCACCACGGCCTTTTTTGCGGGCAGGGAGTTTGTTCTGCCGGCTGATGTCAAGCGCATCGCGCCGGACGCGCTGCGCCACCGTCTGATCCGCACCGTGCGCGCCGAGGCGGAAAACGTTTCGCCCGATGAAATCGTTGACGAAATGCTCAGGAAAGTGCTGATCCCGTAGACATCGATGAATGGGGAGCCGAGGGTATCAGTATGATGTAGGGCGCAGCATGCTGCGCCCTGCCGGTGACGGATACTCGCCGCATTAATCATGGGGTTACGCCGAGAAGAAAGCCTCTCCGGTCGTGGTTCGACCGTTCGACTAAGCTCACGGCCCTGAGGTTTCTCGAAGGGCAGGCTCACCACCCTGAGTCAAATCGAAGGGCGGCCGATGGGCCTGTACCCTATGAAAGTTGGTTCCAATTGTTCCATAGGTTCAAATCGTTCTAGCCCCCCTATTTCCTCCCCCGCGACGCGGGGGAGGACTAAGGAGGGGGATTGAACGGCTTGAACCGCTTGAACGTTTTGAACCAATCATAGTGAGGCTTCCTTCTCGGCCTTACACTGTGTTGGAGTTTTCCGAGGCGCCATGAATAATACGGCTAGCAGGCACGGATCGGCCGGCCGAGGTTGCGCCCGCCGAGACCAGCGCGAGCCGCGAACATGAGCAGGTAAATATGATCCCCAAGGAATTGATGGAAGAGCTGCGCTACATCGAGATCTATACGAGACGGGCAGTGCGGGATCATCGGGTCGGAGATTATCGTAGCCCGCTTCGCGGCAGAGGCTTTGAATTCGACCAGCACAAGCCCTACCAGCAAGGCGATGACTATCGCCAGATCGACTGGAATGCCACCGCGCGCATGCGTCATCCGTTTGTCAAGAAGGACTTCGAAGAGAAAGAATTGAGCGCCATCATCATCGCTGATCTGTCACGCTCGATGGAGTTTGCCAGCGTGGACCAATCCAAACGCGAGCTGCTCGCCCGGGTTGCGGCGATCCTGGGTTTTTCTGCGACCGGCAACAATATGAAGGTCGGTTTGTTGGGATTTACCGACAGCATCGAGCTGGATATCCCGCTGAAATCCGGCTCCAGGCAAATTTGGCAGCTTTTAGAATCCTTATGGGAGGTGAAAGCACGCTCGACCCAGACGGATTTCGCGCTGCCCTTCACGCATTTGTCCAGCAGGCTCAAGACCTCTGCGCTTATTTTCTTGATTTCCGACTTTATCCAGACAGCAGACGCCTTGAAGGGCCACGCGCTAAGAAATATCGCGCGCAAGCATGACCTGGTTCCGATTATTATCGAGGACGACTGGGAGGAATCGTTGCCCGGCGCGCGCGGCTTCGCCCGGCTTCGCGACGCGGAATCGGGCGCCATGATGGTTGTCAATCTCAACAGCAACAATCGCCGGCTCTACCGGTCGATGATGTTGGAACGCCGGGCCGGGCTGGAACGCGCGCTTTATGGCCTTGGTCTCGACCACGTTTTTCTTCATACCGGCAGAGCCTATCTCGACCCGCTGATCGGATTTTTTCTGAGCCGCAAGAAACGGCGCTGAAAGCAGGCTGCTGAAAAAGACTCATATGCTTCGTTGCGCTCAATCGCCTCGCTTCAACGTACTCGCTCTGTACGCCTCAGCTCGTCGATCTCTCGCGCGCCTCGCCTCTGAGGTCTGTTTGAGCAGCCTGCAAGAGCTGCTGAAAAAGACTCATATGCGCTTGAGCAGTTTCGAGTTTCCAGTTTCTAGTTTCTGGTTTGAGATCCAAAGGTTTCTTTGTTCGATAACCAGGAACCTAAAACCAGGAACTAGCAACTCTTCGATGAATGCACGCCTCACGCCTGCCGCCTCGCGCCTCTTATTATTGTTGCTGGCGCTGGTGATCGTCGGTGCTGCGCCGGTGGAGAAGAAGCCCAAAGAGCAGAAAATCACCGTTTCGACCCATCTCGACAGGACGGCGATTTGGGTAGGCGATAGCTTGCGTTATACGGTGAGAGCTATTCACGATCCCGACGTCGAATTTATTTTAGACTCTCTCAAAAAAGAAAGTTTGAATCTGGCGCCGTTCGTCGTCCGCGAGGTAGCCGTGCGCCAAGGGCCATTTAACGGCAACAAAAACCTCACGGAGGTTACTCTTAAACTGGCAACCTATGAGAGCGGCCCGCCTGAACTGAGGATCCCGTCCCTTGTGCTTTATTATTTCACGCACAAACCGGGCACCGAGAAAGGCGGTGATACTCTGGCGCAGTCTTTTCCGGTGCCGGCGACCCGAGTGGGTCTGCGCTCCACCTTAACCGCTGATGCGCGCAGGCTGCGCGACAGCAGGGAGCTTGCCGCCGCCGGCTCGGAACGCTGGATCGCCGCGTTCGCGCTGGGTTTTCTCGGCATGGCTTTTTTGGCTGTACAGGCGGCACGGCGCCTGTGGATGTCCTCTGCGCCGGAGAAACCCAAGGCGCGACAGCCGACGCGCCGTGCCCGGCGCCGCTTGTTGCGAAATTTTTTGCGCGCCACTCAATCGATCGGGCGCGATTCCGCCGAGGATCAGCAGCGCTTCTATTCCGAGGTGTCCAGGTTTGTGCGCCAGTATCTCGGCCAAACCCTGGAGATTGATGCCTCAGGGATGACTCCGGACGAGCTTGCCGGGTTTTTGCAAAACCACGGCAGAAATGGGCTGGGGGGACCGGTTAGAAATCTACTTGAGAAATGCGAACAGGTGCTTTATACGCCGCGCGGCGCCGAAATGGGCAGGAATTGGCGAGATGAAGTTCAAAGCGAGCTTACCAGGCTAACTCGAAGCCTGCGCATGTAGAGAGCGCCGAATGCAGTTTACCCGTTTGGAGCTGCTTCTGGGTTTTTGTTCCGCTGATCGCCAGCGTTACCGCGCTCAGCTGGCGCAGGCGCCGGAGCTACTTCACTCACCCGCTTTTACACTATCTCCAGATGCGCATCCGCCCGGCTTCGCGGCTGGTCTATTTGCCGCGTTTCCTGGAGCTGGTGTCGTTCGGCTTGCTGGTTGTCGCGCTTTTGGATCCGGTGCTGCCGGCGTCGCAACGACTGATCGCCAAGCAGGGACTCGACATCATCATGGTCCTCGACCTCTCTTCCAGTATGCAGGAGCCCATCGACTTGAGAGGCGCGATGGAGAGGCAACGCCTGGGAATAAGACTCAAAGAAAAAGACCGCCTGGCGGCGGTAAAGGAAGCGATGGCTGTGTTTGTCCAGCGGCGCGGTGACGATCGGCTGGCGATCGTGGTGTTTTCCGAGAACGGCTATGTCGTGGCGCCGATGACCTTCGACTCCGCGTACGTGCAACGTTATCTGCAAATGGTGGACAATAAGACGCTCGCCAACGAGGGCCAAACCGCCATCGGTGAAGGCATCATGACGGCGCTCGATCTCGCGGCGAAACAAGGTCGTGATTCCAGAGGCGGAGACAAAGGAAGGGTGATGATCGTTCTAACCGACGGCGAAAACAACACCGGCCGCGACCTCTTCGAGGCCATCGCTCGGGCCAGAGAAGAAAAATTCAAAATCCATTTTATCGGCGTAGAGGTGGAAAAGGCGCGCGAAGCGCCGCGATTGATCGCCGCGGTGGAAGGCACCGGCGGCAACTATTTTGACGTGCGCGACGCCAAACAACTCGAAGAAGCTTATGCGAATATCAATCGAACCGAGAAAGGAACTTTTCTCGTGAAAAGCCTGGGCAAACAAGTGCCGTGGTTTTATCCCTTCGCCCTCGGAGCTTTCTGTCTCCTCGCCGCGAGCGTTGCGCTGCGGGCAATTCCTTATTTCATCGAGGTTACCTAGAGAGCTCGCCCGGCTGCCTTGACACAAAGTTGAGCCGGATGTTAGACGGCGGCAGGGAGTGTTTCTTCGACTTTTTGCATAACCGATTCGGCCGGTGAAAATTTTGCGAGGTTAAAATGAATCCTATTTTTAATGCCGTTAAACTCGTGGCGCTGCTGGTTGCGGCGCTCGTGTCGCTCCAGAATTTTGCCGACGCATGGGCGCAGCCTGCCGATAACGCGGCGCTCATCGAAGGCGCAAAGAAGGAAGGCGAACTCGTCATCTACGGCACGACCGACTTGCGACAGGCGACGATCCTCAACGATCGATTTCGCCAGAAGTATCCCTTTATCGAGGTCAAATTAAATCGTTTGACCAGCGACAATCTTTATCCCAGGGTGATCGCCGAGACGCGCTCCGGGAAATTTTTGAGCGACGTTTTACAGAACAACACTCTCGGCATGTACTTCTTGAAACGAGGAAAATTCCTGGCGCCGTATCTGCCAGCGGAAGATCGCTTCTACCCCGCGGATTTCAAGGACCAAGGCTATTGGACGACCAGCAGCACCAACGTTCACGTTATCGGCTACAACACCAAAGCGGTTGCCCGCGAACGGCTGCCCAAGCGCTGGGAGGATCTGCTGAACCCGGTCTGGAAGGGCAGGATGCTGCTCAGCCCGAGAGAACAATGGTTCGCCTGGATTCTGCAGATCATGGGCAAGGAGAATGGCCTCAATTACATGCGCGGTCTGGCCAAGCAAAACGTTGCGGTGCGGCGCGAGAGCACGGCGATGCGCGCTCAACTCGTCACCGCCGGCGAGTCCGATCTCGATGTCGATTCGACCTATAGCGTTCTAACACCGTTGATAAAAAACGGCGCGCCGGTCAACTGGACAACCCTGGGACCGACGCTCGTCGTTCCGGTGGGACATGGGCTGGCGGTGCGCGCGCCCCATCCCAATGCGGCGAAACTGTTTATCGATTTTGTGCTCTCCAGAGAAGGACAGCGGGTGGTGCTGTCGTCTGACCGAAACTCGGCTCGCTCCGATCTCGCCCAGGAGCAAGGTGCTATGAAAGACGCCAAGTTGATTCCGCTCGATCCCTCAAGCGGTGATCACCTTGAGTTCTACGCGCGCCAGGCTCAGGAGATTTTTGGCAAGTAGCTTGGTGACAACATTTTCATCAAATGGGTTTGGTCTTTGCCGAGACCAGCGCGCTGATCTCTTGTGTTTGCATGCCCTCCTTCAGCAGGTTGACCGTGCCGTGCGATTGAATTTCTTGCGCGAGCCGGCGCGCGCCTGAAATAGCCGCCTTGAGAAATCCCGAGCCGTAGCTGACGCGCGCCAAGCCCAGGTCTTGCAACTCGCTCACCCTGGGTGATTGCGGCCCGGCGAGTATGCTGACGGGCGCTTTGACCTCTTTGACTACGGTGGCGATGGTTTCGGCGGAGTGCAGGTTCAGATAGAAGATGCAGTCGCCACCCGCCGCGGCGTAAGCGTTGCCGCGGCGGATCGCTTCATCGAGGGCTCGCTTCGGATCGTCGGCGATAACGTGAAATGAATCGACTCGGGCATTTAGAAAAAACTCGCTGCGCAGTTCTCGTTTGGTTTCCATGACCGCTTTGATCTTGCTAAGTTGTTCAGGCAGTTCGACCAGTCCGCCGCGGCCTTTCGCGCTACTGTCTTCGAGATTCATACCGGCGACGCCGCGCTGAACCAACGCCCGCACGGTTTCGCGCACGCCTTGTTCGTCGCCGTAGCCTTTCTCGCCATCGGCATTGAACGGCACCGAAACCGCGCCGGCAAACTGGCCGCTTACATCGATGAATTGCTCGCGGCTCATAACTTCTCCGTCGGCGTAACCCGACACCGCGGCGATGCCGCCGCTCGTGCCTTGAATCGCTTTGAACCCCATTCGTTCAAATAATAAAGCGCTCAGAACATCATAGGCGCCCGGCATGATGAGAATTTCCGGGGCGCGGATCAATTCTCTGAGCGTGCGGCTCTTTCCATTGGCCGCGACCAGGACCGCGGACGGGATGGGTTGCATAACGAAATCGCCTCCATGGAGCATCGATGGACCGTATGGTAATTCCGAAACGGTCCGGCAGCAAGGATGCCGCGCATTTCCCAGGCGCCATGAATAATGCGGGCTAATTGCCCGAGTGCGGCTACGTCGCGCCCAAAGAATAGGGTGCATCCGGCGATTCACGTGAGGCGATTGGAATACTCCGAGGCGCGGGAACTGCCGCGAGAATGCCTTCAACATCATCAGCGCTGCTGGCATGCTTCAAGCGCGAGCGCATCTCTTCGGCGCCGTCAAAACTGCGGCAGTACCAGAGTAAATTCTTGCGCATGCCATAGAAGCAGTGATTCTGCACGACGGTTTCATAGTGCCGGCTGTGCTCTAACATGACCTTGAAACGTTCGGCCACATCGACGTGCGGTTGCGGCGGCACCGCGCCGCCCCCGCCAAGCGCCTGCTTGACTTGTTCTTTGCCGGCGAAGAGCCATGGGTTCCCCTCTGCGGCTTGGCCGATGAGCACGCCGTCGACATGGCTTTGGCGAATGCGCTGGTACACGTCGGGCATGTCCAGCAAGTCGCCGTTGCCGAGCAGCAAGGTGCCCGAGTCCTTGACGACCTCGGCGGCCTGGGCGATGGCATCCCAGTCAGCATTGCCTTTGTAGCCCTGTTGTAAAGTCCGGCCGTGCAAGGTGATTGCGGCCGGCCGCTCTTGAAGGAGTGTTGAAATCCATTCTCCCACAACGTTGCGATCGTAACCGATCCGAGTTTTGATTGAGATTGGCAGAAGTCGCCGATCAGCGATCGTGTCGATACCACAACGGCGTCGATTGGCGTCTTGGAAGGCGGCAATCGCGCTCGGCCGGATGCCTACCTGTTTGAGACTCTGGCCATTGTACCAGTCTTGCAGACCGGCGCGCGTTGCCTGGACGATGGCGCGCGCGAGCTTGGGCTCGCGGATCAGCGCCGCGCCGCAGCCGGCGGCGGCGACTTTCCGCGCCGGGCAACCCATGTTGATGTCCAAGCCGTCAAAGCCCAGCTCGCCGACGATGTGGGCGACTTGATAGAATAGCTCTGGAGTTTTCCCGTAAATCTGCGCCACCACCGGGCGCTCTATTTCCGAATAGGTGAAATCTTTGAGCATCAGCTCGGGCGCATAGATCGCAGATTGAATATTGACGAACTCCGTGAGCATCACATCGGGCCGGCCATGCTTCGCGGCAATAAAGCGAAACGACGCATCGGTAATGCCGTCCATCGGTGAAAGGCCAATGATCGGTCCGGGAATGTTCGGCCAAAAGTTCATAAGCAGTCGCCGGAAAGTAGTATGGGTGCTTTATCCCGTCAAATCCAGAGCAGATTACTCTATGGCCGGTCGTACGCTCCCTTCAGTGCGGCGATGTCTATTTTGTTCATTTGCATCATCGCTGCCATGTCGCGTTGTGCTTTCTCAAGGTTCTTATCGTGCAACATCTCGACCTCGGCACCGAGCGCCCGCTGATAAAATTCGACGCTCTTCGCAGCGGCCATTGAAAAATAAATAAGCTTCGACTTTCACGGTTATCTCCTATAGTTGAGTCGCATTTGCCTTTACCAATCTCGATTCGGTCGTTGCAGTATTATTTTTGTTCCAGCCCGCTCGGCTCCATGTAGATCAGTTCCCAGATATGCCCGTCCAGATCCTGAAAACCATGGCCATACATAAAACCGTGGTCCTGCGGTTGATTGTAAGTCTTGCCGCCGGCCGCGACCGCTTGGCGCACGGTGTCATCGACCGCCGTGCGGCTTTCACAGGAGAGACAGACCAGTGCCTCCGTGCTTTTGTTGGCGTCGCAAATCGGATTGGGCGTGAACTCTTTGAACTTGGCGTGGGTGAGCAGCATCGCGTAGATATCTTCGCTGATAACCATGCACGCCGCGGTCTCGTCGGTGAATTGCGAGTTGAAAGTGAAGCCGAGCGACGCGAAGAAGTTCTTGGCTTTGGTCAGATCTTGCACCGGCAAGTTAACAAAAATTTGACGGGCCATAATATTTTCTCCTCTTAAAAACTCTGCAACCTGGCATTAAACCATGATTGAGTAAATTATCCACCCAAGCGCGGTTTCACTCGTCGATCGGAATCCAGATTTCCATGCCGCCCACGCCGGTTTGGGGATTGTACTCTTCACTGTAGCGTTCAAACCACGGCGACGCTTTTATTTTTAGCCCGGATTGGGGAGCCCAGCTATGCCATATTTTGTCGATCGTCGTGCCGACGGCAGATACGTGATCGGCATGCGTGAAGACCGCATATTCCTGGGCGGAGAGATGTACGGTGGCGAACTTGGATGGCAGCACCGCGCCATCTTTCACTGCGACGCCGCAGAGATAGTCAAATCCATGTCCCGGCCGGGTGTTCCAACAGATACCATAGGCGATGTTGCCCACCTGACCGGGAACTTTGCCGATCTCGGGCGCGAAATTTTCCCACTGCATGGGAATTTTGATCCGGTTCTCGAACGTATAACTCTGGTTCAATCCCGCGATCAGCATTTCCGGGCCGGTTTCGAATCGGAGCGCGCCGAGGCCGAGCGCCTGGGCGCGAATGCCGGCTTCCTGCCTTCTTAGTCCGGGAGTAAATTCTGCGCCAAAGTCCTCGGCCTCGAACACCTGGCGAATCTCGATTTCACAATCTTCATTATGGGGATTGGGGCAGCGCTTGACCCAGTCGATGGCCTCTTCTTTTGATTTTACCTGCCATATCCAGAATCCGGCGATCAGTTCTTTGGTCTCGGCGAACGGTCCATCGATCACCGTCCGCCCGCTTCCAGAAAACCGCACGCGCGCGCCCTTGGAGCTTGGGTGCAGTCCCTCACCGGCCTGCATGATCCCGGCTTTGACGAGTTCTTCGTTGAAGTTGCCCATTTCGGTGAGCAGCTGTTCGCTCGGCATCACGCCCGCTTCCGAATCCTTGGTGGCTTTAATCAAGATCATGAATCGCATGGTAATGTCTCCCTTTGGTTAAGTTGCCGATGCGCGGGACGATTTGCGCCTGCCACCGGTCGCTACATCGATTAGTCGTTTGGCGAGTGCCAAATCGACAAGGGCCAATTAGTTTTCGCGCTCAGCCGCCGGTGCGGCCGCGATCGCATCGAACTGACATTCATTAGTCGTTCGGCATGTATGAGACCGGAGGTTTACTAGCCTGCGCGATCAATTGCTTTGACGGCTAGCGACAGGCAGATGAGGCTGAACATTATGAACGCGGCAAATTCCCACACGGCAGTGCTCAGCGAGTCGATTCCCTGAAGGCTGAAGCGCAATACATCAACTTGCCAAGTCATCGGATTGAGCCACGCAAGGGTGCGGAACCACATCGGCTGTTGATCCAACGGATAAAACATCGTGCTCATGAACATCAAAATGATGTACGCCGCGCTGGTGATCGTGTTGAAAGAATCCATCCGCGCGAATCGAACAGCGAGGATGCTAAACAAGAAAAACCATCCTGCGGTAGTGACGATTACCACAAGCAGGGTAACGGGCCACCAGGTCCAACGAAGCGCCACGCCCATCGTGAAAACCGCGAGAACGATCGCCAGCGTCGACCCATTACACTAAGAAGCACATTGAAGCAAATCTTTCCCAGCAAAAATTGCCGGCGGGCGATCGGGTACGTCAATAACTCGTAAAAGATACCGGAGTCCTTGTCCATGAAAATTCCCCACGACGTGTTCATGGCAACGTCAGCAGAGTTTCCACCGCAGTTTGTTGCAAGACCACGGCTATCTGTTTTCTTAGCTCCAGCGGTTGCTCGGCTGTGTCGAAACCACAGACACGGGCCGTGCGCGAGGTCGGCGTCGTGACGGTTGTAAGGATTTTTACCAGCGTGCTCTTCCCGGCCCCGTTGGGACCGAGCAGGCCAAAGATCTGCCCGCGCTTTATCTCGAACGAGACTTTATCGACCGCATGGATCGGTTGCGACCGTCGACGCCGGTAAGTTTTACTGATTTGTTCGACGTTGATGACGCTCATGGGATCTCCGAGCACGGGTGAGCCGGAGCGGGATCAATGCCCGCGCAACCCATACTCTGAATTAAACCGCGCGCCAACGGCGTTGGCTTGAATCTTTGGAGTTCAACTATAGAAGGGAGCGCCACGCCAATTGCATAGCGCGCCAGCGCGTCCACTCAAGACAAGCGCCCCATCTTGCCGCTACTATAATCAGCGATCGCCTGGCGAATCTCTTGAGCGGTGTTCATGACGAACGGCCCTTGGCCGACGATTGGCTCATCGATCGGCTTGCCGCAAAGCAGCAACGCGGTCGTATCTTGCACGCATTCGACGCTGATGCTTGTGCCGGCACGGTCGAACAAGCCGACGTCGGCGGTTTCGATGGTTGCGGAACCATCGAAGCGCAGAGCGCCCTTGAGGACGACAAGCGCCGTCGTGTAATCATTCGGCAGCGAAATTTCGGTTCGCTGTTTAGCAGCGAAGCGGAGATCCCAAACCAGTATTGGCGTGAACGTCTTCGCCGGTCCCTGCGCCCCGTTAAACTCTCCGGCGATCACGCGCACCGTCCCCTGGCCACCGGGCAAACTGACAGCGGGAATCTGACTGTTCAAAATACTCTGGTAACTCGGCGCCGCCAGTTTGTCCTTAGCCGGCAAGTTGACCCATAGCTGGACCATTTCAAATAGGCCGCCGCGCCGGGCGAAATCGCGACCATGAAACTCTTCGTGGACGATCCCGGACGCGGCCGTCATCCATTGCACGTCGCCGGGACCGATGCGTCCACCGCCGCCGCTGGAATCTCTGTGCTCAACTTCGCCCTGATAGACGATGGTTACCGTTTCAAAGCCGCGGTGCGGATGCTCGCCGACGCCGAGGCGTTCTTGCGTCGGCGGAAATTCCATCGGCCCGGCGTAATCGAAAAGCAGGAACGGACTGAGAACCGGGCCCAGATTAGGGTATGAGAACAGCGTTCGCACCGGGAAGCCGTTACCGACCCAATGACGATCCGCGCTGCGCTGGATCGAGCGCAGCTTTTTGACAGACTTTTTTTCGCTTGCTGGCGTCATCGGTGACCTCTCTTGCTAGCTCACGGATGTTTTTTATCGAGAGTTAACCGAGCACACTCTGCGCTTCATGGATATAGCACCACGTCCAGGCTGCCGGCGGCATAGCGCGCATGACGGGATGCTTGGTATCTTGAAAGTGTTTGGTGGCGTGCTTGCCGGTTGAAGAATCGCAGCAGCGATTGGCCGCACGACTGGCATTCACGCAATGCGACCCAAAAAGTTCCTTCGGTTAAACACTCCGCACAGGCGTTGGCGGTCTTTTGTTCGGGAAAGTCTGCCGGGTTTAGACCCGCCAAATGTTCACAAGCTTCAGCCATAGTTCCTCCAATCTCAAGTCTAGAAAATTTGTCGGCGATTGCAACGTTTATTCCAGAGGTTTTTAAATCGCCGAGCATGGCCGGATTAATTCGCTAACCGTGGAGAAATATTCCTACGTCAGCGGCTGGCCCGAGGGCCGCACCCCGACCGCGCCGTCGGGCTTCCGCGTCACGGCCTTCGCGCGCGGCCTGGAGAGTCCGCGCTGGCTGTACGTGCTTCCCAATGGCGACGTGCTCGTCGCGGAAGCGCGCAGTCGCCCGAGATCTGAACAACCCGGGAGCCATCGTCAAGGCATGATCGGCGCAGGCTCGGTCGGAGTTAGCGCCAACCGGATCATACTGCTGCGCGATTCGAATCGGGACGGGGTCGCTGAGATTCGCTCGGTCCTGCTGCAGATTTGGGCCCTGGTCGCGGGCACGCTCTTCGTCGCGAACCACCGATGGATTAATGCGCTATCCCTACAAAGCAGACCAAACCCGGATTGACTCGCCAGGCGAGATGATCCTGCCGCTACCCGCCGGCGGCTACAACAATCATTGGACGCGCAACATTGTCGCGAGCCGCGATGGCCGCAAGCTCTACGTCGGTCGGCTCCGCGAGCAACGCCGGCGAGTACGGTTTGGAAACAGAGATCCGGCGCGCCAAGATCCTGGAGATCAATCTGGACGGCTCCGGAGAACGGATTTTCGCCTCGGGTCTTCGTAAACTTCGCTCGGCTTGGCTTTTTATAATGCCGCTAGCTTTCCCGAACGTTATCGCGGCGGCGCCTTTGTCGGTCAGGAGGGGATCGTGGAATCGCTCGCGGTTCTCGGGCTACAAAGTAGTCTACGTGCCATTTCTTAATGGCAAACCGGCCGGGCCGGCGGAGGACTTCCTAACCGGCTTCATGGCGAATCCTGAGACCGGAGAAGCGCACGGGCGGCCGGTCGGAGTCGCCGTGATGGCGGACGGCTCGCTGCTGGTCGCCGATGATGCCGGCAATACGGTGTGGCGCGTTCAGGCCGGCCGTTAGTCCGGCGTGTGCACACTTCGCCATCGAGGTTCTTCGATCCAAATTTCTTCATGAAGGAATCTTCTATTCGCAAAGTGAGCACCGGATTTTCATGATGGCCAGTTAAGGTTTCTGCGCGTTGATCACCTCAAAGAAGAGCTCGCCTGATATCAGTTTCGTCGTCTGGCTGGTTTCGACGGCTGATGGCGCAGGCGCTCCGACCGTCCTGTTAACGATCGTCGGCGCATAGTCGCATTGACTTTCGGCATCGTGGTCCTGCATCGGCAACTTCAGCAGCCTGGCTAGAACCGCGAAACCACCACAGGCTGCCCGCGATTGCCACGAGATCCTCACCCAGCGCGATATAGATATCGCGCATACCGAGCGCTTGCACCAGCCGTGTGCGCGCCTCGTAGCCGGCGAAACAGCCGACAACACCGCCGATGGCGAAGCAGTCCGCCAAGAAAAACTCCTTGTGCGCCGGCGCCGTGCGGCTCAGTGTCTGCGGCAGTTTATCGGCGACGAGCTCGACGATCGCGAGCAGGGTAAAAATCGCGACCGAGGGAAGCACCCCTAACTGCACATCACTGACGGTCGCGATGGCGCGAATATGCGCGCAGATTTTTTCAGGCATCGCTTTCTTCTCCTACTCGCTGAGCGCCTGATGGACGAATGAGACCGAGATCGAGCCTTCGCCCACGGCCGATGCCACGCGCTTGATATTGCCGCCGCGCACGTCGCCGACCGCAAACACTCCGGGCGAACTGGTTTCGAGAAGATGGGGAACGCGGGCAAGCGGCCAATGCGCGGCGCTCAAATCGTCCGGCGACAGATCCGGTCCCGTCTTGATAAAGCCTTTGGCATCGAGGGTGACACAACTGCCGAGCCAGCCCGTGCTGGGAGCGGCCCCGGCCATGACGAAGACGTGGCGAATGTCGTGAGTTTCGCTGGTGCCGCTCTGACGATTGTGCCAGCGCACCCGTTCGAGATGGTAATTTCCTTCGAGTGCGGTGAGTTCGGTGTGCGTCTGCAAGACAATAATAGGATTTTCTTCGATGCGCCGGATCAGATAGCGCGACATGCTTTCGGCCAGGCTGCTCGAGCGCACGAGCATGTGCACGCGCTTGGCGGTCTCGGCGAGATAGACCGCGGCCTGGCCGGCTGAGTTTCCACCGCCGATGACAACCACCTCTTCGCCGCGGCACAACTGCGCTTCCATAAACGTCGCCCCGTAGTACACACCGGCGCCTTCAAAGTGCGCCAAGTTCTCAAGCGCCGGTTTCTGATAGGCGGCGCCGGTTGCGATGATGACGGTGCGCGCCGCAACCTTGAGGCCGTCGTCGCTTTCAATAGTATAGGGTTTGCGCTCGCAGACGAGGCGTTTGGCGCCGTTGGCGATGACCACTTGCGCGCCGAACTTCTGCGCCTGGGTATAGGCCCTTCCCGCAAGAGCTTGACCCGAGATGCCGGTCGGAAATCCAAGATAGTTCTCGATCTTGGAGCTGGAACCCGCCTGTCCGCCGGGCGCGCTCGTCTCCAGCACTAAAACAGCGAGGCCTTCCGACGCCGCATACACGGCCGCCGCGAGTCCCGCGGGTCCGGCGCCGACGATCACCACGTCGCGTATGTGGGTCTGGTCGATCGCGTCGTTAAAGCCGAGGCAGCCGGCGATCTCCTGATTACTCGGACTGCGCAGCACCACCTCACCGCGGCAGATCACCACCGGCACATCCGCGGCGGTCACGTGAAAGCGGTCCAGTAAATCCTGCACGTCGGCCTCGCGGTCGAGGTCGATGTAAGAGTACGGATGGCCGTTGCGCGTCAAAAACTCTTTGACGCGCAAGGTTCCGGAGCAATGATTTGAGCCGACCACTACGACGTCGCCGAGTCCATGCGCAATCAACTCCACTCTGCGGATAATGAAGGCGCGCATGATGATCTCGCCGATCTCGCTGTCGCTCTGCACCAGCGCCAACAACCGTTGGTGATTTAACTCGATCACTTCGCCCGGCCGACTGACGCGCGCTCGGAGGAGCGCCGGGCGGCCCGAAAGCATGTTGACCTCACCGGTGAATTGGCCTGGTCCATGGACGGCGACAAGCGTCTCACTGCTAGCGTTTGGCTGGACAATCTCAATCTGGCCTGCGGTAACGACGAAGAACGGCACGACCTGCTGCCCGGCCTCGATCAGCACTTCCCCAAGTTGGATCGGACGCGCGTGTCCGTGCGCGGCGATCCTTCTTATCTGCGCCGGCGTCAAAGTAGGAAACATGCGTTCCCCACCCGAGGTCTGCGTCAACGGCACTAAAGGCATTTTATCATTCATGAGCGGCGCGCCTTTCTCTGTCAGCTAGGAATCCGGCTCAGGCTAAGCCCGTGGTGAAAGTCTTGGCTGCATTTGACGGGCGATCGATCCCCGCTGGCTGCGTTGCTCCTCGCTCAAATATTCCCGATATTCTCGGTCGTCGCGCCTTGCCATCAGGGCGCCTCGCCCGTCTTGCTGCGACGCCAAACTTTCACCACAGGCCGCTAGACCGTTTCGCGGGCCACAACCGTTTGCAGAGTTCATTCCTGCCATCCTCCGCCAGGAGCTCTGTAGAGCTAAACCAGTGAAAGCCGCTCATCGCGCTTGTTTGAGCCAGCCGCATTCAGCCACGAACAGATCTGATCGGCACGAGCAAATCGATCTCATCTATTCCAGCCGTTCTTGTCATTTTCCCATTCCGTCGATTGCGCTGACGGCGTCAGCAATCTCCCGGCTGAGATCTCCGGCAGCCTCACTCAGGGCGGCCACCGAACCATCAGTGGATTTTTCTTTGGCACTCCGCGTGATGCGTGACTCTTTGACGACCGCGACTTTTTTGTCCGCGCTATCCAGCACCGACCAGCGCGCAAACAGTTGGCCGTTGCGTTCGCTGTTCGCTTCGAGCCGCAGCACCTCGATCTCGATCTGGTAACGCGGCCGATTAGCGGGTGACCACGGGTAAACGGCGATCAGATCGGTGCTCAGCAGCAGCCCAAGATTTTCCGATAAAACTCGGGCAAAATTTTCCTCTAGAGGTTCCGCCCAGCGGTCGTGCTCAGAAACTTCGAATCGATTCTGGGCGCTTCGGACCACTATTTCTTGGCGATCGAGATAACCGGGAAACTTAATCGGGCCAATGCCGATAAACATCTTCTCCGGTCTGGTGACATTTTTCGGCGCGGCTTGCTCCACCTGCGGCAGCGCCGACAAGGTGAAGAACCTCGTGGGGTCGGGTCTCGCCGAAAACGTGCCGCAGCCGGCCAATGACAAAACTATCAGCGCGCTTCTCGACGCCGATTTGATCAAGCGATTCATTTCCGCTCCTGCACCTCCGGTTTGCCGAAGATCAGGGCCCTGGGGTTTCGTTCAATCGAATTCGACAGCAGACGCAAGGAGCGCGCTGCCGCGGAGACTTCTCGAAGGCTCCTGCCAAGCTCGTAAAAGGTGACGGAGTCCGGATCGCTGATGCTGCGTATGTTGATCATCGCCGCCTCGGCTTCTTTGAGAGCCAGATCCGTTTGCTTCATGGTCACGGCGGCTTGCTGCATCGCTTCGCGCGCCGCGTCTGAAGTTTGCTGCAGATTTGCTGATAGAGTTGCAATATTGCCGTCGAGGCTGCTCGTCATTTTGCGAATCTCAACTATCGCTTCATCGATCTTCGGCACCGTTTGATCGAGTCGCTGCAGCGCCGATTTTAGCGCCGGCGAGTTGACGAGCTGACCGATACCATCCACGGCTTGTGCGACGGAATCGATCATCCCGCGAAAATCAACCTCGCTTAATTTGGCGAGAATCTCCCCGGCCGTAAGCTCGACCCTTTCAAGGGCGGTAGGGACGGCGGGAATCTCCGGATACTGCGCGCCGGCAGCCTGGACAAGCTTGACCGGGGTGCCGGGAAACATATCCATGCCAATGTAAAGCACGCCCGTTACCAGGCTTTCGGTTTGAAGTTGCGCCCGAAGGCCGCGATCGATGAAAGCCTTCAACGCGCTCGGATCCTGCAAAAGCGTCTGGGTGGCCCCCCTGCTGGTGATTTTCTGCAGATCGATTTCAAAAACCACAGGGATGCGCGGTCTCTCCATGCTCTTGTCAAGCTGAAGCAGAATATTTTTGACCGAACCCACTTCGACGCCGCGAAATTTAACCGGCGCGCCGATATTGAGGCCGTTGACGTTGCCGTCGAAGTAGACCACGAATTCTTTGGTCTCGCGGAATAACCTGCCCGAGCCAAAGGCGATCACTGCGACGACCGTTAGGGCGACAGCGCCGAGGACAAAAGCGCCGATCAAGGTCGGGCTGGTCTTTTTATTCATACTCTTGCCTCTTCGCCGCGAGTCAGGAAGCGGCGCACCGTAGGATGATGCGAATCGGCCAGAAGCTTCTTCGGGTCGCCGCCGGCGATCATGGTCCGCGTCTCCGTGTCCAAAAACACACTGTTACTGCCGATGGTAAAGATGCTCGCCAGCTCGTGGGTGACAACCACAACCGTCGCGCCCAGACTGTCGCGCAACTCTAAGATAAGATCGTCGAGCAAGCGCGAGCTGATTGGATCGAGGCCGGCGGACGGTTCGTCGAAAAACAGGATTTCCGGATCGAGAGCTATGGCGCGCGCCAGTCCGGCGCGCTTCTGCATGCCGCCGCTGATTTGCGACGGATAATAATCCTCGAAGCCTTTCAAGCCGACCAGGGCGAGCTTGAGCGCGGCGATCCGGCCTATTTCCGCCGGACTCAAGTCGGTGTATTCACCCAGCGCCAAGCCGACGTTTTCCGCCAGGGTCATCGAGCTCCAGAGCGCGCCGCTCTGAAACAGCACGCCTACACGCCTGACCATTTCCTGCCTTTTGACAGGATCCGCTCCAGTGAAGTTTTCATCACCATAGAAAATCTCTCCCTTGGCCGGTTCGTTCAGACCGATGAGATGTCTTAGCAATGTGCTTTTACCCGAGCCGCTGCCACCCATGATGATGAACACATCGCCGTGGTTGATGGTGAAATTCAAATCTTGCATCAAGACAAAACTGCCGTACGCCATTGTGAGATTGCTCACTGTGATGTGCGGTCGAGCGCCGTCAATACCTGCAGGCATACACACCCTCAGCCTCCCCTCTACCACAAGCGGGGAGTGGAAATACGCATTTCTCTGCCTGGCAGTGCGAAAGAATTTCCCCCTTTGGAAACTTTGGAAAAGGGGGATTAAGGGGGATTTGTTCGAAAATCGAAGCCGCTGAGTAAGAAAATCTCCCCTAGTCCCTCTTTTCCAACGAGGGGAATCATCTATTCCGAAATCCATCTCTTTAAATCCCGAGCACGTAAAAAACCACGGCGAAGACGCCGCATGCCACGACGATGGCAACAATTCCCGTAACCACGGCGGAAGTCGCCGCGTCGCCGACGGCGGCGGAGCTGTTGCCGCATTGAATGCCACGCAGGCAACCAGCAAGCGCGATCAGCACACCATAGACTGAACTTTTGAACACGCCGCCAAAAACGTCGGTCAGGCTGATGGCGTTGGCGGTCTCCCGCGCATAGGTGGTCCACGAGAGATCGAGCAAGCCGACGCCGATCGCGGCGCCGCCAAGCACGCCGACGAAATCCGCGTAAAGACAAAGGAGAGGCATCATCAGCACCAGTGCGATCACCCGCGGCAGCACAAGAAATTCGAGCGGCGAAAAACCCATGGTGATGAAGGCATCGATCTCCTGAGTTACCTTCATGGTGCCAAGCTGGGCAGCGAATGCGGCGCCGGTTCGGCCCGCCATAATGATACCCGTCATCATCGCGCCCATCTCGCGAATCATCGCGATACCGACCAGATCTGCGACATAGATTTGCGCGCCGAACTGTTTGAGCTGCACCGCGCCGACGAATGCGAGAATCACGCCCACTAGAAAACTGATCAACGTGACGATCGGCAGCGCCTGAGCGCCGGCTTGTTGGATCAAGAGAAAGAGATCGACGGCTCGGAATCGCACCTTCATACGAAAGAGCCGGGCAAAGGTAAGCGTCATATCGCCGAGAAACTTGAGCATTTCTCCGAGAGATATGCCGGCACCAATGGCAAGGTTGCCGATGCGTTCAAGAACGGCGGGCTGCCACCGTCTCTTTGCGCGCGCCTTTTTTTTCCGGCACCGCTTCGGCCAGATCGAGCAGCCTCTGTAAGCCGCAAGGCAAGCTTGTGCGATCCACAGCGATGCCGCGGCTGCGGCATAACTCGGATACTTCAACGAGAAAAGCCAGAACGCTGCTGTCCCACGAGGCCAGCGCGCTGGCTTCGAAATTGATATGCCGCACATTCGGGGCTGATTCGAGCGCGCGCTTGACTGCTGCCGCCGATATAAGGCCGGCGCGCAACCGCCAGGCTCCGGCGAGATGCACCTGGAGCGTAGTATCGCCGGTGTGTTCGAATGAAAGACTTCCTGGCTCCGCTATTTCGCTCTTTTCAAAGCGCTGCACATCGATCATACGTCCTTCCAGACTAACAGGCTGCTGAGCAAAACCCCAATGGCGATTGTCCTGAGCCCTTCGATTAGACTCAGGACAAACTTTGTCGAAGGGTGCGCTTAATCAATCATCGAGATTGGAGTATTGGAGTGATGAGTTCGACCCGATACTAACCCTTACTGCAGCATTCCACTTTGTTTGCGCGCCTCGCAAAGCACCGTTCCTCTCGCCGTAGCCGGGACTCAAGCCGCCTTCGCGCCAGAGGGTTTTTCAAAAGCCTGCGCTGAGTTCATCGAACCGACGGGTTAGAGTCTTTGAGCAAAACTTCCCCCTTTGAGAAAAGAGGGATAGAGGAGAATTTGCGTGCGGCTTCAACCTGGGGATTTTTCCAGCAAGTTCCTAAGCCTTGATTTAAAGAATCTAGAACTATTTAAAGTTCCCGGCGTACAAAAATGATTTATCCGGACGAGATTAGTAGCCGCGGGTTTTGCGCCGGCGCCGTCGCGATCTTTCTTTCCAAGTCCGCAGGGCGTGCGGCGACCTACCTCTGAACGGGTTGCTTCACGAACGTAGCGATCGGCTGGCCTGTCTCGACGATATACGTCGACAGCATCCGCCCGGTTTCCGGACCGAGGTCGCGCGCATTATGAGGGGTCCGCGGCGGGATCAGGAATCCATCCCCTGCGCGCAGTAGTACGGTGGCACGTCCCTGTACCCTCATCTCGACCTGGCCTGCGATGATGTAGCCGACCTCTTCTCCTGGATGAACGTGCCATCCGGACTCGACTCCCGCCGGAATCAACGTCTCCACCTGCACCATCTCGCGGCTTGGAATCGATAACGGCGAGCGTTGGACCTCGCGCCGAGCAAGCTTGCCCGCCAGGTCGTCCCCTGTGCCCTCTAGTGGCCTGTCCAGATGCAGGGGCCATATAGGCGACCATGCCGGCCAAGGCGATAACTGCAAACCAGCACGAAAAAATCCGTCTCATACGTGCCTCCTTAAAAGATGCGTAATCTGGCAATCGTGGATCAGCCGAACGTGAACGCAAAAGCCTCCACGCCCGAATCGAGCAGCTTGTCGAGCGTGATCGGCAAATCGCGCACGCGCTTGCCGGTTGCGTGAAAAATCGCGTTGGCGATCGCCGCCGCCGCCCCGGTGATGTGCGCCAATGCAGGGCTTCTGTTTTTACCTTTACCGGTTTGCCATAATAAGTTTATCAAGCTTTGAGGTAGACGATTGTGTGTAGAAACATCAAAACCCTATTCAACTTTCAACCGCCTGTGAGCGAACCAGAGATTCGCGCGGCCTCATTACAATTCGTCAGAAAGGTTAGCGGTTTCAACAAGCCTTCGAAAGCCAACGAAGCTGCATTCCTAGCTGCCGTTGACGAAATAGCAGCGAGCTCCGTTAAACTTTTGAGCGCGCTCGAGACCAACGCAGCGCCGAGGGACCGCGCCCAAGAAGCTGCCAAGGCGCGAGTACGGGCTGCTCAGAGGTTTCCTCAGTAAATCGCTCGGCGCTAGCCGATCAGAGAATTACGTCCCGGTTTGGCGCGGCTCGTCTTAGACAATGGAGCAGGCGATAGGGAGGGCACACAGGTCCCACCGCCATTTTGTGTTCGGGCACCGGGTTCGCCTCTCAGGTCGTTTGCAACAGAAGGGAATTGACAGCCCCCCGGTCCGGCGATATTGCTCGGGCTAGAAAAAAAAATTTCTATAGATATAATCGGCACAATATCAGGAGGTAGGATCATGGCAACCACAACGGAGCGCCCTCTCGATGATGCGCTCACCGCAATCAAGACGCGCCGCTCGGTGAAAGAGTACCTTCCCACCGAGATTCCTCGGGAGTGGATCGAGGAGCTGCTCGACGCCGCCCACTGGGCGCCCAACCACAAATTGACCCATCCCTGGCGTTTCCACGTGTTCTCCGGAGAGGGGCGCGAGCGCTTGGTCGGAGCCCGACAGGCGGCAGTGCGTTGGGCCGCGGAGAAAAAGGGTGAGCAGGCGAGCGAAGACGCTCTCAACTTCGCTCGGGCGAAGTGTTTTTCGTCCCCAGTTCTGATCATCGTTTCCATGGTGGGCGATGAGAAGAAAATCGTTGACCAGGAGAACTACGCGGCCTGCTGGTGCGCGATTGAGAACCTGCTGGTCGCCGCGACCGCGCGAGGCCTGGGCAGCTATCCCAGCACGGGCGACTGGATCGACCAAAACTTCGTTGGCCCGATTCTCGGACTCACAGAGAAAGAGCGGCCGGTGGCGTGCATTTTCCTGGGGTACTCCGAGCAGAAGACGATGGCCAAGCGCCTGCCCGTGGAGCGCCATACCACCTGGTACACGGAAAAGGCGTGAGGCATGAGTCGTGAGTAAAACCCGTGATCGTCTCCGGAAAAGATCGTGAATCGTGATCCGTGCCTCCTAGCGCAAAACTCGGGTCAGACCCAGGCGAGGTGTTGATTCAACGAGCGCAAGCTTGCGACGCGAGCCACGTAAGGGCGTTTCAATTTCCCATACGTATGGGTTGCTCGCATATAGTTGGACCAGCCGGAAATGGGCGACGTGCGCGATCGGGCGATCCACTATCGCGCCGTGATCGCCACGTTGGCAATCGAGGTCATGATCGAGCTGCCGTAAATAGGCCGTATAGATAGACAGGGAGATGTATCAATGACACGCATTGCCATTCTGACGCCCGAGCAAATGAACGATGAACAGCGCGCCGTGATCGCCGCATCCAAGGCCAACGGCAGGCCGCATGGCGGGCCATTCTGGGCCTATATCCGCAATCCCAAACTGATGCAGAACGTCCAGAACACAGGAGCCTGTATCGCCGACACCACCCTGTCCGCCCGCGAACAGCAGATCGTCACCTTGACCGTGGCGCGGTTCTGGGGCGCGAAATACCCGTGGGCGGCTCAGTGCCGCAACGGTCTTAAAGTTGGACTCAAGCAGGAAGAGATCGACGCCATCAACGCCCGCAGCGCGCTGCCGACCGATGACAAGCGCGAATTGCTCGCGCATCGGATCGCCAACGAACTGCTCGCCGACAAGGGACTGAGCGATGCCACCTATGCAGCCGCCGAAGCAACCTTTAGCACTGAAGAGCTGGTCGCTCTGGTTGCCCGGGTCGGCTCGTTCTCGATGACGTGTTGCACCGCCAACGCGTTTGATATCACGCCGCCCGATGACGCACCTGACCGCCTTAAGGCATAGAAAACGCGTTTGTCAGATTCAGGCGCACAATACTAATTTTCTCTTGGCTCATATATTCTCCTCGATTAGGTTTCGCGCATGGCGCGCATTGCAAGGGTCGCGGACGCCGGAATGCTGAACGATATTCTCAGATCGCCCTCGCGCAACTAACGCGTGAATCACGAGACGTGCAAAGTCGCGCCGGCTCTTCTACCTTGTGCGGCTGATAAGAAAGCGGGACATCAAGAAAGCCCTGGAATTAGCACGAGCACTATAGAGGTGTATGAGAAAGAAGGTTGCCAAGACAAAAACTCGACCGTGGGATGCCGCCGAGCATTTGATCACGGAGGGCGACATGGCGGCGTATATCGAGGGAAATTGGATCGGGCGAGGCGGATCTTGGGGCCAAAAACTGAAACCCGAGGCACTGGACCGTGCGCTCAGCATCGTTGTGAGTGAAGCCGAGATCGATAAGGCTCTCAGGAAGTTACGTGGGAAGGGCCGCATTCGAAAGGGTTTCCCTTAGAAATGCAGCGGGTGATCATCGACACGAACGTTTACATTGACTGGATGAACGACGGTCTAGATGATCAGTCCCGATCTTTGCGACTTACCCGAAGCTTTGACTTTCGAGCGCATTGCGAGGATTGTTGGCGCGTGATATCATTTTGCTATCATTAAACGGAAGGAGCCCAAATGGGCCAAGTATTGGTGCGAGACCTCCCGACCGAAGTCGTCAGAAAACTAAAGATGAGAGCGCGGCAGCACCGCCGTTCACTGCAAGAGGAACTCAAGGACATCCTTGAGCAGGCAGCGCAGCAGAATGCAAGAAATATTCAGGCTAAGGTCAGTCAGGTCCGCAAGCTGTTTGCCGGCCGTAAGTTCAGCGACAGTTCGGACCTGATTCGGCAAGACCGCGCGCGGTGAGCCTCTTTGTCGTTGACGCGAGTGTGGCGATCAAGTGGTTTTTGCCCGAAATCCACAGTGATGCCGCGCTTCGGCTGCTGGCGCAAGAGCATGCGCTGCATGCTCCAGACCTAATTTTTTCAGAGTTCGGCAACGTCCTCTGGAAGCGGGTTAGAAAAAACGAGGTTTCTAAAAACGAAGCCAATGCCACACTCGAGGCCTTGCTAACTCTGCACCTCCAAGTGCAACCGTCGCAGTCGCTCATTCCGCTAGCCTTGGAAATCGCATGCGGCGAGAATCGTACCGTCTACGACAGTCTCTATCTCGCTGCCGCAGTAGCCCTTCAGTTTCCGTTGGTCACGGCCGATGCCAGATTTTATCGCGCCCTCAGCAAAAGCCCATTCGCGGCGCAGCTCATTTGGGTCGAAGACATCCCGCAATAGTTTTATTCAAGTTTGGGAAAATGAAACGCGGGCCGGCGATCTTATCCAGTTAGGACACAGCATCCCTGACGAAACCCCCATTCGCATATCGTCGTCGGCCTCTTCAGCGCCTGGGAGCGCGCGGTGCACCCAACGCCTGATGGCCAAACCCATTGGCTGCGCCCAGGCCGGCGGTCGGCCGAGAGCGCCGATCTCCAAGAACATGATCCAAGAGATGGCCGATTGGATCTTTAAATGATAGTGATGCGGCATTGTAACACACCGCGCTCGCGTGCCAGGCAAACAGCGTTGCCCGAGGAGCGAAGTCGCCGCGGGCAGCGTATTATAGCGTATTATATAGAGGACCGGCCATTTGGAAAGTGAGGCTTTCTCATGCTCGACGGCAAACTGCGCATCGCGCCCGTCTGCTATCACGTGCTGCATCAAGTACCGGTGATGGTGGCCCATGAAATGAACTATCTTTACGATGAGGGCTTGAAGACCGCCGATGGATCGCTGGCCTATACCATCTCCCATGATTCCATGCTGCCCTTCGGCCTGGAAAAGCTTGCCATCGCTCAAGCCATGAAAGAGAAATCGCTGGATATCGCCCTCGATGTTCAGCCGCGCACAGTCTTTTACCAGCGCGCCCGCGGCGCCGATCTCTATATTATCGCGGGATGGCGCAACCAGCACACCAACGTCTGGATGGGTCCGCCGCACATCAAGTCGCTCAAAGATCTCAAAGGCAAGCGCGTCGGTATCAGCGATTATAACAGCATTCGCCATTGGGCGATTCAGATCCAACTCAAGAAGGCCGGACTGGATCTGGAGCGCGATATCGAATGGGTGCGCGTCGGCATCACCCATCATCTCCTCAAAAATGCCATCCGGAAGGGTCGGGTCGAATGCGCGCCGGTGCCGACCTGGCATGCGGAGGAAATGAAGCAAGAAGGTTGCAACGTGCTTGTCAGCCCGGCGGAGCAGTATCCCCACGGGCGGCCCGAGAGGGTCGTTGCCGCCACCGGGCGCATTCTCGAAGAGCGGCCCGACCTGATCAAAAGTTTTCTCAAGGGACTGATTCGCGCCTACTGGTTCGTGCGCGACATGCCGAAGAACCACGAGTACCTGATCAATCTGGACAAGCGCGTGCGCTTTCTCAGTCCCGATCCCGAGGAGCGGATCGTCGAAAACCATCCGCCGCGTACGCCGCGAGACCTCGAGGCCATGCCATTTCCCATCCATGGCCGGGCCACCGGGTTTGAAGACATGCTGAAAGAAGAAGAGAGACTCGGCGATCTCAATTACAACGTGCCGGCGATTTCAGAAGTCTGCGCCCAGGATCTGGTTACCGAAGCTTACCAAGAATTGCTCAGCCGCAAAGAACTGGAACCTGAGCACCAGCGCGTCAGCGCAGTCGCACAGCGCTGGGGTTATTGAAGTGCCGGCGAGGCGCGCTGTTACCTAGTTAGTTAGGATAGTTAGGATGTTAACGCCGGGAGGCTGAGATTCCCACTCGGCGAGCAACCTCGACGACGCCGGCAATTCGCCGGCATGCAGTCCTGCACGCCAGATCAGCGTAAGACAGATAAGCTTTGTCGGCGGGTTCCCGCACGTTACTTCACGAGCAGCGGTATCAATAGCAGGTCTTGCAATCTGTTTCGGACTTGTTCGGTGAACTACGGTGTCTTGACCCGTCGCTGGTATTACGTTTCAATTTAATGATGAACCAAAAGATTGCGCTGGTTTTGATTCTGTTATTCGGCGCCGGCTTTAACAGCTTTGCCCAGACGACCTCTACACCCGGCGCGCCGACCGGGGGTTTTGTCGCAGCCACGAAGAAATTCCTCGCCACACTTGACGACTCCCAGCGTGGCAGGGTCGTCTTTGATTTCAAAGACGAGGCGCAGCGTAAGCGCTGGTCGAATCTTCCGACAGCAATCTTCAAACGCCAGGGTTTGCGCATGGGCGACCTCACAAAACCGCAGCGCGACGCCGCGCTGGCGGTTCTGGCGGCGGTGTTGAGTCCGCAGGGTTACGAGAAGGTTCTTGAGATCGTCGACGCCGACGAGTTGCTCAGAAAATCGAGCGGCGAGACGATGTTCGGGCGCGATGAATATTATGTCTCGTTACTCGGCCAGCCTTCCACCACTGAGCCGTGGATGATTCAGTTCGGTGGGCACCATCTCGGCCTCAACATTACACTTGCCGGCGCGGAGCGCACCTTGGCGCCTAGTCACACCGGCGCGCAGCCGGCGATTTACGAACTCGAAGGCAAGACGGTGCGTCCCCTGGGTCGGGAGACTGACAAGGCGTTTTCTTTCTTCAGCTCGCTGGACGAGGCGCAGCGCAAGCAGGCTGTCCTTGGCTTCCAGATGCGCGACCTTGTGCTCGGGCCCGGCCGCGACGGGCAGACGATTCAGCCTGAAGGAATCAAAGGCTCGGAACTGAGCGAGAAGCAGCGCCAGATGCTGCTGGATCTCGCAGGCGAATGGACCGGCATCCTGCACGAAGCTACCGCGAAAGCGAAAATGGAGGAGATGAGAAAGAATATCGCCGAAACTTACTTCGCGTGGAGCGGCGCAACCGAAAAAGGCAGCGCCGCTTACTTCCGCATCCAAGGGCCGACGGTAATCATCGAATACGCCCCGCAGCGCCTGGGAGGCGACGCGACAAAGCATATCCATACGATTTATCGCGATCCAACGAACGATTACGGGGTAAAGTGGTCGAAGCGGTGACCAGGATACTCTGTCGTCTATCGCTGCTGCTCGCGTTGCTGGCGTTGCCGTCCGCTGTTCTGGCGCATCGGGATGACCAGTATCTGCAAGCGACACTTGTGGCCATCGAGCCGAGCGGCGTCCGCCTGCACATCAACCTGACGCCGGGCGTGGCTGTCGCCGAACAGGTGCTCGCCGAGATCGACCGCGACCGCGACGGCGTGGTTTCCAAGAACGAAACGGCAGAGTATATCAAGTTGCTGCAGGGTGATCTCACGCTCCGCTTGGACGGGCGAAGGTTAGAATTGAAATCGACCGCGTCTGAATTCGTTCCGCCTGAAGAGCTCCACACTGGTTCGGGAACAATTCAGATGGAATTCTCAGCAATCTTCGGCGCGCTCGCGGCCGGTCCTCACCGGCTCACGCTCGAAAACCGGCATTTAACTACGGTGAGTGTCTATCTCATCAACGCTGCTCAGCCCAAGTTTGCCACGGTCCAGATCACCAGGCAGAAACGCAACGAGAGCCAGAGCGCGGGCGAAATCGAATTTACCTTTCATCCGTTCCCCCGGAAGATTGTTGAATTCGGTGCGCGACCTTGAAGGGTTAGACCCTGAGTGCCGTGCCGGACCAAGGCAAACCTTCTTGATTGGCGAGACTGCGGCTATGGATCGTTTAAAAACGCATCGGCGTCGGCGCCACTGCGCCCACAGCTCTTTCAGCCGGGCGCGTTTCACTACCGCGGCGAGAGCCGTTTCATGGTCTCGGGACGATCACTCAATCTACGCAAACGCTTGTGGGAATAAAGTCCAGCGCGTGGGTCGCGCTTCGCAAACGCGGGAATCTCATCGACGCTTCGTTAAATCAATTTGGAATTTGTCGGCAGTTCTGCAATCAGCGCCGTCCGATGCGCAGGCTCTTCGTTGCCAGAAGGATCTCGCGCAAAAGCCACAGCAAGCCGAGAAAGAAAAACAGCATCGCTGTGATGAACAGCAGGGCCACCGGAATAGATGCGTCAAAACGCAAGAAGGCGCTCAGGAAAAGAACCGCGACCACGGTGCACACCAGGAGCGCTGTCGTCGTACATAGCGTGATGGCGCATCCGATCAGTCGCGCTCGTCGTGATCACGGCAAGATCCGCGCGCAGGTTTGCGACAATTCCGGTGACGCTCGCTTTTGACTTTCCTCCAAGACGCGAGCGCGATCGATCACTCGACCCAGCCGGTTGGCCATGACCGCAAGGGATGGCGGCGATACCGGTGAGAAGAAAAACCGGTGCGACACGCAGCTCGATCGCATGGGCAACAGCGACGTCCGAAAATTCGAGCACGAAACCTCCGCCAATCACGGCGGCTGTCAGGCATCTACTACGTTCATGCGCGGCCCAAGAAATTCGCCGGCGGCGGTCTCGCTCTTTATGATCGGCAGGGGCGAATGTACGTCGCCGAGCCTGATCACAATTCCGCCTTGTTCTTTGCGCGCGATCTGCTCCATGAAGTGTTGCCCGTCACATGCGAGTCCGGCGCGTTTGCAGACAGCAGATTCGCCGTCAACGTTTGGATCAGTTAGAAGAACTGCGCGGCAAGTCAATATAACTATTCTTGCTGATACAGGCGCAGTGCACCTTGAACGACGAGCATGGCGCTGCGGCCGGCGACTGCGGTACCGGTAACGGCTCTTCAGCCCGCAACTCATCTGCAACCTTCCCGTAGTTAGCGCCGATTACTGGACCGGACTGGGAACAGGAATGTTGTAAAGCTGCGCGACGTTTTCCCGCACCAGTTTGGCGCGCAACTCCTGCCGGGAGGTCGCCGAGGTCGCGGGCGACGACCTGACGAGAATTGGGCCAGGTCGAGTTGCCGTGCGGAAAATCGTTGGACCACATGCAGTTGTCGGTGCCCCACCAGGACAGGATATGACCGCCGACGGCGTCGTTGAAGAAAGTCGTGTAGATCTGGTTGTGGAAGTATTCGCTGGGCGGTTTTTTGATGGCCAAGCCCTCGCGCTTGGCGCCATGGCGTTTGAAGTAGTAGTCCCACTGCTCCAGGACAAACGGAATCCAGCCAAGCTCGTTTTCGACGAGGACAACCTTCAGCTTGGGGAAACGTTCGAGCACGCCGGAATAGATCAGTTCGTAGAGGCTATCGACCGACTGGAACAGTTTCGTGTTGACGCTGTTGTGCTCGGCGGTCATGCCGGTTGCGGTATCTCCGAGGCCGAAGGAGCGGCTGCGGCTGTAGCCGTGGCCGCTCAAGATGTGCAAGTTGACCGGCATGTCGAGATCCTGAGAGGCGGCCCAGAACTTGTCGTAATGCGATGCCGAAAACGGTAGCTCTGGCGGCGGTACCTGCCAGATCACCGAGCCGCGCATGCCGGCTTTGCGGCAGCGCTCCAGTTCCTTCACGGCGCCGTCGATGTCGTACATCGACAGCATGGCGATGCCGATAAGCCGTTCGGGCGCGGCGCTGCAGTAGTCGATCAGCCAGTCGTTGTAGACCCGGCAGCAGGCCGCCTCCAACTCGTGATCGTCCAGGCTCAAGCACTTCAAGCCATGGGTCGGATAGAGCACTTCGGCGCTGACGCCGTCGGCGGCCATCTCGGAGACGCGCTTGTTCTTGTCCTGGGCGCCGCCGGGTGTGTCGTTGGGCCTTTGCCCGCCAAAATCGGGAGCGCGGTCCTGAAAAGCTTTTGGCAGTTGTTTTTGCCAAAGACCCGCGGGCTCGATGACGTGAGAATCCGATGAGATCAACAATTCATTGATAACGGCGTTGGTCTCTTTACCATAGGTTCGTTCAATAATGGCCATCGTTTGGCTCCTTTGTATTGTGAAATTTGCGCGAGCTGGCTGTGGTCGCTCACACTTATACTATCAGTTTTCTGAAGAACCCGGATTTCAGGCTGCTCAAAAAGATCTCAGAGGCGAGGCACGCGAAAAATCGGCAAGCGGAGGCGTACGTCGGCAGTACGTTGACGCAAGGCGATTGAGCGCAACAAAGCATATGAGTCTTTTTCGGCAGCCTGCTAGATGGGAATAACCCAGCCGGGGCCAGGGTGCAAGCGCATTATCGCGAACCGCTTGGCATTGGTCGAGTTTTTGCCGTTGCGTTCTTTTTACGTTTGCAGCCATCCATCGGTCAGGGTTTCCTGGTTTCCCCACCATGGGAAATTCTGGAAACGTCAAAGTTAGACAGCAGTTCCTGAGAATTTACGGTTTTGATCATCGCCGGCGCGAAAGCGGCTTCCATAGAAGCCCGACAAACGACGATCTCATTTGTACTGGACCGTCGGCCAGGCCATTTTGTAGTCATTTGCAGGGCAGGATGGGAGTATTAACGGAGAGTGGAGCAATCTTGGGAGTGTTATTGGCCTGCCGGAGGGCAATTTAATCCTGATACGGTGCTCGAAGGTCGCGGGCTGTTTGCCACGGAAGTGGCGGGTCTGCTTGCGCTAAACGACCCGCCAAGCGTTGGCTTAACATTCAGTCGCTTATTTTGGCGGCACCGGATAGAGCGGCGTGGCCGGATTGAAATAATAATCGAGCACCAGCCAAAGAGCGCGCGAGTGATGAAAGAACAAGAGCGGGAAGATCACCGCGAAGGGCAGCCAGATCGCTAGCTGCTGATTGATGCCCAGGTTCATAAACACGTCGAGAAGGAAAAAGCCGGGCACCGCGATCGCGATCGTTGCTGCGTAATTGATATAGATAGCGCCGACAAAGTAGCCCTGCTCGCGCTCGAATCTGAGGTTACAGTTGCGGCAATCGGCGCGCATACGAAACGGTTTTTCATATAGCGAGCCGGTGCCGCAGCGCGGGCACTTGAGCCGTATGCCGCCGGCGAGCATGGAAAGAAATTTTGCCACGCGACTTGCTCTTCCTTCCCCTTCTCTCCCAGAGGGAGAGGGTTTTAAGAACGCGGATTAAACTCTCGCCTAAGTGAACGCTGCTTTACCCGAGTACATCGTCGGTTGCGCGCTCGCCCTTTGCTCGCGCCGGTGCCGCCGCACCGCCGTTTAGATAGTCGCGCAGAAAGCGCGCGGTGTAGGATTGCTCGCCGTCTTGGATGACTTCCAGCGGCGCGCCGCAGGCGACCACCTGGCCGCCCTGTTCGCCGCCGGCCGGGCCGAGATCGACAAGGTAATCCGCCTCTTTGATGATGTCGAGATTGTGCTCGATGGTGACCACGGTGTTTCCCATCTCGACCAATCGATGCAGGATGACAATCAATTTTTCGACGTCGGAAAAATGCAAGCCGGTGGTGGGCTCGTCCAGGACGTAGAGCGTTTTGCCGCGGGATTCTTTGCAAAGCTCATAGGCGAGTTTGATGCGTTGCGCTTCGCCGCCCGAAAGCGTGTTGCTCGATTGCCCCAGGGTTATGTAGCCCATGCCGATGTCGTCGATGATCTTGAGCGGCCGGGCGATTTTTTGAAACGGGTTAAAGAACTGCACGGCTTCTTCGACGGTCATGCCAAAGACGTCGGCGATGTTTTTATCGTTGTAGCGAATGCTCAGGGTCTCTTCGTTGAAGCGCGCGCCGCCGCAAGCGTCGCAATCGACGAAGACATCGGGGAGAAAGTTCATCTCCTTGCGAATCTTTCCCTGGCCGGCGCATTCTTCGCAGCGCCCGCCTTTGACGTTGAAGGAGAATCGACTGGGGGTATAACCGCGCAGGCGCGCTTCCGGCGCGAGCGCGTAGAGCTTGCGAATATCATCGAGCAGGCCGACGTAGGAGGCGGGCACCGAGCGCGGCGTCTTGCCGATCGGGCTCTGGTCCACTTCGCACACGCGTTCGAGCGCCTGCCAGCCGGCGATTTCTTTGTGCGATCCCGGCCGGCCGGCAAATTGGCCGAGTTTTGCTTTGAGCCCTTTGTAGAGCACGTCGCGCACCAGAGTGCTCTTGCCTGAGCCCGAGATGCCGGTGACGCAAGTCCACATGCCGAGAGGTATCTTGACGTCGAAGTTCTTGAGATTATGCGCGCTGGCGCCGCGAATCGTCAGCCAGCCGGTTTTGTTCAACTCGCGCGCCGGCCCGAGCCGTTTTTTCGCGGCACGCAGATACATGCCGGTGGGCGAGTCCGGATTATTCTTGATCTCTTCGGGCGAGCCCATGGAAACCACGTTACCGCCGCGCACGCCGGCGCCGGGACCGAGATCAACGATCAAATCGGCCGCCTGAATCGTCGCTTCATCATGCTCGACGATGACGACACTGTTGCCCGCGCGTTCCAGGCGTCGCAACGTGCCGAGCAGCATGGCGTTATCGCGCGGGTGCAGTCCGATGGTGGGTTCGTCGAGAATGTAGCACACGCCGCGCAAGTTGGAGCCGAGCTGCGCCGCCAGACGAATGCGCTGGGCCTCGCCGCCGGAGAGCGTGTCAGCGCGCCGGTCAAGCGTCAAATAAGGCAAGCCGACTTCGGCGAGGAAATTGAGCCGCTGTTGGATCTCGCGCAGGATCTTTTCGGCGACCGCCTGATCGCGTTCGGCGCTGGCGCTTTTCTCCGTGGCCAATGGCAACTGATCGAAATAATCCCTGGCATCCTCTACCGACAGCGCCGCCACTTCCCAGATCGTCTTGTCGTTGACGCGCACAGCCTGCGCTCTGCCGTTCAATCTCCGGCCAGCACAGGCGTTGCATACGGTTTCGGCCAGTAGCTCGCTCAGTTCCTGGCCGGCCTCGTCTTCGCCGTTGCCCCAGAGCTCGCGCAGGCGCGGAATGATGCCGCCAAAGCCAAAGCGCCCGCTGCCGCCGTAAAGGATCTCTTCTTGGCTCTTCTCAGCGACGCGGCCCCAGGGTTTGTCGATATCGATGCCTTTCGCTTGAGCGAGCTCGTCGCGCAAGCGTTCAGTGGCGCGGCGCAAATGAGCCGCGTTCGGGGAAAAGAGACCGGCAAGCGCGAGCAGCGAAGCGCGCACCGATTTTGCGTCATCGGGAAAAATCAAGTCGCGGTCGAAGTCCCACTGAAAGCCCATGCCGCTACACTGGGCGCAAGCGCCCTGGCGGCTGTTAAAAGAAAACACCCGCGGGTCGAGCGGCTCGTAGCCGATGCCGCAGTGCAGGCAAAAAAGCCGCTGGTTGAAAATCTGCTCGCCGTGATCCGAGATCAAGTGGATAACGCCATTCCCCAGGCGCAGACCCTGGTCGACGATCGCTTCGATCTGGCGGTCGCCGGCCTTTGCCTTGCCGACGACGATATCGATATCGTGTTCTTTGAAGCGTGCCAGGCCGTTGGCCAATTCCGGCGCGCGCAGCTCCATGAGTTTGCCATCGATACGCGCCTGGCGGTAACCGAGACGGCGCGCACCGGCGATGACTTCTTTATGAAAGCCTTTGCGGCCGCGCACAATCGGGCTCAGGATAACCACATCCTTGGCGCGCAGTCCGCGGCCGATGCGGTCGAGTATCTGGCTTCGCGTCAGCGCATGGATTTGGCGGCCGCACTCGACGCAGTGCTGTTTGCCGATCTTGGCATAGAGCAGACGCAGGTAATGATAGATCTCGGTGACCGTGGCGACGGTGGATTTTTTGCCGCCCTGGCTGAGCCGCTGTTCGATCGCTACGGTAGGCGGTACGCCGGCGAGCAAATCAACGTTGGGACGCGCCATGACCTCGAGAAACTGGCGCGCGTAGGCGGAAAGGCTGTCGATGTAGCGGCGCTGGCCCTCGGCATAGAGGATGTCGAAGGCAAGCGACGATTTTCCCGAACCGCTCAACCCGGTGATGACGACGAAGCGATCGCGGGGAATCTTGAGGCTGATATTCTTGAGATTGTGTTCCTTGGCGCCGATGATGGTAATGGCGTTCGTTTCAAAAGGCAGGGGCGCGCCAGGCCGCGTCCGGAGGTTCTGCAGAACCGGCGTGAACGGCACGGCGGCCTTTTTTGCAAAGTAAGGCCGCAGATAAGTTCCGGTGTGCGAGTTCTTAGCGCGCGCGATTTGTTCCGGCGTGCCGCTGGCAACGATCTGGCCGCCGGCGTCGCCGCCTTCCGGCCCCAGGTCGATAATGTGATCGGCGCATTTGATGACTTCCATGTTGTGCTCGATGACGATCACCGAGTGGCCCTGGTCGATCAATTCATTGAACGCCCAGAGCAATCGTTCGATATCGTGAAAATGCAGACCGGTCGTCGGTTCGTCGAAGATAAACAAGGCGCCGGTCTTCTTGGCTCTGGCCATGTGCGCCGCCAACTTGAGGCGCTGCGACTCGCCCCCTGAAAGGGTCGTCAGCGGCTGTCCGAGCCGGACATATTCAAGGCCGACGGCTTTAAGCGGCGCCAGGGCATTTTTGACTTCCGCGGTGTCTTTGAAGAACTCGAGGGCTTCGGTGACGGTCAGACCGAGCACGTCACGAATGTTCTTACCGCGGTAGCCGACCTCCAAAATCTCTTCGCGGTAACGGCTGCCGTGGCACTCCGGGCAGGAAGTGTACACGTCCGAGAGAAATTGCATCTCGACTTTTTCAAAGCCTTCGCCGCGGCAAGTCTCGCAACGGCCGCCTTCGACGTTGAAAGAAAAAGTCGATGGCGTGTAACCGCGCAGGCGCGACAGCTCCGCCGCGGCGAAAGCGCGGCGGATGCCGTCGAAGGCCTTCATGTAGGTCGCCGGATTGGAGCGCGGCGTCGTGCCCACCGGCGACTGGTCGACCAGGATGACTTCGGAAATCTTGTCGGCGCCTTCGAGTCTGGCGCAGTCGACCACGCCGGCGGCGCGCGCTTCCTTCAGCTTCTTGAGATTGCGGTATAAAACTTCGTCGACCAGACTTGACTTGCCGGACCCCGAAACTCCGGTAATGCAGACCAACACACCCAGGGGAATTTCGACGTCGATATTCTTGAGATTGTTGGCGTGAGCGCCGGCGATGCTGATGGCTCGTTGCAGCAACGGTTTACGGCCGCGCGCCGGCAGCGGAATCGACTTGCGCCCGCTCAAGTAGGCCGCCGTGAGCGAATTTTGATCTTCGAGCAAAGCCTCATAAGGGCCGGCGAACATCACCTCGCCGCCGTGTTCGCCGGCGCGCGGGCCGAGATCGATGACGTGGTCGCACTCTTTGATGATCTCGGGATCGTGTTCGACGACGACGACGGTGTTCTGATTTGCCTTCAGACGGTGCAGAATCTCTACCAGGCGGCGACTGTCGCGCGGATGCAAGCCGATGGACGGTTCGTCGAGCACGTAAAGCGTGTTGACCAGCGACGAACCAATAGCCGTTGTGAGATCGACCCTTTCGAGCTCGCCGCCGGAAAGCGTCCGCGATTGGCGATCGAGGGTCAAGTATTCGAGACCGACCGCGTCGAGATAAGCCAGGCGCCGGCGGATTTCATCGAGCACCAGGCGCGCGACCTGGTCGACGGCGCCCTTGAGTTTGAGCTCGACGAAAAAGCGCTGCGCTTCGGCCACGCTCATGGCGTTGATCTGGCCGATGTCCTTGCCGTTGATGCGGTAATGCAGCGCCTCCGGCTTCAGCCGGCTGCCGCTGCAGTCGGGGCAAACCAGATAGGCGCGATAGCGCGCCAGCAGCACCCGCACATGCATGCGGTAGCTGCGGCGCTCGAGGCGGCGAAACCAACCGCGGATACCGCGATATCCGCTGTCGCCGTTTATGACGAGCTGGCGCTGTTTCTCGGTGAGCTCGCCCCAGGGTTTGCTGCTGGGAACTTTTTTCCGCTCGCAAAAGTCAAGCAGCCGCTGGGTTCTGCGTTTGCGGCTGATCCATGGCTTGATCGCGCCCTCGCTGAGCGACTTGCCGTGATCCGGAATGACCAGATCGAGATCGATGTCGATGACTCGGCCAAAGCCGCGGCAGGTTTCACAGGCGCCCAACGGGCTGTTAAAGGAAAACAGATTGGCTGAGGGATTGCGATATGAGATGTCGCAATGCGGACAATGGAGATGATTGCTGAACGGCTCGCAACGCCAATTTTCTTGCGGCAAATAGAGATTGAGGCGGCCTTTGCCGTAGTGAAAGGCCTGCTCCAGCGAACCGTGAATTCTTTTCCTATTCTCCGCCCGGTAAGCAAAGCGATCCGCGACGACTTCGAGCGTTCCGCCGTGCGGCGGCGGGCCGGCAATTTCATCGAGCTCAACGATGATTTCATTATCGAGCAGGCGATGAAAGCCCGCCTGGACGAGGCCGGCGCGCACCTCTTCCCATGACACCGTGGCCGGCGCCAGCGGAAACGTCAGTATCACAGGCGCGCCGTCGTTAAGATTGCTGAGCTTGCCGAGAACCGACTGCGCCGAATCGCGTTCGACGATGCGCTCGCAGCCGCGGCAATAGAGCACGCCGATCTTGGCGAAGAGCAGCTTGAAATGGTCGTGCAGCTCGGTCATGGTGCCGACCGTGGAGCGCGACGTGCGCACCGCGCGGCTTTGATCGATGGCGATGGTCGGTGGGATATTCTCGATGCTGTCGACGTCCGGTTTGTCCATGCGGTCGAGAAACTGGCGCGCATAGGCGGAAAAGCTTTCGACGTAACGGCGCTGGCCCTCGGCATAAAGAATGTCGAAGGCGAGCGTGGATTTACCCGAACCGCTCACCCCGGTGATGACCGTAAGCGCATTGAGCGGCAGCTTCAAGTCGAAATTTTTAAGATTGTTCTGCTTGGCGCCGCGTATCTGGATCCAGCCCTGGGTCATAGATTATTCGTTCTACTGCAGTCGATACTTTTCCGCCAAGATCCGCCGGAAACGCGGGCCATAAATTAGATCAAACGTCGCTTCCTTGTCCGGAAAAAGCGTTAGCGCCGTGCGCTTGGCGTGCTCGACGACTTCTTGCGCTTCTTCGAGGGTGAGCTCCACCCGCTGCAACAGAATCGCGGCGACGTCCATTGAGCGCTGCAGCCTGCGGAGCTTCAGTTCCTCTTCGAATAGCGCTTGTTTTTCGGCGGTCATGCGTGATCCGGGCTCGCTAGTACGAATCCCACCGATGAGCACAACAAACTTAAATTTCTAACACAGGAAAACAGTGAAGCAAAGATGGTCTTGCGTTCTCGTGTAGATCTTTACGATTGCCGCGTTAGCTTTTGGCGCCTGACGTTGAACCTTGAACTGATGCTGCAAGCTTGGCGTCAGGCTTTTGAACGTCGAGCCCTAACTCTGCTAGTGTCGAGCCATGCAAATTGCGGAGATCTTTTGCTCAGTGCAAGGCGAAGGACGATTGATCGGCGTTCCCTCGGTTTTCATCCGAACCTCCGGATGCAACCTGCGCTGCGGCTGGTGTGATACGCCCTATACGTCCTGGCGCCCGGAGGGACGGCAGTGGAGTATCGATGAGATACTTGAAGAAGTCGGCAAGTATCCGAGCCGTTTTATTGTGCTTACCGGCGGCGAGCCATTTTTAGCGCCACAGATCGCAAAGCTTACAGAAGTGCTCAAGCAGAGCGCCGCGCACATCACCATTGAGACCGCCGCGACCATTTTTCAACCAGTTGCTTGCGATCTGTTATCGATGAGCCCCAAGCTCGCCAATTCGACACCGTGGAAGAAACAGCAAGGTCGATTCGCCAAGCTGCATGATGCGCGGCGGCTCGACCTCGCGGCGATGGCAAAGTTCCTTGATCGCTATGATTGCCAGATTAAATTCGTCGTCGATCGACCTGCGGACTTCGATGAATTGCGCGACATCCTCGCCAAGCTCAAAAAAATTGATCCGCGCCGCGTGTTCATCATGGCGCAAGGAACGACGCCGCGGCAGATTCAAACAAAGGCGCCATGGATCCTGGAGCTATGCGGGAAATTTGGTTATGGCTACACGCCCCGGCTGCACATCGATCTCTATGGCAATCGCCGCGGTACGTAGGGCAGGCTGCTGAAAGCCTGATAAAGCCGACTGCCCTGAGCCTTGTCGAAGGGTGCGCTCGATCGATTTCACGTCAACGTACTGTTTGGCAAAGCGCAACGGGCTAAGCGCAAAGCGTTCTCAAAAGACCAGGGACGGAAGACTGGAGACCGGGCAAATCTTGCGCTATGCGCCTTGCTCTATGCGCGTTCGCGCGCCTTGTCTCTGGGCCTTTTTAAGCAGCCTGCCAAGAGTTTCAGAGATGAAGATTTTTGCCGCGGGTTTCGAAGCCGAACGTCCCATGCACACTCCTCTTTGAAAAAGAGGGGTTAGGGGAGATTTGCTATAGAGGGCGTGAAACTGATGTCGCGTACTTTCACCTTGCTGCGATTGTCCAGAGCGGGAGCAAGCACAGCGGGGACGGGGACCGATCTTCGCTCTGACTGGTCTAGGATTGCGGATGACAGAAGCTTTAGAACCGTTACCGGCAGCGCGCTGGTGAATTTGTAATTCTCCGCCTCGCGTCCCTGGACGTATGCCGTGACGACGCCGTAATAGCGCTCGCCAATGTAAAATACGAACGTCGCGGTGCGGTTGGTGGCGCGGGAAGAGATCACCGCGCCTTGACGATTGAAGGCTTGGATCCGATTGTCTCCTGAACCGGTTTTGCCGCCGACGGTGATCAGCTTGCCGTCAGGGTATTTGAACACGCCGTGCAGCCGGCGCGCTGTTCCATGCGCCACCACCTCGGCCATGGCCGTGCGCGCCACACGCGCTACTTCCGGCCGCAAAACGATTTCTCCTTTATCGGCTTTGCGCTGTAGGACCGTTTCGTAAGGTGTGCCCGGGGCAAAGTGGATTTTCGTCAAGCTCGTGCTCGGCCGGCGCACTCCGTCATTGATCAGTATGCCGACCAGCTCGGCAAGCGCTACCGGCCGGTCGCCGGAACTGCCGATCGCGCTGGCATAAGACGGCACCAGGGTTTTAAACGGAAACCCCAATTTCTGCCAGTAAGGCGTAAGATGCGCGAAAGCGTCCCTTTCGATTTTTATGCGCAGACGCAAGTCCTGAGCTTTGCGGTTACGCGGGTTAAGAAGCCATGACGAGCCTGCCAAACGCGCCTGGTGACTGCCGTCGAGAAGATCGTTCCAGGATAAATTCGGATTTTTGCGATATTCGCCGGCGCACCACAGGTCGAGCGGGTGAAGCGACAGGAGATAGGCGTAATCCACCGCGCTCAGTCGCGGGTTTTTGTAGGCGCGGAACAATTTTGCCGTAGTTTCGACGGTGGGCTCTACCTTGTGCTTTTTCAGCCAATCCGCCAGCGCCTGTTCGTCGGCACCGATATGCCAGGCGAAAAAAAGAATCGCTAAACGCCGTTCAGCGTTGCCGCGGCTGCCGACCAGGCGCGCGACGATTTTTTCCCGGCTTTGCCCCCTGTAGTTGTGGTACGCGCGCCTTAAGGCGCCGCGTGATTCTTCTTCAGCGATCTCCTCGAGCATGCGGCGGCGCTCCGGATGATCGATCTTTGCGAGCACGTCGTCGGCGTTATAGACCAGGCGGGCGCGGTGATAGTAGATGACATCGCGCATCAAGCGAATGAATACCAGGTTCGTCGAGCTTTGAAACGCTTCGCGCAGCGCCAGAATTTTGCCGTTATCCAGGGGATCGAAGTTGGCAAAATCATGCAGCCCGCCACCGGTAAAAAACATTTCGCCGGGATTAGCTGAATAGCGACGGTCCATCGAGGTTTGCAGAAATCGCTCGAGGCTAATCCGCGGCTCCGACTGGAATACTTCTATGGCCCAGCGGGTCAGTGGATCGCGCGCGCTCTTGAACGCCTGGGCCAGGTCAGGCGCAGCCAAGGGGGACAACGCCGTGTGCAGCTCGGCGATGATTTCCAGATAGCGCGTGATGGTGCGCAACTTGGCGGTGCTGCCGAGCTCGAGTTTAACGCTTTTGTTGAAGTCGAAGGGCGTCGCGAGATTGTCGGCTTGCACGCGGATCATGTTGCCTTGCGGCGTGGGCTCGACGAGCAAGAATGAGTAAACGATTTTCTTCGGATCGGCTTGATTGAGAAGATATTCGCCCACCAGACCTTTGGTTCGGACAACTTCAGGATCGCCGAGGCTGTTGAGAAAGTCGGTCACCTTCTTTTGCAGCGGCACGTCGATGGTGCTTTGGACTTCGAGGTGAAGCCGGTTTAGATCATAGATATTATTGATGCCGAGATACTCCATCGTCGTAATACGCACGGCATTGGCCGCTTTGTTTTTGTAAGACGAAGGCTGCGGTGTGACCGGCGCCGCGCTCAGGTACTCAACCGGACTGCTTTCAAGCGCGTCGGCCATCTCCTGATCGATGATGCCCTCGCGCGCCATCAGCCTGGCAAATCGGCGCACTTTTTGCTCCAGTCCCGCGCGATCGTCGACTAGAAAAGCCGACGGTGAACGAACCGACACAAGCAAGGTCAGTATCTGCTTGTAGACAGTCACCTTGCGAGTCGATAAGCCCGGCTCGGTGATCGCCGTTAGAGCGTCCTTCAAGCCGGTGCCAAACCAGGCGTAAAGCCCCTCGCCCAGTCCATGAATTTCGCCGTAACCCGGCGCCGCGGCGAGCGGCACGGTATTGAAGTAATCCACGATAATGCGCTCGCGCCAGGCCCGGGTGCTTTTGCCTGCGCGATACGCTTTCAGACTGGCGCTTACCACCTGGCGCAATTTTTCCAAGAGCGTATCGGTGCGGCCGTGGGGAGAATGGCGAAACTTTTCCAGTTGCACCGCCAGGGTGCTGCCGCCTTGAACCGGTACCGGCAGATAAAGTTTGGCGCCGATGTAATAGAACACCGCCTTCACCATACGATCCCATTCAATGACGGGACTTTGCCAGGAGGCCGCCGGGCGATCGAGATCGCGATTTTCCAAAAACAGCAGAGTTTTGACCAGAAGCGGCGGGATAGTCTTAATTCCTTTGAAGAGAAATTCCGACTGAGCGTATTGAAACAGCGGCGTGCTCTGGATCTCGTTATAGGTGCGCACCCCGTGCACGATCAGGCCGGTTTCCGGCGGCTCTGGATAAGGCGGCGCGATGCCGCGGCTGATGAGGCTCGCCAATGTCGGTGATTGGCGCGCCTGCTCCTGGACCTGGTAGCCGAGCTTCTCCAAGCGCGATTGAAAGTCAGGGAGTTTTGGATAACCGCGGCGGTTATCAAAAGGAGCGGGGCGTGGAAACTGGGTGCCCGGACTTCGACCGGCGGCGAGCTCGAAAGAAATACGATTGTTGGTTGTGGTAAAGATCCAGGATTGCAGCACCGAGGTTCGGATCTCGATGACCGCGGATAACATCACTAGCAAAACCACGATGGACCATTTGAACCAGCGCCTCAGGGAGCCGAGCTCAGTCACAAATAAACGGAAAAACAAAGAAGCGGTTGGCGTAGTTTCGGTGCGGATAGAATGGCCGTCCATAGACGGCGGGAATTATAGCAAGATTCGCCGAAAATTCATATGTCGGGTGTTTGACGATTAGCCGCAGTTCCGCGCCGCTTGTCAGCGCCGGTGCTTCGAGATAATGAATTATAGCGCGAAGCATGAGGAGGTCACTATGAAAAGTATCTTGGCTATAGTCATCGTCGCGGCATGGGTGATATCGGCGCATGGCTCCAACGTTAGGGCGGCGACGGTGGACGAGCTGTTTGCCGGCATCAACAAATTGCCCGCCCAGGAACGCCAGCGGCGCCTTGAAGACGGCGCCAAAAAGGAAGCGAACCTGGTGGTCTATTCTAATCATGGCCTGGAAAGCACCCAGGAATACACACAGGCGTTTCAAAAAAAATATCCGTTCATAAAAGTCGAGGCTTCGCGTCTTCAGGGTGCCAAAGGCTTGGACCGGATTCTCCTGGAACACCGGGTCGGAAAGCTGCCCGCCGATGTCGTTGGCGTTGACTTCGACAATATCGGCGAGCTGATGAAAAGCGGCATGCACGCGCCCTATGACTCGCCGGAAAAGAAGCATTATCCCAACCAGTTCTGGGACAAAGATGGCCGTTGGTACACCGCTGACTACACCCTCGCGGTCATTGCCTACAATACCAATCTGGTCAAGCCCGGCGACGCGCCCAAGGGGTACCAGGACCTGCTCAATCCAAAGTTGAAAAACGATATCTCGATCGATAATGAGCCGGAGCAGGCGGTCTTTGCCTGGCTCATGGATTGGGGAGAGGAGAAAACCGCAGCTTATATGAAAGCGCTGATGCGTAACGGCGCGGTGGCGCGGCGCGGGCATACCCTGCAAGTGCAATTGATCTGCAGCGGCGAGACAAAAGTTGCCGTGGAAGTGTATCCGCCGCGGGTTTTGCAGATGAAATATGAAAAGAAATGTCCCATTGCCATGGTCTTCCCCGACCCGACTCCGGGGTCGCTCGGCAGCCACACGGGCATCGCCAAGAGCGCGAAAAACCCCCATGCGGCGGCGCTTTTTATCGATTTCATTTTAAGTGAAGACGGCGTTGCCGCGTTGGCGCGGGGCGGCGGCACGATCTCAGCGCGTCAAGGCGCCAAGGCGGGCTGGCAGGAAATCATCACCGCCATGGAGAGCAAAAAAGTCCGCACGACACTCGTCGGCCATGAAAAAATGGGCGAGTTGAAAGACAAAGGCTACAAGCTGATCGAAGATATTATAGTGCGCAAGCAGCTGAAGTGAATTTTAGTTCAGGTCATAGTTGAGGATTCCGTGATAAGCCGCCAGCCGTTATCGGCGGCTCGTCCAAGCGACATGCAGCCGCGACTGCGCGAAGGGAAGTTGAAAAAGAAGATGGAAGAAATGGTCGGGGCGAGTGGATTTGAACCACCGACTTCACGGTCCCGAACCGTGCGCTCTACCAAGCTGAGCCACGCCCCGATCGCTAGAAACTAACATACCCGAGCGGGAAAACAACCGGCGGCAGCAGGCTGCTGAAAAAGACCCATATGCTTCGTTGCACTCGCCCGATTTCGCGTCAACGTACAGGAGTACGCCTCCGCTCATCGGTCTTCGCGCGCCTTGCCTCTGGGCCTTTTTGAGCAGCCTGGCGGCTTTTGTCCGCTTTATTTTGAAGCAACTCGCATCCGCAGCGTGGACAGCTAGTTTTTCGACCGTTGGAAAGAAGGAAAGAGATGGGCGCGCTGTGTCCTGCGGAAGAAGACTTATAGGTTTCGTGAAAATTTTGCGAGAGTTTCACGCTCAGGTTAGAGTTCAGCGAACTCTTTATACGGCGCCGGCGCGGCGGCGGAGCTCGCGTATCGTGGCTGCATAGTCCGAAGTTTTAAAGATCCCCGAACCGGAGACGATCACCTCGGCGCCGGCACTGACCACGAGATCAATGTTGTCGGTCTTGATGCCGCCGTCGACTTCAATTAGAAATGGTAAATTCCTCTGCTCAACCAGCCGCCGCGCTTCTTCGATCTTGGGCAAAACCTCTGGGATGAAAGCCTGGCCGCCAAAACCGGGAAAGACGCTCATCATCAAGAGCATGTCAATGTCGGTGAAGTAGTCTGCAACTCTGCTCAATGGCACGTCCGGATTGACCGCGATCGATGCTTTGGCGCCGAGCTCGCGGATCTTGTTTAGTGTCGCGTGCGGATGGGGACGGCAGGTTTCAGGATGAACAGACACCCAATCGGCTCCGGCTTTGATAAATTCCGGGGCGTACTTGTCCGGATCGGTGATCATCAAGTGCACGTCCAGCGCTATGGCCGTGACTTTGCGGAGCGATTCCACCACCGCCGGGCCGATGGTGATGTTGGGAACGAAGTGGCCATCCATAACGTCAACGTGGAGCCAGTCGGCGCCGGCCGCTTCCACGGCTTGGATTTCATCCTTGAGCCGGCTGAAGTCGGCGGATAAAATCGACGGCGCAATTTTGATTTTGTTCATCCATCCACCTTCTTAAGACGCGCGGCGAAAAACCCATCGGTATTGTGGCGCTGGGGCAAAGCCTTGAAATAGCCATCGCGCACCAGGCTTTTTGCCGCAGCGGGAAGATAGCTTGCGGCATCCTCCAAAATAAACTTGGCATAATTCTGCAGAAATTGCTGCACGATCGCTTCATTTTCAGTGGCCGTCAAGGTGCAGGTGGAGTAGACCAGGACTCCACCGGTTTTTAGCCGAGCAGCACTGCGCGCAACAATCGCCTGCTGGAGCTGGCTCAGGCGTTGGATGTCCCGAGGATTGCGATTCCATTTGATCTCGGGATGGGAGCGCAGAGTGCCCAGGCCACTGCACGGCGCATCCACGAGAATACGGTCGTAAGAACCATCGGCATCGCCGGGCGCTTTACTTGCGTCCGCGACCCGGGTGCGAATTGAGTTGAGCCCCAGACGTGCGGCGTTCTGCTCGAGCTTTTTTAGGCCGCGGGGCGAAACATCGCTGGCGACGATTTGGGCGCGGTCTTGCGTTAACTCGGCCAGGTGCGTAGTTTTGCCGCCCGGCGCGGCGCAGGCGTCAAGAATGCGTTCTGCAGGTTGAGGCGCCAGCAAGTAGCTAACGAGCTGCGAAGCTTCGCCTTGAACTTGAAAGAGACCTTCTTGAAAACCAGCGAGCCCATCGACGGGAGAGCTGGCGCGCACGGTGATCCCCTGGGGCGACCATCGCGCTGCCGCCGCTGTCGTTCCGTCGCGGCGCAAAAGCGCCAGCAGATCGTCTCGGGTAGTTTTGAGCGCATTTACCCGCAGCACTAACGGCGCTTCTTGATTGTTTGCGTCGAGAAGCGCCGGAACTTCGCCAGGCTCTAGATAGTCGCGCCACTGGCTTATTAACCATTGTGGATGCGACCAGTAGTCCGCGAGCTCGGATAATGTGGCGCTTGCCGCGTCCGGCGGCACTTGTGCGTTGTGCGCTCCTTCTCTGAGATAACGCCGCAGCACCGCGTTAACGAAACCGGCCGCGTGCTCGCCGCTACGAGCTTTGGCCAGATCCACCGCCGCGTTGACTGCGGCATAACCGGGAACGCGATCCAGAAAATCGATTTGGTAAAGAGTGACGCGGAGCAAATTGCGAATGAAAGGCTCGGCGCTTTCTGGCGGTCGGCGCATCAATGGCTTCAGTCGGGTGTCGATTCGGCCGCGCCAGCGCAGGGTTCCAAGGACAATTTCGGTGAGCAATGCGCCGTCGCGGCGTGAGAGTCGCGTAGCACTCAGGGTGCTATCCAGCAAGATGTCCGCGTAGGCCTTCCGAGTCTCTACCTTTGCCAGGATATCGGTCGCAAGCTCCCGGACATTGTCATCACTGTGGCCGAGTTCAGAAGCGCTCACCTTTTACAATCCTTGCGCCGCGGATAAAATCAACGCCGCCGAGCCGCCGCTTACCTTCAAGTTGGACTTCATCGAGACCTAAGATACCTGAGCCGGTTGCCACCCAAAAACCCGCGCCATCGGCGCGCACCACTTCGCCGGGGTTGGCGCCAGGCGCAGTGGAAACAACCCGCGCGCGATGAATTTTAAAGAGCTTGCCCTGCCGGTAACTGTAGGCAGAGGGCCACGGCGTGAAGCCGCGCACGCGCCGTTCGATGGCGGCTGCGGGCTCGCGCCAGTCGATCAAACCGTCGGTTTTTTTTATCATCGGCGCAAGAGTCGCGGCGTTCTCGTCCTGCATCCGGCTCGGCAATGAATTTTCTTTCAGGCCGCGAATCGTGTCCAGCAGCAGGCGCGCGCCGAGCGGCGTAAGCTTCTGCTGCAGCGACTCGCTGGTTTCGTCGCGCGCCACCGAGATCGCTGCCTGCAAGTAAATCGGCCCGGCGTCCATCTTTTCGACCAACTGCATGGTTGTGACGCCGGCCTGCTCGTCGCCGTTGATGATGGTCCAGGCCGCCGGCGCGGCGCCGCGATATTTCGGCAAAACCGAGTAGTGCACGTTGACACAACCATGGGGCGCCAGGTCAAGCACGGTTTTTGGCAAAATTCTGCCGTAGGCAACTACCGCGATGATCTGCGGCTGCCACCCCTGCAATAGCTCGAGGAAAGCGGGATCGCGGATTTTTTCCGGCGCGGCAATCGGTATACCGAGTCGCTCGGCGGTTTTTCGCACCGCTGATGCGGCTTTTTCTTGGCCTCTGCCGGCGGCCCGATCGGGTTGCGTGACGACGCCGACGATCCTGTCCGGGCCTTGCACAAGCCTCTCCAGGCTGGCGGCGGCGAGCGCCGGAGTTCCCATGAAAACTATTGGCCAACTGGTTGACATGATAAAGCGCCGCGTGAGCAGCGCCCGTTGGAATTCGCAGGGTTTGAGAAAACTACAGCATGACGCGCGGGCTGTCGTCCTCGGGGGTGCTGCCGTTGCGGAGCATTTTCCGGCGCCGCCGGCTATAGAGATCGCGCTTCAACCGGCTGATGCGATCAATGAAAAGTTTGCCGTCCAGATGATCGATCTCATGCTGCAGCGCGACCGCTAGCAGGCCCTCTGCTTCGATGGTTAACTCATGGTGATTTTCGTCGAGAGCTACGACTTGGACCTGCGCCGCGCGCTTTACCTCCGCGGTAAAATCGACGACGCTTAAACAGCCTTCTTCCCATAGCACCTCGCCGGCGGCGTGACTGATCACGGGATTGATGAGCTTGTAGAGCTGTTTGCCTGGGTTCTCGTGATCGGCGTCGAGGACGATGATGCGCTGGGAAACGCCCACCTGCGGGGCCGCCAGGCCGACACCCGGCGCTGCATACATCGTGTCGAGCATGTCGCTGATGAGTTTTAAGGTCGCCGCGTCGATATTTTGCACCGGCAGCGCCACTCGGTTTAATACCGGATCCGGATATTTTCGAATTTCTAAAATCGCCATAACCAATAAAATTTATAACATGCTGTAGGGATCGACATCAATGTGAAGGCGCCCGGAGGCGGAGCGTGGCAGGAGCGCGCGAGCCTGGCTGGCGAATTGCAAAAGCGCCGCGCTTTGATCCGCCTTTTAATAGCAGTTGCCAGCGGTAGCGGTTACGCAGTTTGAGAATCGGCGCCGGCGCCGGCCCCATAACTTCGATTTGCTCGCGCCATTTCGCGTTGCGCGTGAGTTGCGCGCGCAGACCCTGGGCCAGTTTTTTTGCTTTGAGTTCGACTTCCTCGGCTTTCGGACCATCGACACGCAGGCTGACCAGCCGGCCGAACGGCGGGTATTTGAGCGCCCGGCGAAATTCACTCTCTTCCGCAAAAAACGTCGGGTAATCGTGCCGCAGCAAGTGGCGCATGGCGTAATGCTCGGGCGTATAGGTTTGGACGATCACTCGCCCGGCATCTTGTCCGCGCCCGGAACGGCCCGCTACCTGGCTCATCAGTTGAAACGTTCGTTCCGCGGCGCGAAAGTCCGGCAGGTTGAGCGACATATCGGCAAGCAGCGCCCCCACCAGGGTGACGCCGCTTACGTCGTGGCCTTTGGCGATCATCTGGGTGCCGACCAGTATGTCGAACTCGCCTTTCTCCCAGCTCCGAATTAAAAACTCCTGGGAACCGCGTTTGCTCGTGGTATCGCGGTCCATGCGCGCGATCCGGGCGCTGCGGCACGATCTCGCGTAATGCTTGCTCGATCTGTTCGGTGCCGGAGCCAATACCCGTGAGATCGCCGTTGCCGCACTGTGGGCAGAGTTGCGGCACCGGGCGGCGAAAGTTGCAATGATGGCAACAGACGCTCGGCCGGCGCATGTGCAGGGTCAAGGTCACGCTGCAGTAGGGGCAGCGCAAAATGTGGCCGCAAAGCCGGCACAGCAGGTAGTTGGCGAAACCGCGGCGATTCAAGAAGATCAAGCTCTGGCGCGACTTGCGGTAATTTTCTGCCAGCGCATGAGCCAACTGCGGTGAGATAAGGCGATGCGCGCCGGCTGGCGTCGCGCCGGCGTTTTCGGCTCGCGCTCGGAGATCGACGAGTTCGATTTTAGGGAGAGCGCGCGCTTGCACGCGCTCGCGTATTTCGAGCAAGCGGTAGCGCCCCTGGCGGGCATTTTCGTAGCTTTCGACCGCGGGGGTGGCGGAGCCGAGGATGACCGGGCAACCCAGATACTTTCCCCGGACCACCGCAACATCGCGGCCATTGTAACGCGGTCCCTCATCCTGTTTGTAGGAGGGATCATGCTCTTCATCGACGATGATCAAGCCGAGTTTCGGCAAAGGCGCAAAAATCGCCGAGCGCGCACCAATCACCACGTCGACCTCGGCGCGCGCAATACGGCGCCATTGATCGACGCGTTCTTTGCCGGTGAGTCCGCTGTGCAAGATGCCGACCCGGCCGGCAAAGCGCGCTTCAAGGCGATCGATCAACTGCGGTGTTAAAGAAATCTCGGGAATCAGTATGAGACTCTGCGCGCCGGCTCGGCGCGTATGTTCGATGGCGCGCAAGTAAACCTCGGTTTTGCCGCTGCCGGTTACGCCGTGCAGCAAAAAAACTTCGAAGCCGCCGCTTTGGCGCCGCGCTTCGATGGCGCTCAAGGCGGATTGTTGAGCGGCTGTCAGTGTGAAACTAGATTGCTCGGCGGAGATCGTCGCCGCTGGCTGCGCTCCACTGGATGGTTTGCGGCGTCCGCTCGTGCGCCGGTCATAGACCGCTATGACACCACGACGTCGCAGCCGTTCGAGAGTCGCTGAAACGTCTGCGCCGGCGATCTGCCGCGTTAGAGTCCTGGCATCGATCGGGCGTTTTCTTTGCCGCAGCAGATCGATGATTTCGCTCTCCACGGAGTCGTTCGCGAGCGCCTCTTGCTGAAGCAACTCAACGGTGTGCGGGCCTTCGCGGCGCAGCACCGGAGGCAAAATAACGGCCAGAACCTCGCCCAGGGTGGTCAGATAGTATTGAGCAATCCATTGGATCAGGAACAACAACCCGGCATCGATGACCGGCGCGTCATCGAGCAACGTTAAAATGGCTCGGGTCCGGCTGAGCGACGTCGCTTCGAGCAGCTCCAGAACAACGCCGACAACGGTGCGTTTGCCGAGCGGGATGGAAACGCGCGTGCCGGTGGCAATGCGCTCCTGAAGATCATCGGGGACGGAGTAGATCAAAGGCTCGCTCAGGGGCGAGGGGATAATCACCCGCGCAAAATGTGCCGCCCGGCTGTTCATGTTTGGACTATTTAATGGCCGGTCTCAGCAAAACGCAATGGAGGGCGGCGCCGCGAAAGGCGGCACGGCTCAAGCCGGCGAAACTTCGCGCGGCGGAAAATTCGATCAGTCAGGGAAGATTATTCCCCTTGCAGGACTATCCCCGACAGCCGCAACGGGCGCGCCAGGGAAGGTAAGAACCGCATGGTCCATGGCAAAGATCTTGCGTGGCGCTAAATATACACCGCTAAGCGGCGATCATTTAATTAAGCTTAATTAAATCATCTTAACAGTAAATCCTCATGGAGGTTGGGCTCGTCGGTAGATAACCCATTTAAGCAGCGCCCGGAGAGTTTGGCCGGTGATGAATCACCCCAACAACGTGAAAAAACTGCGTGAAGCCAAAATGATCAGCAAGGCCGAATTCGCCCGCGTCGCTAACATCTCGCCGCTGACTCTGGATCGCATCGAAAAAGGCATGGCTTGCAGAATGGCAACCAAAAGAAGAATCACTTTGGCGCTCGGTCTGAAAACTGCCGACGGCAACAAAGTCTTTAAGTAATCCTTATGTCATTTTTAAATAAACTCAATTTTGGCTTCGGCTCTAGAGAAGGTTTTGTCGCCTTCGACATCGGCTCGAGCTCAGTAAAAATGATCGAGGCGGTTGCCGATAAGAGCGGCTGGCGGCTGCTTAACGCCGGCAGCCACGGCTTGCCTGAGGGCGCCGTCCAAAACAACATGATCGTCGACAGCGGCGCTGTCGTGACGGCGCTCAAGGGATTGATTAAGGAAAATGGCGTGAGCGCGACCAAAGTGATCGCCGCCGTTCCAGGACGCTCGATCATCATGAAAAAACTCGAGCTGCCGGCGCAAAAAGAAGAAGAGCTCGACGCCAATGTCGAATTTGAAGCCAACAAGATCATCCCGGAGAATCTCGAAAACGTCAATCTCGACTACCAGGTGGTGAATTATCTCGAGGGTGGCAGCAAAATCGAGGTGCTGCTGGTCGCTGTGCGCAAAGAAATTGTCGAAAGTTACACCGAGGTGATCACCCAGGCGGGCCTCGAGCCGGCAGTGATGGACGTCGATTATTTTGCGATGGAAAGCATGTATGAGGCCAATTACGAGCCGCAAGCTCCCGGCGAAGTTATCGGACTCATCCATATCGGCGCCCGTTACACGAGCATCAATGTCTTGAGCAGCGGTGTCTCGACATTTACCGGCGACCTGCCGGTGGGTGGCGAAGAATTCACCGATAGCCTGCGCCGCAGCTTGCAGCTTTCGACCGAGGCGGCGGAAACGCTCAAGATCTCCGGCAAGCTCGCCGGCGAAGACTATGTCGACCTAGAAGAGCTTCTGCGGCCGACCTCGGAGTCCCTCGCCGAGGACATCCGGCGCACATTGAGTTTGTATGGAGCCGTCGCTGCGGAAGACGGCATCCGCACGATCTATCTCACTGGCGGCGGCGCTCGACTGCGGGGACTCGCCGCCGTGCTGGAAGAGAAGCTCGGCGTCGCGGTCAAACTTGCTGATCCTTTTCGCGGTTTCAAGCTCGATAAAAAAGTCAACGTTGAATATTTGCAAGAGTCGGCATCCCAGTTTGGCATAGGCGTGGGACTAGCCATTCGGAGGCCCGGTGACAAATGATTCGCATTAATCTACTTCCGGTCAAACAGCTAAAAGCCGAGGTCGGCCGGCGCCGCGAGTTGATTCTGAGCGGTCTGTGTCTGGGTCTCAGCTTGCTCGCCATCGCTGGCATGTACATCGTTCAGTACAGCCGGCAAGCCGCCTTAGAAAAAGAGCTCGAGGGTCTGCGCGCCGAATTGGCCGCCCTCAATACCAAAGCCAACGGCGTAGCTGACCTGGAAAGCAAGATCAAAGAAGTCAAAAGCAAGCACCAGGTCATCGAAGACATCGACAAGAAAAAAACCGGTCCGGCGCGAGTGATGCAAAGCCTTTCGGCAGCAACACCACGGGCGCTCTGGCTGAATCAATTCAAAGAGACCGGGGGCAATCTAACGATCACCGGCGTTGCCACTGATAATCAGACAATAGCGGAATTCCTGAAGGCACTGGGCACGCATTCGTACTTTAAAAATACCGAACTCGTTGAAACCACCGAGACCGACCAAACCGGCGTAGCGCGAAAACGGTTTTCCATCAAATCGCGGCTCGAATACCAACCCGTGCTGGCGCAGGCGGACGATAAAACACCTGCGCAATCGCCGCTGGTCAAAAAGAATTGATCGAGCACATCATGAATAACTTTCTTGACCAGGTTCTGAATCGGCCGCGGCCACAAAAGATCGGAATTCTTGCCGGAGCCGTTGTCTTGTTGCTGGCGCTCGGCTTTTTTTACGTGTACCAACCGAGCGCAGACCGCATCAGCCGGTTGAGCGAAGAAGCCGATAAAGTTAGGCAAGACAGAAATAAGAAACAAAAGATCGCGGCCAACCTTGCTGCCCTGGAGCGCGATCTCAAAGAGTGGGACGGCAAACTCAAAATGGTGGTTGCCCAGCTCCCGGACAGCCGAGAAATCCCCGATTTGCTGAGCAATATCTCCACCAAGGCGCGTGAATCCGGATTGGAAATAATACTGTTTCGTCCACGGCCGGAAAATTTAAAAGATTTCTACGCTGAAATTCCGGTGGACATCGTCGTCCGGGGCGGGTTCTATAACGCCGTCGCATTCTTTGACGAGGTCGGAAAATTCAACCGACTGGTCAATATTGACAATATCGATTTCAAAGACCCCAAAGTGACCGGCGATCACGTCGGTCTCGAAATCTCGACCTTGGCAACTACGTATCGTTTCCTGGACGAAGCCGAGCGCAAAAAAGTCGCAGAAGAAAAGGCCAAGACGGCCAAGAAGAAATAGAGGACGCTGTTGATTGACCTAAGCAAAATAGCATGGCTGGCGATCGCTTTGTGCCTGGCGGGTGCGGCGGGCGCTCAGGAGAAAATCGAAACCCGTGCGCAAAAATCAAAGGATGCGCCGGATAAACTCAAGGCGCAGTCTGGCGCGACCGGCAAAACAACGCAGACGATCGGTACTGCGGTTAACGGCACGCCGGGTTCGGCAGCGGGCGAGCTAAAAACCGCAAGGGTGAACACCGAGGCGATAGCGGCGCCGGCGGCGGAGAAGCACAACGACGAAGCGCCCGCGCCGGCAACTGCGGCGCTCGGCAAACGCGATCCGTTCCGGCCGTATACCTTGAACATCAAAACAGCCGGACGGCGCTCGCCGGAAAAACTCTCTCCTTTGGAACGCTATGAGCTCGGACAACTCAAGGTCGTGGGTGTCATTTGGGATGTCAAGCAGCCCAATGCGATTGTCGAAGATGCCGCGGGATTAGGCTATGTGGTTCGGACCGGCACTGCCATCGGCTCGAATGAGGGCAAGATCAAGAGGATTCAACCGGCTGGGCTCGTCGTCGAGGAGTTTGAAACTGATTTATTTGGCACCAAGCGAAAAATCGAGCGGACTATGAAACTGGCCACGGAGAAGGCGGAATGAAGAAAATCAATCTTTCTGTGAAGAAGCTTTGGACCGATAAACTTGAGCAACGAGCCATGCCGTCGTGGCCGCTTGCGGCAGCGTGTCTTGGAATTTCACTGGCGCCCGCGCTCTTCGGTTGTGCGCCGGCGACGATGCCGGAGCCGGCGCCTGCAGCGCAGACCAAAGCAGCGGCGGCTCCAGCGGCGCAGCAGGCAGCCGGCCCACAGCGCGAAGCGGTCAAGGTGCAGGATCTTTCAGTGCGCGAGGACGCCGGCCAAACGATTTTAACGGTTAAACTTTCAAAGCCGATATCCCAATACCGCCATTTCCCGCTGCCCCAGCCGTCTCGGATCATAATTGATGTTTTCAACGATGCGCGTCCCGTGGAACCTGAAAGCTATCGCGTCGGCACTACCTTCGTTAGCTACCTGAAATTGAGCTCCGGGGAAGGTTATTCACGGATCGCGCTCGATATCATGGCCGGAGCGGTGCCGCCCTATGTCGTCACGTCCGAAGATGGCGGCGTGAAAATCGTTATCGGCAACGCCGATGCGAAGATTGCCGCGAAACGTTCTTTCGATTTGGTCAAGGGCGGCAAGCCGGTGGATCAAAGATCCGTCCATATGGGAACCGGGCCAATGGCCGGAGAAGCCGGGGGGCTCGCGCGCGGCGAAAAGACCTACACCGGTCAAAGGCTCTCGCTCGATTTCAAAGACGCTGATATCAAGAATGTCTTTCGCCTTTTGGCTGAAGTCAGCGGCCTGAACATTGTCGTAACTAACGACGTCAATCGAAAAGTTACGCTCCGTCTCGTCGATGTGCCCTGGGATCAGGCTCTCGACCTCTTGATCGACACCAACGGCCTTGGAAAGGAACAAATTGGCAACGTCGTGCGAGTATCGACCGCGACCCAGCTAAAGACCGAGCGCGATGCGCTGGCGGCAGCGAAAAAATCCGAGGAAACCCTCGAGCCGATGCATACCGTTTATTTCAACGTTAACTACGCCAAGGTCAAGGATATTGAACCGAAGGTGAAGACCCTGGTCAGCAAACGGCCCGACGTCTCACTGGTCAGCGACGAGCGCAGCAACACCATCATGGTTCGAGATACCAAAAAATATGTCGACGACGTGAGCGCGCTGATCGCAAAACTTGATATGCGAACACCTCAGGTGCTGATCGAATCAAATCTCATCGAAACCACCCCGTCCTTCTCCAGATCGCTCGGCGCCGAGATCGATCTGGTATCCGGACGGTTTATCGCGAGCAACAGGTTCTTGGCGGGAAGTCCTTACGCCGGCAGCCCGAATAGCGTGGAGGCGCCGTTTCCGGTGCCGGCCAGCGGCTTTAAGTTCGGCTTTCTTGCGGCCAATGTGAACTCGTTTCTGACTGCAGCGGAAAACGAAGGTAACATCAAAATAATTTCTCGGCCATCGGTGGTAACCCTCAATAACGTCGCTTCGAGCATTCGCAGCGAAAGAATCTTGCGCATTGCGCTGCCGAGCTCGACCAACATCGCCACCGGCTCGGGATCGTCGGCGGCGGGCTCCGCGGTCGCCACGGAAAAAATTCCCGTGGGCATCAACCTTACTGTTACGCCCCAGGTATCAAGCGATGGTTACATACTTTTGAACATCAACGTAAAGTCGAGCTCGATCGCCAATAGCCCGACCGTTCCCGCCGGCGGCGCGAGCGGGGTTATTCCTTTCGACGAATTAAACCGGGAAGCGGTCGCCAATGTGCTTGTCAAGGACGGCGAAACCATCGTGCTCGGCGGGATTTTAAAAGACACACGGCAGGAATCAGAAGCCGGAACGCCTTACCTCAAGGAAATTCCGATTCTCGGTTGGTTGTTTAAAAACCACCGCTGGCAGAAGGATTTCGAGGAGCTGATGGTTTTCATAACGCCGCGAATCGCTGATGCCGGATCGCCTAACTTGCCCTCCTCAGAGCAGCTCTGGCGCGACCAGATGAGAAGAACCGACGGCACGGAAGTGCCGCCGCCGCCGGCCAATCTATAGCGGCGTTTTGAACTCCCCTGATTTTACCCCCTCTGAATTGCGGGGCGGCCAGGGCCGCCCCGCTGTGCTTTTAGCGAGTCGCTTGCAAGAAATTCCTGCTAATCGCTTATCTCCTTGACCGGCGGAAAATCACAGTGTTAATCTCCGGCTCGAACCGTGCGAGGTGATGCGTGGAGAAACCCAGGACATTCGCGGTGCTTATCTACTTGCTCAGTCTCTTTTCTTGGTCTGAGATCTCAGCGGCTGAGCCCTCGGGACTGCGCAAAACCCGGAGCGCCGTCACCTCGATCTCAGGCTCCATGGCGCCGGCGTGGGCAGCGCACGAATCCGGAATCTTCGCGAAGCACGGCTTGCAGGTGGAGGTCATCGCTACGCCCAGCGGGCTTCAGGGCATGAATACCTTGATCGCCCGCGAGGTCGATTTCGTACACATCGCTGGCGGCACCACGGCGGGCGCGGCAGTGGGTGGCGCCGATGTAAAGATCATCGCGACCAACGTTGCCACCTTGCTGCTTAATCTCACGGTTCGCCCGGAAATCGACAAGCCCGAGCAGTTGCGCGGCAAGAACGTCGGCATCAGCCGGTTCGGCACGTCGCTGCATACCGGCGCGCGCGTCGCCATGAAACATTTTGGTCTGGAACCGGGAAAAGACGTCGCGATTGTCGAGATCGGTTCCGGCGACTGGATCGTCAGCGCGCTCAACAGCGGCCGGGTGCAGGCGGGAGTTTTCGGCTACCCGGCAACCAGCAAAGCGGTGAAGCTCGGCAACCGCGTGATGCTGCATATACCCAGTTTGAATATTCCCTACGCCGCCAATGGTCTCTCGACCCGCGGCGAGCTTATTCGGAGCGAGCCGGACTACGTCCGGCGCTACTTGGCCGCGGTCGTCGAGGCGGCGGCGCTGATGAAAAAAGACCGTTCGTTTACGTACGGCGTGCTGCGCAAATATCTGCGCACTGACGAGGCTGATGTGCTGGCGGAGACCTACGACGTTCAGATCACCAAATACCTGCTCAAAACGCCCATGCCGACCGTCGAAGCCGTGCGCTCCGTAGTAGAGGAACTTGCCGAACGCAACCCCAAAGCCAAGGACCAAGATCCGGCGAAATTTTTCGACGCGCGCTTCGTCCGTCAATTGGAAAGCAGCGGATTCATCGACGCTTTGTATCGATGAATGATACCTTGACCCTGTTGTCGCTCCAGTGGTAGAGGTTGCATGAGAATCTAAATACCTATGGCGTTTCGACAAAGGAGGAGAAACTATGGGCAGTGAAGCAGGTTGTGAAGTCATTATCTCGTCGGACTCTCACGTCATGGAGCCGTCGGATATTTTGGCCGAGCGGGCGCCCCAATCTTTCAAGGACCAAGTGCCGCGCTTCCCGGCGTTGAAAGTCGGATCGAGCTTCCAGACTCATCCAGGCGGCTCCGATCCCATAGCCGCATCAAAGAGATGGAAACCGACGGCGTGAGCGCGGAAGTCCTTTATCCGACGTATCTGCTGCCGCACTTCGCCATGGATGACGGCAAGCTTCAGGCGGTTTCGTTCCGCGCCTACAATGACTGGCTGATCGAATATTGTCGGACATCGCCAAAGCGTTTGCTCGGCATCGCCGCGATCTCGGTCTACGACATCGATGAAGCGGTCAAAGAGCTCGAACGCGCGGCCAAAGCCGGCGTGAAAGGCTCGATCATCTGGCAAGCGCCCCATCCCGATTTGCCGCTGCACTCGGAGCACTACAATAAGTTCTGGCAAGCGTCGCAGGCGTTGAATCTGCCCGTCCATCTGCATATTCTGACCGGCCACGGCTACCACAAGGAGACTGTGTTCGGTAACAAGCGCATCGGGCCCGGAGGCCTATCGCGGCAGCGTCAATCTGAAGCTCGCGGAAATCATCAACGCCTTCTTCGATTTGATTTTCTACGGCGTCTTGGAGCGCTACCCGAAACTCAAGTTTGTCAGCGTCGAAAATGAAATCGGCTGGATGCCGTTCATGCTGCAGCAGTGGGACTACTACTATAATCGCTTCAAGAAAGAGAATCCGCCGCCGATGACGAAGAATCCCAGCGAATACTTCGCCAATCAGGTGTTCGGCACTTTCTTCCGCGATACCGTCGCCGGCCACAGCTTTGAATGGTGGGGCCAGGATAACTGTATGTGGTCCAATGATTATCCGCACGGCAACTCGACCTGGCCGGAGTCGAAGAAATATATCGAGCGCGATCTCGGGCATCTGCTCGCCGGAAGTAAGGCGAAAGCTGGTTTACACTAACGTGAGGAAACTTTACGACATCGATATCCCGCATCCGGTTGCAGTAGCTTTCGGGAAAAAGATCTGGCGCGCTTTCGGACAAAAGCAAACGTCTGACAGCGCGCCTTTTTTTTGGCGCGCTCTGGATCTAATGTCTTGTTTCAGGCATCTATCACATTCTTCCTCCGTATTGCGGGCAAGCTGGCGATAGCTAGCGAGACCCGGAACGACCCCTCTTCAACTCCCCCTTTGCTAAGTTTGCTAAGGGGAGACACGCGGGGGTTGATCAGACCTTAGGGAGCGGGGAGACGTCTGACTTTTTATCGGGCCCCACAGCCAGATTGCTCGCAAAAATTACCCACGATAGGAGGTTTTATGCCGGCTCGTTACGGTTCGACCTGTCGTCGATTTGACTCAAGATCTTGGGCATCGAGTACTGGCGCTCTGAACCCGGGATCGAGTTTCCGCGGCATTCACGATTCTCTCGTCAACTACGAGAGCGGCCGCCAAGCCGAATCCGGAGATGATTCTCTGCTGCCACGAAGAGATTGCCGTCGCGGTGGCCCATGGCTACTCCAAGGCGACCGGCAAGATCATGCCGGCGATCGTGCACAACGTCGTCGGGCTGCAGCACGCCTCGATGGCGATCTACAATGCCTGGTGCGATCGCACGCCGGTCATGGTCATGGGCGGCACCGGACCGATGAACTCGCGCAAACGCCGTCCGTGGATCGATTGGATTCACACGGCGCAGGTGCAGGGTAATCTGGTGCGCGACTTCGTCAAGTGGGACGACCAGCCGGTGGGAGTCGAAGCGATTCCTTCGTCGATCATGCGCGGTTATCGCATTGCGATGAGCGATCCGCTGCGGCCGGTTTATCTCTGCTTCGACGTGACCGATCAGGAGGCGGCGATCGAAAAAGAAATCGCGCTGCCGGATCCGAAACGATTTCGCCCACCGGCGCCGCTGCAGGCGGAGTACGAGGCGATCAAAGAAGCGGCGCGCTACTGGCGACGGCGCAGAACCCGGTGATCGTCGCCGATTACGTCGGCCGCAATAACGACGCGGTGATGAGTCTCGTGGGTCTCGCCGATCTGTTGTCGATTCCGGTGATCGATCTCGGCGCGCGCCTGAATTTTCCCAACACCCATCCGCTCAATCTCACCGGTAAGAACCGCGATTGATCGCCAACGCGGATGTGATTATGGGACTCGACATGACCGATCTTTACGGCGCGCTGGTGCGTCAGGATCCCAACTACTCACACGACGGTGCCGGCGACCAAGGCCGGCTGCAAAGTGATCAATGTCACGTTCGCCGATCTCGCGGTGCGCAGCTTGACCAGCGATTTCCAGGAGCTGGCGCCGGTGGATTTGCGATCGTCGCCAATACCAAAGTGTTTCTGCCGGCCTTGATCGAAGAGATTACAACGCCAAGGAAAGTTTTCCAAAAGCGTCGTCGAAGAGCGCCGCAAGGCCTCGCCGCGCAGCATGATGAGCTCCACCGCGCTGGCAGCCGATCCTCAAGCGGCGCTGGGATGAGCGGCCGATTGCGCCGCCGCGGCTGGCCTACGAAGTATGGCAGGCGCTCCAGAAAGAAGACTGGCTGCTCGTCGCCGGGGCGTTTCGCGGCTGGCCCAGTCGTTTATGGACCTGGGACAAACCGGGTTTGTTCCTCGGTGGCTACGGCGGCGGCGGTTTGGGATATGGACCGGCGGCGTCAGTCGGCGCATCGCTGCCCTACCGCGGCACCGGCAAGATTTGTGTCAACCTGCAGCGCGACGGCGAGATGCTCTACACGACGAGCGCCATGTGGACGGCGGCCAACACCGGCGTGCCGCTGCTGACGGTGATGACCAATAATCGCGTTTACTATAACGACGTCGAGCATCAGGAAAAGGTCGCGATCACGCGCGGCCGGCCGGTGGAAAACAAACTGGTGGGAATGGAAATGGCCAAGCCGGCGGTGGATTTCGCCAATCTGGCGCGCTCTTTCAGTCTGCACGGCGAGGGTCCGATCACCGAACCAGAACAAATTCGCCCGGCGGTTGAGCGCGCGATCAAAGTCATCAAAGAAGAAAAGCGGCCGGCTCTGGTCGACGTATATATGCAGATGGTTTGAGGCACTAGCAGTCCGTGGTGAAAGTCTGACTCCATTCGACGGGCATCGATCCCCGTCCGCTGCGTTGCTCCTACCTCAAATATTCCCCGATATTCTCGGGTGTCGCGCCTTGGCAGCAGGGCGCCTCCCCGTCTCGCTCTGACACAACACTTTCACCACGGGCTGCTAGATCTTCGGGTTCTGCTCGGCCGAGGAGGGCTCATTCGGCGCTCTGCGCCCTGCGCTATGCGGCTTATGTTGGCCGCTGTTTAAGACTTGAGCATCGGCTGGTGAAAGTTAATCAGCAAAGTTACGACTAGCCCTCCAATGACTGTGGAGGCTGTGAACTTGGATGGCATAGTGATTGCGTTGCTCCGGTCGGGCCGGTCGCGGCGGGGAGCGCTACTGGCGCTTGAAGATCAAAGCCCCCCGGCGGTATAACGCGTGCTTGAAGCCGGCCGGACAGCCATGCAGATTGCCTGCTCGATGACGCGATCATGGGCGCTGCGCCCAGGAACGGCCGCGAGGTGCGTCAATGAAATTTGCCTCCTACAATAACGGCGGTTTTTTCGACGAGATGTTGGCTGACGACGGCGTGCCGCGGTCGGGAGCCAGGCTGCTGAAAGAAACAATCGAATCGCTTCCCGACGGCGAACTACTGCAGCGCCAGGAGGCGGCGGAACGCCTGTTGCTCCAGAGCGGTATCACTTTCAACGTCTACGGCGATGGCGCGGCAACCGAGAAGATTTTCCCGTTTGATATCATTCCGCGCATCATCGACGCGGCGGAATGGGAGTGGATCGAAAAAGGACTCAAGCAGCGCGTTTATGCGCTGAATCTTTTTATCGACGACGTTTATCACGAACAAAAAATTCTCAAGGACAAAATTCTGCCGGAAGATCTTGTCCGCTCCGCCGCTCCTTCCGACAGGCGTGCGTCGGTCTCGATCCGCCGCAAGGGCGTGTGGTGCCACATCACCGGCACTGATCTGGTGCGCGATCGCGACGGACAGATTTATGTTCTCGAAGACAATCTGCGCTGTCCCTCGGGCGTCTCCTACGTGCTGGAAAATCGCCGGATCATGAAACGAACTTTCCATCAGGTTTTCGAAGCCACGCGCGTTCGTCCGGTGGACGAGTATCCCAGCCGCTTGCTGAACATGTTGCAATCGCTCTTTCCCGCCGCGCTTGGCCGCTCCTAAAGTAGCGGTGTTGACTCCAGGTATCTTTAACTCGGCGTATTTCGAACACGCATTTTTAGGCGCAGCAGATGGGCGTGGAATTGGTCGAAGGAAGCGATCTGGTGGTGACCAACGGCCATGTCGCCATGCGCACCACCAAGGGCTTCGAGCGGGTCGATGTTCTCTACCGGCGCATCGACGATGACTTTCTCGACCCGCAGGTGTTCAGAGCGGACTCGTTGCTGGGCATCCCAGGCTTGATGGAAGTGTATAAAAAAGGGCGCATCGCCCTGGCCAATGCTCCCGGCACCGGCATCGCCGACGACAAATGCATCTATGCCTATGTGCCGAAGATCATCAAGTATTACCTGGGCGAAGAAATCATCATTCCCAACGTGCCGACTTATGTCTGCGCCGACGAAAAAGAGCGCGCCTACGTGGTTTCGCACCTCGATCAGCTGGTCGTCAAAGCGGTCAATGAGTCGGGCGGCTACGGTATGCTGGTCGGTCCTCATGCGACGTGCCGCCGAACGCGAAGAGTTTCGCGCGCGGATCGAGCAAGCACCGCGCAACTATATCGCGCAGCCGACCCTCGGTCTGTCGCGGGTGCCGGTGATTGTCGATGGTCGTTTCGCCGGACGCCACGTCGATTTGCGCCCGTACATTCTCTATGGCAAGGATATCTATGTGCTTCCCGGCGGACTGACCCGCGTCGCTCTAAAAGAAGGATCGCTGGTGGTCAATTCCTCCCAGGGCGGAGGCAGCAAAGACACCTGGGTTTTGCTTCCTTAATAATACGGCCAGAGGGGCCTATATGAGTTCAAGCAGAACCCCTCGATTGCGTCATTCCAGCATGGAGTGCTGGAATCCAGGTTGCCATGGATCCTGCGAATCTGGATGGCAAGAACGGTAGTTTCAGGTTTCGTTGACCTCAGATTGACCGATCGATGCTGAGCCGCGTCGCCAATTCGATCTACTGGCTGAGCCGTTACACCGAGCGGGCGGAAAATGTCGCGCGCTTCATCGACGTCAACCTGCACATGATTCTCGATCTGCCGCACGGGCTCGAGAGAACAGTGGGATCCCCTGGTGATCATCACCGGCGACGATGCCGCTTTTGCGGCGCGCTACGACGGCGCCGAGCCGCGACAACGTCATTCGCTTTCTCACCTTTGACCTCGGCGAATCCCAACTCGATCATTTCGTGCCTGCGCGCGGCGCGCGAGAACGCGCGCACGGTGCGCGAAGCGATCTCATCGGAGATGTGGGAGCAGATCAATACTTGTTATCTGATGGTCAACGCCGCGGCCGACGATCGCCGCATCATGGAGTCGCCGTACAATTTTTTCCACGAGGTCAAAAAGGCCAGCCAACTCTTCGACGGCATCACGGACGCGACCATGCTGCATGACGAGGGCTGGCATTTCTACCGCATGGGCCGCTTTCTGGAACGGGCGGAGAAGACTTCGCGGCTGCTCGATGTTAAATATTTTATCCTGCTGCCCTCGGTGGCCGACGTCGGCACGACCCTGGACGACATTCAGTGGGGCGCCGTGCTACGGTCGGCGAGCGCCTTCGAGATGTACCGCAAACGCCACGGCCACATCGCGCCGGAGCGCATCGTCGATTTTCTATTGCTCGACGACGAATTTCCGCGCTCGGTGGACTATTGCCTCACCCGCACCAATGAATCGTTGCATGCGATCTCGGGCACTCCGATTGGCACTTTTCGCAATCCGGCGGAGCAGCACCTGGGCTATTTGCGCGCTGAGCTCGCTTACACCGACGTCAGCCAGATCATCGGCAAGGGCTTGCACGAATTCCTGGATAACTTGCAAAGTAAACTCAACCGCGCGGATCACGCTATCTTCGATACGTTTTTTGCGCTGCGCTCCCTCGATGCCGGGGTGGCAGTGCAGTCAGCTCAGTAGCGGCCGACGGCGCGGCGCAGAGCGCAGCCTGCGAAGCGATCCATGATGAAGGAGGTCTGCATGACTTTTTGCCTTGGAATGAAAGTGGAGGAAGGCCTGGTGGGCATCGCCGATACCCGCGTGTTGTCCGGCAGCGAAGTCATCTTGGCGCGAAAAGTTTCGGTTTATCAGCAGGAAGGCCAGGCGATGTTCTTGATGACGTCGGGGCTGCGTTCGCTGCGCGACAAAGCGGTTACTTATTTCGAGGACGCCGTGGCGCAGCAGCCTGAACCGTTCGACCGCCTGTTCAAGGCGGTGAATCTTTTCACGGCGCAGCTCAAACGAGTCGCCAAGGAAGACAAAGAATCTCTGGAAGCGAGCGGCCTGCACGTTCGAATTCAACGCGCTCATCGGCGGACAATTCGCGGCGGATAAGGAACACAAACTCTATCTCGCCTACCCGCAAGGCAACTGGGTGGAAGTGGGCCAGGGCACGCCCTATCACATCATCGGCGCATCCGGTTACGGTAAACCGATTCTCGACCGCACGTTGAAAGTACCAGGATCCCATGCGCTTTGCTCTCAAAGTCGGCTGTTTGGCTTTCGACTCCACGCGAATCAGCGCCGCCGGCGTCGATTTTCCCATCGACATTGTGCTTTACAGAGCGCGGCGTCGTTTAGAATCATCGAGCATCGCTATGAAAAAGAAGCTCTGCAGCGACGTCTCTGTCTGGTGGCAGGATCGGCTGCGCCGCTCGGTGAACGAGCTGCCGTCTGAATGGATTGAAAGCGCATTTTGGGGATCTCTCCGTCATCGAACCGCAACGAGAGCTCCCGCGGCTGATCCATGCATGACTCGCGATCGTGTTCTTCGAAATCACCCATAAGAGCAGTTTATACCTATAGCCGGCCGGTGCCCTCGCACCACAGATCGTGAGATTGCGGCCGCGTCCGACGCGGCGCAGAAGTTGATCGACTTCGAGATCGACATCCAACCGGCGCCGGCGGGCTCCTCGCAATGTCTCGATCTGGACGGCAATGTTGCCATGCACGCCTGGTTCGAAGGTCTTAGCGAGTCACTGGCGATCACGAGCCGGTCAAAGGTTAATACGCAAAGGGATAATCCGTTTCGACTATATGCTTGCCGAAGCGCGCGCAGAATTCTTACCGATGAGCTATGCGGAGCCGGACGCGGCATTTCTCAAGCCGTATCGTGAGCGCCGGCGCTCGGCCACGGTCGAAAGCTTCGCCAAGTCCATCGCCGGCGGAGCGACCAAAAGACCTTGCGTTTCTTGACCGACCTCAATGGCGAGATGTATCGGAGGCTTTCACCAGGTGATCCGCGAGCACGGCGCGCCGCGGCCGGGCGAGGATACCCTGGCGCGCAAGGAAGGCTCCTGCCGCGACCTGACGTTACTTTTTATCGAAGCTTGCCGCTCGCTCGGCATCGCCGCGCGTTTCGTCAGCGGCTACCATGCCGGCGCGCCGGACCAAGGACCGCGTTACCTGCACGCCTGGGCGGAAGTCTACCTGCCGGGAGCGGGCTGGCGTGGCTATGATCCGAGTCACGGGCTCGCTGTGGCGCAACAGCACGTGGCCATCGCAGCCGCCGCGACGCCGCAATTGGCCGCGCCCGTTAGCGGCAAGGTTCGCGGCGATGATTTCACGTCGAGTCTGGAAGCGCAGATTGATATTCAGGTGAGTTAAAACAAACGCTGGCTCTTGTGCGTTAGCGGGTTTGGCGCCCGATGAATGCGCTGATGGTCTCGATGCAGCGGATGGTTTCCGGCTGGGTCGGTGACGGCGCCATGCGGTGCTCCGGCAGGCCGGCGAACGTGTGCACCTCGATGGTTCCGCCGTGTTTGCGATAGGCGGCGATAAAGCGCTCTTGCATCTCCAGCGGATGGTTGCGGTCGTCGGCTTTGAGCAACATGAGAATGGGCGGCAAATCGACCTGCTCGCCCTGCTCGATGATCGTCTGCGGGTTGCCTTCGGCCATGGCGTCTTCTGTGCCCCAGTAATTTATATGAGCGGTGATGTGTTCTTGGCGGTTAAGCTCTTTGGCGAAGCGGAAGCGAAATAGCGGGTCGATCACCGGCCAGCCCGCGATCACGTAGGCGAGGCTGGCGTCGATCTCGGGGTGGCCCGGCAGCGCCAGAGTCGAATAACTTGGGTGGCGCGGCCGAAGCGCACTCAGCACGACTTGATGGCCGCCGCTGGAATTGCCGAAGGCTCCGACAGCGGTTGTGCCGCTGAATTCGGCCGCGCGCGCCTTGAGCCAGCGAACCGCCAGGTTCACGTCACAGATCGAGGCGGGATAGCCCGCCTCCGGCGGCTGGCGGAAATCGAGCGCGGCGACGACGATGCCTCTGGCCGCCAGCGCTCGGTCGATGCCGGCATTATTAGTCCGATCGCCGTTGTGCCATGCGCCGCCGTGCACGTCAACGATGGTCGGAAAGGGTCCCGATCCTTTGGGTTGATAGAGGCGAGCCAGCCAGGGTTTACCTGCCTGGTGCTGATATTCGATATCGCGCACGTCTACTGCGAATTCGTCGTCTGTAATCATGCGGGCAATCTATAGCCGCAAGCGTTCATCTGCAAGCGCAGCCAAAAGCCGCGACCAGAGATCCTCTTGAAGGCTCGGCCGGAATTGGGTTCGGTTCTCGGGTTTCGGCCGGCAATTTCCTTTGAACAAGACGGCGCTATGCCAATGATTATGGTTGGATGGATTTTTAAGCTAAGACCGAAAACTCAATGATTCTTGACGCTCACGATGCGCAACGCTGTGGTTTTTAGTTTGGGCAGTCCTCTAAAAAGGTTAGCGCCGATAACTTTTAGCAGATTAGGCGCCGATAGTAATGGGTAGCGCGTTCGTCGCACGGTCTCTCGTTCCGTTTCTGCCCGCTGGGCTTCATGCCAAGTGATATGAACGGTTTTCTTCGCCGGCTGTTGTTTCGTTTGCTGTTCCATTCGCACCTCCGACAACCTGAGGTATTGATGGTCGGCCGCCAATACAGTTTATCGTTTATCACATCGCTAGTCGCCGGGCCAGCGTTCGAGCCGTAACCCTCGTTAGCATCTACGATTCATGAGATAAGACATACGCTGGGAATGCGAGGGTTTTTCAAAACAGAATCAAGCTATGAGTTCTGCTTAAGCGTCCAGCGCGCAATTTCGTCGTGGCGCGCGAACCAGACGTTAGCACAGCGCTTCATGTGAGCGAGCAGCTCGTGCAGCATCGCTGACATCAGCGGCCGGCCGCCGAAATGACAATGCATCGTTAGGTTAAGCAGCGCCGGTTTTTCGTGGCGGTATAAATAGTCAAAGGTATCTTTGTAGACGTTATAAAAATCACGGGGGCTCGAGCGTAAGGTGCGATTATCGGTAAAATCGCTGTGGGCAATGGCGACCATGGTGCCGTTTTTCGTTTCGAAGGCGTAGGGGAGGTCGGTGTCGTTATAATCGCCGTGCCAGAGATAGCCGGCAGCGGCGAGAAACTCCGCAGTATGGGAAGTCGGCGCCGCCACCGGACTGAACCAGCCCACCGGGCGCGTCCCTGCCGAGGTCTCTATAATATTCGTACAGCGTTCGATGACCGCGCCCTCTTCGTCCGGCGCGAGATAGGGCAGGACGAGGTCCTGGGTATAGGAATGAGCGGCGATCTCGTGACCACGGCGCTGGATCTCGTGGACCGCTTCAGGAAAATCTTCGGCGGCTTTGGCGTTGAGACATACCGTCGCTTTGATCTTGGCTTCGTCGAGAATTTTCATGAGCCGCCAGATGCCGGTCCTACCGCCATAGCGCGACCACGAGATGCCGAGCAGGTCCGGCGTGCCGGGATTAAGCGCCGTGGTCATCGGCGAGTACGGCGGCGCTTTACCCTCGGACCATACCTCGAACATGATCGTGACCATCACGGCAATGTTCTCATCGTTGGGCCAACGTTTGATGTTTTGCTCCATGGTATTCCAGGCTCTAGATTGGCCGAACGATATTGGATGTGGGAGCGAGTCTATCGGTTGACGCCCGTCACACCTGAAATCCGCTCCGCCACAGAGCGGCTAACTTGTCGAGATCTTCCTTTGGTAGAGTCACATCGGCGCCGCCAGCGTTCTCGCGCATCTGCGCGCCGTGGCGCGCGCCCGGGATCGTCAGGGCGACGGCAGGATGAGCGATCGAAAAAGCGATCGCCGCTTGAACCAGCGACTTTACCGGGCCGTGAACCAGAAAGCGCAGCTGCTCCGCTTTGGCCAGTTCTTGGCGAAAAGCTTCGCCTTTGAAGCTCCGGGCGCGCACGTCTTCGCCCTGAAATCTGGCCTCATCGGCGACAGTCATCTTGCCGGTTAAAATGCCGCGCCTGAGCGGTATCCGGGCGATGATCGCGATATTCGCCGCCTGGGCGAGCGCGAAGAAAGCCTCAGCCGGTTCCTGGCATAGGAGATTATATTCCACCTGAATGGTGGCGGACCGGCCGTCCTCGACTGCGGTGATGCCTTCTGCCATCGTGTTGATGGAAACGCCGTAGTGGCGGATCTTGCCTTCGCGCTTGCGGCGTTCGAGCACCTCCCAGACCTCGCCCCGGCGAATCACGTCGACCGTCGGATTGTGCAATTGATAAAGATCGATGTAGTCGGTCTGAAGCCGCTGCAAACTCTGATGCAGCACGCCGTCGATATATGCCGCGGCGAAGTTTCTCTTGCCGCGCTCGGGACCGGTCATGACGTTGCCGCCTTTGGTGGCGATAACGACTCGATCGCGCCGCCCTTTGAGGGCCCGCCCGAGTAAGGTTTCCGAATAGCCGGCGCCGTAGGCATCCGAGGTGTCGATGAAGTTGACGCCTAATTCCAACGCAGTATCGATGGCGCTCAAGGATTCTTCGTCCCGCATCGGCCCAAAATGGCCCGCATGGACCATTGTGCCCAGGCCGACGACGCTCACCTCTAAGCCCGTCTTACCCAAAACTCGGTATTGCATGGCGCTTACCATAGGACACCTGGGAGGCGGCTCGCAAGTGTCTGGGACGGCCTGGGGAACTTTTCCGAGGCGCCGACCGTTGGCTGAATGGAGGGGTCGGAATTGAACACCAGCCACGGCCTCCGTTAGAATACACAGCGCCGTGATGGTTAACAAAATACGCGCGCGCGAGCCGGATCATTTGGCGTCGGAGATCATGACTTACCTAGATCATCTCTACCGGCTGGCTTATTACCTGGTCAAAAGCTCCCACGAAGCGCAAGATTGCGTGCAGGAGACCTGCGCGCGCGCCCTGGGCGCGCGCGACCAATACACTCCGGGCACCAACTTGAAAGCCTGGCTGACGCGCATTCTGTATAATTATTTTTACGATGCCTACGCGCGCAAACGCGGCGTAGTTTCCGTCGAAGATCTTGGTGAAGTCGGCGCACAAGATTTTCTCAGCAGCTTGCCGAGCGCCGATCCCGGACCGGAGTCACTGGTGCTCGAACAGGAGCTGGGCGCGAAGATAGGCGCTGCTTTAAAGCGCATTCCTGATGAGTTTCGCGCGCCCATCGTGCTCGTCGATATGGGAGATTTCTCTTACGCGGAAGCAAGCGAGATTCTCGCATGCCCGATTGGCACAGTGCGCTCGCGGCTGTCGCGCGGCCGGAGACTGCTGCAGCAGGAATTGCGCAGCTACGTGGAAATCAGCGGAACTGATCAGTAAGCCATGGATTGTAACGAAGCACGAGAGCTTATCAGCGCCCGGATCGACGGCGAGCTGGCGCTCGCGGAGCAGGTTGCCATAGACGCGCATCTTGAGACCTGCGAGCGCTGCCGCCGCGCGTTGGAGGTGGAAAGTCAGGTGAAGCAGCATATCAGGCGCGCCGGCCGCGAGGTCGCGGCGCCGCGCGCTCTGCGCGGTGCCGTCCAGGCGAGGCTAGCGGAGCTTGGCCGGACGGCGCGCCGGGAACGCGCCGGGCGCTGGTTTGGCAGTTTCGGCTGGCGCCCGGTTCTGGCAGCGGCGATGGTACTCGTTGCGCTTGCGGGTTTACTGTATATGCGCCTGGCCGAAGAGAACCTCGCGATTGCGGCCCTGGAAACGCACGCGGATATCCTCAGTGGCAAGACCTCGCTGGCGCGGTCAGATAATCCGATTGCCTTGCGCGATGAGCTGGCGCGCGCCGTGGGTGAGCGTTTCAGGCCGGTGAGTTTGGATCTGTCCTTGATCAAGCTTTATCCGGTGTCCGGTTTCGTGCAACGCATCGGCGATCGGGAGGTGCTGGTTACCGTTTACCAGGGCGATGGTCCGGCAATAACTTGTTTCACTTTTTTAGGTAGTGAAGCCGATACTCCCGCTGAAGCGGAGCGGTTCTACGATGCCGACATGCAAGTTAATTTTTATTCATTCTCACGCGCCGGCTTAAACGGATTGCTGCACCAAGAGGCCGGCGTTATCTGCATTCTGGTATCAAAAATGCCGGCCGCCGATTTGCTTGCGCTGATTCGCGGTAAATCGGCGCACGCGTAAACATAAGCGGAGCGTTGGAGTGTTGGAGTACTGACCACTTTAATTGACAAACTACCGCGAATTCCATACATTTCCCCTTGCCATCTAGCTGACCCTGAGCGGGCGTAATTCAGTGGTAGAATGCCAGCTTCCCAAGCTGGACGTCGCCGGTTCGACCCCGGTCGCCCGCTCCAAATTTTCAAAATCAACTACTCAGCATCCGGCGGCATCCAGATTCTTAGCTGAAAAATAAAAAATGGGCCCAAAAAACGTTCTCAATTTCAATTAGACAATTTAGAAGCCTTCTGAAATCGTCTCATCCTTATTGGTTGGGGATAGGTAGGTACAGTCCCTCGATGGCCGTAAGCGGGAGATTAGTCGTCATGGTCATTGGATCTATATCGCGCATCTTTCAATGCCGACTGGAGCGTTATGATGCTTTTCGCAACGTCCATTCGAAATTGCTCATACTCGCCCGCAGCGATATTCAAATACGGCTCCGGGTTTGTTTCAAGATTGATGTCGATCGCATTTAGTTCAATTCTGTCGGTGAAGCGCTTTATGTCTCGCTCGATCTGGTCTGCGAGCGGCTGGCAACTCTCGACACCGCTCCCACGCACTATTTCCAAAACTTGGTCAAGCGTGGATAGATAACGGAGGTCTGTGATTCCGTCGGCGAGTCCGAGCCACTGCACCGTCCAGACGATCCCTCGATGAGCAGGGTAGGTAGCCATATGGTGTCTGAATGGCCTGCGGTCGTCGCCGATGTGAAATCCCGGCTGCCAATCCGAAAAATCATCGAATGGCGACGACGGTGAAAGCGGCAGGTGCTGATAACAATACGGCACGATCCCATCGGCCCGGGACTTCCACAGATATACGCCGGCCAAGACCCGATTGAGTTGCGGCTTCTCCATGTGGCACATCCAGTAATAATAAATTTTGCGTCTTCTTAATTCGGGGAATTCCGCGCGAAGACGAAAATAGTCGGTATTCGCCGGCAGATAGAGGCTCTCGACGTCTGCAACGGTGTCGTGAAACACTCCGCGTGAGCCATAGTTGATGATTGAGCAGATCGTGCGTCCGCGCCATCCGGCGACTTTGTTCGAGTTTTCCCGATGTCTCCGGATTTCATCCTCACCATTCATATCGGCTTCATCGCTTACATAGTACATGGCCGAGACGTGCAACTTCGTCGTCAGGAGATGCGTTTGCTCGTCATAAGGGGGCATAAGAATAAAGGGCCCGCTTAGACCGGCACGGCGCGCGCGCCGCAGCGTGGGCGCGAGGAACTTCGGCTCAGCGTCGGCAATGGAGATACCCTTGAATCCGATCCCGGCGATGTCTCGAAACTGCTGTGACGCGACGACCGGCGGTACGAAGTGCTGCGTCTGCCATTCCTTCATCGTAGCCTTGTACCAAAGCAGCAGATCTTGAGCCGGTTCTGCAAGGCTGATTGGCCAAATCTTTAGTTCAACCGGAAAGGACTGTGTCACGCCAGCCGAAACAAAACGCAACTCGCCTGTGTAATCGCCCGGAACGGTTGTTTGTGGTACCCGAAGCAGCAGCACAAATTGTTTTTTGTGCCCCGCGACGAAAGATGTCTTCACGTCTCCTGTGAGCCGAATCCAGGGCGGCAAGTAAAACCGCCTGCCGCGCAACACGCTCCTCGGCCGGGACCAACGTCGTCCATAACGACCTGCAGGAATATTGCCCCGATCGTCCTTAATTAGAAGTTCATCAACCTCGACGGCGGAACTGCGATGCAGACCGATACCGGCCTGCTTCCATCTCTTCACGACCCAGACGTCGCCCGCAAGGCGGGAGGCGCGAATCCTCACGGTCTCCAGATCGTCGTCCGCAACGATCCAGAAACGGACAATGATCCGCTCGCCCGCAGTTCCCGCAGCACTGATAGAGTCGATGGCTGAAAACGTTTCGCCTGGGATGCGCGAGAGTTCAAATGCTTTGAACAATGCTTTACCGCCTCAACTGTGACGGCCAATCAACAGTCTCGTTCTCCTGCGCAAGCCCGCGTCAGACGTCAGTTCGTCGGCACGGCGGAGGTCTGCGAGTCCCCCCGCTTTTCGGCCCAACGCGATAAGAGCAATCCCTCTGTTGACGAGGCAATTCGAATAACGCGGGTGTGCCTTCAACGCGCGATTGAAATACTTCAGTGCCTCCGTGGGATTTCCGTTGTTTACGTTTAATACGCCGGTCAAATTCAAGCTGACCGGATGCCAGGAACGCAGTGCAAGCGCGCGTTCAAGATACGCGGCCGCACCATCGTAATCGCCCATCTCCATCTTGTTCCACGCGGCGAGGCAGAGATTGTCGGGCCTTGCTTTGATCTTGACCGAAGCTTCCAGATCGTCGCATGCAGAGCGAAAACGACCGCGGAGCATGGCCACTCGCGCTTTCAGCATGCCGTACCGGTGGTCATGCGGCGCTCGAGCGATCAATTCACCGCAATATCGAGCCGCGCGCCGCAGATCGCCGCCGGTTGAAACCAGGTCGGCGATTGCGCTTTGGAGCATCATCGGATAACAAGGACAGTTCCGTGGCATCGTCTTCAGCAGGCGGACTTCCACTTCCAAGTACTTTCGATGCTTCCGCGTATGGTGCCTCATACCTTTTTCAAATTCGAAATGGTGCGCGACGACCGGCAATCGCGCGACGCGGCATTTTTCGCGTTCGAGGGCGGGCAGAAGCGATTCATGAATGGAATACTCGTAACGGATCTGCGGATGAGATCTGAAAAGAAGCGGCCTTGAGTATCGATAAAACCCGCATCTGCCCGACAGCCGCTCCTCCGTCGCGTACTCGCCACGGCACGGCGTCCAGTCGTTCAACAAATTGAATTCGTCGGTGTAGTGACGAATCTCAAGATTGAATGCGTGTGCGGAGGTCCTTCTGATCCGATCGACCAAAACCCTTACGTCAGATCGTGACACGATCTCGTCCGCATCCAAAAAAATGATCCATTGTTGCTTTGCGCATTCGATGAGGCGGTTGCGGACTGTGGCAAAATCTCTGTCCAGCCGCGTTTCAAAAACCTGCGCACCGAGGGAGCGCGCGATCTCTCGTGTGCGGTCTCTCGATCCGGTGTCCATAACGAGGATCTCACTTGCATAACCCAGAAAAGGGCGTATGCAGGCTGCTATGGATTTCTCCTCATTCCTGGCGAGAATCAAGAGCGCCAACGGGGCAGGCATGATTTATCTTCACGGATGACGATGTCAAACCAGCGGCTACGCATACTTTTCGATGTCCACCCACGAATCTGGGGCGGCACGGAGTCATTTACGATCAGGCTGATCCGTCACCTAGATCCCACTCGCTTCGACTGTCACGTTTACACTTCCGGCGCCGGCGTCGCGACAATGCGGCTTGCAAAGGAACAAATTCCGTTCTTCACACCACCTTCGGGTGCCATTGATGAGATTGCCTTAATCCGGATATTATTGGCAAGGCTGGAAATCGATATTGTGCAACCGCAGCACCTGGATTCACCGTTGGCTCTCGCCGGCAAGGCGGCAGGAAAAACGGTCGTATGGCGTATTGGCGGGCACGTGGACGAAATCATGAAGGACTCGCCATCTGCCGACAAGACCAGAGCGCTTGCCGTCGTCGGAATGCTCGCCGACCACATTGTGTGCGTTTCGGATTTTCTCGCCGGTCAGTTCGCACAAGTATGGCCTCCCGCTCCGATGAGTACAATTCACAACGGCGTCGATGTGGACCGCATCGCAGCGAATCATCGAAATCCGCCACTGCATTTGGGCCCGATTGCCGTTGGCTCGATTGGCCACATCATTCCCCAAAAACGGCACGTCGATGTGCTTGCCGCGGGCAAGATCGTCAAAAGCCGCCGGCCGGACGTTCAATTCCTTTTCTTTGGTGCGCCGTATCCGTCGGAGCAGGACCGCCGCCATCTTCAAAGGCTGCAGCGCATCGCCGGAGAATGGGGGCTCGAAAACAATTTGTGGGTCATGCACTGTGACGACGACCGATACGAGCGTTACGCTCAAGTGGACATGATGGTTTTTCCGGGTCTCAACGAGGGCTGCAGCAACGGAATCCTTGAATCGATGGCGCTGGGATTGCCGGTGATCGCCGCGAGGTCCGGTGGAAATCCGGAACTGATCGAACACGATAAAACCGGAGTGCTCGTTCCGGGAGCGAGCCCGGAGCGGCTTGCCGCAGCAATTCTGTCGCTCTTCGACGATCTGCAAGCACGCGAACGCCTCGGTGCCGCCGCGCAGGCTCAGGTGCGACAGCAGTTCGAGATGTCACAGTGCGCGGGGCGATACGCGCAGATCTACAAAGCGTTGGCCGGAATCAAATGACGGCGACACAGCGATCGAATTCGTTCCACACCTGTTTTGCGACACGTTTTGGATCGGAACCGAGAAGAAAGCGATAACAGTTCGAGGTGGTTGCGAGCGCGGTGTAAATCTTCAACTGCTCCTCGGACGCCCAACGGTCCCGGAAAATCGCGATGGGATTCTTGGACGCAAGTCCGAGTTCGAGACATGCCATGATCCCCTCAGCCGGTGACAATCGGTGCAGAACCGAGTCCTCGCGGTTTTCGATGGAAGGAAATAGGACCATAGCGACCGGCCATGAGACAGCGCGCGGGTCGCGCGCGCTCCTCATATCAATTCGCTTCTTCTCTTCTTCGCCTCGAACGGTCCACTCGGCGGTTTGGACCATGTCCAACTCCGATAAACGATCGATCGACGGCTTCCTCAAGAACAGTTCGTTGTCGAATGATGCAGCCGAGACTCGCGTTCCCTGCAGAAGCAGAAAGATGTTGTCGTCGGCTAGGAAATCAAAACCGGCGCTTACGAGCGTCAGGGCCGTCGTGCTTTTTCCGCCTTTCGCGTCGGCCGGAACGATAATGCTCCTACCCCTCGAAGTGACTCCGGAAGAGTGCCACAGGATTTGCCCAAGGCGCATGAGGCAAGTGAATAAGAGCGGATCGAAGACACAGAAGAACAAGTCCTCCGCGTCGTAATCGAAAGAGGTGATCTCGACTCGCCAGGGGCGGCAGCGTGAATAGAAAACGACGAAATACTTGTCGTGCACGATGAACTGAATCTCGTCGTTTTGAAAAAATCCACGCTTCGCAGGAGTGGCCAAAGGCTGCCGCTCGAAAATGCGGAAAACGATATCGGGGGATGCGCTTTCGGCAAGTTCGCGTCCGTACGGCCGCATACGCATCATCGAGACGACGCTGTCGGTATTCGATTCGATCGCGACCGTGACACTGTTCAGATCGAAACAGCACGGCGGCAGTAAAGCAGGCAATCCGTTGTCCCCTCTCACGACTTCAGCAGTCCTCTGCGAACGACGGCCTGGCGGAAAATCGCATCGATATCCGACTCGAGATTCGTCTCCTTCCGCGACTGACCCGAAGGATGCCTGCGCCAGATATAGAGCACACTTCCTTCCAGATACTGAATGGCCGCGATCTCGCCAAGTTTCAGCCACATGCTCCAATCATCGACTGTCCGTATCGATTCGTCGTAGCCCCCAACTTGCTCTAGCAACGACTGCCGTATCATGGAGCCGCCATGATTGATCGCGTTCTCGACGAGATCCCACGTCTTGCGGCAATCTTTCCCGACGATTCGCGGCGGCGCGATCAGGCTTCCATCGCGACCGGTGACAAGCTCGAGGAGGTCGCCGTAAACGGCGCCAACCGCAGGATGGTCGTCGAGATAACGGCTGAATGTCGTCAGGTTCTTGTCGCCCAGCAGATCGTCGGCATCGCACGGGGTGATATAGTCGCCTCGCGCGATGCGAACAAGAGAGTTGCGAGTCGCGGCTGCGCCTTTGTTGTTTTCACTCGCAATGATTCGCACTCGTTGGTCGTTTCGATAACGGTTGATAACGTCGAGGGTTCCGTCCGTCGATGCATCATCACCAATGAGGAGTTCGAAGGCGGGATGATCCTGGGCCAGCACGCTTTCGATCGCATCGCGCACAAACGGCTCTACGTTGAACGCCGGCATGATCACACTGACGCGGACTGTTGCCAAATCTTTCACGCGCATACATCCTATAAAACGATATGTGCGGTATCGCAGGCGAATTAGCCGCTGCAGGAGCAGCCCCGTCCCGTCAGCTCGTCTACGCCATGACGCGCACGTTAGTCCATCGGGGCCCGGACGCGGAAGGGTTTCATTTCGATAGCCACGTCGGACTCGGGCACAGACGGTTGAGCTTGCTCGACCTCGCTCATGGCGGGCAGCCGCTTTTCAATGAAACGAGATCGATCGCCTTAACCTGTAATGGCGAGATCTATAACTACCTCGAACTTCGCGAGGAGCTTCTCTCCAAAGGTCATCGTTTCGCGACCGGCTCCGACTCCGAAGTGATCATACATCTCTATGAACAGTATGGGCCCGATGATTTCAAGAGACTGGAAGGGATGTTCGCGTTTGCGCTCTGGGACGCGGAAAAACAAGAGCTGATACTGGCGCGGGATCATTTCGGTATTAAGCCGCTGTATTACACGGAGATCCGGGGGAACGTTTTTTTTGCGTCGGAGTTGAAGGCGTTATGTCAGATCGAAGGCCTCGACCGGTCGATCGACACCGTCGCAGCCTACGATTACTTCACATCGCTTTCCGTTCCGGACTCCACATGTATTCTTCGCGCGGTCAGGAAGGTTCCCCCTGCCAGTTACATCACATTCTCCGCGCGTGGCAGGAGAAGATCGACGTATTGGGAATTGCCTCCAGTCAGCGATGAGTTCGACACCAATGAAGACCGGATCGTGCACGAAATTCGAACGGAGCTGCAGCGCTCGGTGCAAATTTCTCTCCGCAGCGACGCGCCCATCGGGCTGTTCTTGAGCGGCGGCGTAGATTCGAGCGCCATCGCGCTCATGTCATGCTCGGTCACGAAGTCTCTACCTACTTTTTGCCTTGGATTTCAGGAGAGCACATTCGACGAGTCGCCTTTTGCTGCCGCGGTCGCGGCTCATCTGGACCTACCGCACCAGCGCTTTCTGCTGACGAAACACGACGCCGTCCACCTGATCGAACGAATATGCGGCCATCTCGACGAACCGTTTGGCGACGCATCAGCAGTCCCGACGTTGATGCTGTCGGCTCTGGCTCGCAATTCAGTCAAGGCTGTTCTATCCGGTGAAGGAGCCGACGAACTGTTTGGTGGAAACGTCTGGCACCAGCCGCAACATTCGGCGGCTGGAACGCCGGACAGTCTTCCTTACGGACGGGGCACGGCGTTCACATCCACAGACGCGCTGCGCTTGCTGAGCAATGTCGCATCGGAAGTGCGGGACGCGGTCGATCGCCGACGATTTCTGGAGCTCGCTCCTGAGAATTCTCAGGATTTCCCATCTCGATTGGATCTTCGGACCTATCTCCCGTCGGATCTGCTCGTGAAAATGGACCGGATTCCGATGATGGTGGGGCTGGAAGTTCGCGTGCCTTTCCTGAATCGGCAGATCGCTGAGCTGGCGCTGCGGATTCCGTGGAAGTTAAAAGTGGCGCGCGGCATCGGAAAAGCGATCTTGAAGAGATCGATCGAAGACGACGTGCCTGCAGAAGTCGTCACTCGGCCGAAGAAGGGGTTCAGTATTCCACTTGACGCCTGGGTATGGGAGGAAGGGCCTGTACGAGACCTTCTGCGCGAGACGCTTTTTTCATCACGAGCCAGGTCGCGCGGATACTTCGCGTCAAGTGAGATTGAACGGATGTTTGCCCAGCACGACCGGCTTCAAACGATGCACGGATACCGTCTATGGCAGCTGTTCATGTTCGAAATGTGGTGCCGGAACTTTATTGACGTTCGGCAATGACCAGCATGCTGCGGCCGGCGAGATCCCTCGCAAATTCGAGCACGTCTTCGGTCACGAGCCTGTCGCCGGCGTCGAATTCGCGAGCGACTCGCGATGCAATGTCATCGAGCGCCGTCTCGTGTTCGAGTTGCTGCCAGATGAATAGGCCGACCTCGTTGAGCTCGCAGTAATCGCCGGTATTGACTTTCAGCAGAACGCAATAGCCGTCGATCTCGCGCCACACGACGTCCGCTTGCCGCCGCAAAAACAATTGAGCCAAGGCTAATACGAGGCGGTAATCTGCCGCAGGTTGCCGAATTTCCGGATTAGCGGTTTGGCGTAGGTTCGTTTGCCCGCCGACGCGAGTTTCTTCGAATCCATCGCGACTTGCGAGTTTTCAGAGTTAACAGTCTTCGGCTGCGAATTCTCGGACATGCTCACTCCTTTAAAAAGGAAGCTTAGAGTCTATCATGAACCTTATATCGCTGCAGCGGGACCATGTAAACTGTAGTCGCTGGCTTGAGGCCGCACTTCGTTTCAAGGCAGAGCCGCTGCACGATGCTTCCGAGCCGCCAAAGGACGCCGGAGCATTCTTTGCTTATTGTTTATTATGTCGACCGCGAAATTCGCCTGAGCTCGGCGATGTAATGAGCGGCATGCGCCCGGTAGCGCTGGAAGATGCTCTGGCCGGGGTATGCGGCGGGATCAGGAAAGAAGTGACAAGCCAGGTACACCAAAAGCCAGAACGGGGTGTTTGCGTGCGAAACCACTTCGCGAATCGATAGCCCTGGATCAATATGATCCGGCAAAAACCGCTGCGCCAGCAATCGTGCTCCGGGAGACAGTTGCGACAGCGGATGATCCTCAAAGATGACCTCTTTCAAAAGCCAAAAAATCGAATGCAAACGCGACAATTCACGGGACGGAAATTGCCGGGCTAGGCTTTCATCGAGCGTCCGTTCCGTCAGCCGCCGTTCTACAAGAAGCAGCGCCAAATCGAGCAGGTGGTATGTGTAGATCCCGCGGAACTCCAGTGCATGTAGAAAGAGCAACACGAAATCGTCCTCGGCCGAGAGCCGGCGAACGTCTACGCCCTCACCCTCGACCGCAATCGAGCGGTTCCATATGCCGTCAATGTCCAGGCGAGCGCGAGAGCGACCTGTCCAGTAAGAAGGATTCCAGTGGACATCAACTTCTCCGGCATCAGGATGCGAGAAGCTGGCGCGCCCCAGGGATTGGAAAAAGAATCGCAGCTGGCCCCGATTTCTCGTCGCAACCGGCCGAAAACCTCGGGCGGCCAACGCAGCGATCGCGCTGTCGCGCTGCTCGGGACGGAACATCAAATCGATGTCGCTCATTTGACGGTACGGCATGTTCCGGTAAATCGTATCGGCCAGTGAGATTCCTTTGATCAGAAGCACGGAAATGCTCGCGTCGCGTAATGCATCCAGGGCAATCGTCAGGTGTTGCCGCTTTTTTTGAAGATTGGCTTCGGCGGCGAGCATTGCGCTATAGAAGGCGAGGCGGGCATCCGGAGGAACACTTCTCAACAGACCGGTTCTGTCGAGGGCATGGCCCACAAGGCCCAACGCTTTATCGCGAACCGCTGCGGCCATGAAACGACGCCAATCGACAGCGCCCAGGTCGGGCGCCGTAACGCTCTGATTGGGACGAGCAATCCGGCGCACACAAAACAGCATCAGATCGGTCTCGCTGGCCGTAAGCGGGAGATTAGTCGTCATGGTCATTGGATCGATACCGCGCATCTTTCAAATCCCGGCCCGCAAATCCGAAAAATCATCGAATGGCAACGATGGCGAAAGCGGCAGGTGCTGATGACAGTACGGCACGATCCGTCGGCCCGGGACTTCCACAGATATAGCCGGCCAGGACCCGATTGCGTTGCGGCTTCTCCATGTGGCACATTCAATAATAAGAAATCTTGCGTCTTCTTAATTCGGGGAATTCCGCGCGAAGACGAAAATAGTCGGTATCTACCGGCACGCGCCGAAATCGGAGGGGCGGACGACATTCGGTGTCAGACGCTTCACGTACAATTGATAACCGAAAGACGGGTTAAAGGAAAGGTGGTTTTGCGCGTGTCATGAGGACAACCACAACAGTGGTCGCATGGCAAACATACGGGTTTTTAATAATCCCCGGAGACCTGCGACACCATCGACCCGAGCACGAACCACTGCAGTGATCTGTAATTGATGTTCTTGCTCGCGTGCCCAAAACTTGCCCTGGACAAAAGCAGAGGGGTCGAAACCAGTTGAGATTACTGAAGCTCGAAAGAAGCTTTAAGAGCAGGAGTCGGGACTAAGTTCTTGCTGTGACGGAAGAAAACAGCAAATTCAGTACAAATCCCAAACTGGACGTCGCCGGTTCGACCCCGGTCGCCCGCTCCAAATTTTCCTCCGGTCACTCGGCCGCGATCCTCAAGTTTTAGCGATTTCGTAAATCGCAGACTCTCAAAATATCTCGCTTGTTGTTTTGCGCTGATTAATTTTTCTTTGGATTGCCGCGCCCACCGCCAGCCACGATTACTCACCTTGCTTACGCGGCTTGAGCCGTTGTCTCGATGACGATCGGCGCAGATAATACCAGCAGTCGCGTACTCGCGTCTGCTTGGCGAGGGAGACCATCGTGAAAGCAGATACTCTGAGCTCGTGGCGAATTTACTCGAGACCAAAGATGCGAGAATAGCGGACCTGGAAAAAGCCCATAAAAACTTGCAGCGGCAACTTGTGGATCTTGAAAATGAGCTGGCAGGAGAGCGGGCGCTGCGCACCTGGCGCACCGATCATCCGCCGCTGCATCATTTGATACTCGCCGTAATCGAATGATCCTACACGCGGGAAAGGAAAACTGGAGCGAATCGTATGTAGAGTGGATGAGGAAGACATCTATGGAGCGAAAGCGGCGATAACATCGCCCACCACTACCGCCCTTGGTTCAGTCGCTTCGTGAAGTGGATGGCGTTACCGGAAGTCGCTGCGAACGATCACAGTTAAGCGAGCATGCGTTTGAGCCAAGTCGCATCGGCTGAGTAAATGATTGCCCTGCCGACCGCGCCAAGATCGCGCTTCAGTTAATTACTTTGGGCTCCGCCTGTTCCATGAATTGAAGCACTTTGCCATTTGTTTCGGCGCTCTTCTGGCGCCGCAATAAACTCAGAAAGGCCGCTGCGCTACCCGAGAGCGGCTTTTTTTTGCTGTAAACGATATAGGTTTCTACCGCTGGCATTGACTCTGAAAATTTTAGGATTTTGAAATCATTCCGCTTGACGTCGTCCCGGATCAGATCTGAAAACAAAACGCCTACGCCCATTCTTCGCCGAACCGCCGCTTTTACCGCATCGGGCGAGACGCAGCTCAGGGCGATGCTGATTTTCAGACCGCGCGACTCAAGGTCCTTCAGCATTTGCTGGGTAATACCCGTTCCCTCTCTGATGATTAAAGGGATATTACTCAGGTCCGTCAAAGTCAGTTTTTTCTTCCTCGCCAATGCATGTGTGGGATGCGCGAAAAATGCCAGATTATCAGCCCCAAAATGCTCGAGATGCAATCCGGAAGACGCGGACGGACTCTGTATTATCGCAACGTCTACCTCGGACGTCTGCACGAGTTTTTCGAGCCTGGTTCTTTGCACAGTAAAAAAACTAACGTTGACATCGGGATGAGTCTTCTGGAAAGCCGCTACTGCCGCAGGTAGGTGTCGGGCTGCCGTACTATGAGTCCCACCGACGCGTAAAGTTTCCGGCGCCACATCAACCTCGCGCTTGAAGACGTTTTTTAGCTCTTCGACTCGCGTTAAGACGTCGCTTGCAGCCGTCAGTAAAGTTTGCCCGGCTATCGTTAGTTCGATGCCGTACTTACTTCTTTTGTAGAGTTTGACATTGAAGTCAAGCTCTAATGTTTTCAGTCGCTGGCAGACCGAAGATGCGCTCACATGCATCTCACGAGCGGTTTTGGCGAGATTATTGTTTTTGGCGGCTGCGATAAACAGCTCGATTCGTTCGAGTAGCATAGATATCCAGTTGCAAGATTGAGCGTCTAAGGGCCACTTATTTGTTCACGACGTTAGATGGGAAGCTGCCGACGTTATATGTGACGGCTCGATTTGTCAAACATCCTAGCGAAGGAATATAAATCCAAATAAAACGCTGTGTCGTTATCCTTGTCAGTCCCATTCTTGCCTATAGACTCTACCTCGTTCCAGAATCGAAATGTCATGCCGCTCTCAAGTTACCATCGCGAAATCATAACTGGCTTGCTTAGATGTCTTTAACCCCGGCTCGATCATTGATCGCTGCTAAGTCTGAGAGCGTCAAAGCAGGCACCTGATTACTTGCCTCTGGCCGTTCCGCCACGGCTGCTGCTTCCACAGTGCCAAAATTCAACTGCGCTCTGGGCTCCGCGCGTCTTATTGTGTTGTGTCGGCCTATGAACGTAGCCATTGGCAAATGGGATCTCTGTCCAATATTGGACAATGCAAAGAATTTTAACTCGCGGCCGGCCAGGGGCATCGAGCGATCTGGACGAGGTATGCGCGCGCTGCCGAGTTCTGGCGTTCGATGCGTAACAGAAACTCGCCAGCCGTAAAACGGCTCATGTGCTTCTCGTGTCTTACAGTATTAACCTCCGCCTTAATTCAGACCTAAGCAAAAAAGAAGCGGAAATTTAACGACAAAATAATATTGAACGAGATACAAACAAACAAACTAAATTATCTACCGACACTGCTTGTTTCCAACGAACTGACGAAGCGGGTATCACTTTTGACGCGAATGCGTCTTAAGGCTCTGACCTTTTCCGCCGATCGGAAGCCCATTCCAGCATCGATGCCTATAGGCCGGGTAGGGCGGACGCTCATCGAGGATACTGATTTGCAGGCAAGATTTGAGCAAATTAGGGATACCCTCGCAGCAGTTGGTCGCCCTAATAAATAATTTGATCAAGGCACTTCTAGCGCTGACGTTAGCTTTATTATTCGAACTGGCAAACCTGTGAGGCGCTCGGGCTGGACGTGCTGGTGCTCTCGAAAGCGATGGACTCGATCAGCGGATGGTCCGGAGTTTTTGCATCCAGGGAGCGGGATACGGCGGTTCGTGCTTTCAAAAGACAAGCGCTTGCCCAAAGAGCGAAAAACACGGCTGCTTGGTTGAAGCCCTCGTACAAGTCAACGAGTAAGAGAAGCTACGATTGGTGGAAAGATTGTCGGCGGGTTGGGACTCTCCTCCTCTAACAACGGGGCTCACAGAATGGCATGATCATCGGATTGCTCGGCCTCGCCTTCAAGCCGAATACCGATGACGCGAGATGCGCCATCCATTACGATTATCAAAGAACTCCCAAGCACTCGACCGCAGCCCTTGAGTGGATTACGGTTCCGATCCTTACCATGCCGCGCAAGAGACAGACGCCTTAGTACTGGTACTGAACGGAATGAGCTTCGTAGTCTGGAATTGAATAGATCAAAGAGCAGACGCGCGGGGCCCGTGTTCTTGGGCCTGTATAAGATCTCCCAGCCAGATAGAGTCAAATCTCTGAGTTTTGAACACTCTGGCTTGGGCAGGAGCTGAGCCCTATGCCCCTAGATAAGAGCCAAAATAAGATGTGCGCGAGAGAATTGAATTCTGGAGCGATTAAGTTCGAGAAAGCATTTCTTTCGTCAGTCGTTATTCCGATTGTGTACGCTTTGCTTAGCGCTTGCGCAGGCACACGGCCGGGGAGCTCATCAACCTTCGTCCTTCCAAGCGGTTTGGCGAACGGCCAGACCTCGCTGAGTTCCTCCGCGGAAGAATTTAACCGGAATCTTCCTGTTCTCGCGGCGCGGGATTCCATCGCTGTGCCGTCGGATTATGCGATCGGCCCGCAGGACCTGCTCGAAATCAGTCTGTTCAATATAGGTCAAGCGGATGGGATTCCAAACAAGGTCCAAGTGCGTGTCAGCAACGATGGTAACATAAACCTTCCACTCCTGGGTCAGGTACAGGCGGGAGGCCTGACGCGCACGCAGCTCGAGGCCGGCTTGCGGAGCAGGTATGAAAAATTCATGCATGAACCAGACGTAGGGGTGGCGCTTGCTGAGAATCGTAGTAATTCCGTGTATGTCTTGGGCGCCGTAAAAACCCCCGGAGTGTTGCCGGTTAGCGGCCAAGAAACGCTCCGGCGTGTGCTCGCGGCGGTGGGCGGGCTAACTAGAGATGCGGGGATGTCGATTCAGGTCTTCCGCCAGGTTGCCGATCAGGAGCAGGCGTACGTGCTGAGCCTTGACGAACTGGCGAACGACAAGACCGGAAAAGTCAACCTGCTCGTCCGTCCCGGAGACTTTATCAATGTTCCCGTTGCCGGCAGTTTTTACATCGATGGATATGTTGAAAAGCCCAATGTCTACCCGCTCGCGCGACAATACACTTTGAGCCAGGCCGTGGCCGTCGCCGGGGGAATCGCTGATTTCGGCAAGATGAGTGAAATCACCATCTTTCGCCGCGGCCCGAACGAGCAAGTAACGGTCTTAAATTGCAATCTGAATAAGATCCGCAGCGGTGAAGAAGAAGATGTTCGAATCGCGGAGAATGATGTAGTTTTGGTTCCACCGAGCACCGGCAAAATGATAGTTTCGACGGTGTTGGGAATGGTAGGTTACTCGATCGGTACCGGATCGGGGTCCTGGAATCTCGGTCGCATACGGGAACGCGCGCTGGCTATGCCATAAGTGCAGCTGAATGCTGACGGGGTTCGTTAACCCTCATACTTGGGCAAACACTTATGAATGATATTACCTCTCGGTCCACTGCCCCCGTTCCGAAGGAGTACGGTCAGGTTCTTGAAGAACAGGACACAACCGACCTGCGCGATTATTGGTTTGTAATTTACCGGCATCGCTGGGTCGCGTTGATCTTTTTATTGTCAACGGTCTTCCTGGCTGCGCTGTCAATTCCTTGGGGGCAGCCGCTGTACACCGCTACAACGAGTCTTTACATCCAGAGCCAAGGGCGTGGCATGTTCGACTCTTCCGAATTGCTCGGGACCGGGAACAATTATCAGGAGACGCAGCTAAAACTTCTCCGGAGCCGAAGCCTTATTGCCGAAGTCGTCAGAGATGTGAATCTTGCTCAGAACCCGTCTTTCCACGTAGCGCCTCAATCCATTTTGTCTTGGAGTATGATGCACCTGCGTCGGGCATTGGGAACCGTAATGAACTGGCTTCTTGCGCTCGGGAAGTATCTTGGAACAACTCCTGAAGCAGAAAAGAAAGCGATCACGCCCAAGGGGTTCGAGCTTGGAGCCGCTCCCGGGCACATTGACCGTTATTTGGCGGCGCTCACCGTTAGCCCGATTCCTGAGTCTTACCTCGTGCAGCTTCAGTTCACTAGCGTCGACCCGTTGTTGTCACAGACCGTCATTAACCAGCATGCCGCAACGTTTATTTCGCGAAACTTGGCAACACGATTCGAGCTGACCGAGGAGACTCGGCAGTTCCTTGAGCGTAAACTGGTCGACTTAAGAGTCAAAGTGGAGAATTCGGAAAAGGCTCTAAGCCAGTTTCAAAGAGAGCACAAGATTGTCTCACTCGATAAAGGAAGCAACCTCTTGCTCGATCAGCTCAGGAAACTCAACACAGACTTGACTGAGGCGCGATCGAAGAGGATCGAGCTGGAGTCTATCCACCGGCTCGTTGCCAACCGGGATAATCAGCTCCTATCGCAGATCATAGACAATCCTTTCATCCAGCAACTCAGGAAACAGATCAACGATTTGGATGTTCAGATCGCCCAGTTGTCAACGAAATTCAAGCCGACGTACCGCGGCGTGATCGCTTTGCAGCAGGAAAAGGATGAGGCCAAGACCCGGTTGGACCAAGAAATTAACCGCGTCGTCCGAACGATTGAAAGGGACTACCGCGCGGGCAGCGAGAAAGAGAGGGCTTTGGCAATAGAGACGGAAAGCGCACGGCGAGTAGCGTTGGATCTTCAGGAAAAGGCGGTGGACTATGCCGTGCTGGAACGTGAGGTCGCCTCGAATCGGGCGCTCTATGAGGGGGTTTTCAAGAAAACGCAGGAGGCTGCTCTGACCGGAGGAGAGCCAATACCGACGATACGAGTCATTGATCGAGCTGAAATTCCGCTCTATCCCGATGACAAAAAGGGGACGCGAACCCTGCTGTTGAGTCTTGCTGTGGGTTTGCTCGGCGGCATCGGTTTGGCGTTCCTCCTGCACGTATTGGATACCAGCGTCAGAACTCCCGAGGATGTTGCGCGATATTTCCGGCTACCGACACTTGGTGTAGTACCGGCTTTCGCTCAGCTGGCGAAAACCCAACGGCATCGCTTGGGATACACTGAGAAGATTTCTCCCCCGCGAGGATCGTCGAACGTAGGACGATCAAGGGAGAATGAGCTAGTGATCTCTCACCATCCCCTCTCGCTCATGGCGGAAATGTATCGCAGCATCTGCACGGCAATTGTCTTTTCGAAAGCGGACAAGCCTCCACGCACCATTCTCATTACCAGCTCGAAACCAAACGAAGGGAAAACTGTTACCTCCATCAATATTGCTATGATGCTTGCCCAAAGCCACGGGCCGGTGTTGTTGATCGATGCCGATCTGCATGGCGGACAGTGCCACAAGCTACTCGGTATCACGAATGGTACTGGCCTCACGAACGTGTTAACGGGGAACGGACATGCCGCCCAGTTTATTCGGAAGACTAACGTCAAGAACCTAAGCCTGCTAGGCCGCGGCACATTGCCTCCCAATCCCGCTGATCTGCTCGGTTCCGAAACGATGCGCCAAACCTTAGCTGCCTTAGCGACAGATTTTCGTTTCATCGTTATCGACTCTGCTCCGCTATTGCCAGTCAGTGATTCGGTTTTCCTTGCAGCCCAAGTCGATGGCGTTATTCTGGTAACGAGAGGCCGGGAAGTCTCTCGCAGTATCGTCCGTAAGGCGCGGGAGCGGCTTGATTATGTCGACGCAAAGGTCCTGGGTGTCGTTTTGAACGGAGTTGACATTCTGAGCGCCGAGTATTCAGAAGATAGATATCTTTATCAGTCGCACTATAGCCGCTATGCGGAAGGCAGAACCGAGGAATTGTGGAACGCGGCCCGGATGTCAGGGGATCTGGCCGAAGAGATAGCGCCGGCTGGATCTCCGCAAATCGTCCCTCCAAAATTCTTCGATGAAATGGCCAAAGCCATTTCTGAATTTGCCGGCCCCATGGCATCTATCATTGTTAGCGATCACATAGCGGCTTTCGGCGAGTCTCGCGACGCTTTTCCACATTCCCGTGTAAACGAATTAATTGACGCTGTCGGTCGATGCGTCCCGAGTGGAAGTCCAAGGATCTCTTTTGCGCAGGCGATGTTGACGGAACTGCAAAGTTTCACCAGCGATCGGGACTTCACCGCACCGCCCCCCGATAACTCAAGAGCTTGAAAGGCAAAGTTTCCTCGCGCCATAGGATTTGACGGTCAGCCGCGCGGCTAGCTCAGCCGCACTTGGCCTTCATCAGCGTCACAAGAGTGCCGCGACCCGGATGGGATTGTCATTTCCCGAGATAGCTTTATGCATCTTCACCTTTGATCCTGGCGCCGGGCACATTTGCTATAACCTGCGACCTGCTACGACTGACTGTAAACCGCATAATGTCACCGCAGTCTCGAAGAATCGCGTTACACCGAGCCGCACGCTTGTTCGATCTTTTCGTTGTAAGCGTGACCTTCTTCGCTGCCTTTGTCATCGCGGCCGGCGCCTTTACATGGCCGAGCTTGACGCATGTGTTTGCGCTGCGAATCGCTTTAGTCAATATTTTTCTGTTCGCGGGCTACCTCGCATTGTCTTCGGTTGTTTTCTCGATGTGCGGTTTCTACCGATCGCATCGACTTTCCCACTGGAGCCGGCGCATAACAGAAGTCATTCTCGCTGTTGCTTTTGTAACCGGAGTACTTCTTCTATTGAGGACACCGCTAGTTTTTTCATTCGCTACAAACACCTTCCTGTGTGTTTTCTTACTTCTCACTACGGCGGTTCTTGGGCTCTCTCATGCGGTAGCACAACGAGTCCTTTACTATGCTCGTTCACGCGGCAGGAACCTGCGGGCCATCGTGATTATCGGCGAGGGTCGACAGGCTACTGAATTAGCGGAACGGATCGGGAATAACGCAAGTCTGGGTTACCGCGTGCTGCGAATAATCGATGCGCAGGAGGTTGGAGAAGATGAACGAATCGCGAATCGTGTCTGAACTTGAGTCTGTCATGGCTCATCAGGCGATCGACGAAGTGCTCGTTGCTCTCCCGCCCAATAAGTACGGTCCGGTCGTCGAGAGGATCGTGCGCCGTTGTGAGGAAGAGGGCATCATTGTCCGGGTGCGAGCCGAGATGTTCAATTTGCAGGTCGCCAGATCCTACGTGGACGAGCTGGAGGGCCTACCTGTACTCACGATTCGGTCCGGACCAGCAGACGACTGGAGGCTTTTTGCCAAGAGGGCGGTTGATATTTTCGGGAGCGCTCTACTCCTGCTTGTTCTTGCGCCGCTTTTCGCTGTGGTGGCGCTGCTTATCAAGCTGGACTCACCGGGCCAGGCCTTCTTTGCGCAAGAGCGGATTGGTTTTAATAAGCGGCGCTTTCAGCTCTTAAAGTTCAGGACAATGGTGGACGGGGCGGACCAGCAGCAAGGGACACTCGAGCATTTGAATGAAGCGGAAGGGCCCGTGTTTAAGATCAAAAACGATCCGAGAGTTACGCGCCTCGGTAAATTCCTGCGCCGCTGCAGCATCGATGAGTTGCCGCAGCTCGTGAACGTCCTCAAGGGCGACATGAGCCTAGTCGGACCACGCCCATTGCCGGTTCGCGACGTAGCACGGATCGACGTGAGCTCGCACAAACGGCGCTTCAGCATCAAACCCGGCATCACCTGCCTCTGGCAAATCAACGGGCGGAGCAATATCGGATTCGACGACTGGGTTCGACTCGACCTCGAATACATCGATAAATGGTCCTTGGGATTGGATTTCAGAATTCTCCTTAAGACGGTTCCCGCTGTCCTGAGAGGGCCAGGAGCCTATTGACCGTCAATCAACGGTATTCTGGAGGCCGAAGTGAAAGTATTAATGATTGCTCCAGAGCCTTTCTTTACGCCACGAGGCACACCCTTTAGCATACGCAGCCGCATTCAAGCGCTGGTGGCGCTCGGTCATTCAGTGGATCTGGTCACTTACCATACTGGAGATGATGTCGACTTGCCGCGCCTGCGCATTTACCGGACCCCATCGATTCCGTGGGTGCGCGGCATCGCGATCGGTCCCTCACTGACAAAAGTCTTTCTGGATTTCTTACTTTTCAGCGTCGCCTTCGTTCGGTTGACGACCGGGAAGTACGACGTGATCCATACGCACGAAGAAGCCGGCTTGATGGGTACGATCCTTGCGCCGCTGGCACACGCGCAACATCTCTATGATATGCACTCGAGCCTTCCCCAACAGCTCGCCAATTTCAAAACTTACAATTATCCGGCCATCATCAAGATTTTCGAGATACCGAGCGGTTCGTGGTTTGCAGGGCGGACGCGGTTATTACCATCTGCCCCGAACTTCTGAAGCGTGTGTCTATGATTGACAAGGACCGACCATGCTTTTTGATAGAGAACGCAATCTAGACCAGAGCCCGCTTGCCACCACGGCGGACGCTTCGATGAGACCTTCGGCTGAGCGTTACGGAATCACCAACGGCGATCGAGTAGTTTTGTACGCCGGAACGTTCGAACCATACCAGGGTCTGGATTTACTCGTCGACGCGTCACGGGAGGTCATTAATACCCGCAAGGACGTCCAGTTCTTGTGCGCCGGCGGAAATGAAAAGCAGATTGCCCGGACAAAGGAACGCGCGCGCGGCTGCGGTGTCGCGGATCGCTTTATCTTCCCCGGTACTTTACCGCCGGAAAGGATAGACGATCTGCTTAAAATCGCATGCGTGTTGGTCTCGCCGCGAACGTCGGGAACGAACACACCCCTGAAAATTTATTCCTACCTGCGCTCGGGAGTGCCGATTCTAGCGACAAAAATCCTGTCCCACACGCAAGTCTTGACCGATCAGGTCGCGTTGCTGGTCGAGCCACTGCCCGAAGCGGTAGGCTCCGGCATCCTGAGATTGTTGGAGGACACTCATCTGGGCGCGCGCCTCGCGCAAAGCGCGCTTAGGCTTGCTCAAGAGGCGTATAGCGAAGACGCGTACCGCCGCAAAGTCGCCGAGGTATTTTCGTTCCTGGCCGCCAAATCGAAAGCGGTGAGTTAGCGCGATTGATCGCGCGCCAGCGGCAGATCCATGTGCGGCATTAGCGGCATTGTTTATCGTGATCGGGAGAGAGTCGTCAGTTACGACGACCTCAAACGAATGTGTAGAACCAT
>CAWDHA010000022.1:0-25982 GCA_963801935.1 uncultured delta proteobacterium
CATTATTCATGGTTAGGCGATAAAAAGCCATCGGCACCGTCGAACTGTGCAATAAATGAGGTTGGTCACCACACTAACCCTTCACAGCAGAGGGAGGAGCGATGGCTACACAGTGTCATAATCGACTCACGCTCAGTTTTGAACCGAAGATTGTTCTCGACTTTAACGGCGGCCAGATTATTAGCGACTTAGGCCTTTTGTTTTTGCGCCAGATTTGATGCGCGACTCGCGCTCACTAGAGAGCTTGCGGGCTTGTTTAATGACTGGCGTTATCGGCCGTTCATCGAGCACGACATTCATGAGATGCTTTGCCAGAGGATCTACCAGATCGCTGCAGGCTCCACGTCAGGATGACGCTACGACGTTACGTAACGATCCCATTTTTCGAACCGTCGTCGGCAGATCCGATCCTGGCCTCCCAGCCCACGCTCCGCGTTTGGAGAATCACGCCGACTGGCAAAGCATCCGCCACCTTAGCGAGCTTTGTCTCAAGTGGTTTTTGCACCATGGCTATGGCAAAGGGGAAAACCCGCACGAAATCCTGTTGGACTCTGACTCCACCGATGATCCCTGCCATGGTCAGCAACAGTTGGCATTTTTCCACGGCAAATACGGCGAGCACATGTATCACCCACTGTTTTTCTTCGACGCCAAAACCGGCTCTTTACTCTCAGCTCGACTGCGCGCGGGCAACGCCTCGGCTTCAGAGGGGATCGTCGCCGAACTTCGTCGCCTGGGTCCATCTCTTAAACGGCGTTTCCCTAAAAGCCAGATCAGCTATCGCGCCGATGCTGGCTCGGCCACGCCGCAGATTTACAGACCCTGGAATCCCTCGATATGCTCTATGCCATCGGGATTGGCACCAATGCGGTGTTTAGAGAAAGCCGAGCCGTGGCTCAAAAAGGCCAAGCGTAAATACGCCCGCACCAAAACACCTATCCGAGTCTTCTACAGTTTCCGTCATCGGGCTCGAAGCTGGAGGAGACAGAGAAGGATCTTGGTCAAGATCGAAGTGGGCCCCTTGGGCGTCAATCTGCGCTTTGTCGTTACCAACCGAGCGGGCAGAGCCGAACAGATCTTCAATGGTTACGACGAGCGGGGCGAGTGCGAGAACCGCATCAAGGAATTTAAGCGCGATCTTAGCTCGGACCGACTTTCCTGCCATCGCTATCGCGCCAATGCCTTTCGCCTTCAACTCCACGCGCTGGCTTACCAATTGCTCGTCCTTTTCCGTCTTCATGCCCTTAGAAAAACCCAACTCGCTCATGCCCGCTTGGAAACTCTACGGCTTAAACTGTTTAAAGTGGGTGCCCGGTTCAATCGCACCGGCTCGCCACCTCTGGTTTCATCTCTCCTCTAGTTGGCCCCGACGCGAACTGTTCACGGAAGTCTGGCAAACACTTAAAGGTCTGCTTCCGGCTGCGCCCAATTAAATTCCTGTGTCGAAACTATCACGATGGCTTGCAGCTCAGCACTTATAACAGTGCAGCCACAAGTGTGTTTTCCCTAAACGCGTTTTTCCCTTCGCCTCATGCCAAGGCTATAACGTTTTTTCTCTCGGCCATGCAAAAACTTAAAATGTACATGCTCATTGTAAGCGCATCGCAAACTAATGAAGTTCTATAGCCAAATTTCAAAAACCATGAATAATCCGGGCTAGCGGCCGATGGACCAGACAAGAATGGCCCAGCCGATGAGAAAAGCAATGCCGCCGAGCGGCGTGATCGCGCCAAACCAGCGCATGCCTGTGAGGCTCAAAAGGTAAAGCGTGCCGGAGAAAACAATGATGCCGATCATGAACGCCCAGCCGGCGCCGTTGAGATTTTTTTCCGGCCAGCGCGCGCTTGCCCAGGCGACCGCGATCAAGCCGAGGGCGTGATACATCTGGTAACGCACGCCCACCTCAAAAATGCTGAGCATGTCCGGCGTAAGCCGGTCCTTGAGCGCGTGAGCGCCAAAGGCGCCGAGCGCTACGCCGACGAATGCCGCTACGGCGCCCGCGGTAAAAAAAAGCCGGTCCATCTTTGTGCTCGTGGCTCGTGTTCGTGATCGTTGGGAAAACTAGTGCGCCGTTAGATGGCGCGCTCGCCGCGGTTAAGAGAAACCACCATGTCGCCTTTTTTGACGACGATCCGGCGATAATCCTTGCGCTTGCTCAGGGCGTCGATCAAATCAACCAGGGGCCGGCGCGCGCTCAGATACTCTTTGGGCGCGCCGGCGGCGCGCATGATCGCGATTTCCTTTTCCTCGAGATTCCAACGCAGCAGGAAATCCTCGTCCGACACATGTTCCGCCCCGATCTTTTTGCGGAGCTCGCTGACGCTCGGCTCGGGCGGCGGTGACGCGGCCCATTCTTTGGCGCGCGGCCGGTCGAGTATTTTTGCTTTGACCTCCGGCGCCATCAACTCGGCGCCTTCTTTCCCCCAGTACCCTAACGCGTATTGGATGATTTGATCGGTGACTTCCTTGTAGCGCTCGCCGACGATAACGTTGATCGCCGCCTGGCTGCCGACGAACTGCGACAGCGGTGTAACCATAATGGGATAGCCAAGCTCCGCCCGTACTTGCATTGTCTCCGCCAACGCGCCGTCGAGCTTGTGCTCCATGCCGACTTTTCGGAGCTGAAAGCGCAGGTTCGATATCATGCCGCCGGGCACCTGGTGTTGATATTGTGAGTAGTCATACTCCACGGGTGCGCCGATGGCGAAACCCTCGCGTTTGGCAATGTCGGTGAAGTGTTGCGATACCGGTTTCAAAAGCTCTTCATCGATATTGGTTGAGTAACCCAAAGCGCGGAGGTTTTTGGCGACATTGAAAAGCGACGGGTTCGATGAGCCATCGGCCAATGGCGGCAATGCGGTGTTGACGATCTTGATGCCGAGCTTGACGGCTTCGAGGCAGCACAACGGGCCCAGCCCCGTGGTGCAGTGCGTGTGCAGTTCAACGGCAACTCCGGCGGCATTTTCGAACATGATCGGCACAAGAGTCCGAACTCGTTCCGGCGTAAGCAAGCCGCCCGGATCTTTGAGACAGAGCCGGTTGACTTTGAGAGAAGCGGCCTGGCGTGTGCGCTCGGCGAAATATTCGTCGGTATGTTTCGGCGAGACGGAATAGATAATATTGAGCACCGGGTTGATGCCGACCTCACGCGCGACCCGGGTCTTCCATATCCAGCCTTCGAGTTCGTTCCATTCCTCAGAGATGCGCGCCTCGCGGATCCCATTAGCTGCCATGCGCTCCATGAACAGACGATACATGGACCGCGGTGTAAGATCGAAGGCGCTGAAGCGTCCGGCGTTCAGGCGCAGCGGCGTGCGCGTGATGCGCTGGCTTACCAGCCTGACCCTTGCCCAGGGATCTTCCTTTAACTCGCGGACGCATTTTTTCAGGTGCGAGCTTGAAATCAATTCGATAGCGTCGAAACCCGCTCGATCCAGCGCGCCGGCGACCGGCAGCATCATCCCCGTGGTCATGTTTTCTGCCCACAGGCTCTGCTGGCCGTCGCGAATCGTGGTATCGACGAATCTGATGCCGTCCATGTTCATTTAAAGATTGTTTGCGTACGGGTCAACCAATCAAGGAGAGGAGGCATGATACATCCTCAGAGGAGCGGATCGGTTAATTGTAAGTCTTACAGCTCCAGCCCGAAGAACTTCACTGCGTTGTCGAGCATGATCTTCTTCCGCACTTCGGGCTTGATGTTGCACTGCTGAAATTCTTCCATCCAGCGGTCTGGGGTGATGCCGGGCCAGTCCGAGCCGAACATAGCCTTGTCCTGCAGCAACGTGTTGATGTTGTGCAACAGCTCGGCGGGAAAATATTTCGGCGCCCAACCGGACAGGTCGATGTAGTAATTGGCCTTATGGCGCGCGATCGCTAGACTCTCTGCGGTCCATGGCCAGGTTGGATGGGCGCTGATAATTTTCAGCTCGGGAAAGTCCGCGGCTACTTCGTCGAGCGCGATCGGCTGGCTGTATTTCAATTTGATGCCCATGCCTCCCGGCGTTCCCGCTCCCGCCGCTGCCATGCCACCGTGAAACAGGATCGGCAAGTTAAGTTTGGCGCACTCTCCCCACAATGGATAGAAGCGCACGTCGTTGGCGAAAAAGTGCTGGCGCGCCGGGTTCAGCTCGCCGATGCCGTGCAGGCCGAGGTCTTTGCAGCGCTTGATTTCATCGAGCGCCAGACGCCCGGTCCAAGGATCGATGGCGCCGAAGCCGAGGAAGACATCGGGATGTTTTTTGACCGCGCTGGCGACATGATCGTTGGGCACCGGCGCCAAGCCGGTAATTGTTTCGTCCCGGCTGTTCATGAGCACCGCCATCATTTTGCGGCCGCGGTATTGGTCAGCCAATTGATCGATGGAAACCGGCGGCCGCTCGCGGCCAAAATAGCGCGCCATCTGCGCCGTCCGGTCGCCTTTAGCCGCTTGCGTTACCTCGTCTGATAAATGAATGTGAACGTCGATTGCGACGATATCTTTTGCCATGAATAATGTTCTCCTCGTAGACTTATTTTCTTATTGCACCCGCACGCTTTAAGTTCAACCGGTTAGTTTCTAGTTTCTGGTTTGCAGTTTCTGGTTTCGTTCAAAGGCGGGTAGCGCGATCCTTCATCCGTAAGAAGAGCAGAAACCAGAAACGAGAAACCAGGAACTATTCAGCCGTGCGGCTTTCCAAAGTGACTGAGAATGACGGCATCTGGACGAATATCTGGCGGTGCTTAGCGCGCTTAGATAATTCATGCAGCAAGTTAACCAGCGGCTGCTGCGGATTGAAGTATTCGAGCGGGCGCGGATTGGCGCGCATCGCGCCGATGTCCTCTTTGCCGACGATCCAGCGCAGCAGTAGCTCCTCATCAGAAGTGTCTTCAGCGTTGAGCCGTTTGCGCATCTCGCCGGCGGTCGGTTCGTCGGGCTGCCATTTCATCCATTCCTTGGCGCGCGGCCGGTCGAGGATTTTTGATTTCACCGTGGGTTCCATGTCGCGCGCGCCTTCCGCGCCGGCGTGTCCCAGGGCGAATTTAATCACCTGATCGGTGACTTCTTTATAGCGCTCGCCGACGATCACGTTGATCGCCGCCTGGCTGCCGACGAACTGCGACAGCGGCGTGACCATGATTGGGTAGCCGAATTCTTGCCGCACCCTGATGGTTTCTTCGAGGGCTTCGGGAAATTTATGTTCCATGCCGACTTTGCGCAGTTGATGGCGCAGATTGGAGAGCATGCCGCCGGGCACCTGGTGCTGGTACTGGCTGTAGTCGTATTCCACCGGAGCGCCGATGGTAAAACCCTCGCGCTTGGCGATGGCGGTAAAATGCCGCGACACCGGCTGCAAAATCTCTTCATCGATGGCAGTGGCGTACCCGAGCGCGCGCGCGTTTTTGGCGATGTTGAACAGCGAAGGGTTTGAAGTATCATCGGCGAGAGGCGGCAGCGCGGTATTGATGTTGCGCATGCCCAGTTCCATGCCTTTGATACAACAGAGCGGGCCCAGTCCGGTGGTGCAGTGGGTGTGCAACTCGACCGGGATGCCGCCGGCGTTCTCATAGATAACCGGCACCAGGGTCGCCATACGCTCCGGCGTTAAAAGTCCGCCGGGATCTTTCAAGCACAGGCGATAAGGCCGGAGCGATGCAGCCTGGCGCGTGCGTTCGGCAAAATACTCGTCGCTGTGTTTGGGTGACACGGAATAGATCAGGTTTAAAATACTGCGCATGCCTACCGCATGGCACACGCCGACGCGAAACTTCCAGCCGTCGTAATCGTTCCACTCATCGGAAATGCGCGCCTCGCGGATGCCATTGGCGAACATTCTTTCGATAAAGAGCCAGTACATCGACGGCGGGTTGTATTCGAAAGTATTGACCCGGCCGGCGATCACCCGCAGCGGCGTCCGGGTGATTTCCCTGGAAATCAGGCGAACTCGCTCCCATGGATCCTCTTTCAACTCGCGCACGCATTTCTTGAGATGAGATCCCGAAATCAACTCGATGCCTTCGTAACCGGCGGCATCGAGATTCTTGGCGATCGGTAGCATCATGCCGGTGGTCATGTTTTCGGCCCACAAGCTCTGGTGCCCGTCGCGTATCGTAGTGTCGACGAATCGAATGGTGTCCATCGCTGCTCCTGTGAATGGCAAGGATCATAGTGGCTACAACCCGGGAATTCAATGTCCTGGAACGGCGCCGCCCGCTCACTTTTTGCCGATTTGCCCGCTCGCACATCGCTGGCGGGTAACGAAGCCGCTTATCGCTTATGCGCGAGTTGCACCGCGCTGCATCGCGGTTTGGTTGACAGCGATCAATTCCTGATGAAAGAATGCGATTGCTTGGCAGGCGTGTGTGTTTTGGTGGCAAAGCGCGGAGCGCAAAGGCTTCTTCCCTCCGGCTCTTCGCTTCTGCGCTTTGCGCCCTGCATTGTTAAATCGGCTGGGTAAATTCGAGGCCTAGCTTAACGGCGAGATCGGATAGCTCAGTCCATGTGCCGTCATTGATTTCCACGCCTTCTTTGCGTTGCCGCGCTACATGTTTTCGGCCGTGCTCGCCGAGCAGGAAAACTTCCCTAAAGCCCGGCGCGGGCTTGCGCGATTTGACGAACGAGATCAGCTCGTCAACTTTTCCGGTAAACTCGTCCAGCGGCTGAAACTCCTCCACCGCAATGGCTTGCAGAAATACCCCGTTGACTCCATGGCCGCCTTTCTCCCACATTCTCTGCTTAAGCCATTGCCGGTGAGCGCACCGCCGAGAAGCTCGGTTACCAGAGCAATGCCGGAGCCTTTGTAGCCGCCGAATGGAAGAAACATGCCGCACGGTGGGCCACGGAAAGCGGCAAAATCATGGGTCGGGTTGCCATGACCGTCGATTAGCACGCCGTCCGGAAGCGCTTCGCCACGCGCGCGTCTTTTTTGAATTTCGCCCATGCTCATAGCGGAAGTGGCGAAATCCAGAATAAAATGATTTTGCTGGCCGCCCGGAATGCCGAAGGCCATCCGGATTGGTGCCGGTGACTTGTTGCATGGCCCCATAGGGCGCTGTGTTGCCGGCGCCGACGCTAACGGCGCCGATGCCAATCATACCCCTATCCGCCGCCATCTCGACGTAATCGGCGAGCCGTCCGCAGTGGCCGGCACGGCGGATACAAACGACACCCATGCCATGCTCTTGAGCTTTGTTGATCGCCAGTTTCATGGCGTCATGGGCAACCAACTGGCCGATGTAATGGTGAGCGTCTATCAGCCGTGCAGCACGATAAAGGCCGGCCGTTGCTCACCCGGCCGGAGATCGTCGGGCGCGCTGACAATGGCCGAGAGCCTAAGGTTATCCGACAAAATAGTGATGTTTTGTTCCATGTCGAACCGCCCATCGCTGTCACGGCAGGCTCAGCGGCTCATCTCGAAGGTCAGTAATTGACGCGGCGCTTTTTGATAGGCCTCCAGGCCGGCGCTTTCGCTCTTGCCGCTTTCGAGTGTCATGATGCGCGCGCGCACGGACATTTTGATCGGTGAGATATCGAATGGGTAGGGATCGAAACGCACGGAGTGGCCGCCACTGGGAATCAAGCGCAACTCGACCGTCTCGCCGCTGTCATAGGAGACGCGCACCGGAGCGATCTTATGGTTTTTGAATTCTTCTTCATCATTATGGCCATCGCAGCAAAAATAAAGCGAGAGCAAATCAAAAATCTGTAAGGCGCGATAGTTATAATCGAGCTCGTTGGCAAAGTCCGGGCGCTCTAGCGCGAGTTCTTTCTTGTATTCTTCCTGCTCGGCTTCCAACGATTTTTTCGCCTGCTGAACTTCAGCGCTTCGCTCCCTGAGCCGCATGGATGGCTCGGTGAACACATTGTAGCGATTATGCCATAACCCCGTCCGGTGCATCGATACCAGCAGCCCGGCATAAGGATCATGGGAGCGGACCCAATCGACGTTTCGCGCATAAGCCGCCAGCTCGGTTGCTTCGAACGAAGGAACCTCTTCACGGTGCGCGTAGGGGCGCCCTTTGGCTGGGTTGATCGGCGGATTGCCTTCGAATTCGCGGTAGCCGCTGTCGTGAAATGTCGTGGCGAAAATCATGGTCTCGTAGGGTCGCAGCTGCGAAAAACGCTCGTTGCCCCAGTGCGCCGCGAGCTGCGCCGACAGCTCGGCGTGGTCTTCCTGGGTGCTGACGTAACAGCGGCCATTTTTCAATTCGCGTATCACCATTTTCGCTTCTCCTCATGCTGCAAAGATCGTGCTTGTCGCCGCCAAAGTTCAGAAACAAGATGGGCGCGCCGACATCGAGCTGGCGGAATTTTCTCCAGCGCTGGTCAACCGCTCGTCCCAAAAGTCACGCTCACTCTATACAATCTTTTGCAATTGCCAACAACGCTATTCGAAACTGGCCGAGGCCGGCCGATCCGCGGCGCCGCCATCAGTCATTTATTTTCAAGCTCATTCCTCGGCTAATCTATTTTGGCTTGCACCCGGCGTTGCGCTCTAATAAAGGTAATCTAAACAGGATCGCCGCGCCGCGCGAGCCGGCGCCACATCTTACATAACAGGAGGAACACTATGACGATTCAGGAATATCATGCGCAGGGTAAAATCTCTTGGCCGGGCGATGCCCGCATCGCCGTTCTATTGAGCTTTGACTTTCAGGGTGGCGAGGATGTCAAGCCTGATAAAAACGGCAGTATGAATCACGAAGAGTATACCCAGGGTGAATATGGCCCGCGCACAGGCATCTATAGAATACTTCGCATTCTCGCGACCAACGAGGTCAAGGCGACGTTTTTAACCTGCGGCGGCATAGCCGAGCGCTATCCTGAAGCTGTCGCAGCTATCATTGCCCAGTCTCATGAAATCGCCGGGCACGGATATCATCACGAAGTGGCGCGCGACTTGGGCAGAGACGAAGAGCGGGATGTGATGAAGCGGACTACCGATATGATCATCAACCGGGCGCAAAAGCGGCCGGTGGGCTGGCGTTCATGCACCCAGAGTCCGAACAGTTTGGAACTTTTGATGGAGCAAGGCTATCTCTGGAACAGCAATTCCTTCGCTCATGATCTGCCCTTCGTCTGGCAGGCGGGCAAGAAAAAGCTCGTGGAGCTGCCGCGCCAACCGTTCGGCGATGGGCGCACCTACGGCCAGCGGGATTCGGGCAACCCCAACGACACACTGGTGATCTGGAAAGCTATGTTTGATCAATTTTATGAAGAATCCGCGCTGGCACCGACTTTCTGTCCGTTTCAATTTCACCCCTACATTTCGAGCAGACCGGGCCGGGCGAAGACCCTCAATGAAATCATCCGATATATGAAATCGCACAAGGGCGTATGGTTTGCGACCGGCAGTGAAGTCGCTCACTGGTGGCTGGAGAAAGGTTTTTCAGCCGAAGCCGCGCGCGCTGTGAAGGTCGCCTGACGAAGCTCGAAATCGGAGTCATGGAGGGGTGGAGTCCTGGAGGATTGGGTTACAAAATCCACTCCCCATGACTCCGCCGCCACGGGCTGCTAGCCCCTGAACCAGTGGCGTATTTTTTTTCTTACGCCGCGTCCCAGCCGTTTTTTGGTCTCAAACCAGATTCGCAACAGCCAGTTGCGCGATGACCATGCCAGCGGCGTGGAGGTCGTGATCCACTGGTGGTTGAACTCGAAGTCGGCTCTGAACTTTCGCATTTGCAGGGTTTTGCGGAATTTTCTTTTGAAGATGGCTTTGATACTGACGGCATTGCGCGATTCGGCGAAAACCGTGATTGTTTCCACCGGCAGGAGATCGCGCACGCGCGAGATTTTTTGCGCCAAGCCTATTTCATTGCCGGCGCTCAGCATCAGCACGTTGCTGGAAAATTCGGAGTCTTTAGTCGCCGTCTCGATGATCTGCTTACGCAGGGCGAGTTCGATGCCGTCGCTATCGTAGCCGGCGACGACCAAATAGGTTTTGTGTTTGGAGGTGTGCATGGACTTCTGCCACCAGTCCAGAGCTTTCTCTAAACAGAGGCGTGAGGCTTGCGATAATTTCTCCGCGCCTAACGAGCCGTAGGGCATCGCCACGATTACGATAGAAATTTGCCGGCTCTCCTTTGCCAAACACCAGGAACAAACTCCAGCCGATGAGCGGCAACCTGTGTCATGAGCTTACGCGCGCCCGTAGAACTTTTGATTGCGGCTATGCCGCGCTTTGCATTGGGTCGATAGAACTTTATTTTCAAGGCTCGTAGATCATCACATCCACCGGTTTGCCGCCGACCGCCAGGTCGGGACAAGCGCTGAGCGCCACGAGCAAATCCATCTCGGCGCTGAGATCCATGTAGTTGCCCTGCTTGGGACGTACTTGCGTGTGTTCCATCTTGCCGCTAATGCCGTCAATCTTCATATGTTGGTTCAAGTTAAACGGGCTCGGGACATCTTCGGGGATAATGCCGTAGGCGGCCAGCGCCTGGGAAAGATTCTCATAGCAGCCGTGATCCGGAATTTCGCTTATCTGGCGCGGGTAATATTCGCCCAGGCGGTTTTCTTGCTGGGCGAGCTTGAAGCGATAACCGCTGCACATGCCTTTCTGAAGATCATGCGTGCCTTCAGTAAAGCCATCATGGACAATGGTCATCATGTGCTGGTTGTCGCGCCCCATGAGTTTGTCGCCGGCGCTCAGAAACATTTTCATGTTGTAAACTTTCGTGCGCGCCTGATCGAAGCGTTCGCGCAAGTTTTGCTGCCTAAAAAACACAAAGTCGACCGTCGTCGTGGCGCTAATGCGGATTACCTGTCCTTGTTTCATTGCCTGCGCCCAACCGGTGTTATGAGACACATGCGCTTCCAGAAGTTTATTCATAGAAGTTTCCTGTCAATCGATTGCCGAAGTCACAACTTCGGCTGCCATCGCTATCGCGGCTGCCTTACCATGCTCTGGGCGGCAACGCGATGCTTGCCAGCGAAGACTGAGGCGTCGAGCCGCTGTGTTTGCGAATCGTGACATATCGATCCTGAGTGGCTAATCTTGTGTAGGCATTGTCTAGGTTAATTCAGATAACCTGTCAAGCAAAGTTGACCTTTAATGGGTCCAGCAGGTGGTGATGGCGTAAGGCTAATCCATCCGTTGGACCGCATGAGAGTTCGATACTTGATTCTTGAATCGAGACGGTGATACGGCTGGTTGTGCCGGCGCTGATGGGTAATTGCTCGAAGGAGGAACCCGTGACAGATTTCAAGCTGATTTCCGCTGATGGCCATATCAATGAGCCCCCCGCAGCATGGAAAAGAGTGCAGCAGAAATACGGCGATAAAGCGCCGAAGGTTGTCAAAGATCCGGAGGGATTCAAGGGAATCTGGGTGATCACGGACGGGCTTCCGCCGAGCCCTTGCTCGAACTACTCTATCGGTCACGTCGTCGGCAAGCCCGAAGGTCTCGGTAGTGTTGATCTCGACAAACACCATGAGCGCCTGAACTTTCACGAAAAATTTACCTACGAGAATTTTCCGGCATCGTGGGAGCCGGCTGCCCGGATCAAGGATCAAGACGCCGACGGCGTCGCCGCGGAAGTGCTGTTCGCCAGCGTCGGTCGCTTTTTTTATGGGCTAACCGACGGCGCGTTTCAGCGCGCAATATTTCGCTCGTACAACGCCTGGCTCCATGAGTTTTGCAGCTATGATCCCAAACGCTTGGTCGGGGTTGCTTTGATTTCTATTCTTGATCCGGAGAAAGCGGCCGAGGATATTCGCGAATACGCCGGACTCGGCTTCAAGGCAGTGCAGATTCCCTACGCGATCAAGGACGGCGGTTATTATGATCCGGTTTACGAACCGATCTGGAATGCAGCGGAAGATAACGCGCTGGTCGTGCACATTCACCTTGGCGGGCCGGCCCAGGGAGCCAAACCGCGTTGGTTCGGCTTCCAGCGCTTGACCGCTGAGGGCTCAAGTGATTTTTTCGGAGCGCAGCGCATCGCCACAGCCACCGGTTTTATCAGCCATCTGATGTTTTCCGGAGTGTTCGACCGCCATCCCAATCTGAAAGTCGTGTGCACGGAATACGACGCCGGCTGGGTGGCGATCATGTATGAACAGGCGAACTACCGTTTTGGACGCGCCAGCGCCTACGGCTCGGATGTCAAGCTCAAGATGGCGCCCGGCGACTACATGAAACGCCACACCTGGTTTACTTTTCAGGATGATCGCGCCGGGATGCTGACGACTCCGGTTTTCGGCGCCGACAATTTTATGTGGGCGAGCGATTATCCGCACGGCAATACGACATGGCCCTATTCGCAGCAGACGATGGAGCGGATCGGCGCCGGGGTGAGTCCGGATACTAAACGCAAGGTTGGCCGCGAGAATGCCAACGGGCTCTATCGCATGGGACTGTGAAGCGGCAGGCTGCTGAAAAAGGCCCATATGCTTCGTTGCGCTTGATCGATTTCGCGTCGACGTACAGGAGTACGCCTCCGCTCATCGGTCTTCGCGCGCCTCGCCTCTGGGCCTTTTTGAGCAGCCTGCCGGCTTTTGTCTGCTTCGCTTTGAAGCAACTCGCCTCACATCAGCTAGTGTGGATGGCCAGTTCTCGACGGTCTTTGAAAGAGAAGGGAAGGGAGATTGGTGCGCTGTGCTCGCTGGAAAAACCTCATAGGCTCGTTGCGCTTGTCCGATTTCGCGTCGACGTACAGGAGTACGCCTCGGCTCATCGGTCTGCGCGCGCCTCGCCTGTGGGCTTTTTGAGCAGCCTGCTGCCCGGAGCAATTACCCGAGGGGAAGGTGCGACAGAGTCGCAGGACGAGGAGTAGGCCTCCTAACGCTCATGATTGCTGGCGCTCGCGACAGTATGAAAGCCTCGAATAAGTCGTGTGGAGATGATTATGACCTATAGCCGCATGGATGCTTGGGTTCGCGCGAGTTTTTTCTTCCTCTCACTCACCTTGGTGGAATGCCTGGACCTTCAAGAGGCGGTTTCCGCGGAGAAGTTCATCTGCATTCTCGGCGGCACAGGGACCCGGCATGGCATACCCGTCCTGGCCGGTTCCTTCGGCCTTTATCCGAAGTATGGTCTCGACGCCACCATCGTGCGGATCGGTAGCGGCACCATCGCGACCGCCGCGCTGCTGGGCGGGGAGGCGGATGTGATCAGTACGTCGGGGCCGGCGTTGATCAACGCCCGGCTTTCCGGCACGGCGATCTTATACGTTAGCAACTTCAATGACTGGAGCGACGCCCATCTGCTGGTTCGACCCGAAATAACCAGCATGGAGCAGTTGCGCGGCGGAAAGTTCGCCGTCCCCGGGCTCGGCGGCGGCTACGCGCACATGCTGCGCGCTTTTTTCTTCCCGAAATATGGACTCGATAAGGGCGTCAAGCAGCCGACGATTCTCTCGGCGGGCGATACGCCGTCCGCGCTCACCGGCGTCGTCACCCGGCAATACGACGCGGCGCTTGCCTCCTATGAAAATTATGTCGCCTATCGCAAACGCGGACTCAAGGCTCTCGTTGTGCCCGAGGACGTCAATGTCCGGTGGTATACCGGGCTGATCACCCTGGAGAAAAAGGTGAAAGAGCGCCGGCGCGCAATGACCCAGTTTATCAAGGCGCAAATCGAGGCGATCAGCATCATCAAGAGAGACCCGCTCAAAGCGCGCGCCGCGCTCAAGAGCTATTTCCGCAGCAGCGATGACGAACTCATGGCTGAATACCAGAACTACCTGGCCAGCAAGTTGCCGCTGGTGACGCGGGTCGAGACCGAGAATATCAAAACTCTGCTGCTGACCTCGACCAATCCCGCCGCGAAGAACGCCAAGCCCGAAGAGTTCATCGATAATTCAATGGTGGACGAGATTCTGCGCGAAGGTTTCGTCAAGCAATTCCAGCAGTGAAAGCGAGGCGGTGATTCAGTTATGCCGATGACCGAGGTTATTGCGGAATTCATTTCTCGTTCAACCTGAAGGCCGCGCCGGCGGCGCTGGTGCCGCGGGTTCGCGAGGCGTTTCTGGATTCGTTTGGCGTCATGTTGGCAGGGAGCCGCGAGGAAAGCGCCCGGATCGCGGCGCACTGGGTGGGAGCGCAAGGGTCCCTTGCGCTTCCACCCAGCGCGCCGCGATCCGGGCGCTTTGCTCACAGCTCCCGGCCAGCATGACGCCAAACGAATCCAGAAACGCCTCGCGAACCCGCGGCAGAAGCGCCGCCGGCGCGGCTTAGGCTGAACGAGAGAATGAAGTCCGCGATATCTTCGGTCATCGGCATAACTGAATCACCACCCGCTTTCACTGCTGAAATTGCTTGACGAAACCTTCGCGCAGAATCTCTTCCACCATTGAATTATCGATGAACTCCTCGGGCTTGGCGTTCTTCGCGGCGGGATTGGTCGAAGTCAGTAGCAGAGTTTTGATATTCTCGGTCTCGACCCGCGTCACCAGCGGTAACTTGCTCGCCAGGTAGTTCTGGTATTCGGCCATAAGCTCGTCATCGCTGCTACGGAAATAGCTCTTGAGCGCCGCGCGCGCTTTGAGCGGGTCTCTCTTGATGATGCTGATCGCCTCGATTTGCGCCTTGATAAACTGGGTCATTGCGCGCCGGCGCTCTTTCACTTTTTTCTCCAGGCTGATCAGGCCGGTATACCACCTGACATTGACGTCCTCGGGCACAACGAGAGCCTTAAGTCCGCGTTTGCGATAGGCGACATAATTTTCATAGGAGGCAAGCGCCGCGTCGTATTGCCGGGTGACGACGCCGGTAAGAGCGGACGGAGTATCGCCCGCCGAGAGAATCGTCGGCTGTTTGACGCCCTTATCAAGTCCGTACTTAGGGAAGAAAAAAGCGCGCAGCATGTGCGCATAGCCGCCGCCAAGCCCGGGGACGGCAAACTTTCCGCCGCGCAACTGCTCCATGCTGGTGATCTCGGGTCGAACCAGCAGGTGGGCGTCGCTCCAGTCATTGAAGTTGCTAACGTACAAAATCGCCGTTCCGGAAAGCCGGGCGTTGATCAACGCCGGCCCCGACGTGCTGATCACATCCGCCTCGCCGCCCAGCAGCGCGGCGGTCGCGATGGTGCCGCTACCGATCCGCACAATGGTGGCGTCGAGACCGTACTTTGGATAAAGGCCGAAGGAGCCGGCCAGAACAGGTATGCCGTGCCGGGTCCCGGTGCCGCCGAGAATGCAGATAAACTTCTCCGCAGAAACCGCCTCTTGGAGACCAAGGCATTCCACCAAGGTGAGTGAGAGGAAGAAAAACTCGCGCGAACCCAAGCATTCATGCGGCTATAGGTCATAACCATTTCTCCTCACGACGTAATCGCGTGCTCATAGCGCGAGCCGCATAGCTCATGAGCGTTCGGTTCAGGCTTACGTCCTCGTCTTGCGACGCTTTGCGCTTACCCTTTGGGCTTTCCAGACAGTACGTTGACGCGAAATCGATCAAGCGCAACGAAGCCTATAAGGTTTTTCCAGCGAGCACAGCGCACCAAAATCCCTTCCCTTCTTTTTCAAAGACTGTCGGAACTAGCCATTCGCACTAGCTGATGCGAGTTGCTTCCAAGCGAAGCAGACAAAAGCCGGCAGGCTGCTCAAAAAGGCCCAGAGGCGAGGCGCGCGAAGATCGAAGAGCGGAGGCGTACTCCTGTACGTTGACGCGAAATCGATCAAGCGCAACGAAGCATATGGGTCTTTTTCAGCAGCCTGCTAGTGGTTCACAGGCCCATGCGATAGAGACCGTTGGCATTCTCGCGGCCGACCTTGCGTGTGATATCCGAACTCACGCCGGCGCCGATCCGGTCTAGCGTCTGCTGGGAATACGGCCATGTCGTATTGCCGTGCGGATAATCGCTCGCCCACATAAAATTGTCGGCGCCGAAAACCGGAGTCGTGAGCATCCCGGCGCGGTCGTCCTGAAACGTAAACCAGGTGTGCCGTTTCATGTAGTCGCCGGGCGCCATCTTGAGCTTGACATCCGAACCGTAAGCGCTGGCGCGTCCAAAACGATAGTTTGCCTGTTCATACATGATCGCTACCCAGCCGGCGTCATACTCCGTGCACACGACCTTCAAGTTGGGATGGCGATCAAACACTCCGGAAAACATCAGATGACTGATAAAACCCGTGGCCGTGGCGATGCGCTGCGCTCCGAAAAAATCACTGGATCCCTCGGCGGTCAAGCGCTGGAACCCGAACCACCGCGGCTTGGCTCCCTGAGCCGGGCCGCCGAGATGAATGTGCACGACCGTCGCGCTATCTTCCGCTGCATGCCAGATGGGCTCGTAAACCGGATCATAGTAGCCGCCGTCCGTAATCGCGTAAGGAATCTGCACCGCTTTAAAGCCGAGTCCGGCGTATTCCCGGATATCTTGCGCCGCTTTCTCCGGATCAAGAATAGAAATCAAAGCAACGCCGATCAAGCGTTTGGGGTCGTAGCTGCAAAACTCATGGAGCCAGGCGTTGTACGAGCGAAATATCGCGCGTTGAAAGGCGCCGTCCGTTAGACCATAAAAAAAGCGACCGACGCTGGCGAACAGCACTTCGGCGGCGACACCATCGGCGTCTTGATCCTTGATTCGGGCAGCCGGCTCCCACGATGCCGGAAAATTCTCGTAGGTAAAATTTTCGTGAAAGTGCAGGCGCTCGCGGTGTTTGTCGAGATCAACGCTACCGAGACCCTCGGGCTTGCCGACGATGTGACCGATAGAGTAGTTGGAGCAAGGGCTCGGCGGAAGCCCGTCCGTGATCACCCAGATTCCCTTGAATCCTTCCGGATCTTTGACAACCTTCGGAGCTTTATCGCCGTATTCCTGCTGCACTCTTTTCCATGCTGCGGGAGGCTCATTGATATGGCCATCAGCGGAAATCAGCTTGAAATCTGTCACGGGTTCCTCCTTCGAGCAATCACCTATCAGCGCCGGCACAACCAGCCGTATCACCGTCTCGATTCAAGAATCAAGGTATCGATGTCTTATGCGGTCCAACGGATGATTAGCCTTCGCCATCACAATCCTGCTGGACCCATAAAGGTCAACTTTGCTTGACAGGTTATCTGAATTAACCTAGACAATGCCTACACAAGATTAGCCACTCAGTAACCAAATATGTCACGATTTCGCAAACACACCGGCTAGACGCCGCAGCACTTCGCTGCCAAGCATCGGCGTTGCCGCCCAGAGCCTGGTAAGGCAGTCGCGATAGCGCCGGCAGCCGAAACTGTGACTCGGCAATCCGTTGACAGGGAATCTCTATGAATAAGCTTCTGGAAGCGCATGTGTCTCATAACACCGGTTGGGCGCAGGCAATGAAACAAGGACAGGTCATCCGCATTAGCGCCACGACGACGGTCGATTTGGTGTTTTTTCGGCAGCAAAACTTACGCGAACGCTTCGATCAGGCGCGCACGAAAGTTTACAACATGAAACTGTTTCTCAGCGCCGGCGACAAGCTCATGGGGCGCGACAACCAGCACATGATGACCATCTTGCATGATGGCTTCACTGAGGGCACGCATGATCTTCAGAAAGGCATGTGCAGCGGTTATCGCTTCAAGCTCGCCCAGCAAGAAAACCGCCTGGGCGAATATTACCCGCGCCAGATAACCGAAATTCCGGATCACGGCTGCTATGAGAATCTTTCCCAGGCGCTGGCCTCTTACGGCATTATTCCGGAAGATGTCCCGAGCCCGTTTAACTTGAACCAACACATGAAGATCGACGGCGTTAACGGAAAGATGGAACACACCCAAGTACGTCCCAAGCAGGGCAACTACATGGATCTCAGCGCCGAGATGGATTTGCTCGTGGCGCTCAGCGCTTGTCCCGACCTGGCGGTCGGCGGCAAACCGGTGAATGTGATGATCTACGAGCCTTGAAAATTAAAACTCTATCGACGCATCGCCGAGCGCGGCAGAGGCGCAATCAAAAGCTTCTGCGGGCGCGCCTAAGCTCATGACACACGTTATCGTTCATTGGCTTGAGTTCGTTCTTGGTGTTTGGCAAAGGAGAGCCGGCAAATTTCTATCGTAATCGTGGCGATGCCCTACGGCTCGTTAGGCGCGGAGAACTTGTCGCAAGCCTCACGCCTCTGTTTGGAGAAAGCTCTGGACTGGTGGCAGAAGTCCATGCACACCTCCAAACACAAAACCTATCTGGTCGTGGCCGGCTACGATAGCGACGGCATCGAACTCGCCCTGCGTAAGCAGATCATCGAGACGGCGACTCAAGACTCCGAATTTTCCAGCAATGTGCTGCTGCTGAGCGCGGTCAATGAAATAGGCTTGGCGCAAAAAATCTCGCGCGTGCGTGATCTCTTGCCGGTGGAAACAATCACGGTTTTCGCCGAATCGCGGAATGCCGTCAGTATCAAGGCCATCTTCAAAAGAAAGTTCCGAAAAACCCTGCAAATGAGAAAGTTCAAAGCCGACTTCGAGTTCAACCACCAGTGGATCACGACCTCCACGCCGCTGGCATGGTTATCGCGCAACTGGCTGTTGCGAATCTGGTTCGAGACCAAGAAACGGCTGGGACGCGGCGTCAGAAAAAAAATTCGCCGCTGGTTCAGGGGATAGGAAACGCGGAGTGTTGGAGTAATGGAGTGGTGGAGTGTTGGGGTTGTTAATCCAATACTCCAATACTCTATTACTCCATTACTCCGATTCAAACTTCGTCAGGCGACCTTGACGGCGCGCGCGGCTTCGGCTGAAAAACTTTTCTCCAGCCACCAGTGAGCGACTTCGCTGCCGGTCGCAAACCATACGCCCTTGTGCGATTTCATATATCGGATGATTTCGTTAAGGCTCTTCGCCCGGCCCGGTCTGCTCGAGATGTAGGGGTGAAATTGAAACGGACAGAAAGTCGGTGCCAGCGCGGATTCTTCATAAAATTGATCAAACATAGCTTTCCAGATCACCAGGGTGTCGTTGGGATTGCCCGAATCCCGATGGCCGTAGGTTCGCCCATCGCCGAATGGCTGGCGCGGCAGCTCCACGAGTTTTTTCTTGCCGTCCTGCCATACGAACGGCAGATCATGAGCAAAGGAATTACTGTTCCAGAGATAGCCTTGCTCCATCAGAAGTTCCAAACTGTTCGGACTCTGGGTGCACGAACGCCAGCCCACCGGCCGCTTTTGCGCCCGGTTGATAATCATATCGGTAGTCCGCTTCATCACATCGCGCTCTTCGTCCCTGGCCAAGTCACGCGCCACTTCGTGATGATATCCATGGCCGGCGATTTCATGAGACTGGGCCATGATAGCCGCGACGGCTTCAGGATAGCGCTCGGCGATAGCGCCGCAGGTTAAAAACGTCGCCTTGACCTCGTTGGCCGCGAGAATGCGAAGTATTCTATAGATACCCGTGCGCGGGCCATACTCGCCCTGGGTATACTCTTCGTGATTTATGCTGCCGTTTTTATCAGGCTTGACATCCTCGCCACCCTGAAAGTCAAAGCTCAAGAGAACGGCAATGCGGGCATCGCCCGGCCACGAGATTTTACCCTGCGCATGATGTTCCTGAATCGTCATAATGCTCCTCCTGTTATATAAAATTCAGCGCCGGCTCGCGCGGCACCGCGATCCTGTTTAGATTATCTTTATTAGAGCGCAACGCCGGGTGCAAGCCAAAATAGTTTGGGCCGAGGAATGAGCTTGGAAATAAATGACTGATGGCCGGGCGCCGCGGCTCGACCAAGGGCCCGTCCTCGATCTCCCGTCTTCAGTGCCCAGCGAACGCCTTAGCCTTTGGCCAAGATCTCCGGCCGAGCCCGGTTTCGAATGGCATTGTTGGCAATTGCAAAAGATTGTATAGAGTGGGCGTGACTTTGGGGGCGGTCGGTCGTGGCCAGCGCTGGAGAAAATTTCGCCGGCTTCGATGCCGCCGCGCCCGTCTTGTTTCTGAACTTTGGCAGCGACAAGCACGGTCTTTGCAGCATGAGGAGACGCGAAAATGGTGATACGCGAATTGAAAAATGGCCGCTGTTACGTCAGCACCCAGGAAGACCACGCCGAGCTGTCGGCGCAGCTCGCGGCGCACTGGGGCAACGAGCGTTTTTCGCAACTCCGGCCTTACGAGACCATGATTTTCGCCACGACATTTCACGACAGCGGCTACCGCGAATTCGAAGGCAATCCGCCGATTAACCCAGCCAAAGGGCGTCCCTACGCGCACCGTGAAGAAGTTCCTTCGTTTGAAGCAATTGAGCTGGCGGCTTATGCGCGAAACGTCGATTGGGTCCGTTCCCATGATGCTTATGCCGGGCTACTGGTATCAATGCACCGAACCGGCTTGTGGCATAATCGCTATAACGTGTTCACCGACCCGGCCATGCGGCTCAGGGAGCGGAGCGCAGCAGTTCAGCAGGTGAAAAAATCGTTGGAAGCCGAGCAGGAAGAATCCAAGAAAGAGCTCGCACTTAAGCGCCCGGACTTTGCTAATGAGCTCGATTATAACTATCGCGCCTTGCAGATTTTTGATTTGCTCTCGCTTTATTTTTGCTGCGATGGCCATAACGATGAAGAAGAATTCAAAAATTATAAGATCGCTCCGCTGCGCGTCTCCTATGACAGTGACGAACGGGTCGACTTGCGCTTAATTCCCAGTGGCGGCCACGCCGTGCGTTTCGATCCCTATCCATTCGATATCTCACCGATCAAACTGTCGGTGCGCGCGCGCATTATGACACTCGAAAGCGGCAAGAGCGCAAGCGCCGGCCTGGAGGCCTATCAAAAAGCGCCGCGTCAATTACTGACCTTTGAGATGAGCCGCTGAGGCTGCCGCGACAGCGATGGGCGGCTCGACATGGAACAGAACGTTACTATTTTGTCGGATGGCCTTAAGCTCTCGGCCGTTGTCGGCGCGCCCGGCGATCTCCGGCCGGGCGAGCAACGGCCGGCCTTTATCGTGCTGCACGGCTTCGGCGGTAATAAGGATGGCCACGGTCAAGAGGTGGAAATCAATGACGGCACATGGACTGAGCTAGCGCATCTCGCCGGTAAGCTAGGCCTCGAATTTCCCCAGCCGATTTAGAGCGCAGGGCGCAGGGCGCAAAGCGCAGAAGCGAAGAGCCGGAGCGAGAACCCTTTGCGCTCAGCGCTTTGCCACCAAAACACACACGCCTGCCAAGCAATCGCATTCTTTCATCAGGAATTGATCGCTGTCAACCAAGCCGCGATGCAGCGCGGGTGCAACTCGCGCATCAGCGATAAGCGGCTTCGTTACCCGCCGGTGATGTGCGAGAGGGCAAATCGGCAGAGAGTAAGCGGGGCGGCGCCGTTCCAGGACATTGAATTCCCGGGTTGTAGTCACTATGATCCTTGCCATTCACAGGAGCAGCGATGGACACCATTCGATTCGTCGACACAACTTTACGCGACGGGCATCAGAGCTTGTGGGCGGAAAGCATGACGACCGGCATGATGCTGCCGATCGCCAAGAATCTCGATGCCGCCGGTTATGAAGGCATCGAGTTGATTTCGGGGTCTCATCTCAAGAAATGCGTGCGCGAGCTGAAAGAGGATCCGTGGGAGCGAGTTCGCCTGGTTTCCCGAGAAATCACCCGGACGCCGCTGCGGGTGATCGCCGGCCGAGTCAATACTTTCGAATACAACCCGCCGTCGATGTACTGGCTCTTTATCGAAAGAATGTTCGCCGAACGGCATCCGCGAGGCGCGCATTTCCGATGAGTGGAACGACTACGAGGGCTGGAAGTTTCGCGTCGGCGTGTGCCATGCCGTCGGCATGCGCAGTATTTTAAACCTGATCTATTCCGTGTCGCCGAAACACAGCGACGAGTACTTTGCCGTGCGCACGCGCCAGGCGGCGTCGCTCAAACCTTATCGCCTGTGCTTGAAAGACCCCGGCGGACTTCTAACGCCGGAACGTATGGAGACCCTGGTGCCGATTATCCTAAGAACGCCGGCGGCATCCCGGTCGAGTTGCACACGCACTGCACCACCGGGCTTGGGCCGCTGCTGCGTATCGAAGGCATGGAATTGGGCATGCGCAACGTCAACACCGCGCGTGCCGCCGCTCGCCGACGGCTACTTCGAACCCTTCGCTCTTCAACGTCGCCAGAAATGCGCGCGCGCTCGGCTACGACGGTGATCGACGAGGAGGTGCTGCAGCCGGTGCTCGAGCACTTCACCGCGATCGCGAAGCGCGAGGGCTTCCAGATCGGCGTCCCGTACGAGTACGACGAGCGGCTCTACCGGCACCAGGTGCCCGGCGGGATGATCTCCAACCTGCAGTACCAGCTGCGCATGGCCGGCGTCGAGGACCGGCTTCCGGAGGTGCTCGAGGAGACCGCCCGGGTCCGCGCCGACTTCGGCTACCCGATCATGGTCACGCCGCTGTCGCAGTTCGTCGGCAGCCAGGCCGCGATCAACGTGATCGTCGGCGAGCGGTACCGGAGGTCACCGACAAGATGATCGAGTACGCCCTCGGCCGGCACGGCGGCGACGAGGCGCGCTGGACATGACGCCCGGTGTCAAGGCGAAGATCCTCGATCGGCCGCGCGCCAAGGAATGGATGAATTGGCAACCCGATGATCCGACCGCCGATGAGATGCGCAAACGGCTCAACGCTGAAGGCACTTCTGATGAAGAGCTACTGCTGCGCTGGATCGTCGGCAAAGAGGACATCCTTGCGATGCGCGCCAATCCGCGCCCGCTCGAATACTTCAATCCGCAGCAGCCGCTGGTTAACTTGCTGCATGAATTGTCGAAGCGCGCCAAGCACCGCCAGATATTCGTCCAGACGCCGGCATTCTCAGTCACTTTGGAAAAACGAACGGCGAATTAGTTTCGGGTTTTGCGTTTCGGGTTTCGTGTTTTCGATTCAACTTGAGCCGCTGTACTTGACGTGAGTTCTAATCTGCCAAACCCGAAACTCGAAACCCGAAACGGCGTCGTCGCGCGCTGTTGAACTTAAAGCGTGCGGGTGCAATAAGAAAAGAAGTTTACGAGGAGAACATTATTTATGGCAAAAGATATCGTCGCAATCGACGTTCACATTCATTTATCAGACGAGGTGACGCAAGCGGCTAAAGGCGACCGGACGGCGCAAATGGCGCGCTATTTTGGCCGCGAGCGGCCGCCGGTTTCCATCGATCAACTGGCTGACCAATACCGCGGGCGCAAAATGATGGCGGTGCTCATGAACAGCCGGGACGAAACAATTACCGGCCTGGCGCCGGTGCCCAACGATCATGTCGCCAGCGCGGTCAAAAAACATCCCGATGTCTTCCTCGGCTTCGGCGCCATCGATCCTTGGACCGGGCGTCTGGCGCTCGATGAAATCAAGCGCTGCAAAGACCTCGGCCTGCACGGCATCGGCGAGCTGAACCCGGCGCGCCAGCACTTTTTCGCCAACGACGTGCGCTTCTATCCATTGTGGGGAGAGTGCGCCAAACTTACTTGCCGATACTGTTTCACGGCGGCATGGCAGCGGCGGGAGCGGGAACGCCGGGCGGCATGGGCATCAAATTGAAATACAGCCAGCCGATCGCGCTCGACGAAGTAGCCGCGGATTTTCCCGAGCTGAAAATTATCGCGCCCATCCCACCTGGCCGTGGACCGCAGAGAGTCTAGCGATCGCGCGTCATAAGGCCAATTACTACATCGACCTGTCCGGTTGGGCGCCGAAATATTTTCCCGCCGAACTGTTGCACAACATCAACACGTTGCTGCAGGACAAGGCTATGTTCGGCTCGGACTGGCCCGGCATCACCCCAGACCGCTGGATGGAAGAACTTCGAGCAGTGCAACATCAAGCCCGAAGTGCGTAAGAAGATCATGCTCGACAACGCAGTGAAATTCTTCGGAATCACTCTGTAGAGAAAAATGGAGTGCTGGAGTGTTGGAGTACGGGAGTGATGGGTTTCGGATCATCCGAAAAATCATTACTCCATCACTCCAATACTCCAATTATCTGTCCATTGTAGCGTGACGGTCGGGGACGACTCTTTCAACGGACTATACCGGAATGACCATGGACGGAATTCGATTCGTCGATACCACGATTCGCGACGGCCATCAGAGCCTGTGGGCGGAAAACATGACCACGGGGATGATGCTGCCGGTCACCGGCGCGCTGGATCGAGCGGGTTTCGACGCTATCGAGTTGATTTCAGAGCTCGCACCTGAAAAAATGCGTCCGCGAGTTAAAGGAAGATCCCTGGGGAAGGGTCCGGCTGGTAAGCCGGCGCCGTCACGCGCACGCCGCTGCGCCTGAACGCCGGACGCTTCAGCGCCTTCGACCTTACACCGCGGTCCATGTATCGCCTTTTTATGGAGCGCATGGCGGCTAACGGGATCCGCGAAGCGCGCATCTCTGAGGAATGGAACGAGCTCGAAGGCTGGATGTGGAAAACCGAGGTCGCGCGTGATGTCGGCATTAACCCGGTGCTCAATCTTCTCTTTCCGTCTCGCCGAAACACACCGACGAATATTTCGCCGAGCGCACACGCCAGGCCGCCTCTGTCAAAGTCAACCGGCTCTGTCTCAAAGATCCGGGCGGCTTGCTTACGCCGGAACGAGTTCGGACTCTTGTGCCGATCATGTTCGAAAACGCCGGCGGAGTTGCCCTTGAACTGCACACGCACTGCACCACGGGGCTGGGCCCGTTGTGCTGCCTCGAAGCCGTCAAGCTCGGCATCAAGATCGTCAACACCGCATTGCCGCCATTGGCCGATGGCTCATCGAACCCGTCGCTTTTCAATGTCGCCAAAAACCTCCGCGCTTTGGGTTACTCAACCGATATCGATGAAGAGGTTTTGAAACCGGTATCGCAACACTTCACCGACATTGCCAAACGCGAGGGTTTCGCCATCGGCGCACCCGTGGAGTATGACTACGCACAATATCAACACCAGGTGCCCGGCGGCATGATATCGAACCTGCGCTTTCAGCTCCGAAAAGTCGGCATGGAGCACAAGCTCGATGGCGCGCTGGCGGAAACAATGCAAGTACGGGCGGAACTTGGCTATCCCATTATGGTCACACCGCTGTCGCAGTTCGTCGGCAGCCAGGCGGCGATCAACGTTGTCGTCGGCGAGCGCTACAAGGAAGTCACCGATCAAATCATCCAATACGCGTTAGGGTACTGGGGCAAAGAAGGCGCCGAGTTGATGGCGCCGGAAGTCAAAGCAAAGAATACTCGACCGGCCGCGCGCCAAAGAATGGGCCGCGTCACAGCCGCCCGAGCCGAGCGTCAGCGAGCTCCGCAAAAAGATGGGGGCGGAACATGTGTCGGACGAGGATTTTCTGCTGCGTTGGAATCTCGAGGAAAAGGAAATCGCGATCATGCGCGCCGCTGGCGCGCCCAAAGAAGGTATCTGAGCGCGCGCCGGCCCCTGGTTGATTTGATCGACGCCCTGAGCAAGCGCAAGGACTATCGCCGGATCGTAGTGCAAAAGGGCGACGTACCGGACAGGTTCAATCGTGGCGCAATGGCCCTGGCCGCCATTCCCGCGCAGGCGGAAATCCAGAACCCCCTCAGTATCTCCCCCTTTGCTAAGGGAGACGGCAGGGGTCAATTCCGGATCGCGCTTCAGCAAAAGGCTGATCAGCCGGAGGCTCAAGCTGTCGCCGGCTTGGCCGTAATGACGTTAGTGGTTAGTTAAATTCTAGCCGCCACGGGGCAGCACTTTCCCGAACGATCACGAACACGAGCCACGAGCACAAAAGATGGACCGGCTTTTTTTTACCGCGGGCGCCGTAGCGGCATTTGTCGGCGTAGCGCTCGGCGCCTTTGGCGCTCACGCGCTCAAGGACCGGCTTACGCCGGACATGCTCAGCATTTTTGAGGTCGGCGTGCGTTACCAGATGTATCACGCCCTCGGCTTGATCGCGGTCGCCTGGGCAAGCGCGCGCTGGCCGGAAAAAAATCTCAACGGCGCCGGCTGGGCATTCATGATTGGCATCGTTGTTTTCTCCGGCACGCTTTACCTTTTGAGCCTCACCGGCATGCGTTGGTTTGGCGCGATCACGCCGCTAGGCGGCATTGCTTTTCTCGTCGGCTGGGCCATTCTTGTCTGGTCCATCGGACGCTGATG
>CAWDHA010000023.1:0-69892 GCA_963801935.1 uncultured delta proteobacterium
GGATGTGCCGGCCGATTATAGATTTCGTCAGGTGACGCGTACTGCAGATATCCTGCCCGCTTGCATCACGATCACGGCGTCTGAAATCGTGAAAGCTTCCTCCTGGTCATGCGTTACGTAGAGCGCGCTGATACCAACTTTTTTGATCAACTTACGCAACTCGACGCGCATTTCTTCGCGCAATTTGGCGTCAGATTGCTCAATGGTTCATCGAGCAATATCAATCGCGGCTCTAACGCTAGACTACGCGCCAAGGCGACTCGCTGCTGTTGCCCACCACTTAACTGGGACGGGTAACGCCCTTCCCTCCCACCTAAACCGACCAGATCTAACGTACCGAGAACTTTGCGGCGAATTTCAGTCTCCGCCAACTTTCGTAACTTGAGGCCGAACGCAACATTGTTGTACACCGTCATGTGCGGCCATAGCGCATAGCTTTGAAACACAAAGCCGATCTCACGGGAGTACGGTGGAATGAGCACGCCGCGCTCTATAGAAGTCTGCACTTGGTCGGCGATAAAAATCGATCCTGCATCGGGAATTTCAAGCCCGGCGATGGATCGCAACAACGTGGTTTTGCCGCAACCAGAAGGTCCGAGGAAGGACAAGATCCCGCTTTCGAATTCGAATGAAACGTTATCCAGAGCTATGAGATCATTGAAACGCTTGGTAACGCCTTCGATCTTGAGAATTGACATCGATTAATCCGAGTGGAGTCCGGAGCAAGAAACACGCCAGCAGTGCGGACTGATGCGTCCTCTATACCTATCTTAATTGATTGAATAAGCAATCATTTCGCTATGCGATCGTTAAGCTCGATAATCTGACAAGTTCAGCGCAAGTGTTTTCAGCAGCAATGCGTATTCAGCATGAGCCTGGGGGTAGAGCTTAATGTGTTGATTTAGTTGTGCCGCAACTCTATCGCCAATGAAAAGATATCGGAAGCGAAAATCGATAGACCAAGAAATCTGAAAGGTGGCGCTCGACTCTCGCCCTCGGAACCCGTCCTTCATTGAGTTGCGTGAGTTTTAGATAAGGTTGGAGTTAACGTAGCGAAGAAGCGCAGTATGCCGCGTCACGATTTGGCGGAGGGGGCGGGATTTGAACCCGCGGCCCACGAAGTGAGCGCCGGTTTTCAAGACCGGTGGATTAAACCACTCTCCCACCCCTCCGTATGATAACAAATCGCGCGCGCCGGATCATTAAGGCTTAAGCTCGGTAGTTTTTCAACTATTAATCCCCGACTTTTCATTGCGTTGAGTAGCCTTTTTCCGTTTGCCTGAGTGGGCCTTTGTCCAAACACTCGTATCTCAAAAACGAGACACAGTTGATACGTTAAGCGCAAATTTGGGACAATAAGACATCCAGCAATGCAGATCTTTAGAGATAATCTTCGCTCCAGCCTCGGGCCAAACTTTAAATCCTTATGGCATGCAATTTGCCCAAAGACCGAGAAGACTTCAGAGATAAAGTCGCATGGTTCAGAAAGAAATAATTGCTGCAATTTAGACGTTAAGCTAGAATTGGTCGTCCACCAGAAATCATTCAAATAAATAGGAGGATCAAATTTATGCAATTCCGCGCCACCCCAACGATGCTGTTGGCATCGCTTCTAGTCAATGTTCCCTTAGCAGATGCGCAACGCGATGCGGCGCCCGACACTCGCCGTGACGGCAGCCGGTTTAGCGATCGCGACCGTACCGCGGATTGGACCAAGGATAAAGATGCTGTCGAAAAAGCACTGAAGACCGGAGAGGGAAAAGATTTCTACCGTAAGGAATTGGAAAAAATGGGCTTCACGGTCACAGCGGTCAACTATGACAAGGCGGATTATGTGGAGTGGGAAGTGGTGAAAGGCGACAAGAGTTACGAAATCCAAATCGATATGGCGGGAGGCAAGGCGACCAAAATCGATGTAACCAGCAACATGTGGCGGGCCGACCCTACCAAACAGGCGATGCAAGGCAAAAAGGTCACGCCGGCTGGGAGAGGCGATGCGCGCTTCAGTGATCGCGATCGCAGAGCCGGCTGGGGCAAAGGAGAGGAAGGACTGGAACGCGCTCTGAAGACTGGACAAGACAAGGAGTTCTACCGTAAAGAGCTGGAAAAGATGGGTTACAAAATCACCGCAACCAATTATGACAAACCGGACTACGTTGAATGGGAAGTGGTGAAAGGCGATCAGAGTTACGAAGTTCAGGTCGACATGGCCGGCGGCAAAGCAACTAAAGTCGATGTAACCACGAATATGTGGCAGGCCGACGCTACCGATCGTGCACTAGACAACAAGCGTGCCAGCAGCCGAGACGTCGATCGACGCAGTGGCTTAGATCGTGGTGACATGAGAGGCCAGACCGATGTTAAACAAGTCCAGGAAGCTCTCAAGAAGGAAGGGCACGATCCCGGAGCGATTGACGGTGTCATGGGTCAAAAAACTCAGCAGGCTTTGCGCGATTTCCAGAAGTCGAAGAATCTGAAGGTGACTGGACGGGCGGATGACCAAACTACCAACGCCCTCGGTCTCTCGGCGAAGGATTCAGCACGACCTTCGTAGCCTGTCGCGTTAGCTAAATTTGACGTTGAGTTGCAACGGAAAGAGCGCGCCGGAAATTCATCCGGCGCGCTCTTTTACGCTTGCAATCTGGCCATGTCGAGAATCGAACTGGATTTTCTCTGCACCACGGCCGGGCTTGTTCCGGTTAGAAAATCCGATTGAACCATAGCAGCGATAGCAATGCCGAGACGAGCGCAGTCACGGCTGCCGCTGCCGAAAACAACGCGCTGATTTCCATGTCCTTCTTCTCGAAGACCAGCCGTGCGTTCAGAGACTCGTAAATTTTCTTAAGGTCCGCTGCCGTGCCCGCATAGAAGTACTCGCCGCGTGTCATGTTAGCAATTGACTTAAGAGTCTGCTCATCCAGGCGCACACGCATGGACCAGCCCTCAAAGCCGATGGTTTCCCCGCTAGTCGTGCCAATGCCCACCGTAAAAACTCGAACGCCGCGGTCAGCGGCCATGCGCGCCGCATCGATGGAATCAGGCCCTGTGGTTCTCTGGCCGTCGGTCAATAAAATAATCGCCGCAGAGCTGTAGGAACCCGCTGGAACCGGCTTGAATAATGGTTTTTCCGTTCTACCTGCCATATCCAGCGGCACACCGCGTGGCGCATTCCGACCGTAAATAAGCGCGCTTACGTCAATGCCTTCTTCGGGAAAGAGCGTGGCAAGAGAGACAATGAGGCCGCTGCCGATGGCGGTACCACGTTGCAATTGGAACCTGTCGATCGCCGCGATGATGTCCTCGCGATTGTGGGTCGGCATCTGCACGACCGATGCCGTTGCCGCGAAGGACACAACTCCGATTCGCACGTTTGAAGGTTGATCCGAGACGAAGGCTTTTGCGGCGGCCTGAGCGGCTGAAATGCGATTGGGCTGCACGTCAACGGCACGCATGCTGCCCGAAACATCGATTGCAAGAATGATCGTTTGATGTTGCGAAGGCAAAGTAACGACCGCAGCGGGACGGGCGATTGCGATGATCATTGCAACGAGCGCAAGTAAAAACAGCAAGGGTGGGATGTGACGGCGGAATCGATGGCCCAAACCCATCGCCTCCTTCACCATACTCAAGTTTGCGTAACTTAGCGCGGTGGCTGCCTTTCGGCGCAACAGAAACAGGTATGCGGCAATGAGCGCCGGCAAGAATAGCAAAAGTAAAAGCATCTCAGGCCAGAGAAAGGTCATGGCTTACCCTCAAATGCTTCGGCAAATTTCCACCGGCCGCCAACTGGCTGCGCCGCTTGCGCAGATCGGCGAACCGTAAAATCGCCCCGACGAGATCATCCTGGGTCGAAAGCTCAAGCACATCTACGCCCGAATTGCGAAATGCCAACCGAAGTTCGATCTCTCGTCGCTCGGCGACAGCGGCGAAGCGCTTGCGGAAATCCGGATCATGGGTATCGACGAGCAACTGCTCTGCGGTCTCAGAGTCGCGCATTGTCACAAGCCCGAGGTCGGGCAACGCCATCTCGAGTGGATCGTAGAGACGCACAGCGATGATCTCATGGCGTTGTGCGAACTGAGCCAGCGGCCTCTCCCAGCCGGGCGCGCTGAAGAAATCGGATACAACAAAGATTAGAGAGCGCCTTTGCACGATTCTCAAAGCTGTCTGCAGAAAATCATGCAGGTCGGTCGCGGCTGACTGTGCCGGCTCCGGACGGGAAAGCATCGTGTGCGCGATATGAAGCGCGTGACGCCGGCCGCTGCGCGCTGGAATAACCGTATCGACGCTGTCGCCATACATGATTGCGCCGACGCGATTACCGTGGCGCGTCAACAATCGTGCAAGTAAGGCGACGAATTCAGCCGATATGGACCGCTTCTTCACTTGCGAGCCGAAATTAACCGATGGACTGAGATCCAACAGGAACCATGCAGTGACTTCTCGATCTTCATTGTAGACTCTGACGTGCGGCGTCATTAGACGCGCGCTGACGTTCCAATCGATGTAGCGCACGTCATCATGATATTGGTACTCTCGGAGATCGGCCAAATCCAGGCCAAAGCCGCGAAACAAAGTCTTATAGTCGCCGTGAAGTAACCCATCTAAGCGACGAATCACCGTCCATTCTAAGCGCCGCAACATAATCTCGGCGCCATAAGCATGCGATGAAGCAGTCAAAGCGTTAAACGCCTCGCCCGGGCTCTGATTAGGAGATGGCGGAGATCTTGACATGGGTCTCCAGCGGTTTGTCCGGAGCCGGTATCTGATGCATGATGCGACGGATCACTTGATCTGCCGTGATACCCTCGGCGAGCGCCTCGTAAGTCAGCACCAGCCGGTGCCGAAATACATCGCCAACCAAGTCCGTAACATCTTCCGGCAGAACGTAGGTGCGGCCGCGTAGGAACGCCAGCGCTCGCGCGCCCTCTATGAGGTGGATCGAGGCTCGGGGACTCGTGCCAAATGACACATACCGCGCCACGTCGCCGACGCCGAAGCGCTGCGGATCGCGCGTGGCAGTTGCCAGCCGCACGGCGTACTGCATCAGCGACGGATCTACATAACCGGCCTGGCACTCACGCTGCAGCGCATTCAGTTGCTCGGTGGTGGCAACGGGCGCAATATCATCAGACGTGCCGGTAACCCTAGCGACGATGACAAACTCTTCCTCTTCAGTCGGATATCCGACAAGCACCTTCATCATGAAACGATCCACCTGCGCCTCCGGCAGCGAATACGTTCCTTCGGTCTCGATAGGATTCTGCGTGGCCATGACGAGAAACGGCTCAGGGACGCTATAGCTCTCGCCAGCGATCGTGACCTGATGTTCTTGCATTACTTCGAGTAAAGCGCTTTGCACTTTCGCAGGAGCCCGGTTTATCTCGTCGGCAAGAAGAAGATTGGTAAATACGGGACCCAAAGAGGTGGCGAAATCGCCGGTTTTCTGGTTGTAGATGCGCGTTCCCACCAGATCAGCAGGCACGAGATCGGGCGTGAATTGAATTCTTTTGAATGATCCGCGAATTGTCCTCGCGAGCGTCTTGACCGTGAGAGTTTTGGCAAGTCCCGGAACCCCCTCGACCAGCAGATGCCCGCGCGCCAACACGGCCACCAGCACACGCTCTAAAAAATGATCCTGACCAACGATGACCTTCTTCACTTCATAAAGGATGCGTTCCATAAGTGAAGCGATTTGCCTGCGGTCGATTTCTTTGTTGTCCATCGCGTTTAGAGTTGGAATCGTCTTAAAACGGCGATACGCCGACAGCTGCAGCGGCGTTCTCAATCGGAACGGCAAATCCAATGCCGACAAAGAAACCTTGATCAGTTGGATTGAGGATAGCAGTAACGATGCCAATGACTTCGCCTTCAGCGCTTACCAGAGGCCCGCCGGAGCTTCCAGGATTCACGGCGGCGTCGAACTGGATAAGATTTGTCAATTCTCGCTTCCCTTCCGGCGATCGGAATTCGCGGCGCAAACCGGACACAACACCGGCCGTCACTGAAGGACCGATACCAAACGGAAAGCCCGCGGCAACAACTTGATCGCCCAAAGCGAGGTCCGCTGTCGAACGCATGGTGGCCACGACCAGATCATCTGGAATCGTGTGCGCCTGAAGCACGGCGAGATCGTGCTCGGCACGAGCTCCTGTGATTGTCGCTTCGGATTCGAGCCCGTCGGCGAACACGACTTGCACGCGCTCGGCGCTGAGCGCAACGTGAAGATTGGTGAGAATGATACCTGTGTCTACGATCACGACTCCGGTACCAACGCTTTTCTCAATATCCTCGCCGTTCTTGCCCGCTGCCAAACCACGCACACGCACGATTGAGGGTCGAATGACGTCATATGCCTTCGCCATAGGCGAAGGCAGCGTGTTAGTCTGCAGAGTGTGCAAAACCGCGGCGCGAATGTCTTCCTGGGTGATCTGTGGTTTCTGTCGTCGTATCGCTATCGTAAAAACTACAAGAAGGGCCAGAAGTGCGCCTGCTCCCGCCCAGACAATCCACTGGATACCTGGACGAAAGTTTTTCCATTGCCAGCAAGTTGGCTGTCCAGCAGCTTTGCCAGGAGGAGTTTCGCCTTGCTTGACAAGATTCTTGAATGGATCAGGACGATCCGTCATCGTTGCCGGCCCAGTAATCGAAAATCGACTGGAGCTGTATAGTGTCGCCCTCTTCATCTTTCACCGCCGCGGCCCACCCAAGGCAGCGCTTAGCTGACTTTTATAGAAACTATCCCAGTGAAGGGCAGCTGTCCAGCCCGAACCGAAAACGCGCGCAGCGACACGACATTCGTTGCCTTTCCAGGTTCGGCTTGCCTCATTGATGGTTATTTACGCCGGTGATAGCAGCGCAGAAACTGCCACATAGTCCTTCAGCGGATAATTTTAAAGGGCGAGCCAAAAAGCCGAATATTTTGAGGAGAAACACCACGAATAAAATCTCTGCTGCTACAAACGGGAGAGTTCACAATTATCAAATACGACCGTTTTTCTGACTGGCCGCAATAATTTTGCTGAATTTGCAATTTCAAAGTCACCATTCCACGTCTGCTAACCCTACTCAAGTCGTCATCAGTGTTGCCCCGGCTCTGGCAATTTCGCCGGCGCCACTCGCTTGGGGCAAAATGTCGCCGTTCGCTGTTTCACTTGACCGACTAAATGAATGGACCACCTGTCGATCATGAAATCCAAGACTCATCCACCACCGAGAAAATCTGTCCCCTGGCGAGCGAAGACGATGCAACTCAGAGATATGTGATCCCACAGGGCTAGATGATTATTTAAGATCGGATTCTCTCCTCAAAATCCCGTTCTTTCATTCTCCGCGTGCAGTGAGTACCTTCGCGAATTACTACAGATCAAGTATCTACATCCTGCGTAGTTGTCTCCCGAATGCGGGGATAAATCTAATGCCGTCCACGGGTGTTTGAAATAAGACCGTACATGACAATGCGAGAGTTTCTGGTCTTGTTTTCTTTGGTCAAATTGATACAAGTTCGCTCGACGACATCGTCGGCATACATCATGAAGTTACTTTGGTCACTCCCGCAACAGTCTTATTTCTTGTATTTGTTGCAACATCAGCTTCATGACAACGTAATTTCCGGGGTCGGGCTGCTCGCCGTTTTGTTAGGCCTTATCGCCGTCTATATCATCAAGCGCGGCCCGTTAAAACGCGGATAACATGAACAGAAATCCACGACCAAAACGGCGAAAGCCAGGCAGCGGGGAACATATCATTTTTCATGGGCCTGGCCCCTATCTGATGGCGGATCTAATATGTTGCGAACGCGTAGAGCAGGGTGAATCCACTAACATTCTGGTGATTAAAGCTTCGACCTACAATAATCGCCATCTGCGCGATACCGCTTCTGCGCCCAGCCGTCGCCGCGCTGATTTCTGCGTCTGCGACCGTGATACGCTTCGAAACACTAACCCCTGGCAGGCAAATAGGAGTCCCGGAGGAGGGAAAAACGCTGGAGGTACCGGTGCTCGATCGTTTTGTTTGTTTTCGCGCAATAACTGCTGGCTGGTGGATGGCGGAATTTCTAACGATGAAGGATCAGCGTGTTCTTGTGCCATTTTCCTCGGACGCATACGAGCAAGTCATTGATAGTTTACGAGCGCTATCCGATGCTCCCTAATTCTCTCACAGCGCTCCTCGATAAACGCCAACCGGCTCTCAACCTTTTATTACGGCGCAGAGTGACCGATATTGCTGATCAACGGTGTGACCGGGAACCAGGGATGTAGTATAACGGCGATCAGCATTGAGCGCGATGTGCCTGCTGCTTCGTTCGAACGTAGAAATGCATTCTCGTCTTAGACGGACCGCTGTAAAGTCCTCCTCAGAAATAAAAATTCTTTATATCCAGCCTGATCAAACGAATGGTCGGTTATACGAACTTTTTTATTGACGGCGCGGCCAAGATAGATCACACTTTTATCAACATCGGTTTCAAGCCGGCGCGCCTGGACTTCATAAATGCAGTCAACGCTTCGCAGTTTCTTTGCTGCTTCCGAGATATGGCAATTTGCCGCGGTCGTGCTAACCAGACCTGTGTCGGTGCGGGTTGATGAAAGTTGCGCTGATTTAGGCGGCGCTTAACAAACTACCATTTTGAAGGAAGGATTATGGACACGCTCTCGAGTATCGTTAGGAATTTTCTGAATGACCCTTCAAATGATTTCATCGGTTTGCTCGCGGCGCTTATTTTTATCACGTGGGGAGTAGCTCTCGCGATCAACCGGTGGGATGCCTTCGAACAGCGAACTCTAGATGATGACCAACTTTGATGCGAGAACGGCGTTTATCGCCTCAGCTGATTGTCGATTCGGGCGCAGGCAAAACTCCGCATACAGTCTTCCGCTTCAGTCGCAGTTGAGAAATTTCGCTGGCTGGAAAATTCGAAATTTTGCCCGTCCGCAAAATCAATGTGACCTTTCCAGGTCCATGCATAGGTGTCCCGATCTTTACGAATGATCCCGATGAAGTTTTGATTGCGGTGCGAATGTGTGATTTTGTACCGGCTTCGCTCTTTGTTCTGATTCATCCAGCTTCACTCTAGTGTGTGCCGGGCGCATTAGCAAACACCCCGCACCTCAATCGTTTGAGCACTTGTTTGCTTCCGAGCGCCCCAGAGTGGCCGCCCATTGGCAGTCGCTCGCATCGCTTGGCCGTTGGGCGTTTTCATCCGCCGTATACGCTCCGCTGCTCAGCAGAACCAATTTCCGCCCCCTTCTACAGATGCCGATAATCTGCGCCTTTAGGCAAGATAGCGCCGCAACAGGGACTCTAAATGAGTTTCTCACTTCTTCGAATGAAGCCGCTTCCTGGTTGAAGGCATGTGCATCCTATTTTCGCCCGTTTCAACATAACCTTTAACGATCCTTGCGCTCTCGGTCTTTTGCAATTGTTGCGGGCATCCGCTTGTTTCATGCGGGAAGTCTTCGACGAGACCCTTCGGCACGCCTTGGTCGTCTGCTTGTCTATTCTCCTGTTAAATAAATAGCTGTTTGCGTTGGTTTGCCATAATCTTGCTGCATTTATCGTAATATTTTTGAACGGCGTCTCTCGGAGGGCCAAACCGCCCGGATTCCTCGCAATACCCGAAACCAAGATGATTAACAGAAGATCCCGTCGCAGTTTCAGGAGCGGACTGGCCAAATGAGGCGCAGTTCAGCTCGGCACAACACTCGCTATACTCGTCCCTGAAGAGTCGTATTTGCTCGTTCCTTATCTATTTTGCGAATCCCATGAGTGAACCCGGCGGTACTTTGGTAAAGGAGCCATGAATAATGTTTCGGGAGAGATTCTGGTACTTTTCGCGACGCTCGCTGTAGTCGCATGCCAGATGCTCCTATGGATTCTAATTGCCTAGCAGCCCGTGGTGAAAGTCTGGCGTCGCACCGAGACGGGCGAGGCGCCCTGATGGCAAGGCGCTATGACCGAGATATCGGGAAATATTTGAGCGAGGAGCAACGCAGCCAGCGGGGATCGATCGCCCGTTGAATGCAGCCAAGACTTTCACCACCGCCTGCTGGGCTATAAAGGAACGGCGCAAATGAGCACGTTATTTTATAAAGATTATACAATCACTCCTGGCGCAGTACGGGATGAAATTAGTGGAAAATACGCGCCAACGGTGCATATTGCCTGGCATGAGGCCGAGGGTAAGAGCGATTCGAATTCTTTTACTCTGGCCGAACGATGTTCGACATTTCGTGATGCCAGCGGCATAGCATTAGAAAGGGCGAAAGCTTGGGCGGACCGCCGGCTCACGCCATTTGAGCCTGTGGCGAGCCGGACTGTGGCGCTTGATGTTATCGACGGTAGGGCTTTCAAACCGCAGTGAAGAGCTGTGAATGCTTATGGGATTTAAACATACCAGCCGTTACTGTCCACATTGTGAGAATAACGTCATGGCGCGCGGCACAACTACAAACCACGTGCTTCATGTATTTCTAACCACATGCACAATCGGATTGTGGGGAATTGTGTGGATTTTATTTGTCGTGCAACGCAGCCGCAATTATCTATGCAACCAATGCGGGAGCGCAGTTCAAGCGATAAAAGCTTAAAAAATAGCCAGCTTAGTCAAGTCAAATCTGAAATTTTCGCGCGCGCCATCAAACAACGATCGGAGATGCTCCCGCGTCCAGTTTGGCTTTAAACTTTTACACTGAGCATCGAGCGATTTTGTTGATTCCGCGGCACTTCTCTTTGATTGCCTGGAAAACGATTGAGGGAAATCGGCCCGCGGCTTAGTTCATTTCCAGGTAAAGTCTAACCGAGTCTTGATGTCCCTTGGCGAAGCGAGAGAATTTGTTGTTCGAAGACGCCTCTCGCTCCGGCGCTAGCGTTTACTCCACCTTGGTCTGAGATCTCGGAGTTTGGATAATCAGCCGTTGACCAAAACCTCCGGACAGCTTGTAGCCACCGTTTACGTAACCCTCGCCGTGGTCGCTTGGCTTGTTGCCCTGTGGCTGCTGATACCGTAGTCACAATAGGTTTAAGCCTCGCGCTGGAGGCTTTATGCTGTAGGTTATTATACAGCTAACGACTAGCCTTTCATTGTTACCAAGCGAATAAAAAAGCCATCGTCGCCGTCGAGCGGCGGCCGATGAGGTTGTTCGACTCGACGGCCCTTCAGGTCAATGAGCTGTTTTACTGACCCGCCTGGAGCAATTTTACGGGTGGCGATAAATTTTGCAGAATGACATTCACCGCGCTCTAATTTATGACAGAGCGGATATCCGCCTAGTCGATAAAATCTCTTGATCTCGAGTCCTCGCGGATTTGCTATCGGCTCCAACCCGCTATTTTTGATGGCGCGGACCGCCTGTGGCGAAGCGAGAAATCTGATAAGCGCGTGGGCCCCGTCCGAATCCCTGGTACTCAGAGCGACGCCAGCCGAGAATATCGACAGTTTTTGCACTTCCGCCGGCAGTGGTGTCACATGATCTATACCGGATATGGGAAGTAGCTCGCTAATTTGCTGAAAGCCGATTTCCGCCTCCCCTCGTGCCACCACCGCGCCGACTCGCTCGCCACCTTCAATGCGCCGGCTTTTGCTTACCACCCGATCGGCTATTCGCCAAACGCTGAAACAGCTCTGTGGAGACGTAGTCGCCGCTTACGCTGGCGGAGTAAGCAATGGATTGGGCTTGCAAAAGCGTGCGTTTCAGCGCGTCGACCGTGCTGATGTCCGGCTTAGGGGCTCCTGCCCGCACTGCGACACCGATGGCTGAACGTGCGACGGGAGTATAGCTTTCGGCCATGATCAGGCCTTCCTTGATGAGTTCAATAAGCAGGCTGTCCGCTACGATGACTACATCGACAAGTTCACCCATTCGCAGCCGATTCGGGATGGAAGCCTTTCCTGTCCCTATAGAGGTTGCGGCGACGACGAGTTTTTTCTTCGTTAGAACTTCGAGTTGAGGAGCGAGTTCGAGATACGCTGCGGTAAAAGCGCCTGAGGTCATGACCCGGATTTCATCTGTCACAGTATTCATAATTGTCCTTAAATCCTTCAGCTGTACTCTGGAGCAGTCGTTGCAGTTGTCTGTCTTGAGGACTCTTATCCTGAATGGCGTGCGAGCGATCAAACAGGCGCCGGGGTGTATGAAAAGCCGGAGGATCGAATTATATTAACTAGAACCTGACAACCGGACAACCAGTACCCGGATTATTAATTCAGAGTATCGCGAGAGCGCAAATTAAGTCTTCATGTCAAGACAGGAGATATCTCGATGCCAATGATCGATGCCGATACGCATGTCGACGAGTCTGAAGCCACCTGGAAGAAGCTCGACGGTACTCCGTTCGCGAAGTACATACCGGTGACGGCCACGTTACCGCCCGATGAGGCCAAACGCGCCGGCTATAACCCGACGAACAGCCGCTGCTGGGTGGTTGAAGGCAGGCTGCAGAACCGTGCCATCCGTGATGAAGTCAACCACCCTCCTCGAGTTCTGCGAGAGCTCGAGGATGTGCCCGGCCGCCTCGCCCACATGGACAAGATGGGCGTAGACGTGCAGGTTATCTTCCCGACGTTCTTCATCCGCTACAATACCAGCAACGCGGAAGCGGAATGGGCGCTGACCACTACCTATAACCGTTGGCTTGCCGAAAAATGCGCGCAAGCCAACGGCCGGCTACGCTGGGCGGCTGTGCTGCCGCTGCTTGATCCCGAAAAGGCTGTCGAAGAGCTGCGCTGGGCAAAAAAGCACGGTGCCTGCGGCATCTTCAAGCGCGGATTCGACCTCGACAGAAAGGTCACCGACCCGCATTTTTTTCCAATCTATGAGGAAGCCAGCGCGCTTGGCCTGCCGCTGTGCATACACACCGGCCATCCGCTTCCAGGGAGCGAATGGGACCGGGGCTTTCCCGTCATGTACTCCTTCACCGCGCTGGTGACCTCTGGTCTTGCCACGCAGTTCCCGAAACTCCGATTTGGTCTGATTGAGTCGGGAGCCTCGTGGATTCCCTATACGATGTCCCAGTTGGGAGCGCAAAAACGTCAAACCCTGCGCGGTCAACAGAGTCGATTGCCCCGCCTGTATGAACTGGAACCAGAATTGTTCCGCACCAACCGGCTGTTCGTCACCATCGATCCAATTGATGACATTGAGTCGCTACTCAAGTTCGGAACTGAAGATAACCTGATGATCGGCACCGACTATAGCCATACTGACATCTCAGCCAACTTGAGCGCGCTGGATGAAGTTCGCAGCTGGGCCGACGAAGGCAGGATCAGCAATGCCCAAGCACACAAGATTCTGGAGAGCAACTCCAAAGCCTTCTACGACCTATAAAAAAGATGCCTCGGCCGCAGTTAGCGCGCCGATCGACGGCTTCTTGCCGGGCAACAAATCGAGTCGCGAGCGGATTTTTTCAATGCTGTCGAGGGGAGCGCATCAAGCCGGCGTTGAGTTTGTCGCAAAGGACCGCCACCTGAAGTCGTAATTTAAACTGGGCGCGCTTGACCCGAACTCAAAAGAAGTGATTAGATCGGCGCATCCAAAGGAGAAACCCATGGCTGAAGATCAAAAGGAATACGTCGTTGGCACCGTGCGCCCTACGAACCGGCCGGAGGCTGGTCAGGAGTTAGATCTGGACACTCTGATACCGGCAAATATCAAGTTCCTCACATCGACGATGAATTTTACCCAGGGCACGGAGCAAGAGTTCAGCAAGTCCATGCCAGCATATGAAGCCAAAGCGGCGGAATTTGCAAAGATGGGAGCTGACCTGGTTCGACCCGGCGGCGCGCCACCGTTCATGCTTCTGGGCTACCAAGGCGAACAGGATCTGATCGCGGGTTGGGAGAAGAAGTATGGTGTGCAAATGTTCACGTCGGGGCAAAATCATGTACATGCGCTGCGCACTCTAGGAATCAAGAGATTTGTCGGAGCCAGTTATTTCCCGGAGAAGATGAACAACATCTTCGCGCGTTATTTTGTCGATGCCAGGTTCGACGTGCTGGCGATGGAAGGAATCGACTCCCTCTTTGCTGACGTCCCTAAGGTCCCGCCCGGCAAGATCCTCGAATTCATGAAAGGCATCGCCAGCAAACACAAAGATGCCGATGGCATCTACATGCTAGGCTCCGCTTGGAAAACTCTCGAGATTATCGAACCCTTGGAAAAAGCGACGGGCTTAACGGTAATTCATGCGGGCCCAGCGCGCTGCTGGGAGACGCAGTTGCGCTTGGGATTACGTCATCCAATCAAAGGGTACGGGCGACTGCTCGCCGAGATGCCGGGATAGAGTACAAACCACCCGTCAATCACTCTGATCATTTTATTGTAGCGGCAGCATCCTGCGCACCTAGCCGGTTTTATACGACTCTAAATCAAAGTCTTTACCGTTTTGATGATTTAAAGAACCTCAGGCATCTATGCATACCGCAGACGGAGTCTGGCGGCCGTGCTCATCCGGCGCCTTGGACAAGATCAAGTGCGTTTCAAGCGAGCGTGAAAACTTTTCCAACCAGCCTCTCTTCAATCATACAACACATTTCCAGCTTTCCTTGAGAAACTCTCGGGTCATGTGTGAACTTTCTCGGTTCAGTGTAGAAGTGCTAGGGCGCTCGCCGGGGAACGATCAGCCGCGAATTTTTACCTTTGGCGAGAATGTCGGCGACAGCGCAGTGTGACATATCGCTGACCACAAATTGGTCGTCATCGATGTGCCGCCTTGCAGGAAGCCGACCGGCAAGTTAGGGAATTCATCAAGCAAGCCATCGATAATCGCTGTGTTGGTGAGCTGGAAAAGGCCAGTTTTCCAAACGGCTCAGCAGTCAATTTCCGCCAGGCGAAAGGAGCAGCCAATGACACCGCGAATCGTGAATCCTCAGGGCCGTCGTATCGCCGGTTTTTTTATCGGCATCAGCTGCATGATGGCGGCGGCGCTATCTAGCGCCCCGGCGCAAACCGCTTCGCCGATCCTGGTCGCCTATGCAGGCCAAAACGAAACCGTCGGACCGATGTGGGTTGGCATCGAAAAAGGTACGTTCAAAAGATACGGGCTCGACGTGCGCCTGGTACAAATGCGTAACGGCGCGCTCAGTATGGCGACGCTCTCATCCGGACAGGTGCAATACAATTACGGCTCCCCGGGCAACGCCCTCAGCGCGGCGGCGGGCGGTATGAAGATTCACTGCGTCGCGTCGCCGGTGCAGAAGATTCCCCGCGAGTTGGTCGCGCGCAAAGAGATTCGAACCATCGAAGATTTGCGCGGCAAGACCTTCGGCGTGCAAAGTATCGGTGGCGGATTCTGGCTGCAGACGATGATCGCTCTGGATCAGCTTGGCATCGACCCTGAGAAATTTGATCTCAAAATGCGTATCCTCGGCGACACTGCTACGGTCACGCAGGCCCTCGGCTCGGGCGGCGTCGACGCCACTGTCATTCCTTATAGTTTCAGCGAAGCGGCAAAACGAGCAGGCGCCAACGTGCTCGCCGACATCGGCAAACTTAACTTTCCCTACCAGGGGACGACCTTGTGTTTTTTTCGCGATTCAGCGGCGGCGGCGCCCGATCAGATCTCGCGCTTGCTCAAAGGCATGGCGGACGCGGTGGCCTTGATTCACGATCCAAACGTCAAACCCGAAATTATCGAAATTCTGCGCAAGGCTTTCCGCTTTCCGCGGCCGGAAGACGCCGAAGCTTCCTACAAAGTTCTCACGATCATGGCCACCCTCGATATGATGCCGGATCACGCGGCGTGGAAAATCGTTCAGAAAGTCATTGCTCGCATCAATCCTAAAGTCGCGCAAGTCGAGCTTAATCAAGTCCTCAACCCAACTGCCGTGCGCAGTCTTGAGGAGAGCGGTTTCTTGACCGAAGCGCGCAAAAAACTCCGATAACCGGGATTTGTCCATGTTCAGGCTCCTATCGTTCGCCGGCAGATTTGTATTCAGCGTTTGCGCCACAGCGCGTACCATAGAAGAGATGCGGCGAAATCTTCGAGCTGTGGATCGAAGCGCTCCGCCGCGCCGGGCTTTCTATCTCTCCGCGCTTGAGCTACAACATTCGTCATAAATTGTGCGAAAGGAGCTGTAGGTGTCGGGTTGGAAAGCGCGCATCGGTTATCTTTCTCCTTCGGTATTCGAGTCGCCTTCGGATTGGGACCTGATCCTGCCCAAGGGTTTTACCATTGTCTCTTCGGGATTGAACGTTCAGGCGCATACCACCGAAGAGTTCGATAAAGCAATCGACGCCCTGGGAGCGGGCCTGGGCATATTCAAAGCTGAAGAATGCGACGCCATTCTGATGGGCGGTATCACCTTGGGCACCCAGCGAGGCTACGGCGCGGAACAGGAACTTGTCGCCCAACTGTCCAAACAAGTAGGCCTGCCGGTCAGCAGCGCTATGAGCGCTACAGTGGAAGCGCTAAAGCACCTCAAGGTTCGCACCACTGTGATCGCGACCGCCTACAAAGAAAATATCAACCAGGGGCGTAAAAAAATATTACGAAGACGGTGGTGTCAAAGTCCTCGCCATCAAAGGCCTGGATGTCTCCAAGCCGGTGGATCAAGCCAAACTACCGGACTACGCATCCTACAAAGTCGCCCGCGAACTCTTCCGCCAGCACCCCGATGTCGAGAGTTTGCTGATCCAGGGCCGCTGGCGCTCGGTCGCCTATGTGCAGGAACTGGAAGACGATACACGACGACCGGTAGTTTCGAGCACCGCCGCCTCGCTCTGGTGGGTCTTGCACGCGCTCGGGATGAAACCGCGCATCGAGGGCTTCGGAAAACTGCTGCGGGGGTAAACAGCAGCGCAATGGACTATGGCGAGCAAACAACTACCGCTGCAAGCCCAGCGAAAAGGCAACTCAAGGAGATCTTAGTCGCGCACATGCTGCTCACCTGCAACCATTCTCGTCGCGCGCGGAGGATATCGGCGGCCGGGAGACTTGGCCCTCTGCCAAACAGTACTCGACGCACAGAAACGGGGTTGGTACCTCATGGAATGGCTGACAGAACCACAGATATGGATCGCTTTATTAACGCTTACGGCACTGGAACTCGTGCTGGGGATTGACAATGTCATCTTCATCGCAATCCTTGCGGGCAAATTGCCCCAGGCACAGCAGCGGCGCGCGCGCACTGTCGGGCTGGCTCTTGCCATGCTCACTCGTATCGCTTTGCTCTTCTCGCTCTCGTGGATCATTCGCTTGACCGCGCCGCTCTTCACCGTCCTCGCCCAGGAGATCTCGGGCCGTGACCTGATTCTCCTAGTCGGCGGTTTGTTTTTACTCGCCAAGAGCACCCACGAGATACACGGAAAGCTTGAGGGAGAGGACGGCCACGCTTCATCGGCGAAGGTCAAAATATCGTTCACCAACGTTATCGTCCAGATTCTTTTGCTCGATATCGTGTTCTCGCTGGATTCGGTGATCACCGCGGTTGGCATGACTGATCACCTTGGTGTGATGATCACCGCAGTTGTCGTAGCGGTCTTGTGTATGATGGTTTTTGCCGGGCCGATCGCTGCATTTGTCGAGCGCCACCCGACCGTCAAGATGCTGGCGCTAAGTTTTTTGCTGCTCATCGGAGTGACGCTGATCGCTGAGGGGTTAGATCGCCATATTCCCAAGGGTTACATCTACTTCGCCATGGCGTTTTCCGTCTTGGTCGAGATGCTCAACCTGAAACTGCGGCCAAAGAGTAAAGCTCCGGTCAAGCTGCACGAGGCTTACGCTGGCGCGGCCAGCCCGCCGCCCTAGCGCGCTCTCTGCCGCAGTACTACATCACCTGCGGATGATTTTAGCTGTCGCAAATCGTACTAAGAAGGTTGTACCATCGGTCCGACGAGGCGTTGAGTCCCGCAAAATCAAGTACCAAGGTGGGCCATGAAAGTGAGTCAGCCATTCGATTTTGAAGTTTTTATACGGGCAGCGGGCGATGCAATCGTCGCGGCCGGACCCGATGGCACCATGCTTTTTTGGAATCCTGCCGCGCAGCGGATTTTCGGCTACACGGAGCAAGAAGCGCTTGGGCAATCCCTCGACCTGATTATTCCTGAACGTCTGCGCGTCCGGCATTGGGAAGGATATCGGAAGGTAATGCAGACGGGCGAGACGCGCTACGGAACTGACGTTCTTCGCGTTCCGGCCGTAAACAAGGATGGGCGGCGACTCTCGATCGCCTTCACGGTCGCGTTACTGTACTCGCCGAAACATGAGGTCCAGGTAATCGTCGCGATCATTCGCGACGAAACCAGCCGCTGGGAGGAAGAACGCGCTTTACGTCAGCGCCTCGCTGAGCTGGAAGCAACCCATAAATGAAGCAGAAAAAATGCAACCGCGCGGCAACACCCGCAAGCGAACCAGCGGCTCACGCTGTTTACACCGGCCGGATCAGCGAACCAGCAGGTCTCGAGCATTGCGGCATGGTATAGCATACCAGGCTCGACCCGCAGCAGGTAGATGACCGGCATCGTGATCCCTCATTGGACGGCGTTAGACCAAATCGTGGCTGTGGGTTGCCCTACCGGACCGGCCGAAACTTGGAGGCTCATATCGATCCTTTATCCGCGCGCCCTGATGGTAATGAAGCTCAGTGAAAGAAAATGGATATTGTCTGGGAAGAATTAGCTCACGGGCTGCCCGATGCGCGGCAGTTGGTTCACGTCATCATCCGCATGATAGCCGCCACCATCTTGGGTGCGCTCGTCGGCATCGAACGGGAGCGAGCGGGTAAACCAGCCGGTGTGCGAACGCACATGCTGGTAAGCTTGGGGACAGCCGTTTTCGTGCTCACTTGTTCGAGTTCCGGTATGTCTGTGGAAGGCTTATCACGGGTGGTCCAGGGACTCGTTACCGGCATCGGTTTTCTCGGCGCTGGTGCGATCCTCAAGTTAAATGAAGAGCGTGATATCCAGGGACTGACAACGGCTGCCGGCATCTGGATGACGGCAGCTACAGGAGTAGCTGTCGGATTGGGCACCTTGGGCATTGCCTTGCTCAGCACTTTTTTCACCTTGATTATTCTCGCGCTGGCCGGGCCGTTTGAATCTTGGTTTAACAAACGCAGCGGGCAAAAACGCAAGACAGAAAAAGATTAATAACGGCACTCTAGTAGCGCAGAGTATCGAAGTCCATGGCGATCCGTGTAGTGCGGCTCGGCAAGCCCCGTGATCCGCAAGAAGGTTTGCGCATCGGCACCGTGCGCCGGCCGCCGCGCGGCGTGCGCAAAGAACACTATGCAGAACGTGATTACTTCGATGTGTGGCTACCCGAGCTTGCACCCAGCGCAACGCTCGTCTCCTGGGCGCTCGCGGAGCCGTTCACAGCAAAGCGCTTCGCTGTCTATCAACAGCGGTATTTTAAAGAGATGCAACAACCCGCGGCGCAGCGTCTCATTGCATTGCTCGCTGCGCTGTCGTCACAAACGAACTTATCCGTAGGCTGCTACTGCGAAGACGAAATCCGGTGCCATAGATCACTGTTGAAAAGTTTGTTGATCGAGAAAGGAGCGGAGGTGGTCGATCCATGGTAGCGGTTGCTCGGGCATCCCCAGCGGCAAATAAAAACGGGCATGCCATTTTGGTGGAATGCCCGTTCTGACGCTATCGCGTCACTTGACGACCTGTGAATTTTTATTTTTGCCCGACCGGGTGAAACTCCGGTACCGTCTTGCTGCGCGGAGCTTATGTCAAGCATGTTGTTTAAAAATTTTTTGAGATTTTTGTCGCTGCAATTGAGCTTTATCCAGCGCCAAAAGGCCAACGGACATGCGCAAGCGCATCCTGGATGTCTTTGCTGCGCTATCTTTAGGGAGCGACGCGCCGGTAACCTGCGATTGTTCCTTTCCCCAGCGCTTCGATTCGCCAACGTCAAAATCAGACCAAGAAAATCGCAGCCATTAAGTACTTAGGCGATGACGCATGAGAAAACCTTGCAGAGCTTTCAGCGCGCCCTCGCCGTCCCAGAATGTCATGTGCTTAACATCCGGCACCAGCGCCAACTCAGAGCCGGGAACGAGCTCCGCCAAACAACGCGCTGTAGCGACCGGTGTGCTGCCGCCGCGATTGACGTCGTCGGCCGCGCCGCAAAGAATCAAAGTCGGCACTTTCACATCCGGCGCATTACCGAGCGTGTCCCAGGTGCGGCGCGCGTCGTAATGGTACCGATGCTGTTCGGCACTGGTTTGGCGTTGCCATAAAGCATCTGATAGCGACTTGACTACCTCAGGATGTAGGGCAAAAAATTCCGGGTTGAACGCCATGTGGGTGTTTTCAATGTGCCCGCGGATGAAACGTTCAAATCCATGCGCGCGAATTTCTTCTTCATCACTATTCGCCGTTTGGCGCGCGCCGCCGCTGGTTGCTTTGGTCCCCGCGCCGGCCGCCGCAATGGTCAACGTAGCCACGAGGTCGGGTCGCTCAAGCGCCAGCGCCTGGACAATTTGCCCGCCCAAGGCAAAGCCGACGGCGTGACAGCGCGCGACTTTTAGAAACTCCAACAGGCCCGCGCAATCTCTCGCGAACTGCTGGATCGTGTAGCCATAATCCGGTTTGCCGCTGTATCCGGCGCCGCGGCAGTCAAAAATGATCGTACGAAAGCTCCTTGAAAGAACCGGCACGACCACGACCTTCCAAGTATCACTCGGCCACCAGGATGGCGGCGCCAGCAACACCGGTTCACCTTTTCCGTGCTCTTCATAATAGATGTCGACATCGGCGATCTTTGCAGTGGGCATGTCAGTCCTTATCGCCATGTGGCTTAATTGATCGAGTCGCTCCAATGGCATGGCGCAGCAAGAAATTTTGCAGCGCCGTCAGTCCAGCGCTACCGTCCCAAAAAGTCATGTGCTTCACCGCCGGAATCAAAAATAGTTCGCTATCCGGCGTCAGTTGAGCCAAACGCTTCGCGGTACCCACCGGCGTACTGCCGCGCCGGTTGACGTCATCATCTGCGCCGCAAAGAATCAGCGCTGGCACTTTTACTTCCGGCGCTTTTGCCAGTGTATCCCAGGTCAAACGCGCATCCTCATGGCGGCGAAACATTTCGGCGCTGCTTTGGCCGCGCCATACCGCGTCGGACAGGGTCATCACCACGCCGCGATTTGCGTGAGAAAATCCATTGCTAAACGCGAACTTGTCGTTTTCTATGTAGGCGCGGATGTACTGCTCAAAACCCTGGTCACTAATTTCACGCTCGGTATCAGGCGAGAGCATTCGCGTATCGCCACTCAAAGTTTTGGCGCCCGGGCCCGCGGCAGCAATGGTAAGAGTTGCGACAAGGTCCGGCCGTGCCAGGGCCATCGCTTGAACAACTTGACCACCGAGGGCGAAGCCCACCCCGTGGCAGCGCGATATCCCAAGATGCTCCAATAATCCGATGCAATCCTGAGCGAATTGCGCCACGGTATAACCGTCTTTGGGGGCGCTGCTTCGGCCGGTGCCGCGACAATCAAAGATGATCGTTTTGAAGCGCGGCGAGAGAAACGGCACGACGCCGATACGCCAGGTGTCGCTCGGCCACCAAGAAGCGGGTACGAGCAATACCGGTTCACCGCTGCCTTGTGCTTCATAGTAGAGATCGATATCGCCGACATGCGCGAGCGGCATCAGATGATTTTCTTTTCCCGCAGCGCGCGAATTTCTTGGGCGCTGTAGCCGAGCTCGCCCAGGGCTGCGTCGTTGTGCTCGCCGAGCTTGGGAGGCCGCGAATTCAATGTGATCGGAGTTTCGCTGAGACTGATGCCATTGCGTACCAGTTGGAATTCACCGAACTCCGGATCATGCACCTGCATCAAACAATCCAAATATTTCACCTGCGGGTCTTCGAAGACTTCGGCAAGGTTGTAAATCGGCGCGCAAGGCACGTCTTTTTCTTGCAGCAGTTTTAGCCAGTGATCACGCGGCGCCGATTTGACGATTTCGGCAAAAGTGTCGGCGATGAACTCATAATTCTGACTGCGCGCGTGGCGGTCCTTGGTGCGTGGATCGCTTTGAAAATCCACTCGTCCCATGACTTCGGTGACACCGATCCAGAACTTCGGCGGGTGGGAAAGATGGATTACGAATGGCTTTCGATCACCCGGCACGAGCGCGTAGACACCCGCAGTTTTGATGCGGCTACGCATGCTCGGCACCTCCTTGCTGAAAAGATATTGGGTAATCGGGAAGCCTAAAAAACAGATACTCGACTCCAGCAAAGAGGTCTCCACTTTCTGGCCGACGCCGGTGCGCTCGCGCGCGGCGATCGCAGCAAGCACTCCGTAACAGCCGAAGATGCCGCCCAGGTGATCGGAAAAGGACGCGCCTGGGCCGTGGGGGTTTTCGAGATCCGTGATGACGCTCAACAGGCCGCTCAGTGATTGACCGAGGGTATCGTACCCGGGGCGTGTACGGTAAGGACCCTCTTGGCCAAAGGCGGAAATCGAGCAGTAGATGATTTTGGGATTGATTTCTTTAATAGCTTTGTAACCGATGCCCAGACGGTCGACGACACCGGGCCGCAAGTTTTCGACGATCACGTCGGCGTCTTTCGCCAAACGCAGGAAGATTTCTTTTCCTTCCGGCGCTTTCATATCGAGAGTGATGCTTTTCTTATTTCGGTTGAAGGCGCAAAAACTCGGACTGTAATCTTTCGGCTCTTTGTCCCACGTGCGAAATGGATCGCCGGCTCCCGGCGTTTCAATCTTGTAGACTTCGGCGCCAAGATCGGCGAGCAACAAAGTCGCATAAGGCCCGGCGATGTAATTGGTGATGTCGAGTATTTTGATGCCCGCAAGCGCTCCAGCCATATCTGATTTTTCCTCCGCAATGATGCAGCGAATATAAGTAGGTCATGGATGCCTGTCAATCAAGACGACGATCATTGACGGGCGCGATCGTGAATTGCTAAGTTAGGCGCTCTCGAGTTCGCCCCCAGGCAAATCGTTTCAATACTAGGGCACGGAGGATGAACATGGCCATTGGACTTTCTCACGGCGGAACCAACGTCTACTCCGCAGCCGAGCTATCGCGGCAACTCTGGGTCGGCACCAAAGACGGCGTGGTATCGTTCGAAAGGGCACAAGACGGAGAATGGCGCGAGTCGCAGCGCGCTCTCCGCGGCCAGCATATCAGCTCGATCATTTTCGAGCCGATGACCGCAACGATGTTTGCCGGCGCGTTTTTCGGCTCAGTTCACGCCAGCGCCGACGGCGGAAAAACCTGGGAGCGGCGCGACAACGGTCTGGCGGTTCACGACGTCTATAGCCTGGGCGCCAACGCCATCGGCGGCACGGCGCGCATCTACGCCGGCACTCAGCCCGCGCACTTGTTTGTGAGCGAAGACCTGGGGCACCACTGGGTGGAGTTAACCACAATGCGACGAGTGCCGACGGTCTCACAGTGGTCATTCCCCGCGCCGCCGCATGTCGCGCATACCAAGTTTATTACCTTCGATCCGCAAGACCCAAAAATCATTTTTGCATGCGTCGAGCAGGGGGCATTCTTGAAAAGCACGGACGAGGGAAAAAGCTGGACTGAGTTAAACACGGTCGGACTGCTCGCCGACAAGAACCGGCCGGTGGAACATTTTTACGACGTGCACCGCTGCTTGATCGATCCGCGCGACTCAAACAAGATTTACGTGACCGGCGGCGCGGGCGTGTATGTCACCTACACGGGCGGCGGGAACTGGGAACGTTGGACCAGCCCCGATTGGCCGGCGGATGTTTATCCCGACGGCTTTACCTGGAACCCGAAAAATCCCGACACTATGTTTGTGGCCACCGCGGAACACAATCCGCAAACCTGGCGCAAAGCAGGCGCCACGGCGCGCGCGGAAGGTAAAATTTATCGTAGCAGTGACGGCGGCAGGAACTGGCAGCGTCTTGGCGGTGGATTGCCGGAGAGTCTAAAGCACGAGTTTGGCGCCCTCGCGCTGGAAGAATACAACGGCGTTTGCTCGATCTTCGGCGGCACCACCGGTGGCGAGCTGTTTTACAGCGCCGATAACGGCGACAGTTGGAAACTGCTTACTTCAGAGCTGGCGCCGATTTCAAAGAAGGGTCACGAGCGCTTGCTCGCGGCTGGTTAACCTTGGTTTTACCGGGACTGAAGAACCCGTAAATTTGCTTCTTGATTGTAGCAGACGGTAAGAATTCAATGAGTGAGTGTTTGGAAAGCTCGGGCGAAAAACTGGCCGATGAACTGCGCCGTCAAGGCGATGCCGACGGCGCCGTCACGGCTATGGACGCAGTCGCGGCTGAAGCGCGCGCGGGAAAACTGACGGACGACCAATACTTCTGCCTGCTCGGACGGCTCTGGACCCTCAAGCGCATGATGTATTACGTTTACGGCGGCTGGGCCCAAGGTATCAATCTCAACGACTACCCGCCCACCGTGGCCTATTTATTTGGCCGGCAGACTTACGACGAGTCGACCCATGAGATGCAGTTTTGCGATGAAATGCTCAAACGAAACTGGGTACGAACACAGCGCCAACTGTTCGATCATCCTTACGGTCGATTCGCCATGGCCACGCGCACCGGCGCTTACATCTTCTGCTTGCGCGCGCTCGCCAATTATCCGCATAATGTCCGCATCGCCGCGCTCAATTTAGGGCCTAAGGTAATCGAGTGGGCATGGACGGAACGTTTTGCAAATTCTCTGCGCGACGAAGGCCTGCGCGCGCTTTTTTTAAGCCAGCAGCCCGAGACCCTCAGCCATGTGCTCATGGGCAAACTACAGGCGGAGCGCTTCTTGCTAAAACCCATCGACATTGAGCTCGCCAAGACGCCTTTCAGCGGACACCAGGCGCGACTACCTGTTCTTTCTCGAAGAGACCGCGCGCTTCGTCTTAGGAATGGAAGGAGAAAAGGGCGAAGTAACCGTATCCGCCGACATCGATTGAGACTTACACGATTTTGAACGGCTTGAACGTTTTTTAGCGACTTGAACATATAGAGACATGCCCGGACTAAAAATCGATCACGAAAAATGCACCGAGTGCCGCATGTGCTATGTCGTGTGCCGTGAGATCAATATCAACGCGGTCGTCGTTTCACCGACGGCTAAGCATCTCTTGGAAATCGACCAGCGCTGCACCTACCCAAAGTGCACGGTGTGTTTGATGTACTGTCCCGCTAAAGGCTCCATCGTCGAAACCGGTACGGGCAAATCCATGGTGCCACCTCCGCCAGAAGTCTGGACGGAAAGCCAACGTTGGCCCCGAATACTTTACCAGCGCTGAGCATTGAACGAGGGAACAAGCATGCAACCAATTCTGCGCGACTTCTTAGACAGATGGGTCTACCCCACCGGCTTTTCCGGAGAGGAGTAGAGTTTCGCCTGCGCCAGACCGAGCGCTGCCTGCCGCTGTGGGACAAATTGGTGGCACAGGCCATTCAATTCGCGGAAAAGGACCTCAAATCCGGAAGTGACGAATACAAGGCGGTACGCGCGCGCTCCGGCTATGCCGCCGAAGGACCCTTCATGTCGCTCAAACAAATGTCAACGCAGATTCTTTCGGTCGAGATCCACGAGCAGCGCGAATATATCGACCTCCAGCGCATGCGCGCGCGGCAAATCTGGGACGAGGTGAAACACGGCCAGCTTCATGCCGACGTGCTGCTGCGCGGCGGCTTCATCAAGCGCGAAGAGGAGCTGATGGATGATCCGCGCGCCAACACACAGCCCAAACTGTCTTACTTCGGCATGACCGCTATGTTTCCGCACATCCATCCACTGGCTCGCGCCGGCCAGCATTACTACAACGAGTCCATGGCCTGCCTTGGCATCGCGGCCACGCTCAGCGTGATTGACGACGCCCTGGTGCGCCATCAACTGCGCAGCCAGGAGGCCGAAGAAATGATGCACTTCATGGAAGGCAAATATCAGATCGACGCCTACGCGCTTACGCCCGAAGATCAGAAACCCATCGAAGAGGTTTTCGATTTTCTTTTGAGACCGTGGGCGCCGGAGCCAAGCCGGGCTCTGGGCGGGTCGCAGTAACCTATGAAAGTTCGCATCGTCGAAAGTCTTTGCATCGCCTGCGGCCTCTGCCGCGAGGTGTGCCCCGAGGGCGCGGTTCATCCAAAGATGCAGGACATCCATCACATGTACGAAGTGCTCGAAGGAGAATGCACCGGCTGCGGAGATTGCCTCTCCTACTGCCCGGTGCCGGGGGCTTTGCAGGAGTACGAGTCAAAAAGCTCTACCGGATAATGTGATTGCAAGTCAGCGTCTCGCGAACATGGAGATTTATTCGGTCGACTCGCACGAACGCGTGGGGCGAGCCAGAATCCAGCCCCCCCTCTTCCTCTCCCCCTTTGCTAAGGGGGAGATTGAATGAGGGAACTCGATGCCCTCCATAGAAGATCGGGTTATATTCCCACGAGGCGGGAATGAGGGCCAGGGAGACAGCAAACTGATTCCCGAATTGCTGAGACACTACAGTAGAGTACTGCATACGATAGCAGCCAAATTTTTGCGAGGTCACGCAATGATCGAATTCGAAGGCAGACAGATTCCCAACCAACTAAGCGAGATCGTCAATCGCAAACACACGGTGCTCTTGGTTTGGGATATGCAAAATGACCAGGCGGGCGGGTCATTCAACAAAGAGAATCTGATTCGCAACGCGCCGCCGCTGATTGCCGCGGCCGCCCAGGCGAAGATTTTCACGGTGTATACACGGCAGACGCCGTTTTTGTGGAAAGACGAAGCCGTGACTTGGATCCGCCGGGCGATGAGCGATCAAAAAGTTGATCATCCGAGCAAGCTCAAACCGCGCCGGATCAAAGGTAGCTTCGGCTGGCAAATCATGGAGCCTTTCAAGCCGGCGGACAACGATTTCATCATCGACAAGCGCCGCCCGACGATGTTCATCGGCAACGAATTCGAGACGATCATGAATATTCGCGGCGCGAGCACCGTGGTCATGATCGGCTGCACTACCGACGGCGGCGTCGAAACGACGGTGCGGGACGGACATAATCGCGGCTATCTGATGGTGGTCGCGCGCGATTGCGTCGGCACCTACACCGAGGCCGGCCATAACGCCGCGCTCAACCGCATCGAACGTTACGCCGATGTCATGGAATCGAAAGAGTTGATCGATATCTGGCGCGGTTGATCTGCCGGACCGGAGAAGACATTTAACCGCAAAGTTCGCAAACAGGAATCGGATTCGTAGGGGTGGGTTTGAAACCCGCCCTCCCGGCTTTGGCATGGCGAAAAATCTTGCGCAAGGCGCGAAAACTCCGGTGATCTAGAATTGTAGAGTGGTTAGAGACGTAACGCGCCGAAACCCACCCTTGAGAACGATGGATATCGCCAAGCTCAACCGATCCTACGCCGGATTCACAGCGCAGCAAGCTGCGGAGAATCAAAACTGACCCAGAAGCCGGCGCATGAAGAGAGGACAAACCATGAGCGAATCTAACGGCGAAAAAGCTTTGCACGTTGCAACATTCTCAGGCTGGTATCGGTTTGAGCAACATGGAAAAGACTTTATACAAAGCAAACGCGATTTGAGCTACTGGACACTCACCTGTATGTCGGTAGATCCGGAGGATCCAAAGAAGATTTACCTTGGCACGGAGCACTCCGGACTTTTTTTCACTAAAGATGCGGGCGCGCACTGGCACAGAGCCGACCCGCAAGTACCCAAGATGTTCCTTTATTCCGCGCTGGCGATCAACGGCGGCGTTATGGTGGGGACCATCCCGTCAGCGGTCTACCGCAGCCGACCTGGCAGCGGTTGGGAAGAACTGGCAGGCGTGAGACTGCACAGTGCCGGCGCCAACTTTCCACCGAGCCCGGAACTGCAGTCGCGCACCCGTTACCTGACCTGCGATCCCGATCATGAGAACCGTCTCTACGCCGGCATCGAAGTCGGCGGCGTCGTGATCAGCGATGATGGCGGGCGCGGCTGGGAGCCCGCCAACGAAGGGCTCACCGATATGGACATTCATGAGATCCTGGCTTCTCGAGAGCATTCCGGAATGGTCTTTCTCGCCTGCGGCGAGGCCTGCTTCCGCAGCCCTGACCGCGCCGGCCATTGGGAAAACATTTCGCCGAAAAATCATGATTACGGGACATCGGTCTCTGAAGATAAAGACGGCGTCGTTTATCTTGGAGCCGCCCGCGGCCGGCCGAATCTATGGATACGCGAAACAGGCGCCATGGCCGCAATTCTCCGGAGCAGCGACAAGGGCGCTACGTGGGAAAGCGTCGTTGATGACTTGAAAGGCGGTGTCATGCACTTATGTTCGACCCCAGACGGCAAGGGTATGGTCGCAGGCACCTCAGACGGTACCTTGCTCGTGATCGACGATTGCGGCGCGCGTCCGGTTGCGAGCGGGTTGCCGTTTGTGACTTCGGTGGAATTGGCTGCGTAACCAGAAAGAGATTCATGAGCTTACGCTCGCCGCAGAGGATGAAAACGGAGGAATCTTCGACGGCCCATCGGCAGTTCCCGTCATGCCGGCATGGATTGCCGGCATTTGAGGCCCGCAGGATGCGTCCGGAGACATCGTGCTTTGACCGGTGACGGATGACGGGTGACCAGGCCGGTTCTCGGTCGTCCGTCTTCGGTCAACGCAGGGATGCGTCCGCCATATGTCAACTTGGATCCCAGCGCTCCATGCTGGAGTGACGCCATCGAGCGGTGCTGCGTAAGCCCTGCGAGCCTTCCGGCTCGGTATTTTCGAAAAGGAGGAATACAAGATTAATGAAACTCTACACGTTCTTTCGCAGCTCCGCCTCTTACCGAGTGCGCATCGCGCTTAATCTGAAGGGCATCGGCTATGAGCAAATCCCCATTCACTTGCGCCGCGGCGGCGGCGAGCAATTACAGCCCGCCTACAAGGCGCTCAACCCCCAAGCGCTCTTACCGGCGCTCGAGGACAACGAGCGAATCCTGACGCAGTCCCTCGCCATCATCGAATATCTCGATGAGAAATATCCTGTTGCGCCCCTGCTGCCAAAAGATTCCGCCGATAAAGCGCTGGTGCGCAGCATGGCGCTGGTCATCGCCTGTGAGATTCACCCGATTCAAAATCTCCGCGTGCTTAACTATGTCAAGAGCAACTACAACCAAACCGATGAGCAAGTGAATCAATGGGCGCGACACTGGATCGACCTGGGCTTGACCGCGTTGGAACAAATGATCGCGGCGCAGCCGAATCGGGGCAAGTTCTGTTTCGGCAATACACCGACCTTGGCCGACGTTTGCTTGATACCGCAACTCGGCAACGCCCGGCGTTACGGCTGCGATTTGTCGCGCTACCCGAGCATTCTTAGCATTGAAAAGAACTGCATGGCCCTGGCAGCTTTCGCCGATGCCGCGCCGGAAAAGCAGCCTGATTCAGAATAGATTTGAACTTTCGCGCTGCTTGCTTTCTCGCTTCAAAAAAGCACTGCTGACCTAAACTTTAGCAGTTGACATTTTGCCTCATGTTCGTCTTTAAACAGTTTCTCAAGCAGCTCATTCTGCCACCCGTCGTATGGATGTTACCTCTGTTGATTGTGCTGGTTTTCTGGCGGCGCCGATGGGCGCGCAAACTGCTTTTTCTGACCCTGTGCTCGGTCTTGATGCTCCATAGCGGGTTGATCGGCTACTGGCTTCGTTATCCTCTGGAATCACGCTATGCGCCGCTCATAAATCCCAAGGACGCCGGCCCTTATGACGCCATCGTTGTCTTGACCGCTGGTTCGATCCCCGCCGGGGGATTGCTGCCGTTTTCGACAATCGATGAGGCTATGTTTCGGCGACTCGATGAAGCATGGCGACTCTACAAGATCCAACCGAAACCGATCATCGTATCAGGCGGGCACGTTAATCCCTTCACTGCCGATCAGGATGAAAACAAAATAGCTTGCGGTTATTTGATCCGTTGGGGCGTGCCGCAAGAGCACGTGTTCGGCGAAGCGAAATCGCGTGACACATTCGAAAGCGCGCTCGAGACCGGTAAGCTGCTGCGCCAAAAAAATTGGCAGCGATATTTACTCGTGACTTCGGCGGTTCATATGCCGCGCAGCATGTTGGTGTTTTCGACGGACGCGCGCGAGCCGATCGCCGCTCCTAGTGATTTCACTCTAAGGCAGTGGCAGCTCTCGCCTCTGGACTTCGCGCCCACGCTCGGCGCAGGCCGGGGCATCGCGTCGACCCTGCATGAGTATGTTGGATTGGCAAACTACTATTGGCGCATCGCTTATTTCAAACGGCCGTAAACGGTGGCGCTGCGCTAAAGCGCCGGCTGAGGCGTCAGCCGGCGGAGCAACAAAAGTGACTGAAGACCGCCGGCCGGCCGGTCGTCGTCTTTGATCTGTTGTCGTCATTGCAAAAAAAATTCACCGCAATGAAGAATGCCGCCGGCGATCTCAAGGCGTATGGAGCAAGGTCGCTGTGACAAGAAAAATACGGGGAAGCTAGCGCATGAGCGCGGCGCCAATGCGACCTCTGCTTCACACCGCCACGCCATTTGCCTTCAGCGCCGCCTGATATCTCTTGGCGATCTCAGGGTCTTCGTTTTCGTAAGGGATCATCCAGCCGCCTTCATCGACGCTGCGAAAAACATCGTCATCGGTCTTTTGCTGCGATACTTTGAACCCCAGCGGATAAATACGGCTGCCGTAGCGTACCGCCAAATGACGCGCCGGTTCCTTGCCGGAGTTAAAATGCTGGTGAAACCAGTCTCCCGGCGGGCAATAAATGCTGCCTTCGCCCCACTTGATTTCGCTGACTTTGTCTTCGTGGCCGTCGCTGTAGGGATGAAGGCCCCATTGTTTGTGCCAGAGCAAGACGTAGCCGACAGATTGCGTGCCGACGATGATCGCGCCCGGGCCGTGATAATGAGCTTTGTGATAGGTGCCAACCGGCCATTCGCCGAGATGGCCGACCAGCGCGTTCCCGGCCATCTCAAACTGCGCTAGACGCAAGCCCGCGCCTTTGACTTCGAGATTTTCCAAAAACGCCGACTTGATATCCGGAATAAAGTTGGTTTCCCAGATATTGATCAGACCGCTGACGTAGCGCTTTTTGCCGACTGCGAAATAATCTTCTTCGCCGAAGAAGCGCTCTTTAAAACTATAGGGGCAATTGAAAACGAAATTCTCATCGCGGTAAATATCAAAAGCCAACGGGGCATTGGTTACGGCTAGAAAACGCACCGGCTCGCTTGAGCCGTTTAGTAATCTGTGGGTTGTATTCATCGGCGGCGCGAACAGGCTCCACTTGTTCCATTCGAACATTTTCTTATGGCCGTGATCGTCCCAGAGTTCCGTGGCGCCCTGGCCGTTTAAGATGCAGATCACTTTTTCGTAGAGATGGCGCTCGGGTTTGAGGGCGTCGCCGGGCGCGATCTCACCGACGTAGCCACCGGTGATGCCCTGCATGCCGTAGAGCTGAACAAAAGCCGCCTTGCCGCCGACGCGCGCGCACGGCGCCAGCTCCAGGCTTGAGAGATCCGCCATCCCATGCCCCACATGGATCGGCAGTCCCTGATTCTTCATCCAACGCGCGTAGCCGGTTTTTTGATTCAACGGCGCGATCTCCATAATTTCTCCCGTGCCAGATAGTTCTCTGTCAAGATCACCAGTTTCGATCAAGATTGGCCGTCAGCCGTAACCAATAAGGCGGATTGGAACGAAAAATATTCTTGGGAATTTTGCATAGACAAGATTGACGATATCCACGGCTTCGCCGATGTCCAAGTCCACGGCTAAACTCTTTGCCCGGGCCGGTATTATTCACGCCGTAGGGAACTCGAAACTCTATGTCCAGCACGCGTATTTCGAGCGCATCGCCCGGCTCCGCCCCCTCGACGTAAATTGGCCCAGTTAGAATACACGCACGCTGGCGCCCTTCGGTCGTTGCACTTTGGCATAGACTGCTTTCGCATCGGCCAAGACTTCGGCTCCGGCTATTCCCCAGGCAGCGAAAAATTCCTCCGGGTCTTTGTTGGTCGTCAGGCCCTGGTGCGACAGCGCCTCGATGGCGACGATCTGCCCGGCTTTATAGTGAGCGCCGGCGGCAGGTTGGCGGCAATGTAGCCCCACAAAACGGTGTCGGGAGTGGAACGCAAGGTGAAATCGGGCTTGCTGGGATCTTGCGCGATTTTATTTGCGGCCGCCGCCGCGGTTTGCGAATTTTTACTCATAGCGGAAATAACTATCCGATATGAGCAAGGGGTGTCAATTCAAGTCATGCCGGGAAGCGAACGTCTAGCCCGCCATTATTCACCAAAGCCAATCGAGGAGCGAGCCGCTTCGGTCGCAGCACTGACGACGGGAGACCGAAGACGGATGACCGATCGGTCTTCGGTCCCCGGTCATCAGTCATTTGATTTCTATTCAGGCTTTCACCACGGGCTGCTAGACTCTGTTGCGGCTTGTGCTTCGACCCAGAGACTCATTCGACTCGCCCAAGGTTCGGTGCTTTTCGTAGGAGTTCTGTGCCGCGCGCGCTAGCGGCAATATCTCGGAGCGCAGCCCATTGGGGTAAACGGCCGCACGCGCGGACAAGGCAGATTCGCTGGATGTTATGATGGCGCTCTCGGCGCTTTGCGGCTTGGGCGCTGCGCCGGTGGCCGCTGCTCCAGCGACCGCAGCGGCGCGGGTCGGTTTATTTTGCGCTACAGCGCCAGCCTTCGGCTCTTTGTTGGCCGGGCTAAAGAGCGCCGCATAAATATGATCGCCGATATCTTTGCCGCTCCACCACTCGACTAACGCGTTTGCCACTCCCGAGACCAGCCCGCCGATCCTGCCCCACAAAGCGCCGCCGAGCACCCTCGGTACCGCACCGATCTGATCACCGCTGAAGTTTCGATAAATCGTCGCGACCACCGGTGTATGTTGCATCGGGTTGATGATGTCGATGAAGTCAGCGAAGCCAAATGCATCCTTTTCCCACAACCCGAACGGCTTAGCGCTTTTCGCCGGCGCCGACTCAACCGAAGTGGCGCTAATAGCGCTCGCGGCTTCTAAAAAGGTCTGGCTACGCCTATCCTCCGGCTTTTTCAAAGCGCCCCGGACCGGGATTCGTTCGAGCTCGGTCGCATAACGCCGGATGTCATTCGTTTGCGAAATATTGTCGCTATAATTGTGCAGATGCATTCTTAGGACGCCGGCATCTGTGGATTTAGCCGGCCTTTCGCGCCCGCGCCGCGCAACAGACTGATCTCGACGCGCCGGTTAACACCTCGACCTGAACCATCCTCGTTCGCAGCGCGCGGCCGGTTATAAGCAAAGCCATGAACTTCGATGCGCCCGGGATGGACGCCCTTCTCAATGAGATGACGCGCCACGCGACTTGCGCGAGCGCTCGACAATTCCCAGTTGGAAGGAAATTCTGCCGTCGAGATTGGCCGGTCGTCAGTGTGGCCGTTGACCCTCAGGTGCAGGGCAGCCCGGCTGACGGCGACTGCCGCCACCTTTTCCAGTACCGGCAATGCCTGAGGCTTGAGATCCGCCTTGCCCGACGCAAAGGAAATTGAGTCTTTGACTGATATTATTATCTCATCAGGCGCGCCTTGGAGCTCGACGTCGTCGCTCATACCAGCCTCGGCAACGAATCCCGCAAGCTCATCCTTAAGCACCTGCCAATCAGCGGCATTGTCGTTGGCTCGGCGGTTTTCTGTTAACGCGGGGCTTTTATGCGCCGTCTGAGCCGCCGGCTTTCTCGCCTGCGCACGATCCTGCGGCTGCTGCTTTACGTACCAGATCGCGAGAAAACAAAACAGCAGCAAGGTCAGATCGCTCAACGTTATCAACCAACCGGTGTCATCACTGTCGCCCGGCAACGGCTTGTGACTTTGAAATCGGCTCGCGTCAGGTTGCCGCATTTTGTTAGGCTGCGGCGTTTTTAGAAAGGTTTTCATGCGCGTTGGCGTTGCCCTGATGCAGAGAACAGCCGCCAATCCTGGTCTTCAAAAGATCGCGCCAATTGCACTGGCGGCGGCCGGCGAGCATGGCGCGTCACGGCGGCCAGAGCTTCGCTGCGCACGAGCGCCATCGCCCAATCAATCGTCAGCTGCATGCGGATCTCTTTCTCGCTCGCCGCCGCATGCAACCTGGCGGCAAACGGCGCAACCATCACATTAGCGAACACCGCACCATAGAGCGTGGTCAACACCGCCAGCGACAGCGCGCCAGGCAATGATTGAACGTCCTGGGTGTAGAGATTGCCCAAAAGCAGCACCATCCCAACCAGGGTGCCAATAAGACCAAAGGCAGGCAGGGTTTTGCTCAAAGTAAGTAAAATCTGATGGGCAACCTCATGACGGCAGACGGCATCGGACAGATCACGCTCTAGTGCGGCACAGATTTTTTCTTCTTTTTGCAGGTCTACGAGCATGCCCGCCGCGCGCCGCAAAAAAGGATCCTGCAAGCGCCGCTCGATGTGTTCTAAGCCGCGTAATCCTTCGAGGCGATAGAGTTCGGTCAGACGCGAAAGCTCATCGGCATATTCCCGTGGAGCCGTGAGACTTTCTGCCAACAAGCCTCGGCTTACCGGGACAAGGTCCCGAAGTTGGCGCGGCGCATAGGAGAACGAAACCACGGCCACAGACCCGCCGAGGGTCAAAAGCAGTGAAGGAATATCGACGAACTCGGGTCGCACGATGGCAACCACGGCGATCAAGATCACAACCAGAGCCGGAGCCAGAAATGCGCGTAGCAAAGGAAGCCCTCCTTGACGATAGAACTCGCCGAGGCAGCCGATTCACGCCTCGGCACGGTACTAAACCAGCGTCCGCAGGAATGATGCCAACGACACCGAGTAAAATTTTAAAGCAAAACTCTTGCGCCAGCGGCCAGGGGCAGGAAAAATTTTCCGCTAGAGCTATTTGGAGGCGGCAGATTGTTTCTCTCGATTACGAGATTGCGCTCTGCTGGGCGGATTCTCTTAATTGGGGTGGCAGAATCTTGACAAGCGCCGGCGTGATAGAAGCTTGAAAACAACCGCGGTGAAACTTGACCATCTAAATGTGCAGAGAGCGCCTTTAAACAAGCCGCTGCAGCGATTGACAGGTCGGGCCGGCTCCCAAGCAGAGCGCTTGGCGGATTTTTCTGGCTGCCGCGATTTGAGCGCCGAGACGGGTCTGGTTCTCAACGATCCGCGCGCAGATTTTCGCGTCCAAATCAATCAACTCGCCGAGCAGCGACGCCATCGCAGACGGGTCCGAGCCGGCGAGCGCGCTAGCTTTTTCTTTGAGGCCACCGAAGATCAAACGGCGTTCGGCACCCCAGGTCTGCAGCCGTTCAAGGTCTACCTCATCCGACTCCGAGAGCGCGCGGCTCGCCGCGAGCAGCGCTCTGATGTCCTCGGTAAGCTCGCGCCTCACGCCGCTCCTGTGCCGGATCGCTTGCGCTGCGACGCCACCGCTTCGTCCCAGCCGGTTTTGAGGGTGGAAAGGAGCGATACCACAGTCGTCAGAGGTTTGCTATCGTTGTTGGCGTTGGCAATCAAGATCTGCTGCAGCATGAAGCTGTACAACGCTGCGAGATTATGCGCCAGTTCGCCGCCCACCTCGAAATCCAGGCTGGCGATGAACTGGTTGATGATATCGTTCGCTTTGAGTATCTGTTTGCCTTTGTCCGCCATGTTGCCGGCTGCCATGAACGCCGCCGCTCGATTGAGCGCATCGATAGCCCCCTGGTAAAGCAGCAACAACACGGTGCCGGGATCGGTGGTGGTGATCTGGTTTTCTTTATAGGCCTGGAGTTGGCGTACGGCGGTCATGGAATTCGCGGTTCCTATCTTCTGCGCAAATTTTGTAGCCCACTCAACTGTTGCGAGAGAAAATCACCCTGGGATTTGAGTTGGCTTACGAGTTCTTCCAGAGCGCTGAATTTTTTTACGAGTTGTTCTTCCAGGGTGGCGATGCGTCTTTCTTCGCGGGCGACCTTGTCATCGATCTGTTTGACGCTTGCCTGCACGCCTTTCTGGCGAAATGTCAGGGTTCCATCGACCGAGCTGATGTAGTCATCGATAACATCCGGAAGCCGCTTGCCGATGCCGTTTTGAGAGCTGACAAACAGGTTGCTGACGCCGGTCGGATCCGTGGCCAGGGCGCTGGTCAATTTGGCATCGTCGATAGTCACCGAGCCATCCTTTTGAGATCTGATGCCGATATCGGACAGGTATTTAATGCCGGCGCCGATTCCTCCGGCGGTTGAGATCTCGTTGCGCAAGCGGCTGATCACGCCGCGCAGCGAGGCGTCACCCGCCAGCACCCCCTGTTTATTCGTGTCCGGATTGAGTTTGAATTGATCGTTGACGATTTTGTTGGCGGCATTGTAGTCAGCAGCGAACTTTTTGATCGAATCCTTGAGAGCCGCGTTGTCCACCGACACGGTAACGTTCGCCGCGGCGTCTGTCGCTTCGACCACGCCGTCGGCGTCGCCCTGTTTGACCAATGTGAAAGTGACCCCGCTGAGGACGTCGGAGATCGTGTTACTGCCACGAGTGACGCTCAAACCGTTGGTCGAGAAGAGCGCATCGGCCGCGGCTTGGACGACCTCGCCACCACCGGGGAAAGGATCCGCGCCGCCCGCGAGCGTGCCGGAGATCGTCACGGCGTTGGCCGTGCCGGTGTCTTTGCTTTGCACGGTCAGGCGATAATCCGCGACTGGCACTCGTTCCGACGTTGACGATGGAAGCGGTTACGGCCGCGCCAGAGGCATTGATTGCATCCTTGAGGCCGGTCAACGTGTTATTGCTGGCGGTCACGTTTACGATCGTATTGGCGCTGCCGACCGCGATGGTGAGCGCGCCGGTGCCGATGGCGGCGGTGGCGCTGGTGAACGAGCTTGAGCGGATGGTTTGCGCCGCGGCCAAGCGATCGACGACTATATTGTACGAGCCGGTAAGCGCCGTCGAGTCCGCGGCGGCGGTCAGCACCGTCGCATCGCTGCTCGCAGCTGGATTTTTTGTTGAAATCATTGGCGAGGGAAAGGCCCTGGGCCGTGCTTTTGAGACTGCCCAGGGCACTGATCAGGGAAGTGAAGACCCCATCCTGAGCACGAAAGCGCACCTTCTGAGCTTGTAGGACATCGACGGAGCGTTGCTCCGCCTTTACCAGGCCAGCGATGAGCGCATTGGTATCTAAACCGGTGATCAGACCACCAAATTGAATGTTGGCCATTGTCTTCGCCTCACAAAAAGAATCGGGGAGTTAGCGCCGCTCTTAAGCCTGCGCTTAGAGGAACAACCGCAAGAAAGCAGAAAAAAATCCGCTCGTTCGGTAGCGCGGGAAAAAGCAAAGAATCGGGAAGTAGACTCTAATTCTTGGTCAACGGCAAGCGCCGCTGCGCGAAACCGGCAGTCCTAAGAGCGCAGCGATACGAAGTGGCCCTTGGTTTCTTTAAACTGGCGCATGAAGTCGACAACCTCATCCGGCGGAATCTGCCGGATGATATCGCCGCTCGCTTCATCGACCACCTGAATCACTCGAACACCGGCGGCACGGTCATTGTAGAATCTCAGTCCTAGACCCAGGCCGTTAATGACCGGTTCGACGGGCGCTGCGCTGGGCTCAACCGTCCCCGGCTCGTGTTTGATCTTTTCCGGTTGGTCGGAACGTTTCGTCGTTTCTCGAATCGGTTTCCCGCTACCGCCCTTGGCTTCAACCTCTTGCACATCAGCGGGAAGAACGATCCCATTCGAGATCGGTGAAATTTGCATTTCAGTTCTCCCACGGCTTCAGGGGGAGGGAGGTCATCCCTCCCCCTTGCCTATGTGCCGAGTTTATCCGCCAAGCAGCGAGAGCGCGACGGACGGGAGCTGGTTGGCTTGCGCCAAGACCGAAACACCCGCCTGGATCAGGATCTGAGTCCTGGTCAGTTCCGCGGTCTCCTGCGCTACGTCCGCGTCCTGAACGCGCGAACGGGCGGCAGAGAGGTTTTCGGACGCGACCGACAGACTCGAAATCGCGGACAAGAACCGGTTCTGCACCGCGCCGATATCGCCGCGGGTGCGGTTCAACTTGCTGAGCCCGAAGTCGATGGTCGAGATCGCGTCGTTGGCGCTCGAGACGTTCCCGATGCTGATGCCGTTGAGGAGCTTCGAGGTGACGGCCGTCGAAGTAACGGCGGTCGTGAAGCCGATGTCGATACCCTCACCCGAAGACGTCACTGAGAGACTGCGGCTGAGGTCGACGCTGAGCGTAAAGCCGGCGTTAAACGTGCGCGCCGCCGTGCTCCCCACGATATCGCCGACGCCGACGCTCGCGGTGGTTTCCGAAATGGCGATCGAGCCGCCGCTCGAGCGCGTGAAACGTGACTCCCACCGAGTTGGTCGCCGCGACGACACCGGTCTGGTTGCTGAAACCATTGACCGTCGTGATGAAAGTCGAAGCGCCGTCGGCGTTGGCCGTGCTTAAGGAAATCGCCACGCCGTTGAGGGTCAAGCGTCTGGGTCGCGCCCGCCGTGGTCAATGCGATGAAGCCGGTATCGGTAACGATCGTCTGGGCGTTCTTGGTCGCCGTGGCACCCGTGTCACCCTGGCGATTGTTAATCGCGTTGATCACGCCTTCGATAGTGGTCTGGGCGCCGACGCTCACCGACACGCCGTTGACCGTGAGCACCGATGTCGCGGTCAAATCGGCAAAACCCGTGCTGCTCATCGAATTGCCGACCAAAACTTTCGCGCCGAGGTCGACCGTGTTCACGCTGGCAAGCGAGAAAGTGACGGTCTCGTAGGCGTTGGCGCCGATCTGAAACTGCGCGTTGGAAAAAGTACCGTCGAGCAGTTTTCTATTGTTGAACTGCACCGTGCTCGCCAAGCGGTCCAACTCGGCGAGGATATTGCTCACCTCGGAGTTCAACGACGAGCGGTCGGTGGCGCTGTTGGAATCGTTGGCCGACTGAATCGCCAACTCACGAGCGCGTTGCAGCAGGTTTGAGACCTCGTTCAACGAACCGTCGGCGGTCTGCAACAGCCGACACGCCGTCGTTGGCGTTTCTGACCGCCTGATTGAGCCCGCGAATCTGCGCCGTCAACCGATCCGAAATCGCCAGACCCGCTGCATCATCGGCGGCGCCGTTGATGCGCAGACCCGTAGACAAGCGCGCAATTGACTTCTCCAACCCACCCTGCGCGCGCGTTAAATTGCGCTGCGCCGTGAGGGCCGAGATGTTAGTGTTAATAATAAGAGCCATAGACTTCCTCCTTGAGATTTTTTGCGGGGTTTCCTTTCCCCGCTGTAAAGGCTAATCGGCTCTCAATATTTGGACTTTAGACCGCCCGGCCGAACTGTGCGCACTGCTCGGCGTGAGAAGTAAACAGGCGACAAGACAAGACAATCAGACCAGGAGTCGAGCGACGATTGAAGTCTTCACGAGGCGCGCCAGGAAATAGCTGAAGGGCGAAGCGAAGCGTTAAAAACGAAGTTACAGGGCCGCGCTGACCGGAGCGGATGACAGCTGGGCGGCGCCAAAGGCCAGCCGTCCGGCCAGCTCGCGATAAAGGGCGCTCAAGGCGTCATGGGTAAGGCCGTCTTGCTCCAGATATCTCTCATCATCCTGCCAGAGAGAGCCGGTCCATTTAGAGTAGAAACGTATGCGGTTCAACTGTTCCTGTTCCTGGCTGGGCTGCCAACTAGATTGCTGGCGCGTTACGGAGCTTGTCGGAGTATAAATCACCCGCCGGCCCGCGCCTTGAATACGCAGGCAAAAATCGATGTCCTCCAAGCGGTTCGATAATTCCGAGCTAAATCCGCCGAGCCGGCAGAAGAGCTCGCGAGTGACCAGCAAAGGTATTTCCACGGCTTTAAAGTCGCGGCGTTTTTGCGCGCCGGAAAATTCCCGCGGCAGCATGCGATAAATGGAAAACGGCGCCTGGTTCACGTCGAACGCGACGCCGATGTGCCAAACGAGACCGTTGTCATTGAGCGTCACGCCGCCCACTACACCGGCGTCGGTTTCTCTTTCCGCCACTTCCAGGAGTCCTTCAAGCCAGCCATCGTCAACGACCAGACCCGGTTTTAAGAAAGCCAGATACTTGCCGCGCGCTTCGGCCGCGCCGCGATTGCACGCGCTCGCGTAATTCCACTCTGGCTGTCCGATAACGGTTTTCACATCCCCGCCTAAAGCCACGAGCAAATCCTTGGTTTCCGGCAGGGTCGAACAATCGACGATGATCACTTCGAAGAGTTCGCCGGCGGTTTTCTCAGCGATGCTCGCAAGCGTCGCCAACAGCACCTGCGGCGGTGCATCATCCACCGGTAAAATGATCGAACAAGGAAGGGGCGTTTCCGGCCTGGTCTTGATCGACATCGGCGGCTCGGCGGCTTTGGCGCGCGCCGCAAGGGACTCGGACGCCAGATCTATAATCCGATCCATCGTCCGATTGTCCTGGTAAGCAAAATTGTGAGCTAGATATTTTCCCACCTGTTGGCGGCGTGCTTCGGGGAGTCCATCGGACAAAATTGCAGCGCACTTCTCGCCGAGATCTTCGAAGCCCGCCGCGGCTTGCGCCACTCCCTGCTCGACGAAGGAATAGGTTTGATCCGGCAGCCGGCATTCGATCAGCGGTTTATCGAACGCAATCGACTCCAGGCCGGTGGTTGAATTGCCCACCGTGACGCAGACATCGCTCGCGCCGATCAACCGGTAAGTGTCGAGCGCCGGCGCGTTGATCACCGGCGCGTCCTTGGGCATGCGCTCGAGCGCGCGCTCGACGATATCTTTGCTGGTAACCGGGTGCCACTTGAATACCGCCACCACGTCGCCGCGCCGTTTCATCCAATCGAGAAGTATGCGCGCGTCGAAGGGATTGTAATGAGAATGAGACATAAGGAACAAAATGATTTTTTTCTCGGGCGCGATACCGAGCGCGGCGCGGGTCTCGCGCACACGTTCCACTGAAGTCGCGTCGGCTTTAGCGCTCCAGATATGGGTGTTGCCCACCGGATAAATCTTGTCATCGCTGCATCCCGCGCTGAGCAGGATCTGGCGGCAGTCTTCGCCCCAAACCAGACAGGCGGTCGAGAAGTCGGTGTGGAAGCGGTAGTAATGAATGTCGGCGTAATAGAGCCCTTCTTGCAAGGTGAAATACGGGATGCGATGGATATGGGAAAGATAGCCAAGCATCTTGCCCCATGGGTTTAGCTCGTGCAGGGCGAACAACAGATCCGGCTTTTCCACCTCCAGCATGCGGTTCAAACAGTAAAAATTTTCCACTGCCGGACGGATGGTCTTGTCTTGAATCACCGCCGGCACCGCTTGGAAAGTGTGGTTGGAAAGGATCTTTTCCTGGTAAATCGGACGCACTTGGCGATAAGCCGAGGCAATTTTTTCAGCGGTTTCCGCGTCGCCGTAGTCCAGCACGTGGCGATAAGACAAGTTGGCCTGATTGAGCGTAATTTCAAACGCGCCCTCGGCCGCCGCCGTAAAGTAGATAGTTTCCATGCCGCGTTCGCGCAAGGCATCCATAATCGGGACCAGAAAGCGATTATGATGCGGCAGCGCGATAAAGCAGAATGCCTTTTTTCCTGAAAAATTATTCATGACCACTCCTGGATCGAAATCATGGGCGTGTTCGTGCTCGTGGATCGTGCTCGTCATGAACGCAAGCCATCGGCACGAGGACCTCGCGCGAGCAACGACGCGATAAATTTACGCCGCGGCCTTCGCCGCCGCGCCCAACAGTTCAGAAAGAACCAGCGCCATGCGCTTGCGGTCGAGCCAGCCTCGCTCCGTCCAAGAGCGAATAAGATCAGGAATCTTTTCCGGCCTGGGCTCCCAATATAGGAATTCACCCTGCCACCCTTCCTGCCCCATCGCCTGGCAGATAATCGTCGGCTTGCGGCAAAAACCGGCGCGTTCCGTTGTGGTGCCCGCGAACGGGCTAATCACGAGATCCGCCATTTGCAGGAGCAAGCCGATGCCCACTCGTTCATCGACCACGACATGAGGTAAGGCGCGAATCTCTTTGCCATAACTCTCCATGACGATCTCGCGCTCGTGATAGTGGCGGCGCACGGTGCGCGCTTCGACCCGGATGACGACATGGGCGTTAAACTCCAGCCGTGCCAGCGCTTCAAGGATCTTGCGCACCTCCCAGAGAAACGCTACGTGATGCGGAATCAAAATGATCGGATCGTCCGACGGCAGGTTGAGCATCTCTCTCGCCTTGGCTTCATGCTCCAGGTAGGCTTCCGTATATTCATCCCGGGCCGGCCAGAGATGGTAGCTTTCTTCCCACTTGAGCACCGAAACCTGTTCAGGGCTCGCCAGCTTTTCGCGCACGAGAAATTCCTTGGACCACTCGGTCTTGACGGCATAATGGTCGGCAGGCATGTGACACAAGGTATTTTTGTTCCCCAACGGGCTCACCTCCAGAGCGAGAACGGGAATTCCCTCGCGGCGCGCTTCGGAAATGAGCCACGTGTAAAGACCGCAGCTCCCGCGAGTGTTATTATCGATGGCCATCAAGGGAACCACCATGGCGTCGGCCCGTACTCGGGTCTTGGGTTGGGCGCCGAACAGTTGCAGCGAAGAAAGAAAATCGTCCATGGCCAGCACCTTCCACAACGGTAATTGACTGCCGGGGATATTGAGATGGGCAGTTTCCCGAATCATCTCGTCGGTTGCGGCAAGCCGTTCGGCCACCGTTACGCCGGGCGATTCAATCGGAATATACTCGGTGTCGAGCTTGAGTTTTCGCGCCTCGTCCAGCACTTCCCGATCATGAGACACGGCGATGATGTCCCATCCCAACTGGTCCTTGAGCCTGCGAGCCAGGCGCCAGAGTTTCGCTTCGGTGTAACCAAATTCGGCGTCGCCCACGGCAAAAAGCACGCGCGGCCCGTTGGCCGAACGCGCGGACGCCTCGACTGCGCTAAAGCTCGAAGTCGAAGGCGCGGCGTGTGCTCGACGGGTTTTTTTGGATTTCTTTGACAATCGACGCCCTCCGTTAAAATCACGCCCGGCGAAACACCGGCTGTACCGGCTCGCCTTCCAACATTTCTCGTGACCTTATCGCGGCGGATGCGCCTCGGCGGTGATTTCCAGCGCGGCGCGATAGACCCGCAGTGTGTATTCAACGTCATCGTCGCTATGACTGAAGCAAATATTGTGGCCGCCGGAGAACGAGCACGCCGCGCTTTGAGACATTCCTGCTGAAACAGGCTTTTTACCAGCAGCGACTCGCGCCCGCTATCATCGAAGAAGCTCACCACCGTGCGCGGCGGCAAACCGCCGACAGCGCGCGAAGTTTTCCATGCCGAATTGCCGCGCCAGAACATTCAGGCCATCCTTGATTTTGCCGCCCTGCTCCCAGATTATGAGCAATCACTTCCTTTTCGGCGATTTCTTTCATGGTGGCGAGGCTCGCGGCCAGCGACAACGCTTCGCCGCCAAAGGTAAAAGAAAAAAACGTCTGCTCGAAATGTTTCATGATCTCGCGCGGCCCGACCACGGCAGACAAAGGATAGCCATTGGCCATCGCTTTGCCGAAACAGGCAAGATCGGGAGTCACGCCAAAATATTCCTGAGCGCCGCCACGCGCCAGCCGAAAGCCGGTAATCACCTCGTCGAATATCAAGCAAACATCCTGCGCGGCCGCAGAGCTCGCGCACCTGTTGCAGAAACTCTCCTTGCGGCTCGACAACGCCAATCGGTTCGAGGATAACGGCCGCCATCTTTTTATGGTTTCGATCAAGCAGCGCCGTGTGAGACTATCGATCTTGTTATACTCAAAAGTCATGGTCAGCTGGCGCACCGCTTCGGGCACCCCACGGTTAAATGTCGTCGCACCGATGTACCAGTCCTGCCAACCATGATAGCCACAGCAGGCAATCAAGTCCCTGCCCGGTATACGCCCGCGCCAGGCGAACTGCGCCGGCCGTCGCATCTGAGCCATTTTTTCCGAAGCGCACCATCTCGGCGCACGGCACCATCTCGACCAGACGCTCTGCTACCTCGATCTCCAACGGATGCGGCAGCGAAAACGCAGCGCCCTGCTCCATCTGCTGGCGCACGGCTTGATCGACCGCCGGGTAAGCGTGGCCCAAAATGATCGGCCCCAGAGCCATCGGATAGTCGATGTATTCATTGCCGTCGACATCCCATACATGGCTGCCTTGGCCGCGCCGTAGAAATCCCGGCGCGACCCCTGAACAAACTGCGTGGCTCCTTTGCTCAGGGTCTGCGAGCCACCGGGAATCAACCGCGCCGCGCGGCGCGCAAGCTCCTGGGACTGGCGAGGCTGCGCTTCTGCGGCGGCAGCGCCGTGCTTCGGCGGCGAGCGAGCGATAGTAACCCTCATTGCGGATTAACCCGCGTTCAGACGGCCCAATCATCGGATCGGCGTCGAGCAAGGCCAGCACCTCGCGCCAGCCGAAAATCTTACGCTCCGCGCAAACGCTCATAAATCGCGCGCGACAAATTCCAGGTCGCGCGGCTCATCGACGGTCCAGCGCAATGTCGCGTCGATCTGCGGCCGAGATCGCTTTCGACGTTGTGCAAACGGAAATGCCGGGAGGTGCGCAGATAAGGCGTGACATGCTCGCGGTCGGCGACGCGCCGCGCATCGCGCCAGGCGATCTCCAGGGCGGCAAAAGAAAACACCTCGGTGTCGAGCCCGTCGGGATAGGTGCAAACCAGCGTGTTGGACGCATAGTCGCAATCGTCACTCAAGAATGCGCCGATCACCCGGTCGATCACTTCGGGATCGATCAGCGGACAATCGCCGGTGATCCGCACGATCACCTCGGCCGCTATGCGTTTTGGCCGCATGGTAAAAACGATCGAGCACGTCGGTCTCGTGCCGCGAAATAGCGCCGACATCTTTGTGCTCGCAGAATTCGGCGATCGGTCGTCCGCTCGGGTGGTGGAGGTAGCGACGATCACTTTTTGCATGAGCCGCGAGCGCCTCACCCGCGCGACGATGCGGCCAGCATCGGCTCGCCGCTCGATGTCCGCCAGCACCTTGCCCGGCAAGCGGGTCGATCCCATGCGCGCTTGCACGATCGCTACAATGTTCGGTTGCGTTCCACGATTAACCTCCCAACTCGAATCCAGCGCGCTCGAGGCCGATGCTTAGCGACAGCGCGATGCGCAGCACTTGCGCCGCCTCGAAAAGATCTAGCTCGGCGCGTGCGCTCGCGCGCCAGACAGGCGAGAAAATGGTTCATTTCATCGAGATACATCTATTGGCGTTCCCAGCCGGCGGGATTGGCGAAGTAGTTGCCATTGCCTTGTCATGCGCCGAATACCAGCGCACCTGCCCGGCGCCAAAGTCCCAGTGAATCGTTCCCTCTCGCCGATGATCTGGCAGGTGCGGCTATAGGCGCGTTGGACATAGTCGAGATGGACTTCGCCGATCGCGCCGTTTTCGAAGCGCAAAAGCAACGCCGCGGTGTCTTCGGTGTCGATTTCGAGCTGGCTCAGTTTACCGGCCAGACAGACCACGTCGGCGACCCGCCGAAGAGCCAGCGCAATATAGTCGATCTCGTGAATCGCATCGAGAATGACGCCGCCGCCGAGCTCCGCCGTGCGCTATAGCCGCGCCGGTAATCCTCCAGGGGATGCCAGTCGGGCAGGTACTGACCGACCTCGACGCGCGCGGCGATCACCCGGCCGACCGCGTTTTCCGCCGAGCAGGCGCTTTGACTCGTCGCCAGTCCGGGATGAAATCGCATATTGCACCCAATCAGTGTGACGAGCTGCTGGCGGTCAACGACATCGAGCAATTCCTGCACCCCATGCCAGCTGTGCGACAAGCGGTTTTTCGATAAATAAATGACAGCCGTGCTCGGCGCCTTCGAGCGCGATACGGTAGATGCAGCGCGGTCGGCGCCGCAATACGATGCATCGGGCTTCAGCTGCCACGCTTGGTCGAGGGTTTCAACGGTTTCGAATATCTGCCAAAGCTGCTGACTTCCGCGCGCCGGTCAGCGCTCGGCCATCGCACGCGAGAATGTCGCGGGCGCCGAGCGCGCGCAGGTTTTCGATGTGGCGCTTGCCGATGGAGCCGCAGCCGATGACCATGAAGCGCAGATCGCCTGGCTCCCGCGCATTATCCATCAGCGCCGTTCACTCCGCTCTCAGGTAATGACTTGCAGTTCTTTGCGCAGCAGCCACGCGCCGATGCGCTCACGCTCCGCCACCCGCGCTTCGAGCTTCTTGGTTGCGTGGTGCGGCGGTTAACAAGGCAACGGGATGATACAGTGCCGAGGCTTGAAACATGTCGCCGCGTAGTTCTGCTTGTAGTGTAGACACTCTTTCGATTGCTGAGGTGGTGATAGGCTACCTGCAACTGATTCGCCGGATGAAAGTCGCCAATCAGCAGGTAGCCGCCATCGCTCACCAGACGATCGACTTCGGCAACCGCGCGCAACAAGCTTTGACGGTCGATCCAGTGAAAAACGAAGTTGACGATCACCAGATCGAAAGACTTGCCGGAGCGGCACCGCAGTCGCAATGCCGCGTATAAACGTGATGAACGGAAAGCTCGCCTTACCGTCGAGCAGCGCTTGGCCGAAGGTTCCAGGGCAACGGCTGTGAGCTCCGGTGCGCTCATGGATCGCCGCCAACCGGACACCGTTGGCAGCGCCGATTTCAATCACGCGCTCGGGGGTAAGATCGTAAAGGACTCAATAAGCTTCAGCGGTAAATCTGCGCTGGCGTCGAAGCCGTTAAGCGCGCGGCGGTTGCGCTCAAACCAGCGGTCGCCTTCAAAATCGCTGAATATTCTATCCTGCAGCACCGGCGGATCTCCCTGAAGTTGCTGCCCGGCCGGCGTTCGATTGGCCGCCGATCATCTCCCAGGCGAGCGGCGTCCCACGCTCGATGTCGCGTGCCGCCATCCGGCCTAACATGTCTGGCCAGTGGCGCGTGTGAAGTCCGTCGCCGGGCCGGATAGAGCGCACATTTTCGTTCGGTAAATGTTTCCCCGCGCGAATATTTTTAACGACAAAGAGCGAGCGGCGAAAAGCCCGAGACTTTTCTTTCCGATGCAGTCAGACCGTAGTCGACCGATGCCCAGCGCCTTTTCGGCGATGCGCATGCCGTCGACCATGCTTTGAATTCGTCCGGTTCGAGCGAGAAGGCGCTGTCCGGTCCGGCAGCGCGCGCGATAACGTCAGATGTTTTTCGATGATGCAAGCGCCGAGCGCCACGGCCGCCGCAGCGCACGCACGCCGCCCAGAGGTATGATCGGAAAGTCCGACGGGCACGCCGAACGCCTGGGCCAAATGGGGGATCGTCTTAAGGTTCATCTCATCAGAGGGAGCGGGATAAGCGCTGGTGCATTTAAGTAGCGCCAATTGCTCGGCGCCGCCGGCTTTGATCGCCCGAACCAGTTCGTCGATTTCAGCCAAGGTCGCCATGCCGGTTGAGGCGATGATCGGTTTCCCGGCGGCGGCGATTTTGCGCAACAGCGCGATATCGCAGTTTTCAAAAGATGCGATTTTGTGCGCCGCCACCCCCATGCGCTCGAGAAAGTCCACTGCGCTTTTATCGAAAGGGGTGGAGAACAGCTCGATGCCCATTTCACGCGCAATCGTTTTTAACCGCGGTTGCCACTCCCAGGGCGTAAAAGCTTCGCGGTAAAGATCGTAAAGCACACGCCCATGCCACGAGGTTCCGTCGATGCGAAAGTAAGGACTACTACAATCGATCGTTAGGGTGTCGGCAGTGTAGGTTTGTAGTTTCACCGCGTCGGCGCCGGCTTGCTTGGCGGCTTGGATAATTTTCACCGCCTGTTCAAAGCTCTGGCCGTGGTTGCCCGACATCTCAGCGATGATATAGCAGGGGTAGTCCGGTCCGATAAAGCGCCCGTTGATTTCGATAGATGGACTCATGATGCTGCCAATCTCCCGGCGCTAACCTGGGCGCTGAAAATGACGCATTCGCGATTGGCAATCCGTCGGGATCCGGTCGCGGTGAAGCACGCCTTGGCGAATGCGCGTTGCGACGCCTGATTATCACTGAGCGTTATGCCGATTAAGCAATTAACTCCCAATTCCCGCGCCGCCATGGGCGCGGTCTTTTCCAGGAGCAAAGTTCCAAGTCCCCTGCCGCGAACCGACGGCGCCACCGAAAAACTTATTTGGGCTTTTTGAGCGCTGGTGCGATCATAGCGGATCTGGCCGACCGCGATTTTATCAAGCTCCATGATCCACAGCCGGCAATCGAGCGAGGCCAACTTTTCCACCAGCCAGTTCTGATGCATCTCCCAAGAGATCGGCTCGATGTTGAAAGAGTTTGTGCGCGTTAACCGGTCGTTGGCCCATTGCCAGAGTAAGCCGGCATCAGCCAGCACAGCGCGGCGAATGGCGATTTCGCGCTGCTCGCTAAAATCTTTGATCTCTTCCATGACCGGCATCACACGGCGCGCGTGCAACTAAGCCGCGCTAAGGCGCTCGCCACTCTTTCGGCGCCTTTGCCGTCCACCAACGCTCTACCCCGCTGGCTCATGCGCAAGCGCCGGAAAGAAGAATAAAGCAGACCATCCACCGCGGCGGCGATGCGCTCGGCGCGGACATCCTCGTGCCGCCCGAGATTCAACACCAGCCCGGCAGCGTTCAGTTGCTCGGCAATGGCGCGTTGATTTTCCGCGAGCACCAGGGTCACAGCGGGCAATCCCATGCAGGCAAGTTCCCAGCAGGTGCTACCGGCGCCGCTGATCGCCAGATCAGCCCAGGCCATCAGCGGCGCCATCTCGGAAACCCCAGTGAGTAGCTCAAATTTTCCCGGAAACGTCGCCGCCGCCTCGCGCAATTCCTCGATATGCGGATTGGCGGGTCCGGCGACGACGCGTATCTGTAAACGGTCGATTTCAAGCTGGCGCAGCGCCTGAGTGACCTTGAGGGTGACGTTATCGGAATCAGCACCGCCCAACGTCACGAGAATCTTTTGCGCCATCTCCGGGACGGTATGGAGCCGGCCGCGCCAGGCGACAAATTCACGGCGTAGCAAGGCATACTCCGGCCCGAGCAGGAGCGCCGCGCCGTCATTACAGTTATACTTCAGGCGCTCGGCGCCGAGGTTTTGGTTAAGCAGCATGTCGGTCTCGTAAAGCGCCAGCCTGACCGTGTCGTCAATAACCATCAGGCGACAACCCGCCGCCCGCAATGCCCGTTGATATTCGAGATCAAAATCATAACCATCAAGGACGACAAAAGATGCTTTGACATCCGCCAACGACGACAACGTCGCTTCCAGATCCGGCGCGCCGGCGAGCGGCAAAAAGCTTGCGCCAGCCGCCGCTATACGTTCACGTAAAGCGCCATTAACAGAGCGACTGAGAAAGAAAGCCGGTCCAGCCTGAGCACGCCAGGCCTGGATGAGCGCCAGGCAGCGCATGACATGGCCGCTGCCGCGGGCGCGCGTCCGCGTCAGCGCGCACCAGCAGCGGCGGTCGTTCGCCCTTTAACCCCATAGCTCGTTATCACCTTTCCCATAGCCTCGATCACGTCGTTTACATCCATGTCGGTCATGGCGGGAAAAATCGGCAGGGAAAGAATCTGCCGATAAGCGCTCTCGGCGCGCGGGCAAAGGCCCGCTCGAGTGCCGAAGCGCCGGCGGTAAAACGAATGCAGATAGACCGGCAAATAATGCACGTTGACGCCGATGCCTTCCGCTTTGAGCGCGCTGAAAATACGATCGCGGTCGGTTTCCAGGCGCACGACGTAAAGATGATAAGCGTGCTCGCGACCCGGCCTGAGCGTCACGGGGCTTATCCCGGCGAGCGCTCTGAACGCATCATCATAGCGCCGCGCGATGGCGCGGCGGCGCTCAAGCCAAGCCGATAAACGCGGCAGCTGGCTCAAGCCAAGGGCGCATTGAATGTCGCTCAGGCGATAATTATAGCCAAGCTCTGCCATATCGTAGACCCAGGAATCTTGCCGTTCGGCGTCGTAGTGATTGGAAGTGACGCCGTGATTTCGAAAACAACGCATGCGCTGACCAGCTTCCAAGCTCTCGGTAGTGATCATGCCGCCTTCACCGCTAGTGATCGCCTTCACCGGGTGCATACTAAAGACATTCAAATCGGCCAAGCTGCCCACCGGCCGGTCTTGGTATTTGCGCGCCGAGTGAGTGGCACGCATCCGCGACCAGGCCCAGGCCGCGCTCTTTGGCAATCAGCCTGAGCGCGTCGTAGTCACAAGGCTGGCCGGCGTAGTCTACGGCAATGATCGCCCGCGTGCGCGCTGTGATTTTGCCGCTAACGTCCAGGGCATCGATTAGCAATGTGTCAGGCTCGATATCGGCAAATACGGGCGTTGCCCCCTGATAGACGACGCAGTTGGCGCTGGCAGCAAAGGTAAGCGCCGGCACGATCACCTCGTCGCCGGGACCGATACCGAGCGCATGCATGGCCGCGTGCAGCGCGGCGGTACCGCTGTTGACCGCAACCGCCTCGGCGGCGCCGCCTGCGCGCGCAAAGGCCTGTTCGAATTCCCTTACCTTCGGCCCGGTGGTGAGCCAATCGGAGAGCAGGACCGCGCGGATCGGCGCTACAGTCCTCTTCGCTGATGCTCTGATGGCCGTAGGGCAGCGGCTTGCGCCGCACCGGTGACCCGCCCTCGATGGCGAGCCGCTTAATCATAGCCGTTCACCAAACTTCTAAGTTCATGTACCGACAGCCACTGCGGGTTGTTATCGCTGCTGTAACGAAACCCTTCGGGACAGGGATGTGCCGCGGTTACGGTTAGCCTGGCCGTTGGCGAGTCCGCCGGCCCGCGAACGGATGACGAAATGGTCGTCATACTCGAAGGTATTGTGCGCGTCATCCTCGGGAACCATGGTTTCGTGCAGTTTCTCGCCGGGTCGAATGCCGACGATATCGAGTCGGCACTCCGGCGCGATGGCGTTCGCCAGATCGACGATATTCATGCTCGGAATTTTCGGGACAAAAATCTCACCGCCGTGCATGCGCGTTAGGCATTTCAAGACAAACTTCACAGCCTGTTCCAGAGTAATCCAGAACCGCGTCATCTTCGGATGGGTTATCGGCAAAACACCGCTTTGGCGCAGCTTGAGAAAAAACGGGATCACGCTGCCGCGGCTGCCCATGACATTGCCGTAACGCACCACGCTGAACTTGGTTGCGTGATGTCCCGAGTAGCCGTTTGCTGAAACGAAAAGCTTGTCGGAACAGAGTTTGGTAGCGCCGTAGAGATTGATCGGATTGGCGGCCTTGTCGGTGCTGAGCGCGATTACTTTCTCGACGTCGCGATCAATCGCCGCATCGATCAGATTGGCGCCACCCAGAACGTTGGTGCGAATCACTTCAATCGGGTTGTACTCGGCGGTCGGTACCTGCTTCAGCGCCGCGGCGTGGATAACAATATTGACCCCATCCATCGCCCGGTAAAGCCGGTCGCGGTCGCGCACATCGCCGATAAAGTAGCGCAGGCACGGATAACGCTCTTCGCTGAACTGCTGACGCAAGTCGTATTGCTTGAGCTCATCGCGGCTAAACACGATCAACTTGCGCGGCTGGTACTCGGCAAGCACCGCGGCGAGAAACTGCTTGCCGAAGGAGCCGGTGCCGCCGGTCACCAAAATGACTTTGTCTTTGATTGCATGACTCATTGAATCCATAAAAGTATTTCCGTCCCGCGAGCTGCGTTGTAATGCGCCAGAGCGTTCTCCAACTCTGTCATTAAAGACGCGCGCGGCGCGGCGCATGGCCAAAATCTTGACGCTTGCACGAGCGTTTGACAATTCCTGGACTCATTACGACGCAGTTCTCCTCCAGCCGCCAGCAAATGCAAAGCGCGCGCCACGAGTTTCGAGCAATGACACCCAACAAAGCGTGCTAACGGCTAGCAGCCCGTGGTGAAAGTCCGGCGTCGTACGGCTCGCTGCTGTGATCGGCTTGTTGTCGCCTAGGCTGATTTTTCCGTCCGAGGCAAAGGTTACCGGCTGCTGCCGCACCGCTGCGGCGTGCTAATTAGGTCTAGATGGCAGGTTACGGCGCGCTGGTCGAATCTAGAACCCGAGCTAAATTTATTCGGCAGAGCGAAGCAAGGGATAACGCACCGGATAATGTTCTATGACCAGCTGCAGCCCGAGAGCCGCAGCGTGATTGATAACCAGCGGGCCTTGCAAATTGACGGTGATATCTTCAATGCGTTCGCGCAAAGTAACGATCAGCAACGGCGCGAGTTGCGCGGCCGATGGAGCGTTAAGCGCAGCGAGCATTTCAGCGTTGATAAACACCCGGTAATCTAGTCCGAGCAAGCGCGGATGGATCAAGGCGAAGGAGAGGTCCTGGTCGAGGCATGTGAGCGTTAAGAATGGCGACTCGCCGCCGTTCTCGGGCCGGTAGCGCTCCAGCCGATAGCGGCGCGACAGCGGAAAGCCCAGGATGCCGACGGGAAAAACCAGCTCTTGCTCCTGCGGGTCGCAATCGAGCACCTCACCGGTTCCGCCAGCGACAACATAGTTATCCACCGGTGCCTTCCTCGGTTCCCTGGCGCAATCGTTTGAAAGCATCTTCCAATCTCCCTCTTCTGTTCATGAGCGTTGGCGGCCGCCTGGTTTTCGTCGCATATGGCTTTGTAGATCTCGTCGCGCAGCACCCGCACTTCGCGCGGCGCGTTGATGCCGAGGCGAATTTGATTGCCGTTTACACTGACTACCGTGACGGTGATATTGTCGCCGATGATAATACTCTCTCCCGGGCGGCGGCTAAGGATCAACATAATTGCGCCGATCGCGTTACCATAAATCTATTCGGCTTTTTCTTTAGAGATGCTGCAACCGTTGAGCGTCATCTGGGGTTTATGCTACGCGCTCATCTATCGCTGGTTTGCCGCTGGTTGGGCCAAGGCGCTTGAGCGTGATTCACGGGCGATTGCTTGCCGCAAGCCGCTAGCTTAGAAAGTCGAGCAGGCTTGGCCTGAGCACCTGCGACGCCGATCGCAACGCCGCATCGAAGGCGCCTTGCAGGCGGGCAAAATCGGAATAGGCGCTGAGCACATCGGCGTCCTCGATCTTTGACCGCTCGCCGAGCGTGCGGCGCGCAAAACTTCGAGTGCTTCGCCGGTTATTTGCGCCGAATTCAGGCGCGCCCCGGCCTCCGCCCGGAAAGTCAGCATTTGATCGATGGCGGCGTCGATGCGACCCAGTTGAGTGGCGAATCCGTTGGTGTTGGTCTGCCTCAAGGTGAGCGCCGCCGCGGGCTCGGCCGATTGCGTCGAGCCGGCAAAGCTCAAATCAGCTGCGGCGATAGTGATATTCGCCGCGCCGTTGGCGAGTCCGGTCAAGCTCATCGGGGTAAAGGCGCTCGCTCCAAGATTGAGGCTACCGCCGGCGTTAAACGCCAGAGTCCCCTCTGAAGCGACCTGATAGAGGTTTCCCGCCGTGCCGCCGGTGATCTCGACGGCGTTCGCAAGGGCGCGGTATTTGTAAGTAGTCGCGCCGGTCTTGGCGAACACAAAGGTCAACTCGTGACCCGCTCCTTTCGAGTCGAAGACTGTGGCCGTAGTGGAGAAATCCGCTTCACTCAGAAAAGTAGCTGCGGCGGCTTGGGTGCCGACGGCGTCCACCGGGGAGAAGCCGGCTCCGGCGGCGACGGCGTCGTCGAGATTGACCGCCAGACTCAAGGCATTGGGCGCGCTCTGGCCGCTAAGTAAAGACTCCAGATCGCGCAGGATATCAAAGAGCCCCTGACCGCCGGGCACTCCCGCCGCCTGAAAAACCTCATTGCCGAGAAAATTGATCGGCAAGGTGCTGCTGGTATTGGTTTGAATGCGGATCTCGCCGTTGTCACCCAAATAGTTCACGCCGGCGGCGCTTTCGCTGAAAGGCACGGCACCATTAGCAAATCCGCCGAACAGAAAGCGGTTCTCGATCTTGCTGTTGGCCACTGATAAGAGTTGCTCGAAAATCTGCCGAACCTCGCGCGCGGCGGCGCCGCGCTCCACCGGCGAATAGATATCGTTGGCCATCTGTACCGTAAGTTCCTTGGCGCGGGTCAGGCCTTCGACGACGCCCTCGAAAGCCGAATCCGCTTGCTCCAAAAACGGCGTGGTATTGTCGATGTTGCGCTTATATTGGGCGACGCTATTCTCAAAACCACGCAGGTCCATGGCGCGGGTCGCGCCGATCGGGTCGTCGGCCAGGTGATTGATACGCCGTCCAGAGGTCACGGCTTCCTGGGCGCGCGCCAAACGTTGGTAAGCGCGTTGCAAGCCGTCGTTCACTTGAATGCCGAGCATTTGCGATGTGACGCGCATGGTTTACCTCGTCATCTCGATGAGCGCGCCGTACATCTCATCGGCGCTGCGCACGAGCAAGGATGATGCTTCGAAGGCGCGCTGAAACAAAATCAGCTTGGTCATTTCTTCGTCTATATTGACGCCCGAAGCCGACTCCCGGCGCGCCTCGGTCTGAGTTAAAAGCGACTGGCGAAAATCCAAGCCGGTTTGCGCGCTCTCAACTTGCGAGCCGATGTCGCCCACCAGGGCGAGAAAACTATCCTGAATCGTCAAATTGCCCAGACCGGCGTGCGTCACCGAGCGCAAATTGACCAACGCCAGGGCGTTGCGGTTATCGCCGGGCACCGCGCTCGCCGAGCTCGCAGCCGCGATCAGCCGCGGGTCCGCTGAAACGGCGGCAGTGACGCGCACCACCCCGGCAGCGCCCGCTGCGGCAGCGATCGGCGTAAAGAAATCTCCGCCGCCGGCGCCGTTCAGATTGAAACCGAGAGCGTGCTGGGTATTGACGGTATTCACCAGGGTAACGGCGATTTGATCGAGCTGGTCGATCATGCCCTGAATACGGTTATCGCGCATATCGAGCACAGCAGCGATCTTGCCCTGCTGAAAAAGTGTCGTGGCATCGAAAGCGAGGCCGTCCGGGCTTTGAAACATGAGCTGCCGGAAACCGGCGGTGTTGGTCGCGCTGCTATCCAGAGTTGCGGCGCGCTCGCCGCTCACGAACAGTAAGCCGTTGCTCACCACTGTCATCTGGCCATCGGCTTCTTCGCGCACCGTGGCGCCGGTGAGACGAACCAATTCCTGGATCCGGGTCTGGCGCTGGTCGCGAAAATCATTGGCCTGAGCGCCGCCGACTTCGCTGAACTTGATCTCGCCGTTGAGCTTGGCGATCTGCTCGGTGAGCAGATTGACCCGATTGCTGATGCTCGCTAGTTCGTCGTCGAGGTTGCGCTGCGCCGAGACCAGCAGTTCCCTGGCCCGGCCGAGGTTTTCACCGGCGGCGTTGGCCTTGCCGACGACACTCACCCGTTCGGTTAAACCGCCCGGATTATTCGCGAGATCGGAAAGCGCGCCGAAAAACGCGCTCAATGCCGCGTCAATTCCGCCTGTGGTTGGAAAAATTTCTTGAATCGCGGACAGTGCTTGATGTTCGGCCTCAGAGCCGCCGATGTCGCGGTTCAAGGTTAACAACCCGGCTTCGACAAAACGATCGACGACGCGCGTCACGTTGGCGACATTGGCGCCCTGACCGAGAAACACGTTTCCTTGGAAAGACGGATACTCGGTAACCAACTCCACTCGCTGTCGAGAAAAACCCGGGGTCGACGCGTTGGCGATATTGTGGCCAACGGTCTGGATCCCGAGCTGCTGGTTTTTTAACGATTGTGCGGCAATCGAGAGTGTGGTGAGAATACCCATAAGACAATTTACGCTTTGTTATGAATGAGCGCCGCGGCAGGCGGCTGCGCCGGCGCCGCTCCGCTATCGCTGTAGAGCGACAGCGGCGGGCATGCCAGCGGTTTTAAGGCCTCATGGAGATGGCATTGCAGATTTTCCATGAGAGCGTTCAAATCGCGCTCATCGGCTTGCAGCCGTAAAAAAGTTTGGCGGGCGCGCGCCCGCGCCGACTGCAGGCGCCGGCGCGCCGGTAAACTCTCGGGGCAGGCCATGATTAACTGCCTCAAAGTGACCGGCTTATCGGACCTTAGCTGCCCCTCGACAATGCGCGCGCGCTCGGCTTCGAGTTGATTCAGAGAACGAATCCAGGCTTCCCGGTCCGCGATCATCGCGATCAGCGCGGGCAAGTCCCAGGCGCCCAACGCCCGGCGCTGCGCTGCCAGGTTAAGGCGTAATTCATCGCCGACAGCGATTTCTTCTTCGAGCACCGCGGCGAGCTCATTTAACTTTGCGAACATGATCAAGCCTTCCTGGCGATCCTCGACAATTTTCTATTCTTTGAGCAGCCGGGTTACCTCACTGCGCAAGATGCTGGTAGCGACATCTTTGGGCGCAACATGATATTCACCGCTCGCCACTTCCTCCTTGACCCGACGCACCTTGTCAGCGCGCAGTTCCTCGCCGGTGCGCGCCAATTCGGCAATTCTTTGCTTCTCACGGGCTTCTTGCGAAATATTGACCTTGGCCGGTGCGCCGCTCTGTTGTGATTTCAGCTCCGCGGCTTTTTTTTGGCCCACGGACTTGTCGTTGTGCACTGCCTGGGAGATATCGGTATCGGCCGGTCCTCGCTGCGTTATTTTCATCTACTTCTCCTTCTACAATGGCGTATCGGCAAGCCAGAAAAGTTCTTTAACACTCAAAAGTCCTTAAATCGGCCCGTATTATACACCAGCCGCCAGCACATGCGTCAAACTATCGTGCTTAGCTTAGAGCCCTTTTTCACCGTGCCGATAACTGCCGCGGGATCAACCGGCTTACCGTCCTGGCGCACTTCGAAGTGGAGGTGGCTGCCGCGGCTCCGGCCGCTGCTGCCGACGATCGCAATTGCCTGGCCCGCTTTGATGTGCTCGCCGGCAACCACCAAATTCGCCGCGTTATGAGCATAACGAGTGCTCAAGCCGCTCCCGTGGTCGATCTCGACGATATTGCCGTAGCCGGCGCGCACGGCGCTGAGAGTAACTTTGCCGGCGCCGGCGGCCTTGATTTCAGCGCCTGCCGGAGCTGCGATATCGACGCCGCCGTGAAAGCCCTGTTTGCCATGGATCGGATCCTGGCGCATGCCAAAGGTTGACGACACAGTGCCGTTCACGGGGATACCGACTGGCCTTGGAGCTGGAGCGGGCGCTGGTGGCGTTAACTTATCGATGGCCCGTTCGACTGTCCGGGTGAAACCTGCGCCATCTCGTTTCGCCAACAGACGCGCGATCTCGCTATCGAACATCGAGGAGTAAACATCCCGCGAGAGCGAATCAGCTTCGAACAAACCGTCTTTGGGCAAAGTGGCGCGCATCGCCTTGAGCACTTCGAGATAAAGAAAAGACGCAAACTCTTCGGCGGCGCGTTTGCGCGCCGCCGTATCCTGGGGCGCAGCGTCACGCGCTAAGCCCTCGGCCTTTTCTGCAAAAGTATTTTGCCGGGACGGGTTGCCAAGAAGAGCCAATGGGTTTTGGTTCATAACGATTCACATGATTACTAACTCGGCTTGCAGAGCGCCCACTTCGCGCAGCGCTTCAAAAACCGCGATCAGGTCGCGCGGCGTGACGCCGAGAGCGTTCAGCGCCTGGACGATCTCGTTTAGCGACACGCCGGCGCCGCCTGGTAGCGATACTAATTGGCGCGCTTGCGGTTCTTTCGCGGTGACTTGGGTATCGGGCACGACTTTGGTGTCGCCCCGAGCAAAGGGATTGGGTTGTGAGACTCGTTCTTCGGTTTTTATGGTGATATGCAATCCAGCATGGGCCACTGCCACCGGAGCGATACGTACATCGCGGCTGATGATCACCGTGCCGGTGCGTTCATTGACGACGATCCGGGCCGGTTGATCGGGCGCGATCTCAAGAGCTTCCAAAATCGCAACGAATGCGACGGGGTTGTGTAGGAATGCATCGGGAATAGCGACGCTAATGACGCCCGGGGATGCGGCATAGGCAGTCACTTTGAGAGAAGATTGGCTGATCGCCTCGGCAATGCGCTTCGCCGTAGTGAAATCCGGCTTGTCGATATTAATCTGCACCAACCCCTCATGGCTCACGATACTCGACAACACCGCGCGCTCGAGCAGCACCCCCGCGGTGATACGTCCCGCGGTTTGATGGTTCTTGGTCAGTTTAGCGCCGGGCCCCTGCGCGGTAAAACCGCCGCCTAGACTTACGGCTCCCTGGGCCACAGCGTAGACCTTGGCGTCCGGACCCTTTAGCGGCGTCAGCAACAACACTCCGCCGGAGAGACTGCCGGCATCGCCCACAGAAGAGATGGTCGCGTCGAGCCGGGTGCCGGGCTGCACAAAAGCCGGCACATCGACGGTGACAATCACCGCCGCGACGTTACTGACGCGCACGTCATCGGGACTTACGCGGATATTGTAGTCCTGCAAAAGATTGGCGAGTGTCTGGACGGTAAATTCGGTGTTTTGACGGTCACCGGTGCCGTTGAGTCCGACGACCAGGCCGTAGCCAAAAAGTTGGTTCGAACGAAAACCCGCGATATGGGCCAAATCCTTGAGCCGCGCCGCCTGGACGTTGCCGGGGATGAGGAGAATAAGCACAGCCGCGCTTAAAAACACCCAACGCGTCCAAAATCCATAAACGCTCGAGTCAACGGCGTCCAAGCGCGGCAAGCGAATATCACCAAGCATATGAATTATTTAACATCGACCGCGGTTAAAACGGCCAGACGAAATCGAACAGCCAGGTGCCCCAACCGGAGCGCTGTTTGTCGGCGACAACGCCGAGGCCGCCAATCGTGATATTGGCGTCCGCCAGTTGCGTAGAGAGCACAACATTATCCCGGTGCACATCCAGCGGCCGGACGATACCCGTCAAGGTAATGAACTGCTGCTCATGATTTACCAGCACTTCCCGGGTACCCTGCACGATCAAATTGCCGTTCGCCAAGACCTCGCGCACAACCGCGGTCATGGTCGCGATGAGCTGGCCGCTGCGCGTCGTCGAGCCGGCGCCCTGGTGAGTGTTTGCGGTGCTCGAGGCCAAAAGATCCTCATCGAGCTTAAACAAGCTCAGAAATTTTTTCTTGCCGAAAAATGTGCTCAGTCCGGCGTTGATCGATGAGTTGCGCGACAAGTCGGTGTCGGCGGTGTTGCTCGCCTGAGCGCTTTCGACGATTCGTACGGTGATGATGTCGCCGACGCGCAGCGCTTTTTTATCACCGTAAAAAAACACATGATCATCAGCCGGCCAGAGCGATCCCACAGCGACGGCACGGGCCGCGTGGGCATCGACGTTGGTGCGGCCGAGCCGGGCGACTTCGTGGGCCAACTCAGCCTCCGTCGGTTTGGGAAAAAACCGCTTCTCGATGACCCCCGAACAACCGCTCATCAAAAAGCAGGTAAGTAATCCGCCCGAGATTCGCAAGATCATCGATCTAACCTCACTGTCCGCCCGTCCAGTACCCTGCCGCGCACGAGCTTGCCCGACGCGGAATTTTTCACTTGAATCAGCTCGCCAGCCCGGCCATTCTCTTCAGCGCTGCCCGCGGTCTCGACGCGCAGAGCGCCGCTCTCGTAAACCAGCATCACGGCATTGCCGCGGCGCATGATAGTCGGACGCTCGAGATTTCTCTGGGTCAAGGTCTCATTGACGGCGACGGCGCGCGCGATCTGCTGTCCGACGACGTCGTCGAGGCGGTAAAATGGCCGGCCGTTAAGAGCCGACAGATCCCTTCGTTGCAGGCGTATGTCCTTGCCTGTAACGATTTCATTAGGCAGTAGCCGCTGCGAGGTGACCACAACTTCTTGGAAAATGCGCACCTCGGCTTTGACCCAGAACCGCGACTGCTCTTTGCCGTCTTTTTCAGCGGCAATGAGAAAATTTTGTTGGCCGGGCGCCATCACACCGGCGGGTCGAAGCACGCGCAAATTGACCGCGCTCGACTCGAGCGCGACCGGTTGAAAAGAGAGCAGCCGCACTTCAACGTTTTCCGCCTGCCACGGACTGTTCTCCAAGGCGTGGCGCTCAAGTGCGCTAACCACCCTTGCCGGCGCCAAGGTAACCTCGGCTGCGGCCGGCGTGGTGAGAGCTAGTAGCGTAGTAACCACTACGGCCTTAAGCCGGCAAATGGCGCTAGTATGAATGAAATGGTTCATCGGCCTTAACCACTGACCAAGTTGTTCGCGGTCTGCATCATTTCATCCGCGGTGCGGATCGCTCGCGAGTTGATTTCGTAGGCGCGCTGCGTGACGATCATGCCGACCATCTCTTCGACCACGTTAACATTCGATCCTTCCAGGAAACCTTGGAGCAAGGTACCGAGGCCGTCGCTCCCCGGTGTACCGGGGATAGCGTCTCCGGATGCTTGGCTCGGGATAAAAAGATTGCGTCCCTGAGACTGCAAGCCGCCGGGGTTGATAAAGCGGACGATCTCGATGTTGCCGACCGTTTGCGGTTGCGCTTGACCCGCCTGCAGCACCGACACGGTGCCATCGACGCCGACACTGACCGAGAGCGCGTTGGGCGGTACGGTGATTTGCGGCTGTACGGCGAAGCCGTCTGACGTTACGAGCTGGCCCTGGCTATTCTTTTTGAACGCCCCCGACCGTGTATACCCGGTATCGCCGCTAAGCAATTGCACCTGAAAGAAACCATCACCCTCGACCGCCAGATCCAACGGGTTGCCGGTTTGCTGCAGATCGCCTTTAATGAACAACCTCTGCGTCGCTACCGCGCGCGAGCCATGGCCAACCTGAAAACCAGAGGGCACTTCTTGGCCCTCGGCCGAAGCGGCGCCGGGCGCCTGAAGAATTTCGTAAACCAGATCCTGAAAATCCACTCGGCTGCGTTTGAAGCCGGTGGTTTGCACGTTCGCCAGGTTGTTGGAAATCACGTCGAGCGTGAGTTGCTGGGCGTGCATGCCGGTCGCGGCGGTCCAAAGTGCGCGCATCTTATCTCCTCGCTTTAGACAAAAATTCTGATGTTAAAAAGAAACTTATCCAAGTACAAAAAACCCTCCTGACCTCCCTTTACGAAGGGAGGAATAATCTGCTCGCCCCATCAGCATTTGTGAAACAAGTTATTCTCATCTTGATTATCCGCCCTTTTGAAAAGGGAAACCAAGGGGGATTCTTAACGAACGGATCATATAACTTCACCAAGACCTCGATTGCTGAGAATCGGCGACCTTTGTTGCTCTCGCCTTGCGCGCTCTGCGCTTTGCGCCTTGCGCTCTCTGCTAGCGCCCTGCGTCAGCGATCATTTTCTGAGTCGCGCCGTCCATCAGTTTCATCGCCCTTTCGTAGGCGTCAAATTGCCGTTGAATGGTGATCATCGAGACCATGCTGTCGATGGTGCTGACATTGGATTGTTCTAAATGTCCTTGCATCACCCTGGGTTCAGCTACGACCGCGACGTTGGCCGGTTCCGAGCGGAAGAGATTTGCGCCTTCTTTGACAACGCCGCGCTCGTCAACGAAGCGCACGATTCTCAGTTTGCCGATTTCACCATTTTCTGAACGCACCGTGCCGTCCATGGCGATATCCATCTTGTTTCCGGTCACCTGGATCGGCCCGGCTTCGCCCAACAAGGGCTCTCCCGAAGGCGTGATGACAGTGCCATCAGCGCTCAAAGTAAATCCGCCGCTGCGGCTGTAACGCTCGCCGCGCGGCGTCGCGACGACGAAATGACCTGGGCCATCGATGGCTAGATTAAAAGGGTTGCCGGTAGCCTGGTGCTCGCCTTGCAAAAAGTTGGTGCGTTGAGCGCCGACCGCGACAAAGCCACCCGAGCGCGTCGCCGGCGGCAGCCGCTCGGCCAGCACTTCATTGAAAACCAGGCGCTGGCCTTTGTAACCCGAGGTATTGACGTTGGCCAGATCATGGGACGCGACTTCCAACTTACGCATTTGCGCGACCGCACCGGAAAGCGCCTTGTACATTGCCGCATCCATGTTCGTGACCTCAAAGCAATTAACGTACCGGCAATTTTGCGATAGCAGCAGGGGCGACGCGCTCTTCTACCAGATGTAACTCCTAGACGGTTACGCCCTTAAACCGCGTCACCGCTTCCTCGCTGATGGTTTCCTCTGGCGCGGCGTTCTTTAGAACATCCACCAGGAGAATCGGCCGCGCGGCAGGTTTTTCCCGCGCGCCGGCAATTTTTGACTGCCGGAGCGATTCTTTGAGCGCGCCTTCCTCGATCTTGCGCGCCCGCGCTGGGCGTTTGTCTTTGCCATTAACTTGTTGCAGTTCACGAATTAATTGTACCTGGGTTTCCGGCAGCCCGAGCATCGCTGAAACCCGCTCGACGTCGTGGCCTTCGGCGAGCAGCAGCGCCGCCGCCGTGTATTGCTCGCGCTTCTCGATGCCCGGATGCAGCATCAAACTCTTGAGCTTATGCTCGGCAATCTCGGCGCGCGCGATCAATGCCTCGAGATTTTTTTGCACCAGCTCGAGCGAGCGGAAGAAACCGTTGTTGGCGACCTCCGCGCTGCGCACTATTTCCGCGAGATGGCCCGCGTTATCGGCGCGCTGCGGGCTCTCCCGCTGGCGCCGGCGGCTGGCCAGCCACAAGACGGTAATTATCAGCAGGACGATCAACGAGAAAATCAATGCTTCAATCATAAGCGTGCGCTTCCCTCAATCTGCTGCCAGCGAGCGCCGCGCCTTCAAGCGCCGCGGCCCGCGTTTAAACCGCTCGAGCCGTTCTCCGCGCCGCCGTCGCCGCCGCCATTGCCGCTCGAAAGGGCTTGCGGAAACATTTTTTTTACTCGCGCGGACCATAGGCTCATGCGGTCTTTGCGCGTCGCCGGCGCTTTGCCCCGGGGCGCTTTTCTGTGCCTGGGACTTGCGTCCCTTAAGCGCCGGCCTTTGTGGTTCGCACGCGCGCTTCACTTGATGCAACGGCAAGTTCAGCATTGCCGCGATCTTGGCGGGTTTTTCTCCGGCCGAAAGCAGTAGCGCCGCGGTTTCGTGACGGCCGTCACGGTCCCGGCCGGAGCGCGCGACGATAGCCGATAGTCGCTGCTCGGCTTGCTCCATCGAACAACGCACGAACTCGAGGTTCTTGAGCATCTGCTCAAGCGACCGAAAATATGCCGAGTTAGTCATTTCCACGCTGCGCACGGCATCGCCGAACTGGGCAAACTAATCCTGCCATTTGCGCTGGGCGCCGGCCCGGCGTATTGCGATCGCGACCCCAAGTCCAGCCAGTCACAACAGCGCATTGGCGCATGCGATCCAGATCCAACTGATCTCCATAAATGTCTCCTCCCTGACTTAAATTCTTAGTCAAACGCTCAAATCGAGATGTTTGCCTTTATCGGCTTTGGCATCCTTTGGCGCCGGTTCAGCGCTGGCGCCTGGTACTGTCGTGAGCGGTTCATCCGCTGGTAAACTCTCAGCTTCGTCTCCTTGGGCTCTCTTGCGCTGGCGTTTGGCCGCCTGCCAGGAGGCGCGATCTAAGGCCAGCGGCGCAGGGACGATGCGATTGACCACGTCCGCCATAGGTTACCTCCGGACCTTTGCGTTGGGTTTTCACCGGCGCCGCGCGCGACGACTCCGGGAACATCTCTCGCCGCTCACACCGGCACCGTCTTTGTTTTACTTTGGACGAGCCGCTTTTCACCGCGTTTAATCGCCGCCTCGCGCGGCTTGACACCCAATGTGACTCGCAAACGCGCCACCGCCTGGCCGAAGATCTGGCAAATGCGCCCTTCACTGAGATCAAGGATTTCGCCGATCTCGCGCAAGGTCAGTTCTTCATGATAGTAAAGCGTCACCACCAGGCGTTCGCGCTCCGGCAGCTCGGCTACCGCGGACCCAAGTTTCTCGACCATATCTTTGCTTTCAACGAACGAGAGCGGGTCGATAAAACTGTTGTGCGACTGCTTTTCTTGGCTGCGTTCCCATTCCGATTCCGACGATACCGATAAATCCTCCAAGCTCAAAAGCGTCGCATCATTGAGCTGCTGGTCGACGCGATAAAATGTCTCCAGAGGAATTTCCAACGCGCGCGCCAGCTCCTCGGCGCTCGGCTCGCGCACTAACTCGCCCGCCAGGCGTGCTCTTGCGGCCTCGATCTTACGGCCCCAGGCGCGCACCGATCGGCTTACCCAGTCGAGCGAACGCAGACACTGCATGACTTCGCCCTGAATGCGGTATCGAGCGAAAACTTCAAAATCGACCCCGCGCGTGGAATCGTAGCGCTTGAGCGCTTCCAATAAGCCAACCACCCCTGACTGAACCAGCGGTTCCAGATCAACCCCTGGGGGTAAGCGTCGATGCACTTTTTCCGCGACAAAACGGACCAACGGCAGATAGCGGCTGACCAACTCCTCGCTTGGCGCTTCCTTGTCCCGCGGGCCGAGCGCCGGCCGGGAGTTTTTCTGAGGCTTCGAGTGTGCTTTCATCGCGTTCCTTCCATGCCATTTGAAACCTGACGAAAAAAAAACTGCAGATTGCTTTTAAAGCGACCGCCGGCCGCGGTCGACTCGAGCAGCCGGCTGGCAAGCTCATCGAAGCACCGGGCCGATGGCGCGTTGCGCGCCTCCTCGATCACCAAGCGCGAGCGCGCCGCTGCTGCCACCAGCTGCGGATCACGGGGAATCGAGCCCAGATGATCGAGCGAGACATTGAGGAAGCGCAGCGCGACGCGCGATAAGCTATCGAAGATGCGCCGAGATTGTTGGTCATCATCGACGTTATTGGTAAGGATCTGAAAACGCTTTTCGCCGTAAGTCGAAGCCAGCACCTTGATGAGGGCATAGGCATCGGTGAGCGCCGCCGGATCGGGCGTCACTACCAGCAAAATCTCCTGGGCGGCGGCGGCAAAATAAGTGGCCAGATCGGAGATCCCGCTGCAGGTATCCACCAGCACGATATCGACTTCCCGGGTCAAAGTTTCCAAGGCCCCGGCAAACACAAGTTTTTGCGCGCCACTTAACGCGGTCAGCGATTGCACCCCGCTGGCACCCGGCAGCAGCAACACGCCCTGGGGCGTGGTCATGACGATTTCGTCAAGGGCAGCGGCGCCGGTAAAAAAATGCTCCAGCGTATACGCCGGCTTGACGCCAAATAGCAGGTCGAGATTAGCCAGGCCGACATCGGCGTCGATGGCCAACACGCGTTGGCGCTTGTGCGCCAATGCGCTGGCCAAGTTCGCTGTGATGTTGGTTTTGCCGACTCCGCCCTTGCCACTGGCAATCGCCAACACCGGCGCGATGTCGAAAAATCGGCGGGTTTCCCTGGAGCGCCGGCGCGCCGCGTCAGCGGGCCGCGCGCGCCCGCTGCTTTTTTTATCGATCGCTTCCTCTTCAAGCATCGCTGTCACCCCATGAAAGTAATAAGCTGGTTAAAACTTCGGCCTTGGCGCTTTCCAGATCGCCCGCAAGATTCTGGCCGAGCGTGATATAAGATAACGGATAACCCGACCCTAACGCGGTATTGATAAGCGGCCCGAAGTGCCGACACTCGTCGAGTTTGGTAAAAAACAACGAGCTGAACTCGAGGCGCTGATAGCCGGCGACCCAGCCGGCCATGTCGCCGCCGTTGGTGGAAGCTGTAAGCAGCAGCGCCCGGCGCAAGCCGGACATGGACTGAAGCGTGCGCTGCAAAACTCTCATGGCCTGGTCGTCGCGCGGGGCAACTCCGGGCGTGTCGACAAGTATCAAGTCGCAATCGGCAAGACGCTCCCAGGCTTGCCGCGCTTCCCGCAGATCGGTTGCGGTCTCGTAACGGGCGCCGAGAATAGTCGCATACAGGGCGAGCGGATCGCCGCTGGCAATCCGCCGGTGATCCAGATTCAGCCAACCGACACGCCGTTGCAGCCTTTGGCTTTCGAACACCGTAAGCTTGATGAGACTCGAGCTTTTTCCTACTCCGGTAGGACCGATGAGCGCCAGGCGATCAACTGCATCGGGGATCTGGCCACCGGTAGGAATCAGGCGGATCAGCGCGCGGTAGGTCTTTTCTCGTTCGTCGGAGCCTGCGCTATCGTGAATCGCTTCGCTAAGCAGCGCCATGACCGCCGGGCTGAGGCCCTGGGCGACGAGCGACTTGAGGATGCGATTTTGGTGATTAAGGCCCGGCGCGAGCCAGGACAGCATCGACCGGAGCGCCGCCAATTCTTCACGCATCTCGGCGCCAACTGGCGCGAGCGTTTGCCCGGGCGCAAGCGGCGCGCCGCTATCGCGGCTAACGAACACGTCCGGGCGCAGAGCCGGAGAAGACGCCGGCATGTGCTGGTCTTCCGCCGACGGTGTTTCTGAAAGCGCCAAGATTTCTATGCCGCCGCCGTGCTGGTCCGCCACCGCGCGCGTTTCTACGATCAGCGCATCGGAGCCCAATGAGCCGCGCAAGGCATTGAGCGCCGCACTCATGTCCTTTCCCCAGAAACGCCTAGGATTCATCGCTCCACCTGAGCACGCCAAGGGACTGAATCTTTACACCACCGGCGATCTCGTTGTGCGACAAGACGGCGATTTGCGGCAGATACTGACTGATCAACTGGCGCAAATGGCGTCTCACGCCCGCAGCCGTCAGAAATACCGGCAAGAGGCCGCGTTTGCCGAAAGTCTCGACCGCCTGCTGCACCGCGGTCATAAGACGCTGCGCCGCCTGAGGCTCGAGATGAACACCCTCCTGAGCGCGTTCTCGGATCATGCGCTCGATCAGCGGATCGATGGTCATCACCGGGATCAACCCTTCAGGACCGCGAAACGATGCCGTAATGGTGCGCGCCAAAGATTGACGCACGTGTTCCGTCAACTCATCGGTGTCCTTGCTGTGGGGCGCGTGATCCGCCAAGGTTTCGACAATCGTCAGAAGATCGCGGACCGGGACATCTTCGCGCAAGAGATTCTGCAATACCTTCTGAATACCGCCCAGGGTCATGTGGTGGGGAATCAATTCTTCGACGGCTTTTGGGTGCTCCTTGGCCAGACCATCGAGCAGCTTTTGCACGTCCTGGCGCGTCAGCAGGTCGGGACCATGGCGCTTGACCAGCTCCGAGACGTGAGTGATGAGCACTGTTTCAGGGTCGACAACGGTGTAGCCCATGATCTCCGCGCGCTCCTTGTCCGCAGCGGAAATCCACAGGGCGGAAAGACCAAAGGCAGGCTCGGTCGTCGGATCGCCGATCAAACCGCCGCCGCTCTGCGCGCCGCCGGTAGCGTTCATCGCCATGAAGCGACCCGGTTTGAGCTCACCCTTGCCGGCTTCAACGCCTTTTACGCGAATCACGTACTCCCGGCTGGCCAGACGCAAATTGTCGCGGATATGAATCTGCGGCACGAGAAACCCTTTTTCGGAAAGAAACTGCCGCCTGAGCGCGCGAATCCTTTCGACCACCGCGCCTTTTTCACCATCCACCAGCGGGATGAGCTCGTAACCGACTTCCAGTTCGAGCAAGTCCACCGTTTGCGGTCGCACGGGCTCCTCAACACTTTCGGATTTGCTCGATTCCGGGACTATTTCCTCGTTGTCGACTGCGCTCTCGTTGACGAGTCTATAGGCGAGGCCGCCGAAGGTTGCCGCCGCCAGCAGAAAAGGTATGGCGGGAAACCCCGGCACAAACACGAAGATGGCGAGAATCGCCGCCACCACTGTGAGGACCTTGGGATTTAAGAAAAGCTGCTTGGTGATTTCGCTCCCCAAGTCACCGCGCCGGGTCCCGTCGCACCATCTGGAAGGCCGTGGCCACGCCCTGGGAGAACCCGAGGATCCCGACCGGCCCGTCGAGGTCGGTCTGGTCGAGCCAGCTCAGCACCGCCGCGGCCGAATGGTCGATGGCCGCCAGGCTGAACGAGCTGTCCATCGGAAACCAGGCGTAGCCGCCGCCACCTGCCTTCCGCGGTCCTCGGACGGACGCGAACACGAGCTCGGCGGGCAGGTGGTGACGCAGCTCGAAGCCGACCCACTCGTCCATCCGGTGCCCGTGCAGCAGCACCAGCGTCGGTCTGCCGACCCGCTCGCCCTCCGGAGCGGACCAGAGCACGGTGCTGGGATTGATCTCCATAGTCCTCCTTACCAATTCCCGAGCTACCCGCCCTGATAGGGATGGAACATGCCCGTGATCGGTTTCCACGCCTCGCACGAACAGATCCATCCCGCGATCCTGCTCGACGCCGTACGCGTTCGCCGAGAAGGTCGGCTTCACCGCGGCGATGTGCTTCGGACCACTTCCAGCCCGTGGAGCGCGCGTCAGGGCCACTCCGGCTTCGCCTGGTCCTGGCTCGGCGCAGCGCTACAGGCCACCGACCTGCCGTTCGGGGTGGTCAATGCGCCCCGGCCAGCGCTATCACCCGGCGATCATCGCCCAGGCGGTGGCCAGCCCTGAGCGCCATGTACGAGGGACGCTTCTGGGTCGGCGCTGGGCACCGGCGAGAATTCCAACGAGCACATCACCGGGGAGCGCTGGCCGCGCAAGGAGGCAGCGCAACGCGCGGCTGATGGAGTGTGTGGAGATCATCCGGGCCTTGCTGGCCGGGGAGGGGCGTCAGCCACGACGGTCTGGTCACCGTGGACCGGGCCCCAATCTGGACCCGGCCGGAGATCCCACCTCCAAGCTGATCGGCACCGCGGTCAGCGTCGAGACGGCGGCCTGGGTGGGGTGGCTGGGCCGACGGGCTGGCCACCGATCGCCCCAGCCGGCCGACCACCTGCCCGGCAGATGATCGACGCCTACCGGCACCGCTGGTGGTGCCGGTCCGCTGGTCTGCCAGGTGCACCTGAGCTCACGCCGACACACTGGAGGAGGCCCGGGCCACCGCGTACGAGCAGTGGCGGTCGAACATCTTCGCCCCGCCGATCTGCTGGGACCTCGACCACGTCGAGGCGTTCGACGCCGCGTCGAAGGTGGCCCGGATCGAGGACGTGGAGCAGGCGGTGTTTGTCTCCGCCGACCCGGGCGCCCACGCCGAGCACATCGCCAACCTGGCCGGGCTGGGCTTCGACGGACATCTACCTGCACCACGTCGGCCAGACCCAGAACCGGTTCCTGGAGGTGTTCGGCGAACGGGTGCTGCCCCAGCTGGGTGTGTCTCGAAAGTGACGGTGTTGCGGACCGAAGCACTTGCCCGTGATCGCGCCTCGGGTGCACGCTGGTAGCCATGGCTGAACGTTGGTTCCTGAAGATCGACAGCATCGAGGGCGACTCCACTGACGTCGATCACGAGAACGAGATCGAGGTCCGTTCGTGGACGTGGGGCGTGCAGCAGTCCGATCGGTCCAACGGTGGCGGAGGTGGGGCCGGCAAGGCGACTTTCGACGAGTTCAGCTTCGTCAGCCGCATCAGCAAGGCGTCACCGGCGTTGTTCCTCGCCTGCGCCAGCGGGTCGCAGATCGAGTCCGCCACGCTGACCGGCCTCCGCGGGGCCGGCAAGGGCAGGAACGCGGAGTTCCTCAAGGTCACGATGGAGGACGTCCTCATCTCGAGCTTCTCCCCCGACGACCTCGAGGACGATGAGGCCTTCCAGAGTTTCTCCTTGACCTATGGCAAGTTCGAGATGGAGTTTCGGCCGTCGTCGACCGGGGCACCGCAACCGTCGGTCACCGCCAGCTGGGACATCAAGCTCAACAAGAAGATCTGAGCGCATCAGGGGTAGCGCAGCGGCACGGACCTCACCGGTCCACCGGTGCCACCCTCCGCACTCCGGCATGTCGGAGTGTTGGATGGGGCGATGAGGATCACCGAGACCAGCGATCTGTGGTGGAAGACCGCGGTGCATCTACTGCCTCGACGTCGAGACCTTCCTGGACTGGAACGATGACGGCCGCGGCGATTTCCCCGGGCTCGCCCAGCGACTCGACTACCTGTAGTCGCTGGGGTCACCTGTCTCTGGCTGATGCCGTTCTACCCGACCCCGATCGCGACGACGGTTACGACATCGTCGATTTCTACGGCGTCGACCCGCGGCTCGGCAGTCCCGGTGATCTGGTCGAGGTGATCCGCACCGCCCGGGACCGCGGGATGCGGGTGATCGCCGACCTGGTGGTCAACCACACCTCCGACAAGCACCCGTGGTTCAAAGCGGCGCGGGCGGACCGGAACTCGAAGTACCGCGACTTCTACGTCTGGTCCGACCAGCCGCCGCCCAAGAAGGACCAGGCCGCGGTCACCTTC
>CAWDHA010000024.1:0-7766 GCA_963801935.1 uncultured delta proteobacterium
GGAGTCGACACTGGACGGCGCAACGTCTTGGTTAACCGGCAAGGTAAAGTAGAAGGTCGAGCCTTTCATCGGCTCCGATTCGAACCATATTGTCCCGCGATGCCGCTCGACGATTTTCTTGCAGATGGCAAGCCCGATGCCTGTGCCCGGATATTCCAGCCTGGTGTGGAGCCGCTGGAAAATTACAAAAATGCGATCGCGGTAAGCGGCATTGATGCCGATGCCGTTATCCTTTACCGCAAAGCGCCAGGTGTCGCCATGGCGCTCGCAGCCGACGTGGATCTCGGGGCGCCGCTCGCTCCGGTACTTGATCGCATTGCTGATCAGATTCTGTAGTAGCTGCCCCAACTGCAACTGATCGCCGTGCACGGTTGGCAAGCGGTCGTGCGTCACCTGGGCATCGCTCTCGTCTATGGCCGCTTTGAGATTCAAGATCGTTCGTGCCAGCACTACGTTGCAATCGGCAGCGGTAAACTCCTTGCCTCTGGTACCGACTCGCGAATAGGTTAGCAAATCGTTGATCAGGCCCTGCATCAGCCTGGCGCCATCGACGGCGAAGCCGATAAATTCATCGGCATCTTTATCGAGCTTGCCGCCGTACTGTTTTTGCAGCAGATGAACATACGCCGTAATCATGCGCAAAGGTTCCTGAAGGTCGTGCGACACCACCGAGGCGAATTGGTCGAGCTCGACGTTGGACCGGGTCAGCTCCTCGGAGCGCTTCGAGAGCGCTTCGTGCGCTTTTCTCAGCTCTTCCTTGGAAATGGTAGTCGCCTCAAGTTGTGCCACCATTTTGTTGAAACGGCGCGCCAGCAGGCCGAGCTCGTCGCGACCTTGCCCATGAACCCGATAGCGCAGGTTTCCTTGAGCGACCATATCGGTGCCGGCGCGCAGCCCCTCAACGGAACTGCTGATATGACGAACGATCCACCAACCAGCGCCGATAGACACGATCAAAAAAAACGGAATAAGCAGGTACGCAAGCATCATGGTATGCGCTGTTGCCGTGTTGTCCATGCTGCGGTAAAGCGCCATCATCACCGCCAGCGCGCTGCCGATAATCAAGGTTAGTCCCAAGGCTATTTTTCTGCCAATCGACCAGGTCACGCCCGCGTCGCTAGACGGCGAAGGCGGCCATCCGCCGGGCAGCGCGAGGCTCGCCCATTTTCGCAGCCTCGCGCCGATAGCGCGAACCGGATCAAACCGACAGACAAGCGCTACCAAGTTGGTTATCATGCTACTCTTGCCGCATGGCATTCAGGCGCGCCGCCAAAAAAATTGAAGCCGGCCGGGGGCGAGCCAGATCTCTGACCGTTTTCTTCATGACCGAAAAGCTCGAGCGAGGGTCGCTTGAGGAGTAAACCTCGACGACGGGCGAACGCCGGCTTATGCTTTTAAATTGATCATCTCATCGATCGCCACTGCCTTAATCGCTTCCAGACACTTCTCCAACGCTTCTTCGTGGCTATCGCCGGTCACCATATATTCGGCTTTAGTGGTTCCTATAATAAGGGTGGGATAGGCGACAAAAAGTCCCTTGCCTTCGCCGGCCAAGACCTGGTGTACATAAATAAAGACTCGTCCTTGGCCTGCGGTTCTATCCAGGTTGTAAATCGTCACACTGCTGAGTATCTCTCCCGGATTCAAAAACTGCTCAAGTGCCGCCATTTTGAACTCCTTTGAAACTTTTCGTCGATCACGCCAGCGAACGCTTTGACCGCCACCATTCACGTTGCCTATGTCGGCGGCGCAGGCGCTGTAATTGGATTCGCGTGCGAGCCACGCCGACGAACTTCGCACTCAGGTGCGAAATCTGTTGAAGAGCCAGGCAACGAGCCCGATTGCGAGCGCGACGATAATGACTCCCATCCAGACGCCGGCCTGAAAAACGTCGCCGATCAACTCGCAACCCGCCAGCGCCACACTAGAGGCAGAGATGAGCGCATAGCCGAAACGAGACGGTCGCTTTCGGAGCACATTTTTCTGATCACGGGTCCATGAAAGAATTAGCAGTCGAGAAAAAAAGTGATTCATGGCGAAGCCTCCATAAATGCTGCGAGCGCCACCGGCGTGAATTGATACGCGCTAAATCTAGCATTCGTCATGCGCCAAGCAAAGGCACGCGCGAGCCGGCGGTGCTGCGCCAACCGCGACGAAATCTGACTCCCGAAGGGGAGCAATCATACGCGACTGCGATTGCGGCGCCTACTACCTCGCCAGGAGTTCTAATGAGTCTGGCCACGAGAGTCGCAAAAAAAGTTGACAGTTTTCGCTCTCCAGTGTTATCAAACGGCTATGCTTCGAAAGTCGTTGGCAGTTTTCCTGTTAGGTACCTGCAACGTCCCCTCGGCGCTCGCCGGCGTAAATCATTTTGCGCATCCGGCGCGGGCTATCACCGATTCTACCGCAAAAAATCCTTGGTTGGCGTCGATGTTTCGAGATCCGCAACCGCCCGAGTACTTTATCAGCCTAGCGTTTTTCTGTTAGCCGGTGTTCCTCTGAATCTCAAGTAGCCGCCGATCGCCAAAAAAACCGCCAAGATCTACAAATTTTTCAGCGTTTTACTGATCTGAATACTCTTCACAGCCGCTCCGATGAAATGCCCGCGGTCTTTTGCTATTCGGGTTGAAGAAGGTTCATTTATGCAGTTACGCTATCATCTCCTCGTCTCGTACAACGGCCGTCCGACTTGGCCGCCGGTTTGGGAAGGATCACGAGACACAACCCCGCAGGGTGAAGTGGGGTTTCTGAAGCAGGTTCTGTACGAGCGGGAAAGTGCCGGTAAGGTTTTCTTGGTCATTAATTACCAAGAAGCAGAGTATATCGGTTGCGTATTATTCGATAGTAAACGCTTCTGCGAAAAAGTCGCTGGACAACTAGCCAACTCTCAAGGCCGGTCCATCGAAGCGCTCGGCAGTCTAAACATCGCCGCCACCCTAAAGGAGCTGCGGCCGCTAGCGGGGGCCCTACCTCATGGCCGCGCTCTGCGCACTTCGATTTGGCCATCGCGGATGCGCGTATCCAGGACAGGCTGCGCGTGCACCGATGGGCCTTCGAGCACGCGCCCGTCGTCGAGTGAAAATCTCGATCCATGCCAGGGGCAGCGCACGGAGTTTCCTTCCAACGTTCCTTCCGCTAGCGGGCCGCCCAGATGCGAACAGATCTCGTCGATGGCATAAATGCGCGCGCCGCGGCGCACAAGCAGCATGGCCATGCCATTTGCCTCCACCCGCTTTAACTGGTCCTCGGAAAGTGCCGCTTCTGCCAACACCGCGACAAAATCATCAGGCGGTGAGTGGTCCGCGGTATGATCCATGCCGATTTGTTCCTTGTAAACCAGATGGCCGCCTAAATAAGCCGAGGCGTTAGCAAGAACAAACCCGAGAAATGCGAACTTTCTCCCGGCTGCACGCGCCCGTCGGTCGCGCAGGCGAAGCGAAGTGACATAGCACGCAGCAGCGCTGAGATTCACCAGCCCGTGGACAAAACCGATGCGCCGATTGCGCCCAGCGCCGATCTTTGACCAGTCGGCCAATCCGGTGACCGCGGCTGCCGCCGCGCCGGCCAGACCCACCTTGATCGCAACGTCCGCGCCGCGAGCTAACGCCCGGCTAGAACTCTGCGCCTCAATCAAATCGAGGACCGCCGCAGCCGTCCATGAACCGAGCGGCACGTCGGTTAACACGACATGAAGCGGGTGGCCCAACCAGGCGCCATGCAGTAACTTAGCGATGGCAGGACCTAGGGCGCCCTCGGAGTCTAGCGCGGCCGCGATCGGCATTTGCAATTGTTCGGCAACTGGATCAAGCCACTCCTGGCTCCCGACAACTGCGATAGCTTTAGGAGACATTTTCTTAATGCTCGCTCTGAGTTTCCTGACAGAAGCATCGGGACTCCAAACTACTTAGACGTAGGCACCGAGATCTGCGCTCGGTGCCTACGTCGCTTCGCAGGCGCCGCGACGGGATTTAACGCTGGTTTATTGATTCGTTTTTTTGCCGAGCCATGATTTCATCTTGCTCGCGCTTTGAATACCAATCATCCGCCCATTTCTGCACTTCATCTTTACGGTCGCCGTATCTTTTTTGCACGACACCGACAAATTTATCGTAGCCGCCTTCGGCTTCCATTAAATCATCGTCCGTAAGCTGGCCCCACTTCTGTTTTAACTCACCTTTGAACTGCTTCCAGCCGCCTTTGAAATGATCAGCGTTCATTGAACCCTCCTTTGACTCTCATCTACAAGGCGGAGCAAACCCAATGCCAAGAGCGGTTCCTTTTCCCATCGGTGCTATCTCCTAGGAATCGACGGAGTGGCGCCGGTTTAGTCAAAATGTTATTTCCCGTTATCCGCACAGCCCGCCCCATTCCTGGGACAGTGAGGTACCGAGCCCCAGGGTGGCAGCGCTTTCAGCGCAATACCGGCTCCGTCAAATCGAGCACCAGTGTCTCTTTCCAATGACGGGTAAATAAGCGCCCGGCAGGCGGCACTCCGGAATCAGCAATGCAAACAGCGCGCGCCGAATCTTGTTGTCGGTCGCTTTACTCAAATTTTTTGCCGCCCAGATAAATTGTATGGAACGTCCGCATGTTAATGACGTCGTCGAGTGGATTTTTCTCCAGCACCAGCAAGTCGGCGGCCTTGCCTCTGGCCAGGGTGCCGAAGTCTTTGTCTATGCCCAGGGCTTCCGCAGCGCCCTTCGAGAAGGACTGGATCACTTGCATCGGCGTCAGGCCCGCGTGCACCATCAACTCCATCTCGCGGTGCTCGGAAAACCCTTGGACAAAAAAGCGGTCGGCGGCGCCGCCGCTATCAGTGCCGAAGGCGATGCGCACGCCCGCATCGGAGAGCTTTTTCAAATTGACTTTATTCATCTCAAATCCCGCTTTGAACAGGTGGCGCTGCGGGTGTTTTGCCTGCTCATCGCGAATCTTGCTTTTCAAAACCGCCAGGCGCTCGGGCGGCACCACTTTCGAGAAGAAAGGATCATCGATCCAGGCCGGTAGGTCGCCATACGCGAACTGAAACTCATCGCGGATCAACGTCGGAATAAGCGTCACGCTGCGCTGCTTGACGAGAGCGATGAAGTCGGCATCCACCTCCCGGTCGCGCACGTTGTGCCCTAAAATATTCACGCCGCGCTCCACCAGCATCCGCGCATCAGCGAGTTCATACACATGGCCCAAGGTGAGCTTGCCGTGTTTACGCGCCTGATCGAGAACGGCGGCACAAAATTCGGCGCTAAGCTTGGTCCGCGTGCCGAAGCCGCCGTCCACCCAGACCTTGATATAGTCCGCGCCGGCAGCGACGATCTGGTCCACCTTCGCGCGCGCCTGCTCCGGCGTCGCCACTTCGGGATCGGGCGCGAACCTATATTTCGCGGTGGAGACCCTTGCGCCGCGGAGCTCGCCGCGCTTCTGCGCTTGCCGCACCTGGACGACTTCGTCGGGATCGGTCTGCATGCTGGCGGCGGTGGTCACGCCGTAAAGCGCGTACTGGCGCAACTGCGGCTCGGCTTTTGCCCCGACGTGGCCGTGGGCATTGATGATACCCGGCACGATGAATTTGCCGTTGAGATCGATAACTGTGGCGCCAGCCGGAGGCTGAATTTTAGCGGCTGGTGCCAGCTCACGGATGAGTCCGTTCTCCATGACGATAGTCATGTCTTTCTGTGCGGCCCGGCCGCTGCCGTCTATCACAGTCGCGCGCGCGAGAACGGTGAACTCTGCCCTGGCGCCCGCGGCCCACAATAAAGCCACGAGGAAAATAAGAACGCTGTTGATTCTCGTCATATTGACTCCTTACGACGGACGCTAGGATAGCGGCTGCCCGGGCGCCGGCCAGACGATAACCAACAACAACTCAAGCTGTCAAACAGAACGAGTGCTATCCGCGCCGCCAAGACGACTTCATCCATCGAGGTTGATCGCGCCTGCGCCTGGCGCCGTCGCGGCGTGGCGCAGCCATCTGGTCTTGACAATTGGGGCGCGGCAGTGTTCTTGTCGCGCTTGGAAGGGTTCTAGAAAGCGGTCGATAAAGTCTAACAGTCACAAGGAGGAATGATGGCGAAAATCAAACATTTAGCTATTCGCACCGAAGACACTGGCAAGTTGGCGTCCTTTTATATGGACGTCTTCGAGATGAAGCTGCTGCACAAAAGAAAAGAGGAAGGCGGCACTATTTTCCTCACGGACGGCTACTTCAACCTCGCCATTATCCCCAATAAAGATCAAAATGCCACCAACGGATTGTACCACTTCGGCTTCGAGGTCGAAGACGGCGAGGCGATCGTCGAAAGGATGAAAAAAATCAATCCAAACAAATTGCCCAAGCAACGGCCCGATGGACGGCCTTACGCCGAGACCCGCGGGTCAGATCCCGACGGCAACTATTTCGACATTTCGGAACATGGATTTTTCGATGTCCAACCGGTGGGCGAGAAAAAGCCCGGCTGATGTTGCGCGCCAGGCAAACTCATGAAGAATCACCGCCGTAGGCATCCAGTCCTGAGTCTTTACGCCAGTATTTTACTGCTCCTTTCTGTGGCTGCCGTTGGCCCGCTGCCGGCGCCGCTGGCTGCGCAGACGCGCAGCAACTTGGCCGGTAGCGTCACCAGCGAAAGTATGACCGCTCTCTGGGTGGCGCGCGATCGCGGTTTATTCAAGAAACACGGGCTGGATATGCAATTTATCCTGATGCCGCGTAATCCGCTGGCGATTGCCGCTTTGCTCGCCGGAGAGATCGACGCCGCCATCGTCGGTCCGGGTCACGCCATCAATGCCGCCGGCAGCGGCGCGGATGTCATCGGCGTCGCCAATTTCGCCCAGAAGCTCGATTACCGACTCAATGCCCGGCCCGAAATCAAAAGCAAGGAAGATTTGCGCGGCAAGCGTATCGCCATCAGCGGCCCGAGCTCCACTTCACACTTGGTGACCCTGCTGGCGCTTCAGGGTCTCAACGTTGATATCGCGCAGGCGAAGATCACCCTGTTGACTGTTCCCGGAACGGAGATGAATCGGCGCTTGGCAATGGAGACAAACGCCGTCGATGCCACGGCGCTGAGAGGCGCTATCGGCGATCTCTACGGCAACAAAGGTTATCCTGTGCTTTATAACTTCAAAAACACCGGCGTGACTTTGCCGCAAACGATGTTGGTCACCACCCGGCGACTGGCCGCGAGCAAACCGCAAGTGGTGGAAGCGTACTTGAAAACCATGGTGGAAGCGATCGCGTTTACGTTTAATCCGGCCAATAAGGATGTCGTCGTACGCTTGCTGGCTTCGAATCTGCACCTCAGCAATCCGGCAGATGCCGCGGAGTCCTATGAGGCGGTGATTAATTCCTACGAGCGCGCGCCCCATACCAACCTCGAGGGCATGAAGCGCCTGCACAAACTGCTGATGCAAATCAATCCCAAGATCGCGGACGTTCGCGTCGAAACCGTCATCGATAATTCGTTTATGGATAAGCTCGAAAGCTCGGGTTTCATTCAAAGCGTTTATAAGAAGAACTAGTTTCTCGTCACTCTAAATCGATTTATTATTGTTCTGACCCTTGCCTGGTGGTCCTGACATTTCTGCCGATCTATCTGCAGGAGCATCTGCACTATTCACCGGTTGCTCTGGGCGGCTTTGTCGCGCTGAAAGCTTTACGGGGGAATAAAAAGAAGCAGAAAGTAGCGATCAGCTTTCAGCCATTTGAGCCGCGGCGACGGCCGGCATTTGGCTTTGGGCTTCTGTCCACCGTCCCAATGAAACGCTAGACG
>CAWDHA010000025.1:0-32478 GCA_963801935.1 uncultured delta proteobacterium
TGATCCGGAGCGCAGGAGTGTAAGCGTCCGGCTCGTAGTTGATCATCGCTTGATCGGTCTCTTGTAAATCCCTTAACTTTGCCGGGCTGCCGCCTTTTTCAATCTTGGTTTTCTCGTCGACGCCCACTACTTCCTCCCGAACTTCGCCTTTTCTTTCCATTTGAAAAGTGATGGTTCGCTGACCAACGCTGCTGATCACGCCTTCTATCTTCAACGGCTTTGACCTTGGTCACTTTGGCTTCGGTTTTTGCCTCTGTTTTGGTTTCAGCTTTGGCTTCTGCCTTGGCGGCTGGTGGTGCGGCTGCCGGCGCGGGCGCCTTGGGTTGCTCCTGCACCGAACCGCATGCAATCAATCCGATCACTACTGCCCCCGACAAACCCGAAAGCGCTGCTAATCCTTTCATGAAATGCCTCCTACGTTAACTCTGAAATTAGACTCCCGAACTTGAACGCGAAAATCGCAGAGAATTTCGAAAACTTTAATCACACATCGAAGCGAGTTGTCAAGTCGAACCAGACTCCAGCGTAGTTCCGTTCGTTCGAACCGGTCAAGTCGTTTCTTAAAGTCATAACCGCGGCCATGGCGCGCCGGGAGAATCCTGCCGTGCGGTTTCTTCGGAGACATAAGCCAGATCCACATCGCGTTTTATGGCCAGGGCGTTTCTCTTCTCGGGGTCGCCATAGCCGCCGCCATCGGCAGTTAAGAAGGTCACGGTCTCGCCGGGCTTGACCAAGAGATGACTAAACTTTCCCGGCAAGATCTCTTGTTGGTTGCTGCGCTCGATCAAGTCTGATTGGTCGCCCGTTCACTGCCGCCGAGCAAACCCCAGGGCGGGCAGCGGAGGCGGTCTGTGTTGCGGCTCACGCGCAATTCGTGGAGCGGCGTGACTTTAAGCTCCACGCCAACGCCGCCGCGAACTGTCCGCGCCGCCGCTGTCGCAGCGACCTGTGCATTCGTAGAACAGGGGATAGTAAAGTTCTTGTAATTCTATGGGCGTGTTTTTCACATCCCCCTGGCACATGGATACCGAAGCGGATGCGCCGTCTTCGAAGGGCCGGCCGCCCGAGCCGCCGCCGACGATATTTTGGCAGACGTATCTGCGCCCGGTCTTAGGATGGGCGCCGAAAATAGCGTAGCCGCCCATGTCGCCTTTGTGAGCCGCGGGGATACGCTCCGGCAACACCGGCGCGAGCGCGCGCAAAATCGTATCAAGCACCGTTGGTAGCGATAAACTCGAGCCGCCGATCGGCGCCGGCTGTTTGGCGTAAGTAATTTTTCGGGCGGCAAAATCACTTCGAGGGCGCGAAATGAGCCTTCATTGACTTCACGCTCGGGCGAGGTGAGCGCTTTGAATGCGACTCGCGCCGCGGCCATGCCGCCGGAAGATCCGCAATTGATGAAACCAGCGACTTGCGCGCTGATGTCGGAATAATCGATGGTGAGTTCCTCGGCGCGCACCTCAACTCTGACTTTGATCGGCACCGTTTTGCGAAAATCTCTGCCATCGTCATCGAGAAACGACGCGGCTTCGTAAGTGCCGTCCGGTATCGCTCTCACGGCGGCGCGCACCAGCCGGTCGGTCTGATCCCAGATATCAAGCACCGCCTCTTGAAAACGCGCGCCGCCATATTTGCGACAGAGTTGTTCCAGCCGCTGTTCGCCGGTGCGGCAGCAAGCGATTTGCGCGCGCAGGTCGCCGAACGACGATTCCGGAAAACGGATGTTGTCTTCGATGAGCCGCAGGACTTCGAGGTTGGGTTTTCCCGCCGCATAAATCTTGACCGAACGAATTTGCAGACCTTCCTCATAGACGTCACGGCTCATGCTCGAACCAAATCCGGTGCTGCCGCCGCCGACATCAATCCAGTGCGCGCGCACCGCGAGAAAACACAGCAGTTCGCTTTCCCAGAAAAACGGCGTGTAAACCGCCATGTTATTCAAATGCTGGCCGCAGATCTCTGGATGGTTGACGAGAAATACATCGCCGGGATGAATATTGTCCTTGCCGTACACTTCGATGCCATCTTGCACGGCGACGCCGAGGTCGGCGAGAAAGATCGGCAGCGCCCCCTCATTCTGCGACAACGTGCAGGCCCTCGCGATCGAGGATCGCGACGCAGTAATCCTGCACCTCGTAAATCATCATATTGTAGGCGGTCTCTTGAGCACCGCCGACATCTCGTTCGCCGCCGCCTTCAAGGCACAGCGGATGATTTCCACGGTAATCGGATCTACGGCCATACTACTTACTCTTCACGCCTTCGCCGATGGCTCCTTGCCGACGTAACTTTGCCGATAGGTTTGCAGGGTCTTACCGCGGAGCTCGTAGAGAAACTGGATGACGCGCTCGTTGCTCATGAATTTTTTCTGGTCGTAATGATCGTGATGGACGATCTTCTGCCAAGGGCCGGCGCACGCCCTCGGAAGGCTCGACCGCCGGATAACCGATCGGAATAATCAGGTACAGCATCATCAAGTCCGGCACGCCGAGCACTTTTTTAAACGGCTCCTGGACGTGAATGGTTACCCATTGGGTCGCCAATCCGAGCGCGACCGCAGCCAGGTGCATGAAGGTACAAGTATTCGCCAGGCCATCGGTGAGGTGCGACTGGTCGCGGCCGAAAGTATGCGCGCCCTGCACCGTGCCCCACTGGCGCCGCCCATCGCCGACCACGACGATCAATGCCGGCGCTTCGGACCAACCGGCGCCACGCCGTTGCCGTTCCACCGCTTGATCGGCGGTCATTTGATAAGCCGGATGGCGCAGCTCGAAAACCCGCTGCTGTTCCATCCAGTAGATAAAATCGCTGTTGTCCTCGGAGTAACAGCGGAATAGATCTTTCTTTACCTGTGGATCTTTAACGACGATGTACTCCCAGGGCTGCGAGTTGGCTCCGGACATGGCCCAGCGACCGGCCTCAAGAATCTTTTGGACATATTCGTCGGGAATCGGATCGGGTTTAAGCTTGCGAATGCTCGAGCGGCGCCGAATGATGTCGTAAAGCAGCTCATAGTCGTGTGTCGGTTGTTCATCCATGGAGGTCCTCCGGGAAATTTTCGGGTTACCTGTTCTCGGCTGTTATAGTCCGGTATCCGGTGGTCGTTCAACCAAGAAAGTTCGTGGCTCGCGCGCTTTCAGAAGCGTGCGTTCCCCACCTCGATCACCAGATGCCCGTGCTCGTTCACGTGCATCGTATCGCCGGGATAAATCAAAATGGTCGCGCCGATCTCTTCGATGATCGCCGGACCTGTCAGAGAGTCGCCGCTTTTTAAGCCGCTGCGCAAGAAGACCGGCGTCGTTACCGGGTCGCTCTCAAAAATCACCGCCCGCGAAGCGCGCTCTCCACGGTCGCTTGCGCGGTGCGGCGCGAGCAAGGGCAGACGGCTATTGTTCTTGCCCGAGCGCCGAGAGCCGCAGGTTGACCATCATCACCGGCTCACTCGGCGCCGCGTGGCCGTAATGCGTCTGATGAAGCTCATCGAAACGGGCGCGGATCGCATTGAAATCTTTGAGCGCGCGCAGCTCTTCGGTTATCGGCACCGGCAACGTGTATTCTTGACCGCGATAACGCATATCAAGAAATCGTTGCAGCAATACTTCTTCGGGTTGGCTGCCCTCTTCAGCCAACGTTTTGAGCGCGGATTCTTCCAGATCTGCGAAGGCCTCGGCGATCTCAACTCCCGAGGTATCCTCAAGCTCACGGACAAACGTCCGCACGTAGTCATGTTTTAGATCCGCCACCAGCATACCGAACGCCGAGAAATGGGCCGGCATCGGCGGAATGATGATGCGCGGCACGGCGAGTTCTCGAGCGATGGCGCCGGCGTGCAAGCCGCCGCCGCCGCCGCTCGGTACCAGCGCGCAGTCGCGCGGGTCATAGCCTTTTTCGACGGAAACCGCGCGCACGGAAAGTGACATATTGAAGTTAGCAATGGTCAGGATGCCGAGCGCGGCTTCTTCGAGCCCCATGGCGAGAGGCTTGGCGATCCTTTCGCGTGATCGCCTGCAGAGCTTTTTCTCGCTGCAGGCGAATGCCACTGCCAAGAAAGTATCCGGGGTCGATGCGGCCGACGATCAAGTTCGCGTCGGTCACCGTAGGCTCGCTCCCGCCCTGGCCGTAACAAGCCGGTCCGGGCGCCGCCCCGGCGCTCTGCGGCCCGACTTTCAAAGCGCCCGCGGCATCGATCCAGGCGATGCTGCCGCCGCCGTTGCCGACTTCGACGATATCGACCACCGGCAGCATCATCGGCTGGCCGGTCACGTAGCCGCCGACGTAGTAACTGCTCGTGACTTCAGGCTGAAAGTCTTTGATCAGACTTGATTTGGCGGTCGTGCCCCCCATGTCGAACGAGATCACGTGGCGGCAACCGAGCGATTCACCAAGCCGCGCCGCGGCAATCACACCGGCCACCGGCCCCGACTCCATCATCGTTACGGCCATTCGTTTTGCCGTTTCCGCCGACATAAGACCGCCGTTGGATTGCATCACGCGAAACGTCCCGGTGAAGCCGGAGGCGCCGAGCATTGCCTCCAAAGATGTTAAATAACGTTTAACCAGTGGTCCGACGTAGGAGTTCAGCGCCGTCGTTGAAGTGCGCTCGTATTCACGGAACTCGCGCAGCAGCTCGTGCGAGAGTGAAACATAGGCTTGAGGAAATTGCTCGTGCAGCAGTTCGCCCAGGCGCTTTTCGTGAACCGGGTTGGCATAGGAGTGCAATAAACAGACAGCGATACTTTCCACCCCTGCCGCTTTGAGCGCGCCAATCGCGCCGGCAGCGGATGCCTCATCGAGCGGCGTCAGCACCTCGCCGGTGGCATAGAGCCGCTCGTCCACTTCCAAACGCAGATCGCGCGGCACCAGCGGTAGCGGCCGCTTGAAAAAAAGATTATAGCCTTCCGGACGGTTGCCCCGGCCAATTTCATAGACGTCGCGAAATCCTTTGGTCGTGATCAACCCCGTCCGGGCTCCCTTGCGCTCGAGCACGGCATTGATGGTTACCGTAGATCCATGAACGAAAAAGCTCGCTTCCGCGACGTCGATCTTTGCGTTGCTCAAGCAATCGGCGATGGCACGCGCCAGATCGTCCGGCGTCGTCAATGACTTGCTGCTATAAAGCCGGCCTTGATCGTCCACTGCGACGAGATCGGTGAAGGTTCCGCCTATATCGACTGCGATCCGCATGGAAGGTTTACATCAAAAAATTTCATCGGAGTCGCGCACTTTGGAACAACCACGTCATGCCCGCGCACGCGGGTATCCAGATTGATCGAAACAAACCTAAATTCCCCGCGCTCGCGGGAGATGACGCTGCGAATTGAGACCAACGCGTCTGAATGTGAAAGTTCTCTGAGCGTACCAGCAAACCTCTCGGACCACCGCTCGTTACTTCATAGCTGTTCGCCATAAATAATCAACTTCCCCTCGGTCTCTAAGGTTACTCGCAGAGCCAATGTCATGCCTTCATTCAACGTGGCCGCGTCAAACATTGGCGCGCCGACTTCATTGGCGTCATTGGCGTTCAAGAACGGCGCCTCCCATTGATTCAGGCCTATGCCATGACCCAGCCCATACAGCGAAGCTGCGGCGTAAATTTCGCCCAGCTCTTGACGCGCTGTATCAGCGATCGCGGCTACGCTTTTGCCAGGCTGCAAATGCGCTGCCATGCGTTCAACGATCGCCTGCGCTTTGCGCGCTGCGCCTTGCACCTTTTCGCCCGCCTGGGTGTAGGTTCGGCCGGCCTCGACCCAGTACCGTTCATGCTGCAAGGCGAGGTAAACCGCCCAGTGATCGGCGATGTTGTCGGCTTGCTTGAAGCTCGGTGGCTGCAAGCGCCTCTCCCCCGCCAGGATGCGAATATCCTCGGCGCCTTTGTCGCGCGCCAGACGGTCGATGTCAGCAACTATCTCGTATTCTTTTCTGCCCTGCTTGATAAAGTCTTTTGCTTCATCGCAGATCTCGCTTAGCAAGCGCCCCGCGGCGCGCATGGCGGCCAGCTCACGGAAGCTTTTGCGCTGGCGCAAAGGCGCCACCAGGGTATCGCACGCGCGCCACTCGACTTGGGGCAGTGCCGCTTTCATCTCTTCGAGCTGCGGCAACGGGAAGCCGCGTCCTGAGTCCGCCAGTCCAACGTTGCCTTTGTCGAACCCCTTCTCTTTAAGTATTTTGGCGCCGTCGGCGCCGATTAGATTCGACGCACGCACGTCATCGACCCAAGTGAGAGTTTTCGCGAAAGGCACGTCGCGGCTGCCGATATTGAGGAGCATAACGATAGCGCCGTCCCGCGGCACGACCGCGATACCGCCGCGCACCTTGGGAAAATAGTTCGTGAGATAACAAAGATCGGCGAAAGAATAATTGTCGCCGTAAATAACTAAAGCGTCCAGGTTAAGCCACTTCATTTCCCGGCGAATTGTATCGAGCCGGGCCTCAAACTCTTCCCGCGGCGCCAATTCTTGATCCCAAGTCGAGCACCCGCGCTTCAAGACCGAATGTCGTCCGAATATCATGTTGTCCTCATGATTGTTTACACTCTTGCAAAGGTCTCGCTCGCCTTCGACGCAGCTCGGAGGAACGGGCGCGGTGTTGGACCGTGCCGTTCACGCTGAGCTTGTCGAAGCGTTCCGTGGGTTTCTTCACCTGCCGTTCCGCGACTTGAACCTTGAACATCTTACTCCTTGACAAAGATATCCCACGACGATTGCATTAGCGATTCCGCTTTACGTCCCTGTCATAACCACCGTATCGCCGAGGGTCAGGTAACCGGTCTCGGGCAAATACTGATTGGGATGAATAATAAAGGTCATCCCTTCCTCAAGTTTGGTTTTGTTCTCGTCTTCCAAACTACCCGGCGCAAAGGAGCCGCAGCCGAGGCCATGGCCGCGCACGCGCATGAACGGCGGCCGGCAATATTTTTCATAACGGGCCTCGATAAAAGTCACCATTGATCGCCACCGCCACGGCGCTTGCCGGCGCGCCGGTCTGTGCCGCTTCCATCCCCAAGGCCATCGCCTTCTCCAGAATCGCGTATTTCTCGCGTACCACCGGCGGCGGTTCACCGAGCACCATGGTGCGGCAAATTTGCACGAACAAGCCGCCGATACACGGCGTGATCTCGCCGATGATGATGTCGCCGGGTTGTGACACTCGATCGGTCGGCGGATGCAGCGCCTGGTTGTGGCTGTTGGCGACGACCATGCCGAAATTATCTTCTGCGCCGAGATAACGCATGCGATATTCGACGATGGCGGCCAGCTCGTATTCCTTCAAACCCGGACGCGCGTCTTCGTGCAAGGCGGTCACTCCGGCATCGGCGATTGATGCAGCGCGCCTGAGCCGCTCCAGTTCGAAGGGACTTTTGCAGCGCGCCATGTTTTCAATGATGTCCTTAGCGTTGGCCGGCGCTTGCTTTAGCGACTTGACGATCTGATCGTGAATATCGACATGCATAGAGTCGCGGCCGACGAGTCCGACCTTGCCGGAAATACTGCAACCGCGACCACAATTCTTTGAATGACTCGATGTTCGGGACGAAGGATTCTTCACGGGCCCGCGGCAGATCCGACGCCGGCGCGAGATAAAGCACCGGCTCATCTTCGAGCGGCAACACGAGCATAGTTTGCGGCCCGACGCTGATGAAGTCGGTGAGATAGGCGACATAATTCATACGCAAAAAATTATGCCGGCCGGAATCGTAGACCAGCAAGGCTTGCAATCCTTGGTCGCGCATCGCGCGGCGCACCTGGGTCAACCGTTTTTCGAGTTCCGCTCGTTCGTCCATAGCCACCTCGTAAATCGCGCCGCTATTCTCAAGTCAACGTCTCAAATCAGCTTCAAGAAGGTAACAAAGTTATCCCCTCTGCACCACCGCTTCGTAGAGGAAAGGGCGAGGCTGATGGCGGATCATGCTTTTTTCCCACTAAGCGATAAAGCTAGAGATGCGCCCTGGAGAATCAGAATGTCGTAGGGTGTCCATTTTTCAAAGGAAACTGCATGCAGGTCGGGCATTCACGCTTGACAATATCGCGCTGCTAGAATCTGCTTGAAGACTTTGAGAAAACTCGTCAAGGAGAATCTAAAATGAACAAGACAGACTTCACAAAACTCGTCGCCAGCGTGAAACAAGCGGGAAAAATCCGGCGAGGGGAAATGAAAGCTTCCCGGGTATTCAACCTGAAGCCGGTGGATGTTCGAGCCATTCGTAACAAACTCGGACTATCTCAAGGCGACTTCGCCGCGATGATAGGCGTCAGTGTGGCAACGCTACAAAACTGGGAGCAAGGCCGTCGGCGCCCGGAAGGCCCGCCCAGGCATTACTAAAAGTAGCGGCCTCAAATCCCAAGGCGGTTGTCGATGCTTTGGCTCGCTAAGCCGCATCGTTCCAGTGTGTACGACGACCGATAGCAAGCTTTAGCCGGGACGCAGCAAAGCGAAATCCAGAAGTGAGAGAACTCAGATTTTGTCTCCTCAATCCAAAACTCGCCTCTTGCGTTGCGGTCGTCCTTCCCTCCAGGGAGCGATACTCAATCACAATCTCTGTTCCAGTTTAATGCGGCAGTTCCCAGTATAAATACCCTCGCCACCACGTCTTCGTGGGGAGAGGGAGAGGGCTAGGGTGAGGGGGCTCGTCGCCGAGAGCGCACACTTTAGCTGTGTGCATAACAGAAGACCCTCACCCCTGTCCTCTCCATCGGGATGGGCGAGGGGGTTAAAATTACTTCGCTCTAAACGATTCAGCCAGATTTCTCGTGCGGCGACTGGTCCCAGCTGCTACCTCTCGTCGATTGCCTTCACGTAACCCATTCGCTCATTCCGTTCGACCATTTCTCGCGGCGTTCATCGGCGACGCCGTATCCACCACCGCCCGCGGTAAAGAAAGTGACACGCCGCCTTGTTTCAAAGGATAGTTAGGCTTCTTGGTCAGCCACACTCCTGGATCATCATGTGATTGTTTCACGAGCGCTTTTGCCGTGTGACCTTCTTCACCGTGCCCCATTGGCGCCGCCCATCGCCCAAGACAACGATCACCGCCGGAGCCAGGTGCCAGTTGGCTTTGGCTTTATTGAATCGCAAAGATTCGTGGGGATCGTTCTTCACCTGGTAGGAGGATGGCGCAGGCTGTACTCGCGCTGTTGTTCCATCCAGAAAATCAAGTCGGTGTTATGCTCGGAGTAAACGTCGCGCAGTTGTTTTTTTATTTCCGGTTCGGTGACGACGACGAACTCCCAGGACTGCGAGTTGGCGCCGGACATCGCCCAGCGCGCAATTTCGAGAATCTTCTCAATGGTGTCATCAGGAATCGGGTCCGCTTTGAACTTGCGCACGCTATGGCGCGACTTCACGAGATCGAGCAGCATCTCATAGCTTGAGTTTTGCCAACTTTCCAAAGTGTTCCTCCCGAGTAGTAGCAGTTGTTAGAGTCGAGGATGGAGAATGAGAATCGAGAATCGCCATCTTCGATTCTCGATCTTCGATCCTCGACTCCTCGAAATTCTTCTAAGAGCGAGGAGGCGGTCGGTTTCGAGTTTTCTGGTTCGAGTTTTAACGTCAATCTCCGGCGCGCTGCTCAAAAGGACTCAGAGGCGAGGCGTGCAAATTTCGTTTCTAGTTCCTCGTTCCAGGTTTCTGGTTATGGAAAACGGAACTTCCGGATTCAAACTAGAAACCCGAAACCGGAAACCAGGAACATCTTGCTTCGTGGCTCGTGTTCGTCCAAGTTCGATCACTAGCGCGAAAAACGAGCACGATTCAGCCCCCCTCCCTCGGTCCGGCAATTAGCCAGACTAAAAAGCCGAGCACGGGAAACACCAGCACGCCGACGATCCAAGCAACCTTCTTACCCGTAGAGGCTCTGCTTTGAAAAATATTGATAATCGCCCAGACATCGGCAGCAAGAACGAGCAGCCCCAGAATACCGGGAAATTCGAAAAACATCGTCGTGTCTTTCCTCTCGCAGCGCGCCTGGATAGCTTTCGCTCGCTCTCGGCAAAATCAAAGATCCGACAACTTGACGAGCCTCTCCCCGGTGACGCGAAATACAGTCCACTCGCTCATCGGCACCGCGCCGAGTTTTTTGTAGAACTCAATCGCCGGCTCGTTCCAATCGAGCACCGACCATTCGAGCCGGCCGCAGCCGCGCTCTTTAGCCAAACGCGCGACGTACAGCAGCAATGCGCGGCCAAAACCCCGAGCGCGGTAATTCTCATCGACAAACAAGTCTTCGATATAAATCCCCGGGCGGCCCAAAAACGTAGAGTAATTGTGAAAGAACAAAACAAAACCGATCGGTTTTTGAGCGAGGTATCCGATAACCACTTCTGCCGTGCGTCTTTCGCCGAACAATGTTTCCTTTAACAGCTCTTCGGTCGCAACCACTTCATGGGACAGTTTTTCATAGGCGGCGAGTTTTCTTATGAACGCGAGAACAACCGCAACATCATCTGCGGTCGCGGCGCGGATCTCGAAACCGGCAAGTTGCTGGCGTGGCGACATTAGAGCGCCTACGCCTTTCGGTCCTTGAGCGCGCGCCAGACGCGTTCGGGCGTCAGCGGCAGGTCTTTTATGCGCACGCCGGTGGCACGATCGATGGCATTGCAAACCGCCGGCGCGACCGACAGTATCCCGCCCTCGGCCATGCCGCGCACGCCGAACGGCCCCGGGCCATCACCGTTCTCGACCAGCACGGTATGAAACTCCTCCGGCACCTCCGAGAACGTCGGCACCCGGTAATCGACCAGATTGGGATTGAGCAACTGCCCGTTGTCGTAAATAAGCTGTTCGAAAAACGTGTGCCCGATGCCTTGCATCGCCGCGCCTTCTTCCTGCGCGACGCAGTGCTCGGGGTGGATCGCCTTGCCGACATCGGCGACCGAGATGAATTTTTCCAATTTGACTTCACCGGTCTCATGGTCGATAACGACTTCCGCTGTGCCCATACCGACTTCCCAGAAAACCGGCAACTGGTTATTCGTGATCTCCGGGCCGGCTTCGCCGCGGCCGATCATTTCGCCGCCGGAACCTTTACCAAAGCGGCGCTCGAACGCTTCTTTGAAAGTTAACCGCGATTCGCCCCACAAGAGCGCGCCGTCGGCGACCTGGATCCGGCCCGGTTTCACGCCCATCACTTGCGCACCGATCTTGATAAACTGCTCCCTTAAGTCGCGCGCGGCTTTCTGCACCGCTGTGCCCATCAACGTCGTCGAGCGGCTCGAGCCGGTCGAGCTGTCGTAGGGCGTGACTTTGGTGTCGGCTCCGGCCATGCGGATCTGATCCATCGGCAAGGTCAGCTCCTCGGCGGCGATTTGCGTCAACGTCGTGCGCACGCCCTGGCCCATCTCCGTGCTACCCGCGGCCATATTGGCGATACCGTCGGACTGCATGCGAATCATCGCGATCGATACCGGGGTCGCGCCGGCGTTGGTGATCGCGCAGCCCATACCGATAGCCGCGCGATTTTTTTTGATCGCTGCTTTCCAGCCACTTGCGCGCACTAATGTTTTCAAGCTCGCCGCCAAATCGGCATCGACGCCCTTCAAACCCGGCCGTAGTTCCTGGCCTTTCTTGAGCAAATTCTTCGCTCTTAACGCGGCCGGGTCCATCCCCAGCTTTGCCGCCAGGATCTCGATCTGGGACTCTCCTGCAAAGATCACTTGCGGCGCGCCGATGGCGCGGTAGGAGCCCGCTGAACCGGTGTTGGTATAAACCTGATAAGCGTCCGTGCGAATATTGGGAATCCAATAGGGACCGATCACGCGCGTCGCCGCGCGCGCCGTCACCTGCGGCCCGTTATCATCATAGCCGCCGGTGTCGAGATAAATCTCCGCCGCGCGCGCCATGATGGTGCCGTCGTTCTTGACGCCGGTCTTAAGGCGCACACGCGCGCCGTGGCGCCGCACGGTGACCATCGACTCAGCCACCGAATTGCAAATCCGCACCGGCCGCTTCGCTTTCCGAGCCAAGGCCACTACCAGTGGCTCGAACTTGGTGTAGGATTTGCTCCCGTAACCGCCACCGAGATAGTTGATGATCATGCGCACCCTGGGGACGGCAACCTTGAAGATTCTGGCGATGTCAGCGCGCACTTGGAAGGGATGCTGTGCCGAAGACCAAACGGTTATTTCATCGTTAACAACGTCATAGTGAGCAATCGCCGCATGAGGCTCCATCGCATAGTGGTAGACCATCGGGAAAGTGAAGGTATCTTCAGCGATCACGTCCGATTGCGCGAAGCCTTCATCGACGTTGCCACGATTAACTTTTTCATGGGTGCCGATGTTTCCGGCTTTCTCTTCGTGCAGCAGCGGCGCGCCGTCCTTCACGGCTGCGTCGATGCCCGTCACCGCCGGCAGTTCTTCATAGTCGACTTCAATCAAGGACAGGGCTTCGTCAGCAGTCGCTAAATCTTCCGCGGCGACCGCCGCCACTGGTTCGCCAATATAACGGACCTTTTTAAGGGCGATGACCGGACGGCCGTTGTAGATCGGGTTAAGATCACTGATGTCTGCTGCGCTTAAGACCGCGATCACGCCGGGCAGCGCTTCGGCACGAGAGGTATTGATGGAACGAACCTCGGCGTGCGGGTAGCTGCTGCGCAGAATTTTGCCGTAAAGCATGCCGGGAAGAATGATGTCGCCGACGAACTTGGCCGTGCCGGTAACTTTTTCCACGCCGTCAACGCGCTCTACATTGCGCCCGACGTACTTCAATTCTCGTTTTGCCATTATCTCTTTCGCGCGAAGTTTTCCTTCGATACCTAACAAAGCGCTCCTGGTAGTGCAACAAAGCGCGCGCGCCAGTGGGATTCTCCGAAATATCCCGCTATATTGCCTACCATGCGCTTTTCATCTGAGCTCATTCCCGGCACCCTGCTCGAACGCTACAAGCGATTTCTTGCCGATGTGCGTTTGGCCAGCGGCGAAATCGTCACCGCCCACTGCACAAACACCGGCAGTATGATGGGCTGCAAAGAACCGGGCAGCGCGGTTTATCTCTCGCTCAGCGCCAACCTGAGTCGGAAGCTTCCCTATACCTGGGAATTAATCCAAGCCAGCGGCACCTGGGTGGGCATCAATACACTGCATCCCAATCGCTTGGTCGCCGAAGCGGTAATAAAGGGCGCGATCTGCGAGTTGGATAGTTACCCAGCCATTCGACGCGAAGTCGTAACGCGCCGAGGGACGCGCCTAGACCTTTGTCTGGAGGGCGGCGACTGCCACTGCTATGTCGAAGTGAAAAACGTGACCTTGAACATCGGCGGCGCAGCGGCGTTCCCGGACGCGGTAAGCGAACGCGGTACCAGGCACCTGAAGGAATTGATAAGGCTCAAACGAAGAGGTTATCGAGCAGCCGTGGTTTTTGTGGTTCAGCGCGATGATTGCGAGATTTTTCGTCCGGCCGACGAAATTGACCCGGAGTATGGTCGCTGGCTGCGCCGGGCGGTCAGAGCCGGCGTCGAAGCCCTGCCCTATCGCGCGAAAGTAACGCCGGAGGAAATTGTTCTCGAGAAACGGCTCGAGATCAAGCTTTGACTCTTTACCGGTTACTTTCCGGCGCTCTCCAGAAGGTCCACCGCTCGATCTCTTACCTCCTCGTTCGGATCCGATTTGGCCCTGCGCAAAGAATCGATATCGCCGCGTTCGGCAAGCGCTTCCAGCACTTCAACACGGAACTCCGGGTCGGCGTCGGCCATTCCTCTGCGGATCATTTCCGTAACATTGGCGCCCTTTCTCTCAGCGAGAGCTTGCAAGGCGGCATCTTTCACCTCGCGGTTGGGATCTGCTAAGGCGTTGCCGAGTGCGGTAATCGTCTTGGTGTCATTAAGATTTTCCATGGCGTCGATGGATTCTATGCGCGCCTCGGCGCGGCGATCCTCGATGTCTTCGGCCGCCCCATCCGCTCTCGCGGCGCTCTGCTCTTGTTTGGCACCCTCCTCGACTTTATTCAGAGCAAATTCTTCAGAGTCAGACTTCGGCGCATCCGATTCCGCGCTGGGCTTTTCCTTCAAGGTGTAATAAGCCGCCGGGGCCAAACAGAGCACGAGCACTGCCGCTGCGATGTATTTAATATTCATGCAGCCCTCTTTTTATATGACGATAGCCGTGCCGGTGAGCGCCATCAACTCTGCTACTTTGCCGCTCATGCGCCGCCTCAGCTTCACTCCAGATATTATGCCACAATGCATTTATTTACAGAAGCTAACGAGAGCGCGCTCCATCAAAATACGCCGATTTCAAGCGCCGCTATTTGCGCGATTAATAGAGAAAGCATCTGGCGTTCTATTTCATGCTCATCGACGAGCGAATCTCATGACACCCTTTGCTTCAATCAGCGTGGGCGGCTTTTGACAACCGCCGGAATGTTATAGCCTAGGCTTGCGATCAGCGATCTGGATTTTGCTTTACACTAAACTGGAGGAAACCCTTGATGAAGCTTACCGACCAGGTAGCGATTATACTGGGGAGCGCGCGCGGTATCGGCGAGGCTATCGCTCATACATTCGCGCAGGAAGGCGCGAGCCTCGTGCTCGTTGACCTTGAAAAGATGAAAACTCAGCTCGATGGCGTGTCACAAGCCATCACTCGAGCAGGCGGTAAAGCGATATCTATTGTCGCCGACTGTACCGACGATCACCAGGTCAACGCATTGGTTGACGAAACCATAAAACGCTCGGGCAAAATCGATATTTTGATCAACAGTATCGGGTTTCGCGGCCCTCTGGTTCCGGTTCAGGATATCTCCGAGCAGGAGTGGGACGACGTACTCAAGGTAAATTTGAAGTCAGCGTTTCTTTGTTTCAGGGCGGTTTTGAAAGTGATGATAAAACAAAAGAGTGGCAGCATCGTCAGCATCTCGGGGACAGCAGGCAAAGAAGGCATGGCGCTGCGTGGCTCGTTATGCGCGGCAAAGTGGGGACTTCAGGGACTGACTCAAACGGTTGCGAAAGAGGCTGGACCGTACGGCATCAGAGCCAACCTCATTTGCCCCGGCGGCATGGACGAGCCGGACCTGCGAGAAATGTATGCGGAAAGAGCTAAAGGATTGGGAATGGAGTTTTCGCAACTCGAGAAGCAAGTCCTGGAGCTGACGCCATTGCGCAAATACGCCAAGCACGATGAAGTTGCCAGGGCCGCTCTATTTCTCGCATCCAGCGAGTCATCGCACACGACGGGGGAATCGTTGAATGTCTCAGGCGGCCGCCTGATGAGCTAGCGCACGCTGCTAAAAAGGACTCATAGGCTTCGTTACGCTTGACCGATTTAGCGTCAACGTACAAGAGTACGCCTCCGCTCATCGATCTTCGCGCGCCTCGCCTCTGAATCGTTTTGAGCAGCGTGCGGCAGAGCTAAACTCAAAACCCGTCTTCGCGCACTGCTTTAACGCCCTGCTATTCCCACAAGCCTGAGGGCAGCGGCAGGCCGGCAAGATCATCTGCCGTTAGCCGGCCGGCGGGCTCGATACCGAAGCGCTCGAGCACGGCGATCAATTGCCGCGTGTGCTGCGCCGAATGCCACGCCGAGCGTTCCAACAACTGATGCGCCGGCGGCGTGCCGTAAAAAGTTTTTATCGTCTGGCTGCAGGAATGGTCTTCGAGCCGGCTCCACCACTCGGCGAGTCGCTCGACAATTGCATCGCCGTACTCAGCGATCTCTGCTCCCGTGACGTGGGTGCCCTCAGCCGGAGGAACGTTCGCGTTGCTAACGCGGTACTCGACGTCATCGACGGCGCGTTTCGAGAAACGCCTCAGCGATGCGGAAAATATGATGGCCCATGAGCCGGATCGAGCGGTCTCGGTTGTCAATGACGCGCTCGCCGAGCCGGTTGTCGGGAATTTGCCGGATGTAACGCTCAGCCGCGCGCAGTACGTTTACCCACTTGGCCATGAGCGCCGGCGGCTTGAGCGGCGTGTGCCCGCTCCCTTGCAAACCGACGAATTCGGCGACGTCCTCGATATTCTGGCAGAAGATATACTGTCCACCTCTAGAGAGCACGGGGACCGTGCGCGCGCCGATTTCTAGCAATCGTTCTTGCCCGCCGGAATCGTTCAAAACATCGACCGCAATGAAATTAGTGCCTTTCTGCGAAAGAAACTCTTTCGTCCTCAGCAACTGCTTCAGCCGGGCTGGGTAAACAGCACGACGGTTCTGATTGGCTTCCATAGCATCCTCCTTCGAGCGGCTCGTTGAATTCAATCGACTCCGGCTCTCTAAAACGAAACCCGTGTCTAGCAGCCCGTGGTGAAAGTCTGACCGCATTCGACGGGCGATCGATCCCCGTTGGCTGCGTTGCTCCTCCCCTCAAATATTCCCCGATATTCTCGGTGGTCGTGCCTTGCCATCAGGGCGCCTCGCCCGTCTCGGTGCAACGCCACACTTTCACCACGGGCTGCTAGCCAATTAACGGGCGACCCAGGCGCTCGCTTCTAAGAGCGTCTGCGGAGTATCGTCCAATTTCCCAGGCGATCAAGAAAGATAACCGCGCTCGCGCCAGAAGCGTGCGGCGGCCGAATGCAGCGGAATGGACAACGGTCCATCCGGAGTATCGCGGCACATGCGGTCCAGCGGCAACGGCCCGGGTTCCTGCCAGTCGATCACGTTTTTCCTCGCCTCCAGCGCTGCACAGATCGACGTCACGAGATCATCTGCGACATCCGCGTGGGTGTAAACCGTGAACCCGCTGAAATCGAGAGATTGGACGTCGGCCGGCAGGTTCGGATAGAGCTCTTTGGAAATCACCGCGCGGCGAAATCCAATCGTCTCTAAATTTTTCAGCATGCTCTCATCGAGCGGCAGCACGCGCATGCCCGAACCCGCGGCATCATTGATCCATCCGCGCACGGCTTCATCGATGATCATATCGACTTCACCGCGCTTGGCACCATCCAGGCGGTTTGTGCTTCTAGGCAAGCCGGGATCGTAACGCACCTGGCCGCCCCAGGATCTGATATCGTCAAGCGAAAAACCCGCCGCCGAAAGCACTTCGTCGACAACGACATGGAGCGAGTGATCCATTTGCCCGCGCATCGATACGCGGAGCGGAAATCGCCGCTCGCCAATTTCACGCAGCGACTTGAGGCCGGTTTTATCCGATACGGCAAAGGCCAACTGGTCCGGCGATGGGATAACGGTAATTGCCCGAAGGGGAATGGCTGTTTTGAACGGCCCGGTACCACGAACCGCCAGGGCCAGAAGTCCCGCCGGATTGATAATCGCCACGTGAACTTTGCCGCACGCTACCTCTTCGATTGCCGCCGGCCCATCACTGCCAAAAAGAGTAATAGACCAGTTATCCGCGCCTTGCTCGCGCAGACTAATGCGCGCTTGCCGGTACGGCCAGCTACGTTGGTCGACCAACTCGGAGGCAATCTCGAGAACCAGTCGCGAGCGAATCGTGTCGCGCCCGACTAACCGGCTTGCCATATCGCCGCTTGATGTTTTTGCCACTGGAAACTCCTTAATGACCGAAGACAATAATGCTGCGATGTTACCGAAAAATTGCCGGCTGCAGCGTGCTCAAAAGACCCAGAGCCAAGGCGCGCTCCAGGTGTTTCGGGTTTCGGGTCCCGCGTTTCGGGTTGAAACTCGAAACAAGAAACTCGGAACTCGAAACTGCGTAAGCGCTTATGAGTCTTTTTCAGCAGTCTGCCAGCCTGGGCTAGAAGGTTAAAATCCCCCGTCCCAAAATACGCCCGTGCTCGAGATCGTCGACAGCTACGTTGATTTGATCGAGCGTGTAACGATTGGTTACCAGCTCAGCCAATTTCAACTTGCCTTCACGATACCATCGGATGAACAGCGGGAAGTCGCGATCCGGCCGGCAATCGCCGCCGCTGGTGCGCGTGAAAGCACGGTTACCGATAAATAAACTGGTATCGAGAGTTGCTTTCGCTCCGGGCGGCGTAAGGCCGACCAGCAATGCCGTACCGCCCTTGTTGAGACCCGAATGTCCTATGCGAACCGCCCTGAGTATCTGCTCCTGGGTTTGCGGCAAGCCGATGGCATCGATCGCATAGTCGACTCCACCACCGGTTAGTTCTTGAATGATCTTCACGGTATCACTGTTCCGACCGTTGACGGTATGGGTCGCGCCGAAGCGCCGCGCGAAGGCGAGTTTTTCCTCGACCACGTCTACGGCGACGATCGGATAAGCGTCGACGATTGCGGCCGCCGCTACGGCGCAAAGTCCGATTCCACCCGCGCCAAAAATCGCCACGGACTCTCCGGGCCTTACTTGCAACGTATTGATGATCGCGCCCGCGCCGGTCATAACCGCGCAACCGATGATCGACGTAACATCCGTCGGCACATCTGTCGGCAGCGCCAGCACCACACGCTCCTGAGCCAGCGCGTATTCCGCCCAGGTCGCGGCGCTGTGCATTACCTCTTTGCCTTTCCAGGAGGCGATATACTGCGCGCGGTCGTTCAGCGCATGGGCCACGCGCGGTTGTGTGGTAGTCGAATTATCTCGATCTACCCATGTCGTGATCACGTGATCGCCTTCCTTGACATGCTTCACGCCAGCGCCCTTGGCCACGACCAGTGCCGTCGACTCATGGCCTAATAGCGCGGGCAAACGACGGCCCGGACGGGCCGGGCGGCCGATTGTGTGGAGCTGCGAATGACACACGCCGCTGGCAAACAGTTTCACCAACACCTGGTCGGGCCCAGGGTCGGAAAATTCGACTTCATCGACGACCAGCGGCCTGTTGGGCTCGACGAAGATCGCCGCTCGTCCTTTGGTGCTCATGATTTCTCCCTGGTTTTTCCTCTTGCCAGACAACCGCGGCGTCGCAACTGTCAATTCACCCAGCGCGAAAACAATCCGTTCGTTTTGTACTTATTGCGCGTGCCATAGTTTGTCCAGTCCGAAAATCTCTGCCCGCCTTTTGGACCATTCTGGGCAGAGTCGTTTGCTGAGTCGAGTCGCGAAAAATCCTCTCCCGCAGGCTGTTCAAAAAGCCCCAGAGGCAAAGCGCGCGAAAGTTGACGAGCGCAGTACTAAGTCCGCAGTAGCTGATGCGAGGCAATCGAGCGCACCCTTCGACCTTGCTCAGGGGAATCGGTATATGAGGCTTTTTCAACAGCCTGCTTCCCTCTGGACAGACGGCTGTGATCTAGAGTAAGAAGCACCTGCAAGTACCAGAAGAAGATCGAATGATCATCGCCCTACTGATTTTGCACGGGCTTCTGGCCGTCGTCTTTTTGAGCAGCCTGCAAGAGGGTCTTTCAGCAGATTCTTAATCTATGTGCGCTTGTCGTCTTTGAGTTCAGAGAAGCTATCAACAAAAGTCATGAAACCCTTTCGTAAGGCTCTCTTCGCAGGAGCATTTGCAGCGCTCCCTTACGCGGCATTAAATTCAAGCGCCACTGCGCAAACGATCGCGCTGCGCTACGCCCAAGCCGGCTCGGCGATGCGTAGCGTTTTTTCGTTGCCCGTCGCGGTCGCCGAACGCGAAGGATTTTTTCGCCGCGAAGGGTTGGATTTTAAACTGGTCGTGCCGATTCCCGGCGGCTCCGATAAGATGATCGATGCGTTGCATGACGACACGGCGGACATAACCCATGTCGCCACCGCTTTCTTGATCCGCGCCGCGCTGACCAAGTCTGACGCCGTGGCGATTGCCGGCGAATTCAATAATCCCATCTACAGCCTTATTGCCAAGCCGGAGATCAAGAGCTTCGCTGCTCTCAGGGACCGATTACTTGGCATGGCGGACGAAGCCGGCACGATTACGCTGTCGACGCGCAAGCTGCTGGCGCTCCACGGACTGAAAGCCGGCGATTTTCGCGTAAAGACAATCGAGGGCACGCCCTCGCGCTTCAACTGTTTGAAACGCGGCGAATGCGACGCCGTGCCGCTTGGACAGCCGCAGGATCTGGTGGCAATTAAAGACGGCTACAATCTGCTCGGATTATCCACCGACGCGGTGCCTGATTTCCTTTACACTGTCACCGCCGCACGCCGCTCCTGGGCGGAAAAAAACAAAGAGGCCGTTTTGCGTTACGTGCGCGGACTCGCGGCGGCGTTCAAGTTTATCCGCGACCCGGCGAATCGCCCGGCGGTGGTCAAAACGATTGTTGAATGGACCGACTCTTCGGCGGACATCGCCGAACAGACGCTCAAGCTATATTTTGTCCCCGAACGGAAGGTTTTGCCGATGCAAGGCGAGATCAACGTCAAAGGGTTGGCTCAAGTCATCGCGTTCATGGCGGAGGCCGAGACGATAAAAGCGCCGCTGCCGGCGCCGGAGCGCTTCGTCGACCTGCAGTATCTGCGCGCCGCGGGCATACAATGACCCGCTTACGCCTCAAGAGGTGTCGAAATACCCGGCGAAGCCATCCGATCTCCAGACCGAATTCGAGAACTAGCAGTCCGCGGTGAAAGTGTGGCGTCGCACCGAGACGGGCGAGGCGCCCTCGATGGCAAGGCGCGACGACCGAGAATATCGGGAAATATTTGAGGCGAGGAGCAACGCAGCCAACGGGGATCGATCGCCCGTCGAATACCGTCAGACTTTCACCACGGGCTGCTAGGACCAACCTATCTCTTTGTAGCATTGCCACGCTCCGAGACATGCCTGCGCATTACTGGCTCGCCACGACTGATTTGATGAAACCACTCTGATCCAGTTCGCGGACAAAGCGGCTGTCGATGAAGTCGTCCGGCTTGGCACTTTTAGCTTTGGCCGATTGTCCTTCCAGGCTTTGCAATAATCCGGTAATGCCCGCCGGATAAGGCGGAAATGAAAAGCCACTCCGGATCACCAGATCGTAGGTCTCTTCGAGTACCTCCCGATCATCCGTGCGAAAATACTTACCCATCGCTTTTATGGCGAATGACTTGTCGTTTGGCCGCGCGCGGCACCTTCGATATAGGCCCTGACGAACCGTCTCACGCTGTCCTCGTTGGTCTTGATATACCTGCGCGTGGTCACCAGACCATTGACGTGATAGTCAAGGTCGAACTTCGATAGATCCAAAATTTCCTTGAGTTTAAGTCGTCGCGCTTGCAAAGTGGCCGGCGGGCTGACCGCCGCCGCGTGAACTTTGCCCGCAGCCATCGCGCTCACCGTCTCCGCCGGTCCGCCGGTCTGGACCATGGTAACGTCGCGTTCCGGATCGATGTTGAAACGCCTGAGCGCGAGGCGCGAAGCGAGATCAGATTGGGTGCCGAAGCGCGTGACGCCAAACACCTTCCCCTTCAGATCCTCCATGCGGCTCAAGTTCGGCTGGCTAAAAATCCACCAGCTGAAGCGTTTTGAAATGGTGGCGATGACAACAGTGTCCGCCCCTGCGAGAGCAGTTTGAATCGGCGCGGCGCCGCCGGCCTGAATGATCGGCAGCTCACCCGACAACATCGCCTGAAGCGCAAGCGAACTTCCCGGGATGCTGATCACTTCGACGTTAAAGCCATTTTTCTCATAGTAGCCGCCCTCTTTGGCGAACCAGAGCGACATCTGCGTTGCCGACGCCGAGCCGCCGCCGGTGCGCAGTCGTTCGAGCCTTTTTTCTTGCGCCGATGAAACCGAAGCATGTCCAAACCCGAACATCAGCACGCACAGGATCGCGATGTATCGAAGCATGGTTTTTCCTTTTTGAGGCCTAAGCCGGTTAATTTCCGCCCTTCAATCTGCTTAGATATACATCAGCGATAGGGCGGTTTGTCGAGGGCAAATTTCACGAGCGCGTTGACCCCAGAAATTCCAGACAAAAATCAAAGACTCTCCGTTGTCATTGCCGCGGATCCGCCAAAGGACAGATCACCGGAGGCGTAGGGGCGGGTTTAAACCCGCCCTTTCCTGGATTTCGGATCGCCCCGCTTTCGCGCGGGCTCGCCTGGGTTGAGCATTTTTGCCTTGTGTCTATATGCATTCGGAGTAAGGTGAGAGAAGTTCTCGTAACAACAACATGATTCCTTACCGCGACGAAAATAAAACTCAACGGCTGGCGATCGTTACCGGTACAATCATCGGCCTCAACGCTTTGGCTTGGTTACTCGTACAGGGGGCGGGAGCCACGTCTCCGCTGGCGGCATCGGTTTGCAATCTCGGGCTTATCCCCGGCGAGTTGACTCTTTCACTCAAGCCAGGCACGCGCTTTCCGATGGGTGACGGGCTCGTCTGCAGCACCGATCCCGGCCGGCAAATCTCCCACCTGATTACCTCGATGTTCCTCCATGGTTCCTGGATGCATCTCATAGGCAATATGTGGTTTCTATGGATCTTCGGTAACAACGTTGAGGATTCTATGGGCCGGCTACGCTTTGTTGTTTTCTATCTTGTATCCGGACTGGCAGCGGCGTTCGCGCAGATCATGGCAAGTCCAGGCTCGCCGATTCCGATGGTTGGAGCGTCCGGCGCGATCAGCGGGGTCATGGGCGGTTATCTCCTGCTATATCCGCGCGTGAGAGTATTCACCCTTCTACCGCTGGGTTTTTTCTTCACCACCATCGCGGTGCCTGCGTGGGTAATGCTCGGCTACTGGTTCGGCATCCAGTTCGTAAGTGGACTGGTCAGCTTCGGCGGCGATGAGAAAGGCGGTGTCGCGTTCTGGGCTCATATCGGCGGTTTTGTCGCCGGCGTGGTGTTGATCAAATTTTTCTCCCGGCGCGACTACGTCGCCGCCCATCGCGCCCATCATTACCGCCCGCAGCGCGTATTGCGTGAGTGGTAGTTTTCCGGCCATCGTGGCGCACCCATCGGGAGCCAAGCGCATGGCGCATAGCGCAGCGCGTTGCGCTGAGCGCTTTAACCAAAGGAGCGGCTAGTGAAACAGAAGTTCTCAAAGTTTTTTCTTGTCGTTTGTCTAGCGCTTTCCATTGATTCGCAGCTCGCGGTCAGCACCTATAGCGCGCAAAGCGACAGCGAGTCGTTTTACCGAGGGAAAACTCTCAAATTTATCGTCGGCTCCGGCAGCGGCGCCTTCTACGATCAATGGGCTCGTTTGCTCGCCCGGCATTGGGGTAAGCACATCGCGGGAAACCCCAGCGTCATCGTGCAAAATATGCCGGGCGCATCTTCCCTGACTTCGATGAATTTTGCCTATAGCGTCGCCAAACCGGATGGTTTGACCGTCGTATTGCCTAACAACAGCATCTACATCGAACAGCTCATAGGACGAAAGGAAGTGCAGTTCGACTTGCGCAAGTTTCATTGGCTCGGCAGTGCGGCGCAGGATTCCATTATTCTCTACATGCGCGCCGACACGCCTTTCAAAACCGTCGGCGATATCGTCAATGCCAAACAAGCGCCGAGCTGCGGCGGTTCAGGGACCAACAGCTCGGACTATATCGTCGCCAAGATTCTCGAACTCGCCCTCGGCGCGAAGATCAACTCGGTGGTCGGCTACCCCGGCGGGACCGAAGCGGATCTGGCTGTTGAAAAAGGCGAGATCGTTTGCCGGGCCCACACTCTTGCTGCACATTTTGCACGCGAGCCGTTCACCGGCTGGCACAAGAAAGGATTCGACCGTCACTTGCTCCAGAGCGGCCGCAAGCGCGATCCGCGCGCGCCCGAGGCGCCGACGATCTACGAGATTCTCGAAGAAGGAAAAGCTTCCGCTAATAGCCGGCGTGTGGCCCAGGCGCTGCTTTCCGGCGGTGAGTTTGGCCGCCCGGTGCTGGTAACGCCGGGAACGCCGCAAATAAGAGTGAAAGCGCTCCGCGAATCCTTTCTAAAGACCGTCAACGATCCGGCGCTTTTGGAGGAAGCCAAGAAAGCCAGAATGGACGTCGAGTACACCTCCGGCGAAGACCTCGAAGCGCTCGCCAAGGAGGTTCTGAACCAACCCGCGGAAGTGATCGATGCAGCCAAGAAGATACTCGGAAACTGAGCGCGCGGCACACCGTGGTCGTATTCATCCGAGTCGAGTAAAATTATTTTGAGATTTTCCGCCGCACCATGCCTTCGATATTAGATAGGAGACATTTATGAATACCACTCAAAAAATTGCTGAGTTCGCAGCCGATTTGAAGTACGACCAGATTCCCCAGCCGGCGCTGGAGGAGGCGAAGAAAGCAGTGCGCGATTGCATCGGCGTTGCCCTCGCGGGGAGCCGGGAGGAGGACGCAAAGATTTGCGCCGCGCTGGCACGCGAAGAAAGCGCCAAGGAAGAGTCGAGCGTTTATGGCCAGCGCTTCAAGTCGTCGGCTATCCATGCCGCTTTCGCCAATGGCACGGCGGCGCACGCCATGGACTTCGATCACAGCTTTACCTTGATGGGTCAGCCCACCGCGCCGATTATCCCGGCGACCTTAGCTCTCGGCGAGGCGCTGGGGGCAAGTGGCCGGCAGGTCATCGAGGCTTATGTGGCGGGCTTCGAAGCTACGGGAAAACTGGTTTTCTCACTGCGCGATGCCAAACAAGATGGCTGGCATGGCCCGGCCAACTTGGGAGTTTTCGGCGCCGCTGTCGCGTGCGGCAAGCTCCTCGGCTCAAACGCTTCACAAATTCAAATGTCGCTGGGCATCGCGGCCTCAATGGCAGGCGGCGTTGTCGCCAACTTCGGCACCATGACAAAGCCCTTGCACGTCGGCCTCGCCGCGAGAAACGGCGTTACCGCGGCGAAGCTTGCCAAGTCCGGCTATACGGCGAATGGCCAAGCCATAGAAGCTGGAGTCGGCTTCCTGGATATGTTTTACCATGATTCGCCGATAGACAGCGCTCCGATCGAAGAGCTTGGAAAAACCTACGCGCTCGAAACCGACGGCATCAGAATCAAGCCTTATCCCTGTGGCGGCCTGACGCATCCGACGATCGACGCTACTTTCGAGCTTTGCGCCAAGCACGACATCACGGCTGACATGATCGAGTCCGTCCAGGCCGACGTCGTCAAGCACACTGCCAGCCGAATTATTTTTAGGGTTCCACAAAACGGCATCCAGGGGAAATTCTGCATGCCTTATCTTTTGGCGCGCGCGATCATCGACAAAAAAGTCGGGCTCGATGTTTTCACCGACGCGGCGGTGCGCGACCCGAACATTTTGCAGCTGGCAGAAAAGATCGAGATGCGTCTCGATCACAACCTCAAAGCGAGCAGCCCCGGCGGCCGCCCTTGCCGCGTGACCATAAAGTTAAAAAACGGTCAGACCCACACGCTCGAGAAAGAACACGCCAAAGGCAGCCCCGACGTGCCCATGACTGTGGAAGAGCTCAGAGGCAAGTTCACCGACTGCGCGCGCCAGGCGCTTGACCGCGACACCGCCGAGCGCGCCCGCGAATCCATCGAGCGCCTCGAAACTCTCAGCGATATTCGGCCGCTTTGCCGGATGTTGATGGGGTAGGGCTTGGCCGTTTGTTTTGCGACTATCTAGTTGCCTCGATGAGCGCTACCAGAGCTCATCGAGGCAATCAGTAGCTCCATCTTCACGACTGCGCTACATACATAGGCTCTAGCGCACCGGATTTCATCCAATAAAAAGTTGCTAGTGCGTCGGTTCCATTATAATTTTCTTTGTGTCAATCACCTGCAGATCAGACAGCGACCTGCCGCACTCAAAGGCGGCGCGCAATCGCATTGCCAGAAAATTGAACCGTCATCGTTTTACGCGCTAAAGCTGCAGAGCGGATTGTTTCACCTCACGGCTGGCTTAACGGCGGTGCTTTTTCAAGGATGAGCTTGGATAGCTCCCTCGGGTTTCGCCAAGGTGCGTCGTTAGAAATCCCAAAGGGCGTTAGCCTCCCCCTTTTGGATCGAGAAGCAGGAGAAAAAGACACGTGCCTCATGACGTTCCCCTGATCAGCACGATTGCCGCCGCTTTGGGATTGGCGCTGATCATGGGTTTTCTCGCGGCGCGTTTGAAGCTGCCGGTTCTCATCGGTTATCTGGTCGCTGGGATCATCATTGGTCCCGCCACGCCCGGCTTCGTTGCCGACGTCGAGCTGTCGAACCAACTCGCCGAAATCGGTGTAATGCTATTGATGTTCGGCGTGGGACTGCACTTTTCGCTCGATGATCTTTTAGCTGTGCGCCGGATTGCGCTTCCCGGCGCCATTTTCCAGATCGGCGTTGCCACCTTGCTTGGCATGAGTGTCGCCGGCTTTTGGGGCTGGAGTTTCGCGGCAGGTATCGTCTTCGGCTTGGCACTCTCCGTCGCGAGCACGGTGGTGCTTCTCAAAGCGCTGGAAAGTCGCGGGGTGGTAGAAACCGTCAATGGCCGCATCGCCGTCGGCTGGTTGGTAGTCGAGGACCTTGTAATGGTGCTCGTGCTGGTCCTGCTGCCGCCGCTCGCCACCTCGCTCGGCGGCAATCTTCCTGCTGCAGCGGCGGGCGAGCAAAATTTTCTGACGACCTTGGCGATCACCCTTGGCCAAGTTGGCGGTTTTATCGCGCTTATGCTGATCGGCGGCCGGCGGCTTTTTCCCTGGCTCCTGTGGCAGATCGCCGGCACGGGCTCGCGGGAACTCTTTACATTGTGCGTGATCGCGGCCGCTGTGGGGATCGCCTACGGCTCCGCCGAGCTTTTCGGCGTCTCTTTTGCCCTCGGCGCGTTTTTCGCCGGCATGGTGATGCGGGAGTCACCTCTAAGTCACCGCGCCGCTGAAGAATCCTTGCCTTTGCGGGACGCTTTTTCAGTGCTCTTTTTCGTGTCGGTCGGAATGCTGTTCGATCCGCGTATTCTGCTAAGCGACCCGCTACGGGTAGTGATAGTTGTCGCGATTATTATCCTGGGTAAATCGCTGGCCGCGTTCATTCTCGTCCTGCTTTTTCGCTACCCAATCAACGCCGCACTCACCGTTTCGGCGAGCTTGGCACAGATCGGCGAGTTTTCTTTTATCCTGGCGAACCTAGGAGTTTCCTTGGACCTTCTGCCCACCGAGGGCCGGAGCCTCATTCTGGCGGGGGCGATCTTATCAATCGCGCTCAATCCTCTCGTGTTCCGCGCCATCGAGCCGGCACAGAGCTGGATGCGATCGCGCCCGAAACTCGCCGAGTCTTTAGAACGCCCGGGCGATCCGCTCGCCGTGTTGCCGATGAGCGTCGAGCTGACGCGCCTCACCGGGCACGTCGTTCTCGTTGGCTACGGCGGGGTGGGCCGGCGCATCGGTGAAGCGCTCACCACCCATGGCATATCCTTTGTCGTCGCCGAAGCGAATCGTGAAATCGTCGAGCAATTGCGCAGGAGCGGCATTCCGGCGGTGTCCGGCGATCTCGACGAACCCGATGCCTTGATTCAAGCGCATGTCCACCGGGCGCGGCTCTTGGTGATCGCCACCCCAGACACACTCGCAGTACGGCGCATGATCGAAATCGCGCGCGCAGTGAATCCAAAGATTGAAACCGCAGTGCGCACCTACAGTGAGGAAGAGCAGGCGCTCCTTCAAAAGGACAACTTCGGTAGGGTATTCCTCGGTGAGCACGAGCTCGCCAGCGCCATGATCCGCCATGTGCTGGGGCGCTACTCTGCCGCTAAGCAGCGGCCCCAGTAATAGAATTCACCGCGCCGTTAAGGAGTCTTAAATCAACTTCTTCGGCATCGCAGATACTCTACGCAGAACAGATTACGTTGATCACCGCCTGACGTTTTTCAACGGTCACGGCCTTGAGCCCGCGTTCGAGCGCCGCCATGACGTCATTCGGATCCGTCACTTTTTCACCATAGCCGTCAGCGACTTCCACCGCTTTCTGATAATTGCTGATGCTATCCAAAAACGTGATGGGCTGCTTGGCGCTCTTTGAAGCGTAGCCATTCGGATTGACATCGACTGTGGCGCGGCGCACGGCTTGCCAGCGCTGGTTGTTGAAGATCACCGTGAGCACGGGCAAATCCTGCTCGGCGCCGACGTAGTGAACCGAAATTGGATTACCGAACATATAGGAGCCGTCGCCGTGGGTGCCGATGACGAGCCGGTCGCGAGCAGCGAGCTTAGCGCCGAGCGCGCAGCCCAAGCCATGGCCGAGACCCGATGCCGCGCCCGCGTTGAGCATGGTCGCGGGCTTGGTAAATTCGATATGCTCGGAGGACAACGGCGACTCTTTGATTACGATCGTGTCTTCGCTCTTGATGGCGTTGATGCAGTGCGTGATCCATGCCGGATGTACCGTCGTCTGGCTCTTTGCCGCCTCGAGTTTCTTCGCCCAACTATTGCGCAGCGCCTTCCAGCTTTCAGCGAGCGTCGCCCGGCGCTTATCGATGCGTAATTTTGACCGGGCTTCGTGCTCCGCAAGGGTGTCGTTCAATACGCGCAGTCCGTCGGCCGTGCCACAGGCGAGAGCGATATCACACGGGTGACCGCGCATCGGAACATAGCCATGCAAGGGGTCGGGACCCATATGGATGACTTTGGCATCGTCGCGCACTTTGTCGCTTGCCGGCAACCATGGAACCGCAATGTCGACGGCGAGTATCACGTCGGCCTTTTCCAACAATGGCTTCAGCCCGTAGCCCAGATTCATCGAGTGGTTGCTCGCCAGCGACATATATCGGTTTCGATATTGAACGACCGGTAACGCATAGCGCTCGGCAAACTCACCCAGAGCAGTCCATGAAGCCGGATCGCGGCCCGCGGAGTTGGTAATGATGAGCGGATTTTCGGCAGCCGCTAACAGCGCCGCCACTTCTTCGGCAGCTGCGCCGTTAGGAAAGGCCGGAGCCGCGGGGTGCTGGCGCGATGGAGTGGTATAGGTGAAGTCATTCATCGGATGCGCCAGCACCTCGCGCGGCAACGCTAGATAGACTGGTCCCATCGGCTCGCTCATGGCGATGCTCAGCGCTCGATCCACGACGGTCTCAAGTTGCTGGCCGTTGCGCAGCTCATAGTCCCACTTCACCGATTCGCGCAGCATTCCCGCCTGATCGAACATTTCCTGGGTCCAGTGGATGTCGAGACTGCGATGGCCCGCCAGGCCGTCTTCATTGGTCGGCGTGCGCCCCGCGGTAAACAACACCGGGACGTGGCCGCGCGCCGCGTTGAGCAGACCGTTCATACCGTTGGCGGTGCCGACGTTGACGTGGACCATCACCGCTTGCGGCTTTCCGGTCACGAGAAAATAACCGATGGCCATGTGCATCGCAGTATTCTCGTGCGGGCAGGTGATTGCCGTCGGCACCTTAGTCTCGAGTACCTGGGCTTTCGCCAAGGTCTCGACGACCGGCGCAAAGTCGGTCCCGGCGTTGGCAAACCAGTAGTCCACGCCGCGGTCGGCGAGCAGTGCCATATAAGCATCCGACACCGTGACGTTGTTGAGCGTGATCCTGGGCATAATGGCGGCCTCCGTATAAGAATTAAGCGGCTTTAAGATACTCCGAGATACAACAGAAAGAAGCGCTTCTGCAAGCGCTGGTTGCCGAGCCAAGCAGGCCAGGCGCGGCCTCGGCTAGCTCATGACTGCGACGATGGGCGCAGAAGAGCCGCGTCTCGACAACGACCGGTCAAGTGGAGTAAAAAATACCTAAAGAAAGGATCAGGAATATGTTCTTGGCAGCCCGTATCGTATTGTCGTTGCTCGTCGTCCTCGGTTCACTTGCGCTAACTTCCACGCCGGTGCGCTCCGGCGGGGAGCTTGGGCAAGACGATCATGATCACGACGACGGCGTAAACTTCTTCGGCTTCGTTAAGGATTTGAGCGGCAGGCCGATAGCCGACGCCAAAGTGACGGCGGACATCAAGGGGTTGATTAAAGGACGCGCGTCGGTCATTGCCCGCACCAACGCCACCGGCGCCTATAGAATCCCCGGGTTCGGCAAAGAGATCTCACCGAGCAACGTGACGATCTCCTGCAGCAAAGACGGCTATACCCAAAGCCGGACGTTTGTCAGGACCGCACTGAACAAGAAACCGCTCACTGCAATCGAGATCGAATGCACGATGCAGCGCGCCCCCGCGAAGTAGGCGTCGAGGCGTGAGGATGGCGCCCAGCACAAAGGCCCGGCCAATTCCGCGCTTCCCAGCTCCACGAGGTGTTTCATAAGCTTTACGCTCAAGCCTCTCCCCTTCCGCCTAGCGCCTACTTCACTTTGCCAAGGGATCAGGCCGCAACTGAAACTTGACAACCTTCGGTCTCGTGCCTTTGCCGCCTTCCATATGAAAGGGTGTGCGGGTTCCGGTAGTCGCCCACAGGCCTTTGCCCTTCCAGCCGTTCTTCGGATCGTCGATCCGTCCATCCATCCACTTGGCGTAGAAACCGAGAGGATAGGGCACGCGCAGGTTGACCATCTTGCCATCCGCCAAGGCGATCAACGAATCGTTCAAATTACCGGTGGCGATCGGCACGTCTTTGCCCAGACCAAAGGTATCGAACTGATCCACCCAGGTATAATAGCTTGACTCTACGCTACCCGGCTCCTTCAAGCTCTCGAAGTTTGGTCCCGGCAGGGTGTGAAGAGTCCACCCTTGCGGGCAGTGTTTGCCGGTTGCAGTCGGCCCGCTCAGCACTTGGCACTTGCGCCGGTCAAAGCTCGCCAGATGACCACTGGACAACGACGACCAGACCACGCCGTTTCGATCGATGTCCATGCCGCGAATACCATAGCCGCCTTGATCGAGCGGCACTTCGTAAATTTCCGCCAGTGCGGTCTCTGATGGGTTTGCGCCGGGGTTGAGGCGTACTACCGAGCTGGGAAATCCCTGCGAAGATCCCCAGATCGCACCGTCGAGCGGGCTTACCGCGATGCCGTAGTAGGCCGCCACGACTCGCTTGTCTTTGGCCGGATCCACCGGCTCATTGGGCTCAACCCATTCATCGCGTTTGCCGTTGCCGTTGGTGTCGAGGATGAGAGGAGTCCATCCTTGCGACTTCTGCTCATCGCCGGTTTCTTCGAACATTTTCCTGTTCAGCCAGCCGACCACACCGCTGGTCGGCCCGCCGGCGCTGGTCCACAGCGTGTGATTGGCATCCTCCGCGAAAACCAGATGATGCGTCGAAAAGCAGGTGCTGATCAAAGTGAACTTTTTGGATTCTGGATCATACATCGATAGATGCCGGTTGGCGCTGTTCATCGGAAAAATCTTCGCCGACGGATGATCCGATCCCTTCTTGCAAAAAGCCGGATTGTCCGGCGGCCGGATGCGCGCGGTAAACCACACGCGCGCCTTTTCATCCATCATCGGATTATGCTGATTGGACTGGCTATCCCAGATCGGCTCCGCGCCCCAGTAAGGGGACGGCGTCAGCGGGTCGGTCTTCGCCGACGGCGTGTTGCTATCGCGTACCGGATGTTTGATTTCGAAGGCTCTGTGGCGCACCGGGTCCAGCACCGGAACCAAATCGGTGCTCAATTCGGTAGCGCCATAAATTGGACCATGGGCATTGACGGTCGGGTTACGCTTGTCGGTAGAAATCTCATCGTGCAGATACGCTTTCGCGTTGCTCCAATCCCACACCGTAATCACGGCGTTGCGCTCCACACCTTGAGGTCGCGACGGTTTCGATTTCGGCAATTCACCGGCGGCGATCCGATCGGTCCAATCACCATAAAATTCCGCGGCGAGCTTCGGTTCTATCCGGTTCATCGCATTGAGCATCGAGGTCATCGCTTGTCCGGAGATGATGCGCCGCTGCCAAGCATCCACTGAAGCTTTGAAGGAACCGAGTTCTTTGGGAATCGTGCGCGTCGCCTTGTTGCCGAGCTGGTGACAAGTATTGCAGCCGTTGGTTTTGACGACGTCCAACCATTGCTCTCGGTGTGTGAGTCGTTCCGGCATGCCGTTGCCTTTTTCTCCGGTGCCCGGGAAGAGGCTCTTGTCCGGAATTTTCAGCATCGAATACCAGTAGATCGCCGGATAATATTCCGCCGCCGCAGCGGCGTTAGGCGCCGGCACTGCTTTCAAGTTGAACGTTTTGCCGGGCACGGCTTTAATTTTCGGCGAATCGACCAAGCCGTAGCCGCGTACCCATATGGTGTAACTTGCTTTGGGCAGATCGGGCAGCAGGTAGCGCCCCTGATCGTCGGTGACGACTATCTTGGCAAACTTGGTGGGCAGATCGGTGGTTTCCGCGATGACCCAGACGCCGGCCTCAGGACCTTTCGCAGTCATAACCACGCCGCCGATATCATCGTTGTCGATCCGCACCGAAGCGTTTTGCTGGCCGCCAATCTCAAGCGGCGCTAGCGCCAGATAGCCCCCGATCAGCAAGAGCACCGAGCGCAGAGTAAAAATTTTCGTAATCTTCATGCTGCCATCCTTTCGCAACTCACGTTCGTCTGCTATCGAAGCTGCGACAGCTCGAACAAAAGTTTACGGCGGTCTCTGATCGCGCGTCGAGAGCCCTTCATCTCCATCTATAACAATGTAGAAATATTTTAAAGGTTGCTTATCGGGAAGCGATGCGCGTTACCTGCGAGTCAACACCGAGCTTAGCTCGGATTATTGATGCCCAGAGGAGAATCTGCGACAGAGCGTCGTCGAGGAGTCGAACTCGTAAGAACCAACGACCGATGACCGGCGACCATAGACCCGCCGGTATCGGTCCGTTGTCGTCAGTGCCGACCCGGCCTGCTAGTCTTCGGCCGCGATCTCATGAAAAATCCGTGCTAGGCCATTGA
>CAWDHA010000026.1:0-37426 GCA_963801935.1 uncultured delta proteobacterium
ATCGGCGCGGTCATCGGTCGCCGGGGCCTGCCGCACGTGTTCACCGGGGTCCCCGCCATGTTCGGGGTGATGTTCACCGACGAGCTGCCTGCCGACTATCGTGGCTGGGCCAGCACCTACCACGACCTGTACGACGACGTGGCCCGGGGCATGTTCCTGCGGGGAGCGATGCCGGAGCTCGATTCCCGCGAACCCTGGTTCCTGTGCGAGGCACACGCCGAGGACGACCTGGTCGACCGGGTCGTGTCCGCGTTCGAAGGCGCTCTGGACAGCGCCCTCGAGGCTCGCGCCGCGGCCCGGCCCCGGGGCGGCATCGCCTAGGCACTCGCGCACATAGGCCGGCCTTCGTCCGCTTCCCGTCGGGCTCGGGGCTCGGACCCGGCGCGGAACCCCGCGCCTGAGAGAACGAGGAAGGGGCCGGTCCCATGAGGACCGGCCCCTTCGATTCGTCGGCGGTGACCCCGGGTCAGATGCCGAGGAGCTGCTTCTTCTTGGCGTCGAACTCTTCCTGGGTGATGACACCCTGGTCCTTGAGCTGCGCGAGCTGCGTCAGCTGCGTTGTCACGTCGGTCGCGCCAGTTGACGACGGGACCGCCGCCGGGGCCTGCTGAGCCTGCATGGCTGCCATCTGGGCCTGCATCTGAGCCATCTGCTCCTGCTGGGCAGCCGCCTGCTGGGCAGCCGCCTGCTGGTCATATGACGCCTGTTGGCCAGCTGCGGCACCCTGGTCGTATGCCTGCTGCTGGGCCGCCTGCTGACCTTGTGCGTTCTTGTTCATGACGTGAGTCGTAGCGGCACTGACGGCCACCACGCCCAGCAGGCTGGGTCCTCGTCGACGCATCATGGCGTGATCTCCTTTCGGTCGCTGAATGGGGGGTAGGTTACTCGGCGGCGAGGATGTCCGCACCGACGGACACGGCGTAGTCGTGCGCGGCCTGTGCGACATCGTGCGGGATCTGGCGACGCTCGATGAGCACACCGTCGGCGTTGCGCACCGCCTGCGCGAACTCCTTGGCCCACAGGTCTTCCCACACGAGGAGGGCAGCGGACGAGCCCGGCTCCAGGGAATTCGGCGGCTGCGAGCAGGTCCTCGTCGTTGAGGAGCCCGTTGACCTTGACACCCGCCGCTTCGAAGACTGCCTGCACGTCGGATGCCAGCTCGCCCAGCTCGATGGCCTGGGTCTTGCCGTCGATGTCCTTGCTCACGAAGGCGAGGTCGATGACCCTGATGGTGCCGGCTTCCACGAGATCGGCCAGGGCGGGCGCGATGTCACCGGTGAAGCGGCTGCCCGGAAAGGCGACCACGATGTATTCCACGGGACCAAGCTGCAGGTGTCGCTCCTCTGCATTCCAACTGCGATCGTCAGGGTCACACCCGGCATTCGGCGACGTCGCCGATCGAGCGCCCCGCTCGGGATGCCCCGCATCCGCCGTCATGGATGGCGCACCGCAGACTGCGGGCTCTCTCGCGGCACATGGTAGGCCTCGTTCGATGGCCCGCCTCGAGGCCAGGCCCGGCACCTGAACCGAGGGGTGCTGGACCGGCGTCCCGCGCTACCATCCCGCCCGTGACAGCGAACGATCGCCGAACCCTCACCTGGTCGCTCGTCGTGGCGGTCGTCTGCGCGATCGCCTTTCTGCTTCTGGCGATCCTGCATCCGGGCGCGGTTTTTGCGGCCTTCGACGCCCGGGTCGGGTCCTTCGTGGCGGGGCTGCCGGTGCCGGTGGCGGCCTGGGAGCCGATCACCACGCTGGGTGGCGGCGTGCTGGTTGCCGTGGATGTGGCCATCGTCGCGGTCCTGCTGGCCCGACGCGAGCTGGCGATGGCCATCCTCGTCGCGGTCACGCTCATCGCGGTCAACGTGGGTGTGGACGTGATCAAGGACACGGTGGCTCGCGCGCGCCCTGCGGAACCGCTGGTCGCGGCGCACGGCGGCTCCTTCCCATCGGGCCACGCCTTCTTGAGCATCGTGACCTACGGCCTGCTGGCACTCGTGGTGTGGCGGGGCGAGGCGCCCCGAGCGGTCCGGCTGGCCATGATCGTGGGTGCCGCAGTCCTGGTCCTGCTCATCGGATGCTCACGGGTTGCGCTTGGGGTCCACTACCCGACGGACGTGGTGGCGGGCTGGCTGGGTGGCCTCGGGGTCTTGGCGCTGGTGGTCGCTGCCACGACCACACTGGCAGGGCTGACCCGGCCTATCGCCGCCCGCGGGCATCCCTGACGACGCGGTTGGGACCATGAATTCGGCGAGCCACCGAAGGTCGGTCGGGTCCGTCGACGCGCGCCGGTATCCTGTGTGGGCAGGCGGCGTCCGCTGACCGCCCATCGACCGAGGCGGGGAATTTCTTTCGACCTACACATTTAATACCGGCGTCGCGAAACACCTCTTTTGCAAAATCTGCGGCATCAAATCTTTCTATGTGCCGCGCTCCAATCCGCATGGTTACAGCGTCAACGCGAGGTGTCTCGATCCGGAAACAATCAGTAAAATCAGCGTTTCATCGTTCGACGGCAAGCACTGGGAAGAGTCGGCTGCTGCGCTAGCTGATCTCTCCAAGGAGTAGTTCCACGATGGATATCGAAACTCTGGGATTCGCCATCGGTCTTATTGGCGCGGTGCTAGTCAAAGCTTCGGTGGGCAATTTGAAAAATCAGCCGGCTCATGTTGATTTGCAAAAATCGCTCGGTCGCGAACCCGAGAATCCGGCGCTAAAAACCTTTATCCGCGGTCTTGGTTTGGTACTGGCTGGTTTGGGGCTTGAAACCTATGCGCGGCTTTTCCTGCCGTGACCGACGCGCGCGGTCTTGTTAGGGCATCGTTAACAGCGTCCGTGAGACATCTGTCACTGGCGCCATGCTTGCGTAAGATGCGGGAAAAAAGGTAGTTCTTAATATAACTTACTCGAACCGTAAAACTTTAGTCTCAGCAATAGGAGGACTGCCGATGGATTATGATCTGCTGATTCGTGGTGGCCGTGTGGTCGACGGCTCTGGACTGCCGTCCTATGTCGCCGACGTTGGTGTCAAAGACGGGAAAATCGCCGAAGTCGGGCGCGTCAAAGGCAGCGCCGCTCGCACCATCGATGCGGCGGGGCTAGCCGTGTCGCCGGGCTTCATCGATCATCACACCCATCTCGACGCACAGATGCTCTGGGATCCTTACGGAACCTGCGAACCGCAGCATGGAATTACCACCGTCGTCATGGGCAACTGCGGCTTGTCGCTGGCGCCTGTAAAGCCAGGCATAGAAGACGCCATCGTGAAGAGCTTTGTCCGGGTTGAAGCGATCCCGCGCTCTGCCTTGGAGCAAGGTGTGAAGTGGAACTGGCACAGCTACGGTGAATATCTCGATCACCTCGAGGGCAAAGTCGGTATCAACGTCGGCGGCTTGGTAGGCCACATCGCGGTGCGCCACCACGTCATGGGCGAAGAAGCCGTGGAGCGCAAAGCCAGCGGCACCGAAGTGCAAAAGATGCGCGGCCTGGTGCTCGAAGCGATGGAAGGCGGCGCGCTTGGGCTTTCAACCAACCGAAACGAACGCCACATGCGCGAAGACGGCAAGCCGGTGTCGAGCCGCTTGGCGGATGATGAAGAACTTTTTGCGTTGTGCGATGTCCTGGCGGACCGTAATGGCGGCATCATCGAAACCATCTTGGGCCGGAACAAGATCGAGCATTTCCAATGGTATCACGAGCTGGCCAAACGTACCCAGCGGCCGGTGCTCTGGCAGAGTTTGCAGCATCGGTGGGCAGAGCCCAATCTGTGGCGCGAACAGCTCGAAGCGGTGGAACCGATCTTTAAAGCCGGCTACCAGGCTTACGGCCTGTCTCACACGGTGCCGCTAGTACGCCATTTTACGCTGCGGGATTGCCAGGTGTTCGACGAGTTCCCCACTTGGAAAAACCTGATGTTTCTGCCGGTCGAGGCGCGTAAGCAGGCCTTCGCCGATCGCCAAACCCGCGCTAAGCTCAGCGCTGATCTCGCCAGTTCCGCGCCGACCAATTTTCACCGGCGCTGGGATATTCTGCGCGTGGAAAAAGTCGCCAGGCCGGAAAATCAGAAATATGCGGGGAAAAATATCGAAGAATTGGCCAAGATGCGCGTTCAAGACCCGCTCGATGCGTTTCTCGATCTGGCGTTGGCGGAAGATCTTAACACGATTTTTTGGAACTCGAACAATGGCGGCGATTGGCAAGCTATGGGCGAAATTCTCCGCAGCCCCTATGTGCTCGTCGGCACATCGGACGCGGGCGCCCATGTGCAATTTGGCGCCGATTTCGGTTATGGCACTATCCTGCTCGGCCTGTGGGTGCGCGAGCGCCAGGTAATGTCGCTCGAGCAAGCGGTGCATAAATTGACATTCCACGTGGCATCAATCTTTGGTTTACAAGGGCGCGGTCTTCTGCGCCCGGGATATACCGCGGACCTGGCGATTTTTGATCCGCAAACGGTTAACGCCCACGAGCCGGAAATGGCCAACGATTATCCCGCCGGGAGCAAGCGCCTGATCCAGCGCTCCGAGGGCATGCACTATACAATCGTCAATGGCAGTGTCATACACCAAGACGGCCGCATGACCGGCGAGTTACCTGGCCAAGTTATTCGCGGCCCGCTCTATCGCGAGCAGAAGGCTGCGGCGTAATTTATGGGCGTCAGTTATATACCTGTGGCGCGTGCCGGCGAACTCGGCGCCGGAGCAATGAAGGAAGTAGATCTCGGCGGCCGCGCCGTGCTGGTGACGTGCATCGAGGGGCGCTATTTCGCATTCACCAAAGAGTGTCCCCACGAGGGCGCGGATCTGAGCGCGGGCGGCCAACTGCTCGAAGGCTTGAAGATCCGCTGCAACAACCATAGTTACTGCTTCGATCTTCAAACTGGCGCCTGCCTGGTGCCAAAAGGCGGGGCGCCGCTCACGGTTTTGCCGGTCGAGGAACGCGACGGTGAGGTGTGCATCAAGCTCGAATGGTAGGCGGAGGTTTTTAAGCGCCCGGCCGCAGAACTCAAGAATTCTAAAAGCCGTTAGGTTCGCGTGGGTTCAACTACCTTTCACCACTGACGATCGGAGACCGAAGACCGGACGACGGTCGGTCTGCGCTCCCCGGTCCTCAATAAGATCCAAAATACATAGAGGCTTATTTCTCGGCCTCCACTTCGTCGGTTCTTCTCGGCTGCGCGATCAATCAGTGCTAGCTTTGTAGGGAACGGTCGCAACCGTCGCGCTGGCCGGATAGGTGGGCTTTCGCGGCATGATCCTCGAGGCCGTCGAATTCTTGCGAGAATCCGTTCGCGCCGAACCAAGTCTATCTTCATCTATGGACGTTCTCGCCCAGTCACAAAAGAGCGGCAACATCGGCGTCTCCGAGCAGCGCAAGAGACTGATTTTCGGTATTTTTGCCGTGGCCGCCGCAATCGCCTGGGTTTTGACTGGACGCGCGAGTTCGTTTTCAGGTGCAGTCGTTCTGTTCGCGCTTTTCTGGTTCGGCGCTCTGGGAATTCTTCAAGCCAAGGAGAAAACTTGAGTGTTGCGCGCCGCGCAAGGAATGCGCGATGGAGAATCAGGACTTGAGAAGATCGCGGACCCAGCCGTGAAATCGGCACTGCGCCTGAGGGCGTCGCAGAATTCAATATTCCGCGCCATTGACTGCGCTCGTGCTTACCGCGGTTCGCGCTCTTGCTCGTAGGTCTCAATGTCATAGCCTGAGGTTTGAATTGTTATGGAATCGCGGTTACGGTGAAAAAAAGCGCGATGGCCGATAAGAAAACATCCAAAATCATAAGCGTTGCCGATTGGATGACGGAGGGCGTGCTCGCCGTTGACACCTACGACAGCATCGGCATCGCCCGCGAGCTGATGGCGAAGCATCGCGTCAACCAATTGCCGGTGTTGGACAATGATGTCGTCGTCGGTATCGTTACCGATCGCGATCTGCGCGACGCTTATCCAACCAGTATGGCTATTGCAGAGACTAAAAAGATCGACGAATTCGCGGCGCGCTACACGGTGGAAGAGGTGATGACTCACAGTGTCTTCACCGTCAATCCGGACACCCCGCTGGCGGCCGCGGTGAATCTGTTGCGCCGCCACCGCATCGGCTCTCTGCCGGTCGTTGAAAACAAAACGCTCGTGGGGATCATCACGCGCAGCGACATCCTCGACTTCATTCTTAGCGGCGGTGTCCTCAAGCCGATCGCGGTGCGGCGTAAAACCGCGAGCGTCAAGCGGTCGGGTAAAAAGGCCGCGCGCGGGCGCTAAACCGCAAGCCGGGCGCGCCATCAGGAGTCGTATCATGGCCTCTTTCGATATCGTCAGCCGCATCGATCTTCAGGAGGTCGATAACGCTGTGAATATCTCGAAAAAAGCGATCTTGGCGCGTTACGATTTTCGCGGATCGAAGACCGAAATTACTCTCGACAAGACGGAAAAAAAGATTCACGTTACCACTGAAGACGACATGAAGATGCGCGCCGTGCAGGACACTTTGATTGAGAATTTGGTCAAGCGCAAAGTCGACCGGCGCTACTTGGAGCCCAAAGCCAATGAAATGGCAGCGCACGGAATGATCAAACGCGAGATCTCGATTAGAGAGGGTGTTGACTCCGATAATGCGCGTAACATCGTCAAGATGATCAAGGAAAAAAAACTCAAAGTGCAGGCGGCGATTCAGGACCAGCAGGTGCGCGTCAGCGCCAAAAACATCGACGATTTGCAATTCGTGATACAGATGCTGCGGGACGGCAAGCTGCCGATCCCTCTTCAGTTCGTCAACATGCAGCGTTGAATTGACAGGGGCTTTATTGCGCAGTTCTCGAATTCGGAACATCAAACTACAAACGGAGATCCCTTATGGAAAAGATCAAAAGGTCAGATGCCGAATGGAAAAACGAGCTGACCGAAGAGCAATTTCATATTGCGCGCAAGAAGGGGACCGAACCGGCGTTTACCGGCGAGTATTGGGACAACCACGAACAGGGCACTTATCGCTGCCGCTGCTGCGGCAACGAGCTTTTCAGTTCCGAGAGCAAATTTGATTCCGGCACGGGTTGGCCGAGTTTTTCGTCGCCAGTGGACCCGGAGAATGTAGCATCGGAAGAAGACAACAGCTTCTTCATGCGCCGCACCGAGGCGTTATGCAGTCGCTGCGATGCTCACCTGGGGCACGTTTTTGAGGACGGTCCGAAGCCGACGAATTTGCGCTACTGCATCAATTCCGCGTCGCTCAAGTTCGACAAACAAAAATAGTCCGCTCCCGGCGCATGGCTGATTTGTCTTTTCAGGAGCAAGGATCGGTCCGCTACTGCTACGGCTGCGGCGTGGATAATAGCCGCGGCTTGCAAATCAAAAGTTCCTGGGATGGCGCCGAAGCCGTGGCGGCCTGGAATCCGGAGCCGCATCATTGCGGCGGATCCAAAAATATTTTGAACGGCGGTATCATCGCTTCGTTAATCGACTGTCATAGCCTCAATCTCGCTATTGCGAATGCTTACCGCAGTGAAAGCCGGCCGATCGGCAGCTCGCCGCGCATCGGCTATGTGACGGCGAACATCAACATTGCCTACCTAAAGCCTACGCCCATCGATGCCGTGATTCAGTTGCGCGCGCGCATCAGCCGGCTCGACGGCCGCAAAGTCTGGGTGCAGTGCACCCTGAGTGCGGCGGGCGATATTTGCGCACGGGGCGAAGTGTTAGGGATCAGAGTCGAGCGAGAGTGAAATCGTTCCAGCCGTTTCAGTCGTCAATGGGTCGGAGAAAAGAACTCGGGCTGGCGGGTTGAACGTTTTTGCACTCTTTGAACGGCTTGAACAGGATGGAATACACGACTCTTGGACGAACTGGCCTTCGGGTGAGTGTTGCCGGACTCGGTTGCGGCGGGCCGAGCCGTCTCGGTCTGCAGGGTGGCGCTGATTCGAGCGATCACGCTATTTCTTTGATCAAGCAAGCGCTTGATCGCGGCGTTAATTTTCTCGACACCGCGGAGAACTATGGGACAGAGGCGGTGGTCGGTAGAGCGATCCGCGGCAGCGCGCGCGACAAGCTGGTTATCTCGACGAAAAAAACGCTGCCGGCGCCAAACCATGAAAATCCGGAGGAAGAACTGCGCCGCGGCCTGGAGAGGAGCCTCAAGCTCCTGGACACGGATTATATCGACGTCTACCACCTGCATGGTGTCGAACCGAAGGATTACCAATTCGCCCGAGAAAAACTCATGCCGGAGATGCGCCGGCTCAAAGAACAAGGCAAGATCCGTTTCATCGGGGTTAGCGAAGGCTTCGTTCAAGATCCCAGGCACGAGATGCTTCAGGACAGCCTAGAAAAAGATCTCTGGGACGTGGTGATGGTTGGTTTCAACCTGCTGAATCCATCCGCGCGCAGCACTATTTTTCCCGTCGCGCAACAAAAGCGAGTCGGCATGCTCAATATGTTTGCCGTGCGCCGGGCGCTGAGCCAGCCGCAGCGGCTCAAAGAAATCGTCGGTGACTTGGTGGCGAAGGGTAAGATTGCGCGCGGCGCGGTAAACAGCGACGAGCCCTTGGATTTTGTTCTACGTGAGAGTGACGCGGCGACTTTGCCTGAAGCGGCCTACCGCTACTGCCGCCACACGCCCGGCGTTGATGTCGTTCTCACCGGCACCGGCAACCCGGCGCACCTGCAGGAAAACATCGAAGCCATTATGAAACCGCCGTTGCCCGAGCCGGTGCTCGACAAGCTCACAGCGCTTTTCGGCAAGCTCGACTTCTTAACCGGTAGCTAGACGCTTAACACTCTCACAAACCGGGAACTTGTGAGCGTCGCCGGCTTAAAAGTCGTATCCCTCCCAGAGTTCTAGCGGCGCGCGCCTACCATTCTGCGAGAGGTAGCGCTGCTGATTGCGGTAAAGAATGACTGTTGTAAGCCTGGCGCTCTGGATTTTCCCCTGTTGATCCCAAAATTCTACGAATAAATGGTCGGCATCTTTGTGCAGTCGTTGCAACCGGCCGTTGCGCGTTTTTACCATGCCGCCCATCGTGCGGAGTCGCTCGGCCAGGCTATAGCTGTCAGTTTTTTTACCATGAGCGGTGCGGTTGGCGCGGTAAATTTGGTCCAGCCGTTCAATATCTTCTGCAGAATAGCTGCGAGTAAACGTCGGCGCGCCCGGCTCGCCGATGATCCTATTTGTAGTCGCAGCCGCGCCGAAGAGCTTGTTCCAGAGTCTCTTAAAGCTCGGTTCCTTCACCTGTTCGAAAGGATTGGCATAGCTTTGGCCGCGCGCTTCATAGGTCGCGCCATCGGTTTCGATTTCGAGAACTCTGGGGAAGAACTCGGTCAAATCCTGGCCGATGGCGCGTAAGGCATAGGCGTAGTCGGTGACCAACGGCGCGATTTCTTGAGGCGTTGACGCCGAGCTCGCGTGCGGCAGGCTTTCAGCTAGATACATAGTCATTCTCAGTGGCAGTAATCGGCGTCAATACGCTGTAGCTTTAGCACCACAAGGTGGCAGCGCGCGGCGGGCGTCTAGTTGCGCGTGACAAATTCGCGAAGCGGCGGTCTCGAGCCAGTTTGTATTTGCGGCGAATGCCTCGGGAGAAGCTTGCCGGGGATTCTCGAAGCTTGATTCGAACAGGTTAGATTCGCGGCGCGGACATTATCGGGGCCATGCTAATCAATGCGCATATCGCGCGTTAGCGGCACACGCGGCTGTTCTTAACGCGATTATAACGGCAGGAAAAAAATAAATGAAGCTTTTTTATGATCGCGCTCCTTTTCTTTGCAAAAAATCCCGAAACCCTTCACGTGGATGGGAAGCTTTGAGAGTGGTTTGGCGTGCGTTCAACTCACCGTCAAATCTTTGACGCCATGATTCTCCGATACCGTCGTGCAATAAGCGTTTGATGCCTTGTACCATACGCGGGTCGTTTTCGCAGATAAGCTGGCCGAGCTCAACTGCTTTTTCTCGCAATTGGGAGGATGGCACGACCTGATTGAGCAAACCGATGCGCTCGGCTTCGTCGGCAGTAACCACACGTCCGCTAAACAAAAGCTCTTTTGCCTTTGCCAGGCCGACGACTTGCGGCAGTGACCAGGTCGAATTGACCCTGCCGTAGCGCGCTGCCAGGAAGCGGAACTCCGTCAGCTCACAGCCGATGCGGATATCGAGCATAGAGCTCAGCAGCGCGCCAGCGCCGTAAGCCAGACCATTGATGGCGCCGATTAGCGGTTTTGAGAACGTGGCCACGTGCCAGGTCATCTGACTGCGACGGGTGCCGCGCGCTGCCAGGTCTTCCGCGCTGGTTTTCGCCATCTGATGAATATCGCCCCCCGACGAAAAGGCGCGCGGCCCGGCGCCGGTGATAATCACCGCGCGCACTTCATCATCGGCCTCAATCAGAGTCAGTTCCTGCTCGAGATCGCAGGCGAGCTCGTAACTCATGGCGTTGAGCTTTTCCGGCCGGTTGAGCGTGATCAAAGCGACTTTATCGATGCGTTCGCTGACGATATTTTCGTAAATCATGGGGCTCTCCTGAAAGTGCAATCGACTGGTTGAGGCGTTTACTTGCGCATTTGTACGTCGGGGTTTAGTAACAGGTTAAGCGGCTGGCCATCGATGAACTTCAAAATGTTCTCAAGTGCTTGCTCGTAGCGTGCGCTCAGAATCTCCAGGGTCGCATAGCCGCGATGCGACATTAGAATCGCGTTGTCAAAGCGCCGTAGTGGGTGTTCAAGCGGCAGGGGTTCAATCTCATAGACGTCCAATCCCACCCCGCCGAGCCGGCCGCTCGCGAGCGCCTCGATCATCGCCTTCTCGGAGACAATCGCGCCGCGTGCACTATTGACGAGCACGGCGCCGGGTTTCATCAAGGCAAACTCGTTTGCGCCGATGGCGCCGCGGGTGTCGGCGTTGAGCGGAACGTGCACCGTGACGATATCTGATTCCTGGAACAGCATCTCGCGAGAAACACACTCGGCGCCAGCCTGGGCGGCTTTTTCCGGAGTCAGAGTTCGTGAATAGGCGAGCACTCGTGCGTTGAAGACTTTCAGAATCCTGGCGACTTCTCTGCCGATGCGACCGAAGCCGAACACGCCGGTGGTTTTACCTTCGAGTCTGGCGCCGGTGATTGCCGGCCAGAGTTCTTCGCGCATGCGCTGATTTACCTGGGGAATTTTTCTGAGCAGCGCGAGGATCAGCCCGATGGTCAGCTCCTTGGTGGTGGCGCCGGAATCGCTGGGCGTGCCCGCTACCACGATCCCGGCCTTAGTGGCTGCCGGTAAATCGAGGTGAACGGTGGTCTTTCCCGTCTGGGCAATCAATTTCAAATTCGGCAACTGGCGATATTCTTTTTCGCCCAATCGTGTGCGCTCGCGCATCAGCAGCAAAACGTCGAACTCGCCGAGGCTCGTGATGATTTTCTCCGAACTATCGAGCCGCTGGCGCAGCATCGATACGTCGGCTCGCGCCTTGAGCCTCTCATAGGCGGGCACAGTCTCCGCTATTTTCTCGAAGTCGTCGAGGATGGCCACGCGGAGGCGTCTATCGCTCATGATCTCTCTCCGTCCAAGTCATGCAATTGCCGTGACTTCGATCTCGCAGAGTTTCCCCGGCGCCGAATAGCCGTCGACAAAAACGTATTCCATTTGTGATATGACGGCTTTAACGTGGCGGCTGAATAGCTGCTTGACTGCGTCGATGGTTTGGCTGCGATGCAAATAAAATGAAACGCGCTCGACTTTTTCCCAAGAGCTGCCAGCGTCTTTAAGGGATCCTGCGATGCGGGGCAAAATGTTGGCGAATTGTTCCTGGAGGTCGGGCAAAACGGCAGTCACCCCGGAGAGCACCACCAAGCGGTCATAAACCAGAAAGCGAATCGGCACGATCGCTGGATCATACTCAACGACATGCTTCTGGCTGTGGCTAGCGGCCGGCCTCAGGGCGATCAAGTCTACGGCAATTCGGGCGGCGGAATCGAAATGTGACGGCGAAATGTAACTCGAGCTGGCGGAGCGGGCTTTACCGGAGAGCGCCTTCACTCGTTCATTGCTGCCGGCATCGCGGCTTTCGCGGTCGCGTCCCCAAAGCCGGCTGCGCACCGTATCGTCGAGAGACAAGCCGTGAATCCCCAACTCCCGGTCGAAACGCTGAAAAATTTCTTGCGCTTCGAGCTCTCCTGAGGCGCCCGGCTTAGCCTCGCCCGACAATTCAACAAATTCTTTGCCGAGCCACGAGAAGGTTTTTCTTTGCATGATATCTGCTCCGGATTGTATGATCGACGATTCGATCCTATCCCAGCCGGGTGCCACGTTCAACGCGAATATCAGATTACTGAATCTCCCGACAGCCGAGAGCAAAGGAGAATTAGCAGAGAGCGCCAAAAGCAAGCTCTCTCCATCGCGCGGCGACGCTCCTATCATTCGCTCAAAGGGGCCGGCTGAGGCTTAAAAGCGCTTGTGAGTTATCTAAAGACGCAGCAAGCGACGGGGGCCGCTTGCGGAGTTGCGCTGATGGTGGTTTCCCATACCGATCGCAGGTCCGGCGAGAATGGGTAGCGGATGCCATTTTCCTCAAGGATCTTTGCAGTAGCTGCCATCAACTCGTCCCGGTTAAATACCATCGACTCATGGGTGAAGCCGCCCGAGCGGGCAAACTTGAATGTGATCTGCGGCGCTCGCAGATCGCGCACAATCTCGACCAGATGGCCCAAGTTTCGCACGGCTATATCGTTGATCTCTGTGACCACGGCATTGTTGGGATCATCGTAACCGTTGGTGATGCGGTGGGGAAACATTGGCGCGGCAACCACCACGATTTCTTCGCCGGGAAAAGCCGGCTTGTCAAGGCGGCGCGTGACCAACGGGCTGGAACGGCGCCCCAAGGAAGCGGTCCTTTGACCGCCGAGGCGGTCGAGAAAATCCTGAGTCGTCTGCGAAAAGACCAGGGGCCCTAAAATAAAATAGCGTGGATTGGTGTCCAACATGTGCGGGATAACCAAATCTCGTTGCGGCTTGACCGGCAGTTCCAAGTTAATGACCTGACCGTTGCGGAAAACGGTCAGCGGCAGCAGACCGTTCTTGGCATATTTCTGCACCAGATAATAAGCCGAAAGGCGCAGATCGTAGCGCACCGCCACTTTGGCATCGGTGTCGACCGGGGTGTTGCCGATATGGGTGATCACATCCCATTCTTTGAGCGGATAGTTTGACTCTTCGCCGTAAGGCTCGGTAACCATCATGCCACTCATATTTTTCGGCAGGCCGAGTCTGCGCCTTAGCGCATCGTTCTCGATGGTCTGCACGAGGTCATGCATTTGGGCTTTGCCATCATAGACTCCATCGCCAATATCGGAAAGAAAGAGTTTGATCTCGTCGACCGGGATCAGATAACCGATGTTCTGGGCGTTTTGAATCAAGCTGAAAACTAAACCCACCAGCTTGCCATTGTTCACCGCCGGACCGCCGCTATTGCCGAAATTGAGCGCGGCGTCCACCTGAATGCGCAGGCCGCTGGTTTGGTAATAATAATCGGTGAACTCGATGCGCGAGACAATTCCCTGGGTTACCGAGAGTTCCGTACCGCCGGTCGGATAGCCATAGACGCTCACTGCATCCTTGACCCGCGGCAGCTCCTCGGCCAGCAGCAGCGCGCCGCGATTGTCAAAAAAAGCATCGTCATCGAGTTTGAGAATCGCCAGGTCAATGGACGGGCTGATTGCTTCAACGCGGGCGGGTAGGCGGCTCGCCGACTGGTTAGGCTGGACATAAATCTGGTTCGAGTAACGCACCACGTGGGCATTGGTCAAGATGCGTTTTTCATCGATCACGGCTCCGGAACCTTTGACTTGCTGCGGGCTGTTTTTAGCCCATGGACGCAAGAGATCGGGCGTATGCTGGACGGCGTGAATTTTCACCACCAGGTCGCGAATATCATCTTGAGCGCCCGACTCGGCGGCGCAAACAAACAGCAGGCTAAGAAAAATATACGCGACAAGTTTTCGGCGCATCGTTGCTCCTCGATTAATTTATTTTGGCGTGAAGCACGCATTATATGCTTCTTTCGGTTTAAATCCATCCGCCGCTCACGCTCGGCTACGGCCCGCACGCGCAAAGCTTCGTCAATCAAGGCGCGCCCATCGAGTGGCTAGCGTTGGAGCCGGTGGTGGTGATCGTCAACACTGTCAGTATAGCTCAGAGACCGCCGCATCCGGCGGCGGCTAAAATTATTCATCGACTTTCTTTTTTCCAAGCCGGCGCAATTAAAACTGCGCGAGATGAGCCGCATCCCATCGCGGAGCGACGTTGAGCCCGATCCGCCGCGGCTTATCAAAGGTTTCAAGAGAGTTGTACAAGACGTCGAAAACGAGAATATGGCAGAGTCGATCCGGCTGTTCCAGCAGACCTTTGGTCAGGCACCAGGGTAAGCGCTGAGGGGCACGCCGTGCCGTGCCCTCAGAACGCGCTGGTCATAATGCATTCGCACATTTGAAATCACCCGGCGAATTTTGCAGTCGCTAGCATCGAAAGTTTGCCTTCGGCATCAAGCACCCAGAGCGACGCCGCGTTGCTGTCGGCTGAGGGCGTTCCGGCCAGGGTGAACTTTCCGCCGCTATCGTAGATCGAGCGCAGATTCTGAAAATCAAAATTCGTCATGCGGCGAGTCGGCAACTCCCTGCGGCACATCTCGATCAGCAATTGTGAGATCAGCGAGCTCTGCACCACCAAACCGGGGAGTTTCTCGACCTTGGTGACGTAGTCGCGATCGTAGTGAATGCGGTGGCTATTGAAGCGAATCGCTGAAAAGCGGAAAAGCAGCGGCGTATTGGGCTCGATCGTCTGTTGCCACTTCGCCTCACCGGGCGTTGCCGGAGTTGATTTCGGCGCCGCTTCGGCGCGGGCCTCGCTCAGCATGACCATATCGCGTTCTTCTACGACGCAAAGGCCGCGGCTGGTCGAGAGGCTGTTGCGTTCGATGACCGTCACCATCGCGCCGCCCGAGCCGTCATCTATTTGTATGTCGGCGATCTCGGTCTTGCGTGTGACTTCGTCGCCGATTCTCAGCGGTTCCTGAAAGGACACGCGCGTGCCGCCGATGCGGCGCCGTGGCAGCGGAATAGGCGGTGCGATGCCGCCTCCGGATGCCTGGCCATCCGCGCGCATCTTATCGGGCCGGTGCGATGCCGGGAAACAATCCGCCGTACCAACCCGGCGGAATCGCCTCGCCCTTCTCCAGCGGAGCTTTCTCCAAACCCAACGTCGCGGCAAACTTCAACATCACCGAGGCGGTGACGACATCGGTGGCATTTTCGCTCTTGCCGATAAACTGCTTGAAGCTCTCTAGAGACTCAGCCATAAGAACAACCTCCTGTTTTGCGATTATTTTATGGACCCTATTCCGCGAGAGTTCCGCGTGTCAAGTCGAAAGCGGCAAGCCCCCGCGGCTGCCGCCCTGAATTCCACAGGAACAGTTCGCCGTCGATGATTTCGAGAACGCGCTGAAGGCTGTCGTTGCGTTTTCTGGCTAATGGCAGCAGCGAGTAAGACTATGGACCGTGAAAGTTTGTGACGACAAGAGATCCACAACTGCTGGCGTTCAATCAGTATTCGATGCAGGCTCTGCGATTCTTTAGGATTAACAGTCTAAGGAGCAAACGAGGCAATCGGCGGAGGAGCCACCATCGCCCCAACCACGATCGCAAACCCGACAATCACAGCAGCCATGACGATGGCAATGCCAACGTTGCCTTTCTTCAGCTCATCCCACTCGTCCACAGGTGTGAGCCAGGTGAAGACTCGGAGCAAGATCCACAGCGAAATAGCCATTGTAATGGCGCCCACCACGCCCCAGCCAAAAGCCTTCAGATAATCCACCAACAGTAGCGCCATTTTCCCTCCGATATGCCTCTTTTTTCAGCTCCACTCGAGCTCAGCCGCCGCGAGACTACTTTGGATCGGATCTTGTAGTCAAGAACGCGCTGAAATTGTAACTACGACCACGGCTCATCGGCTTCGATACGGAAATAACATCCAGCGGCGACAACCGAGCTAAACAGAGATAAGCTATCGCGTGCGGTTGTATTCGTAGTCTTCGCGCTCGGTCGTGCCGGCGCGTAGCTCCGGACGTAACGGCGGCCGCGTGCTGTTTAACTTCGCGTGCACTGCCAGTGCGGCTTGGTCGCTCCAGCGCTCGAGGATCGCGAGCTTATCCGGGTTAACCACGCTCTGAAAAACCTCGAACTGTTGGCAACCGGGTTCCGCCATCACCTCGGCGCAGCGCCCTTTGTACGCCCCAGCCAACTCGCTGCCTTTTCCAGCCGCTGCGTTGATCGTAACCATAAGTCGAATTGCCATGTCTCATTCCCTCCGCGCGCTCGTTCAGCGCCGTGTGTTGTCAGTGAATCAAACTATCGATGAACTATCGTTCAGTTTCACGGACGGTGTCAAGGCAAGACCGGCGCTCCTACGGCTTGTACCGGCCTTGCCTTCTGCGCCAGCGCGTCGAGTTCTTTTCTGAGATTGTCAGTGTGGCCGAGAAATTCGTCGATCGAAACGCTCGACACAAAACGAGACTCGAGCGGTTTGATGACTGCCGAGTAGTCCATCACGGTGCTAAAAGCGTCGCGGCCGGCGTATTCGGCAACGACGCCGGCACCCATAATCACGCCGCTAACGGCGAGCGCGGCCCAAAATCGCGAGCGCCAGAGCATCGACGACGCCCAGCCGAGATGGCCGAATACCAGTGCTGCAATGAGAACGGCGGAGCCAAAGACGGAGGCGGTCCAGAGTCCCGGAATCGATGGAAACAAAAACTCGGTCCACTCCGCGCTGATGTTAAACACCAGGGAAACAAGAATTGCGGCGCAAGCGAGGGTGAAATGTTCGGCGAAATAAAATCGGCTCAACAACACTCGACTCAACAGCGACCACAAACCGGCCCAGGTGACGACGATCGATAAGGTGGTGAGCGACTCGCTAAAGCTGCGCGCGAGGTTAAAGCGCTCATAACTTTCGACGTAGGATTCGAGCAGCAGCGCGCTTACCAGGACGAGTAAACTCACCGGGCCGAGAATCCACGGCGCCAGCCGCGCAGCGTCCTCTCCGGCATCAAGCGCCGCCGGCGCTACCGGCGTGCTTATCTCGACATAACGCAGGATTGTATGGCCGATTTGAAACGGGGCGCCGGAGATAACGGCCAAGCTCGCCACCCGATTGCCGCCCGGCGCCGCGTGCAGGCCATTCACGCTATTCAGATCATCCACGCGCAGCCGGCCGCCGTCCGCCGCGACCATGTGAAGGTGTTCCGGCGAGACGAATGGATCGTCGAGAATGATCTGATTACTATAGGCGCGGCCGATCGTGACCGGTAGGGTATTTACCGCGTAACGCTCAGTCACCCGGCTCTTAGCGTCAAGGATTTCAATATAACCTAGCGGCGCCATCGGATGTTCTCCAGATAGCGCCGCGAGAGCGTTTCAACATTCGCATAATCGACGCCTGAAAGGCTGAGAGTGCTTACCAGACCGGCGTTTCTCGATCCGATGGTGGCGGCTTTTAAAACTGCGTCGTACAGTCCCGGCAGTTTGACATATTGGCGCGCGCACAGCGCAGCCCGCAGCTTTCCCGTTCGGTTATTCACGTTTCTGGTGTGACAACGAAAAGCTGTGACCTCTTCTTCGTTTCCCGCCATGCCGGCTTTGCCCGCTTGCAGGTGCGCGGAATAAAGCGAATAGAAACGCAGCGGATCAAGTTCCTCGGTCGATAGCAATTGATGAAAGAAACGGACGATACCCGAGGACTGCTGGGTCGATACGAATAAATAATCGTCGGTGGAGCAGTCATGAGTGACGGCGACGTAAGGCAACTCCTTGCGCCGGAAGGCATCGGCCCAGCAGCGAAAGAAGGGCGCCGGTTTGCTCGGCAACTCGTAGGGACCGAGGGAGACGCTCGGCTTGGGCGCGGCAAACATGCCGGCGAGATAGTCGGCCTGATATCCATGGATTTGCCGGCTGACTTCGCCGAGAAAGCTTTCCGCCGGCCGGCTCGACGCATCTCGGGTCTTTTCGAGGAGTGCCTGCGGCGCGCTTTGCCGGCACCAGATAACTTATCTGCTCACCTTCCGTGGCAACATTGATTCCTGCCACCCGACCGGCGTGGGTCAATGTCGGCCCGCCGCTCATCCCGGGATTAAGCGATCCGGTAAAGTGAACTTTTGGATAGAGGGTGTGCTGCAACAGGCCGTTATAGGTTCCTTCAACGATCGTCAAACCGAGGTCCCTTGGGTGACCCAAAGAATAGAGCCTGGTGCCTTGTTGAATCTCCATCGGTTCGAACTGTAAAAAGCCTTTGGCCTGGAGATCGCCGCGCAATATCGCAAGATCATAAATAACGTCCACCGCAAGAACGTTTGCGCGAACGCTCTGCCCGGCCGCGTTGATAATTTCAATACGGTAGCGTTCCGGGGAATGAATTAGCTTCGAAATAACATGATAGTTGGTGACAACGTGACCCACCGCGCTGGCGAAGAAGCCTGTGCCGATGGCGGCGCGCGCGGAAGAGCCGGTTTCGACGACTTCTATCTTGACGACATGCTCTGAGAATTGCCGAAAAATCTCCGGCGCGGACGCCGCAGGCGCTTGCGCCCATGCAAAGTACTGGCACGGCAAAGCCAGTAGGAAACTGATTACCAGCCCTAGGAAGACGCCTGGTTGCGCTTTTGGGTTAGGGCGTCGTCGGTTTGACGTCATCGGGGCGCAATTGATCGCGCCGTTTGAGAGAAATTGCCCAAGCGTTTGAGGGTAAATTCTCGGCCGAGCGGAGAGCATCGCGCGCGGCGTGAATCCGAGAGGCTCATAGCTCACGAACGCGCAGGGTCCCGTTCTCTTGCAGCCGGCGGATGGTTTCGTCGTTATGACCCAGCTCGCGTACCAGAGCAGCGCTATGTTCGCCCAACAAAGGGGCGGCAAGGCTGGGTTGCCGGACCTGATGATCAAAGCTGATCGGCGCTCCGACAAAGCGCATTTTTCCGCCGACCGGGTCCTCCACCTCGTCGATGAGTTGCAGATGTGCCACCTGCGCATCAGCCGAAGCCTCGGCGATGTTGTACAAGGGCGCCGCCGGCACGTCGTTACGCGCCAAGCGCTTCATCCATTCTTGACGCGTTCGCGCCTTGAACGTCGGAGCTAAAATTTTTTCCAGCGCTGCAAAGTTTTCACGACGGCTTTCGCGCTGCTTAAAGCGCGGGTCTCGAGCAATGTCGGGCCGCTCGATGGCTTTAATTAACGCCAGCCAAAACTTTTCAGGCACTGAACAGTGGATCGCCAGCGGCAGATTGTCTTTGCAGACAAACGCGAAAGCGTGCGCATTCTTCACCCGAGCCATGCGATCCGGGATATCGCCCGTGCGCAGGTAGCCCGCCGCGGTCTCGCCGATAAAGGAAAGCGTCGCCTGCAGCAGCGAGGTTTCCACCCGGCAACCCACCCCCGATTGCGCGCGCGCCAGCAGTGCTCCGAGAATGCCGTACGCCGCTGAGAGCCCGGTCACATAATCCGAAATCGCCATGCCCATAACTTTTGGGTCATCGGCATCGCTCAGCAGGCTCAGCAAGCCGCTCATCGCCTGGCCCAAGGTATCGAAGCCTGGTTTTTCCGCATACGGACCGCTCCCGCCGAAAGCGGAAATCGAACAACAAACGAGTTTCGGATTGCGCGCGCGCAGGTTTTGATAACCAATGCCAAGGCGCTCCGCCGCCCCAGGGCGAAAATTTTCCACAAAGACATCGGCAGCCTGCAGCAACTCGAGGCAAAGTTCGATCCCTTGCGGCGATTTTAAATTCAGCACCAGGCTTTCTTTGTTACGGTTGAGATGCGCGAAGTTGAAGCTATAGACAGGGTCGGGAGCGAAATAGCGATAGGGATCGCCCGCCGGCGGCGACTCGATCTTGATCACGCGCGCGCCCAGATCGGCGAGCAGCGCCGTCGCATAGGGACCGGTGACGAACGTCGCGCACTCGATGACGGTGAGTTTGTCGAGAATTTTGACCGGCATTTGCGCGTTAATGTTTCACGGATCAAACCGGCTTGCAACGCAGTCAGCGCAAAAGAGTTCTGCTAGAAAGACTGCGGCGTCTGCTAAGTTTGCGAGAATGGCGCCGCCAAAAACCGGCCGGCCGGTCATCTTATGGGCGCACAAACGCTGGCACCGAGATCCATTTGAGCGGGTTAAACTTTTTAAACAACTTGCATTGAGGTGGTTTTAATCAGCGCGGCGCGACTAAAATCTCATCGCGTGGGAAGTAGTCCATGATCTCGGCGCCATCTTTCGTGACCACGAGCATGTTTTCCAATCTTGCGCCGCCGACCCGAGTTTCGCCTTCGCGCGATTCCACCGCCAGGGTCATGCCCTCTTCGAAAACCTGCGGGTGATCCAGCGACCAGAGCCGGTTGATGATCGGCATGTCGTAGCCGGTGCTGGTGCCGAGACCGATGCCATGGCCGATTTCGCTGGCGAGGATCTCAACCTCGCTCTGATAGCCCCACTTACTCGCCGGCGGAAAGTGCTTAGCCGCATCCGCGGTGGTTTTGCCCGGTTTGATCTCGGAAATGACGGCATCGATGCGCTCGCGTACTTCCTTATACCAGTCTTGTTCTTTGGCCGTCGGCTGTCTGCCGACGATGAATGTCCGGTAAGTACAGCTGCCATATCCCATGTAGGTGGCACCGCAGTAGGAGCCGTACACCAGATCGCCGAACTGAATGATCCGGCTGGTGGCGTGACAGCCGCGGTCGAAGGTCATCGGCCCGGTGCGCCAGCCGCCGGGCACCGGCGCCTCCAAACCGATTTCGTATCCGGCGTTGGATGCTAAAGTCATCAGGTCCGTGTCTTTCATTCCCGGCCGCAAATTGTCCCAGACGCGAAACCACACCCCATCCACCATGGCGGCGCAAGTTTTCAAGCAGGCGATCTCGTCGGGGTTTTTGACCATGCGCGCCTCAAGCATCAAATTCCGCGAGTCAACGATATTTCTTACGCCGGCGTTCACCAACGCTTCGCGCGCGTTGCCGTCAAAACTGCCGAGCGCGAGTTTTTCACCTAGCAAGCCACGTTTCTCCAGCTCGCTTTTGATCTCAGCGGCGAAGGCTTTGGCTTCGACCGCACAAGCCTCAGGGCCTGGAGCGCCGCTCAGCCAGGAACGCGCCGGTCGCCACTCTTTGATCCATGGGCACTGATCGGGCATTTGATGATAGTAGCCATCGTGCTCGTACATGACCGCATCGTCCTCGGCGAAAAACAGCACGTAGCGGCACATCGGATAGTGAAAGCCGCGCAGCGCCGTCAGGTAGCGAATGTTGTGCTGGTTGGCTTCGAGCATCGCCGCGATGCCATGTTTTTTCATGATGCGCTCGGCCCGCGCGACTCTTTGCTGGCGCATGCGCTCGGGGTTTAAGCGCTCTTGCCAATCCGCCACTTGCGGACCATAGGTGAGCTTTGGTGCGTACTGGACCATTATTACGCCTCCTAGGAAGGTTGCGCGGCAGCAGGCTCCCATGGGATTTAAAAGCTGCAAAGCCGCCGGCGTTTCGAATTTATATTGAAGCAATCAGCGCTTGCAAACGCCGCAGCAAAATTGCCAGCAGCGCGCGCTTGCAATATTGCCGCATGCTGGGTAGAGAGCAGCTTATTGAATCAGTTTTTTTGAGCCGGTGAAACTCATGCGCGTTGTCGATATTGATGGCCATGTCAGAGAAGCCGACGATCTGTGGCAGCGTTATCTCGAGGAGCCGTTTCGCGCACGCGCGCCCAAGATCGAACAGGTTGCCAATGGTCAACTGCTGTTTTTACTGGAGGGCAAACGTCACCATCGCCGTCCCGATGAAACCCCTTTTCGGGTAAAAGAAGACGGCGCTCCGGTCAATGAACATCGTGAACTGGCAACCGATCCGCGCCAACGACTGCGCGACATGGATCGGGACGGCATCGAGCGCGGTTTGTTATTTCCCTCAGCCGGGCTTTATTTACCTTCGGTCGAGGAAGAAGCATACGCGGTGGCGCTCTGCCGCGCCTATAACAACTGGCTTTACGATTACTGCGGCCCAGATCGGCGGCGGCTTATGGGCGTCGGCGTCGTTCCCGTCCAGGACATCAATGCAGCGGTCGGCGAAACACAGCGCTGCATCAAAGAACTGGGCTTCAAAGCCATGTTCGTCGCGACCCAATCCGGTCAAAGGCCGCATGCTGAGCGATCGTTACTACGATCCGCTTTATGAAACTCTTGTCGCTTTAGGCGTTCCACTGATGGTTCACGAAGGCTCCGGCGCTTATCTGCCGGCGGCCGGTGCAGATCGTTTCGCCGGCGCATGGTTTTTCACGCATACAATCTCGCATCCAGTGGAGCAAATGCTCGCGAGCTTGGCGCTCATTTGTAAAGGCACACTGGAGCGCCATCGGGAGCTGCAAGTTGTCTTCCTGGAATCCGGCGCCGCTTGGCTGCCCTATTGGCTCTGGCGCATGGACGAACACTACGAAATTCTGCCGTTTCAAGTGCCGTGGCTGAAGATGAAACCGAGCGATTATTTTCGCCGCCAGTGCTACACGTCGTTCGAGCCCGACGAAACCCGGCTCGGCGAGGTTATCGCCAGCATCGGCGCGGAGCGCGTCGTGTTCGCATCGGACTATCCGCACTGGGACGCCAAGCTTTCGGGCTCGCCACAGGCGGTGATGGACCGGCCGGATTTGAATGTGGAGACGCAGAGAAAAATCATGGGCGAAAACGCCGCGCGGCTGCTGCGGCTGGATTAACTGCAAAGTTTCTGGTTCCTGGTTTCAATTTCTTGTCGCTTCAATCGAGAACCAGGAATCTGCAACTAGAAACCAGAAACCAGAAACAGGAGAGTCTATGGCGACAATACTCGTGTCATCGATGGCCAGAGCAGCGCTCGATATGATCTTGGTGCGCGGCTAAGATCTAAACCCTTTTGCCACGACAGGAACACAGACATGATCCGCTATTGTTTGATCGCGTTGTTGGGGTTGTCGCTCAGTGCCCAGCTGGCGCCAGTCGCAAGCGCTCAAAGCGACTTTTTTAAAGGCAAGCAGATCACCATCGTTGTCGGCTTCACAGCCGGCGGTATTATCGATCTTTGGGCGCGCTTGTTCACGCAGTACCTGGGCAAATACATCCCGGGCAATCCGAGCCTGATCGTGCAAAATCTCGCGGGCGGCGGCTCGATGATCGCGGCCAACCAACTCTATAACATCGCAAAGCCGGACGGCCTCACCGTCGCGATGATTTCTTCGGGGCTTTATTTCGATCAATTGACGGGCGTGAAGGAAGTCAAGTTCGATTGGTCCAAATTCGCCTGGATCGGCTCGCCGGTGCGCAATTTCGAAGTCTTGACCATGCGCGCCGACACGCCGTACAAAAGCATAGAGGACATCCAGAAGGCGGCCGAGCCGCCAAGGTGCGGCACTACCGGCACCGGCGCAACGGGGCACTACTTTCCCAGGTTTCTCGAAGAAGCGCTCGGAGCGAAAATTCAGGTCGTGCTGGGCTACCCCGGCAACCGGGACGTGGAGCTCGCCATCGAGCGCGGCGAGGTTCAATGCTACGCCATCACTAAAGAAGCCTTTCTGCGCGAGCCGGGACGCTCCTGGCTCAAGAAAGGTTTCGTCCGCGCGCTGGTTCAAGGCGGCCAGAAACGCGATCCGTTATTTCCCGATACGCCGACGATTTATGAACTGATGGACAAGCACAAAACACCTGAAGACCTGAAGCGGCTGGCCACAGTCCTGCTTTCGCCCGGGGCCATCGGCCGGCCGCTGATTGCGCCGCCGAACGTACCCACGGAGCGCCTTAAAATCCTGCGTGATGCCTATGCCAAGATGATCAACGATCCGGATTTCCTCGGCGAAACGAAAAAGCGCGAGTGGGACGTGGAATACATCAGCGGTCAGGAGCTCGAAACGGCGGCCAACACGGCGGTTGTTCAAGAGCCGGGGACAATCGAGCGCCTGAAGAAGATTCTCGGCAGTTAATAAAACGGGCACGCTGGTTTCTCTGCATTTACGTTTTAGTCAAGTAAAGGAAAATCTGATGCTCACTCCGATCAAAATCGCCAATCGCATAAACGCATTCCTCGGCAAGCCGGCGGGCGCTGGCAAGAAACCTGTGGTGATTCACCTGCACGAAAGATACGGCATCGTGCAGCATACCACGGATCTGGGGGAGAAGTTTGTTCAACAGGGCTACCTTACGATCGTCCCAGACCTGTTCTCACGTTTTACCGGCGACCGCGACAAACTCGCCAGCGGCGATGACCGCTGCGATCTGGATGACGGTGAAGTTTTAAAAGATATCGACGCGGTGGTCGAAGACCTGCGCCGGATTCCACAAGCCGACATGGGCCGCATCGCGATCTCCGGCGTCTGCCAGACCGGCCGCCAGCCCATCCTCATGGCCGCCAAGCGCGATTATATCGCGGCGGTGATAATGCTTTACGGCGCCGTCTATGATGCCGACTGGAAATCCCAGCCGCAGCGTCCGGAACCGATCGACAAGCTGATCGAGCAAATCTCGGTTCCGCTGGTCGCGGTCTTCGGTGAGCTCGACAACCTGATCCCGTTAAAGAACATCGTGCGCATGGTGAGCGTCCTCGCCGACGCAAAAAAGAGTTTTGACGTCCGTGTTTACGGCGGCGCGCCGCACGGTTTTCTGAACGATACCATGCCCGGCCGCTTTCGCGCGGCGCAAACAGATGCTGCCTGGAATCAGATCATGAGGTTTTTGGACGCCGTATTCAGCGGCAAATATTTGAAGGACCGCGTGCTCTGGCGTTTTGAAAGCGATGCCTCGGCCGATTACGATTTCACCAAAATGAAACGTTGGGAATGATCCCGGCTGGCCGGGCTCATTCTTGACAGTTCGCCGCGTGGACGCATAGATTCGCCTACGATCATGGTGGCGTTTACGGCCAACGCGAAGAAAATACTTCCCTAGATTGCTCTCCCTCCAAGATGAAAGCGAGCCGCGATTCGCAAGTTTATCGGGCGCGCTAGCAGCAGCGCCGAGCAGTTTATCAAGGAGGGCTGCTAAAATAAGACTTGGGTTACGCGTCTCGGGTTGGTGTTTTCGCGTCAACGCGAAACCCGCAACGCCAAACGCGAGAACCGGCGTCTTTAATCGCGCTCTGGTTTGACCCAATGGTTTCACGGTGTTAGCATCTCGCAGGCCGCGACTCGAAGGAGAAATTTTTTCGTGAAGCTCTACAATTTTGATCTGCTCGCGTATCCTCATGTTCCCACAGACGCGCCACGCACGCCGGTTCCAAGCAACTATTTCGATCCTCAAAAAGGCGCGGCCAACTATGCTGAACACCTTGAAGAAATGGCCTACTGCGAGGAACTCGGCTTTGATGGCGTGGTTTTCAACGAACACCATTACAGCGCCTATGGCACGATGCCGTCGCCTAATCTGATCGCCGCCGCGCTCAGCCAGAAGACCAGGAAAATAAAGATCGGCGTGCTCGGCAACATCTTACCGCTGCGCAATCATCCAGTCCGTGTCGCTGAAGAATACGCGATGATCGATTGTCTCAGTAGCGGCCGGCTGATCGCCGGCTTCGTGCGCGGCATTCCACCCGAATATATTTGGTACGGCGTCAACCCGGAAGAATCGCGCGGCCGTTTTGAAGAAGCGTACAATCTGATTATGACTGCCTGGACCGAACCGGTGTGGAATCATGAGGGCAGGTTCTTCAAGCTCCATGATTGCGCGATCTGGCCAAGGCCGGTGCAGCAACCTCATCCGCCGGTCTGGATCGCGGCGCGCAGCGCCGAGTCGGTGGAATGGTGCGTCCAACGCCATCTGCCGTGCGCTCAGGTTTACCAAACCACCGGTCAAATCGAAGATACTTTCAGCTATTATCGGAGCACCGCCAAAGCGCAAGGATGGCAAGCCGGTCCGGACAAATTCATTCTCTGCCGTCATATTTATATCGACGAGACCGAGCAAAAGGCGCGGAAGGTCGCGGCGCCGGCGATGCAGTATTTTTTCTCCGTCTTCAATCGCGGCTTTAACGAAGCGATCAACAAAGAAGCCGTGGACCAGAAACTGGCGGCGGCTTTAACGACGGAACGGTCTTTTAGTTATTTCCGCCAGGAGAACCGTGAACGTCGCGACTTTTCCAAGCTCGATTGGGAAGGCCTTCTCAGCAGCGGCTATTTGATCGCCGGCGATCCCGACAAGGTCGCCCAACAAGTTCAAGAGCAAATGGCGCAGGTCGGCGCCGGCCATTTTATGGGCATGTTTCACATCGGCAACCTGAGCCATGACAAAGTCATCAAGTCACTCAACCTGTTTCATAAAGAGATCATGCCGCGGTTGCATTAACGCCAGCCGGCGCTTCTTCAGGGAAATGCTATGAAGCAACAGCTCAAAATCATTGATGGCGATGGTCACATTTTCGAGGACGGCGAAGCCATTGCCCGTCATTTTCCCTATAGCGCGTTCGGCGGCCGGCTAAGGAGCGGTGTGTTTCCGCTCCACAGCCACATTCAATTCTCACTGACGCGGAATCCTCCCGGCGCCTTTGCCACCACCTCGGACGGTCGCTTCCAAAACCCCGGACCGGAAGGCTGGATTGAGTTCATGGATGACGTCGGCTTCGAGTACGCCGTCCTCTTTCCCACCGCCGGCCAGCGCATCGGACGGATCGTCGACCGGGACTATGCCTTCGGCGCGGCGCGGGCTTACAACGACTGGCTGGCCGAGACCTACCTGCGGCGCGATTCGCGCTTCAAAGGTATTGCTGTTCTGCCGATGCATGATGCCGAAGCGGCGTTGGAGGAGTTAGCGCGCGCTTATACGGAGTTGGGCGTATGCGGAGTTCTCTTCCCTGCTACCGGGGTGCACTTGAACCTCGGCGCCAAGCCCTACTGGCCGGTGTATGCTGAAGCGGCGCGATTGGGCTGTCCGGTAGTCGTTCATGGCGGCGGCCACTGGGATCTTGGTATGGATACGATGAACGTTTCCACCGGCGCCAATGCCATCGGCCATCCCATGTCTCTGGCGATCGCGCTGGCGGAGATGCTGTTCAACAATTTATTCGAGCGCTTCCCGGGGCTCCGGGTAGGCTATCTCGAGGGTGGACCGCTCTGGTTCCTCATGGCGCTCGAGCGTTTTTCCCGCTCTTATGAGGCCGGAACTCCAATCAATCCGCGGGGCGAATTGCTGCGCTTGGCTGAAGGCCAGACCGTCGCTGACTACATCCGCGGGCTTATTCAAGCGGGGCGCCTGGTGGTGGGCATCGAGGGAGGGGAGACAGACCTGGCCTATGCCATCAAAGTGGCAGGGGACCAAGCGTTCATGTTCTCGTCGGACTTCCCGCACGAGGTGAACACGAGCACCGTGCAGCAAGAAATTCGCGAGCTAAGCGAGCGCGAAGAGATCAGCCAAGCGGCAAAACAGGCTATCCTGCGCGGCAATGCCGCCCGGTTCTACCGGTTAGCTCCGGCCTGAAACCGCACCGGGCAGGTTGACGGCAGTTATTATTTTTCGTTTATCTTCCATACACCGCGACGTTTGCCTTGCCTTGTCTGCGATTGGAGCTGCGGTAGCTAAAATCGATCCGCCGAATGTTTCTTTTATCACCCGGAAGATCGATAACCCGGCTTGAGGAATTCTCATCGAAATTATGGCGCAGCTCGGGACTGAACTTCGAATCATTGCCGAAAGTCACCACCATGTCATGCATCTCGAGGGAGCCGCCCTTGACGACGATCCTGAGCTGTTTGAACTGTCCTTTTGATTGGCCGACGCTTATGGTATCGCGGTCCCCCTTGAAGTCTACATCGCGGCGACCGAGAAGCTCCCAATCTTGAGCGCTCATCGCGTTCTGAGCGGACGCCAGGAACAATAAGGCTATAAAAAAACACACGCCGGCAGACTATTGCCATAATCCCTCCTTTGGCAGCACCGAGATTATCTCCATCAAGTTATGCCAAGATCAAAAATTGATCAAGCGCTAAAATTCCGCCGCCTGCTCGATCCCGAGGAGTAAGCCTCTGTAGCGAAAAATAGATCGGTCACCGGGGACCGCGGCCCGCCGGGTCGTTCGTTTTCGTCCGCTGTCGTCAGCGCCGGTGTCGATATGCGCCGGCTTGTGCTGCTCTCAGGCTTCTGACTGCATTCGACGGGCGATACGATGCCCAGTTGGCTGCGTTGCTCCTCGCTGAAATATTCCCCGATATTCTCGGTCGTCGCGCCTTGCCATCGGGGCGCCTCGCCCGTCTCGGGGTCACGCCACACTTTCACCACGGGCTGCTAGGCTCGCGCTTTTCTCAATCGTTGACCGGCCATGACCCTTTCCCAGAAAGCATCATTGACCAGCACGCGTTGCAGAAACGCTTCTTCCTCTTCGACCGGCGAGTCGACTTTGGGCTGCATCGGAAAGGTCACGGTGAACGTGACGCCTTGACCTGCTTCGCTCCGGACAGCGATCTCGCCGTGATGATGATAGACAATGAAGTAGCAGGCCATAAGAACCATACCGAAGTCCTGGTGGTTGTCGCCATGGGCGAAGAACGGGTCAAAGATTGGGCGCAGCGCGTCGCGAGGCAAGCCCGGCCCGTCGTCATGGAGTTCCAACTCCACGACGTCCACTGCGCCAAAACGATGGCGCGCGCTGAAAACGATGTGATTACCGGCGGACAGGCTGATGATCTCGATACCCACGAGCAGCTCCAAGAGCCGTTGCAAGCCGTTGCCGTCGATCTTGATCGCCGGCAGGCTGGATGGGATCTGGTTCACGACGGTGATGCCGTTTTGCGCCAGCCTGCCCGCCAGCGCATCCAGAGTTTTAACGATTGCATCATGCAAATCCGCGTGCTCGGGTGGCGCAGAATGGCTGCTCTCAAGGGTGCAGAGGAGATCATTTAATAGCTCCATAATGCGCTGCAGTTGGGTCCGGGCGTGCGCGTAGAATTCTTTCCAATAGTCGGGATTTCGAATCTCTTCCATTTCGACGTTGTCCGCTAACAACCTGTCGGGCGCAAGATTCAAAAAACTCCGGACCGCCGCCAGGGGATTGCGCACGTGACGACCGAGCCCCGCTGCGATAATCCCTAAGCTCAGCACGCGATCGGTGATCATCATGCGCTGCAGCACCGAAAGTTTTTCTCTCAGAAGAAAATCGCGCTCGCGCTGCACCATGAAAAACTCCAGCGCGCGTTTGAGGGTGATTTCGAGATCGGGAATCTCCCAGGGTTTGGTTACATACTTGTAGATAGCTCCTGAGTTGACCGCCTCAATCGCGACTTCCAGCTCGGAGTAGGCGGTGGTCAAAATCCGGATCGCTCGCGGATGCAGCTGGCGCGCGCGGCCAAGAAATTGCACCCCCTGTTCTCCCGGCATACGCTGGTCGGTCATGATCAGGGCGATTTTGTCGCGATGCTCTTCCAAGAGCTGGTAACCTTCCTTGGCATTGGCCGCAGTCAAAACCTGGAACTGGTGTTGGAACGCTCGGGTGAAATACTTGAGAGACATTTCCTCGTCATCGACGTATAAAACCGCGAACTTTCGATAGTCATAAAGGATTTCCATTGCGCCTCCTCACGCCCGCGCCAATTCAACCGCGTTATCTTGTCCGCGTGGGAAGGACAATTTGAACTCAGAGTACTGCCCCCGTTCGCTAGTCACGTCGATTCTTGCCCGGTGCTGCTCCATGATCCGATAGCAGATGCTGAGCCCGAGCCCCATGCCCGCGCCTACGTCTTTGGTGGTAAAAAATGGATCGAAGATTTTTGACAGATTCTCTGGCGCAATCCCCTCACCGTTGTCGCGCACGGTAATGACGCACTCGTCGCCGACCTCGACGCTGCTGAGCGAGATCGTCGGTCCGGTGCCGACAAAGTTCTTACTTTTCACTGAATCCAATGCATTTTGCAATAGATTCACCAGCACCTGAGTCGCTTGATTGCGATTTGCCCAGATGGTTTGGCCCTCCGGGATGTCCCTGTCGATTTGCACCTTTTCGCGCCATTCATGGCTCAAAAACCGCAAAGCGGAATCGACAATTTTCACGACTGGAACCGTTTCGAAGCGCGGTGACGTCGGCGCGCGTGAAGGTGCGCAGGTCTGAGACAATATTGATGATGCGATTGATGCCGCCCTCGATATCGCGCACAACATCGAGGAATTCTACCTGCTCCGCTTGCGCCATCGATCGCGCCATGGGCTTGAGAGTAAAAAGTCCGGTCTTGGCGAAGTTCAAAGGGTTGTTGATTTCATGAATGATCCCGGCGCTCATTCTTCCCAGAGAAGCGAGCTTTTCCGAATGCACGAGCTGGCCTTCGGTTTCTTTTAATTGCTCGACGGTGGCCCCGAGGATTTGATTTTTCTGGGCCAGCTCCTGCTGCAAATGATGAGCGTTGGCGAGGTTCTTGAGACGGACAATCAACTCCGTCGTCGAGAACGGTTTGGTGAGGAAATCGTTTGCCCCTGCGGACAGGACGGAAATCTTGGTCTGTTCATCCGCGCGCGCGGTGAGCATCAGAATCGGTATCGCGCGCGTCGAGGTTTTTTGTCTCAGATCGCGGCAAACCTCAAGTCCATCTTTTCCGGGCATCATCATATCGCACAGGACCACGTCCGGCAGGAACTGGCTCGCTTTGTCGACGGCTTGCTGCCCGTCTCCCGCTTCGATCACTTGGAAATCGTGGGCGAGCTGCGATTTCAGATATCTCAGCATGTCCGGCTCATCATCGGCAACAACCACACGCGGGCAGCCGTTGCTGGCCAATATCTCCAGCGGCCGCAGCAATTCGCGAAGCGGCTTCATCGGCGGCACAAGTTCCGCTTGGCGATAGAGCGTCGTCAGCCAGGCGCCGTTCACACCGGAACCGTTGCTAGCGGGTCGCGGCGATTGCGCTTCAGCTTGCCTGTCGAACGGCGGCGGCGGAGCGGAAGTTGTATAGTCGGTCTTTCGGTAAGGCAAACGCACGGTGAATACACTGCCGCGTCCCAATTCGCTACTCACTTGGACCGTGCCGCCCTGGACCTCCACCAACTCTTTGACCAATGCCAAACCAATACCCACCCCCTGATATTTTCTTTGGGAAGAGCTGTCGCCTTGCCAGAAGCGGTTGAAGACATACTGCAACTTCTCGTCGCTGATGCCGACGCCGGTGTCGGATACCGCGAGAATCATCTCGCCTTTCTGGATCGACGCTCTTAGTTGCACCACGCCGCCGGCCGGCGTGAACTTGAGCGCGTTGAATAACAAATTGAGCAAGATCTTCTCGAGCTTGTCGCTGTCGATGAGCGCACAGCCGAGCTCGGCGTCGATGCTGGTTTCCAGCCGTACGCCCCGGTCTTCGGCCGCTTTTCTTATGGCGCTACTCAGGCCGCGCAAAAACGGCTCCAAGCGATCGGCTCGAACTTGGCGTCCATCTTGCCGGATTCCAAGCGCACCAGGTCCAAAAGGTCATTGATCAGCTTCAAAAGCCGCAGGCCGTTGCTCTGCATAATCACCAGCAGCTCCCGGATCGCCGGCTCGAAGCTCGAAGCCGCGTTCCCGTATCAGGCTTTCAAGGGGCGCTAACAGCAGGGTCAGCGGCGTGCGCAGCTCATGGCTGATGTTGGCGAAAAAGCGGCTTTTGATCTCGTCCAGTTCCACCAGTTTCTGATTGGTCTCTTCCAACTTTTTCTGGCTCTGGTCCAACTCAAAGCGCAGCGCGAACTCGCGAAAGCGCAGCTGGCTGTAGATATGGTTGCCGATCGATCACGATGATGCCGGTCAACACCAGAAAGTATATGTTGTTGAAGAAATTTCCCATGTTGCGTCGAGATTCCAGGGCAAGCAGGCTATCAGGTAAAACAGCAGCAGGATGGCGATGGCGATCACAGGACTCGATCGTGCTCCAGTGCACGACGGCGTTAACCGCGAGGAGTATGAGAATCAAACCGGCGTAATACGGCGACAGCGGCCCCTCGGTTACCGCGATCATCCAGGCGATAAAGAAAGCCGGCAGGATCGCTATGGGGATTCCCAGAAAGCGGTAATAGCGCTGGCCGAGCGAGTCGGGTGTGCACTAACCACAAGGCCGCCGGCCAGCGCGGCACAAAGCAGCCGGAGTTGGAGGAAATAAAACCAATGGTCCGGATAGACAAAAAGATCTAAGCGTGATGCCCACCGGCATCAGGGAAACGACCAGGGCGCAAGCTACTTTTCCGCTGCTGAATCCGCTCATGGCGCTCCCGAGCCGAGTAGGCTTCGTCGAAACCCGGTTGGTCCCAAATGTCTTGGTCAGCGTTCATCTGACTTTCTGACCTCGATATAAAGATTAACGCCGGTCTCGTCTGACCTGATATGCACCTCCTCGGCAGGCGCCCGATCCGGGATCAATGCTTTCAGTTGTTCCTCGCTTCGATAAATCAAATGCCATTCTAGAAGATATTCCATGCCGTTGCGCGACGGGTTGCGAGGCGTCTACGTTGGTCGCCGATCAGCAGTCCCCCGGGCTCCAACATGGAATAAAAAATGTTCATCAACCGCTTGCAGATGCGGTCGGATAGATAATCAAAAATCCCGGCGCAATAGATCAGATCGTAGCGCGGCGGATTGACCCCGGGCTTGGCTTCTTCTTTCAGCACCTGATGGACTGATTTCTTGATCAAATCGATCTGGGTGGTGCGGCTCAAACTTGCATTTTAGATCTCCGAGAACCGTGCCGACGTGCTCAAGCGTCTCGTCGTTGAAGTCGACAAAGGTAAAACTGGCATGATTGCTGATCGCGTCCTGCGGCGAGAAACTGCTGGACTTCCCACGCCGGACCGCAGCCGAGATCGAAGATTCGCATCGGTTGACCTCGGCTTTGGCGCAGTCGGGTCTCCTTGCTAAGCCGTTCGGCCAGATACTGAATACGGTTACGGTGCGCCAGCGCCGGAGCTTGAGTCAAGAACCATAGATTGACGCTCTTGGCGAACAGCGAGCTCCCTTCCAAGGGATCTCTCAATATCATGTTAACCATTTCGTAATCGCCCGCATAGCCTAACGGTTTGTGATAAGTGCGGTACGCAAACGGAGAACACAAGACGAGCGGATGCAGCTGGCGCTTGGCGTAGGTGCGGTGAAACGGCAAGAGATCGGGAATGACTTTGTCGGCTACTTCTTCAAATCTGTCAAAAAGCGAGTTGATTGAAGGCAAGACGCTCGGCACCAGCTCCTGAAGCACCTCCCGTTCAAGTTGCAAACCATCTCGGCTGGGCGAAGAGCGAATGGCCAACTCTACCTGCTCGAGCCAACGCCTCAAGTCGATAAAGTAGTTTTGCATATCCGCCAGTACGACCTTGTATTCCGGCAGGATGGCGTGGATCCTCTCCCAATCCTTGAGAAAATCGCCGAAGTCGTCCCGAAGCTTTTTCGGCTCGGTGATGAAGTTGAAGAGATCGACATCAAGCCAAGCCTCGGCGAGCGTCGCCTCACAAACCACCAGGATGCCGGTGTTGACGAGATTGCTCACGGTCGCCCGGCCGGAATAGATCAACCGGTCATTGACGATGATTCTGAATTCTTGCAGAACTTCGGAGAGCTGGAGAATGCTGTAGGGATTGTAGACCTCGAAGGCGACGACGTTACGCGTGATGCGCAACGGCGTCGCCCGGACCTCGTAGCCCTGGCTGGTACGACAAACGATGATGCTGTCTCTTTCGCCGCTCGATCGCCCGGCAGGCTTGTTCTCACTACGTCATTTAGGAGCTCTGGATCTCAGAGACCAAGGATACCAACGGGAGCTCGCACGTATGCTGGGTGTATAAGCGTCGAGTCAAGACGATGAGAAATGAAGAACTTCTCGCGCGAATTATTGTGCGCTCGACCCGTGTGATCGTTAACCACGTTGCCCGCGGCCGACTACTGTATACGAAACTGTCTGGTAATTTGCAATGTGGCTTTTGATCGCTGCCAGGCAAATACGTATTTTTTCCGGCCCGGCGGCGGCGTATCGCATGCGATTCACGCGGCGGGCGGTCCGTGCGCGGTACTTCGCGCGCGGCATGCGTATAAAGCCCCCCGCCGGCGCGCTTGGCTTGCTGCGCAAGTGAGGGGATGCATGAGCCCGCCGAAGATCGGCTGCAAGGAAATGTCAGGGGCTGCTAGGAGTCGACATTGGCCGGCGCAACGTCTTGTTTAACCGGCAAGGTAAAGTAGAAAGTCGAGCCTTTCATCGGCTCCGATTCGAACCATATTGTGCCGCGATGCCGCTCGACGATTTTCTTGCAGATGGCAAGCCCGATGCCGGTGCCGGATACTGCCGTCTGGTGTGCGAGCCGCTGAAAAATTACAAAAATGCGATCGCGGTAATCGGGCATTGATGCCGATGCCGTTATCCTTCACCGCAAAGCGCCACGTGTCGCCATGGCGCTCGCAGCCGACGTGGATCTCGGGGCGCCGCTCGCTGCGGTACTTGATCGCATTGCTGAGCAAATTTTGTAGTAGCTGCCCTAACTGCAACTGATCGCCGTGCACGGTTGGCAAGCGGTCGATGCGTACCTGGGCATCGCTCTCGTCGATGGCCGCTTTGAGGATTCGAGATCGTTCGTTGCCAGCCGATGCATTGCAATCGGCGGCGGTAAACTCCTTGCCCTCTGGTACCGACTCGCGATCGGTTCGCAATTCGTTGATGAGTTTGCCCTGCATCAGCCTCGCGCCATCGACGGCGAACCAATGATTCATCGGCATCTTTTTCGAGCTTGCCGGCGTGCTGTTTTTGCAGCGGATCGACGATACGCCGTAATCATGCGCAAAGGTCCTGAAGGTCGTGCGACACCACGGAGGCAGGGAGCTGGTCGAGCTCGACGTTGGACCGGGTCAGCTCCTCGGTGCACTTCAAGCGCTTCGTGCGCTTTTCTCGGCTACTTCCTCGGAAATGGGTCGTTGCCTCAGTTGTGCCACCATTTGTTGAACGGCGCGCCGGCGGCCGACTGTCGCGACCTTGCCCATGAACCCGATAGCGCAGGTTTCCTTAGCAACCATATCGGTGCCGGCGCGCCATCCCTCGACAGAACTGCTGATATGACGAACGATCCACCACCCACGCCGATCGACACGATCAAAACAGGCACAGGTACGCCAGCATCATGGTATGGGCTGTTCCGTGTTGTCCATGCTTCGGTCAAGCGCCATCATCACCGCCGCGCGCTGCCGATAATCAAGGTTATTCCAAGGCTATTTTTCTGCCAATCGACCAGGTCACGCCCGTGTCGGGGGACGAAGGCGACCATCCGCCCGGCAGCGCGCGGCTCGCCATTTCGTAGGCCTCGCGCCGATCGCGCGAACCGGATTAAACCGAGCGACAAGCGCTTCCAGTTCGGTATCATGTGCTCTCTTGCCGCATCGCATTCGGCTGCACCACCCAGACAAAGCACGCCGAGGGGCGAGCTCTAATCTACCCGGGTTTTTTCATGACAGGGAAGCTGGAGCAAGGATCTCGATTGAGGAGTCAACCTCGACGACAGGCGAACATCGGCTTATGCTTTCGATATCGATCATCTCGTCGATCGCCACTGCCTTAATCGCTTCGAGCACTTTTCCAACGCTTCTTCGTCGCTGTCGCCGGTCACCATATACTCGGCTTTAGTGGTTCCTATAATGAGGGTGGGATAGGCGACAAAAAGTCCCTTGCCTTCGCCGGCCAAGACCTGGTGCACATAAATGAAGACGCGTCCTTGACCCGCCGTTCTATCCAGGTTGTATATCGTCACACTGCTGAGTATTTCTCCCGGATTCAAAAACTGCTCAAGTGCCGCCATTTTGAACTCCTTTGAAAGTCTTCGTCGATCATGTCAGCGAAGGTTTTTTGAGGAAGCTAGTTCCGACCGCCCCTCGGCCCGCTCGCCTTGCCTGTGTTGCCGGCGCCAGCATCGCATAGTTCTGTAATCGATCGCGCACGAGCCACGCCGGCGAACCTCGCACTTCAGGTTCGAAATCTGTTGAAGAGCCAGACGACGAGTCCGATTGCGAGTGCAACGATAATCACCCCCACCCAGACGCCGGCCTGAAAAATGTCGCCGATCAACTCGCAGCCCGCCAGTGCCACACTAGACGCAGATATGAGCGCGTAGCCGAAACGAGGCGATCGCTTTCGAGCCATATTTTTCTGATCGCGGGTCCACGAGAGAACTAGCAGTCGAGATAAAAAGTAACGCATGGCGAAGCCTCCGTAAATGCTGCGAGCGGCACCGGCGCGTGAATTGATACGCGCTAAATCTAGCATTCACCACCCGCCAAGCAAAGGCACGCCGCGAGCCCGCACCGGTGGTGCTGCGCTTCAGGGCGGCGGTATCTGACCTCCAAGAGATCGATAAAACTACGACGGCGATGCGGCTCAGCTACCTGCGTACGAATTTAAAAATGGTTGCGCCGCGATAGCCGCAAAAAAACTTGACAGTTTTTGCTTTCCAATGCTATCAAATGACTATGCTTCAAAGGTCTTTTGCAGTTTTTCTGTTGGGCACCTGCATCGTGCCAGCGGGGCTTGCCGGGGTGAAGCATTTGGCGCGGCCCGCGCCGGTGATCGTCGATGCTAATGCAAAAAAATCCTTAAGCAGTGGCTCTAGAGAAGCGGCCCGTTTAAAATCTGCAGCTGTCCGAATAAGTTTTCAGCCCGGCGCTTTTTCACTCGGCGTTTCACGCAGCCTTAAGAGGCCTATTCTCGATGAGAAATCCGCCAAGATCTACAAGTTTTTCCGCGTTTTCCTGATCTGAACCCCCTTCATAGCCGCTTCGGTTTAAGCGCGCGCGTCTTTTGGCATCAAGGTGTTAGAAGGTTTACATTATGCAGTTACGGGATCATCCGCTTGTATCATACCGCGGCCGTCCGACCTGGCCTCCTGTTTGGGTGTGCAAAGTTGGAAGGTCAGGAGAGCGAACCCCAGAAGGGGAGGTAGGTCTTCTGAAGCGCGTCCTGTATGAGCGGGAAAGTCGGGGTAAAGTTTTCTTGGTTATAGATTACCAAGAAGCGGAATATATCGGCTGCATGTTATTCGACAGCGGGCGGTTCTGTGAGGAAGTCGCGGCGCGCCTCCCGAATTACGGAGGCAGATCTATCGAGGCGCTCGGAAGTTTAAACATCGGACCGCCGCCTTAGGGATCCGGCCGCTAGCCGCGCTCTACCTCTGACCGCGCTCTACGCACTTCGATCTGGCCAGCACGGACGCGCGTATCCAGGACCGGCTGGGCGTGGACGGATGGGCCTTCGAGCACTCGCCCATCCTCAAGTGAAAAACACGATCCATGCCACGGGCAGCGCACCGAGTGCCCTGCCAGCGTTCCTTCCGAAAGCGGACCGCCCAGATGAGAACAGATCTCGTCGATGGCATAAATGCGCGCGCCGCGGCGCACCAGCAGGATGGCCATGCCATCTGCCTCCACCCGCTTTAACTGGCCTTCCGAAAGTGCCGCTTCTGCCAATAC
>CAWDHA010000027.1:0-12044 GCA_963801935.1 uncultured delta proteobacterium
GTTGCACCACGCCGCCGGCCGGCGTGAACTTGAGCGCATTGAATAACAAATTGAGCAAGATCTTCTCGAGCTTGTCGCTGTCGATGAGGGCACAGCCGAGCTCGGCGTCGATGCTGGTTTCCAGCCGCATGCCCGGTCTTCGGCCGCTTTTCTTATAGCGCTACTCAGGCCGCGCAAAAATGGCTCCAAGACGATCGGATCGAACTTGGCGCCCATGTTGCCGGATTCCAAGCGCACCAGGTCCAAAAGGTCATTGATCAGCTTCAAAAGCCGCAGCCCGTTGCTCTGCATAATAACCAGCAGCTCCCGGATCGCCGGCTCGAAGGTCGAAGCGCGTTCCCGTATCAGGCTTTCAAGGGGCGCTAACAGCAGGGTCAGCGGCGTGCGCAGCTCATGGCTGATATCGGCGAAAAAGCGGCCTTTGATTTCGTCTAACTCCACCAGTTTTTGATTGTTCTCTGCCAACTTTTTATGGCTCTGGTCCAACTCAAGGCTTAACGCGAACTCGCGAAAGCGCAGCTGGCTGTAGATATGGTTGCCGATGATCACGATGATGCCGGTCAACACCGAGAAAGTATCTATGTTGTTGAAGAAATTTCCCATGTTGCTGTCGAGATTCCAGGGCCAGCAGGCTGTCAGGTAAAACATCAGGAGGATGGCGATGGCAATCACGGACTCGATCGTGCTCCAGTGCACGACGGCGTTAACCGCTAGGAGTATGAGGATTAAACCGGCGTAATACGGCGACAGCGGCCCCATCGGTTGCAGCGATCATCCAGGCGATAAAGAAAGCCGGCAGAATCGCTATGGGGATTCCCAAAAAGCGGTAATAGCGTTGGCCGAGTGAGCGGTTGTGCACTAACCACAAGGCGCCGGCGAGCGCGGCGCAAAGCAGCCGGAGATGGAGAAAATAGAACCAATAGTCCGGATAGACAAAAAGATCTAAGGTAATGCCCACCGGCATCAGGGAAACAACCAGAGCGCAAGCTACTTTTCCGCTGCGAATCCGCTCATGGCGCTGCCGGCCGAGTAGGCCTCGACAAAACCTGGTTGGTGCCAAATGTCTTGGTCAGCGTTCATCTGACTTTCTGACCTCGATATAAAGGTTAACGCCGGTCTCGTCTGACCTGATATGCACCTCCTCAGCAGGCGCCCGGTCGGGGATCAATGCTTTCAGTTGTTCCTCGCTGCGATAAATTAAATGCCATTCTAAAAGATATTCCATGCCGTTGCGCGACGGGTTCGAAGCGTCTACGTTGGTGCCGATGAGCAGTCCCCCGGGCTCCAACATGAATAAAAAATATTCATCAAGCGCTTGCAGATGCGGTCGGAGAGATAATCGAAAATCCCGGCGCAATAAATCAGTTCGTAGTGGGGCGGATTCAGCCCGGGCTTGGCTTCTTCTTTCAGCACCTGATGGACTGATTTCTTGATCAAATCGATCCGGGTGGTGCGCTCAAACTGGCATTTTAGATCTCCGAGAACCGTGCCGACGTGCTCAAGAGTCTCGTCGTTGAAGTCGACAAAAGTAAAACTGGCGTGATTGCTGATCGCATCCTGGGCGAGAAACTGCTGGACTTCCCACGCCGGACCGCATCCGAGATCGAAGATTCGCATCGGTTGACCTCGGCTTTGGCGGAGTCGGGTCTCCTTGCTAAGCCGTTCGGCCAGATATTGAATACGGTTGCGGTGCGCCAGCGCCGGAGCTTGAGTCAGAACCAAAGATTGACGCTCTTGGCGAACAGCGAGCTCCCTTCCAAGGGATCTCTCAATATCATGTTAACCATTTCGTAATCGCCCGCATAGCCTAACGGTTTGTGATAAGTGCGGTACGCAAAGGGAGAACACAACACGAGCGGATGCAGCTGGCGCTTGGCGTAGGTGCGGTGAAACGGCAAGAGATTGGGAATCACTTTGTCGGCTACTTCTTCAAATCTGTCAAAAAGCGAGTTGATTGAAGGCAAGACGCTCGGCACCAGCTCCTGAAGCACCTCCCGTTCAAGTTGCAAACCGTCTCGGTGGGTGATGAGCGAATGGCCAACTCTACCTGCTCGAGCCAACGCCTCAAGTCGATAAAGTAGTTTTGCTATCCGCCAGTACGACCTTGTATTCGGGCAGGATCGCGTGGATCCTCTCCCAATCCTTGAGAAAATCGCCGAAGTCGTCCCGAAGCTTTTTTGGCTCGGTGATGAAGTTGAGGGGATGACATCAAGCCAAGCCTCGGCCAGCGTCGCCTCACAAACCACCAGAATGCCGGTGTTGACGAGATTGCTCACGGTCGCGCGGCCGGAATAGATCAACCGGTCGTTGACGATGATTCTAAATTCTTGGAGAACTTCGGAGAGCTGGAGAATACTGTAGGGATTGTAGACCTCGAAGGCGACGACGTGGCGCGTGATGCGCAACGGCGTTGCCCGGACCTCGTAGCCCTGGCTGGTACGACAAACAATGATGCTGTCTCTTTCGCCGCTCGATCGCCCGGCAGGCTTGTTCTCACTCGTCATTTAGGAGCTCTGGATCCCAGCGACAAAGGATACCAACGGGAGCTGACACGTATGCTGGTGTATAAGCGTCGAGTCAAGACGATGAGGAATGAAGAACTTCTCGCGCGTTCTTAGCGAAATTATTTGCGCGCTCGACCCGTGTGATTGTAAACCACGTTGTCGCGGCCGACTACTGTATACGAAACTGTCTGGTAATTTGCAATGTGGCTTTTGATCGCTGCCACGCAAATACGTATTTTTCGGCCCGGCGGCGGCGTCTCGCGTGCAATTCACCGCGGCGGGCGGTTGGTGCGCGGCACTTCGCGCCGACGCGCGATTATAGACCTCCCCGCCGGCGCGCTTTGGCACGCAGCGCAAGCGAGGAGGCATGCGAGCCCGTCGAAGATGCGGCTGCAAGGACATTCGCCACGGGCTGCTAGCTAGGAGTCGACATTGGCCGGCGCAACGTCTTGTTTAACCGGCAAGGTAAAGTAGAAAGTCGAGCCTTTCATCGGCTCCGATTCGAACCATATTGTGCCGCGATGCCGCTCGACGATTTTCTTGCAGATGGCAAGCCCGATGCCTGTGCCCGGATACTCCAGTCTGGTGTGGAGCCGCTGGAAAATTACAAAAATGCGATCGCGGTAATCGGGCTTGATGCCGATGCCGTTATCCTTCACCGCAAAGCGCCACGTGTCGCCATGGCGCTCGCAGCCGACGTGGATCTCGGGGCGCCGCTCGCTGCGGTACTTGATCGCATTGCTGAGCAAATTTTGTAGTAGCTGCCCTAACTGCAACTGATCGCCGTGCACGGTTGGCAAGCGGTCGTGTGTCACCTGGGCATCGCTCTCGTCGATGGCCGCTTTGAGATTCAAGATCGTTCGTGCCAGCACGATGTTGCAATCGGCGGCGGTAAACTCCTTGCCTCTGGTACCGACTCGCGAATAGGTTAGCAAATCGTTGATGAGGCCATGCATCAGCCTCGCGCCATCGACGGCAAAGCCGATAAATTCATCGGCATCTTTATCAAGCTTGCCGGCGTGCTGTTTTTGCAGCAGATGAAGATACGCCGTAATCATGCGCAAAGGTTCCTGAAGGTCGTGCGACACCACGGAGGCGAACTGGTCGAGCTCGACGTTGGACCGGGTCAGCTCCTCGGTGCGCTTCGACAGCGCTTCGTGCGCTTTTCTCAGCTCTTCCTTGGAAATGGTAGTTGCTTCAAGTTGTGCCACCATTTTGTTGAAACGGCGCGCCAGCAGGCCGAGCTCGTCGCGACCTTGCCCATGAACCCGATAGCGCAGGTTTCCTTGAGCAACCATATCGGTGCCGGCGCGCAATCCCTCGACAGAACTGCTGATATGACGAACAATCCACCAGCCCGCGCCGATCGACACGATCAAAAAAAACGGAATAAGCAGGTACGCAAGCATCACGGTATGGGCTGTTGCCGTGTTGTCCATGCTGCGGTAAAGCGCCATCATCACCGCCAGAGCGCTGCCGATAATCAAGGTGAGTCCCAGAGCTATTTTTCTGCCAATCGACCAGGTCACGCCAGTGTCGGGGGACGAAGGCGACCATCCGCCGGGCAGCGCGCGGCTCAGCCATTTTTTAAGCCTCGCGCCGCTAGCGCGAACCGGATTAAACCGAGAGACAAGCGCTACCAAGTTGGTTATCATGCTAATCTTGCCGCATGGCATTTGGCTGCGCCGCCCAGAAAATTCACGCCGGCCGGCGGGAGCCCAGATCTTTGCCCGGGTTTTTTCATGACAGAAAAGCTGGAGCAGTCTCGATCGAGGAGTAAACCTCGACGACGGGCGAACGCCGGCTTATGCTTTCAAATTGATCATCTCGTCAATCGCCACTGCCTTAATCGCTTCGAGGCACTTTTCCAACGCTTCTTCGTGGCTGTCGCCGGTCACCATATACTCGGCTTTAGTGGTTCCTATAATGAGGGTGGGATAGGCGACAAAAAGTCCCTTGCCTTCGCCGGCCAAGACCTGGTGTACATAAATGAAGACGCGTCCTTGACCCGCCGTTCTATCCAGGTTGTATATCGTCACGCTGCTGAGTATTTCTCCCGGATTCAAAAACTGCTCAAGTGCCGCCATTTTGAACTCCTTTGAAAGTCTTCGTCGATCATGCCAGCGAAGGTTTTTTGAGGAAGCTAAGTTTGACCGCCCCTGGCCGCTCGCCTTGCCTGTGTTGCCGGCGCCGGCGTCGTAATTTTCTGTAATTGGATTCGCGCACGAGCCACGCCGGCGAACTTCGCACTTCAGGTTCGAAATCTGTTGAAGAGCCAGACGACGAGCCCGATTGCGAGTGCAACGATAATCACCCCCACCCAGACGCCGGCCTGAAAAATGTCGCCGATCAACTCGCAGCCCGCCAGTGCCACACTAGACGCAGATATGAGCGCGTAGCCGAAACGAGGCGATCGCTTTCGAGCCGTATTTTTCTGATCGCGGGTCCACGAGAGAATTAGCAGTCGAGATAAAAAGTAACGCATGGCGAAGCCTCCGTAAATGCTGCGAGCGGCACCGGCGCGTGAATTGATACGCGCTAAATCTAGCATTCACCACCCGCCAAGCAAAGGCACGCCGCGAGCCCGCACCGGTGGTGCTGCGCTTCAGGGCGGCGGTATCTGACCTCCAAGAGATCGATAAAACTACGACGGCGATGCGGCTCAGCTACCTGCGTACGAATTTAAAAATGGTTGCGCCGCGATAGCCGCAAAAAAACTTGACAGTTTTTGCTTTCCAATGCTATCAAATGACTATGCTTCAAAGGTCTTTTGCAGTTTTTCTGTTGGGCACCTGCATCGTGCCAGCGGGGCTTGCCGGGGTGAAGCATTCGGCGCGGCCCGCGCCGGTGATCGTCGATGCTAATGCAAAAAAATCCTTAAGCAGTGGCTCTAGAGAAGCGGCCCGTTTAAAATCTGCAGCTGTCCGAATAAGTTTTCAGCCCGGCGCTTTTTCACTCGGCGTTTCACGCAGCCTTAAGAGGCCTATTCTCGATGAGAAATCCGCCAAGATCTACAAGTTTTTCCGCGTTTTCCTGATCTGAACCCCCTTCATAGCCGCTTCGGTTTAAGCGCGCGCGTCTTTTGGCATCAAGGTGTTAGAAGGTTTACATTATGCAGTTACGGGATCATCCGCTTGTATCATACCGCGGCCGTCCGACCTGGCCTCCTGTTTGGGTGTGCAAAGTTGGAAGGTCACGAGAGCGAACCCCAGAAGGGGAGGTAGGTCTTCTGAAGCGCGTCCTGTATGAGCGGGAAAGTCGGGGTAAAGTTTTCTTGGTTATAGATTACCAAGAAGCGGAATATATCGGCTGCATGTTATTCGACAGCGGGCGGTTCTGTGAGGAAGTCGCGGCGCGCCTCCCGAATTACGGAGGCAGATCTATCGAGGCGCTCGGAAGTTTAAACATCGGACCGCCGCCTTAGGGATCCGGCCGCTAGCCGCGCTCTACCTCTGACCGCGCTCTACGCACTTCGATCTGGCCAGCACGGACGCGCGTATCCAGGACCGGCTGGGCGTGGACGGATGGGCCTTCGAGCACTCGCCCATCCTCAAGTGAAAAACACGATCCATGCCACGGGCAGCGCACCGAGTGCCCTGCCAGCGTTCCTTCCGAAAGCGGACCGCCCAGATGAGAACAGATCTCGTCGATGGCATAAATGCGCGCGCCGCGGCGCACCAGCAGGATGGCCATGCCATCTGCCTCCACCCGCTTTAACTGGCCTTCCGAAAGTGCCGCTTCTGCCAATACTGCAACAAAATCATCAGGCGGCGCATGGCCCGCCGTATGATCCATCCCGACCCGTTCCTTGTAAACTAGATGGCCGCCGAAATAAGCCGCGGCGCCAGCAAGAACAAACCCGAGGAAAGCAAAATTTCGCCCGGCTGCGCGCGCGCGCTGGCCTCGCAGGCGGAGCGAGGTAACGTAGCATGCAGCAGCGCTGACATTCAGCAAGCCGTGGACAAAACCGATGCGCCGTTTCCGGTCAGCGCCGATTTTGGACCAGTCCGCCAGTCCGGTGACGGCGGCTGCCGCCGCGCCGGCCAGACCCACCTTGATAGCAACGTCCGCTCCGCGAGCCAGCGCCCGGCTCGCGCTACTGGCCTCAATCAAATCGAGAGCCGCAGCCGCCGTCCATGAACCGATCGGCACGTCGGTTAACACCACATGAAGCGGGTGACCCAACCACGTACCATGCAAGCAATTAGCGATCTTGGGGCCGAGGACGCCATCAGATCCCAGCGCTTTTGCGATCGGCGTTTGGAGTTGTTCGGCAACCGGATCGAGCCACTCTTGGCTCTCGATGGCGGCTATAGTTCTAGTAGACATTTTTCAATAAACTTCGAACCGTTTGAGTTTCGAAACAAACGCATGCGGGGCGCGAAACCAAATATTCGACGTAGGCACCCAACCTTCTCGGTGCCTACGTCGCTTGGTACGCGGCCGTGCTCTCGCAAACGGAATTTTAACGCTGGTTTATTGATTCGTTTTTTTGCCGAGACATGATTTCGTCTTGCTCGCGCTTTGAATACCAGTCGTCCGCCCATTTCTGTACTTCATCTTTGCGGTCGCCGTATCTTTTTTGCACGACACCGACGAATTTATCGTAACTGCCTTCGGCTTCCATCAAATCATCGTCGGTCAGTTGGCCCCACTTCTGTTTCAACTCACCTTTGAATTGCTTCCAGCCCCCTTTAAAATGATCAGCGTTCATAAGCACCTCCTTTGACTCTCACCTACGAACCTTGAGCAAACCCAATGCCACGAGCGGTTCTTTCGCGGTTGCGCTTATCTCGGTAGAAATCTAGGGAGTGGCGGTGGCCTGACCGATGTTATTCCCGTTATTCGCACAGCCCGCCCCATTACTGGGACAGCAGGCACCGAGGACCAGGGCGACCAGTGCTCTGCAGCGCAATACCTGCGCGCTCTAATCAAGCACTAACGTCCGTTTCCGATGACGATAAATAAGCGCCCGGCAGGCGGCGCTCCGGGATCAGCAATGCCAACAACGCGCGTCGAATCCCTGTTGTCCGTCGCTTTACTCAAATTTTTTGCCGCCCAGATAAATTGTATGGAACGTCCGCATGTTGGTGATGTCATCGAGCGGATTTTTCTCCAGCACGAGCAAGTCGGCGGCTTTGCCTCTGGCCAGGGTGCCGAAGTCTTTGTCTATGCCCAGGGCTTCCGCAGCGTTCTTCGAGAAGGACTGGATCACTTGCATCGGCGTCAGGCCCGATTGCACCATCAACTCCATCTCGCGGTGCTCGGAAAACCCTTGGATGAAAAAGCGGTCGGCGGCGCCGCCGCTATCAGTGCCGAAGGCGATGCGCACGCCTGCATCGGAGAGCTTCTTGAGATTGACTTTGTTCATCTCGAATCGCCGCTTTGAACCGGTGGCGCTGCGGGTGTTTGGCCTGCTCATCGCGGATCTTGGTTTTCAGTACCGCCAGGCGCTCGGGCGGCACCACTTTCAAGAAGAAAGGATCGTCGATCCAGGCCGGCGAGTCGCCGTAGGCGAACTGAAACTCGTCGCGTATCAACGTCGGAATAAGCGTCACGTTACGCTGTTTGAGCAAGAGCGATGAAGTCGGCATCGACCTCCCGGTCGCGGACATTGTGGCCTAAAATATTCAAGCCGCGCTCCACCAGCATCCGCGCGTCGGCGAGTTCATACACATGGCCCAAGGTGAGCTTGCCGTGTTTACGCGCCTGTTCGAGAACCGCGGCACAAAATTCGGGGCTCAGCTTGGTCCTCGTGCCGAACCCGCCGTCCACCCAGACCTTGATATAGTCCGCGCCGGCGGCGACGGTCTGATCCACCTTCGCGCGCGCCTGCTCCGGCGTCACCACTTCGGGGTCGGGCGCGAAACGATATTTCACGGTGGAGACCCTTGCGCCGCGGAGCTCGCCGCGCTTCTGCGCTTCCCGCACCTGGACGACTTCGTCGGGATCGGTCTGCATACTGGCGGCGGTGGTCACGCCGTAAAGCGCGTACTGGCGCAACTGCGGCTCGGTTTTCGCCCCGACGTGGCCGTGGGCATTGATGATACCCGGCACGATGAATTTGCCGTTGAGATCGATAACTGTGGCGCCCGCCGGAGGCTGAATTTTAGCGGCTGGTGCCATCTCACGGATGAGTCCGTTCTCCATGACGATAGTCATGTCTTTCTGTGCGGGCGCGGCCGCTGCCGTCTATCACAGTCGCGCGCGCGAGAACGGTGACCTCTGCCCTGGCGCTCGCGGCACACAATAAAGCCACGAGGCAAATAAAAACGCTGTTGATTCTCGTCATATTGACTCCTTCGACGGACGCTAGGACATCGGCTGCCCGGGCGCCGGCCAGACGATAACCAACAACAACTCAAGCTGTCAAACAGAACGAGTGCTATCCGCGCGCGCCAAGGCGACCTCGTCCATCGAGGTTGATCGCGCCTGCGCGTGGCGCCGTCGCGGCGTGGCGCAGCCATCTGGCTCTTGACAATGGGGCGCGCGGCAGTGTTCTTGTCGCGCTTGGAAGGTTCTAGAAAGCGGTCGATAACGTCTAACAGTCACAAGGAGGAATGATGGCGAAAATCAAACATTTAGCTATTCGCACCGAAGACACTGGCAAGTTGGCGTCTTTTTATATGGACGTTTTCGAGATGAAGCTGCTGCACAAAAGAAAAGAGGAAGGCGGCACTATTTTCCTCACGGACGGCTACTTCAATCTCGCCATTATCCCGAATAAAGATCAAAATGCCACCAACGGATTGTACCACTTCGGCTTCGAGGTCGAAGACGGCGAGGCGATCGTCGAAAGGATGAAAAAAATCAATCCAAACAAATTGCCGAAGCAACGGCCCGATGGACGGCCGTACGCAGAGACCCGCGGGTCAGATCCCGACGGCAACTATTTCGACATTTCGGAACATGGATTTTTCGATGTCCAACCGGTGGGCGAGAAAAAGCCCGGCTGATGTTGCGCGCCAGGCAACTCATGAAGAATCACCGCCGTAGGCATCCAGTCCTGAGTTTTTACACCAGTATCTTACTGCTCCTTGCTGTGACTGCCGTTGGCGCGCTGCCCGCGCCGCTGGCGGCGCAGACGCGCAGCAACTTGGCCGGTAGCGTCACCAGCGAAAGCATGACCGCTCTCTGGGTGGCGCGCGATCGCGGTTTATTCAAGAAACACGGGCTGGATATGCAATTCATCCTGATGCCGCGTAATCCGCTGGCGATTGCCGCTTTGCTGGCCGGAGAAATCGACGCCGCCATCGTCGGCCCGGGTCACGCCATCAATGCCGCCGGCAGCGGCGCGGACGTCATCGGCGTCGCCAATTTCGCCCAGAAGCTCGATTACAGACTCAATGCACGCCCCGAAATCAAAAGCAAGGAAGATTTGCGCGGCAAGCGCATCGCCATCAGCGGCCCGAGCTCCACTTCGCACCTGGTCACCCTGTTGGCGCTTCAGGGTCTCAACGTTGATATCGCGCAGGCGAAGATCACCCTGTTGACTATTCCGGGAACGGAGATGAATCGCCGCTTGGCAATGGAGACAAACGGCGTCGATGCCACGGCGCTGAGAGGCGCTATCGGCGATCTCTACGGCAACAAAGGTTATCCCGTGCTTTATAACTTTAAAAACACCGGCGTGACTTTGCCGCAAACGATGTTGGTCACCACCCGGCGACTCGCCGCGAGCAAACCGCAAGTGGTCGAAGCGTACTTGAAAACCATGGTGGAAGCGATCGCGTTTACGTTTAATCCGGCCAATAAAGATCTCGTCGTACGCTTGCTCGCTTCGAATCTACACCTCACCAATCCGGCAGATGCCGCGGACTCCTATGAGGCGGTCATTAATTCCTATGAGCGCGCGCCGCATACCAACCTCGAGGGCATGAAGCGGCTGCACAAACTACTGATGCAAATCAATCCCAAGATCGCGGACGTTCGCGTCGAAACCGTCATCGATAATTCGTTTATGGATAAGCTCGAAAGCTCGGGTTTCATTCAAAGCGTTTACAAGAAGAACTAGCCTAAATTGCTCACGGGATTACAGCCGGGGGGAGCAAGCCTCTCGTTCGGTTGCTGATCGACTCGTCGACGCCTCCTGTCCGCTTGGAGATTGTGTCGCAAGCGGCGCGATCTCACAAATATCGACAGGCTCTCCTGACGCAGTTAAATTCATGCAAAGGTAAGCTCCGAGCAGGAGCGCCAGTCACTTTTCGCCCGGTCGAGTCGGCCGCAGCTAACGACAATAACGCCAGCGCTGTGCATAATTTGCTTATCGCCACATGAAAATCACCCGGAGTTTTTCCCTATCGATGCGCGCCATCGGCGCCGAGCGCTTGTGGCTTCTCGGAGTGCTCACGGGCGGGCATTTCGTCATCCACTGGTTTCAGCAGTTTTTTCCCGTCATCCTGCCCTCGATCAAGTCCGGCTTGAATTTGAACAACCTGGAAGTCGGCGCGTTGAGCTCGGCGCAGCAGCTGATGCAAGGCGTAGCGCCGCTACCTCTGGGCATGATTGCAGACTCCATGGTCCGGCACCGCACAACCTTGCTGGCCCTGTCATTGGTAATCATGGGCGCAGCTTACTTTCTGCTTGGAGTTCCGGTTTTTATCTGGGCTCTGGCGGGTTCAGGACTGCTCGGATTGGGCACGGCGTTCTGGCATCCGGCCGCCGCCGCGGCATTGTCGAATCAATTTCCAGAGCGACGCGCCACCGCGCTCTCCATCCACGGCACCGGCGCCACCATCAGCGATACCGTGACACCCTTCTGTGTGGGCTTTCTCTTAGCGAACTTCTCCTGGCAGGCAGCGGCGCAACTGCAAGTCATTCCCGGGCTCTTGTTCGCTTTTGTGATGTGGCGTGCCCTGGGCGCGTTCGCCGGCGCGCGCAGCCGCTCGGCGCGCGCTTTGCTGCAATTGCGTGATGTCGTCGCGCTGGTTACCAACACGGCGTTCTTGGGGGTCTCAGCCGCCACCGGCCTGCTGCAGATGGGACGCCTGGTGATCCTGACGTTTATGCCGGTTTACCTGCAGGAGCATTTGCACTACTCCCCGGTTGCTCTCGGTGGCTTTGTCGCGCTGCTGCACGCCATGGGGATTATCTCTCAGCCGGTTCTGGGGTTGCTGTCCGATCGCTTCGGCCGCAAGGCCGTGCTGGTTGCCGTCTTGTCTTTTGCTGGGTTTGTTCTTCACCCTGCTCGCGCTTGTCGAACCGGGCCTACCTTTGGCGCTCGTCATCGCAGCCAGCGGGCTTTTTTTCTATACGCTCTTCAATGTCCTGAATGCCGCGGTCATGGATGTGGCGGGTTCGAGCATCCAGGCATCGACCTACGGCCTCACCACTTTGCTGACGCAGCTCATCGTGATCCCCACCCCGGTCATAGCCGGTTATCTGATCGGCGTAATGGGAATTCACTCGGCCTTCATACTAGCCGGAGCGTTCCTGTTTATCGCCGCGCTGGTACTCGCGCCTTTGAAGCTTTACCGCGGAATAAAGCGAAGCGGAGAGTAGCGGTCAGCGGGCCACCCCCATACCAATGAAACGGAGGGG
>CAWDHA010000028.1:0-116971 GCA_963801935.1 uncultured delta proteobacterium
GGCCACCGCGCGCACCTGGGGGATCACGAGGAGCGCGCTCAGGATCCCGAGCGCGACGATGGACGCGGTCACGCTCCGGCGCAGCACGCGGTAGCGGGTCAGCGCCTCGGGCGGCAGGTTCAGGCGGCGCATCAGCGCGCGGTCTACGAGCTTCGCCGCGAGGTACGCGACGAGGATCATCCCGCCCGCGACCGCGAGCTGCTGCCAGGTCTCGTCGCTCATCGAAGGGGAGTTCTCCCGGGGGGGCGGGGCTTCCTGCCCGTCCGCGGAGACCGCGGCCCTACAGTTCGGGTGCATGGCCGCTCTGCGCGCGCTCGCGCTTCTCCTCGCCGCCCTGGCGCTCGGCGGGTGCGGAGAGCGCGGTGAGCCGCTCGGCGAGCTCCCCGCCTACCCGGCCACGGTCGAGGGTGCGGGGGACGAGCCGACCGTCGTCGAGGTCGCGCCGCAGCGGATCGCCGCGCTCACCCCCGCGGCCGCCGAGCTCGTCGTCGCCCTCGGCGCGGGCGGGCAGCTCGTCGGCGTCCCGTCGGGCCTCGACCTCCCCGAGGCCGCCGGCGCCGCGCGGGTCGTGCGACCGAGCGGGCGCGTCGATGCCGACGCGGTGCGGACCTCGCCCCGACCTCGTGATCGGCTCGCCCGACGCGGACCCCGCCGCGCTCGCCGCCGCCGGGGAGGGAGCCGCGATCTATCGCATCGCTTTGACGACTGAGTGGGTACGGCGGACAGGCTTTCACGCCCCTGAGGGAAAGGATCGCAGGCTAGCGGTCGAGTGGGAACGCCCCCGGCCGCATCCCACCGCGCAAGATCGCGCGCGTGTTCTCAATCGTTGTACCCTACGATGAGGTGCTCGATCGCAAAATGCCGGAGGCCGGACAGATTATATGGAGCCCACCACCTCCCGAAGAGACGTGCGTCCACTTCGATGTGGTCTACATCCCAGCGGGCGCGGTCGTCACGGGACATCCCGGAGCCCGCAGCATGGGCACGAAACTGGTCGGGGAGGTTAAGCTTGAGAACGAGGAACGAGTGTTCGTCACTTGGTTGGTACGGCCGATGGAAGAAGCGACTCGCCGCCATATCCTGAAGCTCAGGTCAGCACGCATACTCGACGCCCACGGCAATCCACTCGAGAAGAGTGGGATGCTCGCCTTCGGCAGAGAGCCCAATCCAGACGCCGATGATGGGACCAATATCGGGACCTTCCTCGACGTGACCCGAAACGTAGGCGTACCCACATGACGCCGAACCAACGGCTTGAGACAGACCTTCGGACCCGCTCGTGACACTCGCGGGCCGCGGCTTCTCAGCCTCGGCGTTAGACAATGAGAGATGCCATGGTCACGCCTCGCAATCGAGCGCACGAACATTTCGACACGTACGTGCTACCAGCCGTGAACGAATGGCTGAGTAATCCGACCGACATCCGCCTAGCAATGAATGCCGCTGTCGCGCTGAATCAGATGGCCGATCACTTTTGGTATGGCTTTGCGAGCAGTGATGTTGCGCGGGTATTCAACACTGCCAACGTCAAGACATTTCGTAACGAGCTAGCTAAAAGGAATAGCGAATGGAGTCTAGTTCGCGACGTTGCCGAGGCACACAAGCACGTGAAGCTCGACCGGTCTTCCCGTCATTTGACCAGCGCCGGGCAAACTGTTGTCACACCAACTGGTTACGGCACCTCGGGATACGGCACAGGGCCTTATGGGGGTACGCCTTCCGTTGTTGTAACGCTGGACGACGGCAGTACAGTACATTTCAGTTGCGTAGCGAAGCGCGTTCTTGAAATGTGGCAGTCGCTTCTCACCTAGTCATCGTCTAACAACACAATGGAGCCGATGCGGTGAAACTCTGTTGCCTCTTTGCTGGGTCTTCCCGCCGCGCGGCTCATTGTGAGTGTTAGGCACAGCAAACACATGCACACGCTGATTGATCAAATTGAGGCATCGCTTGGATCTGGCATGTACTTCCTTTCGCTTTATACAGCCCTCACGATTCCGGATATCGCTGGCGCGTTGAGTTCGGATAACGGAGAAGCGTCGGGCGCAAAGTACGCATCGTGGTTCGAAGGGTGGGTGCGGCCGAGGTTCTTTGAAACCGTACTCGCTTCCGTGCCTCCTGCGCATCGCCAGCACATCGAGCCGATTGAGAACCCGCTCACCGGAGACGCCTGTTACCGCTTCCGCTGCTCCCTGCTTCACCAAGGTAGCTCTCAACACCCAAAGAGTCCCTTCAGTCGCATCATGTTCATCGAGCCAGGCTCGACCACGAACGTAGTTCACTACGGCAAGATGAATGATGCGCTTTGCATTGACCTGAACTTGTTTTGCCGAGAAATGATCGCAGGTGCTCGGCTATGGCTAACGCAGGCGGAAAACGATCCGCACTACATCAAGAACTACGAGCAATTCGCGCGCCGGCGCGCGTCAGGTTTGGCTCCGTACATCGTTGGAGTGCCGGTCATTGGTTAAAGCTGCGCCTAACCCTGCGTTGGAGCGGAGCGCCCGTCAGCACCGCTGCCGGGTACCCTCGTCGCGGCGCTCCTCGGTGCCCGCTCAACGCGAACGTTTAGGCATACGGAAAAACCTCTATGAAGATCTGTCCATTCTGTAAGGAAGAGGTCCACGCCGACGCCATAAAGTGCCGCTACTGTCACTCTATGCTGGTCCCAATTGAACAGGCGCCAAAGCCGCCAGAGGAAGGGCGTATCACCTACGTACTCGATCGCGACCTCGTCCGATTCGGCAAGTTTGCTGCGGCCGTCCTCGCGGTGTTTCTTGTGGTCGGAGCATATTTGTTTGGTTTCAAACTGGAGACAGCACTTGAGAAGGTCCGGTCAACTCAGGAGGATTTAAAGACGGCGCAGGAGAAATTATCGATTGCGCAGAAGGAGCTTGACGCCGCTCAAGCCGTTACCAAGAAATTGAAAGGGGATGTCGAAGCTGTCCTCGCCGAAGCTCGACGTTACGTTGGCGATATCTCAGCACAACGAGGTCTGGCAATTGAAATCGTGACCTCGATGCGAGAACTGTCTCCTCAGCAACAGGCAGCTTTAAGGGCCGCCAAAGAGCAGCAACCTGATAAGGCCCGCAGCGGCGTTCGAGGAAAACTCTGGCAGGTGGGCTCAACGATTCGCATCCGCTTTCTCGACGGCGACCGGTCGACTCACGAGAAGGTGAAGGTAATCGCGTCGGAGTGGACGAAGCACGCAAACATTCGCTTTGACTTCGTAAATTCCGGTAATGCCGAAGTTCGCATCAAATTCGACAAACGTCTTGGTTCATGGTCATATTTAGGCACTGACGCTTTGGGAGTGCCGAAGGACAGTCAAACAATGAATCTTGGATTCTTGGATCGACACAGCGTGCTACATGAATTTGGGCATGTTCTCGGCCTCATCGAGGAACATCAAAATCCCAAGGCCAACATTCCTTGGAATCGCGATCTCATTATTCGCGAGCTGTCAGGGCCACCAAACAGCTGGGATAAGCAAACGATCGAAATGAATGTATTTCGCAAGATATCGGTTGACGAATTGCCGCCCTATCGGGACTTCGATCCCAAATCAGTCATGAACATGACTTTCGCTCCGGCTTGGACAGGCGGCGTCGTTATCCAAGGTGGCGAGGAGTTATCCGATGGCGACAAGGCTTTTGTCGCGAAACTCTACCCGCGATAGCCTAACCATCTGCTTCAGACCGACGCGGAAGCCGCGCGGCTGAGCAAACCGTTAGGCAGAGAGATTCGCGATGACCTTAGACCGACGCCTACAACTTAATTACATTTTACAAACGGATGTCGTCGAGAAGGTGATCCCGTCGATCGGTGCCGATCCATGGCAGCCCCTTTACCTCAGTCATGGGCAGCACCCAGATCGGTTTGGTCTGTTTTGCGCGCTAGTGGAGTCAAAGACGGCAAAAGCATGCCTTGAACACGACAGCTGGGATATTCAGATCGGTGATGGATTGCCCGGCTTCAGCCAAGGCTGGAACGAGGGTCTAGAGGAAACTAGGTATCACAGGTTCGGAGCCTTGGGTGGTGTCCGACCATTGGTTATCTATAGGCCGGTGTAAGTGCCCCGGTGTTTTCGGACTCACCAAGAAGCACAAACTAACAGAGACAACACCAATCGAGTTTAACCATGTTCTTCCGCATTCCCGCGGCGGAGGTAATACATCTTGGAACGTCCAAGTGCTCTGTTCTCAGTGCAATCGCTTAAAACGGGCGACTGCGCTATGACATTGCCCAACCTTTGTTCGAGCGGACGCGTCGTAAGCCGCGCTTGCCGGCGCCGCTCAACATTACGTTAGGCGGCAATCTTTCTGCAACTGGCAATTGTTTTAGACCATTCATGATCGTTTATGAGCCATATCACCGCGGTCAAACGGTCTCGTGTACCTCCGGTTTTGGTGATGATCGTGGTCTTTGTCGATCTGAGAAACATGCGGTGGCCCATGCATATTGTATATTTTTCACATAGCTACCGAGACGTTGATGCACGTGTTGTTGATCACTTTGCACAACTCCTTCGGATCGAGGGTGTTACACTTAGCCTTGATCCACCCTCCAGCCGGGTCAATGCAGCTAAGCTGGAGCGCCACTTGAACGCAAGTGATGGCATGATTGCGGTCCTTACGATACGCGATGGGGGGGTATCACCGCACATCTTGTATGAGATCGGTTTGTGCCGACGTGCCCGACGTCCATTATTAGTCCTTGTTGAAGATCAACTGCCTGACAGCCTGATTCCCTCTCGTATCCTCCAGCGCCGCTTCTCTCGACGATCTTATCTTCGTCAGGTTAGAGAGCACCGTCATGCACTTCAAATTTTCAAAGCGTATCTTGGACAGGAGCCACCGCCAAGGTACCAGCCTTCGACATCTCGACGGTCATGCGTCTTACTTGGTACATCCAAGCTACCAAGCCATGCTCATAATGCTCTCATCGAAGAGATCGAGCATGGAGGCTATGCACCGATGGAATTGAGTGGCAAGTCTCTTGAGGAAGATGAACTCGGAGTGTACGACACCATTGCCTGTGCGGATCTGGTGATTCACATCGTTGATGACAGTGATCCTCAGTCGCGTTTTTTGGCTGGTGCTACGCGAACTGCATTTGTCCCACTGATATCACTGACAAGCAACGAGCTTTTCAATTTCCATCCGACAATTCCACGTGAGTACCAACCAAGGATTGTCGTTCCAGGTGAACCATTGTCCTTAAAACAAACAATTTCAGAGGAGCTAAGTATCTTTGCCGAAGACTTCCTCGATTTAGAGAATCAAGAAGAGGTTAATAAATACGCACGGATGCTTCTTGAGACAGGGACAGCGAGAGGAAACTATACTTCTGGGATCAGGGACGTATTCGTACAGGAGGTTGTTATGCGTGATCAGTACAAGATTGGTCAAGCAGGTGCGGTTGGTCCAGAATCACACGCGCACGACATAACTTTTAATCAGATATGGAACGCGTCTAGTGGAGCCATTGACGCTACCCAACTGGCTCGCGAACTCTCGGAGTTACGGAACTCGTTAAGCAAAGAGGCTTCGGCTCCGGAGCAGTACATAGCTTTGGGAGAGGTAGCAGCGGCAGAGAAGGCGGCGGGAGAAGGAAATGGACCCAAAGCACTGGAGCACTTAAAGATGGCAGGGTCCTGGGTGTGGGATGTATCCACCAAGATTGGCATTGGAGTTGCCACTGCCGCAGCGAAAACGGCCCTTGGTATCTGAACGCCTTGCCCAACAGGGCTGCCTAACAAAGCGCTGCGCCAGCGGTTAGGCGGAAGGAGGCTCTTGTGAAGAAGGAATTCTCTGGCGTAGTCCCTATACTCACCTACGAAGATGGTGCAGCAGCTTTAGTCTGGCTGGCGAAAGCATTCGGCTTTCGCGAACAGATGCGAATGCACGGACCGGACGGAAAAATCATGCACGCCGAGATGGACACGGGACATGGAGCCATCATGCTCGCGACAGGCACGCCGGACTACCAAGGCCGTAAACGGCATCGGGAGACTTGCGCCGCCGCCCGTGCCTGGTCTACGGTCCCTCGGGTCATCGAGGCGTACTGGTCTTCGTGGACGATCTGGATACTCACTATCGACAGGCGCGTGGTGCAGGCGCAGTTGTCCTCACCGAACCGAAAGATGGCCCGCCGGCACGGCGATACCGCGTGGAGGATCTTGACCGTCATCGTTGGATGTTCATGCAGCGCGAAGCGAATACCGCCTAACAATTCATTAAGGCCGAACCCGCTTCGCGGGTGGGCTTAATCTAGGAGTTAGGGTTAGGCGTTAACTATGCGTTCATTGCGCCCGGAGAAAGGAGGATCGATATGAAAATTTTGGGTTTCGTGTGCATGTTTCTTCTTGTCGCTTCGTCAGCACTTTCTGCCGAGATCCCCGATACGGTGTTCCTCGAAGAGCTGACTTGGACTGAAGTACGCGACGCGATCGCGAGCGGTAAAACCACAATCATTTTTCCGACAGGAGGAACGGAACAAAACGGCCCGCACATGGTCCTGGGCAAACACAACTTTATCGTGAGGCACACGGCGGAACAGATCGCACGCAGACTTGGTAACGCGCTCGTCGCGCCGGTCCTCGGCTACGTACCGGAAGGCGACATCGATCCGCCCACCATTCACATGCAATACGCTGGCACGATTACGCTGCCTCATGAGTTTTTCATGAAAGTCACGCAATACGCAGCGCGCAGCTTCAAGGTGCACGGCTTCAAGGATATCGTCCTGATCGGCGATAGCGGACCGAACCAGAAAGGCTTGCAGGCCGTCGCGACGTTGCTCAACACCGAATGGGCAAACACGGACGTGCGCGTACACTTCGTGCCCGACTATTACAACGAAAACCGTTTCCGCGCGTGGCTACAAAGTCAAGGAGAGAAGACGGAGGACGTCGGCACACACGCGGGTATTTCCGATACATCGCAATTGCTGGCTTTGAACCCGGCGTGGATCCGCAAGGACAAGCTCGCTCCCGGGGGAGACCGGAAGCTGACGGGTGTCTCAGGCAATCCGACACGTGCTAATGTCACCTATGGCAAAAAAGGGCTCGACTTCAAGATCGAAGCCGCTGTCGCGCAAGTTCGTAAATTGATCGCTGCTAGAGGACGTTAGGAGTTGTCACAGCCACGGCTAATTGCGGCGAGCGCGCCTAACTTACGCGTTGCAGGCCGGACGCTCCGCAAGCGGCGCGCCGCTGAACGCGGACGGTTAGACCATCAAGCAGTAAGTGCGGCACGCAGGTAAACGAAGGAGGTGTCCCCATGAAACGGATTCTCATCAGTATGATCGTGGTTTTAGCATAGCGGTTATGGTCATTGCCCTCGACGGCGATAGCGCAGCAGCCGCTTGTCATCGAACCATTGGCCGAAAAGAAAGTCGCGGAGTTACCGGCTGGACCGCTCTTCTGGCGGATAGAGAACTTTTCTGCGCTCGCGCAAGCGCAGGCCGCCGCGGGCCCCTGGGGGTTAGTCGCTGAGTCGGCCGGCAAAGTCTGGCTCTGAACGTTGAAAGGGCGCGCGGCTGAGTTCGGGCGTTATACGTTTTGAACCGAGAGTGGTATCTTGAGTATATGGGTCTGGTCAACGGAAAGCTTCTGCTAAAGAACCTGCGCCTGCCGGATCTGGCGCCTGTGGAGATTGTAGCGCTCGCTGACTCAGGTGCGCTGCATCTCTGCATTCCGGACCACATTCAAATCCAGCTCAAGTTGGAAGCCATCGATAAAAGAAGTTATATTGGCTGACGGATCGAAAAAGCTAGTTCCTTACGTCGGTCCAGTTGAATTACGATTCAAAAATCGCGTTGGATTCGCTGGAGCATTAGTGCTAGGAGATCAGGTTCTGCTTGGAGCTATTCCGATGGAGGACATGGATCTGATCATCGTTCCAAAGACGCGTACTCTAGATGTAAATCCAGATAGCCCGAATATCGCATCATCAATCGTCAAGTAAACGCATATCGGCAGGTGGAAACGGGCGGCCCGCGAGTGTCCGGCTTCATCAATCGTCAGCGCTGGACCGCGTTAAACAGCGTTCGTGTGAGTAGGCCCAAACTGCCAGTCAAGTTGAAACCCACATGCCCACGCGAACGGCTAGCCAAGGGCCTGAGAAAGCCGCTTCGCGCTTCTCAGCCTTCACGTTAGGCCCACCAGCTGAACGGAATGGTTTTCAGTACTTGCGCGAACTATGGAAGGACTGGTCGGCGCAGGGATGGGTCGTTCCCGAGTCGCACTGGCGTACCGTTCAGGAAGTCATGGAACGCTCTGGCCGGCGCCACTTGAATACTATCGAGAGATGGCTTTCAGTGCCCCAACCGCATCCCACCGCAACAAGGTTCGTGCCCGCAACCGTCGAATCCCGACGCACAATTTAAACTTCTACTGCCCATTTTCTTAGTTCCCGAGAATTTTTTTCGCACGCTCGACGACTTCGGGCGGCGAGTCAAAAATTTCTTTCACCAGAGTTTCCAGCTCCTCACCTGATGTGGGATCCACATCCATCCGGCTTTTCTTTGCTTCATCAAGCAGCTCGGGATCGCTCAAGGTTTTGACATAGGCGTCGCGCAGCATCTTCACTCTATCGGCAGGGGTGCCCGGAGTCACCATCATCGGGCGACCAAAATCGCCTGCGGCCAAGAGCACCTGCGCCAGACGACGGCTGTTTTGCGACACCTTGTATTGCTCGAAGAGTTCGTTAAGCGTCGGCGTATCGCCGGCGCGGGGATCCTTCTTGCGCGAGGTCTGAACGAGATGCTGGTCAAAACCCTTCTTGTGCCAGCTATCGAAAGGTTCCCGACCGAAGTGGGCGGACATGCTGTGAGCACGGCAAATCACCTCGTTTTTTTCTACCGCTAGATCGATCTCGGTGCCGCCGGCGTAGCCCAAAACGCTATTGAACTTCGCCCCGACCGTCTCCTCAAGAACCTTTGACAAGATATAATCGCTGCTCGCTGTGCCGCTACCACCACATTTGGGCGGCTCCTTCGCCTTGATGATATCCGCGATCGACTTGTAGGGAGCGTCGGCGCGCATGTAAAAGATAATCGACTCACTCACCGGAGAGCCGATGAAGCGGAACTTGCGCATGTCGAACTGGACCTCGTTACGCCCGACGAATTGATCGATGTAGACGCCGTTCAGCGGCATGACCAGGGTCAGACCGTCGGGCTTGGCCACATTGAAAACGTGGTTGGCAGCGATCACCGAGCCGGCGCCGGTCATATTTTGCGCGACGATCTCGGGTTGCCCGGGGATATATTTACCCATGTACTTCGCGAATAGACGAGCCCACCGGTCGTAAAATCCGCCGGCGGTGGAGCCCACCATGATGCGCATGGTCTTCCCTTTGTAGAACTGATCGGTTTGCCCTTGGGCGTCAGGCGCAATGCCTGAAAGGATAATTGAAAAGCAGAAAATCAGCGTGAGCAAAAGCACTCGCTCTTTCATAAAGGACTCCCTTCGCTATCGGGGTCGTCTGTGGTTAATGGTTCAGTGCGCTGCCTGGATGAATCCGCCATGCCCGTGGACTACATCGGCGAGGTTTAGCTTGTCAAGCACAGAAGGAGAGCATGCGGCACCCCGTGGCTCGGTGAGGAGTGTTTTTACTTGGTTTTATTCACGATGCAAGCGACGAAGCACAGCCGCAGTGATGCCACGGAAGTTGATCAAGATCAAAAATCCGTGATGACTAAAATTGTGACGAGAAAAACCAACCGATTGCAAAAGCCGATCCGGCTTGCCGCTGTCGCCAGCAATGGCCAATAAATTTCGCGCATGTAGTACGAAGGAAGAACCAGCCGCACTCAGCGAGAGCAACATAGCGAGGTTCGCCCGTGCGCATCTCTCGGCTGTGCCTTTGCAATGCAAGGGCGCAGCCGAGTACCGGGGCCCTATAAGGCAGGTTGCTCACTGACCGGAATGGTTACGGCAGCGGCGCAGCAGCTTAAATTGTCGCGCCTATTTCTTCTCCTTGCTTTTATCACCTTGCATTACTTCCGCTTCGATTTTTACCGGAGCGACGCCGTCTTTAGTCATACCCAATTCCTTCGCTGCAGCTTTCGAAACATCGATATCGCGGCCTTTCGTGTACGGACCACGGTCGTTAATTTTAACATCGACCGAGTCTCCGGTCTCTAAATTTGTTACGGTTGCCTGGGTGCCCAAAGGCAGGGTCGGGTGAGCCGCAGTTAAATCATTTTGGTCAAATTTCTCACCCGTGGCGGTTTTCTTGCCGTGAAAGCCCTGGCCATAAAACGACGCCTCGCCGACCTGCTCGACCACCGGTTGACCACTGTCCCCAGCTTTTACTGTGACCTTATCTTTTACCAAATCCTGCTTGCCCTCGGCTTTTTCCGAAACTTCCGCCTTTTGTCTCACTTTGTCGGCGATCTTCTCAGCCTCTTTTTTCAACTCTTTCTCCGCGCTAAACACCTGGCCATTGAAGACCAGCGGTATTATCAACACCAGCAGAATTCGTGCGTCTACAATTCTATGTTGTCTTGCTCTCACGTGTTCACCTCCCACATTTCTTGCCGGTCAGTTAATCCAGATCAGATTGGCCTCGCAAATTGTGCACCACCCGGGTATTGCGAACTGGTGTAGTCGCCATTCATGCAGCAGTGGCTATATGCTTCTATTATTTGGCAAAGTACAAGGCACTACGTAGTATTTGGCAAAGTACAAGGCACTACGTAGCGGACAGTGTCCCATTTAGGGGACGGCGGCGTGCTATTCAAAGGGCGCTATTCGTTTCGCGAACGCGGCTATATGCATGATTCTCTAACGGCTAGCTTGTATTCAACTGCGGGTTTTTCCCGACAATGTTTTGCGAAGCGATACTCTTGCGGTAATTTGTTGTTCCATGTTTAATCGTTCCATTCCAGTTTGAAAGGTAGGCGGTTATGAAAGAACCGGAAGCCAACGCATCGATTAAAGCCGCGCTTTTGCTTTGGACGATGGTCGGTCTCGCGCCCGGCTTTGCTTATTGTCAAGACAATTTTTATGCCGGCAAAATTATAACGCTTGTAGCCACCACGGCGCCAGGTGGAAGCGGTGATCTTCGTGTCAAGGCCCTGATGCCGTTTCTGAAGAAACACATTCCGGGAAATCCGGCGATTGTCATTCAATACATAGACGGCGGCGGTGGGCGCAAGGGCGCGAACCACGTTTACAACTCGGTCAAGCCGGACGGTCTTACCATCGGCGCGGCCGGCGGCGCCATCGTTGGGCTCGCCATCATGGGAGAGACCGGCGTGTCCTATGATCCGGATAAATTTATTTATCTCGGCACAGCCGAAAATGAAAACCACGCGGTTATTTACACTAGACGGGAACTGGGATTGAACAATCTGGAAAAACTCCGGGCGGCGACGGGCATCCGCATCGGCGGGCAAACCGTCGGACATGTATCGTACGTTGCCGGACGGTTATTCGCATATTTTCTGGATATGAAAGCACCGAAGTTCATCGTCGGCTACAGCTCGCAGGAGGTCGACACGGCGCTACTCAACGGCGAGCTTGACGCGCGCGCCAATAATGCAACCTCGGTGTTGCGCCGTAATCTCGATTGGCTCGACAAAGGTGTAATGAATTTTCATGCAATCATGGAAACTCCCCTGGGGGACAAGCATCCGCGGCTCGGCCACCTTCCCGAGATCGGTAGCTTTGTGAAAAATGAAAAAGAGAGAAAGCTCCTGAGCGCCTGGCGCGCCCTTCGCGGCGTTGGCTCTCCCTATGTCTTACCTCCCGGAACGCCTAAGGAGAGGGTACAAACGCTCGAAGCCGCGATGATTGATATCTTTAAGGATCCAGAGTTTGCCCCTTACTACAAAAAACTGGTTGCTGAAGACGTTTCGCCGCTGGGTCCGGCGGAATTGAAGAAAGTAGTAGCGAGTATTCCCCGGGACGCTGAAACATTAAATCTGTTAAGAACCGTATCGGGAGCCGATCCCCTGCCGGCACGTTAGGCCGGAGGCGAGGTCAGGATCGCGGTTGGACGATTTTTGATAACCCGGTCTCTAGCGCGTTTAGGCAAACTAAGGTGGAAACAGCCAGCGTCCAAGCAGAAAGATGGTCGTCGCTCTTGGGGGGCCTTCCTACAGGAAAATAACCGCTCGCGGCCGCGCAAACCGCGGCGTCAATTAATTCCGAGGAACAGCTCTTCGATCGCCATGTTCTTGGACATTAATCCTTGATCGAGCGAATAACCCACAAAGCGCTCCAGATTAGCGCGATTACTCTCTAAACCGTAGGGCCACGGATCGGGACCCAGAAGCTTTTCTTCCTCCTCGAAAGCTTGCCGGCCCCAGGCGAGCCACGACCAGTTTGGATCCGCGTAAAATTCGCGGCAGATCTGCTTTGCTTCGGTGAAGGCTTTGAACAGACTCTCGGCGGCTTCAGGATATTTCTTCAGCACGTCGTCTTTGAAGGCGACTACGTGCATGATTGGAAAGAAGCCGTTCTTCCTATAATAGCGCAGATCTTCGGCCTTGGGGTCGGCGAAGAGCCGTTTGATTTTCTTCGAGCCGCGGAGCACCGGCTTCGGCGGATTCGGCGTCATCATCGCCCCGATCTCGCCCTGTTCGAGCATAGCGCCGGCGTCAGCGCTCTCGGGCAACTGATCGATTAGGACACCGGCTTCGGGCGTAAACTCTATATTGTCTTTCTTGCTGAGCAGCCAATGAACTTTACGCCAGGGAACGTCATGCTCGCTCTGCAGATCACCTTTGGCAAGCGTCGCCAGGGTATTCTGAAAACTGTGTAAGCCTACTTTCTTGCCGATGAGATCCCTGGGTGCGGCGATCCCCGCATCGACGTTGACCCACATCTGTGAGTGGCTGAACAAGCGCCGCGGAAATACCGGAATCGCGGTAAACGGCAGGCCGCGAGTTTTCGCCATCAAGTACGATGACAGTGACAGCTCAGCGACGTCGAACTCGGCTTTTTGCAGCATGCGCTCATGGCGCTCCGCGCCGTCTCTCTGCCGGTCCGATTGCCCGACGATTAAAGTATTCAAATCGATGCCCTGCGGTTGCACGGTGCCGTCGAAGAACGGCACATGCCGGTCGTAGTGCGACAGTGCGATAGTTATCTTTGGCTTGGCCATGCGCTTGCTCCACGATCAACTAATCGGCCATCGATATGCCGTTTCATCCACGAGCAATTCCCGGAAAATTAAATAACATCACTTCAGCGGGGAAGCTCAGCCACGCAAGATCAAATCGCTTTCGGGTGGCGTATCCGAATGACGCGGCAGGATAGCGCCGACAACTTTCTGGCGCTTGGCGTCCGCATTGTAAGCGAACTACCCTCGCACTACGCCAGCCGCCAATCGGAAAGCGAGCTGACATTGAGCTCTAGTGCGATTTCCCGCCGATGGCCAATTCGTCGTCAGCGCGCCGGCAAGCCGGGTGGATTATCTGCCGTAAACCGAAACTAAAGCCCTTCCCTCTCTGCGATCGGTACTGCGATAATTGAATTCGATCCTCCGGATATTGCGCGTGTCACCTGGCAGGTCGATTACCGCCGGCCGGCTTTGACTATTGAAGCGGTGGCGAATCCTGGGTTCGAAGCGCTCGCCATTACCGAAGATTACGACCATATCATGTATTTCAACATCGCCGCCGTCGACCACCAGTTGCAACGCTCGGAAAGGTCCCTCGCCGCGGCCGACTTGGATCGTGTCGCGATCGTTCCTGAAGTCCGCTTGGACGCGCCCCAGCTCCTGCCATCCGCCTCCACCCCCACCCCCGCCCCACCGGGAGCGGTCGTCATCGACAACCACGCATGCATTGATGAATAACAGCGCCGCGACCGCCCAAACCATTGGCATCAGTCTTTTCATACCTGGTTCCTCCTATGTTATAGCCAACTTGGTCAGATCTCGAAGACTTCCGAGCGTTTCGATGCACCGCAGCGATTCGATAATCTGCTCGGAGTTTTTCTTTCCCAGCACCGGCTCCAGTAGCCAGGCGGCTTTCTTTTCCACTTCTTCGGGGTCCATGGGATTTTCAGGGCGGCCGCGGCAGTTGCTCACGTGCTCGCGCAAGCTCTTGCCATCTTTCAAGCTAACCTCAACGGCACCCTGGAAGCGCGCGCCGGTTCGTTCCAGCTCTTCATCGAGAACCAGCTCCACCCGATTCTTCATTTCTTGGAGCCGTGGGTCCTGGAAACGGTTGTAATCATGCGCCGACTCAAATGTAAGTTTACCGGCGAGCAGAATGTTCGAGACCATATACTGCACGTTCACATCGGGCATCTTTCGGTTATTCACCGTGCGTGCGCCGCTCGCGGGAATGCGTATGACGATTCTTTCGACGTCTTGCGGTCGGATCGGCTGCTTGGCAAGCAGGGCCAAGGTCGCATCGACGGTCTCCATCATCGGCGAGCCCACCGGATATTTTTTGATCAGGCAGCCGGTGATCGTGAATTTTTGGCCGAGATTCTCTAATAACTTGCTCGGGTCGCACGGCGCATACGTCTTGATGATGTTCTGGTCGCCTTCGAGCACATCGCGGTTTCCGGTAAAACCCGACTGAACGAGCAGCGCTGCGGTCACCCCGTTGCGCGCCGGCATGGCTGCATAGTCGAACGCCTTCTCGATGTGGTCATCGTCGCCGACCCAGGCGCGGGAACCCGAGGCTTGCTGCGCCGCGTACGAAATCAAGTAACAAAGTTGCAGCTGGTCCAATTCGGCCAAGGTCCCCGCTGCGGTGGACGCGCCGAAGGTCGCGCCAAAGCTGGTGGAGCGCGGCTCAAACGCGAGATGGAAACGAAAGCCGATGTCGTAGGCGAGAATCACCGCCCGGAGAAAGGCATCGCCGCCGCGATTTTGCGACTCGGCAATCGCCAAGGCGGCCGGCACCATGGCGCAGCCGGGATGGAGCTGGCTGTTAGAATCGTCGGTCTCATCGGCATGGGCCGACATGCCGTTGGCGAACGCGGCGAGGATCGGCGTGGTTTTGAGATTCGATCCCAGTACGGCACACTCTTCCTTGCCGCCTTGAGCGCGGGCGTGCTGCAAACCCAGCTTCCCGGCTTTAAGAGTAGAGCCCGAAACGATCGCCGCCAATGTATCGAGAATGTGGCTTTTACCTTTCTGTACGACTTCCGCCGGCAATTTTATTTCCCTGGCGGCGAGCATATATTCCGCCAATGTGTCGATGATTTTGCTTGCCATGGGACCTCCTGGGAATCGATTGAGTGCTGGAGTGTTGGAATTTAATTCAAAGCTGGTGACTTGGCGGCTGTAATTCTGAACATAGCATAGCCAAGTGAACAATCTCGGCCGAGATCCTTCGCCTGGCTCAGGATGACGAAATTCCGGTCGAACTCGCGAGTTAAACCCCACGTAATCCTCGCCAGTATTTGATACCTCCATACTCCAGTTCGGCGCCAGAGGCAAAGCTCAAGTTGACAGCAAGCGCGGAGCGGCGTTATATGCCGGTTTAGACGGGATTCAGGGGGCGCTGTTAATGCCCGGCTTCGCTGAAAAGGAGGTTTTCCTATGAGCGGCAATTATGACGAGACGACTGGTCGAAGGGAGTTTCTCCAGAAAACCGCGCTGGCAACCGCCGCTATTGCGTTCTCGCCCTTGGCATTGCAACGCACCGCGTTTTCACAATCGCGAAACCGAGTGATCGTTGCCCACGGCGTCGGCATCTACTCGCTAAATCCATACTCGGTCAACACCTCGCCCCTGCAAGCCGTATGGGGTTCGATCATGGAGCCGCTGATCGACGTGGACTACGACAAGCGCCAGTACTTCGGCGTGCTTGCAGAATCCTGGCAGATGACGGGCAATCGCATCGATTTCAAACTGCGCAAGGGCATCCGTTTTCATGACGGCTCGCCCTTCAGCTCGAAAGACGTGATCGCGTCTTTCAAGCGCATCCTCACCGACAAGGAAAGCCTGCAAGCGCCGAACTTGCAAAATATCCGCGAAATGGACGCGCCGGATGATTTGAGCATCGTGCTTACGCTAAAAAAGCCGGACGCCAATGCGATGGAAGATATCAACGGCCGGGTGATTATGAAGCAGGCCGCAGCGGAAAAGATGGGCGAAGCGGACGGCTCACCGATAGGTACCGGCGCATTCAAATTTGTCAGTTGGGAGCGCGGCGGGCAGTTCGTCCTGCGGCGCAACGAAAACTACTGGGGCCAGCCGGCGAAGATCGAGGAAGTGATTTATAAATCCATTCAAGAAGACGCGGCTCGGATCGCGGCACTGGAGTCGGGTCAGGCCGACATCATCAGCAACATTCCGCCCCACGAAGTCGCGCGTCTCAAAGCGAATCCGCGCCTGCGCGTGCAACCGGTACAGGGGCTGCGGCCGATTTTTCTGGTCTTGAGCCCTGCGTATAAACCGCTCGAAAACGTCAAGGTGCGCCGCGCCATCACTCACGCGATCGATAGGGATAGAATCATCAAACACATCCTCGAGGGAAACGCGTATCCGCTGTCCGGCCTACTCAGTCCACAGGTATTCGGTTACGACCCCGGCGCGAAAGCTCTTGCCTACGATCCAGCCAAGGCCAAACAGTTGCTCAAAGAAGCCGGGTTGCCAAACGGTTTTGAAATCGAATACTACAGTCCCACCGGCAGATATCCGAAAGATCGGGAAGTGGCGCTGGTGATCGTCGAGCAGTTATCAAAAGTCGGCATCAAAGCGATTTTAAAAACCCCCGAATGGAGCATCTTCAATACCGACTATAAAAACGGCAAATATCCGATGTACCTCACCGGACGCGGCAGCCTGATTGACGCCGACACGCTCTTTCACCAGTATTTCAGGACGGGCACGACCAAACGGGTGCTCGGCTACAGCAATCCCAAGCTCGACGAGGTGCTCGACCAGGAGCAACAAACCTTCGACGTGAAAAAGCGCGAGAAGCTTCTGATCGAAGCGCACCGCATGATTCTGGAAGACGCGCCGGCAATTCCGCTCTGGAATGCGATGGATGTCTATGCCCATCGCGCCGACATTCTCTGGTCGGCGCCGCCGGATGAGAAGGTTCAATTGAAGCAAGCGCAACTGCGGGGAAAGTAGCAATAACGGAGGGCAATAAAAAAGGGCGCCCCGACCTAGCGCCCTTCCTCGCTCGTAATTATAGAGCTTACGAACTACCAGCGGTTACGTCCGCCACCGCCACCGCCGCCGCCACGCCTCTCACCGCCACGATCGCCAAAACCGCCGGAGCGTTTCTCCTGCGGCCGGGCTTCGTTGACCGTCAGATTGCGGCCCTCGAAGTCGGTGCCGTTCAGCGCCTGTATGGCTTTTTGCGCCTCATCGGAGCTCACCATTTCGACGAAACCGAAACCGCGCGAACGACCGGTAAATTTATCGGTGATCACGCGGGCGGATTCCACCTGCCCATGCGTCGAAAAGAGATCCTGCAGTTGTGCATCGGTGGTCGCATACGGCAAGCCACCCACGTAAATTTTACTACTCATGTCCTTCTCCTTATTAGAGAAATGTTATGGTCTTTCACCCTGAGAAACCGATCACCGCTGGAAGCAGAACATGGAATACAACTCACGCTCTGGTCGGATTATCCGCGTGGTAGGAACTCGCAAGGAAAGACTGCCCAGACCTTCAACTCTATAAAATTCCACTATCAGAAGGCCCCTTACTGAAGTGTGGCTTAAGCGTACCTTGTCAAAAGATTCAATGCAACCGTGAACCGGCGCGCGCGGCCGGCCCCGTTGGCCGGCGACTATTGCGCGTCAAATGGTTTCATACTATGCAAAACACACAGACTATCTCAGAAAAGGAGTTCACTATGTATCAAACCGATCAATATGAAGGAATGCTGGCGGAAACCGCCACAGTCAACGGCCATAAAGGCGACGCCATCAATGCCTACTATGCGCGGCCTCTAGGTCCCGGGCCGTACGCCGGTATGGTAATCATTCACCACGCGCCGGGCTGGGACGAATGGTACCGCGAGTGCGCCCGCAGATTTGCTCATCATGGCTATGCCACGATCTCACCTAATCTTTATTTTCGTGAGGGACACGGAACCGCCGAAGACGTCGGCGCCAAAGTTCGCGCCGGCGGGGGTGTGGCCGATGATCAGGTGCTCGGCGATCTCGAAGGTTCATTAAAATTGTTGCTTGCACAACCGCACGTAAGCTCGAAAATCGGCGTATTTGGAACATGTTCCGGCGGGCGCCACGGTTTTCTGGCCGCTTGCAAGTTAAAGGGATTCAGCGCGCTGGTAGAATGCTGGGGCGGCGGCGTAGTTCAGAAACCCGAGGAGTTGACACCCAAGCGCCCGGTTGCGCCGATCGACTACACCAGGGACCTTTCTTGCCCGATGATCGGCATCTTCGGCAACGACGACAAGTCGCCGACGCCGGAGCAGGTCAACCAGCATGAAGCAGAACTCAAGAAACACGGGAAGGACTACGAGTTTTACCGCTATGATGGCGCAGGCCACGGCTTCTTCTATTATGATCGTCCGGCTTATCGCCAGGAGCAGGCGGTGGACGGCTGGAAAAAAACCTTCGCGTTTCTCGACAAGACTCTGAAGTCGTAATCGCCCGACGAGTGGGACGAAATTCACAACCCTCCGCGCCGTATTCAAGAAAGGTCGATTCTCAGTTTGGTGGAACTCAAGGCTGTTTTTATAATATCATCCGCAGCTCCGCCTGTCGTGTTTGATAACCGTCAAGGAGAAGACCATGAAACCATCAGTGATCGCATTGGCTTTATTTGCTGTCATAGCAACGGCAGGCAGCGCGCCTGCTCGACCGATTCGAGCAAAGCTCTCGGGATCGCAGGAGGTGCCCGCTGTGTTAACGTCGGCGAGCGGCGACTTTCGCGGCAGAATTGCCGGCGACCGGCAATCGATCGATTATGAGCTGACTTACGATAACCTTCAGGGAAACGTGTTGCAGGCGCACATTCACATAGCGCAAGCTAACGTAAACGGCGCCATCGTCGTCTGGCTCTGCCAAACCGTTACGAATCCTTCGCCGATTGCTACGACACCGACGTGTCCCGCGTCCGCGTCAGGCTCAGTCTCCGGAACGATCCTGCCCGCCGATGTCCTGGTCGCCGTCACCCAGCAAGTTCCGGCCGGTGGGTTGGAGACGGTGATCGAGGCGATACGCAACCGGTTGGCGTATGCCAACGTGCATACCAGCATCTCCACCGGCGGAGAGATCCGCGGGCAGATACGGCGCGTGAACTGATCTCCACTGGTCGAGACAAGCTGGCGGCGCGGATTGGACGAGGATCGTTTATAAGCCGAGCCGGCGGCCGGCCGCAGCTCGAGATGGCAGGTGTGGCTCCAAGTCACATCGCCAGGCGCCGAATGTTCAGGATGGTATCTCGCTCAGGGATGCCATCCTGCGGGCGGCAAATCGCTCTGACATTTTCTCGCGAAAGGAACCCCCTATGTGCACGATGATCGTCCATCAAGCGAAGATCGAGGGGCGCGGTAAGAATAGCAACGGCTGGTTCGAGCTCAAGGAAGCAAATGTCTCGTATGATCATCCCTATGACCTGCCCCTGGAACATGCGCTGAATATCGATTTTGTCAATGAAGCTAAAGGACCGTCGGCGCGAGTGGCCGTCGAGCTGAGCATCGAAGGCGCGCGCAGTTTGGTCAAGACCATCGAGGCGGTTTTGGCCCAGGCCGGCGAACGCGGTGTTCTTGAAGACATCCGCGTCGCCGCGACGGTGCGCTGATATTTCGGTTCAGTTCAAGGTTCAAAGTTGAAGGTTCCGTGCTCGAACTCAAACAACCCGGGGCTTCAGCGTCCGATATGTAAAACTACTTGTTTGGGTTGGAGTTCTGGGGATAGGCTTGTCGTTTGATATTGGAACGTTCAGCTGCCAACCACTGAACCGCGCTAGCGTTGGCCGCTTCACCTGAAATAGACTCACGTGCGCCGCCCGCCGGGACTATTCGGCCTTGGGCGTCGCTGCTCTTTTACGACTTCCGGCTCGTATGGATTGCCAGCGTATGCACCGCGGTGGCGATCCAGGTGCGCAATGTCGCCGGGCTTTATCAGGTTTACGAAATTTCCGGCTCCGCCTTGCAGCTCGGCATCACCGGATTTCTCCAAGCCTTTCCCTTCGTGATCTTCGGCCTCTTTGCCGGCGCCGTCGCCGACAGCTTCGACCGAAAAAAGCTTCTGGTCGTCACCATGGTCATCCAGTTGATCCCGAGTTTAATACTCGGCATCCTGACCATGATGGGCGCAGCGCAGGCGTGGCACGTTTACACACTCGGTTTCCTCGGGGCGCTGGTGGAAGTTTTCAACTGGCCGGCGCGTTCCGCATTGATTCCGCGCCTGGTGCCGCGTTCCTACTTGATGAACGCGATGACGCTCAACACGATCATCATTCAGATGAGCTTCCTTCTCGGTCCGGCAGTCGGCGGCATGCTGATCGATCATACCGGTCTGGTGACAACTTACTTCCTGAGCATGGCAATACTTCTACCGGCAGGGTTCGTGATTCTTGCGATGCGCACGTCGGGCGTGCCCGAAGGCGAGCGCCGCCATGTCAATTTGCGCAGTATCTTCGAAGGCATCGAGTTTATCTGGATCCAACGCATCATTCTTTCTTTGTTTTTACTCGACTTCGGCGTGACCCTTGTGGGCTTCTACCGGCCGATCCTGCCGATCTTCGCCGCTGATGTTTTCAAGACCGGCGCATCCGGGCTCGGCCTTCTATACGGCGCGCCTTCAGCCGGCGCTATACTTGGGTCGTTCGTCGTTCTGATGATCGGCGACGTTCAGCGTAAAGGCGTGATGGTAATCATCGCAGCGCTGATATTCGCCGGCAGCTTGGCTTTGCTCGGGATCTCGCAGTGGTTTTCGATGGCGCTGGCGGCAACGCTGATATTAGGATTTACCGATTCGATCAGCGTGGCGATCCGCCGTACGGTCGTGCAGCTCCTCGCCCCGGACGGCATGCTCGGCAGAGCTTCGAGTCTGATCACCGTATTCGCGCAGGCAACCAACGGTCTCGGCGCGATTCTGGCAGGAGCGGCAGCGCAATGGTTCGGCGCGCCCAATGCGCTGCTCATCGGCAGCGCCCTTTGTTTTTTCATGATCCTGGCGATTTGCGCCGCGATCCCGCAACTCTGGCGCTATCGCTCGTGATACTGGCCGGTCGGCACCAGGAGAAATTAAACGCCTGCTTAATACAAACTTTTGAAAAACCCGCTGTCTTCGAAGCGTTTGCAATAGCTTAAGTCCATGAGTTCTTCCGCTTTCACCTGGGCTGCCTTAGGATTGAGTCCATGTTGCGCCATCAGCTTCAGCATCGAATTCATCCCTTCCATGGACGGACACGGCCGCTTGGGCAATGCCGCTATCAGTCCCTGATAGGCGTTTTCGATGCGCTCGGCGCCGCTTAATCGCAAATTTCGACCGAGGCTCTTCATGACGATCTCTTTGTTAGCCGGCTTGTGAATAAATGCCGTACCCTCGACCGTCGCGCGGCGACGTTTTCAACCAACTGGGAATTGGTCTTGATCAAGCTGCGCGCGACGACGATACCGGATGACTGAAACGGGACGTTTTCCTTTCCTAAATCTAGCAGCACCCGATAGCCCTCGCTGACGATCACCTGACCGATCTCAGGCGACAAAGTTGTTGCTTCGACGCTGCCGGCGCGCAGCGCCCCCATGCGTTCAGGAACCCCGCCGATGCCGAGCAGCACAATATTGTCGCGGCGCGGCACCAACCCGAGATGATCCAGGGCCACATAGGCTGCCATCGAAGCGGAACCGGCTGGCGTTCCGATGCCGACTTTCTTACCCTTCAAATCCTCGCCGCTCTTAATCACCGGCTTGGCGACGAAAATGTAATCGAGCCGATTCTCCACGCCGAGAATCATGGCAAAATCGCCGCCGCCGGTATTCGCGTTCAGGACATGCGTGCCGCCAACCATGCCAACCGGCACCTGTCCGGCGAGCATCGCTTGCATGGCGCGTCCGGCGATGATGAAGACGAGCTCTACCTCGAGATTGTATTTTTTAAAGAATCCCTGTTCCTTGGCGATCCACAGCGGCGCGACGTTGTTACTGATCGCGCCGTGGGCGATGAGCAGCTTCGCCGGCTCGGCGGCGAAAGATGGAAAATTTGCCGCGATCAATAGATAGCCGACAAGCACAATCAATAAGATGAATTGCCACGAGGCAGTTTTCTTCGCTCGCGTCATTCGCGCCCCATGGCAGATCAGCGATTCTTCGGCGCGGGGAATCCAGTGTTCTTTTTGTTGATTCCGGCCAGACGAACCGGATGCGCGCCGGAGCCTATCCTGAGCCGAACCGAAGGGCGGGCATGACGATGGATGGTACTTATCGCGGTCGAGCATTGAACGCTCCCTTTGATTTTCCGGGTGCCTATTGCCTGTTGCTCTCGCCTCTCACCTGTTACGCTTTCCACCCATGTACAGACACGTCGATTAACTGCCCTACCGGATCGTGCACGCCCATCTCGGCAAAGCGGCCATCGCGCGGTTTTTTATCGGCGCCGCTCTGAGCGCCGGATGCCTGAGCGGTCTTGAGCGTCTCCTCCATATTTTCCACTTGAAAGCCGAAGTGAGCGATCCCTTCGCGGCCACCGCGCGCCGGCAAAACCGCCATATTGATGTAGCCGTCCGTCAAGTAAATGGCCCGCTGACCATCATCCCGCACCGGACCGCGCCACGCCTCCGTCATGCCGAACGTCTCTTTGTAGAAAGTTGCGGTTTTTTCCTGATCTTCCACTTTGATCGCGATATGTCTGATCTTTGCCACGGTAAATCCCTCCTTATGTTCACTCACAAGATTAACAACCCGTGCACATTGAAGATTTGCAATGCTCGTTTACTGCTCCAGCTTGGCTATGTCAATGGTTTGGCTTCTGAACGAGACCGCGTAGCCGGCTTGACCATGCCCAAGATCTGTCATACGACAGGGTGCGCCCTGAAGCCATTAAATCCAAGGAGGAAAGATTATGCCCCTGCATGTCAAGAGCGAAAATGTCGTCGAGAAGAACCGGGTACAGAGCGGTGAAGCGGGTACCGGCTCGATGGTTGTGCGCAAAGGCTATGGCAACGAGTGCAGCCTGATGATTGCCACGCGCAGGCCCGGGTATCACACCAAACCGCACCAACACGAATCAGAGCAAATAAACTACGTGATGGACGGCGAAATCTGGTTCTTTGTCAAGGACAAAGGTTTTCTGTGCAAACAGGGCGACTTTCAGCGCATTCCGGCAAACACCGTGCACTGGGCATTTAATCGCTCGGACGCGGACTGCACGGTGGCCGAGGCGCATGCGCCCGGGCTCATCGGCGGGCGCGCCGGAGAGAATGCCGTGGCGCTGTACGATGACGGCGAAAGTCCACAAGTGCGCGGCCCGGGAACCAATCAATTCGTGCCTTACGATCAGGAAAAAGCCGAAGCAAAATATTTCGCTAAATAACCCCCTCGTTGGAATGGCCAGAGCCTCTCTATTGGTGCGGCAAAACCGCAAACCCCAACCCCGAAACTTAAAACAGAGCGCGCGCTGGTTAGTTCGGCCTGCGATTTTGCGTTTCGCCGCTGCTTGTGTGCTACTGCTCGCGCCACTGCGAGCCAATCCGCAAGAGCTCCGGCGCATCCATTACGGCACTACCACTTCGATTGCTCGTTGGCTAATTCTTGTTCTCGTGTCCTTCGGCGCAACCCCGCCGATCCATGCCGCCGAGCTTAGACAAATACCTTACGGGACTAGCGCCTCGCCGTCGCACTTGCCGCTTTGGGTCGCGAAAGACGCCGGCTTTTTCGAGAACTACGGCCTAAACGTAGAGCCGGTACACATCCGCGGCGGATCGTTGATCGCCCTCGCCATCATAACCGGAGACTTGCCGTTTTCCGGCGTGGGCGCGGAATCTATCGTCGCTGCCCGCGCCGCGGGCGGCGACGTGATTTTGCTCGCCTGTCCGGTGGACACGGACCCAGTTTATCTAATCACCCGACCGGAAATTAAATCGGCCGCCGATCTCAAGGGCCAAGCGAGCGCGGTCACCCGCTACGGCTCCACGACCCATTTCTACTTGAGAGCGGCGCTCAAACACGTCGGCTTGAATCCGGACAAGGATATGACCGTGCTCCAACTTGGAGCCGGGCCCGAAATGGTCGCAGCCCTGGAAGTCGGACGCATCGCGGCGGCGGCGCTCACCACTCGCTACGCCATTCCATTCTTGGAACGAGGCTGGCCGGTGCTGGTCGATTTGAGCACCACCGACCTGGTTTACCCTTCCTCCTGTGTCAGCAGCAGCCGGACGTTTATTCGGGCCGAGCCAAAGACCACAGAAGATTTTCTCAGAGCGTACGTCGCCGGCATTCATTTGATCAAGAAAGATCATAGGTTCGCCGAGAAATCTTTTGCCAAATGGATGCGCGAAAAGAACGCGAACATTGTCAAGAAAACCATCGCGGCTTACGCCCGTCTGCTCAAGGCGGCGCCGTATGTGCCAGATAGGGGGATCGAAAATGTAATTAAAGATCTGATCCGCGCGCGGCCCGAATTTAAAGAATACCTCGGCTGGCCGGAACCCTTCCGCGAGAACGGTCCCCTCGAAAGAGCACTGCGGGGGGAGAAAAAGATTGGAGTAGTGGAGTGATGGAGCAATGGTTGGGATTGGGGAACCCAACACGCCAATTTTCCCGCCTTCACTTCATTTCCAAGAATTCCAGTCTTACGCCCTCCGGTCCTTCGAAAAAACACACATGGCGTCCGTCCGGCAACACGCGTTCTTCGAGAATCTTTACACCCGCGGCTTTTATCTTGGCCACCTCTACTGTGAAATTTTCGGCATCGATGGCGACATGCTCTAGTCCATAGAACTGTTCCAGCTTTTGTTCTTCGAGAAAGCCGGTAACGTTCAGTTCCACGCCGTGCAGATTGACGCGAAAACTTTTGCGCCCGTTGGCCGCGGCAGTTTCACGCGCAACTTTGGCGCCGCAATACTTGACATAAAAGTCCACGGTCTTTTGTGGATCCGGCGATTTCAAATGCAAGTGGTTTATTCTGAAACTCATGATAGCCTCCTTTTCGCCCGGCAATTTCCCGTACTACTACTGCGGCAGGCTGTGATATTGCAACCTATATCCGCGAAGGCGGCATAGAGAGAGAGACGGTCGATCCAGACTACTTCGCATGTCAGGAGACTGATTCTTTCCGAACCCCTCAGCTTCTTAGACTAGATGACCGCCCAACTCTTTGCTTTGCTCACCGCGCTCGCCTTTGCTACTTCCAATGTTTCGGTGAAGCGCGGCTTTCGCTACTCGACCCCAATGACGGCAACCTTTGTGTCGCTGCTGATCCATACGATCGTGCTCTGGAGCGCGGTTTTTATAACCGGAGGCATTCCGCCGCTAGTGCTGACCGGAGTTACCGCGATCGTCATCTCCAGCCTGCTACAACCGGCGATTCGCCATTTTCACTACAGCGGGATCCATAAACTTGGCACTTCGAGGGCGGTCACCTTGCGCAATTCGTATCCGTTTCTAACCGTGACGGCGGGCATATTATTCCTCGGCGAACCATTGACGATACTGGGAATGATCGGCACGGCGCTGATTGTCGCAGGAGTCATTCTGACATCCTGGCGGATCGACAAAAATGTTCCGTCTTTTCGCTGGAGCTACCTTTTGTATCCTCTGGCGACCGTCCTGCTCACGACGATCGTCCACCCGCTGCGGCGCTACGCGTTAATGCAATCTCATGAACCGCTGTTTTTTGCTGCCCTGGTGGGACCGGTGTCGCTCTTGTCGTTCGCGGCCTTCTACCTCTCCCCCGCCTGCAAAGAAAAACTCGTTTGGGATCGCCGCGCCTTTGGCTCGCTTGCGCTCTCGGGCACATTCGAGACCCTCGCCGTGCTGTGCATGTTGATCGCATTTGCCGCCGGTCCGGTATTTATCGTGTCGCCGATCGCGGCCACCGCGCCGATATGGACGATGCTGCTAGCCGCGATTTTTCTCCGCGAGCTCGAATCGATCAATATTTTGACCGTAATCGGAACCCTGGCTGTAGTCGCCGGCGTCGTCGCAATTTCGCTGGTACAATAAGAGTTTCGAGTTTCGTGTTCCGAGTTTCGAGTCAACCTGAAACCATAAACCCGAAACTATAAACTATTTTGGGGACCCCAGGCCTTTAGAATAATTTGCGCGATATTGCGCCCGCGGATCGCCACTAGCTGCCTTCCCGTTTCCGCGCTGGCCGCCTGCGGTGAGCCGAAGTAGCCGCGGCCTCCCGTCAAGCTGGCGTAATCTTGCGTCTCGTTGCGGAATGCTTCGACGTCGTAGTCAAAGTTGGGGCTAAGCTGTTCGATCGCTTCTTTTTTTACCAGATGCGGAAAAGCGTATAGCGCAACCGCTGTCTCCGACTCGCCGCCATGTCCTTCGCGGTCGGGCCGCAGACTCTGGTACAAATGTCTAACTCCGTCGCGGTAGGAAGCCGTGGTAACTGCCGGATCATGGGCGAACCCGACAGAAAGCACTCGCGCGCTGTTTTCTTCGATGAGCGCGGCTCGCGCCTCGTCGAGCGCTTTCATGTGGTGCAAATCGCGGTGGCCGTTCAGGATCACCTGGCGCTCGAATCGATGGCGTGCCAGCGAACGGCCAATCTGAACAACCATGGCCTTGAGCGTCTCGGGTTCTAACGAAAGTGTTCCTGGGAAATCTATGGCAGCGCGCGCGACGCCGTAGTTGATGGTAGGCGCGACGATCACTTCATAGCCTTGCTCTTCCAGATGCGGCGCCGCCGACTTCGCATAAGTCTCGGCGGCAAAAGAATCCAGCCCCAGCGGCAAATGCGCGCCATGCTCTTCGACTACGCCAACCGGCAAAATTACCAGCGCGCGACCATTCGCAGCCAAGCGCTGCGCTTCTGTGAAAGGTATTTTAGCAAGCTCTATCATGTGCCACCCTCGAGACTTTGGAATACCGGGGTAAGGGAGTGTTGGAGTGATGGGATCCGGATTATGGGCGGGGCCAATACTCCATTACTCCAACACTCCATCGCTCCAGTTTTCTCACCTGAACATTTCGCGAAACTTCTTGCTCCAAGTGTCGATTTCTTCATTGCTCGGCAGACGCATGACAACGATCTGGTCTTCCTTCACATCTTTCTTAAATTTGTGATCAACTTCCGGGTGAAAAACGTACTCGCCAAGATCGCCGAAGATCTTCTGCGCTTCGGGGCCCAGAAAAAAATCTTTGAACAAGCGGGCCGCGTTTGGATGCGGCGCTTCGCGATTGATGGCAACGTAGCTCACCGAAGCCAGGTAATGCGCCATCCTTACGTACTCAATCGGCCCGGGATACTGATACTTGTCCTTTATATAACCTACGGCCACCGGCACTTCACCGGACGTCAACGGCTGAATTAGATCGGCCAGACTGCGCCCAAGGCGCGGCTCTTGCTTTGCCCAGCCCTCCACAAGCGCCAGCCATTTAGGACCATAGAGTTTTTCCAGGCTTAAAACGAACTGTAAAGTGGTCACATGAACGCCCGGATTGGCGAGTCCAAATTTGCTTTTCCATTTGGCCGTCAACAACTCGTCGAATCTCTTCGGCGCCTCATCGGCTTTCAACATCTGGTGATTGTAATTGATGCCGTACGGCAAAACGCGCCAAGGCGTCATTTTCTGGTCAGCTTGGCGAAACTGTTTGGGATAGGATTTCGCCGCAGGCGGATCGAAAACGCCGAAGATGTTTTTCTCATTCAACGCCATCATCACCGCTTCGTTCCCCAACGTGACGTCAAACGCCGCCTTGCCGGCGCGCCCTTCGGCGAGTATGCGGTTAATGAGTTCGGTCGCGTCGCCGCGCCAATGTTTGAGCTTGATGCCGTGCTTTTTCTCGAAGAGATCGCCGATCGCCTTGGACGAATTGATCGTAATGGCTGCGTAAAACATCACCTCGCCCTCTTTCTTGGCGGCGTCGATGAGCTCCGGCGTAATCTGCGCTTGAGCGCTATTCGGAACGATCATAGCGAGCAGCGCCAACAGCAATTTCAGTTTCACAACTCTCATCCTGGAAATCCTTTCGTGATCAGCGTTCTAACGTCCGTCTTCGACAGTGCCAACGCGCCATCCTTGACTCTCATAACGATCTAGTCCAAGTGAATGAAGATACTTTCCGCGATCTGAACCGAGCTAAGTGAACTCCATCCCGTTATTCTCCCATGGTTCGAACTCGAAACCCGCGCTCGCCGTCGCCGGCGTCATGATGGTCATCTTTCTTTTCGCCATCGATGCGACCATCGTCAGCACCTCCATGCCCACCATCGTCGCCAAGCTCGGCGGCTTGGACCTCTATAGCTGGGTGTTCTCCATCTACATGCTCAGTTCCGCGCTGACCACGCCGATCTTCGGCAAACTCGCCGATCTTTTCAGCAAACGCCGGCTGATGCTCATCGGCATAGCCGTTTTTCTCGCGGGTTCGATACTCTGCGGCGCCGCGCAAAGTATGGAAATGATGATCGCCGCGCGCGCCGTTCAGGGACTCGGCGGCGGCGCGATCTACGCCTTGTCTTTCATCGTCGTCGGCATACTTTATCCGGCGAACCAGCGCGCCCGGATGCAAGGGATCATCAGCGGCATCTGGGGACTGGCCTCGATCCTCGGACCGCTCGCCGGCGGCATCATTGTCGAGAACTGGAACTGGCGCTGGGTTTTTTTCGTCAATATCCCGCTGATCGGCGTCGCCACCGCGCTGATCGTTGTCGGGCTTAAAGAAGCACGGGGCGAGAGACGCAAGCCTGCGCTCGATCTCGCCGGCGCAGCAACATTATTAATCGGATTGTTGCTTATCTTCTATGCCTTGGCGCAAAGCGCGCACGCGCGCCAGCCACTGAATGCGCAAACGGCAGGTATGATTGCTGCCGGATTGGCGCTGTTAGCGCTATTTTACTTCATCGAACGCCGGGCGGCCGAACCCATCATACCTCTCGATCTCTTCCGCATCGGTTTGTACAGATCATCGACGGCGGTAGCGACTCTATGCGCGATGGGCGTATTCGGCGCCATCAGCTACTTGCCGCTCTATCTCCAGGGCGTCCTCGGCATGGCTGCCTGGGCCACCGGCCTGGTTATCCTGCTCCTCAGCATGGGTTGGACAGCGGGTAGCCTGATTGCCGGGCGCGGCATCAACCATATGGGGTATCGATTAATGGCGCTTACCGGAATGGCGTTGCTGGCGCTTGGTTATTTTTTGTTGATCCTGCCGCACTCTAAAGCCGGCATTGCCGCGCTGGCGCTAGGCTCCCTTGCCATTGGCCTCGGCATGGGTCTGGCTAATCTCACCTCGCTGGTGGCTGCGCAAACTGTGGTCGCGCATCAGCGCATCGGCGTAGCAACTTCGACCCTGATGTTGTTTCGCACTTTCGGAGGTGCGTTCGCCGTGAGTCTCTTGGGCACGGTCATGTTGGGGCATATGCAAAACCGGCTTGGCGAACTCAAAACATCCAGCACGGGCGGCGCCGCGGAATTGTGGGACAAGCTCGCCAATCCGCAAAATCTTCTGCAACCAAGCACCCGGGCGGAGATTCCGGCTGATCTGTTGGCACAGCTAATTCCAGTGTTAAACGATGCCCTGTGGTACGCTTTTTTGACCGGCTTCGGTCTCATGATCATCGGTGTCGCCGCGGCGTTTTTCATGGCCGGTTACACACCGGCGAATACGCCGCGGTCGGAGAAATAGTTTCGAGTTTCTGTTTTTCTTTTCCGACAAGCCCGGCACTTCTACTACGCCTTACTTTCCCGAGACCCTAGCCATGTAAAAAATCACCCGCCGATGCGTTTCTTAGCGACCCTTCACTGCCAAGCGCTTGTTGGCGGGATTACAGAAGCGTGATCGTCCTACATGATTCAGCAAAGTCTTCGCCGGCTGCTCAAAAGGATCTCAGAGGCGAGGCGCGCGAAAGCGCATGGCGCAGAGAGCAAGGCGCATAGCGTCAGGGGCTAGAACGCTTTACGCTTTGCGCTTAGCGCTTGGCGCTTTGCCAGACAGTACGTTGATGCGCACTCGGTCGCGCGCAACAAAGCATATGAGTTCTTTTTGGCGCCGGGCTAGAGGTACCCCTGCTCCCGATAATAGCGCTCCGCGCCCGGATGCAGCGGGAAATCCAACGGTCCGGCATCGGTGTTCGTGCATAACGATCGCATCGCCGGCGTTGCCGCGGCATCGTACGGGATCTCCTCGCGAATTTTGTCCAGCACTCCGGCTATGTGATAAGCGAGCTCGTCGGGAAATTTCTCGTGTACCACGATCGGCCAGCCGCTGAAATCCACGACGGTGGTGGGGGTATCGATGCCGGCGATACGGCCGTGATCAAGGCGCGCCCGTTGAAAACCGTACTGCTCCAGTCTCGCCAACACCGGTTCGGAGAAAGACAAAAACTTCATGCCGTGTTCCACGGCAACATCACCCCAGGAATCCATGCCCTCGTCAATAACCATGTCCAACTCGCCTGAGACGATTCCCTCGAGGCGATGAGGGTTGCTCGGGCGTACGACTTCATCCACTTCGCCGCCCCATTTGACGAAATCTTTCTGCGAGATGCCGTGCGCCTTCAATAAGAATTTAATCGCAAAATCAACGCAATCGTTGACTGCGATCGACACCTTCATTTTGGGCTTGCTTTTAATCAACTCTTCCATGGAGTCGAAGCCGAGAGCTGGCGAGATCGCGATTACCAGCCGATCCCAGGAGGGAAACACGGCAAGCGCGCGCAGCGGATGCTGTTTGCGAAACGGGCCGACACCGCGCACCGCCATGGATGGAATGATGGAAGGATTGAGCCAGACCAGATCGAGCTTGCCGCTTGCCACCAGCTTTGCGCCATTCAAACCGCTGCACCACGCCGGGCTGACAGCGATGGTAAACGGATAAGGCGGGCCGGAATGCGCCGCGCCACCCGGCAGTTCGACCAGCAAACGTATGGCGCTCGTCAGCAGGGTCGGCGCATCTTCGTACAGGCCGGATAAAATTTTCGTCGCGATGCGCGCCCGCATCAAGCTCGCGCTCATCGGTTTTACGCTGCGATCATCATAGGCCACTGTGCTTCGGCTCCTTTGATAATGATCAAAAATTCACTGCTATGCGGAAACATTCTGACTGTCAACCTATTGCTGTCCGCTCTTGCCCTCATGAAAGCAGCTGGCGTTAAGCGCAGACATTCCTTTTCTATGAATCGCCGAAAGACTATAAGTAGAAGATTACGATTTGCAAGGAGAACCGACCCATACAAATTTTCTATTCCCTGCGCTACCGAGACTATGCGCTGTTCTGGTCCAGCGATCTGCTGGGCTCGGTAGGACATTTTATCCAGGAAGTCGCGCTTTATTGGATTGCCTATGAAATTACCGGATCCGCGATGGCATTGGGCATATTGGGACTTTGCAGCGCAGCGCCGCGTTTGCTACTCGGCGCGCTCGGTGGCGTGTTGGTGGACCGCTACGACCGCAAGTTACTTCTCCTGCTGATTCAGTTTTTCTCCGCCGTGCCCGGTTTTCTTTTCCTGGCGCTCTACTATTTCGGGTCGCTCCAATTTTGGCACCTTCTCGGGCTCGAGATTCTTTCCGGATCGATCCGCTCGATCAATCCGTCGGCATCACAATCGATTCTCGGCGAGCTAGTGCCGCGCGAGCATCTGATGAACGCCGTCTCGCTGTACACCATTGGCTTCAATATCGCCCGGATCCTGGGTCCGTCGTTGGGAGGCATTCTGGTGCTTTGGATCGGCATCGGCGGTTGCTATGCGGTATTTGCGGTGAGCCAAATTAGTGCCGGGTTTGGAATGTGGTTCATGCGCTCGGCCAGTCCGGCGGTCGCCAATCCAAAACAAGACTTCCTACGTGAATTCAAGGAAGGCTTCCGATACGTTTGGCATACTCCGGTGACCCTGGCGAGCATCATCGCGGCTTATACGTTCGCCGTTTTCGTCGTTACCTACCAGAGCTTCCTGCCGGTTTTCGCCAAGGAGGTGCTTGCGGTGGGTCCTGACGGGCTGGGATTGCTCATGGCCGCGCCCGGAGTCGGCGGCATTGCTTGCCTGACTTTTCTCGCAGCGGCAGGCGAGCGCTGGAACCGTGCGATGCTGCTTTGGTTTACTACCACCGTTACGCCTATTTTCCTGATTCTTTTCTGCGTGTCGCCGGTATTTTGGCTTTCGCTTGTGCTTCTAACCTGCGTCGGCGCAGGTCAGGTCAGCTTTCGCACTATCAGCCGCGTGATCATTCAGATCGAAGCGCCGCGGGAGCTTTTGGGACGAGTCATGAGCGTTTTCAACCTGGACCAGGGAATGCGCTCCGTGGGTTCGGTGGTACTGGGCGCTTTCGCCACGGTCTTCGGCGCGGCTTTAGGTGTCGCGCTCACCGCAGGTATTTCGCTGATCATTACGACGCTGCTCTTCTATCGCTTGCTCGGAAGAAAAACTTAGAAGTAACTGACACGGATTGACTTCGAGCTGTCTACTCGTCTTGTCTTTGCGTCTTTCCGCATATATAGCCAAAGCAACCCTCGTTGGAGGTTACGCTATGCAACTCCCGCCCATTGCGGCAACAACCATCGGCAGTTTTCCGCGCCCTAATTGGCTCGCCGTCTCCGAGCGCACCCTGGTGAAATTTCGACTTGAGGGCGCTGATCTGAAGGAAGCTCAGGATGATGCGACGCGGCTGAACATGCTTGATCAGGAGCAGATAGGCCTCGACTTACTCACGGATGGCGAACAGCGCCGGCCAGGCTTCATCCATCATATCCTGGCGGCGTTCGAGGGCATGGATCTTAATAATCAGTCGATGAAAACGATTTATCGCCGCCGCGAGCAGCCGCGTCTGGTGCCGCGCGTGGTCGGCAAGATCAAGCGCCGCGCGGCCGCTGTCGTCGACGATCTCCGCTTTGCCAAAGGGCTGACGAATAGACTTATCAAGATGGCGGTGCCGGGTCCGATGACGGTCGTCGACAGCACGCTTGACGAGACCTACCATGATGAGGCGGCAATGGCGCTGGATGTGGCCGCGGCGATCAATGAAGAATTGCGCGAGCTGCAAGCCGCCGGCTGCGACTTCCTACAGATCGACGAGCCCGCGATGACGCGTTATCACGAAAAAGTATTCGCCTACGGCGCGCGCTCACTCGATCGCTGCCTGGAAGGCATCCACATCCCCACTTTGGTGCATCTCTGCTATGGTTATCCCGGCGGCGGCGGGCGCCAGCACGAGTACGAATATCCGGAGCTGCTTCAAGAATTAATGAAGACGAAAATCGCCGGTTTCGGCGTCGAATTCGCGCGCAGCAACTATGATCCCGCGGTACTCGGCATCGCCAAAGGACGATACATTATGTTCGGCTGCATCGATCCGAGCGACGCGCCCGTGCCGCCGCTCGCGGCGGTCGTCGAACGCGTGCGCGCGGCGCTCAAATATATCGAGCCGCAAAATCTGCTGCTCGCTCCGGATTGCGGCTTGATGACGATCAGCCGTGACTTGGCAAATGCCAAAGCAAAATTGCTCGTCGAGGTGGCAAGGGAGTGCCGCCGGACGCTCTGAAGCCTGGCTGGGGAACCACCGGATGACTCATGGGGTCGCGGCCGAAGGGTAAGCCTCTGCGGTCGGCATCGACGACAGAAGAATTCGGTCTCTACTTTTTTCATACCGCGAGATCATTGTCGCCGAGCAAAATAATTTCGTCGAGATTCTTAACTCCGCCGTTTTGGGTTCGGGCTGACGGAGCTGACATCGGCAGTTTTTGATCTGCAACCACGCGATCACGTTTCATACCTCGCATGCCGGAAAAAGTTAAACGCCGCAGAATCAGGAAAGCGCCCAGTTGTCCTGAATGCGGCGCTCTGGCGGTGATTCCCGTTGTTCACGGCATTCTCACTGCGGCTTTGCAGAAAGCGATCGCGGCGGGCGACGCCATTGGCTCCGACCGCGAAGAATGGGAAGGACTGAGCGAATGGTATTGCAAGAGCTGCGGCTGCGATTGGCGCGGGCGCTGGCGGAGATTTAAGAGAGGCGGCAGTGTGAACGCTACGCGTTAGATGGCACGAACGCGATCAAATAGCGCCGCGTGTTAAAAACAGAGATCGCGAGGACTTACTCATGGACGCTCTGACCCGCCAGATTGCAAACTTCGCAAGCCGGCTCGACTACGAACAACTTCCGCCTGAGGTGGTTCGGGCGACGCGGCGTTTTCTCATCGATGCTTTGGCCTGTGCCGTGACGGCGCGCGACTGTGAATCGGTTTGGATCGGACTGCGCCTGGCGGAAGGTCCGCCGCCCGCCCGTTATCCCGGCAGGATCATCTGCCATGCGCAAAGATCGAGCGCGGAGAGCGCGACCTTCGTCAACAGCGCGATGATCCGCAATCTCGATTTCAACGATCAATACCCGGGCGGTCACCCGAGCGACTGCCTGGGGGCATTTCTGGCCATCGCCGAGGCGGCCAACGCCGATGGCCACCGTTTCATATCGGCCATGGTCGTCGCCTACGAGCTTTTCGTCCGCATCAGTGATGCCACGGGTCTGCGCTATAAAGGTTGGGACCAGGGATTTGCCGCTGGCATCGCGACCGTCGCAGGCGTGGGCCACCTGCTTCGTCTCGCACCGGAAGAGCTCGCCGAGGCGATTGCGATTATTACGGTCGCCAATATTCCGATGCGCAACACCCGCGCCGGCGAGCTTTCGCTCTGGAAAGGGGCCGCCACTTCTTTTGCGACACGCAATGGCATGTTTGCCGCGCTGCTGGCCGCCGAAGGTATGACCGGTCCGGACCGTCCGTTCGAAGGTAAACATGGTCTGTGGGATTTGATCACGGGCCCGTTCAAGTTCGAACCGTTGCCGACCGAACAGGGTTCCTATCGAACACCGGATGTGCAGTTAAAAGCCTGGCCCGTCGAATACAATGCCCAGTTGCCGGTTTGGGCGGCGTTGCAACTGCGTGCTCAAGTCGACTGGCGAGAACTGGCCGAAATCGATATTGGCACCTATACGTTCGCTTATACAGAAATCGGCAGCGAGCCGGAGAAGTGGGACCCAAAAACACGCGAGACCGCCGATCACAGCATGCCGTATATTTTCGCCAAAGTGCTGGTCGATGGAACCATCGGCGTTGCGGCGTTCGAAGAAGCCGCTTACCGCGACGCGGGGATTCGCCCGCTGATGAACAAGATTCGCATACGGCTCGACGACGAAGTTAACGGCATCTATCCCGATGCGGTTGCAATGAAGGTGCGCGCCGCCACCCACGATGGCCGGGTAATCGAGCTTTTTCCGCGTGATCCGTTGGGCCACACCAACAATCCGATGAAAGACGCAGACGTCAGAACAAAATTTACCGCCAACGCCGAGCCGGTTCTTGGCAGCGAACAAACGACGCTAATTTTGGATGAGTGGTGGAAGATCGCCGGTTTTTCGCCGCGTCAATTGGCCGGCGCTCTGAATCTGCTGGACCGAAAGGTGACCTAGCCGGTCTCAAGGTTCAAGTTGAGCCTTGAGACACGCCGTATCTCGACTTTGAACCTTGCATTTTGTTTGAACTTTGAATGTTGCCTGATGCCGCTCTTTAATTGAGCGTGCGCGGCGCCGCTCCGGGATCCGGGTCGCCGGCGCTCGTGTCGAGACGCAATAAGTTGACTAAGATGTTCTCGCGGTCCTTAAGCGTGAGCGACTCGAGCAGCGCTTGTTTTTCCGCCGGGTGAAACGGCAGCGACACACTGAGAAGATTTACCAGCTCCAGATCAGAAAAGCGTTGCGCCTGTTCCGGTTTGATCTGCATGCCGTGCGCTTCGCCGTAGGTTGCGAGCGCGCCGAGTAAGGCGTCGCGATCACAGTGCCAGTTTTCTTGCGGCGCGGCGTCAGCAAACGGCTGATAGCTAGCGCGCACCCTGCGATAGCCGCGCTGCAGCGGCAATTCTTCTTCCCAGCGAAAGCGGTTCACCCCTTTGAGCTGGACGAAGTAGCGGCCATCAGGAAACTTCTCCGACTGCTCGATATGGCCGGCACAGCCGATTTTGTAAAGCTCGGGCACGACGCCCGCAGTTTCAGGTTGCGGGCCGCGATTGTCGTCGCGCGGCGCGAACGGCTGAATCATGGCGAAAACTTTATCCGCCCTGAGCGCGTCTTCGACCATGTTTCGATAGCGCGGCTCAAAGATGTGCAACGGCAGCACCGTCCCTGGGAGCAACATGACTCCGGTGAGTGGAAAAACCGCCAGTATTTCCGGCAGCGCCATTTGCGGAATGGTCATCGACACAGATTTTTCCTCTCAGTCGTTATAGGTCAACGCCTGTAGCGGGTCAAGGCACCACTTGCGCTTGCAATCCAGCACCGGGATATTTACTTTGTGCGGGTATCCCGAATTGGAGACCATCATGAGCGATGATCCGGGCGCGCCGGCGGCGGCGCGCTATCCCAACTTTAGACCGATCGACTTCGCCGCCGCAAAAGAGTTCGTCGCGAGCAATCATCACGGCGTGCTCGCCACGTACAAGAAGGACGGCGGCATTCAGATGTCGCCGATCACGCCCGGACTCGATGAGGCCGGTCGCGTCGTCATCAGCAGTCGTGAGAGCGCCTTTAAAGTCAACAATCTGCGGCGCGATTCGCGGGCGGCGGTTTGTGTTTTTGCGCCGTCGTTCCACGGCGCAGGATGGGTCCAAACAACCGGCCGCGCGGAAATCATCTCGCTGCCGCAGGCAATGGACACTTTGATTTATCTCTCGCGCCAGGCATACGGCGAACCAAGCGATTGGGACGATTTCCGTGAGCGCATGGAGCGCGAGCGGCGGGTGATTATTCGCATAACGATCGAGAGCGTCGGGCCCAAGCGGCGCGGCTGAGCTCGTTGGAAGAGTCGCGAGTGCTGCGTCGCGCCAGCGATCGCTGCTGCTGGTGGATCTTTCTTATTCCTTGCTCGCTCGTGCAGGAGAATGACCGATGATACGAATCGCGGTTCCCGACCTGGTTTCTAACTCCTATTTCCCAATTATCGCCGCAGTTGAGTTGGGGTTTTTTAAGGAACAGGGCTTTGACGCCGCGGTGGACTTGTTGTTCCCGATACCGAAAACTTTTGCAGCCCTGCGCGACCAAGAATTGGACTTCGTCGTCGGCTCGGCGCACGCAACCCTATTAGCTTTCCCGCAGTGGCAAGGCGCCAAACTGCTTTGCGCGATCGGCAAACATACTTACTGGTTTCTTGTAGTGCGGAGCGACTTGAAGCCCAAGCGCGGTGATCTCGGGATCGTCAAAGGACTCCGCATCGGCGCGGCCCCCGGTGTCGATTTGAGTTTTAAACAAATGCTGGCAGAAGCCGGCATTGATGGCTTAAAAGATGATGTGCGCGTCATGCCGATCCCCGGCGCCGCCGGACCTAACGTTTCTTTCGGGCTTGCCGCCGCGCGGGCGTTGGCGGAAGACAAGCTCGATGGGTTTTGGGCCAATGCCATGGGCTGCGAAGTCGCGCTGCGCCGCGGCGTCGGCGCCATGGTGCTGGATGTGCGCCGTGGCGATGGACCGCCGGCTGCGCGAGATTTCACGTTCTCCGCCCTGGTGGCCACGGACAAGACTATCGAACAGACGCCGGAAAGCGCGCGCGCGGCAATCCGCGCAGTGATGAAGGCCCACAAAGCGCTTAAAGCAAACGTCGACCTCGCCACCATTGTCGGCCACAAGCGCTTTCCGCGCTCTGAGGCGGAACTGATAGCCGAGTTGGTCCGGCGCGACCTGCCCTACTACGATCCAACCATCGATAGAACCACCGTCGCCAAGATGAACCGCTTCGCGCACCAGATCGGACTGCTCTCGCAACCGGTTGCCTATGAAGACGTGGTGGCAACGCAGTTGAGCAGTCTATGGACTGAGAGCGTTTAAAGATTAATACGCCGGAAGCATTTAGCGATACCAAGTCAGGCAATTTTCAGGGGACGGAAGCTCTGCGATTAGATATGCATGGCACGCCCGGGTGAAAGTGTGGCATCGCACCGAGACGGGCGCGGCACCCTGATGGGAAGGCGCGACGACCGAGAATATCGGGGATATTTGAGGGGAGGAGCAACGCAGCCAACCGGGATCGATCGCCCGTCGAATGCAGTCAGACTTTCACCACGGGCTGCTAGGTCTGCTGGCGAGGCTTCGAGCTATGTGTCTAATCGCGAGAAATCATGCAACATTTCACTAATATAGAAATATTCGCTATATTAGTCTTTAAATTTAACGATGGCTTCGAACGGCCACATAGGCAATAGTCGCCAGGCGTAATTCGAGCGCGCCAAGCAGCGGGTCATAATGGAAGAAACTATCGGGAACCTTTTGCTGAAGAAGCAGTCCAATAGATCGGATGCGACGGCGGCCGCGGATATGAGCGACGCGGAATGCGTCCGGCGCTTACAACGCGGTGAAACCGAAGCCTTCGCCGTTTTGCTCGAACGCCATCAAAAAGCTATCTTCAATCTACTCTACCGAATGCTCGGCGACTACGATGACGCGGCAGAAGTTTCACAGGAAGCATTTCTCTCCGCTTACCGTTCCATCAGGAGCTTTCGCGGCGACGCAAGTTTTTCAACCTGGCTCTACCGCATCGCGGTTAATCATGCTAATACACGACGCAAAAGCATCGCGCTATGGCAGCAACGCACGGCTCGAATGGACTCTTTCGAGCCAGCGGGTGATGGCACATCGGATCCCGCTGATGCGCTAGAGCGAAAAGAACTGCGCGAGCGTGTACAGGCGGCGTTGAATGGGCTCGACGCGGAGGATGCAACGATCATTTTACTTAGGGACCTTCAGGACGTGCCTTATGAAACCGTTGCCGATATTCTGGAAGTTCCGATCGGCACAGTTAAGTCGCGGCTGCACCGAGCGCGGCGCGCGCTCAAGGCACGACTGGCACCCTATTTCAAAGCGAAAAGGACCACTAAATGAATTGCCAAAACATTGACGGGCAGCTCTCCGACTACGTAGAGCTCTCACTGGGCGCGCCGTCGCTGGCGCTCGTCGAAGAGCATCTCGTAATCTGCGCATCCTGTCGCGAGCAAGCGGCGCTGCTAGGCGAGACGATCGGCGCGGTCGCGTCGCTGCCGCTGGCGGACCCGCCGCTCGGATTTACTCAGCGCGTAATGAGCCATGTCCGAGAATCCGAGACCCAGGTGAACCGTTGGCAACGTTTTTTCCTGTCGCTAAGTGGTAAAATACCGGCCCAAGCAACCGCGGTCGTGATGCTAGCGGTTTTAGGTATTTACCTGGTACAAAAAGAACAGTCCGCTGAGCAAGCGCCGGCGACCACGACTGCAGCTCGCACCAACACAGCCAATACGCCGCTGCCAATAGATGGACCGGAGACACCTGAGCGTTCCGCGAGCGCGCAATTTGCAAACTCTGCTGGGCAAGAATCGGCGCCGATATCCTCATCAGGTCAACGCCGGCGGCAATCGAGTTCGCAAGAGCAGAGCGCCAGCCGTATCGTGAATTCAGCAACCCCGCCCGCGCCAAGCGCGCCGGCCGCAGCTTTGCCGGACATACAGGCCAAGGAAACAACCATCAGAGCCACACCCGTCGTTTCCGGCAGCTCTGTCGTTACCGCGCCACTACAATCGAACAGCGGCGCTGCGGGGTTTTCCAGTCAGCCGGACGCAGACAGCACAGCATTTAGATCGAGTCCAGCGACCATTGAACTTTTTGCCGATTTTGAATTAATCCTGCGCCGCCACCTTGCGCCTGCGGAAGCGCACGGCGATCCAGCAGCAGGTACGTTGCGCAAAGCGGAAGCGAGCTCCCCGAACCCGCGCCCGATAGACGGCTTGATAGCCGCCATTCCGGATCGTAGCCGGCCACAAACTATTTGGATCAATGTCCCGGAATCTCAATACGAGGATTTTAAGCGGGAGCTTCACGCTCTCGGTGCCATCGAGTCTGAAATTCGCGTGCCGTTATTGCGCGAGCAGGCGAACGAGTACTCCGATGGCCAGATCCGCGTAAAGCTTACAGCCCTTCCTAGCAACGAGACCTCAACCCCCGCTAATGGCCGTTAAACCATCCACAAGCAGCAGGCACGATCAACCCACGAAAAGCGTAAACTTAGCGCCATTAAGATTAGTCAGCGGTCGCGGATTCAGTAACCGGCGGTCCGGCGCCAGCACACGCTGGGCGATTTCCCAATTGACCGGCGGCAATGGATTGAGAGCGCGGATTTCCTCGAGCGTAAAATAGCCCGCGTGATCGACTTCGCGGCCGTCGGGGCTTGGCTCGCCACTTACAGGTTTTAATAAAAGCACCACGTAAATGCCGTTGCCGCTATCCGGATCGCAGCGGCTACGCAATCCGAGAACCGCCTCGACCGTCGCGGTCACACCGGTCTCTTCGGCGATTTCCCGAACTACCGCTTGTTCGATGGTCTCGTCCGGTTCGATGAAACCGCCGGGAAGTTGCCAATTGCCGCGGCCATGACGCGACGCGCGCCGCACCAAAAGGAGACGGCCATCGCGCACCACCGCGCCACCGACGCCGATATTGTAGCCGGTGTTATAGCGCTCGGGGATTGCCATTTAGAAGGTCGGCTGAAACAACCGCCGGGCGTTTTGCCAGCGGATCAGTTCTTTGGCGGCCTCGGAGATCTCTTGGTTCTCGCGCAGCAGACGCACGTCCTCAAATTTCATCCTGCCGCCGGGATCGTCGTGCGGGTAATCCGTCGCGAACAGAAACCTTTCCGGCCCGAGAAACTCAATCGCCTCCGGTAACTCCGCTTCTTCAGTCTCGATCGTGAAGTAGAAATTATTTTTGAAATAGTGGCTTGCCGGCTGCTGGTTTTTTTCAAGAAAAATCTCTGCCGGATTAAGCGCGCGGGCACGGCGCAGGCGCTCACCGACTTTGCTCAAGGCGCGACTGGAGAGCGGCGCCTCCTGATCATCGTAGTCGAGCGGCGGCCGCTCTAGAGTACGGTCGAGCCACTGCACCAGCGGCTTGATAAAAGCCGTGCCCGCCTCGGTGAATATAAATTTCAGCTGGGGAAACTCATCGAGCAAGCCGCTGGTAAATAGCGACACCAAACTCATCTGCCCTTCTTGGGGCGCGAATATGTAGAGGCCGTCGCGCTGAAACGCCGCCAGATTGCTGATGCGATGCCCATGCTGCACGTTGTGCAGGTAAATCGGCATCGTTAGCTCCTCGGCGCGCTTGAAGAACGGCCAGAGCTCGCGCCGGCTGCCGAGCGGCTCGCTATAAGGATGGGCCTTGACCGGAAACACTTTATCGAGGACCACCGCACAGAAGCCTTGTTCTTTGGCCCACTCGATCTCGCGCAGCGAACCGGTTAAATCCTGGAGCGCAATCAACGCGACACCCAGAATTCGCCCGTGATACTCTTTCATGAGGCGCAGCAAAGCCTGGTTGTGCGAGCGCGCCATTTTACAAGCGAGATCTGCGTCGAGAAGATAAGACCACCAGCCGGAGAACTGCGGCAGGACCACGTGCTGCTCAATGCCGAGCCGCTCGTCGTAATCTTTCATGCGCGCTTGCGGCTCCCACAAACTTTTGAACATTGCGCCGGAGCCCGGCGCCGGGAGCGGGCTGGTGCCCGGCACTTCGCGATAACCAGGAAAGTCAACGTCAGCATAAAGACCCTGATCGTCGAACTTGAGCGCCGGTTTAAGCGCGGCAAGATCACCGCCGACCCCGTCAAAAGCGTCTGCCGGCATCAAGTGGGTATCGCAATCAATGATCATTTAAATTTCCTTCAACTTAATTCAACCGAGAATATAGCGCATTTAAAGTCGCGCATAATCCCATGTCAAGCTGCGATGTTGGAACGATTGAACCAGCGCTCGGCTTGATGCCAGGACTATAAGATACGGCAGGTCACCGTGCCCTTCAAGCCGGCGGCGTTGGATGAAGAAGGGACCAGCTAAGTTGAGCTTCGAAAACTTGTCGAGTCTTTTGAGGAGCTTACGGGAAATTTCTGAATCTAAAGTCTAGTAAAATGCGGCAGGAGTCTGTAGAGGCGACCGACCGGTCGCCTCCACCCAGTTGCAATATGGCACTTTGAGCTATTTTCTTCTCCACAGATGCCGATTCCGATTACCACCAACCCCACCAGCCATGCCGATCCCGTTCCCAACGATCGCGCTCCCAGCGGCCGTTGTCGTACCCGTAATCGCGGCGCCAGCGGCCGTCGTAATCCCGGTACCAGCCATACTTTTCAAGGTCGCGGTTAAGCTCGGCCTGATCGCGTCTGAGCTCGCGCTGGCTCTCATTCACCTCGCGCTGGCTTTGCCGGACTGCCGCGCGGTCGCGCGCAATCTCACTCTTCGGCGCATCGCGCCTTAGGTCGCGCCGGAGCTCGGCGCGGTCGCGCTGCAAATCTCTTAAGTCATCGCGCAACTCGCCGCGGCTTTCTCGGATTTCACGCAGGTCCTGGCGGATCTCATTTCGAGCTCTGCCGTATCTTCGCGAATTTTGTTCGGCAAAGGCGGGCTGGCTTATAATCATGGCTGAGAATAATCCTGCGCTCAGCAGCACTGACTTCTTTTTGATGTTTTTCATACTCGCCTCCTTGCCCGTTTAGACGGGGACTGTTGAAAAACGTTAATCGGCGGGGTTAAGCTCGCAGAGACGAGTAATCCTTGAATTTGCGCGCGCCGGCACTCATCCCAGGAGTTCAACCATGCCTGCCAACCCAGCCTACGACCCGACGGATCCGCGTTACTACGATGCCAAAGACCTGCGCGTAGAAAGCGAAAGAATTTTTGGTGTGTGCTCGGATTGTCGTCTGTGCGTCCGCTACTGCGGCAGCTTCCCGAAACTCTTCGATGCGATTGACACTTATTGCACCGAGGAAAAATACGCGGAAGTCGATACCAAGAAACTAAAGGCAGAGGATGTTAATGAGGTGGTCGATCTGTGCTTTCAGTGCAAGCTCTGCTATATCAAATGCCCCTACACTCCGGGCAGTCACGACTGGGCTATCGATTTTCCCCGTTTGATGGCTCGAGCCAAAGCGAAAAACGTCAAAGACCGCGGAGTTTCCCTCGGCGATAAGGTCATGGGCAATCCCGACCTCGCCGGTAAACTCGGCACGGCGACCTCGGCGCTGGCGAACTGGGCCAATGAAAGCAAACTGCACCGACAATTCATGCAAAGCCTATTAGGCATTCATAAAGACAAGAAGCTGCCGCCCTTTGCGTCGCGAACTCTGGCGCAGCAATTCAAAGCGCGACGGGTGGCGCCGCGCGGCGACCCCACGGCGCGAGTCGCGTTCTTTTCGACCTGCTACGTCAACTATAATCAGCCGGAGATCGGCGTGGATACACTCGAGGTGATGGGACGCAACAACGTCGATGTAAACTTCGCTTACGAGCGTTGCTGCGGCATGCCGCTATGGCATAACGGCGACATGGACGGAGCTACTGCGGCAGCTCAAGAAAACGTCACCCACCTCGGTCGCTTTGTAAAGCGAGGGAAGGACTATCGTTGCGACCAATCCGACCTGCTCGCAGATGATTCGCGTCGAATACCCGAGATTGCTGGCCACCGCGGAAGCCAAGAAAGTGGCTGCGCAAACGATGGACCCGATGGAATTTTTCGCCATGCTGGCGGCCCAGGGAAAACTCAACAAGGAATTCAAAACCGGCGCGGGTAAAGTCAACTATCACATGCCGTGCCATCTGCGCGCCCAGGGTATCGGTTACAAGACTCGCGATGTGCTGTCGTTATTGCCGGACACCCAGGTAAAAGTCCTCGAAGAGTGCTCGGGCCACAACGGTACCTGGTCAATGAAAAAGGAAAACTTTGAGGCTTCGCTCCGATGGGGACAGCGCGCTTTCGCGCAGATCGCCGAGGGCGAACCAAACACTACCTGCTCGGACTGCCCGCTAGCGGCCATTCAAATCGAACAGGGAAGCGGCACGCGGCCGTTAAATCCGATTCAGATACTGGCGAAGAGTTATCGTGGGGAAATGATGATTAAGTGAAAGGTGCGCGATCAAGGAACTTGGGTTTTATTTGGGTGATCAGCGGCCGATGCACGGCGGACGGCTGCCCGCCGAAAAAATCATGCTTCGCGCCGCACGCCGCACACCTCGGCGACTTCATCGCGGTAAGTAAGCCAATGTTCCACGGCCTCATTCATAACGCGTACCACGGCGCCGCGGCGTGTCGGCGCGACGTAATTTATGACTGCCGCCCATGCCGCGCTGCGGTGATTGCTTTCGACTTTTCTGTGGGCGCGAGTGAGAGCAAGATGTTCCAGCGATAGACCATAGTGCTTTACCAGGGGGTGTTCTTCGAGCGGCGGCAGCGGCGCCGCATGATTCGCCGGATCAATGGCAGCGCGCTCGTTTTTAGTGCCTTCAATAAAGATGGTGACGATCGCTACGGCAATCTCCCAACCATAATGTTGCGCAGCTTCATCAAGGAAATTACGATAGGCTTGCGCTGCGGGGAGTAGTTGCACGTTCTCGAAGCGCTTGAGTTCCATGCCCAACCCGCGCGGATATTCAAGGAACAACTCAGGATGGGGACTGCCGGCCGCCAAACCGCCGGTCTCCTCCTCGTAAAGATTCTCCGCGAGATTGCGGCGCACTTCCGGGATCGGACAACGCACAAAGGCCCAACCTACCAGAGTAGGAAAATCGCGGACATAGGTAGCGTATTCCTGTTCGAAGTGAAAGTGGAGCGAGTCTTTCGGCACTTTGCCGTGGGTAAACGCTGGCCAAGCCCAGTGATCCTTGAGCTCCATCACAGTCAGTAGCTGCTCGCGGAAAGTATTCCTATCCATTAGCATTCCCCCCAATAATTAAATAGCGCGTTTTGCTGGAGGCAACTTTCCACAGCAAAGAAGGTGCCATGGATAATGCGCGCTATCGCGAGGGATGCTAATCTTCGGAATCGGGCAAAACGGCTAAAGTGGCGAGAATATTTACTTAGGTTTGAGTGATGCAGGCAATTTCGCCTCGGCTCTCGCTCCGGATCACGAAACTTTCGTAGACCGTGCAATGTTCTGGCGCAGATCGGGTGCCCGGTAGGCCATTCCACGGCAAGGTCTTTCTCGAACCATTGCAGTCCTTCCGGATGCGGTTTTACCTGTGCGCCTTTTGCGCCTCTGCGCGATGCCGGCTCCGGGTCCTAAGACGTCTGTAAACCTGCAGGCGATTTTAGTCGGACGGCGCCAGCTTGCTGCGCATGGTAACGAACTCTTCGGCAGCGGTTGGATGGATACCGATGGTGGCATCGAACTGGGCTTTAGTCGCGCCGCAATTCAGCGCAACGGCAAGGCCTTGAATTATTTCTCCTGAATCCGGGCCAACCATATGGCAGCCCAGGACTCGATCGGTGGCTTGGTCAACTACCAGCTTCATCATAGTGCGCTCATCGCGGCCGCTAAGCGTATGGCGGAGCGGCTTGAACGACGTGCGGTAGATATCAATATTGTAGTTTCGCTGCCGCGCTTCCTCCTCGGTCAGACCGACGGCGGCGCAGTTCGGCGTGCTGAAAACAGCCGTGGGTACGTTTTCGTAACAGGGTTGCGTCGGTTTCTCGTTGAATAGAGTGTTGGCCAGAGCTATGCCTTCGGCGATTGCCATTGGAGTCAAATTGATGCGATCGGTGCAATCGCCGATGGCATAAATGCTATCGACGCTCGATTTAGAGTAATCATCGACGATGACGGCGCCGTTCTGCCTCAATTTGACCCCGGCGTCGGCCAATCCTATATCCCGGGTCTTCGAATCGCGGCCCGTGGCAAAAAGAATCTGCTCCGCTTCAAGCACGCTGCCGTCGCCGAGAGTCGCGATTAATGTGCCGTTGGATTTAACGATTTTGGTGATGTTGGTCTTGAATCGCAGGTCGATGCCGCGCTTGACCATTTCTTCGGCCAAGGTGGAACGAATGTCACGGTCAAAGCCGCGCAAAAAGAGCTCGCCGCGGTAGAGCTGTGTGGTTTCGGCGCCGAGCCCGTGAAAGATTCCTGCGAATTCCACGCCGATATAACCGCCGCCGACGATTATAGCTCTGGCCGGCAGCGAGGCGAGATAAAAAGCTTCGTTCGATGTGATCGCGTAGTCTGAGCCGGGGATCTTCGGCACCACCGGCCAGCTCCCGACTGCAACGAGTATGTATTTGGCCGTAAATTCCCGGCCGTTAATGCCTACCGTATGCGGATCGACAATTTGAGCCCGGCCTTCAATGATTTCCACGCCGGCATCGCCAAGAAGCTTACCATAGATGCCATTGAGCCGCTTTATTTCTTTGTTCTTGTTGGCTATGAGCTGTGGCCAATCGAAATGCGGCCGCTCCTGAGTCCAGCCGTATCCCGAAGCATCTTCGAAATCGTCCGCATAATGCGAGGCGTAAACCAGCAGTTTTTTGGGAATACAGCCGACGTTGACACAGGTGCCGCCAAGATAAAGTTCTTCGGCTACGGCAACTTTAGCGCCAAATGACGCTGACATGCGGCTGGCACGGACGCCGCCGGAGCCGGCGCCGATAGTAAAGAGATCGAAGTCGTACTGGGCCATGCAACCTCGCTTCTATGGGCTCTAAATTTCAGCGTCTCGGGTCTGGGGGGGTCGACCCCCCGGGACGCGAGACTCGCGACTTGCATTAGAGATACGAGCATTGAAAAAGGTAGCATCAGCGACGCGAAAAGTCTCGCACCGCGCTTTGACACGGCACGCAGTTTCATGAACAATGACGCAGCCGGCCCCGACTTTTCTCCAACCAACCATGTCGCAAGCAAGCGCCCACAACAGCGGTGGCGGAAAGCGCATCCTCGAAGCCATAAGCGCGCTGCGCCACCGCAATTACCGCCTTTACTGGTTCGGCCAACTCTCCTCTGTCCTGGCGCAGAACATGGAGCACGTCGCTCAGGGCTGGCTCGTATTGGAGCTCACAAACTCGCCCCTGGCACTCGGCCTAACCGGACTTTCGCATGCGCTACCGACTATCACCCTGACTCTCGTCGGTGGCGCTATTGCGGATCGGGCCGATCGCCGGCGCATCATGATTGCCTCCCAGAGCGGTACTGCTCTGATGTTCCTGACCATTGCAGTCCTGGTACTGACCGGGCAGATCGCGCTCTGGCAAGTAATGGCGCTCGCGTTTATCTCCGGCAGTATCCGAGCATTTGACCGCCCCAGCCGCATGGCGCTCTTACCCCAGATGGTGCCGCGCGAGGATATTGCCAACGCAGTAGCCATCGGCGGCACCATCTGGCAGTTATGCCGCCTGGTTGGACCGGCGGCGGCCGGGATTTTGATCTATCTTTTTGGCGTCGGCCCGACTTTTATCGCCTGCTGTTTCGCCTCGTCGAGCGCCGTCGTCCTCTGGCTCGCCATCCGCACGGTCCAACCCGCGCTCGCGGCCAGCGATGGTGGCTTGTTAAAGAACATGATGGAGGGCGTCAACTTTATTCGCAAGAACCAGCTCTTTTATACGCTAATGGGTATGACCTTCTTTAACAGTATTTTCGGCATGTCTTACTTGATATTGATGCCGGTATTCGCGCGCGACATCCTCCAGGTGGGTTCCCAAGGCTTCGGCTTTCTGCAAACGGCCGGCGGTGCCGGCGCGCTCATCGGCACCTTGTCGGTGGCCACGTTCTCCGACACCCGTCGTTTGCCACTCCAGGCAGCGCGCGGCGCGACCCTCTTCGGTTTTCTGCTGTTGTTGTTTGCTTTCTCGCATTTCTATCTGCTGTCGCTGGCGCTCGCCTTCGTGCTTGGAATGGTGAGCCAATTTTATATTACGGCGATCAACACCGTGCTGCAGCTCAATCTGCCCGAACACTTGCGCGGCAGAGTCATGGGCATCCATGGCTTAACCTGGGATTTAATGCCGGTTGGTGGAATGATCGCCGGAACTATCGCTGAGTTTGCCGGCGCCCCGGCGGCAGTCGCTGTCGGCGCGGTGTTCGTTGCCGGTCTGGGGCTTTGGGTCATGCCCATGGCGCCGCGATTCAGCGGCATCGACAAGCCGCAAACTGACGAAGCTACGGCGCGAGAAGGCGCGCGGCCGATCGCGCAGAAATAAATGATGGCCGAGAAAAAAACTAGAAAACGGCCGGGCACCGGCAAAAAACGCCGTAAGCTCGCAGGAAAGTCCACTGCCCTTGAAGCCGGAGCGTTGCTCGATGCGCCGATTCCAGGCGAGGTAAGCACACTGCGAAATTGGCTAGAAGAGGACGGCGGCAAAGTGCTCGCCTGTTACCGCGAACCGTTCTGCGGCAGATGGCTGGTGTTGGCAGCGCTTCCCATCGACAAAGTCGAACCGACTCCGTACCAGCGCAATCTCTCGGATACTCACGCGCGCAAACTGGAAACCGTCATCGCCAAGTTGCGCTGCTTTCTCGACCCGATCATTGTGGTGCGCAAGGAGAGCGAAGATAGCCAGACGCGCTACTGGACGCCCAATGGCAATCACCGTCTTTCGGCAATGAAAACGCTGGGGGCGAAAAGTATTATCGCGATCGTTGTTCCCGAAGCATCCACCGCTTACCAGATTCTCGCGTTGAACACCGAGAAGGCGCACAACTTACGCGAGCGCGCGCTCGAAGTCATCCGGATGTACCAGGAGCTGGCGACGCTGGACGACGCCACAGAGGAAACTTACGGATTGGAGTTCGAGGAAGCCGCGCTGATAACCCTCGGCCTTTGTTATCTCGAAAACGGCCGGTTCAGCGGCGGCGCGTATCATCCGATACTGAGGCGCTCCGATCAATTCATCAAGAAACCGCTCCACTCGGCGCTAGCCGTTCGCCGCGAGCGCGCCCAAGCGCTCATGAACCTCGACAAGACCGTCGTCGAAAGAGTTGACGCGCTGAAGGCCAAAGGACTCACCAGCCCCTATTTGAAAAGTTTCGTAGTCGCGCGCATCAATCCGCTGCGCTTCCGGCCAAAAGATGCCGCCGCGCTGAGCTTCGACGAAGTGCTTGAGCGCATGACCAAAGCTGTGGAAAAAATGAACATCGATAAAATCAAAGTCGAGGACTTGGCCAAGTCCGGCGGCGCGCCCGAGGAATAAAACCGATTAGGCTAAATCCCGATCGGTGCATTGCCGCCCCTTTCATCTCACGCGCTGGGCGGCGTAAACCTTGGCAATGAAGCCGCTATCCTCGAGCTTGCGCAGAAACATCGCTTGGGACTCCATGCCGTATTTGGAAAAGTAGCCTTGTTCCTCGGCGAGCCCGTCGAATGCAGTCAGACTTTCACCACGGGCTGCTATCACCGCGGCCAAGCGAACCAGCTTGCGTTGAGAGCATCCCCCAAGCCGAAATTTTCAGCCCGCATACTCGCGATACAAATTCTCGATTTCCTGTTTTACCGCAGTGATTTTCGTTGGACAGTTCGTTCATCTGAGCGAGATTATTACGATTCGCTTCGATCACGAGTTGGTCGTTGTACTTCTTTAGCGCGTTTTCACTTTTCAGGATCTCGGCTTCGAGCTTTTCGATTCTGGCTTCTTTCCTTGCGTTCCGCTTTTTCACGTTCTTTTTTCTCGTTGTAGTCATTGCGCGATGTCGGCTTCTTCGGTGCGCCGTTGCCATCGCTTTCGTCCTCCCAGCCGATCTTTTCTAAAAACTCGTCATAACCCGAATCGAAGACATCCACTCGTGCCGCGGTGAAAGACGATCAGTTTCGTGGCCAGGGCGCGAAGAATCCGTTCGTTGTGGGTGACAATCAACAAAGCGCCGGGAAAGTCTTGCAGGCTCTCGATCAACGCGTCGATGGATTCCATGTCGAGATGGTTGTTCGGTTCATCCAACAAAAGCAGATTTGACGGATGAGCGAGGATCTTGCCCAAGAGGGTTCGGCTTTTTTCGCCGCCCGACAACACGGAAACTTTCTTTAATGCCAAATCGCCGCCGAACATCATCGTGCCGCAAATGTTTCGCACCTGCGTGCGGCGTCAGCGCCGGATTGGTTTGTTCGATTTCTTGTTCGATGGTCAACTTGGGATTGAGCCGCTGAATGTTGGTTTGGCCGAAGTATCCGAGTTTCATGTCGGGATGAGCCTTGAGCTCGCCCGTCACCGGCTTAAGGCCGCCGGACAGCACATTTAACAAGGTCGATTTGCCTTTGCCGTTGTTGCCGATCACGCCGAATCGGTCGCGCGCGTTGATGGTCAGATTCATGTGCCGAAACAAAAGATGATCGGGCGTGTAGCCGAACGAAATATTGCGCGCCTCGAGCAATGTTTTGGCGGCAAAGGCGGCGTACCTGAATTCGAAATCCAGAGACTCAATATCGGCTAGCCCGTCGAGTTTGGGGAGTTTCTCGAGCATCTTGATGCGCGACTGAACCATTTTGGCTTTGGAAGCCTGGGCTCTAAAGCGATTGATAAAAGCCTCGGCATGAGCCCGCTTTCGGTCTTCGTTGGCGCGGGTTTTTTCGTGAATCTCGTCTTCGAGAACGATTTGCGCATACGCTTTGGCGGTGCCGCCTTCGAATTTGCGAATTTTCTGGCGATGGATAACCGCGGTGTGCGTCGTGACCTGGTCCATAAAGTCACGATCATGAGAAATCAAAATCAGCTCGCCTTTAAAATTGGCCAGAAATCTGGCGATCCAACGGACCGACGTGATGTCGAGATAGTTGGTCGGTTCGTCGAGCAAAAGCAGATCGGGCTCGGAGAGAAGGAGTTTGGCAAGGTTGATACGAATCTGAAAACCGCCGGAAAACTCGCCCGGCGCTTTTTCGAGATCGGCATGTCGGAAAACCCCAGGCCAAACAAGATGGCTTCAGCCTTATAGATCGAATGGGATTCTTCTTCCGGCAGTCCTAACGCCGCTTCCGTCCAAAATCGTCGGCTGGGTAAAATGCAGATGCTGCTCGAGATGGCCGATGCGATAGTTGCGCGGTATAGTTATCTCTCCGGAGTCGGGCTCTTCTTCTCCTAAGATGAGTTTAAAGAGGGTGGATTTGCCGTGGCCGTTTCGGCCGACTAGACCCAAGCGCTCACCGGCGTTCATCTGAAAAGTGACGTCAGCGAAAAGCTCGCGAGCGAAATATGACTTGGAAAGTTGGTTGATCTTTATCACGATGGCGTTCTCTAATAGAGGAGACAGTCAGGTTCGACAAACGAGCGGTTCGGAAACTTTAAATTTTAGTATAATAGCTTGGATTGGACAGGTACAGGAAGCCGCGCTCAAGCATGCAGCAATATTATCAGGACATTGGGCGCGCTTCGAATCTCAGTAATCGCCGGCTGCCGAGACCAGGCACCGGCTGCAAAGGAGCGGTCGACATCAAGGATAAGATCTATTAACGCCGGCGGGGTTTGCCGCGCGTTTTTCAGATGGTAGCATGAAGGATCGATTGTCGGTTTACATTGGCTGCGACCCTATCGGAGCGCCGGGCGATTCGTTAATGACACTCGGGTTCTCAGCGGATCAAGCGGAGGTGCCTGATGACTCTTGATTTATCGACGGAAACCTCCGTCGATGTAATGCTTGAAAAGATCAGCGTTCGTTTGCGCGGCATCGTGCCGGATATCGAACTGCGTTACAAAGCCGAGTTGGCCTGCGCTATAAACCGGCTCAAGAGAGAAAAAAACGCCGTGATTCTCGGCCACAACTATATGGAGCCGGCGCTCTTTAACACCATCCCCGACTTCGTCGGCGACTCCCTCGAACTCAGCCGCAAGGCCGCGACAACGGATAAAGACATCATCGTATTTTGCGGTGTGCGCTTTATGGCGGAGACCGCCAAGATTCTGAATCCCGATAAGACCGTGCTCCTTCCCGCGGAGAGAGCCGGCTGTTCACTGGCCGCCAGCATCACTGCCGAAGACGTGCGCGAGCTAAAACGACGCTTTCCCGGGGTTCCGGTGGTGACGTATGTCAACACCTATGCGGACGTCAAAGCCGAGTCGGACGTATGCTGCACGTCCGCAAATGCAGCGGCGGTCGTCGAGTCCCTCAAAGCCGATAGGGTGATCTTTCTCCCCGATGAATATCTCGCCCGCAATGTCGCGCGCGAAACCGGTAAAGCTGTCCTATTTCCGACGGTGGTGCCGCCAAAGGACGGAGACGTCGAGAACTACCCGCTGATTGGTTGGCCCGGGCGCTGCGAAGTTCACGAGAAATTTACAGTCCAGGATATCCGAGACGTGCGCGCGCAGTTCCCCGATGTGATTGTGCTCGCCCACCCGGAGTGCAGCCCCGAGGTGGTGGCCGCGGCGGATTTCTCGGCGAGCACGTCGGCGATGATCAAGTATGTCGCGCAGGCAGACGCGCCGCGCTATCTGCTGCTGACCGAGTGCGCCATGGGCGACAACGTTGCGGCGGCAAATCCGGAGAAGGAAATGGTGCGGCTTTGCAGCGTGCGTTGTCCGCACATGAACCAGATCACCCTCGAGGACACGCTCAGATCCCTCGAAAACAACCGCTTCGAGATCGAAGTTCCCGAAGAGATTCGCGGCCGCGCGGCAAAAGCGGTCGAGCGCATGCTAGAGATCGGGTGATCTTGCTGGCGCGCTTCCAGCTCGGCTTTCGCGTTATCAACTTACTTACGGGCTCGGTAAAAGCGGCTGGTCGTTCGATTCGAAATCCGGATCGTTGTAAGCTTCAACGATTGGGCCAACGTTGCATCGAGGCAATGGCTTGTGCTTGTCTGGGTGCGCGACAAAGCCAACACCAGCAGGAAGAGGGAAACGTAACATGCGGATTCTGGCACTGAATCATAGCTTCGCGCGCGAATATGACGCGGCCGGCGAACGACGAATCGTTGAGCAGCTAACGAGCTATGCCTCCGCCGGCACGACTATTGAGTTCGGTTATCCCGAAGACCTGGGCGGCGGCGCGGTTCTGCATCACATCCGGAAAGAGAAGGCGCTTGCCGGCCTGCACCACATTCTCGAAACTCCGGCTCTGGTAAAAAAGGTGATCGGCGCGGAGCGCGACGGCTTCGATGCCGTCGTCCAGACCAATACTTTCGATCCTGGCGTGGAAGCTTGCCGCTTGGCCGTGCGCATCCCCGTGGTCGGCGTGATGCGCGCCGCATTGCATTTCGCCGCGTGCGTGTGCGATCGCTTCGCCATCACCGTGCCGCTCGAGAGCTATGTGCCGTACGTGGCCCGGACACTTGAAAGCTATCGCATGGCGCACTACGTCACGGCCATTCGCGCAATTGAGTTGTTCGAGGTCGGCGATCTGAAAGATCATCACGACGTGATTCTGCAGCGTACGGTCGCCGAAGCGCGCCAGTTGGTTCAGCACGGCGCCCAGGCTCTGGTACCACTGGCGGCGCGTTTGATTCCTTACGCCGTTTCACCCGAGGAGGTCGAGCGTGAAATCGGCGTGCCCGTGATTAACACCCAGGCCGCGGGCATCCGCTTTGCCGAGCTCATGGTCAGCACGAAAACTCTGCACAGTCAGAAGGCCTATCCATGGGCTCCCGGCCTCAGTCCTGAGGCTGTTTCAAAGCGGGCAAACCCCGACTGAATACGTGCCTATATGCCAAGCGAGTTACGCCGCATGATCGCTGCAAGAAACCCGCGCATCGGAAACATCATGACCTTACGCCGCTCTCGATCCACATCAGCGTAACGGAGTGAGCAGCCGTCGATGAGCAGATACTATCATCCCGCCAATGTCAGACCCCAACCCGGAGCGCTGCCGAGCTCCATGCGGCCATCGATCAGGGTCGCGCCTCTGAACAGATCGCCCTGCAGGGCCTGGAACTCTCCGACTTCGCACTCTTCGTCAATCGACGGCAGCGCCGCCGCCAGATGCGCCGCCGCCACATCGACGACGGCCGGCGCCGCCGAGCCGCCGAAGTGGACGTGGATGCCAAATGCGTGACAGACCTCGGCGACGCGGCGGCACTCATCGAGCGAGCCCATCTTGGTTGCTTTGATCGACACCACGTGGGCGGCGCGCCGCTGGCACACGTCCAGCGCCGAGGCAACATTGTCGACGCATTGATCCGCCATAATCGGTATTGGGCTCGCTGCCGTAACTCGGATCAATCCTTCCATGTCAAAGTCTTTAGTGGGTTGCTCGATCAGGCCGACCCGATAAGCTGCGAGCGCTTTGCACAATTCAATAGCCCCGTCTACTTCGTAGGCGCCGTTGCCATCCACGCCGATCCATATTTTATCGCCAAACGCTTCTCGCAGCGCGCGGATGCGGGCGACATCCTCGTCTAGTCCCGTGCCAATTTTCACCTTGAAGTGGGTTAAACCTTGAGAAACGAGATCCGCTACCGTCGCTTTGAGCTCCGCGGGCGCCTTGATTCCGACCATACGCACGACGGTTATGCGCGGTCGAAACTTCCCGCCCAACAACACATATCCCGGGACATTAGCAACCTTGCCGAGAAGGTCGTAAAGCGCCAGGTCCGCCGCGATCGATGCGCGACTGTGAACCTTTGCCGCCGTCAGTGCTTGCCGAATACGACTGCCGTCATAGACGTCGGCTCCCATGAGTATATCCCGGACTGGGCCGTTGAGTTGCGCTTCGACGTCATCACCGGATATGACCAGCGGATGGGCGGCCGTGCCGCCGATGCCAACGGTTCCATTGGCCGACGCTTCAAGAATAAATCCTTCGACGGCTGTGCCGGAATAGATAGAGGTCCTCCAGGCGGGGTCGGCCCGCGGCAAATTGAAGCGCTGCACACGCACACTACTAATCGTTGCCATAGGTTCCTCCGATTGAGCTGCAACCAATATATTCACGGAAAATGTGGTGCCACGTTATCCAAGCGCGGCGCTAACGTCAACGTGATTTATCAGGATGGGTCTTTATATTTGCGCCGAGCATAGAAGCTTGGTTCCATCGCACAGTGCTCGCAATCGGCGTCGTCGTAACTTGACAGAGTGACGGCATTCAGATACGAGCAACCATGCTGCTGTTTGAGGTGAGAGATTCAAGTTTTTCCGAACGCCAACGACAGTAGCGCTTTAGAAAAGCCCTGAAAGTCGTGCGCGGCAAAAGAGCGCGCCAGAGAGAAGCTCGGATGCCACTTAAGAATTGTTTTCCAATCAGTTCGAGCGTTTGAGACAAGCTTTAGCGGACAATAACAGAGCCGGGAGGATATTATGAAAGCGAAATATCTTTGGCTTGCGGGGATAATTTTCGGGTCGTGGGTAGCAGCTTTCAGCGCGTCAGCGGCAGCGCCGGGCGAGGCTCTTCTAATGAAGGCAAAGCAGGAGGCCGAAGCTAAGGGCTACGTGTTTCATACGAGCCATGACGAGATCGTCGCGCGCGCGAAAAAAGAGGGCAAGCTCCGGGTGTTCAGCTCACAGGAGCCGCCGGCGATCAAAGCTATGGCCGGCGCTTTCAAGCAGAAATATCCTTTCATCGATGTGCAGGCGTCGGAGTTGATCGGCATGGAAAACTATCAGCGCATGCTGCAAGAGATGAAAGCTGGAATGGCGAAGAGTTGGGACGTTAACTATCTCGCCTTTGACTTTTACAGCGAGTTTCTGCCGTACCAGAAAAAGTTCGATATCTTGGGCATGGCCGAAGGTGGAGTTCTGCGGATAGTACCGAAACTGATCGATCCCATCAATCGCCACGTCGTCGCGATTCAAAGCAACATGCAGGTCGTCGCCTATCACAAAGAACTTGCCTCAGCGACGAAAGTTCCGGACTCGTGGGAAGGTTTTCTCCGGCCCGAGTTCAGCGGCAGAAAGTTCGCGCTCGACGTCCGCCCCAAGACGCTCGCGGCGCTGGTGCCGGTTTGGGGTCTGGAGAAAACCGTGGCTTATGCGCGTAAGCTCGCCGCCCAACAACCGATCTGGTTCCGCGGCGAGCAGCGCCTGCTGATTTCCATGATTGCCGGCGAATTGGCGATTTTGTATGGGCCTAATTACAAGTCATTTAAAACGGTCCAGGCGAAAGACCCCAACAAAAAGTTGGATTACAAAGTCGTGGAACCGATACCGGCGCGCCTGACGGAAGCGGAAGCGGTTCTGAGCACAGCCGCCAATCCTTACGCCGGCCTTTTATGGTTGGAGTTTCAGGCCAGCCCTGAGGGCCAGAAAATTCTCGACGAGGTCGACTTGGCCGCGTCGATCTTTAGCCCGGGTTCCGTGCATGAGCAGCTCACCAGGGGGAAACAAGTCTCCGTGCTCGCCTGGGAACACTACCCCAAGATGGGCAAATATGAAGAAGAGATCGTCGGCGCATTTGGCTTTCCACGCGCAGAAAAACAATAAGCATATTCGGCGATTCATTTAATGACCTGAAGACTCACGCCTGCGTGAGGCTTACTCCTCGGCCAACACTCTGTCGCTTTTCCTCTCGGACACGAATAATCCGGGATAGGGACTGCGGTGAGAAGGAGATTTCTTAATGCGCATCATGGCATTAAACCACACTTTTGTGCGCGACATTGACGTTGAACTTGAAAGGCGTCGCCTGGAAAGACTCCGCAGTTATGCCTCTCCGGGGACAATCATCGAGGGCGATTATCCTGAGGATCTTGGCGGCGGCGAGGTGCTGCACCATTTGAGAAAGACTAAGACCCTCTCCGGCTTGCACCACATTTTGGGCACCCCGGCTTTGGTAAAGAAGATTATCGAGGCGGAACGCGCCGGCTTTGACGCAGTCGTGCAGATCGATGCCTTTGACCCAGGGGTGGAGGCGGCCCGTTTGGCGGTGCGCATCCCGGTCGTTGGATTGCTGCGGGCTTCATGTAATTTTGCTGCGACCCTGTGCGAGCGCTTCGCCATCACCGTTCCGATTGAGAGCTATATACCGTACGTCTGGCGCATGGTTGAAACCTACCGCATGGCGCACTTTGTCTCGGCAATTCGGGTGATCGACCTGTTTGAAGTCGGCGATCTCAGCAAGTATCACGACGCCATATTGGGGCGCACGGTAGCGGTTGCCCGTGAGTTAATCGCCGGCGGCGCCCAGGCCCTCGTGCCGATCGCAACGCGCCTGATCCCGGAGGCAGTTGCGCCCGAGGAGGTAGAGCGGCAAGTTGGCGTGCCGGTGATCAATACCCAGGCTGTTGGAATACGTTTTGCCGAGCTTATGGTAAGCAGCAAGACCGCGCACAGCCAGCGGGCTTATCCGTGGGCTCCCGGGCTCGGCCCGGAGGCGGTGTCGAACCGCGCCGCGCGGAGTTAGCCCGCACTCTTCATGGCGCCTGGGAAATGCGCGGCAGAGTGTAAGTCCGAGGAGTGAGCCTCGTAGAGAGCGGACACAGAGGTACAAAGGTACGCCGACGTGTATGGTGCTTGGCAATCAGTTGTGTTTCTCCTCGATGCTTGCGTATTCACTTACGTCAGCCGGTCTCCTCAAGGTAGTGCCCTATTGGCCGCGCTCGGAGAGGGTTGCTCCTCGGGCGTGATGCGATGAATAATGTGCGGGTTAGGAGTCGTTCGATTGAAATGGAAAGGCTAGGCGACCAAGAGCTTCGTCAGCTCTCTTACATTGCCGAGTTTTTCCAGGCTGCGAACGCAGGCGATGGTTTCTTCGGCCTGGTCTTGTGAAATCATTACGCTCGCGTTGCTGCGAAATTTTTCTTCGACCTCAGCGTCGGTCAGGGGATTCTTGGCGTGTCCTTTTTGAATCGTGGCGCTGTATTGAACCGTCCTGCCGTCCTTTAACTTCATGGTAACCGGACAGTATTCTCCCTTCTCCGGAATCGTCTCGTCCCTGATCACTCTGATCTTCTGCATCGCTTCTTGAACCCTGGGTTCGCGCGTCTTGGCGTCGGAAAAGCTCGCCCGCTCCAGCCGGCCGTCCAATATGGCGACGGCGCAAACGTAATTGGTCGTGAATTTGCCCTGCAGCCCCGACTGGACGGTGGCGCGGTAGTGGCGATCGTAGCGAAACGGATTCAACCTGAGCTCGACGCTTTCGATGTCTTCAAAACCGATGCTGTGCTGGCGCAGTAAATGGAGCGTCGCATCTGCGGCGAGGAACTGCGGAGCGCTACACGGGTGCAGTTTGAACGAGAGCCCGGGCGAATCGACGTAAAACGGCTCTCCCAATCCGTCGAGCATTTTTTCGTAGTCGCAGGTGTTGTCGCCGAAGAAAAACGTATCGCAAAAGCCGATAGGATTTTCGATGATCGCTTCGTCTGCGGTAAAGCCTCTTTGCGCCAGCAGCGCAGCCTCCGCGCCATTGCGCGCGCCGTTGCCGGCGTGAAACGGTTTGACCATCGAGCCTTGCTGGCGGAAAAGTCCACCGGCGGCCGAAGCGGCGATGCCGAAAGCCGCCCTCACCTGATTCGCCTTGAGCCTCAGGATGCTTGCGGCGGCGGCGGCCGAGCCCATGCTGCCGTAAATCGGCGTGCTGTGAAAACCTCTTTTAATAATATCAGGGCAGGCGGCGGCAATCTGGGTGGCGATTTCTATCCCCAGCACGTACGCCGTCAGGAAGTCTTTTCCGCAAGCGCCGGTGGCCTCGCCGGCAGCAAGTGACGATGCCACGATCTGGCAGCTCGGATGACCGACCCGCGCCACAGCGTCCCAATCGTCATAATCAATCGCGTGCGCCAAAAGACCGTTGGCAAAGGCGCCCATGGGAACCGAAGTTTTCAGGCTAGAGCCGATGATCGTAACGTCAGGCGTCCCGCCCATGAATTTCAAGTAGTCCAGGACGATATCGGCGACCGGATGTTCGTATCCGGCGAGCGCGACGCCCAAGGTGTCGAGAATATGGAGCTTGGCATTTTCGATTGCCTTGAGCGACATAGCGGAGTAGTCGGTTTCGGCGACAAACGTCGCAAAGCGCTCAGTGACAGGTGGAGTCATGGTAATCTCTTTTTTTATATGAAAGCCATAAACCGCTTAAAATTTGTTAGCGCCAGCAGCACCGGCGCGCATGATCACAGCAAAGCGGCGCGCAACGTTCTTGGACGACGTATCACCTCGCTGGTAAAAGTGTCAAGGCCGGGGCGTGCTTTGACGGAGCGAAAGCACTGCCAAGAGAACCGTTGACCGGTGCTCTGACAATGCGTTATAAGCCACGAAGTATACAGTCTCAGCAGCAGCAGCACCGAGCGCGATTTAATTTTACAAACTCACAGAAAGAACTGGAGCACACCGTGCCCTATGAATCACAACGCGCCAGTATAACCTTAGCGCTCTGCGGCGATATCATGCCCTCGCGCCGGCTCGCGGTTTACCGCGAGCCGGAGTTTCTCAAACTGCGCGAGCTTCTGTGCGCGGCCGATGCCACATTCGCCAATCTCGAAAGCATGGTCATTCGTTATGGCGAGGGTCACCCGGCCGTCCGCATCGGCACGCATATGGTAACCGAACCGCAATTGCTCGAGGATCTAAAATGGTTCGGCTTTAAGATGCTGAGCGCTGCTAACAGTCATTCTTTGAATTTCGGCGAAACCGGCGTATTGCTGCAGAATAAATATCTTGATGGTGCCGGAATCATCCATGCCGGCACGGGCGAGAATCTCCGACAGGCAAGCAGTCCCGCCTATCTCGACACGCCTAGAGGCCGCGTTGCGCTGATCGCGGCCAGCGCTCACTTACCCGGAACTAATAGCCGGGCTGGCCATCAAAGAGTGGATTTTCCGGGAAAGCCCGGGTCAATCCGCTCGGCTCTAGAGCTACTTTCGTGATTGATCGAGAAGCTTTCGCCGCGCTAAAAAAAATCGGCTCCCGGTTGGGCTTCGACTCTGAGCGCCAGCGTATCGTCGATCACGGTTTTCACGCTGCCTCGGAGATCGGAGCCGCCGGTGAGACTGAGTACGAGTTTCAAGGCCAGCGCTACGTGTTGGGCGATGATTTCGATATCACAACGGCATACAACGCCCAGGACGCGGAAGAAAACCTGCGCCAGATCCGCGAGGCGCGGCGCCAGGCGGACTGGGTGATCATGAGCCTGCATAACCAGGACATGATCGGCCGCAGTTGGCTCAAGGCCGAGCGCCGGGTCGACATCGACCAACAGCCTGAGTTTGTCGTTGAATTCGCTCATCGCGCGATCGACGCCGGCGCCGACGTTTTCGCCGGGCATGGTCCCCATATCTTCATGGGCGTCGAACTTTATCGAGGTAAACCGATTTTTTATAGCCTCGGCAACCTGATTTTTCAGAACGACACTCTGAGACACATGCCGTCCACTCCTTACGAGCGCTTTGCGCTCGATCCCTATGCGACGCCTTCAGAGTTCTTTGACAAGCGTTCAGCGAATGACACCAAGGGACACGCCGCTACACCCGAGTCCTTGCAGAGCGCCGTCGCCGTATGCGAGTTTGATCAAAGAGAACTGCGCCAGATCAAGCTCTATCCGGTTGATCTGGGATTTGGCCGGCCGCGTTCTGAGCGGGGCCGGCCGCTGCTCGCCGATGCCGAGCTCGGCAACACGATTTTAGATCGTGTGCGACGCCTCTCTGAGCAGTACGGCACACAAATTCAGAACCTCGAAGGCCATGGCGTCATCCAAGTCAAGTAAACAAATCGACAAGATCAATCAGGGAGGTTTAAGAAACCATGCCAGACTTCGCTTTGATATCCGCCGACAGTCATGTCAACGAACCGCCGGCAGCGTGGGACAGAGTGCAGAAAAAGTACGGCGACCGAGCGCCGAAAATAATCAAAGACCCGCCCGGCGTGCCCAAAGGCACATGGCTGTTCGCCGACGGCCTGCCGCCGATCGGTTGTTCTCACTACTCCAAGGGACTATCGGTCGGTAAAAATAAAGGGATCTCGGAGGTCGAACAAGAGAAGCACTTCGAATCGATCCGCTTCAACGAAAATTTTCGCTACGAGGATTATCCCGGCGGATGGGACCCTGCCGCCCGCCTGAAGGATCAGGATGAAGATGGACTAGCGGCGGAAGTCCTGTTTGCCAGCCCCGCTCGTTTCTTTTATGCGATCACAGACGAAGCGTATCAACGCGCGATCTTTCACTCCTACAATGACTGGCTGCACGAGTTTTGCAGTCACAACCCGAAACGGCTCATCGGCCTGGCGCTGCTCTCGATTATCGATCCCGAGCATACCGTGGAGGATATTTTTCACTACGCCAAACTGGGATTCAAAGGAGTGCAAATTCCCACCAGGATCAAAGACAGCGGCTTTTATGAGCCCAAATACGAACCCATCTGGGCCGCCGCGGAAGAAACGGGTTTGGTGATCAACGTTCACACCACCTCGACGCAGGGCGAGGCGCGCACGCATTTCGAGGGGCCGCGCCAGGAAGCGCCGTGGAAGCGGATCGCCGGTGTCGGCAACCGCCAGTTGCCGGCGCAGCAGTTCCTCGGCAACGTCATCTTCTCAGGCGTATTCGACCGCCATCCCACGCTTAAAGTCGTATGCGCTGAATTTGACGTCGGCTGGGTCGCCAATCTGGTGCAGCAAATAGATTATTGGTTTGGCCGGGAAAGCACATTTGACGCGGAGCTGAACGTCAACAAGCTGGCGCCGAGCGAATACTTCAAGCGCAACGTTTTCTTCACTTATCAGGACGACCGCGCCGGCGTGCTGACGACTCCGGTCTATGGAGCCGACAACTTTCTCTGGGCGAGCGACTACCCCCACGGCGTGACGACGTTTCCTTACTCGCGCGACACCGTCGATCGCAACTTTGAAGGGATCGATCCGATGGTCAAGCGGAAGCTCGGACGGGAAAATGCCAACAAGTTGTATAAGCTCGAGTTATAGGCGGGATGCCTTCGAAAGTGCCGCTCCGGGCTTCCGACTGGTGCTCACATTACCATGGGTGATTCTCTGTAGAAATTAACGTCAGCTTTCGGTCTCGACTTCATAGACCAGGGCATCTTTGATCGCCTTGTTGATGTTCTCAGCCATCGGATTGCGAATCTCTTCACCGATGTGCGCGATCGTACCGAGGGTGCGGCCAATCAGGGCAAAGCCCTTGGTCAGTTGCCAGGGTATGCCCATGTCCAGTGCGATGGCGGCAATCGCGCCGGTAACATTGGGCGGGAAGCTGCGATTATATTTTCCCTGGGCGGCGGCGCTGACGCGCTCGATCAGCTCGCAGTAGCGACCGTAAACTCCGGTCTCGCGGGCGATTTGAAATAGCTTGACCGCGCGCGGATCGCCGTGCGGATGAGTTCTGTGACCGATACCGGCAATTCGTTTGTTTTCTTGCGCATGCTTATCGACGATCTGTTTGGCGACCGCATCCAGATCGCCGTCAAGGTTATTCTTGGGCAGCGCATCGACGAGCCATTTAGCGGCGTATTCCGAAGAGCCCAGATGGACGCTTCCTGCGCCCTGCAGGGACGCAGCGACGGCTCCCTGAAGCGCCTCGGGGGCGGTGTGATAAGTGAGCCGCGCCGCCACCACGCTGCTGACCATGCCGTGCTCGACCAGGATATTCAAAAGAGCGTCGATCATGCGCGCCTGCTCTGCGGTCGGCATCTTACCCGCCAGCATTAACCAGGTCATCTCGGTAAAAGAAATCTTGCCGAGTAACTCCTCGAGCAGATCATGACCGCGCACTAGGATGCGGCGCTCTTCCGCCTTGCCGAGACCGGTTACAATTTTTCCTTTATCAGCCATGCTGACCCCCATAGTTCGAGTTTTTAAAAATTTCTCTGAGATGTAGCGGAAACGGCTTTGTCCTGTCAAGCCAGTGTAACTCAACTGAAGTTACACCAGCATCAAGCTCCCGGGGAAAAGCCGAAGTTCCCGCCGATCAAGCGTGACTCGGCGATGGAAACAATATTTCACTTGGCCCTGGGAAAACCATAGGCCTCGACGATCTTCGCCTCGTATTCGTCCAGTTTGGCGATGTGCTGCCAGTCTACCTCTGAAAGTTTCTTTCCTTTTGTTTCCTTTTCAATCGCTGCGCCCGGGGTAAAGACCGACGCCTGAAAAGGACCGTGATCCTCTAACACTTTTTGTCCCTCTAAAGACGCGTGAAATTCCAACCACAGCAGAGCGGCATAGGGATGCTCAGCCGTCTTTAAAACGCCATCGATTCTCGACACCACCCGGATAGGAACAGGTTCGACGATCTTGTAAGCCACGACGTTGGTGGGGTCCTTCGCCTGCACCCGCTTGATGCTGCTCGCCTGGACAGCGAGACCCAGGGGAAACTCTCCTGCCTGAAGCGCGGTGATGGCCCGCGTACCGCCTCGGATCCATGCTGGTTCCTGCGCCGCAAGCTTGCGCGCGAACTCCAGTGTGGCTTCTAAACCCCACGCCGGCACCAGCGCCGCCACCGAACTCGGCCGAACCTCCGCCATAAACTTTCTTCCCTTAAATTCCGGCTTGAGAAAGTCCTCCCATCTAGCCGGGACATTCTCTTCGGCGATGAGTTTTTGATTGTAGACGGCGACGTTGGCGACGGTGTTGGCGGAGATGGTATTGCGGTTGAGCGGATCGATCATTCTTGGATGGATGTTCAAGATCCCCGCGCCGGCCATCCGCAGGATGTCGAATTTCATCTGATAGGGAAGAAACGCCTTGTAGTTATCATAAGGGAGATAAGTGCAGTCCCATCCTTTTGCCAGCCCGGCTTGCAGCTCCAGGAGAAAACGTTGATAAGCCTCGGTCCCTTCTATCTCCTCGACATGAATCTCGATGAAAGGATATTTTTTCTTGAAAGCCGCGACCATCGGTTTTATCGCGGAAGAGCTGAGGCCGCTCAGAGCGCGCAACCGTCCTTCCTTCTTGGCTTTGGCAACTATCTCGTCGCGACTACCGGCGAAGACGTAGCCATTGGACTCAGCCTCCTGTTTAGCTTTTATCAAGGCGTCGTTAGGCGCCGCGCCGAACGCCATCGAGTTGAAAGCGCAATACCAGATGAGAAACAATATAACCGAAACCTTTGCGAGCGACCTTTGTAGCAGCATAAACGCTCCAGGATTTAATTTTGCTTCGACGCGACGACAGATAATCCCATCCGCGGATCGTGTCAACAGAAAGCCGATTGACAGTTTTTCACCGCCAGTGATATGAGTGATTGACGTAAGCGAGACTCTAGCAGTCCGTCGTGAAAGTCTAACGTGGCACAGAGACGAGCGAGGCGCCCCGATGGCAAGGCGCGACGACGGAGAATATCGGGAATATTTGAGCGAGGAGCAACGCAGCGGAGCGGGGATGCATCGTCCCGTCGAATGCAGTTAGCCTTTTACCACGGGCTGCTCAGCCCAAAGGAGAAAAAATCATGGTCTATGACCTGCTCGTAAAGAATGGCCGGATCGTCGATGGCTCGGGTATGCCCTCGTTTCGCGGTGACGTCGCGGTCAGCGCCGGCAAGATCGTCGAGTTGGGCCGTTTGAACGGACCGGCCAGGCGGGTCATCGATGCCGACGGCAAAGTCATCGCCCCCGGCTTCATCGACAACCATTGTCACTATGACGCGCAGGTAACCTGGGATCCGCTGTGCACGTATTCTTGTTATCACGGCGCCACCACGGTGATCATCGGCAACTGCTCGCTGGCGCTCGCGCCGGTCAAGCGCGATGACCACGAAACACTGGCGGGCATGCTTTCCGAAGTGGAAGCCATTCCGATGGATATCTTGCGCGCCGCCGTGCCGTGGGACTGGGAGACGTTTCCCGAGTACATGGAGTCCATCGGCCGGCGTCTGAGCATCAACGTCGGCACCCTGGTGGGCCACTCGGCAGTGCGGCTTTACGCGATGGGCGAAGCGAGCCAGGAGCGCGCGGCGACAGAGAGCGAGCTCGAGATCATGCGCCGCGTTTTGCGCGAGGCGCTTGAGGCCGGTGCCCTCGGGTTATCGGTCTCGCGCAACATGAGCCATCTGGACGTCCGCGGCAAGCTGATCCCCGCGGTATTTGCTCCAGAGGCGGAGATGTTTGCGCTGGCAGATGTGCTGCAAGAGCTGGGAACCGGCGTGATGCAGAGCGGCGGCGGCGCCGGCCCTGAGCTCAAGCAGGGCTTGATGAGCCGGCTTTCCGAAGCCTCGGGACGTCCCGTGATGTACAACAGCATTACCCACAGCCTGTACGCGCCGAGCCGCTGGAAACAACACCTGGACCTTGTCGAAGAGCGCTATAAACAAGGCACCCGGGCGCTGCCGCTTTGCACGCCAAACAGCGCCGTGGTCCTTTTTAATATGAAAAATTCGCAGTTCTTCCGCCAAATGCCCACCTGGTTAAGCATCATGCAAGCCTCAGACGATGAGAAGCTTCGGTTGTACAATGATCCGGCGACCCGGGCGAGGCTCCGCGCCGACCTCGAAGTTCCCGAGAACGGCTTTGACAAGCGTTGGGATATACTCATGGTCGATGAGCCTCGGCTAGCGCAAAACCAGGAACTCAGAGGCAAGAGCATTGCGGAGATTGCCGCGACTCAGAGTAAGGAACCGATAGAGACATTTCTTGATTTAGCCGTTGAGGAAGATCTCAACACCGTGTTCGGGTTCTGCCATAGAAATACCGATCGCACTTCGGTCGGCGAAATCCTGAACAGTCCCTATACCGTGGTAGGTTTGTCGGACGGCGGCGCCCACGTGCAGTATCATTCCGAAGTGGGCTACAGCACGAGACTCCTCGGTTATTGGGTGCGCGAACAAGGAATCATGTCGCTCGAGCAAGCCGTCCGGCGCCTCACGTTCGATTCCGCTTCGGCTTATGGCATTTACGATCGCGGTTTGTTGCGGCCGGGTCTGGCGGCGGACCTAGTTGTCTTCGATCCGGACACCGTGAAGCCGAGAAGGCAAGAAGTTGTTCATGACTTTCCCAATAATGGCTGGCGGATGCGGGTACTCGCCGATGGCATTCATTACACCGCCGTCAATGGCGAAGTAGTGTTCGATCACGAACAGCCCACGGGCGCCACCCCGGGAAAGGTATTGCGCAACGCCCGCTATCTTCACAACCGCAGCCGCTAACACCGGCGCGAGCTGCGTATTGCCTTCGAGAGCTATCGCAGCCGGATTGTGATAGCGGAGCACGGCGGCTCAAAGCGTAGCGTTAATTTACCGTTTGATGCAGGTCACGCTCGCAAACGATCAATCCGCAATTACAATCCGTTGAGCCGCAGCGTGATAATTCTGGAGCGGGGCCCGTCACCATATCTGGCCAGCCGCGCGTAAGCTCTCTCACCACGGCTGCCAGGCGCTAACGACTCAGTGTCAGGCTCGAAACTATTTACCTGAACTGGGTTGTTTGCTCGCCGGTGCGCCTCGTCCGGTCTTCTGCTGCAATTCATCTATACGCTTGGATGCTTCCGCCTTGGTCAGATTCTCATCAAAAGGCTCTTTCGCTTCTTCTGAAAGCGTCTTCAGGTATGAGCGCTGAGCCCCGGTCATGGGCTCATCGCCGGTAGTCCAGTTCTCAGGATCCTTTATCATGTTGGTGTTCTCAGCTTGCTGCTGTGTCTGTTTATCCGCCATTGTAGCGCACTCCTTCTTAGAAGTTGTTTCTTCAACTAGGGATTCGCCAAAAGTCTAGCAGGAAGCACAGCCAAAAGGGAGCCGCGCGGAGCAAAAATACTAAAAGCACCCTAGCAGCCTTGATCTCGCGTTTTATCTTAGCGACCGTACCGCCGCGCGTTCCCGCCGCGAATTGCGGCACCGTATCAGAATCAAGAAATTTCTCCAGCCGCAGGAGCGCAGTCCAGCGTTATTTCAGCGAGCCGGCAACGCCTGTCATTTTTTTCATCGTTGCAGCTATGGATCGAAGCTTCCTTCGCCGAAGAACACGTGTGTGAATCCGCAGGCGCAGATTAACGTCGCGAAACCCACGGGGAGCCAGTAGTCCGCGGGAAAATACTCATCGGTCATCGTCAGCGGCAAGCCGCGGCCCCGTCCCGGGAGTCCGAGCGATTGGACGATGTTTTGAAAGTCCAGTTCTCTCTTCTTCAACCGGACCTTGAAGAAAGAAAGCGCGGTGATGCACATGAACGAGCTCAGGAGCATGACCAGCAGGTATTTTATCAAAGCCGTTGCGCTCAAAGGATCCATGGATCGCACCTCAGGCATAGTTCCAGTTCGAATCCGGTTTATTCATAAAAGTAAATCCGCGATCAAGCCGCTCCGGTCGCGGCGCGCGTTGGCTGTGAGTTGCCGGGTTACGCGGATTGAGTGCATGGAATTTTTCACCACTGATGACAGCAGATCGAAGACCGGCGACCGGCCAGTCTGCGGTCCGCGGTGATCAGTCACAGTTTCCCCTGAGAGAGTTGTTCTTCGGCTGCGATCTCACGAATCGTCCGGGCCGGCGATTGCCAAATCACTCGAACACTCATCATTGGAAAAACATCAGGCCGCAACTCGCCAAACCGACAAAGAATACACCGAGAAAGATCCAGCCGACGCTCTCCGCAATGCTCCGGAAAACTCTGATCGTGCTCAGCCAGGCGCCGCAATGAGGGCACTTCTTTGCCTTGTCAATAAGGTCTTCCTTCATGCAGTAGGGACACGTTTTCATTGAATTCTCCTCCTGTCGGTCATCATGAATCGGGGCTGCTCACAGCGCTTCGTTGACATGGAGGTGGTTTATTTGCGCAGCAGCCCTTTACAGATGGCGGCGCTTGCCACCGGCGAAGTTCAATTCGCCGCCAGCGGCGGCTCGCCGTTGTTATTCGCTGTTTCCGGCGGGCAGGATCTCAAGATCATTGCCGGACAGGGCATCAAGCACGATGAGATCGCGCAGTCGTTCGAATCACCGCGCGCTACATCTACGTGAACCCGGTGGACGCGAGCGTCAACGATGTTGGCGTTCATCCACTCCGGTCGTTTCATGCGATCACAAGAGCGCTGCTGTTGAGCTGATCTTTCGACAAGTTGGGCGAGCTGACTCGAACGGGTCCGTTGGCACTCCAATTGCCTTGGAAGTGTCCCGAGCAGCCCGTGGTGAAAGCCTTGGCTGCATTCGACGGTGATGCATCGCCCCCTGGCTGCAAGCTGTACTATGCATTGTCGAAAAATTTTCTTCCCGCAAGCGAATGCAACGTGTTATTAAGGTCGCCAGGAACACGGGCGTTTTGATCCGCCCAACGCGAAGAAATTAACCGCTGATTGCAAGAAGACAAAACAAGAACTTGAACCGCATAGTTACCGCCGGTTGGATGCCGTCAAAGCGATTTTATGCAGCTTAAGTTTAAAAATATCAGCCAAGAAAGGGAGAAACATGCCTGCCCCATTCAAGCAAATCAAGCGCGAAGAGTTTGCCGCGTTACTGGACAGGTTCGAGTTTACACGCAGCATCAATGCGGTACATATGCATCACACCTGGAGGCCGAATCACAGCCAGTACGACAAAAACGACGGCCATAAAACCATCTTGGGTATGTACCTGTATCATACCCAGACCAATCACTGGCAGGACATCGCGCAACACATCACGATCGCGCCGGACGGCACAATATGGTCGGGGCGCAATTGGAATCTGCCGCCGGCAAGCGCCGCCGGCCACAACGGCAACAGCCACATGGGGCCGTTCATGTTTGAGATAATCGGCGACTTCGATCAAGGGCGCGATCCATTTGAAGGCGAACAACGCCGGACCGTACTGGAAGTGATCGCGCGGGTGCAGATGCGCTTCAAGCTGGCGCCCGAGACCCTCAAGTTTCACAACGCGATGTCGCCAAAATCTTGTCCGGGAGGCGCCATCGATTACCATCAGATCGTCAAAGAGGTGCGCGCCCTGCATCAAACTTTGGCCCGGGCGGCGCAAGCGCCGCGCGCCGCGGCGCGCGCGTTGCAGCCTTTTGGCCCTGATGCGCTCGAGATTGCTGGCTCGGTTGAGAACGCCCTCGATACTCTGGGGCGCGATGTGCCGCGCGCGACCGATCCCGCCGACGCGGAGCCGAACTATGGCGACGCGCAGCGCGAATTTGTTCCAGGCGAAACAGCGAAAGAGAGCGCGGCGCGCGAGGCCGACTTGAGTGTCGAGAAGCTCGCTCAATTGCGACCGCATCTGGTAAACCTCAACCTCGGCGAGTTTTCTAACGACGGCGAGTGGAAGACCGCGCGCGGCGACGTCGATGCGATATTCGGCCCGCACCTCGAATCGGCGTTAACAGAGATGCAAGCAGCCGGCAAGGCGTTACGTATTCTTTTCTTCGCGCACGGCGGGCTGGTGAAAGAATCGGCTGGTCTGGCGATCGCGTCCAAGCATTTAACGTTCTGGAAGGACAATGGCATTTATCCGATTTACTTCGTCTGGGAGACCGGGCTTTTCGAGACCATCGGCCAACTGTTGCGCCGCTCTCAAGAGGGCACGCGCGGTTTTGTTTCCGATCATATCACCGATCCATTGATTGAGCGGACGGTGCGCGCGCTGCAAGGGCAGCGCATCTGGGGCGGTATGAAGTTTGCCGCCGAACGGGCAGTCGGCGCTGAAGGCGGCGCGCGTTACGTCGCCCAGAAGCTCAAGGCGTTTTGCGAAAAGAACCCGGGCGCAGAAATCGAGTTGCACGCGGTCGGGCACAGCGCCGGGTCGATCTTTCACGCTCATTTCCTCGCCACCGCTCGGGCGCTCGGCGTGCCTTCCTTTAGGAGCGCTCATTTCCTGGCGCCGGCCGTGCGCACCGATGTTTTCAAAAAACACCTCGGCGGCCTTGTCGGCAAAGGCCGCGGCATCGATCACTTGAGCCTCTTTACGATGTCGAAGGATTTCGAGCGCGATGACCAGTGCGGGCAAATTTACCGCAAGTCATTGCTTTACTTGATCCACTACGCGCTCGAACCGGAGGTCGAGGCGCCGATACTCGGGCTCGAGCAAAGTCTCCGCGAAGACCCTGAGCTGCAAGCGCTTTTCGGCCTGGCGTCCGCTTCGAGCGACTTGGCTGAAGTAATTTTTTCACGATCGCCGATTGACAAAGGGCGAAGCGCGAGCCGATCGACCACCCACGGCGGATTCGACGACGATCCGCCGACCCTGAACAGTGTGGTCAGGAGAGTGCTGGATAAAGCTGACGCCGATCCCATCAGCGAATACTCAAGCGCGCGCTCGAGCGCGCGTGCCGCTGATTTGTGGAATGACCAGGTTGACTGGCCTGAGCGAGTCAGTGAGCCCGCTCCGAAGCCGGTAGCGCCGCTGACCCCAGGGGCGTTGCCCGGCAGCGCCGTCCCCATACGCGCCGCAACCGCGAGCGGCCGCAAACGAGCCCTATGTATCGGCATCGATGCTTATGCCACCGCGCCGCTCGCGGGTTGCGTCGCCGATGCGGCAGACTGGGCGCGGGCATTGGCCCGGCTTGGTTTCGAAACGGCGATTTTGTCCAATGGTGAAGCGACGCGCAGCGCAATCATCAACAACTGGGCAGAAATTATCGCGGCCAGCGCACCGGGCGACGTCATCGCATTACAGTTCGCGGGACACGGCACCCAGTTGCCGGATTTGAACGGCGACGAGGAAGATAGCTCGGACGAAGCGATTTGCCCCTACGACTTCGCCGCCGGCGCATTCCTGATAGATGACGATATTCGCGAAATATTTAACAAAATACCGACGGGAGTTAACGTCACTTGTTTTTTTGATTGCTGCCACTCAGGCACCGCCACGCGCCTCGCCGTCGGCGCCGCCGCCAATGGCGCCCGCGGCCGTGACCGGCGTCCGCGCTTTATTCCTGCGACCGCTGAGTTGAAAGCAGCGCATCAGAAGTTTCGCGCCCGTGCAGGGCAAATCCGTTCAATCAGCCCAGCCGGTGGAGATCTTATGAGAAATATTCTGTTCTCAGCCTGCCAACCTTATGAAGTCGCATGGGAGAGCGACGGCCACGGCGATTTTACGGTGCGCGCGACCAGCATCATCGGCGCAGGTATAGAGGGACTGACCAACCAACAATTTGCCGATCGCGTAGTCAGCGAGTTCGGTCAAGGCGCGCGCCAAAAACCCATGGTCGACTTCGGCGACCCAGCGGCGGGCTTACAGCCGCTACTCGCCCCGGTGGCGCAAGCATTTTCCGGTCCGGCAACGGCGCTGTGGCGCGACGCAAAAAAAGAAACTATCGAGACCCTGCAACTGTTGGTTGAAAAGCTAAAGGTGTCCTAGCCATGCCAGGCGACAGCAGCGAAATTTCATCGACCACGGAAGCAGCCGCCGCTCAAGCGCAAAGCCGCGGTGAGGGCGCGATCGAGAGCGCGCCGAGCGAAGCGCCGAATCCCTACGCCAATCTCAACAAGACCTACGTCCTCGGCGCGACGGTTGAGCGGCTTGCGCCCACGGCGTACGAGCGCAAACGCGGCGATCCGGTATTTCGCCCGCTGCGTATCTTCACCGTCGATCCATCGACGCCGCGGCTCGACGGCGCGATCGCCTTGGTCAATGTGCCGTTCGAGCCGCTCACGCTCGGTCCGACGGGCAAACTTTTCACCGTAGAGAACTACGACGGCGCGCAAAAATTGCACTATCGACGTGCCGATCTCGATGACAAGGCGGTGCTCATCACCAACGGATATTCTCCTTCCCAGTCCGACCCGCGCTTTCACCAGCAAATGGTTTACGCGGTTTGCAGCAACGTCTACGCCACTTTCAGAAAAGCCCTGGGCCGCCATCTGGCCTGGGGGCCGGGCGCTCAGGAAGGAAAGTTGGTCATCCGGCCACACGCTTTGCAGGAGCCGAACGCATTTTATGATGAAACCGTTGGCGAGCTGCAGTTCGGCTATTATGTCGCCGGCGAAGATGCGACCGATACGACCTTGCCCGGCGGATTCGTATTTACCTGCCTGTCTCACGATGTCATTGCTCATGAAGTCACCCACGCTCTGCTCGATGGCTTGCGCTCGGACTTCTCCCGGCCGAGCAGCATCGACGTCGTCGGATTTCATGAGGCGTTCGCCGACCTGGTCGCGATTTTTCAGCGCTTCAGCTACAAGGAAGTCGTGCAGAACGCGATTCGGAGCGCGCGCGGCGATATCACCAAGGCGGAGTATCTGACAATGCTGGCACGGCAGTTCGGCCATACCACCGGACGAAAAGCCGCGCTCCGCAGCGCTATCGATGCAAAAATGGAGACCGAGTTACCGCGGCAACTCTACGATGAGAACTTGGAAGCGCACGAACTAGGCTCGGTGTTGGTGGCCGCGGTATTTGAAGCGTTCGCAAAAATCTACCGGCGCAAGACCGAGCGCTATTTACGGCTGGCAACAGGAGGCACAGGAAAGTTACCGGATGGCGAGCTGCCGTATGACCTGCAAACTATCCTCGCCGATCGCGTGGCCAAGCTTGCCGGTCAGTTTCTTTCAATCTGCATTCGCGCGATCGACTACTGTCCGCCGACCGGATTAACCTTGGGCGATTATCTGCGCGCGCTCATCACCGCGGACCATGATCTGGTCGCCGACGATCCTTGGGATTATCGTGGCGCCTTGATCCAGGCTTTTCGGCGGCGCAATATTTACCCGCGCGGAGTGGCCAATATCTCGGAGGAAGCCTTGCTCTGGCTGCCGACCCGTAAGCCTCTGCCGCCGGTGGCAGGATTGGACTTTGCGAACCTGCGCTTTCGCGGCGACCCCGGCAGTGCCGCGGATCCCGAGGAGCTCTACCGGCAAGCTTGCTTTCTCGGTGATTTCGTCACGCGACCGGAGTATCTCGAAGAATTCGGCTTAATTGCCCAGGGCGATTTGCGGCTCGACGGCGACGCCGTTACCTTACCGTCGGTTAACTCGATTCGAACTTCGCGCCGGGTCGGACCCGACGGTCAGATAGCTTTCGACATCGTCGCCGAAGTGACCCAGCTGCGCACGGTCGAGCGCGGCTCCGAGCGCTTCGAATACCACGGCGGCTCGACGATCATCCTCGGGCCGCTGGGGGAAATTCGGTACGTGATTTTGAAGAGCGTGGTCGGCGCCAATCGCCTGGAACGGCGCCGCGAGTTTCTGAACAGCGCAGCAGGCAAAAAATATTGGCAGCGCGCCGACGGCGCTTACCAGCCGAAGCCGCGCCTATTCAAGTTGCTGCACGGCAGCAACGGCGCTTGACGATCTTCGCTGGGAGCCCGCCAGGCTCGGAGCTTGGCGCCGCCGAAAAAGGTCCTTAACGCAAAAATCCACGCAGGCTGGCCGCGACCTGAAAAACTTACTCTTCAGCCGCGATCTTATGAATAATAGTTCAGCCTAGGCAACGGCCTCACGCCTGCGGTACGCCGAGCTCCGTAAAACCTGTCCGGGAAGCTCGCCGGTTACTTTACCATCTGCGCAAATCACTTTGCCGTTGACGATCGTGTAGTGCACGCCGATGGCGCGCTGGATCAATCGTCGAGTTTGAGCGGGATAATCGTTTGCCCATTCAGGCTCGCAGGCATTCACGGTATCGGCATCAAAGACTGCAAGATCGGCCGCGTAACCGGGCTGGACTAATCCTCTGCCGCTAATGCCGTAGACCGTTGCCACCTGGAAAGTGAGTTTATGAACCGCCTGCTCGAGGCTTAGCACGTCCCGTTCGCGCGACCACAGTCCCAAAAGCGTCGTGCCATAGCCGAACTCTGCGTTATACTGCACGTGGGCTCCGGCATCCGAATTGCCGACCATGACATAGGGATTCTTGAGTATCTCACGCATCGCTTCCGGATTGCCGCCGGCGTTGGCATTGCGGAAGGTTGTTTCGAGGTTCTCTTCGAGAGAGAGATCGAGGAAGGCCTCCAGGGGGTCCTGACCGCGCATCTCAGCCATCGCCGCGACACTTTTGCCCAGGTATTTTTGATTTTCAGATCTGGCTGTCTTTTCGATGGTGACAAGATCCCACCGCCGATGAAAGGTCGTCGGCCGCGGATCGGTCAAATCAACGCGCAGCCTCTGCCGGAGTTTCGGGGTCGGCAAAGGCCTTTTTGCGCGCCCCTATTTCCATGAACATGAGACTTTTCCAGGTCGGGAACTCGTCGAAAGCTTGAGTGTTGCTCAAACTGAACGTGCGAAAATTGGCCACGGTGTGAGTGCGCAAATAGAGGCGATAACCGGCGCGAAAGGTCGGCACCACGGCATCGAGCTGTTCCTGCCAGCGCTTCGGCGCGTTCGGCCGATACATCACGGTTTGGCCGATCACCGGGCGCCCGGTGCGCCGGGCCAATTGATTGTAGAGTTCAAAGTGCTTGATCGTGAATTGTCCCAAGGTCGACTGAATCGCGCCGGCATTTACCTCGCCGAGAACGTCGCACAAGGTAAAGAGCTCCTCATCGCTTGCCAGCCTGCTCGGCACCGGCTTGCCGTCCTCGCGCATGTGCCGCTCGTTGCGATTGGTCGAGAATCCCAGCGCGCCCGCTTCCATTCCTTCCCGCACCAGCGCTTTCATGTGCTGGATTTCCGCCGGCGTCGCTGCGCGTTCCACTGACTCCTCGCCCATCGCGTACTGGCGCACCGCGATGTGGCCGACGAGACCGCCGACATTGACTCCCAGGCGGCCCTCGATTCGGTTCAGATAGTCACCGTAGGAATGCCAGCCCCAGGGCACGCCTTGTTCGAGCGCATGGCGCGGCATCGCTTCAACGCGCACAAAATTCTTCAAAATGGCATCTTCATCGCCGCGCTTCACCGGCGCCAGCGCGAGCCCGCAGTTGCCGATCACGACCGAGGTGATGCCGTGCTGCGGCTCGGAAGTAGCGTATGGGTCCCAGAAGATCTGGGCGTCCATATGGGTGTGATGATCGATAAAGCCGGGGGACACGACGAGCCCGTGCGCGTCGATGGTCTTGTGGGCACTGCCATGAACGCGGCCGAGCTCGACGATTTTTCCGTCTTTGACCGCGACATCGGCGAGATAGGAAGGTTGCCCCGAACCGTCAACGACGCGCCCACCGCGCAATAACAAGTCATAGTCCATGTTCAGTCCTCCGTGTTGGGTTACTTTTTGTTAATTCGGTTATTCATGCGCCAGGAGAACCCGCGGCAGAGTATCGGCCGAGGAGTAAGCCTCGTAGAGGGCGGACACCGGAATATCACATTTCGAATTGCGAAATTCGAATTTCGAAATTTCAAGAGGTCTCCTCAAGGTACAGGCCCATTGGCCGCGACCGTAGAGGCTTGCTCCTCGGCCGTTCTCACTGCGCTCTCGGCAGGCCGTAGGCTTCAAAGATTTTTCTTTCATACTCTGGAATCTTGTTGTAATGCGCCCAGTCGACCACTGACTGCTTTTTGCCGCGCGCGGCCCGTTCCTGGAAGCTGCCGGGAATAAACACCGAAGCCTCATAAGGACCGCTCTCGTCGAGAATTTTTTGTCCTTCCGGAGAACCCACGAACTCCAACCATAGGAGCGCCGCGTAGGGGTTTTCCGCCTTGCTGAGGATGCCTTGAGCCTCGTTCAAACGCACCGGCACCGGCTCGACAAACTTATAGCCGATGCTGTCGGTTTTGTCTTTGTCGATGATGCGCAGAACGGAGTCGAAATCGGGTCCCAAAAGCAAGGTTTGTTCACCCGCTTGCATTGCCGTAAGCACCCGAGTGTTGCCCCGTGCCCAGATCGGTTTTTGCGCGGCCAGTTTACGCGCGAAGTCGAGGGTCTTCTCGAGACCCCACGCCGGCACCAGCGCTGAGATGTCTTTCGGCCGAATATCGAGCACGAACTTTCGACCGGCAAATTCGGGTTTCAGAAATCCTTCCCACGTGTCGGGCACCTTTTCGGCTCCGATCAGCTTTTTGTTGTAAGCGACGACCTGGATGCCGCTGCCGATAGCGACGACGTTGCGGTTCAGCGCGTCGATGAGCTGCGCCGGGATTTGCAGGATTTTTTGCTCGGCCATTCCCAGAATGTCAAATTTTTTCTGAAACGGCGGATACTCGTCATAGTAGTCGTAGGCCAGGTCGTTGACGTCTTGCCCTTTTACCAGACCGCTCTTGATTTCATGCAGTTGGCGGATATAAGCGTCGGTGCCCCTGACTTCTTCGGTGCGGATATCGATGAAAGGATACTTTTTCTTGAAGCCGGCCGTCAGATGTTTCAAAATGTTCGCATCGGTGGAGACAACGACTCGCACTTTGCCCTCTTGCTTGGCTTTGCCGACGATTTCTTCGTGAGTGGTAAGAAAGATATAGCCCTTGGCCTCGGCTTCTTTTTGCGCTTTGGCTAAAGCGGGGCTTACCTCAGCGGCAAAAAGCGTGGCACTGCTCATTGCGATCGCTAGAGCTGCCAGGACCAGGGTCGCAAAGGCGCGCCGGCCGAGCCGGATAGACAACAATTTCATAGTTCACCTCCGGTGGTTTGCTCACTATCCCGATTACAACGAGCAATGCAGCGCTAACCTGAGGATCCTTCAAAAGCCTTTGCCTGCAAGGTCTCCTCGGGGAACGTACCTCGCTCAGAGTCTCTCTGTCAACGTGATTCTTCGCCCGGACTATTCATGAGATCGCGGCCGACGAGTGAGTCTCTTCGGTCTCTAAAATTTTATTCAAAAACGTGAACCGCGTGGACGATGCCGTCAACCCAATTAACTTTTAATCCTCTTCTGCCTGCGAGTGGCCGAGTCCTGTCCCGACCTAGTTAAGCAGATCCTCGATAAGTTGCGCGCGGATCAAAAAAAAGACCGCTGGCACTTGAATTGCCTTACTTATAAAATCGGTGATGCTAATAAACAGTTCGGATTGGCTCGACCCGGATCAGTCGAGGCAATGAAAGGGACAGTTAGCCCGGGTATTCCGTCCGAAACGGAAGCGTGTTCGGAGAAAAATTATGCCTGTCACGATTGAACAATCCGCCCCCACGGAATTGGTGCTAGCAGATCTGAAGCCTCGCGGCACAGTGCTTGGCAGCCCTGTTGACTGGCGTGATCAAGTCTTGTATTTCCTGCTGCCCGATCGCTTCAGCGACGATCGCGAAAGCCAACGTTCCATATTTGAACGGGCAAACCCCGGGCAATTCAAAGCTTCAGATAAACGCGCCTGGATGGAGGCAGGCAAGCGCTTTCAGGGCGGCACCCTCAAAGGAATCATTGGTAAACTGGATTATCTAAAGGATCTCGGCGTTACCGCTCTATGGATCGGTCCCATTTGGCGCCAGCGAGCGGATCTTGAGACCTACCATGGCTATGGCATCCAAAACTTTCTCGATCTCGATCCGCGCTTCGGCACGCGGCAGGATCTGCGTGATCTGGTGGACGGTGCCCACCAACGGAGTATGTACGTCCTGCTGGACATCATCTACAACCACTCCGGCAATAACTGGTTCTATAAAGTGAATGGCAGTCCGGAAAAAGAGGTTCCATACCGCTATCAGCCGCCTTATCCGTTCGGTGGTTGGCGTTCACGCACAGGACAGAGCGCAGCAACTATCGGCGGGCTCGAGGATGGCGCCTGGCCAAAAGAATTTCAGGATATCGACTGGTACACCCGCGCCGGCTCGATCGGCAAATTTGATCCGGAACCCTGGGAGGATCCTTTGCATCCGGACACTGAGTTCCGGCGCGGCGATTTTTTCGATCTCAAGGATGTGAACCTTAATCGCAACGACACGCTTGCAGCCATCATTCGTGTTTATCAATACTGGATCGGATTGAGCGACTGCGACGGCTTCCGCATCGATACCGTCAAGCATACGCCCCGCGAAGCGACTCGAAACTTTTGCGGCGCGATTCATGAGTATGCGGAATCGATCGGCAAAGAATATTTTTGGTTACTGGGCGAAGTAACCGGTGGCGCGGAAATGGCGCGAAACTACCTCGAGATCTTTGGCCGCAACATCGACGCGGTGCTCGATATCGGCGGGCCGGCGAGCCAATTGGCAGGTATGAGCAAAGGACTGACGGAGGCGAGTGGCTTTTTCGACCTATTCCGAGGACACGACAGCCTCGGAAGCCATCGGGAGACCGGGCGCTATCATGTTTCTATTCTCGACGATCATGACATGGTGGGACGCGGTAAGCATCGATTTGCCGCGCGCAATAATAGTCTGAACCGTTTCCAGCAAGTCGCCCACGCTGTAGGCACACAACTCACCACCCTGGGAATTCCATGCATCTACTATGGCACCGAGCAGGCATTCGATGGGACCGAAGACCGCCACGATTTCAATATTGAACCGAAATTGAGTTTTGAAGATCGTTACATTCGTGAGTCGATGTTCGGCGGCACGTTCGGCGCGTTCGAAACATCCGGCTGCCACTTCTTCGATCCGAGTCATCCGACCTACATACGCGTGGCGGCGATCGCACGCATTCGCAATCGACAAGATCGCGTGGGACTCGCGCTACGGCGCGGACGCCAATATCCGCGCGAAACTTCTTTTTTCGGGCGGCCGTTTGCCAATCCGCGCGCTGGCGAGTTGGTCGCGTGGTCGCGTATTCTTTTCGCTCAGGAAGTGCTGATCGCGCTCAACAGTCACGGCACGGAAAGCCGCGGCGCGCTTATCACTGTCGATGCCTCGCTCCATCCCGCCGGCTCGAGCATGACTTTTCTCTACAATGGCGCCTGGAGTGACGCGGAGTTACGGCTGGCGCCGCAAAACCAAACCGTGCCGGTGCAAAACAATAACGGCCGGGCCGTCGTGCGCATCGATCTGCCTCCTGCGGGAATGGTAATCCTGGCGTAACAGCGATAGCAGCAAGCTCGCTAGATTCAGGCCCATCCCAGACGCGTGACGAGCGCGCGTCCCATGATCCAGTCCTTGTCATCCTCCGACAGGAACTCCAACTCTTCGGTGAAATGCGTAATCCGCTGGCGGTAAGTGGCCTTGGCGAATGAATTGGTCATGTCGGTTCCCCAATAGCAGCGGCGCGGACCGTAAGCATCGAACAGGCGGCGGATATAAGGGGCGACGTCGCGGAACGGATAGGGCTCGGACGAAAAGAGCGGTGCCGCCGACAGTTTGACCGACACGTTCGGATACTTGGCGAGCGCCGCCGACTGATCGATGGCGGCCGGCACCGCCTTGTTCCTGACGCTCTCCGATGACACACCCATATGGTCGATGATAAGGACGAGCTTCGAGTGCCGCTCCGCAATGCGCGCAAACTGGTGCGTCTGACCAGTGGTGAGAAACATCACCGGAATACCGGCCTTCTCGGCCGCCGGCCAGAACCAATCCGCGGTCCCATCCGTAAGCCAGGCTGCTTGGTCGCCGGCGATATTCAAGCGAATACCGAGCACACCGGGCTGTTCTCTCCACGTCGGAAAGCGCCGAGCCGTTGTCGGATCGTTGAGCGCGATGCGGCCCATGATGGCGAAGCGGCCGGGATAGCGTTTCACCGCCTCCTGAGCATAGTCGAGCCGGTCGCCTTCCAAGCTCGGCGGAACGATGACGACACGATCGACGCCCGCCTCATCCATCATCGGCACCACCCTCTCGATGGTGAACGGTTCCGGAAGCTGCGGCCTTGCGCCGGCAACCCACGGGCGCTCCGGGGTTGAGGCCGGCCACATGTGGACTTGAGCATCGACGATCAGCCTGCGGCGCGCCGGTTGAGCGGCCGCCTCTTGTGAGAACTGCGCCACCAGCGCGACACCTGTGCCAAACGTGCTTCTGAGAAATTCCCGACGCGACAACATTACTGAACCTCCCATTACGTGACCAATAGGAAATTCCCTTTTGGCGCCATCCGGACTAGACAAGCCGGAGTGCCGTATAAGCTTTACTTTCCCGGCTGCAACCAGTACATCTTCCTCTGTGGGCGCGTTTCACACAAAATGCAAGATCGAAAATCCTATGGACAGATCTCGTTCCTTCGTCATAGCAAAACTTTTGGTGGACACCGGCAGCGAATTTACCTGGGTGCCTGAACGGTCGCTGGAGAGAATCGGGATCTTACGTGAAGAAAAAAGACGTGGCCTTTGTCCTCGCGAACGGCCAAGAGGTTACCCGGAGCGTTGGATTTGCGATCGTCCGCCTCGACAAGTTTTTCACCATTGATGAAGTTGTATTCGCAGAACCCGGCGATCTCCTGCTCCTCGGAGCTCGAACGCTCGAAGGATTAAATTTGGCCGTCGAGCCTGCCAGGCGAAAACTCGTGGCCGCCGGACCTCTACCCGCTGCTTCGCCGAGCCGGGCAGCGGCAAATTCTCGCGTCCGATCGATCGCCCGCCGGATCACGGACAATTAACGCGATCGCCAGTTCATTAACGCTGTAGTTGAGCTTCTCGATTAGCGCTCTTCACGGCAACCCGCCAAACTTTGCCGCCGCCGTCATCGGCGACCAGCAGTGAGCCGTCCGGCAATTCGGTTACGCCGACCGGACGGCCATGGGCTTCGAATTTACTCTCGTCCGCGATAAATCCGGTGAGAAAATCTTCGAGCGGACCGACGGGCTTGCCGTTCTCGAAGCGCACAAAGGCTACCTTGTAGCCCACCATCTTCGAGCGGTTCCACGAACCATGCATGCCGATGAACGCGCCGCCATGATAGCGTTGGGGAAAAGTCTTGCCGCGATAGAATGGCAGGGAATCCTTTGGTGAGCAGTCGGGAGTGAGTTCTATTTCCTTCCGTTGCCCAGAAGATCGTCGAGCGAAATAACAGTGGGGAGTCCTTCTGATGCACGGCATAGCTTTATTGCGCAAACCCCGCAACACCGGGATTTTCACTAAACGCACGTGCGCTTGACGGCTCGCGGGTTCGGCGATATAGCTCCGGTCAGAAAAAACGGTGGTTTGAATTTTCTATACATATATAGCTGTAGCGCCTATGAAAGACCAAGACGCGATGAAACCTGTACTGCCGCCAAACCCAAACACCAGATCGCCGAAGCTCCAGGCGCCGCCGGGAGCGTGCGATACCCATCTCCATATCTACGGGCCTTTTGATCGCTACCCGCTTTCTCCCGCCCGCCATTATACGCCGGCGGAACACTCGACTCTCGAGGATTATCTCAGAGTGCATCACACGCTGGGTCTGGAGCGCGCCGTCATTGTGACCGGGAGCGGCAACGGCACAAACAACCGGGTAACGGCGGATGCGATCGCGCACATGAAAGGGCAATTTAAAGGACTCGCACTGCTTGATCCGGCGATCACTGACGTAGAGTTAGTAGAGTTGAAGGAAAGCGGTTTTACTGGCTTTCGCATGAAAGCCAACGGCAAGGATGCGCTTTCGATCGAAGCCGCGCAAAAGATAGCGCCGCGGGTCGCCGGGTTCGGCTGGCACGTCGAGTTTCAAGCGCAATCACTGGCTGAAGCGCTTGGCGTCGCGCCGGCGCTGAATAAACTCGGTATGCCTTACCTCTTCGATCACCTGGCGCGCTCGGGACCGGATAAAAGAATCAACGATCCCGGGTTTCAAGAACTCCTCCGGATTCTCCGATCCGAGGAGAACATCTGGATCAATCTTTACAGCTTTTATCAGCGTTCGGAGGAGGGGCCTCCCCATTATTCCGATATGGTGTCCGTGGCTCAGGCGTTTATCGACGCCAGGCGCGAGCGCGTCTTGTGGGGGACGAATTGGCCACACGGAGGCGTTCGGGTACCGATCCCCAACGACGCTGATCTTCTTGATTTTCTCCTCGTCGCGGTGCCGGACGAAAGTATCCGCAAGTTAATTCTTAGCGACAACCCGGCAATTTTGTATGGCTGGAGTGACTAGGTTCACCGCGATACAGGCGGGCAATAAGTATTCTTCCAGCGATTTTCAATTTTGCCTTCAAGTGCGCGCCTTCGAGATTCAGTGCGTGACGGTCGGGGGCCGCGCACAGGCGGGCATTATCGGCGCGCACCCTGCCAGCGATTCGCGCTCCAAGTAGATCTATACCACCGTGCGAGATCATCGCCTCCAAGACAAGATCCCCTTTTACCTGGAGTTGTCGCGCGTCCATAACTTTGAACGACTGAGTCTTTAATGGCGCCTGTTGAACAGATCAAGACAAAGCGCGCCGGTGTCGGCCTGCGCGCCTGCGATCACGACCGCGCGTTTCCCGGCTTTACTTTGTTCGCGCCGCAAAGCGGCGGCGGCAAGGTTTATCTGATCGATATCGATGGCAACGTCGTTCACACCTGGCAGATGCCTTATCCGCCCGGCAACTCCGGTTATCTGACGGAACGAGGCACTTACTTTTATAACGGCAAGATTGTCGAGCGTTCAGAGCGATTCATTAGCGGTCAGCCTTGGAAGGGCGGCGTTGTGCTCGAAGCGGATTGGAATGGACGAGTTCTCTGGGAGGTGCGCCAACCCGACCATCACCACGACGGCATTCGGCTTCGTAACGGTAACGTGCTGCTTATTTGCTTAGCGCAGTTGCCGCAGCATCTGGTCTCGCAGGTCAAAGGCGGCCGGCCCGGCACCGAGCACAACGGCGAGATGTACGCGGACTATCTCGTCGAGATGACGACCGATGGGCGCGTGGTTTGGGACTGGCGTACATGGGAACACCTCGATCCGGCGACAGACTGCATCACGGCGGTGCAAGATCTGCGCGAAGCGTGGACTCACGCCAACGGTCTTGCCGAGATGGCGAACGGTGACATCGTTGTGAGCTTTCGTAACATTTCCACCGTCATCATCATCGATCGGAAAACGGGTGAGATTATCTGGAAGCTCGGCGCGCCGCCGCTCTCCGGTCAACATGCGCCGATGCCGCTGCCAAACGGCAACTTGCTTCTCTTCGACAACGGGCCGCACCGGCTAGATCATACGATGACTTTTTCGCGCATTATCGAAGTCGATTTGGCGACTAAGCAGATTGTTTGGAAGTATCAGGAGAGGCGAGAGTACGAATTTTACAGCCCGCGGATTTCCAACGCTCGGCGCTTGCCGAACGGCAACACGCTCGTCTGCGAAGGCGACTTCGGCCGCTTCTTCGAGGTCACGACTGAAGGTGAATTGGTTTGGGAGTACGTCAATCCCTATTTTGGTGAAGGACCGAACGGCTTGGAACAATCGCGTATTCCGCGCTTACCGATACAGCACCGACGAAATTGCCAAGGCGAAAGCGACGGGAGGAACGCAATGAAAAATGTTATGCTTAGGCTTGCTCGTTTCCTTTTTCTTCATGTTTCGGTCTGATGCCGCGGACAAGATCAGAATTTCCAATGTTTAATCTTATTCAAGACTATTACATCATCAAAATTGACTTGTGGTACGCAAAGACACGCCGTATCTCCGCAAGGAGTTCTCCCGCAAGCGAAAGGTCTCCGACGATGGTCAGGACCTTTACGTAGTGAGACCCGAAGACTTGATTTTGTCAAAGCTGGAGTGGGCAAGGATTCCAAATCGGAAATTCAACTCAGGAACGTCCAAAACCTTCTCCAATCGGTAAAGAATTTGGATCGACGAACGTAGGCGCGCTGGTCGCTTCGCCGATCCGGTTCCGGCAGCTTCTTCTCCGCGGCGCGCCTTCGAATCCCCGGCGGCGGTCTCAGCTCGACTATTGCCAAATTCGTAGGATTAGCGGCTCGTGCCAACTGACATGGAGAACGGCATCGTAGACTCCAACGATCAATGCGAGAAATGACAGGGCAACCGCAATGGACCCAATCCAGCCGACCTTGCCGTACACGAAAAGATAAAAAAACATGCCCAGGGGAAGCGCGATGTGGAAGCCGAAAATCCAGATGGCGAGATAAAGACCGAAAATAAAACTCGAAATGCGGACAAAACGTTTTGCTTCGCCTTTGGGGTCGATGCCTATACTGAATCCCATATCCATGATTTGGCCCTGCTGAGTCACCGTGCGCCGCAAGAGGGTGATCACCCGGATGATCAGGAAAGGAAATCCGATAACGACGGCGATGCGCGGCATCAGCGCCGCGCCGAGAGGCCAGCGGAGCGATTCGACAAAAAGATAAACGAAGAAACTTCCGACAATAACTAGAAGCGTGATTTCACCAAGAATCTCCAGAGAAATTCCCGAGCGTTTTACTTTTCCGCTGATGCCACCGAGAGTCTCAAGCATCTTTTGCCGCCCCGACAATCGCCGCCTCAGCCTTTCTGGCTTTGGCCTGAAGGCTCATGCTGGCGATGATGACGACAGCCATCAGCGCCATGATCGCGAGGAACTGCGGCCGATAGAGCATTTGAAAACCGTAAGTATTCAGCGAAATCCACAAATATTTTTCGACGGTTGCCGAGAGCACCACGGCCATTAGAATCGGCGGTCGCGGCCAGCCATAGCGCTTCATGAACACGCCCAAGGTTCCGAAGGCAACCACCGACAGGAGATCGCCCATGGAAGAAGTGGCCTGGTAGGCCGCCAGGGTGACAAAGCCGATCACGATCGGAGCCAGGATGTTGGGTGGGATAACCGCGAGCCTCAATAGATAGGGCCCCGCGAGCACCATGATGGGGATGGTAACGACATTGGCAATGACGACCGTATAGACCAGGCTAAGCGTCAGATCGAGATGGGTCGTGAGCATCGCAGGGCCAGGCTGAACGCCTGAAAGGATCAGGATCGCCAACAGGATAGCCATGCCGCCGCCCGATGGAATACCGAAAACTACCGTCGGGATGAGCTCGGCGCCATCGACGGCGTTGACGGCTGCGTCCGACGAGATAATCCCGCGCACGTCGCCTTTGCCAAATGTTTCGGTGCCGCCCTTTTCTGTGTGCCGCGCCTGGACATAGGCGATCCAGTGGGCGGCTGAGCCGCCCATCCCCGGCATTATTCCAACAAAGGTCCCAATCAGAGAAGAGCGCAGAAGCAGCCACTTGTGGTTAAAGGCTTCGCGCATGCCCTGGTAAATATCGCGCGAAGCCTCTTTAATCATTATGTCGAGCCGCTCGCGCGCAATCGGCCGATCACCGACTACAAGATCGATCGCTTCGGGAATTGCAAAGAGGCCGACGACGATCGGAGCGAGGTGGAAACCATCCCACAGGTAGTCTATGCCGAAGTTGGCCCGCACCACTCCCGCGACGGGAGAAGACCCGATCATGGCGATGCCGAGACCGAACGCGGCCGTGAGCATCCCTTTGACGAACGCTCCGCCGCTGACCACCGCCACGGCAACAAGGCCCAGCAGCGAAAGCAAAAAGAATTCGGAAGAGCCGAAGAGCCGCAGTAACTCCCGGGAAACCGGGAGCGCCAAGAGTAGAGCCAGGGCGCCGATAATCCCTCCGACCAGGGTGCACATATAACTGGCCCCGAGCGCGATGCCGGCAAGCCCTTTTTGCGCCATTGGATAACCATCGAGGACTGTCGCTTGCGCTGAACGGGATCCGGGAATTCCCAGCAGGATCGACGGTACCGGTTCAGTAATGTCATTGGCCGCCAGATAGAAAATCACCGCGGTCACGGTGATCCACGGATCGAAATAGCCGGCAAATCCGAGAACGATCGCCGCTATCGGCAGGTTGCCCCCTGGCGTCGCCCCGGAGAACAGCGCAATCGGCAGCATGACAAGCATCGCTAAGATCGGCCCTGGGGTAAACAGGTGTTGGGCCGCGAGAAGAGAAGCCTCTAACACGTCGAGGCCCGCCGGTTGGTTAGCATGGTAACCATGATTTGAACCGGTAAAGTGTGATCGATGTCTCAGCGAATGGAACTATGATAGTTTCTCACTTCTGCTGCGCCACCATCAGCTTCTTGAATAACGCCAATCCATTGGGCGAGAGCGTCTTGGTCAGGTTGATGGTTTTTATAAAATCCTCGGCGTGACCCAATTGGATCTCATGCCCGCCTTTGGCGGCCGTCTCCACCAACTCCGGATCTTGAATCGTCGCCGCATAACCCTTTACCCACGCCTGATAGATATCGTCAGGCACTTCGGGAGGTAACACGATGGCGCGCGTAAACGCGAACATTTTAAGAGACACGTCTACTACGACCTTGGTTTCGGGCGGAAACTTTACACCGGGCAGTTCAAGGAGATTCGGTAGCTTCGGCGGCGCTCCCATTTGCGCCAGGTACTCGGGCCTGGATGGAAGATCCCACCAAAAATGCGGTACCAATCTCTTCTGCTCGAGCCATTCCGGAAACAGACGAGGCACAGTGGCCTCGTTACACGCAAAGCTCGTGAGCTCTCCCCTGTTGAAAGCAGCCGCCTCTTCAGCGACCCCGCCGTAGCCGGTAACGTTTTTCACCGGCGCACCGACGAACTCCAAAAGAAGCGCGCCGAGCGACGAGCGGCCGCCTACCTCACCGGCAAATGTCAAAGGAGTCTTCAATGCCAAAACCTGATTCCAGGAGGCGGCAACTTTTCGCTCCGTGCAGAATAATTCCGCGCGGCCGGCGGCGATCGGCGATCCGACGATGCGCGTGGTTCTGATATCGAAGGGTCCGAGATCCTCTCCGAGAATCGATTGAATCGCCCATCGAGCGTTGAGCGAAGCGGCGGTCAAGCCGTTTGGTTTTGCCCGCATACCGGCCTGCAGCCCGCGCAGCTGGTCGGAACCCGGCAAATTCTGAACTATGAAATTGGGCTTACCCGGAAAGTGCTTGCTCGCGTAGCGAGTGAACAGCCGGGCATTGTAATCAGCTCCGCCGCCGGGTGAGCTGCCAACAATGACGGTTATGGTTTTACCGGCAAAATATTGCTGCATATCGGGCGTTGCAGCCGAGCCAACCACCGCCGCGCCCAGAATGCACAACGCCGCGGACGCTATGACAAAGACGCGCGGCGGCGCTTTGCTCCCTGAGGTGATTTTCTGTTTCATTATGAATCTACCTCGATTATGTGAGTACGCCATCAAACGTGCTGCGCGCTTCGATCCTATGCTCAGCCGTCTCGTCTCTCCGTACAATCTAGTCAGCGGCATATCTCGCGTAGTATTTAACCGCGTTGTCCCAGAAAAGCTTTCGCTTGGTCTCTTCCGGCAGATTCCACGCCATCACCGTTTCCACCGATTTTGGATACCAACTCTCTCGATGAGGGTAATCCGACGCGTACATCAAAATATCCTCGCCGATCATGTCGATGACGCTCTTGGTGAGTTTTTCTCCTTCCGACATCTCAATACTCTGGAAGTATCTGCCGCTCAGCACATACTCGCTCGGCTTCATCTTCAAGGACGGCAAATACCGGGCATGGGACTGGGCGTGCTCGTCCATTCTGGTCATCCAGAACGGCAGCCAGCTATGTCCCGCTTCCAGCGGGGCGATGCGCAGCTTGGGGTGCCGATCCATGACCCCGGCTCCGATCAGCGCCGCGATGTTGCGCTCGCCGCACCATGAGTGCGCCGCGCAACGCTGCAAAAAATGATTGTCCCAGGTATCCTGTCCGCCCGGGGCATAAGGCGGGCTCGCGGTGAAAGTGTGTAACGCGACCGCGAGATTATGATGTTCGCATGCCGCCCATACCGGCTCTAGATCCGGGTGGTCGAGCGGAAAGCTGCTGGGCGCATACACGAAACCGGCAAGCGGCCAGTCCTCCTTGGCGCAGCGCTCGAGCTCCCGAAGGCTGTTTTCCAGATCGCGGGCGCAAACCAGGATCACGCCCTTGATGCGCGCCGGGAACGCGCCGCAATAATCGGCCATCCACCGATGGTAGGCGCGGTACATCGCCGCTTCCAGCTCGACGTCTTGGTCTGCGGTAAAGGTGCCGAACCACGAGGAGGGAAGAGTCAGGTTGACGTCGACTCCTTCATGATTCATGTCCTTGATGCGTTCCGCCGGATCGACCTCCGCCTGAGGTCGCGGCATTTCCTCCTCGCTGGAATATTTCCGCACCGCTCGGTCGCGCGAGGTGCGCTTGTGTTCCTTTTCCGGCTCGGCCGAGCCAAGTTTACGCAGGAACTCGCCGGGCGTAGCGCGTGTACATGGTATGGCCGTTTCTGGGATCGACGAACTTCCAAGGCTCCCACGAATCGAGCCTGCGCTTCTCGGACTCCGAAAGATATCCCTCCAGGACGTCTGCGTGGGGTCCGATGTGAGTGTCGGAATCGAAAATCTTGAAACCGTTCTTGGCCATATCCGTGTGCTCCTTCTTATGATCTGTTTGTAACCGCTGAAGACTGTTTATCTCAGTGAGTTGCCACACTAGCCGCTAGATGGCAATTGCATAGCACTTGACCAGTTGCGAGGCGTCGGCACTCAGAGCAATCTGTTGAGGTTGGCGCAGATCAGATCCATGCGCGGAAGGTCAATTGTCTTTTTGTCCTTCAACACCGTGCCAGATAATCGCAGACTGCGTAGATTACAAATACCGCCAACGGCCAATTCTCGCCCGCGCTAAAGCCCACAATGAGATTCTAGCAGCCCGTGGTGAAAGTCTGACTGCATTCGACGGGCGATGCATCCCCGTTGGCTGCGTTGCTCCTCGCTCAAATATTCCCCGATATTCTCGGTCGTCGCGCCTTGCCATCAGGGCGCCTCTCCCCTCTCGGTGCGACGCCACACTTTCGCCACGGGCTGCTAGGTCGTGGCTCATTCGGAATATCTGGCGTAGTACTTCACTGCATTGTCCCAGAATAGCTTGCGCTTGATGTTCTCCGGTAAATCCCACGCCATCACGGTTTCGACCGCTCTGGGAAACCAGCTCTCTCGGTGGGGATAGTCTGAGGCATACATTAATATGTCCGGGCCGATGAGATCGATGACACTCTTCGTCAGGCTTTCCCCTTCCGACATTTCGATGCTCTGAAAATACCGACCGCTCAGCATATACTCACTGGGCTTCATCTCTAACTTCGGCATGTAACGAGCAAAACCGTGGGCATGTTCGTCCATTCTCTTCATCCAAAAGGGCAGCCAGCCATGCCCCGCCTCCAATGTCCCGATTCGGAGCTTCGGGTACCGATCCATGATTCCCGCTCCGATCAAAGCCGCGGTATTTCGTTCACCGCACCAAGAATGCGCCACTGAGCGCTGCACGAAATAATTGTCCCATGTATCGTCTCCGCCCGGCGCATAAGGGGGCATCGCTGTAAACGTGTGCAGCGCTACTGAGAAATCGTGATGCTGGGCGGCAGCCCACACGGGCTCGAGATCCGGGTGATCGATGGGAGCTTTGCTGGGCGCGTAGACAAAGACTGCCAGCGGCCAGTCTTCTTTGGCGCAGCGCTCAATTTCCCGAAGGCTGTTCTCGATATCGCGGAAGCACACGAGAATGACGCCTTTGATGCGGTTAGGATACGGGGCGCAATAGTCAGCCATCCATCTGTTATAGGCGCGGTACATGCTCATCTCTAGCTCGACGTCATCGCCTGCCGTAAAGGTGCCGAACCAGGACGAGGGAAGAGTTAGATTGACATCCACTCCCTCCCGATCCATGTCTTTGATGCGCTCCGCCGGATCGACCTCCGCCTCCGGCAGCGGCAGGTCGTCAGGATATTTCCGGTCGGCAACGTCGCGCGACGTGCGCGGGCGCTCGGGTTCAGGGCCAGCACACCCGAGCTTGCGCCGATAGTTCCGCCTACCAAAAGTGTACTCCACATGGCCGTTCAGTGAGTTTACAAACTTGTAGCGATCCCAGCTCTTGAGTCCTTGCTTCTCGGATTCTGAAAGGTAACGCTCCAGAACGTCTGCGGCCGGCCCCACGTGCGTGTCAGAGTCGAATATCTTGAAACCATTTCTTGCCATGGCTTTCTCCTTCTCCAGATCGGTATGGCGTACGTACCCGGATACCTGCATCCACACGTTTATAGAAGTTAAACTTTACCGAGTCGGAAGGAAGATTTCCCGAAACTCCTTAATAAAGGGCTTTTCCACTTTCGGGTCCATCAAGTCCATGTCAACGAGACGGCTTTTCTTCTGCATCAATTCCGGAAATCGCTGCTTGACGCCACTCCGTGCCACGACACGGCCGAAGGAGGTCACGATGGTTTGACCCTCCTCGGAAAGCGACCAGTCCAAAAAGAGCGCTGCGGCATGAGGATGCGGCGCGTACCGCGCCAGCATGATCATATTAGCCTGCGAGAAGTAGGGGTCGAGCGCCACCCAGTCGAGTGGGGCGCCCTTTTCTTTTAGCTCAAGCGCCGAATTACCCGAGAGCGTAATGCCAATTGCGCCTTCACCTGCCACGAGCATCTGCGCCACGTTTGTTCTGCCTCGCTGCATGGAAAGATTCTGTTGGGCGAGACGTTTCATGTACTGCACGCCTCGCTCCCGGCCAAAGTGTCTCATCAGGACGCCGTACCATTCATAGGGCTCGTCGTCCATAAGCATCTCGCCCTTCCACTTCGGGTTCAGCAGCTCCTCATAATTTTTCGGCGCCTCGCCGCGCTTTACCAAATTCGTGTTGTAACCCAAAACAATTGGAGTGATATAGAGCGAAGTAAAATAGCCCTCGCTGTCTTTGTAATCTACCGGAAAGAACTCCCGCTGGGGCGAATGGTAGGGGTCCAGCGCGCCTAAGGCCTTTATGGGAGCCCCCTGCGCCGCCGATATGTTGATGATATCCACGGCGTTTCTTTTGGCGTGAAGCTCTGTTTGAATCTTGGCGATCGCCCGCTCTCCGGAAGAACGATAGGTGTTAACCTTAATAAACGGATAACGATTGCTGAAGGCTTTTGAGAGTGTCGCTATTTGAGTCACGCTCATAGAACTATAATACGTTACTTCTCCTTCCGCCTTGGCCTTTTCTGCTAACCAGTCCCGCCTTTTTTCAGGCGTGAGTTTGTTTATTTTGGCAAGTAGCTGGCCGGCAGTGTCCTGGGAGAATACTGCCGCCGAATGAAACAGCCCAAGCACCAGCGATATGCAAAACAGCGCTAAGTTTTTACTTGCCCGGTTCATCATTCCTCCTTCGAGCGCTTGGCACCGATTCAAAATCCTCCTCTTTCCCCCTTTTGACAAAGGGCGATGAAAGGGGAATTTTACGTGCACACGACAACTTCGTCTCCTTCACTCACGAACTTTGTTTGCAGGTTTTGATCCTGACAACACCATGCCACATAATCATTTACTTCGCCGCTGCGCTTATCCGCAGCGGATAAAGGCTCCGGCTGCGTTCGAGCGTTGATGAGAGCGGGAAGGTAGGACACTTTGCTCAGTTTTTTGTTTGAGATACTGCATTTAGCAATCATCGTTTTCCTGCAGTCGACGGGATAAGGGTAAAAACGATAATCGTCGTCAACCTTCACGTCGTAGAATATTTTTGTCGGATTGACATGCCCTACCTTTGCAGGCATGACGAAGTTGCCCAGACTGTAGAAGACGACTTTGCCCTTATACGTCTCGATTCCCTTCAGGATGTGCGGATGGTGTCCCAGGATCAAATCGGCGCCGGCATCGATCGCCGCATGCGCGATTTCCCTTTGATACATCGCAATCAGCGCCGGGACGTAGTGAACTCCCCAATGCATGGAAAGAATGACAACATCGGCAGTCGATTTTGTTTTGGCTATATCGTCGATCATTGCCGTCAGATCGTCTTTGTTCGTCAGGGTAATAATTCTCGGTTGCGATCCCGGGTTACGATCCACCTGTTCATAGAAAGTAGAGGCTCGCAGCGGAGCGCACCCGGGCGTATTCTGCCTTGCCTCGTATCCTACAGGCGCCACCGAGCTGTAAGCCAAAAAAGCCACTTTGACCCCCTTGCGCTCCAGAATCACGGGCTTGCGCGCTTCATCGATGTTTCGACCCGCCCCTAAGACCGCGATCTTGGCACCGGTTAAGCGCTCGATGGTGTCGAAATATGCCGCATCTCCCTGGTCGAGGTGGCAGTCATTCGCAAAGGACATGATATTAAAACCAGCATCGGTCAGCACAGACAATTTCTCGGGACTAATCTTCCTGTTAGATTTACTCACTTGCCGTTCACCCTTGTCCGTGATCGGGCTTGCCAAATTGCCAAACAGGATATCCCCTTGTTTAAAAATCGGTTTTGCGAATTCCATTTCCACTATCGCTTCAGGGTTGGGCCAGTCAGGCCGCATATCCCCAACTGCATAGACGATGACGTCATCCGAGCTCATTTTGCCTCCTTGCGTAGCATTCTCTAGCTAAAGGTATTTTTGAATAGGAATTGGCTAAATTCCGCGATATGCCAAAACCCAGGTGAGTCAGTTGGTCTAAGCGCAGAGCAACATTTCAGTCCTAACTATGAAAACGGTTCGATATTTGTCAAGATTTAAATTCGATTGCGGCTACCATTAATAAATTTTAAGGTACGGGATATTGGGATTTCATGAACTTTAGCGAGCTCAAAGCTTTCTGCCTGGTGGCAAATGAAGGCACGCTGCAGCATGCCGCGGATAGCCTTAAATTAACCCCGGCAGCGATATCCCTCCAGATCCGGCGCTTGGAAGGGGAGATCGGCATCAACTTATTTGAGAGAAAGCCGAACAAACTGCTGTTAACCGACGCTGGCAGAACGTTCCTGAACCAAACCCAGCGGCTGCTGCAGGACTTCGAGCGCGGCGTTGCTTTGGTTCGGGGCGGCAATAGCGGGACGATCGTCGTCACCAGCGGAAACGACATGGCCCAGTTCCTTTCACCGCGCATTGCTGAGTTTCTTAAAGATAATCCGTTGGTGAATATGAGCATCCTGACAAGATCTTCCCCGGAATCGCTCGATCTGGTTTTGGAGGGAAAAGCCGATTTCGGGATTGGAAAATTTTCAAAGCTTCCCCGCTCCGTCACCGGAATTCGTCTTTTTACCTCCGGGATCGCCGCTCTCTACCCGAGGGGCCATCCGTTATCGCGAATTAAACACCTGTCCCTGCGGGATCTGGTTCCTTATGATCTCATCGTTCTGCCGCAAAACTCGGCAACCCGAGGCGCGATTGAAAAGGTATTTTGGAATCGCGGCTTCGAGATGAAGAAAGTTCTCGAGGCCGGCGGCTGTTCGGTGATTAGAGAGTATGTCGAACTTCGTTTAGGCGTGGGGCTGGTTCACGAGATATGCATCCGCGGCAAAAGGGGCGCGCTCTGTGTCGGCGACGCCAAGCATCTGTTTGACCAGTACGATGTTGTCCTGATTCATCGCAGTGACCGCCCGCCCGGAGCCACCCAGCGAAAATTTATCGCGGCGATTGCACGCGGCTGAGCTACTTTGAGCCTCATGGCTTTCTCGACTGCCGGGCGCCACGGTCGCTTTACAACGTCTCTTCGGAATTCATCCTTATGAAAATTTACGGACGTTTCTGCACTGTTCACGGAGGCGACGGCACGGTAATTCGTGCCATTGTCGTCCTCCTGTTTCTGTGCCGTTCAAGCCGCTCCCGAACTTAGCTGCTATTCAGAAAATATCACTGATCGCGCAGCGCCGCGCGCTTCTGATAATTCCAGATACCGTCGCGCTTCGGTGCGCGGCCGCTGAGGACTTCTTTGAAGTGCGGCTGCTCGTGAAGCGGCGTGCGATTCAACATCTCGTCAAGTAAATTGCCAGGTAGACAGGTGTACCGTTTGCCCTCTGCGCAGTAGGCGAGATAATTCATCCGCGCCTGTTCTTCCAGGTGCGCCATGCCCATCACCGCCTCTGAGAGACTGTTTCCCGTGGTTACGGCGCCATGGCCGAGCAGCAGCATTGCCCGGCTATCGCCCAGCAGGTTTGCGACCTCCATTCCCTCAAGATCGCTCTGGATGGTTTTGACGTGGGGGTAAATCGGCAGCGTATGGCGCACGAGTTGCGCGCCCTCCTGGCACATCGGTTTCAGCGCGCCTGTGAGGATGCTCATGAGGATCGTGTAGCGCGGGTGCACATGCACGACGCTCTGGACCTTCGGGTGGGTTTTGTAGATGCAGGCGTGGATCTTAACTTCGGAGCACTGCGTCAGTCCCGATCGCCCGGCGATCAAGAATCCGTCGGTGTCGCACAGGACCATGTCATCGGCCTCCATGATAGCCAGTGCGTCGAACTCGTACTCGCGGCCCTTGACGAAGAAGTGGCTGGGCTCTGAGGGAACGCGCATGCTGGCGTGGCCGAGGGCAGCGGTGACGCCGGCCGCGAGACCCAGATTGGCGAGCACGCGGTTCGCCGCGGCGACCTCGCGCTTTACATCTTCGAGATCTGAATTCATCTCCGGTTGCTCCTTTATGTTTTTAGCGCCGAACCTCGATGACTGAGAAGCTGTTCGGCCCGCCCAAAGGCCAGCCCGACAGCGAAAGCCGTCCGAAAATATCCGATGACAAAGGGTGGCGTCAACCGGTTGTGGCCAGTCTCATAGATTTGTAGTGGATCAGCCCCCGCTCCACTCGCGCCTTTCCCCCGAGCTCTTCTATCACCCGTTCAGTAAATGTCCTGCTCCCCAACCCCGGCTTCTGATACGGACCTCGGTAAAAATTCTCAATTTCCTCTTCCACCCCCTCGCGCATTTACCAGCATGATTTTTAGATGAAGCAGATTTTGTCTGCCTCACTCCTGCGGTTGACGGGGACTGATTTTTTGTGTTTTGCTGCTTGCTACTCAACTGCATGACTTTGTTCGCCGACGCCAGCACAATGTATTAGTCCTCTCAACCCCTGCATCCAAGTCGCTTCTGCTTTGGCTTGGTAGCTACCGGGAGCTACGTTGCCTCCGTGAGATCCGTCGGACTAAAAGTTCTGAAGAACAAACTAAGCGAATACATTCGCCTTGCCGCGCAAGGGGAAACGGTTTTGGTCACCGACCGGGATCGTGTGGTTGCCGAAATCATTCCTCCCGAAAAGCACCGCACCCCTGTGCTGCCAGACGCCCTATTGGCCGACGCAGTGCGCCAGGGTTGGATAACGCCGCCTGCTCTTCCCCGCTCCGGGCCTCCGCCGCGCAACCCCGTTATCTCTTTCCGTGACTTACAGCGTGAATTGCGCCAAGACCGGAGTGAGCGTTGATCTATCTCGACAATGAGTTTTGCGGATCGGAGAAGTAGAGATTGCCATTGAGCGGCCACTCAGGCAACTCGTTGAACTTCATTAGAGTTTAGCAGCCCGTGGTGAAAGTCTGACTGCATTCGACGGGCGATGCATCCCTGTTGGCTGCGTTGCTCCTCGCTCAAATATTCCCCGATATTCTCGGTCGTCGCGCCTTGCCATCAGAGCGCCTCGCCCGTCTCGGTGCGACGCCAGACTTTCACCACGGGCTGCTAGTCCTGGTTTAAGTTGGAATGATTTTAATGAAGCTCAAGGTGTAGAGCGATTTCCGAACTGCCGATCTCTTCGATCGGCATCCCGCGAAGACGCTGCAGATGCTCGGCGGTCTGTTCACAGAAAATCTCGTCATCAAACATAAGGCAACCCACGTAGTTTGAATTTTCGTAACCGATCGTCAGGTAGATTCTACCGCGACGATCGGAATAGTACCGAACTTCCTTAAGAACTCCAATTTCGCCTTGAAGGACTTGTCGGTGCTTCTCGCAGAACCCACCGTATGGGGTCCATACCGGAGGCCAGGAACGATGTTCTCGAAACGACATGCTAGGATGTTGGCGCAACTGCATACTTCGTGCCTCGGGCCTGTCTCCTGACTGTTAAAGTATCAGCGCTCATCCTTGCAGTGCCTTTTGCGCTTTGGGTAATCGAGCCAAACTCTCTCCGGTGATCACGGAGTTAGTCCCGTTTGTGTTCCGGCGTAGCGAATCCCCGAGGTTTTTTAAATGATCGACCTCTAGATATAGCTCGGCTATTCTCTCCTTGAGTTCACGGTTCTCCCGCTCAAGGAATTTCTCTCTAGTCAATGGGCCGCAGTCCAAACAGCGGTCCACTGCTGCAAACAGATCGGCTGCTTTTACGGGTTTTGTTAAAATCTCCGCGGCACCCCCTCGCAGGACTTCTCCTCTCACGCATCCGTCCACACATGCCGTACATACGATAACGGGTATTTGGCGCGTGATGAGGTCTGCTTTAAGTGAAGATAATACTTCGGCGCCAGAGATATCCGGGAGACTTAGATCAAGAGAAATAAGGTTCGGCAGTTGGTCCTTTGCTGCTTGTATTCCCGCTAAACCGGTATCGGCACCGACCACTTCGTAACCCTTCCGCCGTAACGTTGTCGTGAGGAGCGTTCGAAAGGTTGAACTGTCCTCTATTATCAAAATCTTGTGTGCCATCAATTCTCCTAATTAATTAGGAACCGGTTCGCCGGTTGCTGAAATTCCCACTTGCACAAATTTATCCTGTTCTAGCTCCTTTTCCTCTGCAGCAAAGCTGGCTGATGCTCGTGGTTTGAATCGTATAGCTGACGATCTTCTTGACTTGGCACGTATTGCCTTCGTGCGAACGTCGCGGAAGCCTCCGGCTCCTCGTTCTCTCGCCGGCTGTGACTCTAAGACGTTTATTAGTGCAAGAAGCATGCAAAAGAGAAAATATTTCTCTTTTAGATCAAAGTGAGACTTCAACATTGTTCGGGTTGACACAAACTGGTAACACAAAAATGCACATTCCTGTTTTATGACACCGTAGTGACGCTCTCCTAACGGGTCCTCCTACTTGCTCGCACTGAGAAGTTGGTGTTTTCCCTTTCTTATCCGTGACATCGTCTCTCGTTGCAATACTCCGTCCAATCCGTCGATACTCTCCCAATTCAAGATCATTATCGTAATGACCCCGATGGAATAGCTGGAGCTCTAGCCTTTTTGCCCGGATATGATCGCCTAAGCTATTGAGTTGCCGAGAGTTTGATAATTCGGGCCAACGGCCAGACGCGGTGGGGTGACAAAAAGGCAACACATCGGTGTCCCTGCGGCTTTTCACCGACCCGCAAAAAGAGTTCCCGGACCTTGGGCGTGATCGGTCGGGGCTCATTGGACGCTCTGCCGGAGTGACAACGATTTTACTGCGCAACTTCGCGTTTGGCGCCAGCGCGCCGTGAAAGCGAATCAGATGTAAGCGCGGGCGCGGGCACCAGGGCCGCCAGGCGCTCCATAAACTCCAGCGGCTTTATGGCGATATGGGTGGTGCCGTCTTTGTAAGGACTCTTCAGTTGCAGCACCACTTGTGGCCGGCGCGGTTACGTGAGCCGTTCGTTGGCGATGGCCGGTCGGGCGATATAGCGGCAAAGCTGCTCGTTCTTTGCGCTGACCGCCGCGCCGTCGCGGTTTAGTAGAGGCCGTCGAGCACCAGGCAATGCAGAGCCTCCTAAATCTATGTTTTCGCCACCCCGGCTCGCTGGGGTAGTTCATTTTCGAAAGTCAATCGTCTAACAAGAGATTGCCTGTAAAATAACGGCACGAGGTGGCGATTGGTAAAAATGGGCATGGTGCGCTTGATCTCGAATTTATGTGCCCTAGCAGCCCGTGGTGAAAGTGTGGCGTCGCACCAAGACGGGCGAGGCGCCCTGATGGCAAGGCGCGACAACCGAGAATATCGGGGAATATTTGAGCGAGGAGCAACGCAGCCAACGGGGATGCATCGTCTGTCGAATGCAGTCAGACTTTCACCACGGGCTGCTAATGACCCAGGAGGAGATTCATGAAAGTTAATCTTTGGGATCGGCTGGCGATGGCCGTTGTTTTCACGGGTTTGTCATTGGCGGGAACCGGCATAGCGGCCGACGGGCCCCGAGAACCCCAGGAAGAAGAGCAAAAGCGCGAGAAGATTGAAAAGCAGCAACAACGAAAAGAAGAACAGCAGCAAGAGCGGGTTCAAAAAAAATCGGAGCAAGACCAGAAGCAAGAGCAGCAGCGCGTCCAGCAGCAACAGCAGCAGCTAGAACAAAAACAGAATCAGGAAAAGCAGCAGCGCGAGAATGCCCAACGAAAGTCAGAGCAAGATCAGAAGCAAGAGCAGCGGCGCGTCCAGCAGCAACAGCAGCAGCTGGAACAAAAACAGAATCAGGAAAAGCAGCAGCGCGAGAATGCCCAACGAAAGTCAGAGCAAGATCAGAAGCGGCAACAGCAGCAGCAAGAGCAAAAGCAGCAGCAGCAGGAGCGAGCGCAGCGAGAATTAGAGCAGGATAAGAAAGAACTACGGGCGCGCCAACAGCAGCAGCAAGAGCGCATTGAGCGTCAATCTGAGCAACTCCAGCAACAGCGCGCGCAGCAACAGCAAAGGCAAGAGCAAATTCAGGAACAGCGACTGTCCCAGCAGCAGCAACAACAGCGGATTAGGGAGCAGCAGCAACGCGTGGCGCAGTACCAGCAACATCTCGATCAGCAGGAGCGTCTCTTGCAGCAGAATATCCGGGCGCTACAGCAGCAAAACCGCAGGGCCCAGCACCGGTATCAGGAACAATATCTGGAACGGTTACGCCATCAGCGGCAAAGTCTGCGAAACGACCGGTTTGATTACGATAATGACCCGTACTTTTACACGGCTCCGACCTATCGTTACAATCGCGCTGGGCGTTACTACGAAACCAATCGATACGGCGCGAGGATGCTGCGGCAGGCGGTCAACTATGGCTACGAAGAAGGGTTCCGCGCTGGCGAGGCGGACCGCGAAGACGGTTGGCGCCCTAACTACAAAGACTCTTACGCCTATAGGGACGCGAACTACGGGTATAGGGGTTATTACGTAAACCGGACCGATTACAATCATTACTTCCGCGAGGGCTTCCGACGCGGTTATGAAGATGGTTTCGATAGCCGATCTCAATATGGTCGGTTCGACGATGGAAATCCTTCCATCTTGGATAACATTTTGTCACAAATTCTGGATTTCCAAGATATGCGCTGATAACCGTGACGGGATGTGCATTTAACCAAGCCCGGGCCGGTTGCATTGCGCCGGGGGGCACTATCAGTTTTGTGAAGGAAAAACCGCTGATACAAGTCGGCATCGCCTTCACCTTCCTCGGCATCGTCGCTTTCACCTATTAGGACGGCGGCGACACTTAGCCGCGAAATAGCCAGCCAAATCTGGACGGTCCAAGCCGGCGCCGATGCGATGAAAACCCTGGCGCTCTCACCGCTCTCGGCCGGATTGGTCGTGGTGACCGGAGTCGGCTTGGTTGCGATTGGAATCCGCAAGTCAGCGTAAGCCGCCTCTTGGCGGGATAACGGTCAATCTTCTCACCACGATTCGCGCATCTTCTCACGCCCGGCCAAGCGTGATCACGCGGATCATTTGTCCCGGCAGGAAAAGGAGGCAAATCCGCTTTCTGCTCTTTGATAAAGTCTCCTCGATTCTTCGTACTCGCCGCGCGAGTTTTTTGCCCCGCGTCACCCTCGACTTCATACGCAAAAACGCTGAACTTACCGTTGAACTTTTCTCGAGCCCACCTCTACCAATCTCCCTAAAACAACGAGCCCATCGCGGTGATGGACCCGGTTAAATTTCTGTGTATAGATTCCATCAAGATGGCGCATCGCCCGCGCCAGTCTCGCTGCTGGAGTCGACACCAATAGATGATAATGCTATGTGAAGCTCCGCATAAGTAGTGGTTGCTCATCAAGCAGTAGGCAGAGTTTCAATTTTCCAGAGCCTCACGATCTCGGCGACTAAGCGAGAAAACTTTGTCGCCCTTATCTTCCAGAAAGATGTCCCGGCGCGACTGACCACGATTAATGATGTGGTAGAACGCCCCGGGGTATTGAATGCGCAGGGGTCGGGCCATGCGCATCGTTTATTTCATGCGGGATCGTCTATAAGAGTTAAACATAGACTTCCCCTTTGCCCTTGTACCCTTGCGCCGCTCGGACGTCGCCATAACCTCGGAAGAGATCCTGCGCGGACCGGGAGAAAGGGTTCTCCACTAGGCGAGGTGAAAGTGAGTATCGCGGCGGAAGTTTTCGCGGTTATTTTGCAGTTGCTCGGTGTTACTATCGCGTGGCTGGCACGACTCTGATTCCTCGGTTGATCCATGCACTCTGACGAGCAGGCCATTACGAAAGAAATGCGTTTGGCGCATCGTACTATGATTTTTCTCGTTTCCTTTTACTTCGGCCCGAACGGTGCCGCTCAGCAAAGTCGGTCCTCGCTACGGATCATGACAGCCGCAAAGGCAACGTTGGAAGGCCGAATCTTTTTCATGAGCTGAACCTCCAGAAAATAAGCATTCATACCCCTTCCAGCGGGCTCGACAAAGGCAAAGGTGCGACAGATAGTGTCTTGCATAGTGTGAAAGCCAGCGGCTGCTCGAAAATTATCGCTGTCGAGGGTTGTTATCGTCTCAGTCGAGTCTCGATCAAGATCAACTCTTTTGAGCGTTATGAGCACGCGTGCCCCACGCCCGATAGCCTGGTACCGGGCTTGTAGAGTGATGGTGGGAGTTCCCCCTAGTATGCCGCTGGTAGCCGATATGTTGTACCGGAGGGTCACCGTTTCCTCAGCGACGTTTGGTGCTACTCTCACAGAGCCGTCTCGGTCGAAAACGACATTCTTGAGATCAGTCGTTATTCCTGTAGCGCCTACTGCAGTCCATGGGCCGCTGGAGGGTTGCCATTGTGCCCAGACGGCGGAGGCGCAAACGAAGCTCATCAAGACGGTTACGACAGCAGGACGCAGCTTAACTGAGGCAATTGACCACATAATTCGCTTCCGCCTTCGTGTTGGTACATACAAGCGCGGCGATGTTTCGGATGTCTCTGAAGCGAGTGAGAAGTGAATCGATGGAGCGAGCACAACCGCGTTAGTAGTTACGTATGTATAGTATTTTTAAACCACCTTTTTCTATGACCGGAGTTATATTTCAGGACCGCGAGAGATGTCAATTCCTTTTCTGCTTGATAAAAACCCACTGTTGTACCAGGCGGCTCGGCCGGAGAGCGGTCGGGAGGTGCGCGAAAGGTCCCTTATGGCGGCTTGCGTTGGCAAGCGGTTTTCGGGTCCTCAGATTGTCTGGAATAGATCGACTCGGCGAGCTGGGGCGCGGGTCGGTAGGCCGAGATGGCTGAGGATCTTGATGATCACCGGCGGATCTTCGATGGCGGCGATGATCTTCAAAGCGCCGCCGCAGTTCGGGCAGTGTTCGATGTCGATGTCGAAGACCCGTTTGAGCAGTCGAGCCCAACTCATGCGCGGCGTTTCTCCCTGACCTTGGGCGTGATCGGTCGGGGGCTCGGTGGCACGCTCTGCCGAAGTGGGAACGATTTTACTGCGCAACTTCGCGTTGGGCGCCAGCACGCCATGGGTTCAGCGTAGAGCGCGACGTTTCGAGAATTCTCGAAACGTCGAAATGACCAATCACCAGCTTGAGGTGCCTAATTAGCACCTCAAGGCTGGTTTGGATCTTTAGAAATCCCGCGTCTATTTGGCTGCGCTTGCTACTTGAGAAATCTTCAGCGCGACACCCATCGGCAGTGGCTTATCGCCGGTGCTCAAAGCCGTGCCTAATCTCTCCAGCTCCCATGATGAGACCTTTTCCGGCGCAGCAATTTCCTTTGTGGCGGCCGCCAATTTGTCGGCTTGGGGCAATTTGATCAGGTATTTGACATTGTTGCCGTCGCTCAGTGTCACCGAGAGAACCATCTGTTTGCCTTCTTCTGTTGCCAAGGTTTGAAGTCCGGCAATGCGACTCGAAAGGCCGGTCTTGTTCACGGTGTCCATATAGAGCCAGATGAATGCGCCGATAAAGCTAGCCAACAGCAACCAGCCATACTGGCCGACCCGTTTCTGCCTTGTTACAGATCGGCTTCTCTGGAGATTGAAGAATTTCCGGTAAGTCTCGTTTTCCGCCGCCGCTCTTTTCGCAGGATCTTTTTCTTGTGAACTTGCGGGTTGATCGTAAGCAAGTCCAAAATTATTCAATATCATGCCTAGTATTACCAACCCCAAGGGGATGGCGACCAATATTAGAGGATGCATAACTCTCTCCTTTTAAGGCTATGATAGCCTTTGGATATTGGAAGAGGGAGGGGCTCAGAACCGGGGATACGTTCGCTGTCAAACCGGAGCCGAAGTCCGTGCCACCGTCGAGTGTGTGGCCCGGTCGTCTACCTCTTGCGCGACATTACAGCTCTCGAAATGGGATAAACCTAGACTCGTCATCCTTTTAAAATAAATATAGACTCGCTCGGAAGGGATTGCTGTCTAATAGTGGACAGTCTTGAAACGAATTATTAAAAGGCGTGAGGCGAGAGGCAACCGACAGAATCGTGTCGTGGGCGTGGGGCGCGGTCGCAACTAGAGCGTTAGCAGGCGAAAGGAGAGGAGTGATGGTTGACTCAACTATTTGCTGAGCTGCTTATGCTTTCCCGGGGTTTTTCTGTCGCGGCGGGGCGCGGGGCGGTAGGCCGAGATGGCTGAGGATCTTGATGATCACCGGCGGATCTTCGATGCCTGTCCTGAGCGCGTCGAAGGGACGGCGATGATCTTCAAAGCGCCGCCGCAGTTCGAGCAGTGTTCGATGTCGATGTCGAAGACCCGTTTGAGCAGTTGGGCCCAACTCATGCGCGGCGTTTCTCCCTGACCTTGGGCGTGATCGGTCGCGGGCGCGGTGGCACGCTCTGTTTCAAAGATCCGGACGACTGCAAGCATAAAATTAAACTTGTCTTCGTTCACCCTCCCTGCTGTATTGAAGCAGCGCTCAGCCCGCGAAATAAGTTGCGAATGAAGTCAAAGTTACCGGTTGCGACGCTTTCATAATTACGCTTGGCCGTTAAACTAGTTTCGGGTGATCCAACGTAAGGTCGCCCCTCCTGTACTTTCTGTACTTTTACATGGATGCGCGGAGCTTTGACATTAGATTAGATCACGCGCCAGCTTCACTGACGCGCGCTCCTCCGCCGTTGGCTCATATGGCTTCGCGATCTCTGTCGATTTTAGATTAGAGCTTTCGCTTTCAGTCGCTTCGAATGACTTTGGGGGATTGAGATTCGCCTCGACCTTTTTCTGTCTACTTGTCCATAGGAACATTTCTTCCAATAACAGACCTCGAGCCCAATAAGATTTTCAGATACGTATCTGAACCGGCGGTATCCGTGCCCTCAACGCTTCGTACTTAGTACTGTCACTTTCAATCAGTGTCGGTGATTTGTCCATGAACCCATGGAGAACAGCGCCAACCAAACCCAATGATCACGCTCCCGAAAAGTTACAATCATTGGAAATGCCTAGGTATTGTTGGTTTGATGATGACGTGGCAAGAACTACCAATTGGAGTGAGACCGGTGATCAGAGTAAAGGCGATGTTTGTTTGGGGTAGCAGGACGTCCGTGTGTCAAAACTTTGTGTGAGAATTCACACTCCCGTAGCCGTTAGCTTTTTCCGCGGGCTTAGCCAATCACGGTAATAGTCGTAGTAACGCTTCCATCGGCCCCGAGATAGTTTTATTCCTCAGCATAATTAGCTTAAACTGACGCCTGATCGAAATTCCGGAAATCCTTATCGGGAATAGAAGACCATTTTTTATCTCTTGTTGTATCCTGGCTAGTGAGATAATAGACAAGCCGAGCCCCTCTGAGACGGCTGCTTTGATCACTTCAGTATTATCAACTTCCATGACACACCGGTATGTGATCCCGGCTGTGTCTAAATGTTTTTCTATGATCTTCCGTGTGTATGAGTCTTTAGGTCCCAAAATCAACGGCAGGTTGCCAAGTCTCTTGGGAGAAATCGTTGGTTGATCGGCAAAAGGATGCTTACGGAAAGTAATCATGACCAACTCATCCGTGAAACTATTGCGAGTCGCGAGCCTCGAGGAAATTTCAAAGCTATCGTTTACAAATCCAAGATCCAATTCATTTGAGAGCACCCTGTCTTCTATCCTACGGCTATGCTCAAGAGACAACTGCATCTCCACCTTAGGAAATTGTTTCTTGAACTGCACGAGTACTTTCGGCAACAGATAAATTCCAACCGTTGTTGCAGCACTACATCGAATCGATCCCACCTCAATTCCTTTAATTTGATCAAGGGCTTGGCGCATTTCGGTCGCAACGGCCGTCAATCGATTTACGTATCCTTCAACAGTCTTTCCGGCCTCAGTGAGTTGAATATTTCTACCGAGACGTTCAAAGAGCCGAATTCCCAATTCTTCTTCAAGCTTCTTTATGTTGGCGGAAATAGCGGGTTGGCTCAACCGCAAATATTTTGAAGCTCGATTAAACCCTCCGTGCCCAACAACAGCCTGGAATATTTTTAGCTGGTAAGAAATCATTACTTTATCAGATAGGTCTAATCACAATTATCTATTGGACGTATAATGAATTTATTTGAGATATTCAATCAAGGCAAAATTCTGGAGCAGCCAAGCATCGGTAAGACTAAATCTAACAAGGAGAAAACGATGACAGAGGAAAAGCGCATTTTCAGCTGGATGAACGTGTCGGAGCGGACAACTAAACCGAGGACCGCTGGTATCAATATGGTAATGGCTCTGCATATTGCGATCGAGGGCATGAACATGCTCGAAGACCTCGCAGGTTGGGCAGGAGATTACATCGACTATTACAAAGTTGGGAATGACATGACCATTCGGCCACGCCAGGTTATCTTACGGCGGCTCGCCTTTATGAAAGAGCATGGCATTGAGCCGTACGCTCAAGGAGGTGTTACGGGGAAGGCCGTTAAACAAGGATGCATAGACGCATGCTTGGATGAACTGGTGGAATTGAAAATAAGTGCTGTCGAGGCATCGCGCATTGTGCTGACGATGCCCCAGATGTTGGAGGTCATACGTAAGGGGAAAGACCGGGAACTGACGGTATTTGCCGAAGTAGGGAAAAAGTACATTGGTTGGGAAGGCGGACCAAAAACCCATATGTCGGCGGATGATGTTATCGAGGAGATGCAAACGTTGCTAAACGCAGGAGCGTTTAAGGTTATCTACGAGTTCATGGAGACCGTGTCATTGCTAAAAGAAGATAAAGGATTGGAAAAGTTGATGCATGTGATGGATACGGTTGGAAAGGACAACGTTATGCTTGAGGTGCCGGTCAACGCGGTCGGCACCTGGGATGAGATGTCGCGTTATGCCGCGTTATTTATTGACCACTTTGGTCCAAATGTGAATCTGGGAAATATAAGTGTCGATCATGTGATGGGAATAGAATCTCTCCGACATAATTTCAGCGCAATTAGCGCGGTGGGGAAACGGTACTCTCCTCAATCGCGCGCCTGGGGCCAGTAGATATCTACGCTGAAATTACTTTCGGATGGTCCGTCTCCCATCCCGAACTCATGCCCTTTTACTGAGGTTTTCGGCCTTTGAAGGAAATTAATGTCTCGTTTACCGTCCTATTCTTTCTGATGCTGTCGGCTTCTCTATGCGCCGGCGCAACCATTTCTTCACCGGTGCAAGCGAAAAAGTCGGCTTCGGAAGACAAGGGGTACATTTATTTTGACAGTCACGCTGAAATCGAGGCCGGTGCCAAAAAGGAGGGAAAACTCAGAATGATTTCCGGGCTAGAGCCTCCGAATTTCCAGCCCCTGATCAACGCCTTCAAGCAAAAATATCCTTTTATCACGGACATTCACATTCAGGAGACTCCCGGCGATCCGGCTGGTTACAAGAGGATTCTTCTCGAGATCAAGTCAGGACGAGGTAAAGAATGGGACATCAACTTCAACTACCTCGATTTTCTTGATGAGTATGTGCCCTATCAAATGAAGCACGACATTCTGAGCATGGCGCAGCGGGGAGTACTCAGAATCGACCCTCGCATGATTCATCCTGTCCAGAGGAATATGGTAAGTGTGACAAGCTCCCTAACTGTTGTGCCATACAACAAAAAGCTCATCTCAGACGACAGGGTCCCTGCTCATTGGGAGGATTTTCTCAAGCCGGAGTTCAAAGGAAAGAAGTTCGTATTGGATGTCCGGCCCGCGCAAGTGGCTGGTCTCGTACCGGTGTGGGGACTGGAACGAACACTTGATTATGCCCGAAAGCTCGCCGCTCAGGAGCCCGTGTGGGGTCGAGGCGCGACGAGAATGACCACTGCCATAGTCGCGGGAGAGTATCCTTTGTACATAGGTTCTAATTTTGGGTCGATTCACCGCGTCTTGAAGAAAGACCGAACTGGCAATCTAGGCTATAAGATAATTGAGCCTGCCCCGGTGCGGATCGTCAACGGCGCCCTCGCTATCCTAAACACAGCCGAGCACCCAAATGCCGCCCTCCTCTGGCTTGAATTCCTCGCCTCTCCGCAGGGGCAAGAGATCATCGATAGATATGAACCCGTTAGGGCGTCGGTATATAGTCCTAACTCCGCGATAGCGCTCGCGACGAAGGGGAAGAAGTTGTCGCTAGTTGACTGGGATAATGCTAGCAGGTTTGAGGATTATCTGACCAAGATAGTTGAAACCTTCGGTTTTCCGAAAGCGGATAAATAAAAAAGAAAGAATAGAAATAAGTCAGCTGGTGAGCTCGAAAACAGTGCTTTAAAGAATCTAGTTTTTTTGGTAATTGTCGCATAAGACCGCGAGCGATCGGGACATGTCGTTCTAATGTTCCAGCTTCGGCCTATCTATACTCTCGTCAGAAGGACCGCTCAACTACCAGGCGATACAAGTAAACCAGACCAGCACGCCTGGAGAACGGTTTCAATTCCCTCGACGGCTGGAATCACGGCTTACGCGGAGCGTCCTCTATTGTCAAAGAGCAAAAAGCGGACTTGACCCCCTTTTGGCGACTTTTGATTCTGGCGACTTTTGATTCGATCGTTTTGTTGAAGCTTGTTTTTTCTCCTATCGGGAGGTCGACTGGGTGTCAAGCTACTTGCCATCAATAAAAATCTCGCGGAATTGTTTGCTGCTTTCCTCGAGGACGGGAGCCATAAAGTCGAGGTCCACTGGAATCGCGGGTTTTTCCACTAACTCCGGGAAGCGCTGCTTAACGCCTTTGCGCGCGACCACGCGTCCGAAAGTCGTAATCACGGATTGACCTTCCTCAGACAACGACCAATCCATGAAGAGCGCCGCGGCATGCGGGTGCGGCGCGTGGCGCGACAACATCAGGTAATTGGCCGACGAGAAAAAAGGCTCCAAGCCGACCCAATCGATCGGAGCTCCGCTAGCCTTGAGATCAAGCACCGTATGACCGGAAAGCACGATCGCGAGAGGTTTTTCGCCTGCCAACAAAAGTTGACTTTGTTGTGTCCGGCCTCGTATAAGCCCCAGATCTTGTTTGGCCAGCGCTCTCATGTATTGCAGCCCCTTTTCCTTGCCGAAATGCTTGATCAAAACCGCAAACCAATCGTACGCCTCGTTGTCGAGAAACATTTGTCCCTTCCATTTCGGATTGAGCAACTCTTGATAATTTTTGGGGACTTCGGCGCGCTTGAGCATTCTTGAATTGTAACCCAACACCATCGGAATCACGTAAAAGGAGGTGAAGTAGCCCTCTTTGTCCTTATCGACGGCGGAGTAGAATTCTCTTTGCGGCGAGTTGTAAGGATCCAAGATGCCGCCTTTCTTCATTATCGCGACGTCCTCTCCAGAGCCGTTGATGACGTCTACTAGATGTCTTCCGGCCGCATGTTCCGTTTGGATCTTTATGAGCTGCTTGTTGCCCGATGCGCGATAGAAATTAACCTTAACAAACGGGTATCGTTTGCTGAACGCTCTTGCGAAGGGGTCCAATTGTTGCGCCTGTAAGGAGCTATAAAAAACTACCTCCTTTTCGGCCTTCGCGCCCTCGACAAGGGCCGCCTGTCTTTTGTCCGCGGGGAGTTTTTCGAGCTTGCTCAGGAGCTGGGCGGAAGTTTGTTGTGCCAGCGCGTCGGTCGTGAATATCCAGACGCAGCTCAAGGCCACCATCATGATGAACTTGCTCATACGATCCATTACTTCCCTCCTTGGATTAGTCGTCATCTTGACACGGAAACTCAGGCTATGGGACGATACGCCGCTTTTGTGAGCCGCGTAATCATCGAGCGAAACACTATCCGTTCCCATCGTGATATGTCAACCCCGCGTATTGAATCATATAAAACGCATCCCTGCGATGTGTCGTTGAATCATTTGAAATGTAACCCACAGATGTTGAAAAATATCAGCAACGGGAGGGTTACGTTTCATGGGTGGAAAGTCCAGATGGGATTACCTCAAGGCGATTTACTCACGCTACAAGAAAGTTTCCAAGGCGCTGAGAGCACGGATTCTCGACGAGTTCTGCCAGGTGTGCGGCTACAACCGCAAATATGCTATCCGGCCTTAGTCGGTGCGCGGGGTCGCCCATAGCAAGGCAGGTCAAGAGGGCACAGACGTTCCTGTGAGAATTTTTTCTTAATTCCCTTATTCTACCCTCGCGGAATATGTGACCTCTGATTGACGCGCCCCTGTTTTCAATCGGTCGGTGTCGGACATATTAGGTCCGCACCAGTCACCCATCAGGATCAAGGCATTGGAAGAAATCTCTCAAGGAGAATTTTTTCCCGCCCCTGGCAAGTTCACTTGCCCCAGAAAACTGTCGGTACCACGCCGTGTCCAAGGTTAAAGGATTCACAGATCCTCTGGCTCACCCTTTCGGGGTCCAACCCAATTGTGGCTCACGGCGTGGGCGTACCATCTGATCAAATCATCTCCGAGTTGTCTAGATTTCAGGGACGGGAGCAGCGGCTAATCAAATCTTGTGGTTGTGAACCAACCCCTACGAGCTCACTGCCCCATCCCAGCCGTAAAAACTTTCTCAGGCAAACGCCTTGGTCACATCGAAGGCCACCTGGTCTTTCATGATGTAGTAACAGGCCCGGCACAGCTTGTGCGCCACCGCTTTGATCGCCACCACGCCGTTGGTCTTGGATTTCTTTCTCTGGTAGAAGCTTTTGATCTTGGCATTGAACCGGATCGCGAAGTTGGCCGCTTCGACAAACGCCCAAGCCAAATACTTGTTGCCGTTCTTGGTATTGCCGCTGCCTTTTTTCTTGCCGTTGCTGATCTTCTTACTCCCACACAGCGACAGTACGAGGCGTAGTCTCCCACCGTGGGAAATCTCGTGATGTCTCCGGTCTCCAGCATGATCGTCAGCGCCAGAATGTGCCCGATCCCTGGAATCGTCTTAAGAAGGCTGAACTCCGGTTTCAGTTTCACTCGGTCGATGACGGTCTTCTCCAAAATGATCGATCTGTTCATCGGCACACCCAATCATCGCCAGGTTGGCTTTGATCGCCAAGGCAAGATCCGTGTCGGGCACAAGCTCATCGACCTCTTCGCTATCGAGCGCTTTGATCCGGTTGGCGCTCATCGAGCTGCCGGTGTTACGGCTAAACAGATTCTGAATGCTCAACAGATTGGCGGTTCTTTGCCGCACCATCTGGCCGCGCTTGCGCAGCAGATCGCGTACCGCTCGCTCCTGTTTCGGATAAATGTACCCTTCGGGTAAAACTCCCAGCCGTAACAGATGCGCGAGCCAGCGCGCATCGGATTGGTCGTCGGTGTATTTGAGTCCTTCGTACTGTTGGATCGCTGCGGTGTTGGCCAGATGAACCCGGTGTCCCTGGTCCATCAGGCCGTCGACCAGCCAGTACCAGTTGTAGGTCGACTCGACGACAATGCCTTGCAGCGATCGCGGTAAGCTGATAGTTGCTGGATCATCAATGGCAGATCGTTGGCTAACCGTTTCTGATACACCACCTGATCTTGTTCGTCGATCACCACCGTCACGTTGTTATTCGAGTGCAGATCGATGGCGCCGTACAATTTCATCTCCGTTTCCTCCTTCGACTGAGTTTGATCGCTCAAACTTACGGCCTACTGGAGAATCCGGCTAGATGATTATCAAAGACATCATTAACGGGCGATCCTACGCGAGGACGTTGACACAAATTTGGGAGAATGGAGGCGACCGGACTTAGGACTTTCGTCGAGACCGACGGCTGATAGATATCGCGAGAAGGGACCTTCGGGCGCTCGACTTTTGGCGCCGTGCTGACGCACGGTCGACCATGACATGTTCTGTCATCTCTGTCTTACGCAAAACTTTTTGTCTATTGTGTACTTGCTTATGCCATTAGTCCGATGATCTTATTCCTGGGTGCAGTGCACAGGATTCCCCATTGGCGACAACCTATGGCGCGGTAAGGGATCACTCAAAATGCAACACACGCAAGCAGTCCGCCCCGAGTCCCGGGAAGATTTTTTTGTCCAGGCAACCATAAAACTAAATGGTTATGCCATAAGCGACCTTCCCTGTAAAATTTACCTTCCCAAGAATCCACTCTTAAAACCAAGGCTTGAATTCAAACCTAATTATGCACAGTGGCAGCAAGCATCTGCACTTTGGCAGCCCGCTTTTGAAGCCAAAGTGCTTGATCAGTTTGGCAGGACAAGTGCCGAGATATCAGCGGCCGCCGTTTACCTCGAAAATTTGCGAGCGACAGCGTGGGGGCAAAATGTTTACGATTGCGCGTTCACTGGCGACCCACATGGTCTTCGCGTTGTGCGATACATATTGGGTTCTACCGAATCCCGCAACTCCTCGCCCACCGCATTTTCTCTTTGGATCAGCCCGAACACCATGCTTCGGCCTTTCATCATGGAAACGACCGGATTTACTGGCGATGTTGAAATGAAAAGGGTAAACCAGGTTCAGTTTCCGGTAACTCCCAACATTCTTCTGAGCTTCGACCTGGAGTTTAGGTACAAAAATCTTCCGGCGGGCGAGAGATTGCAATGGTCATATCTTGTTGCGAATCTCGACTGTGATTTCGCGGCCGACGAGTTCGATGCGTTTGCTTCATCTATCATCCCGATCGTTGACGATTTCTTGTGGGTCGCCGGTCTTGGATCTAAAACCCGCACTGCATGCTTGGGCTGGGCGGCGTCCGATGGTCAAACCGACACAAGTTATTACAGGGGCAATTTAGTTTTCCCCACCGGCACCAAAGAAGCTTCGTTTGTGGATGGGTTGGTTTCACGCGGTGATTACAAGGAGTTTTTGTCGAGGTCTTGGAGCGTATTTAATGCTCATCCAGGCAAGGAGGCCATAAAAGGGGCGATCCAGGTTTTGATTCCGAACAGGCCTCAGACATTGGAAGAATCTTTTTTATCAGTTTTCGCGGGTCTCGAAGAGCTTCTTCTGGATTATCGGGTAAGGAACGGGCTGGAATTCATCATCTCGGAGAAGGGTGCCTGGAATAAAATACGCAAGTCAATTAGGAACGTAATCAAGACCTCCAGCGAACCTAAACTTGAAAACCATCAGCGAGCATTATTCTACACAAAGTTGGAGGAACTCAATAGAGTACCATTAAAGTACGCCTATGAGCGTTTTTGCTCAGATTTCGGAATTGACTTGTCAGACTTATGGCCAGTTTTTCGGAACCCTGACGGAGTCGGCCTGTCCAATATTAGGAATAAGCTTATCCATGGTGACCGCTTCCCAGAGATGCTTATAAATGAATTGTCCATTGCGCGCGAGAACTTGATATGGACGCTGGAACGAGCCGTTCTTGCGGTTCTTCGTTGGCCGTCGGCAAGGAGTGAGGTGTCAGCTGAGTTCTTGTCTGCTGGAGCAACAGGCTACACGCAAATGCCTGAGGCTAGAAAGCGAATATCGGAGTACTTAAGCGAAAAAACAAGCGGCGGATAAGGTAGGTCAATGGCGTTACAATTCTCGGAACTCAATTTTGAAATTGAGCTAAATTTAAAAGGTCATTCAGGGTCAGGTCTATCACCACAGCACAAGCGACCATCCGCTACCTTATCACGTGGGTTGCGCTCACTCGCTTCATTGGCTGGCGCACAATTCGCCCCACTGTGGTGAAATGAACTCCAAATTCCCTCGCGATTTGTTGATAGCTGTAGGCCCTGACAACCACGCCTGGATGCTCGGCTATGTCCATGTGTTCGATCATCCGTTTTTCGCAGTCAGCGATGAAAAGAGGAATGTTACGATACCTAACGTCCCGCCGGCCGGTACACACTGCATCCCTCGCATGAAGAAGCCGGCGTAAGAAGTCGGGAGATCACCGTCAACAAAAGCGGGGAGTATGGGTAGGAGGATTCTAAATTTTCGAAGAATTGATTGGGAAATAGCCTCAGGCTGAAGCGCCACCCGGAATCCAAAGAGGGCGGGTTTAAACCCGCCCCTACGAGATTCCCCGTGGAAGATCGGGTCATTCTTCCACGGGCGGGAATGACGCTGAAAGCATCTCACTACTTTAATGAACCTTTGTTTCAGCACGTATCTAGCGATAACTTTAGCCCTACTCCTCTATCTATCCCACCGCGCCGAGTTGCAGGCGCTTGCCCCAGCGATGGAGTAACACTTCGCGCAGGCCGGCGGATTCGGCAAGCGTCAAATCAGGATCGTTTTCTAAATACATCTGCGCTTCTTTGCGCGCTTCGATGAGGATGTCTGTGTCGCGGATCAGATTGGCCAGGCGAAAACCGCCCATGCCCGATTGGCGGGTACCGAGAAACTCTCCGGGACCGCGCAGGCGCAGATCGGCCTCGGCGATTTTGAAGCCGTCGTGTTCTCGTTCCATCACCCTCAGTCTCTCCGCAGCTAATGGATTTTGCGGTGCGCGATTGATCAGCAGGCAGGCGCCCGGCGCGCTGCCGCGCCCGACCCGGCCACGCAATTGATGCAATTGCGAGAGGCCGAATCGCTCGGCGTGTTCGATCACCATCACCGTCGCGTTGGGGATGTCGATACCCACCTCGACGACGGTCGTGGCGACCAGGACGCCGATGGCGCCGTCCCGGAACGAGCGCATGACCTGGTCACGCTCATCGTTGGACATTTTGCCGTGCACCAGACCGACGCCGAATTCTTTAAAAACGCCGTCGCGCATTTTCTGCGCCATCTGGGTCGCATCGCGCAGCTGAGTCAGCTCCTCGCTCGCTTCGACCAGCGGATAAATGATGAACGCCTGATGCTTCTGACGAGTTCGCGCAGGACAGTTTCGTAAACCTCGCGGCGCTCCTCGGGATAAAAGATTCTGGTACGAATCGGCTTCCTTCCCGGCGGCAACTCATCAAGCAGCGAGATATCGAGATCGCCGTAGAGTACCATGGCGAGACTGCGCGGTATCGGCGTCGCGCTCATGAGCAACATGTGCGGCTCTCGCGAAACCGCACCCGGTTTCGCGTCCGGTGCGAGCAAGCGCCGCAAGCGATAGCCGCTGAACCACACCGAAACGATGTTGCTCGTCGATCACGGCCAGACCCAGGCGCGGCACGCGCACACCGTCTTGGATCAAGGCGTGGGTGCCGACAACGAACTGCATTTCGCCGCTTTCAACACCGCCCAAAACAACTTTCTTCTCGGTAGCAGTTAACGAGCCGGTTAGCAGCGCGGCTTTGATTTTCAAAGCCTCGGCAAATCCTCGCGATATTGCGAAAATGTTGTTCGGCCAGAAGCTCGGTGGGCGCCATCCACACGGCCTGGCAGCCACTCTCGATGGCGCGCAACGAGGCGAACCAGGCAACCATGGTTTTGCCCGCGCCGACGTCGCCTTGAACCAGCCGCTGCATGGCCCGCGCTGCGCTCATGTCTTGCTGGATTTCGCTCAGGACTCGCTCCTGCGCACCGGTAAGCTTGAAAGGCAACAAGCGGCGCATCGCAGGCACAAAGTCCCGCCGCGCTGAAGACAATTGCACTCCCCTGCCCGCGGCGCGGCCGCGCTTTCTCAGCGCCAAGCCGAGTTGTAGATAAAATAATTCTTCGAAAATAACGCTCCGATGGGCGCAGGAGGCAGAAGCATTGAGAGCCGCCATATCCGAAACCGGCGACGGCTGGTGCAATTCGATCAGCGCTGCCGGCGGCGACAACAATTCCTGGCGCTCGATTGTGGCCGGCGGCAGAAGACTCGGCAAGGAGGAGCCATACTCAGCGAGCGCTTGAACGATCCATTTCCGTAACAAGGATAGCGGGACGCCGGCAGGATGCAGATAGACGGGCAGGATCCTTTCCAGTTGCGCCGCAGTAGCGTCATCCAGAACTTCGAAATCCGGATGCACGATGCGCTTACCGCCGCGCAGATCAATTTCGATCCTACCGTGTACTAACAGCCGTGCGCCTTCCGGCAAACGGTCGACCAGATAACCCGGCGCACGGTACCACAAAAGGCTCAGAACACCGGTCTCATCGCTTAACCCAGCGCTAAGCATTTGCGCGCGCCGGCGCGGATTAAACTGCTTTTTTAGCTTCGACAGCCGCCCGATGCAGGTAGTCGTGGTACCTGCAACGGTGTCGCGAATCTGCTGGATCGCGCGCCGGTCTTCATAGCGAAAGGGTAAATGAAAGAGGAGATCTTCGACGGTCGTAAGGCCGATGCTTTCAAGATCCGCGGCACGTTTTGGACCAATCCCCTTTATAAAACGGAGCGGTTGCTCCAGCGCGCGCAGGCATTGGGTCAACGAGAGGATTTCGGGGGATTGGGCGTCACGCGGCGATATCACCATAAGATTCCACTGCGCTCAATCGCTTCTCCTAAGAACTTGTTCAAAATCGCTCAAACAGTTCAAACCGTTCAAATCGATTCCAGAGGTCGTTAGAGGCTTGAACGTTTTCAACGGCCGGAACGGCTCGAACGCATCGCTTTAGGAAAGCGGCGCCTCGCTGTAATCCTGCAGCGCCTGCACCTCGAAGTCGTTGCGCGTAAGATATTCGATGGCCTCCGCGGCCGCCGCGGCGCCGGCTATGGTGGTGAAATAGGGCACGCGGTAATCCAGCGCGTAGCGGCGCAGCAGATACGAATCGGCGTGCGAGTGGGCATCGGTGGGCGTATTAATGACCATGGCGATTTCGCCGTTCTTGATTCGATCACCGACGTGAGGGCTGCCTTCCTGAATTTTGTTGACCACCTGGGCAGGAATGTCTCTGGCCTCGAGATAGGCCGCGGTGCCGCGGGTGGAAAGGACCTGAAAGCCGGCGCGATGAAGTCTTTTCAATCGCCGGTGTGATGCTTCCTTTGTCTTCATCGCCGACGCTGACGAAAACTTTCCCACTCTTTGGCAGGCGCATGCCGCCGCCGAGCTGCGCCTTGGCAAATGCCAGTCCGAAGGAGCGATCGATGCCCATGACTTCACCGGTGGACTTCATCTCAGGGCCGAGGATCGTATCGACTCCGGGAAATTTGTTGAATGGAAAGACTGCTTCCTTGACCGACACGTGCTTCGGCAAAACTTCGGCAGTGAACCCAAGCTCCTTGAGTGTTCTGCCAATCATGACGCGCGCCGCGATTTTAGCCAGCGGCACGCCGATCGCTTTACTGACAAAAGGCACGGTGCGCGAAGCGCGCGGGTTCACCTCCAAGACATAGACCTTATTTTTTTGCACGGCGAACTGCGCGTTCATAAGACCGCGCACGTTCAGTGCCTTGGCCAGTTCGACGGTATGGCGGCGGATCTCGTCCTGAATCGCCGGTGAGATTGATTTCGGCGGCAGGCTACAGGCGCTATCGCCGGAGTGAACGCCGGCGCGCTCGATGTGCTCCATGATCCCGCCGATGACGACATCGGTGCCGTCGCCGAGCGCATCGACGTCGACTTCGATGGCATGGTCGAGAAACTTGTCAATCAATACCGGATGTTCAGGCGAAGCGGCCACTGCGTGGGTCATGTAATTGCGGAGCTCCGCGCTATCGTAAACAATCTGCATGGCGCGACCGCCGAGAACATAAGACGGACGAACCAGAACCGGATAGCCGAGGCGCGCGGCGATCTCGAAGGCGCCTTCTTGAGAGCGCGCGATGCCGTTTTCCGGTTGCTCGATGCCGAGACGGCTTAACAGTTGGGCGAAGCGCTCGCGGTCTTCGGCGAGATCGATGCTGTCCGGCGATGTGCCGATGATTTTCACACCGGCCCGCTCCAGCGGCAACGCCAGCTTTAGCGGCGTCTGGCCACCGAATTGCACGATCACACCGTCGGGATTTTCCCGATCGACGATGTTCATCACTTCTTCCATGGTCAGCGGCTCGAAGTACAGTTTATCCGAAGTATCATAGTCCGTGCTCACCGTTTCCGGGTTGCAATTGACCATGATCGTTTCAAAACCTTCCTCGCGGAGCGCAAACGCAGCGTGGACGCAGCAATAGTCAAACTCAATGCCCTGGCCGATGCGGTTAGGGCCGCCGCCGAGGATCATGATCTTTTTTCGCGCCGTCGGTCTCGACTCATCCTCGCCTTCGTAAGTCGAATAGAGATACGGCGTAAACGCCTGAAACTCCGCGCCGCAGGTATCCACCGAATTGAACACCGCCTCGACGCCAAGCGACTTGCGGAGCGCGCGGATTTCGTTTTCCTGCGCGCCGGTAAGCGCCGCGATGCGCGCGTCGGCAAAACCCATTTCTTTCCAATTGCGCATCAGGTCAGAGTCAATGGCGCCGCGGTTACCGTAAAACTTTTCGATCTCCTCATCGCTCCTGACAATCTCGCGAATCTTCTCGAGAAACCAGGGATCGAAGCTGGTGAGCTGATGGATGACGTCGATGGTCATGCCGAGGCGAAAAGCGTCGCCGAGGTACCACAAGCGTTGCGAATTAGGATTGCGCAGTTTTTCGCCCACCAGTTGCAGCGCTTCCTGACGCCGCTCCGGCGCAACCAATAACTTCGCTTCAAAGCCGAAAGAGCCGGTCTCCAGCGAGCGCATCGCCTTTTGCAGGGATTCTTTGAATGTCCGGCCGATCGCCATCGCCTCGCCGACGGATTTCATCTGGGGAGTGAGCAGATCTTTGGCCTGCGGGAATTTCTCGAAAGTAAAGCGCGGCACCTTGACGACCACGTAATCAATCGTCGGCTCGAAGCAGGCCGGAGTCTCGCGGGTGATGTCGTTGCGAATCTCATCGAGGGTATAACCCACGGCCAGCTTGGCGGCGATCTTGGCGATGGGAAAACCGGTGGCCTTGCTCGCCAGCGCCGAGCTCCGCGACACCCGCGGATTCATCTCGATGACGACCATGCGGCCGTCTTTGGGGTTGACGGCAAACTGGATATTCGATCCGCCGGTGTCAACGCCGATCTCGCGAATGATGCGCAGCGAGGCGTCGCGCATGACCTGATATTCCTTGTCGGTGAGCGTCTGCGCCGGCGCCACCGTGATCGAGTCGCCGGTATGAACTCCCATAGGATCGAAATTTTCTATGGAACAGATGATCACCACGTTGTCCTGGTGGTCGCGCATGACTTCGAGCTCGAACTCCTTCCAGCCGAGCACCGATTCTTCGATCAAGATCTCGTGCACCGGCGAGATACTGAGTCCCGCCTGCACCACTTCTTTAAAGTCCGCGGCGCCGTAAGCGAAATTGCCGCCGCTGCCGCCGAGCGTGCGCGAAGCGCGAATGATCACCGGGAACTTGAGCCGGCGCTGAATGCGCACGGCGTCGCGCATGCTGCGCGCGTAGCCGCTGCGCGGCAAATCCATGCCGGCACGGCGCATCGCCGCTTTAAACAGATTGCGGTCTTCGGCCTTTTTTATCGATTCGAGTTTAGCGCCGATCATCTCGACGCCGTAGCGCTCGAGGACGCCCTGCTCGGCAAGCTCGATGGCGAGATTGAGCGCGGTTTGCCCGCCGAGAGTCGGTAACAGCGCATCGGGCCGCTCCTTGGCGATGATCTTTTCGGCGATGTCGGCGGTGATCGGCTCGATATAGGTGCGGTCGGCGAAATCCGGGTCGGTCATGATCGTTGCCGGATTCGAGTTGATGAGTATCACCCGATAACCTTCTTCTTTGAGTGCCTTGAGCGCTTGAGTT
>CAWDHA010000029.1:0-52935 GCA_963801935.1 uncultured delta proteobacterium
TCAACCCGCCGATGAACCACTGCATATCCTCCAGCTTCACGCCGTACTCGTGTTGGAGCATGCCGTTCATGAAGATTGTGGCGGTCGAACCGAGTTGAGTCGTTCCCACCCGTTTCCCCCGGAGATCCCGAGGACTCCGGATGCCCGCGTCGTTCCGTATGTAAATACACGAATGGCGGAAGATCTTCGACAGCGCTACGGGGAGCGCTACGAATGGGCAGGCGCCGCGCCCCTTGAGGCTTACGTAAGACCCAAGCGACAGCTCAGAAATCTCGAACTCTCGGTTCTCCAGCATCCTGGGAAAGATCTCGCGCGGACGCATGACCTTGATCTCCAGATCGATGCCTTCCGCTTGGACACGGCCGTCGATAAGCGGACGGGTGCGGTCGTAGTCCCAGCACGCGAGGGTAAGTTTGAGTTTAGACATCGGCGCGACCGCTCTCCGGGAAAGATCTGAAAGCCCACGATTGTGACCTTGGCGGCCTACTGTGTGCGTACAGATAACACATCGAGAGGGGGTGTCAATAAATCTTGGCCAGGTGCGAGATAAATGGCGGCGCAGCACCAGCACGGACACGTTCACCAGCGCAAAGACGCACAGCAGCAGGAGCACGGTGGTCTCGGCCAGGTGCGCCGACCTCGCCGGTGGCGACCAGCACGACGGCAATGGCGACTGTGAAAAGGATCGCTATCCAGGGTGTGCTCCGCGAGGGGTGCACGACGGCAAATACCGGCGGCACGACATGCTCGCGGGCCATGCCGTACACCAGGCGCGAGGCCATGATCATATTCATCAATGCGGTGTTGCTGACCGCCAGCAGCGCGATCAGGGCGAACAGTTTGGGCGGAAATGTGAAGCCCGCAACCTTGACCACCTCAAGCAGCGGTCCCGGAAGACTTTGTCAAGGTCTGTGTATCCACCAGCATGGTGGCGGTAAAGGCGACCGCGATATAGATCAGCGCGGCGATGATCAGGCCACCGAAGAGCGCGAAGGGAAAATCCTTGGCGGATTCGTGGCCTCTTCAGCGAGGTTAACGGAATCCTCAAAACCGAGCAGCGCATAGAAGGCCAGCGCCGTTCCCCTGAGTACGCCAAGCAGTGCGCCGTTTGCCGGGTTGAACTCGATGGCTCGGGCCGGAGTCCCCTGGCCGGTCCACAGCGCGTAAATGCCGATGGCGACGATGACGAGCAAGCCGAACGCTTCGATGACCGTCAGAACTACATTGACCTTGATGGACTCGGAGATCCCGACGAAGTTCACCAGGGTGACGAGCCCGAGAAAGATCAAAGCGGCGACGAGGCCTGGCAGGGTGACGAACTCGGCGAGATACGCCGCCGAACGCCCTGGCTACGGCGCTGGCTGAGGTGACGCTGCTCATCATGACGGCGAAGGCGACGATGAACGTCACGAAGGAAACGCCGAACGCCTCGTGCACATAGAGCGCCGCGCCCGAGGCCCGGGAATACTTATCCGACAACTCGGCGTAAGCGGCGGCGGTCAGTGAGGCAAGGACGAAAGCCAGGAAAAACGGCAGCCAGAGCATGCCCCCGACGTATCCCGCCACCTTGCCGACGAGGGCGTAGATGCCGGCGCCGAGGATGTCGCCGACAACGAAGCAGAGCAGCATGCCGCGCCCAATGACGCGTTTGAGCGCGGGCTTGCCCGCCGTGTCCGCTGAAACTTCTGTCTTGGCCATGCGGGTTCCTTAGACGGCCTGAAATTTCTCTTTCTTCGCGTACACTGTGACTTTACGCTTTCGAGCGACTGTGATCAGTCGTCACCGCAGCTAAAGTAGCTTTTCTTGACGGATACGGCATCCCTGCGATTGAGCGATTCAACGCTAGCCTGCCAAGCTGTAATGTGCAAGAAAAGAAGAGGCTTGCGAAAAAAGAGACCGGAATCAAAACAGTCCTGGAAAGCCTCGCCAAAGAAAACCCCAAAGCCAAAGGCGCCGACCCGAAATCCTTCATTGCCCCAAGTATTCTAAAGTCGCTGGAGGACAGCGGGTTCATCAAGGGTTTGTACGACTAAAGCAGTAAACAAAAAATTTGCTCGGTTTGATTGCGCAGGCTTGCGCGCTGGCGCTGACAACAGAAATTGTCACCTGTTGAAGGTCATGACGCCGCGGCCGACGTCCGTATTAATCACGGCTCCTGTCATGGGTTTTTGACTGAGACGACGCCAGTAGCACGTACGCAGCGACGTGGTCTTCGGGCGCCATCATGAGACGAGTATATTGTTGCCAGGCTTGGCACTGCGATCTGTGCCGAATACGGCAGCCGTGGTCTCATTTTTTGTCACAAGCGAAGGCGCCGTTCTGAGGTTGGTCACGGTACCGGAGGGTGCAACGCCATTCACTCGGATATCTGGCGCCAGTTCGTTGGCCAGCTGCCGCATCATGCCCAACGCAGCGTGTTTCGAAGCAACATAGAGCACTCCGCCGCCAACGTAGAAAGATGAGGTCGAGAGAGTAAAGACCATTCGGCCCCTGGTCTTTTTCAGTTCGGGCAACGCCGCTTTGGCGCCAAGTAGATAGCCCTTCAGATTGACTCCCAGAACCTCATCGTAGCCGTTTTCCAGCTCCTGATCCGACAATCCCTCCAGTTTCCGGCGCCCGTCATGAATTCCCGCGTTGCCGACGAACACCGAGAGCTTGCTAAATTGGGAGACTGCCGCTGCCACCACCTTTCGATTGTCGTCGAGGCTCCTTACGTCACCCTGCGCGACCGCCACGTCGCCGAGCTCTTTTTGAGTGCCTTTAAGCGATCTTCCGACAGGTCGAAGGCAACGACCTTTGCTCCTTCTTCGACAAACCGATGCACCACCGCCCGTCCGATCCCGGATCCGGCCCCGGTGACTACCGCCACTTCGTGCTCAAGCCATTGCATCTCTTCCTCCTCTGCACTTCTGAACCCAGCAGTTTGAGATCTACTTGAGACCACCCCTCGGCTTTCATCATCATCTGCCCCCGGCATACAAGGCGCGTAATCGCCGACCGCCTCCGATGAATCCCGCCTTGTCCTCATGTGTCATATGCGCCTGGATGTTTTGCGGGTATCCTGGCGATCAAGCCGCGAGCGGCGTTGGTGCCGAGACCCAGCTCCGATGCCAGCGCCGCAAGGACTGCTGCACGACCGATGTCCTCTCCCCGTTCAAAGAAAGCACGAAAGACGGTGTCATTGTACTCATTGAACGTTGCGCGCGAGCCAGACGACAGGCTGGCCCGCTATTTGACGTTCTCGCCAAGCCAATCCACATAAATCCTGGCGATGCGGTCGGCATTGTTCTGCAACATGAACTCATGCCCATTGCCGCGAATCCCAAGATCCGGCAGATAGATCGTGAGCGCGTTCCCGCCTTTCTTCCTGATTTCACCAGCCACATCGACGGGCGCCACACATCGCGACGCGGACGGCAGGTATTTCGCGCCTGACACGGCGCCGTCCGATTTGGAGTAGTCGGCATTGACGTGCAGCATGGGGATCTTGCGTGCGGCAAGCGTATCGATGAAGGCTGGGATATCGGGCGTCTGTCTACAGCCCTCAACGCCAGCGATGGCCTTGAACAGTTCCGGTCGCTCGAGCACGAGCTGTTGTGCAAGCTCACCGCCGCCCGACCAGCCCATCCAGATAACCGGTCGGCCGATTTTCTCAAGAAGAGCAACGAGGGCCGCATTTCTGACGCGGCGACCTAAATCGAAGGAATAAGTCATTTGCATCGCAAGCCAGTTGTTCACACCATCCGTGTCGGTCGGCATCTGGTTCATGGGATCGGAATGCGGCGTGGAGTCCTCCTTCGGATCCGGGTTGAACCCAGCCTTGCCGAACTCCGGTCCATGCTTCCTCGAAGCCCACTCGGCGCTGTCTCCCTGCTTTATTTTTGACTTGTCGTTGGCAGTAAGATCGACGCCCGCGCGCCCGGTGCCCGGCGGATCAATGACATAGACCGGATAGCCGGCCCTGGCGAACATGGTGGCCCAGCCCTCTTCGCCATTCGCGCGCCCAAGGAAATTCGTCCCCGCCGTGGTTGTGTGGAGCATGACAATGGGCGTCGGTTTCGCATTTACCGGAATAAACGCCTCGACATAAAGGTGTCCTGTCATTCCCAGGGTCCCGTCAGGTCGTTTGACGCGCTCGCCGCCGACGAAAAAGCTCTTGTAGGATTCGAGCGTGAGAGGCTTTTTGAAAGGATCGTCCGTGGCGCCTGACGGGTCGGCACCCGGTTTGGCAGGGCTGGATTGGGCAGCAAAAACCCGCCCACTGACAACCGGGCCGACACAAAGCAACAAGAAACAAACGGCGACCGACTGCACGAGAAACTTCCACGAGTGCGTTATTGTCATGTCTGGTTTCCTCCAACGCCTGTTTAAAAACTGATCCACATAACCACCGGCGACTTTTGCGAAATTCTATTCAGATTGTTTTTTTTTGAGATTGTCAAGGAAGAAGATCATGCAAACCCTAATGAGCGGGGATCCGACTTCGACTTTGTGACGTTGTGGACTCCCTCGCGCTCCGAGATTGTTGCCCCACTCGGCCTCCTTGTGCACCGGCGCCCAGCTCTCGAACTTGGTGTCGAAATAGTGCTTGGTCATCGATGGGACTTTGATGTAGAAGCAACTCTTCGATGGCTGAACCCGGTCCCAACACTGGCGCGGAGCCGCGACTGGCGCCGAATTTAAAGAAGCAGCCTCGGCACGCCCCAGCTTTCGCTTGTAGCTCAAGGCTTTCATTATGGCTCACTCTACTGTAGTGATGCGTCATGGGTCCGATCGTGATGATGCATTCACTCAGTGCTCGCCAAGAAAAGCTACGGGGAGGGAACCGATCAAGTCGGATTTTACGTCCGTCATCCCAGCCGCACTCGCCGCCATGATCTCCGCTAGTCCCGCGCGGGCCCGGCGGCCTGAACAGGTCGCAGAGATATCAATTCCGGGTGAGCCCATCACCGACATCGGCATTATGGCAATCAACCAACGTACGGGCTTGGCTATCTCGCCGACAACACCAACAAATCGGTGCTCGTTTTGATACCAAGACCGAATTGGTCTCGCGGGTAGCGGGCTTGGTCGGACGGTTGAAGGATGGCAATGCCTCGGACCCAATGGCGTTGTGGTGGTCAAGGGGGGCGCCGAAGTATGGGTGAGCGACGGCGACAGCACGATCAAGGTCATCGATGGCAGGACCCACCAGATCATGGGCGATGCTCGCCACCGGCGGACGAAGCGCGCCAACGGGATCGCTTCGGGCGAAGAGCATCGGCGTCGTCATCGTCGCCAATTTAATCGACGCTCCGCCGTTCCTGAGCTTCATCTCGACTCGCCCGATCAGACAATCCTGGCGAGGATCCCGATTGCGCGAATCCGGCGAGACCTGGAGCGTTCCACGTATCACGCGCCAAGCGGCATGTTCTATACAGCCATCCCGGTATGGCGCGGTCCGAACACAGCACCAAGGATTGTTGGCGCAGAGCGATGCGAAAACGGCAGCTCGTGAAGCTGCACGAACTGGTCGGGTGTCATCCGCATAGTCTAGCTATTGTTTCGACTCGACGATTTTTCTCGGTTGCAGCAGCGCCCACGGCCCGTCTCCCAAGCCCGGCGGCGACATGGCGATTTTCGATATCGCGGCCGGCAAGGTGGAAAGCTCTCTCACGGGATACGGCGGCAACGGCGGCTCGACGGTGAATCGCAAACTCGGCCAGTACTACCATTCCACCTCAGGTGGAACCTTGATGGTGGTCGACACCAAGACGAAAAAGGGCCTGCAGCAGATACCGACGTCGAATGGCGCGCGCTCGCTCGGGGTGAGTTCGCCAACAGTCGCGTCTATGTGGCCACGACAGCGAAGGAGTTCGCCTGCCGTGGATGCATCGTGGTGTATGCGCCGGAGTAAGGAGTCGAGGTCGGCGCACCCAACAGTTCGACTTTGTGTCTGTCTTCGGAGGGCGAGCATGGCGGTAGGAGGCGCGCAGTGGTCGGAAGCCGTTGCAGTCGGCAGTTGGCTTTTGTCGAGAAGATCAACGCGATCGTCGGGATAAAGCAGTGGCGCACAAGCTTCTGCCGGGCTTGCTACTACATTATGAAAGAATCAGTTGGTGTTGTGATCTCACGAAGGCCTTTGCCCTGAAACGTCGCGTCGGCCCCTCGACGCCCCGCTCCAAATCATTTCTTTTGGTTGTTCTGTTGTTGAAAGAAAGCCCGGAGACTGCAGAATTGGTTTTTGGAATCGGGGTTGATTCCTTTTGTTAGGGAGACCTTCACGAGCGATCGGCCATTGGTCGGCGAAATTAGACCCAATGGAATCAGGTAATCCCCGATACCGGCCACATGTTGTCTCAGGACAGTGGCCGCGGCGAGGTGAAGCGCAGGGACAGAATAGATGATGCGTCTGCAGATTAGAAAGGGAATAGGTTCGCACAGGACGACTGTCCTGCTAACAGACTGACGGCACGTAGGCGCGGCTGAGCTTTTGCGTTTAGCCTCGGATTGAACTCAAGTTCTCGCTTCAATTGATCTCGCATCAGCGTATTATTTTTGGACAAGGGCTCGAACTGGCGTGGACCGCTGCTAGCAGTCTCAAAGTCCGATTAAACGGCGGGGCTGGTTTTGCGGCATAGGTAGTCGTCGTGCGTGTCATCTTAGTCAATATCCGCGATCCCCAGTTTTACTCAATTCCGACCATGAGACGTGGCGAGAACGGACGCATTCAGGTGATGGGCTTTCCGCCCATCGGTATAATGTCGCTCTCGTCGGTGCTCAAGCGGGCCGGTCACGAGTGCTTTATGTTCGATCAGGCCAATCCCGAGACGCCCGATGAAGTTATCCTAGAGGAGGTCGGCCGTAAAAGGCCGGATCTTGTCGGATTGAGTTTTCTTTCTACCACCAGCTACCCGTACGCAAAAATTCTTGCCCGTCGAATACGTGCGGCGAATGCAACCGTGAAAATTGCTTTCGGCGGCGTTTTTGCCACCCTCAACGCGCAACGCGTCAAGCTTCAGATGCCGGAGGTTGACTTCGTCTGCCGGGGGGACGGCGAACAGTTGATTCTCGATCTTTTGGAGCGGCTGGACGATCCACCGACGGTGGCCGGTCTAACCTGGCAGGAAAAGGATGGAAAGCTCCGGCACAATCCGGACCGGCCGCTCGACCGAGATCTCGACCAGTGGCCGTTCCCTGATCGCGAAAGCCTCGCTCTCGATTTCGTTGAATCGATACCGCTGGATGTTCCAGCGGTTCTTTCGCTTGATCGCTATACGACGATGCAGACCTCGCGCGGTTGCCCGTGGCCGTGTGTTTTTTGTGATATTCCCATTTTCAACGAGGGAAAATGGCGGTCGCGCAGCCCGGAGCACGTCATCGCGGAACTAAAGCAGCTGCAAAACGATGGCTACGGTTCCGTCTGCTTCGTTGATGATCATTTTCTACTTCAGCCCAAACGCATCGAAGCGATCTGTAAAGGGATCAACGACAACGCAATCAATATCGAATGGAGCTGCGAAGGACGAGTGGACTCGAAATGCATGCATCTTTTTCCCGCCATGGCCAAGGCCCACTGCCGGACTCTTATGTTCGGCATTGAGAGCGGAAGCCAGAAGATACTCGATCGTCTCAAGAAGGAGCAGACACTCGAGCAGATTGAGACGGCTGTCGACTGCGCTAAGAGGGCAGGTATTGAGATCGTTCATGGGTTTTTCGTCGTCGGCATACCCGATGAGACCGAAGAGGACCTGCGCCAGACCTTTAGGTTCGCATCGCGCATTCGCATCGACAGCTTTGGCTTCAACCGGCTCTGCGTCTACCGTGGAACGCCCCTTTGGCAAGAGTACGTGCAACGCGGTCTCGTTGACGACGCAGCCGATTGGTACAAGTACTTCAAGTGCTCCGAGATCGATCCCACGGTTTTGCCTGGCGAGATGATTCACAAAATCCGCTCCGCCGGAATTCGCAAGCTCTTTCTGTATAAGCTCACCCACTATCCGATCCAGATACTGAGCCTTCTACGACGCTTTCTCCGCTACATGCCATTGCGTGACGTTCTCTATCTGATCATGAAGCCCTTCCTCGGCCAGAAGAAAGGCGCCACAAAGGCGGAGGTTCTTTCGCGCGCGGTCGAGCATTCCAACCTTAAGGATGAAGCGGCGGAGCTGACGCGTCTGAGCGACGACGCGGTAGAGCGGGCGATCGTCAATGGGCGTGAAGAAAGGCTTCGCCGGCTTCAATTAAAGCTCTAATTTCATGGCTCCGGTCCAAGCTTCTATCCTGAATTGCTTCGGCGATATGGTGGGCTTGAATCTCTTCGGAGCCGGCGAGGTCAGCGATGGTACGCCCGACTTTTTAGAGCAACGCACACGCAAGTACCTGCAGGGACGACGAGAGATCAAGGGATTTGAATATTACCGCTGGTCAACGGCCCGGTCTACAAAGAGTTCAGGTTCGTTTCCATACCGGTGCGTCATCCCCTAGCGGCAGACTCACATGCCTTGGCCAGCCGCCGTCGCCAGCGTCTTGAAATCTGCTAAAGCTGCGCGGCTCGACGATCTGCTGCGTTCTCAACAAGTAGCTTTATCCGGGTAAAACGGCATTTTAGGTTAATGATGCTGCTCCACAATCTTCTCGAAGCGAATCGTATTTTCAGGCAAGTTTCCGTTCCACTTTGAATCCCCAGCCCGTGCTTCTTAGTTTTAGTTGATCCTAATGTATTTGTCTAAATACCTCTTGTCAGCCCTTTTGGGTTGGCGATAAGAGTAGGCCCGTTTTGTTAAAGAGGGTACGGAGGAAAACGTCTCCTCCGCGAGCTTCAAAAAATAAGCTTTGCCTCCTTTGTGTTTCACCTTCGGGCGACAACGGAGCTTCATCTTCCGCCCTACGAAGGGTCCACCCCTGCGGGGTGCATCGGCACAGTTTTCAAGGAGACCGTCTGCACTGGATAGTCGAGGGTCAACCTGTCCCCGTAGTGACAGTCGACGCTGTCGCTGGCGGATCCAGTGACAAGGCCCCTCCAATACTGCACGGATGGGGTATCGGTTGAAGGACGGGCGGGGTATTTAGAAGGACGCCTCCTAAAGCATACGGATGAAGGATTGGATGATGCGCCGAGCGAGAATCTATATCTTTATTACTATGACAACCCTCTTGACCGGAGCACAGGTCGCGGCGGCCAAAGGGATACGCTCTCCAATGCCTCACTAGAGTCGCAAGCCTCTCGAATGGGACGACCGACCACAGTCTGAGCAGAACCGCAGCCCCCATTTGTCGCCGGCCGATGGCTGCTGAGTGGCTACGGCTCCGCAGCGGTGGGTACGGCCGACCGGGTTTACGCCGGTCATGTAGGATTAGGTAGCTGATTACTTCATTGATATATTTCGCTCAACCTCGAAGGCGTTGGTTACTTTATTGAGCATGCGAATACCACCGGCGGCGGCTTGGATTTGGTGCCGCGATGGCATTATCTCAAGCGGGACCATTGGTCACTGTACCTTGATGGCGGAATGGGTTTAATTTACACAAGGGACTCGTTACTGATCCGGGAACTTTTGTCACTTTCATGCTCCAGGGCGGCGCGGGAGCGACCTACAATGTGACGGATCGTTTCACGGCCATGGGTGGTGCTCGTTGGTCTCACATCTCCAACGCGGGCGTTCAAGGGCGACATCGCAACGTTGGCTACGATTCACCCATGTTCTATCTTGGCCTGATGATGCCGTGGTAATCCGCAAAAAAGTGGTACTGTCACGCCCAAGCTATCCGAAGCAACATCGGGATTTTCATCAACCAGAAAGACAATCGACAACTCGCCGGGCTGGCGATATAGCTCGGATCAGAAAAAAAATCTTGTCTAAATTTCGTAGCGAAGGAGACTGCACGATGTCCAGATGGAAATTCCCCCAGTGTGCCACGATGACGTTCATCGCCATGCTGTTGCTTGCCGGTTGCGTCTCGCAACAAAAGTATGACACGCTGGACACACGAATATCAGCAACTCAACCAGACGATGTCGGCGGAGGTCGCCGCCAACCAGATGCAGATCACGCGCTTGCAAAACGCCATTAAGGTCACGGTCAACAGTGAGCTGCTGTTTCCCTCGGGCGACTGGCAAATGCCGGCGGAAGCGCAGCAGACCATCGGCAAAATCGTTCCGATCCTCGCCCCCAAGCAGCAAACCAAGATTAAGGTGAACGGCTATACCGACAATGTCCCGATCGGCCCGGGGCTCATGCGCCAGGGCATCACCAGCAACCTGGAGCTGTCCCAGAAGCGGGCCGACAACGTGATGCAGTTCATGATCTCGCAGGGCGTCAACCCCAGCCTGGTGTCAGCGCAGGGTTTCGGCGAGACAGACCCCGTGGCCTCGAACGACACGCCGGAGGGCCGGGCGCAGAACCGGCGCGTGGAACTGACGCTGGCCGGTTCGGGCAACTGAACCAGGCGGTCTTGGCCGGTCGCCGCGACAGCCGTCAATCCGGCCTCTCAGCGCAAACGTCCTCATCGAGAGCCCGCATGGTCCGCATCTGGTCACGCACGCTATGGAGGGAGTCCCGTGAAGATTATCAGCTTGCTGCTGTTGTTCGTGCCGGTGGCCGGGGCCCTGGAACCTCTTGGCATCCGGCTAGCATCTGCGGGTCTTCCGCCAAACTGGCGACGAAACCACTAGACGAGATCGCTTATCCACAGCCATGACAATGGGAATTGTGGCGGTGGCCTCTTTGGCTGAGCGTAAATCTCCCACACCGGTCACAACGATGACGTCTACCTCAAGCACGGACGAGCCTAGTCCCGGAGCTCGAGGAGGCGTCCAGCTTTGCCGTCTGCAGCGCGCCAAACGAATCACGGCAAATCTTTCATCGTTTATCGCAAACGCAGGCCCCTGTCTCACAACGGGCTCGATTGCCTCGCACTTCTGCGCGAACCGCGACAGAAAATCGATTGGAACGGAACACGGAGAAAGCCAGCTAATTTTCCGGCAAGGCACCGACAGCGCGGCCACGCAAGCCTCGCCGGGGTCTGATTTTGGCCTTAAGAGGTGATCTAAGAAACAATCGATGCCAGAGTGGTGTCGGCTCGACATTTTCGAGGAATTTTCTGCTTCGAATGATGGGGACATGGACTTTCATCTCAGCGATCGACACGTCACTGCTGCGGATTCCGTTGGTCATCTGGGTCCCGGCGCCAATGTCTCAAGGTGTACCGGCGCACGCATGTTGAAAGCCTTTATGAGCGCGTGACGACGAGTGGCGGCGTGGTGGGCTGGGGGGAGTCTTCGGCACAGCCCGTCCATGGTTGTCTGGTAGCGTTCGACAACTGGATCAGGCGTCTCGCCGTTCGACAGAGCGCCTCGACAAGGAACTCGTTCCGCGTATAGAACGCATGCTGCTTTCACTCAGCTGTCCGGTTCGCTCGCCCACGCGCTCGCGGGATTCGACATTGCTCGACTGCCTGTGGGATATTCGAGGGAAGCTTGCGGTGTTTCGGTGTCGTCGCTCCTTGGCGGCGCCAAGCGAACGCACGTCGAGTGCTATGCCTCGTTGCTCGAATATTCGGGCAACCTAGAATACATTAACTGCAACACCGCCCGCGCTCTCGAACGCGGCTTTGTTCAGATTAAGCTGCATGAGCGCACCCGAGAGGCGGTCGCTGCCGCGCGCGAGGTGACGGGGCCCGGACATTCCTCTTATGTGGACACAAAACTGCGCTTGGACATCGGCTGAAGCCGAGGCTGCAGTCACGGCGATGCCGCCGTACAGACCGTTCTGGGTCGAAGGAGCCGATCTATCCTCCGGAGGACTTCGAAGCACTCGCAAAGCTGCGCGCGATGACCGGCGTACCCCTGTGGACTGGCTTCGGCGAGAATGCAACCAGCCTGCGTGATTTCCTGAGAATGGTCACCATCGGCAGGGCTGATTACGTTCAGCCCGCCATGGTCAAGCTGGGCATCACCGCCATGGCAAAAATAGCAACCGAGGTCGAGCAAGCGGACGCGGCTGCGTACGAACGACTTTTATCTGAGACAGCTTTTCTAGCGGTATTGCATTGCATCGCGGTAAAGGACAAAGTTCTCCGCTCGAGCGGATGTTTGCCGATTTTGGCGCTACTCCGTTCTTAAGACCGTGCCTGTAATAAACGGCGGAGTTGAAGTTCCAGAGGGCCCAGGTCTCGGCGCGGACCCGGAGGATGACCTGATTGCACAGTTCAGAGTTTAAGTCCGAGCTGTCCACGCGCCGCGTCCCGTTAATCACCACTACAGGGAGGAGCCCATAGTGTCAGACTTGCCAGTTCCACAACGCAAGCCTTAACCAGCAAGCAACGAGGAGGGGAAAAATATGTTGAGAATACCCGCAGTGCAGGCTGATGAAATGAAGTCGATTGACAGTCGCGCCGGCGCGTTGTTCGGCAATGGCGAACGCCACACCTTGCGTCAGGAACGGCTTGACCGCCTGTGCCGCTTTACCGTCCGATTCTTTTGCGTTTGTTGGCGATGTAGTCGACCATGATGTAGTTGCCCATCTGATCGGGCGAGGTGTAGAAGACCCGGCCGGTGTTCAACCGGGAGAGCTGGTCAATGAAACCCTGGCGATAGTAGTCGCCGCCGAGCATGAAGGTGTTGATTTTAATACCGCTCTGGGTGCAGCGCTTCACTTCTTTCAAAGTCTCGTTAACGATGCGGCCGTGCAGCAGCGCCGAACCCCAGCCGCTATGCAAACGGCCGCCGCGATCTAGAGTAGCCGCCGTCGGTTCGCCGTCGGTGATCAGAATAATCTGCCGGTTGGAGCTCCTGTTCGGTTCCGAGCATCTGACGCGCGAAGCGCAACGCTTCCTTGATGTCCGTGCCATGCTCCATGAAATAGGTAAGCGATACGATCGATGGCAAATCTTCGGCCTGTATCAGCTTGGCGTTGGAGCGAAAGGCGACCAGATGCAGGGTATCTTGAGGGTACTTGGTCTCGATCAGCCGATGTAACGCCAGCGCGACTTTCTTGCCGGCGTGCAGCGCATCGTTCATGAGCATCGAATAACTCACGTCGATCAACAGGGCAGTCTCGCTGACGGTCGAATACTCCACGCGGTTTACTGAAAAATCGTCGGGCGCGAGACGCAGCGGTTCGCCCGGCTTGCGCCGTTCCAGGGCATTCATCAAGGTCTCGCCGATATTGACGTTCAGCGGATCGCCAAATTCATACTTCTTAGTCTCTTCCAGACGGTCGCCCTGGGAGCCGCGCAGTGACGTCGCGTGATTGCCCCAGCGGCTTTTGTTGAGCATCTGAAAGATTTCCCGGAGCGCCTTATCGCCGATCTTGCGCATGCCCTTGGGCGTGAGCTTGAGCCCATGGTTAGTGCGCACGACGAAACCTTCTTCTTCAAGCATCTGCTCGACGTTTTGCAGATACTTCAGGTGCTCGTAAGCTTCTTCGCCGAGGAGTTGGCGGATCTCGTCGAGGTCGAGCTCCGAGGGATCGCCCATGCCGCGTTGGCCCCAGCGCAGAAAACGCTCAAGACCGCGCATCTGGCCGAGCAATTGGCCGGCTTCCCCCATGCCCATGCGCTGGGAGCCTTGAAATGGGTACTGGTTCAGCAACTGCTCGAGCTGCTGCATCTGGCTCATCATGTCGCTCATCTGCTGTAGCTGCTCATCGCTCATGGAGCTCAGGTTTTCCATCATCGCGTCGAGATCGTCCACCGCGGAATCGAGCATGTTCGGCAGATTCTTGAGGAAGTTTTCATCCTGCAGGAGCTGGTGCATGCGGTCGAGCATGTTCATCAGATCCTCGGGGCTTTGTCCGGTCAGATTCTGCTTGCGCTGCATGCCGCGCTCCGCGATCTGACGTTGCAGCCGCTGCATCAGTTCCTGATAGCGCTGCTGCGCCTCCTGCATGCGGCGACCCATCTCGTCCATCTGATCGGCGTACTTCCCGGAGAGCCGTTCCATGAAGTTGCGCATCTGTTCGTTATAAGCCTCGAGCTTTTCCGAGAGGCTATTGAGCTTATCGCTGAGCGCCTGTTGTTCTTGCGGCGTGAGCTTGAAAGAGTCGGGAGAGTACTTGTTGAGCAGCTCGCGGCGTTTTTCCTCCGCCTGGCGCAGAAAATCGCGCATGCCTTTTACCGAGCGCTCGCCATCCTCCGAAGTGAGACCGCGGCGCATCAGATTGCGCAGCGCACGGCGCACGCCTTCTTCTTCGAGGAGATTGTCCGACAGATGTTTGAGTAGATCGGCGGAGGTCGGGAAGATGACTTCCTGCGTGCCATCCCACTGGGTATAGCGGTGGATTCTCATCGGAAATAAACTATATCGCAGTTTGGTGAGCTTGCAAACCCTATCTTTCGCGGAAACTTTCGTTCCAATCGTTCAAAACGTTCCAATCGTTCAAGCTGTCGGACAATCCGGAATCGCTTTGAACGTTTCAACTCCCTTGTACCCCGCTATGGCCGAAGGTTATAGAATAGGTTATGTGTTCAGCAGATGGATGACTTTGATTATGTTATTGTCGGCGCCGGTTTCGCCGGCGCCGCTACGGCTTATCACCTGAGCCGGCGCCGCGCCGGCAAGATTTTGCTGTTGGAACAAGAAGCAATCCCGGGCTTTCACGCTTCGGGGCGTAACGCGGCGATGGTGCGCCAGTGCGTCGCGGACCTGGTACTTGATGAGCTCACACGCGAGGGCGCCAATTTCATCCGTAACCCGCCCGAGGATTGGCCGGAAGCGGTGCAGTTTAAACAAAACGGCTCACTTTTACTCGGCAGCGGCAAAGGTTGGGAAAAGCTCCAACAAGACGCGCAAGCCGGACTCAGCGTCGGCATCGAGATGGAACTCTGGACTCCGGAGCGAGCCAAACGCCACGTGCCGCTGTTGGCCGGTGCGGAGTTTGACGGCGCGGCGTGGTGCGGTACTGACGGCATCATCGACATCCATGCTCTTCTTTCCGGCTACCTTAAAGCCGCGATCGTCGTCGGCGCGAAAGTCAGATACGGCGCCGCCGTCCGTGCTATCGAACGCCATGGCAAGGAATTCACAATTTTCACCGACAAGGACTCGCTACGGACGCGCGTCGTTGTGAACGCATCCGGCGCGTGGGCTAATACTCTGGCCGGTTTGGCCGGCGCGGCGTCCTTACCTTTTCGTCCGTGCCGTCGCCATCTTTTCGTTTCCGGCCCGCTCTCATGGGTCGATAAAGGGTGGCCGTTCGTATGGGACGTGACCCACGACATTTATTTTCGCCCCGAAGGCGAAGGCTTGCTGCTTTGCGCTTGCGATCAGGAGGAGTTGGCGCCGGGCGACCCACCCGTCAACGGGGCGGTTCAAGAGCTGCTGGCGGAAAAAATTCAGCAATACATGCCGGCACTATCTGAAGTTTCGATCAGCCGCGCCTGGGCTGGGTTTCGTACCTTGACTGCCGACGGCCGCTTTGTAATTGGCTGGGACGCTGCGCTGGAAGGTTTTTTCTGGGTAGCCGGTCTGGGTGGTCATGGCATGACCACAAGCTCGGCGGTGGGCCGCCTGGCCGCTGATCTGTTGCTCTCGACGCCGAGCAGCAACGTCGAACCCTTTTCACCGACACGGTTTTGAAAAAGGTATCAAGGGAAGAACGGCGTGAATCGAATGACCCGGAATCTAGGCGGGCGGGTCACGACGCACCCCTACCAGATGTTTGATTAAATTAAATAGATAGTAATGCCAACTTCTCTTCCCCCTCGCCGGCTTTTCGGCAGGGTGAGGGTGAGCGCAGCACTCCAGTATGCAGAGTTTGTACTATGCTTAGCCATCAACATCACGGGCAGGGCAATCACGGTCACGATCATGACGGCCTCGTCGGTCCGCATACGCATCTTACCAGCGTCGGCATTGATATCGGCTCTTCGACTTCTCATTTGATGTTTTCGCGGCTTTTGATCGGCTACCCGTCGTTGCTCCAGCGTAAGCCGATTGTTGTGGAGCGCGAAGTCATTGCTCGCTCACCCATTCTGCTGACGCCGTTCAGCGGCGACTGGAACATCGAAGCTGAGCCGCTAAAAAAACTTGTGGACCTTACATTTGCGGCAGCCGGGCTGACGCGCGATCAAATTGACACGGGGGCCGTGATCATCACGGGCGAAGCGGCGCGGCGAGAAAATGCCGCGAAGATCGCCGAGTTGTTCGCCGACGATACCGGTAAGTTCGTATGCGCTAGCGCGGGACCGACCTTGGAAACGATCATGGCGGCGCACGGCTCCGGCGCGGTGCTCACGAGCCGGGAGCAGGGTATAACTTTGCTGAATGTAGACCTCGGCGGCGGGACTACCAAGATTAGTCTTATAGAAGAAGGTAAGATCCGCGCCACGGCAGCAGTTAACATCGGCGCCCGCTTGGTAGCCTACGACGATGCCGGTTCGATCATTCGTCTGGAGAAGGCCGGGCGGAGATTTTTGGCGGCGCTTGGGGCAAAAATCGACTTGGGCGCCACGCTCGCGCATGAATTGCGCCAGCTGCTTGCGTCGCATATGGCCGACGCTCTGTTTGGAGCGCTGATTGAAGGCAAACAGCCGTGGGACGATTTTTACGTTGGCGCGCCGCTCGGTCAGTTGCCCAAGATTGACGGCATTCTTTTCTCCGGTGGCGTGGCCGAATATATTTATCGGCGCGAAGAGCGCGACTTCGGCGATCTCGGGCCTTATCTCGGACGTGAAATCAGGAAGCAAGCCGATAGCCGAGGCTTTACTATCTGCGACGGCGGAGAAGGCATACGCGCTACGGTCATCGGCGCTTCGCAGTACACCGTGCAACTGAGCGGCGAGACTATTTTCATCCCTGAAACCATGGATCTCCCGGCCCGAAACCTTCGCGTGTTCGTCGTCCATGTAGCTTGGGACGCACCGATTGCTGAGCGCGCCGAGGCGGCGGTGAAAAAGGTCCTTGGCGAACGCGATGTCGAAGTGCGGGGATCGCCGTTCGTCCTGGCATTCTCTACGCCGCCGTTCGTGGGCTACGGCGCCGTGCAAGACCTGGCGCAAGGAATCGATCGCGCATTGACGGCTCTCGCGGTTGCCGACCGGCCTGCGGCTTTGGTCTTTGTGCAAAACATCGGTCAAGTGGTTGGCGGAATACTCTCGGCCAAATGGCGCATGCCCTGCATCGATGAGGTGAGTTTGACGGAGTTGGATTTCATCGACGTCGGCGAAGTGGTCCAAGGCGAAGGGTTTGTTCCGGTGGTGATCAAGAGTTTGGCATTTGGGGTTTGACGCGGCAACAGAGGGCAGGGTTAGCGCAGAAATCGTGCCTGTGATAGGTGTCTGAGCATCGCCGTCAAAAATCTCCCCTTCCCCTCTTTTCCAAAGAGGGGTTTAAATGCCCGGAGAATTTCTCCCTTTGTAAAAGTGGGATTGAAGGGGGATTTGATGCGACCAGCGGCAACCGGCCGATGAGCGAGAGGTTGTTTTATGAGCGCAGACCAAAAGGGAGTCGATGCTTTGTGGCAAGAACTGATTCGGCTGTGTAATGAGCAGTTCGAAACGCCATCCTTCAAGCGTCTACTCGGCACCAAATTTACCCAAGCGCGCGCCCAACAGTATTCGATTCAGATGGCGTATTACGTCCAGAACCGGCGCGACTGCTGGGGCTACGTGCAAGGCTCGGCACCGCTCGAAATCAAAAAGGTCATCTGGCAGCACGAAGAAGATGAATTGATCGGCCGAAAAAGCGCAGGCAAGATGGACCATATAACTTTGGCGGTGAAAGAAGGCGAGGTGTTTGGTCTTACTGCGGCGGCGTTCGAACGCACGGCGCGCCTGGAGGGCGGCGAAGTTTGTTTCAGCGCGTGGATCCATCTGGCGCAGCGTCCCTGGCTCGAGGCCATCGCTGCTTCTGCGATTTTGGAGATGCGCAATTCCGCGGAGTTGATCCAGGGTGGGTCGCTATCGCGACGCATCGGCGCGATCTTCGAACGCGACCTCGGCATCCCGATGAAAAAGCAAATAAACAACACCGAGCACGTTGTCATGGACGTCGAGCACGCGCACCTGCTCGGGAGTGTCGCCCACAAGTATGCTACCAGCGAGGCGGCAGAGCAGGCGCTCCTCCGCGGCGCGCGCGAGAGTCTGATGATCGACCGGGTTTATCGCGGCCACCTCGCGGATCTTGTAGAGGCATCTTGAGGCAGAGGATTTTCCTACCTTTTTCGGTTCCTTTCCCCGTTTCCGGGGGAAGGCTAGGATAGGGGCCCGCGATAGCAGAGTAAAATGCGATACATGCTGAAGTGGTAATCCGCGCTTTGGAGGAGCTATGAATCTCTTGGACGACTTGTTAAAAACCCTCGACAAGATGGTCAACGCCCAGTTCGACAGCGTTGAATTCAAGGCATTGCTCGATCTGCCCTTGACCATGGAGCGCGGGCGCTTTTATGTGGTGCAGAACGCGCACTATACGAGCAACCGGCGCGACTGCTGGGGCTATGTGCAAGGCGGCGCGCCGCTCGACGTCAAGCGCGTTATCTGGGAGCACGAGAGCGACGAGTTAATCAACGATCCACGCGCCGGCATGGACCACTATGCGCTGACCGTCAAGCAGGGCGAGGTGATCGGTCTTAAGCCGGTAGACTTCGAGAAAGCTGAAATCCCGCCGATGGCGCGTGTTTGTTTCATGGCCTGGCACCATATTGCCATGCGCAGCCATTGGCTCGCAGCCTATGCCGCATCGCACATGCTCGAACGGCGCAATAACGGCAAAATTGTCGAAGGCGGCGGGATGTCGTATCGCGTCGGCAAGAAGTTCGAGAACGAGCTCGGTATCAGTTTAAAAAAAATGATCTCTCTCGACGTGCACGTCGTCGCGGATATGGACCACTCGGAGAACATTTCTGAAATATTCGAGCGCCACGTCAAAACGCCGCAGGACTGTGAGCTGGTTTTGCAAGGCGCGCGCGATTCAATGGCGATCGATCGCGCTTATCGCGGCGCCCTGGGATTTTACATGGCGCAGATCCAATAGCGGTCCTGGTTTAATCGGCAATACGATCTACAATTCGCTTAGGAGGACAGACAAGTGAAAAATTTGAGCGATGCATCGGCTTTTTCCGAAAAGAGCCCGTACGATATCTATCAAGAGTGGGAGGAAATCCCGGTCTACAAAGATTTCATCATTCCGGATTTGCTGAACTTAAAGCTCGGTAGTTGGGCGCGCACCGGCGGCAAGGCGGCTTTCGTCAATATGGAGGGTGCCGGCGGCACCTGCGACACATTGATCGAAGAGATCGCGCCTGGCGGACAGCTCAAACCCATTCGCCATATGTACGAAAAAGCGGTTTTTATTCTGGAAGGGCAGGGCGCCACAACGATCTGGAACGACGGCGGCAAAAAGCACACCCTGGAATGGCAACGCGGCAGTCTTTTCTCCGCGCCGATCAACGCCTGGCACCAGCACTTCAACGCCCAGGGCGATAAGCCTGTGCGTATGATTTCTCTGACCGATGCGCCAATCATCGTCAATCGCTACCGCAACCTCGACTACATTTTTAATAATCCGTTTGTCTTTTCCGACCGCTATAGCGGCGGCGCCGACGAGTGGGGCAAGGGCGGGCGCTATATTCCCGAAGTGAAACGAGGGCGGGTTTGGGAGTCGAACTTCATCGCCGATCTGTGGGATTTTCAGCCGAAAGACTACAAAGAGCGCGGCGGAGACAACCGCACGACCCTGTTCGAATTCGTCGATAATACGATGAGCGCGCATCTCTCGGAATTTCCCATCGGCAAATATAAAAAAGCGCACCGCCACGGCGCCGGCGCCCACATCGTCATGCTCACCGGTTCCGGCTACTCATATCTGTGGCCCGAAGGGGAATATCGCAGCAAACGACGGGTGGAGTGGGGCCGCATGAGCATGTTCGTCCCGCCTATGCAGTGGTGGCATCAGCATTTCAATCCCGGCGCCGAGCCGGCGCGCTATTTGGCGTTAAAGCCGTGGGGCTTTAAATTCAAAGTGGAAGACCTTAAAGACACCGGCGAGGACGTAAAGAACGGCGGCGCGCAGATTGAATACCAAGATCAAAATCCTGAGATACACAGAATCTTCGTCGATGAATGTAGCATCCACGGCGCCGCGCCGCGCATGGCGATGTTCGGCACCTGAGTAGCGATTGAGCGGTGTGCTTTTCGCGCAGCAGCAGCGACGGTGTGCTTAAAGGTATGAGAACTGGAATACTCGAGTGATGGAGGGCGCTGGCGTGATGGGGTCCAGACTCAATACTCCAGCGCTACATTCCACTCCGCAGGTGGCGCTTTAGAAAATCCAAGGTGCGTGGCCAAGAAGCTTCATCGGCCTGTCGGCGGTAGCTTTCTTTAGTGTGATCCATAAAGGCGTGGCCGGCATTGTCATAGGAATAGAATTGATGGGGCTTGGCGAATTTGCTGAGCTCGGCGTCGAGTTTTCGCATATCTTCCGGGGACGGATTCTTGTCCTCGGCGCCGAAATGGCCGAGCAACGGGCAGTGAATTTCGCCGCTGCGCTCAAAGGGTGACGGAGTATCTCTGCCCCAGGCGCGAAAAATATTGCCGCCGTAGTAGGCGACGGCGGCTTTCAACTCGGGATTGGCAGCGGCCATCAGATAAACGACTCGGCCGCCCATGCAGAATCCAATGATGCCGACCCGCGCTGGCGCTACGGCACTATGCTTTTGCAGGAAAGACACGGTCGCATTCACATCGGTGATGACGTTGCGGTCGCGGAGCCGCATGCTGCGCGCCCTTGTATCGTCAGCGCATTCGGGCCCATCGCGATGGTAAAGCTCCGGCGCGGCAGCGACGTAACCCGCGTCAGCCAGGCGTTTGGTCATCGATTGAATAAATTCATCGACTCCGCCTAAATGTTGGCCGACGACGAGAGCCGGAAATGGCCCGCTCCCTTCGGGCACGCTTACATGCACGCGCATCATGCTGCCCTCACATTCGACTTGTTGCCAACTGGATATTGTCATGATGCCTCCACTGAAAGTCTGGTTTACATCGGTCACTTTGCCATTCGTGTCGTTCTGAGCGAAGCCAAGCGCGGCGAAAAATCCTGGCCGAGATCCTGAGTTTATCCTGAGTGCTGCCGAAGGATCAGCCAGGATGACCCAAGCGGAAAACTCGCGCCAAGAAACCGCAAGCACAAGTCGCCAAACAGCTCAGTCTAGATAGTCAATGACTTTGTGCAAACTCCCTACCCGCGTAATCCCTGCGCCTTGATGCGCGCCCTTTCGGTCCACGAGAATTCCTTTGATCCCCGCGTTGGCGGCACCGTGAACGTCATTCGTAATGCTGTCACCGATATGCAAGACATTTTCCGGAGCAAGCTGGCGCGCGTTTAAGACAAAATCAAAGATGCGACGGTCGGGTTTGGCGTAACCGGCGGAGCTGGAGACAAAAATACCGTCAAACCAGGCGGCCAAACCGAGCCCTCGGAGGATCGTGATCAAGCGTGAGTCGAAATTGGAGACCACAGCGAGTTTGATGCCGCGTTCGCTGAGCGCCGCAAGCGTCTCTCTGGCATCAGGATAGACAACCCAAGACTCCGCTCGCGCAAAGTGTGCGAACAACTCTTCGAAATAAGCGTCGAAATTTTCGAACGGACCGAACGGCGAGAAGACTTGTTTGACGACCCCCTTCCACCAGGCCTGCTCCAAAGTGCTAATATCTGCCGCTTTAGCTCCGGGAAACGCGAGCGGCCGAGAGCCCTCAAAAGACGCGTGAAAACGCGGCAAAAGATCGGCCGGCGCGACCTGAACCCCGTACTTTTCAGCGATGACGGCGTAGCTCTCGCCGATCGATTTAGTTGTTTTGATGAGCGTGCCGGCGGCATCGAAAAAGACTGCTTGTATGGCCATTCGAAGTCGTCAATGTGTGATTGCATGGACCGTAGCATGCATTATAATGATTTTCGATGGCGCAAGATGCTCTTATCATCGTCGATGTCCAGAACGACTTCTGCCCGGGCGGCGCATTGGCCGTTGGTGAAGGGGACCAGGTCGTTGCCATCCTCAATCGTTTGATCAACCAGTTTGATCTTGCCGGCGCGCCGGTGATCGCGACCCGTGACTGGCATCCTGAACGGACGATTCATTTCAATACTTATGGCGGAGTGTGGCCGCCGCACTGTATTCAAGGTAGTCGCGGGGCGGAGTTCCATTGCGAACTCGCGCTTGGGCCGAGTAGCCTGATCGTCTCCAAAGGGGCGGTAGAGAACGCCGACAGCTATTCCGCTTTCGATGGCGTTGACGGCCGCGGTCTCGGACTCGCGGATATGCTGCGGCAGCGTGGCGTCACGCGGCTTCTGATTGGCGGTCTCGCGACCGACTATTGCGTCAAACAAACGGCGCTCGACGGTTTGCGGCACGGATTTAACGTCGTGGTGCTCGAAGATGCGGTGCGCGGCGTCAACTTGAAAGCCGATGACTCGAGGCGGGCGCTCGACGAGATGAAGCGCGCCGGCGCCAAGGTGAGCAAATCAACCAACTGGGCCGGGCCGGCAATCCGTATCCAAGAAGAGGTAAGCGTGACCAACGACGAATCTTTTCCCTACCGTGAAGAACTCGACACTGCCGAGCGCGCCGCGAAGAAAGCCGGCGCCGCAATCATGGGATTGTTCAAAGGCAAATACGACATAAAAGAGAAGAGCAAAAACAATCCGGTGACCACCGCGGATCTCGAAGCCAACCGGCTGATCCAGGAAATCGTGCGCACACGCTTTCCGGCTGATGGCTGGCTCTCGGAAGAAGACAAAGACGGCGGCGAGCGGCTCCAGGCCGCGCGCGTGTGGGTGATCGATCCGATCGACGGCACCAAGGAATTTATCGAAGGCGTGCCGCAGTTTGCCGTTTCCATCGCTTTCGTTGAAAACGGCAAACCCAAGGCCGCGGTCATTCTCAATCCCGCGGAAAACCAGATGTACAAAGCGGCGGCGGGCAGGGGAGCTTTTCTTAACGACCAGCCGATGCGCGTAACCTCGCGCGAGTCTGTTGATGGCGCCTGTTTACTCGTGAGCCGTTCCGAGCCGCAGCGTAAATTTCAGGTGTTCGTCGATCGCTGCGAGCTCAAGCCCATCGGCAGTATCGCCTACCGCCTTGCTAAAGTCGCGGCGGGCGACGGCGATGGCACCCTGACGTTTCGCACTATTTATGAATGGGATATCTGCGCCGGCGTTCTCATGGTTGAAGCCGCCGGCGGCAAGGTTGTGAACGGCAGTGGCAAGGAACTCTTGTTCAATCAGCCGGAGCCGCGCCATCGTGGTGTAGTGGCGGCCAACGCGCCGCTGAACGCGGGGTTGCAGGATTTGTGGCAAGCGGCGATGGCGCAACCGAAGTAGAGACGCATGGCGCATTGCAGCTACTGTAATGAGAACGCAGGGCTATTGGCACGGACCTGCGCAGACTGTAAGAAACTTTTGGCGCGCGTGCAGGAACTACGCGGGCGAGTCGGTTATGGCGAGTTTCTCGAGGGTCTCGAACGCACCGCAGTCGCCAAAGAAAAAATTATGACCTTTCTCAAGGCCGATCCCGAGGGGAAGGGAAGCATACAGGATCAGGTTACCGCGGAGATGACCACAGAGCTCATGAAAGTGATGGGCATCGCCGGCCGCCAGACGCCGGGTGAAGTGAAGCGCATTCGCGGCTACGTCGACAAAGAGCCGAAGTAGCCCGGTACCGCCCGCCTCGATGGAAGTCACGATCTATATCTCGCTACTCTTCCTGTCCGTGTATCTGTTCGGTTTAGGCGCGCGCCGCTGGAAGTTTTCTCGCGACCGGCGGCTGATGGAAAACGAAAGCCGCCAGGGTAGCAGAGCGGTCGCGAGAGTTGCTGATCTTGAGCCCGGCAAGGTGAAGAAATTTTGGCTTATCTGCCAAAAATATCGCATCGATGGTTTTCTGGTGAATGACCACGGTCACTTCCATGCTTACGTGAACCGCTGCCGCCATATGGCGACGCCGTTGGATTTTGTGCGCGACCAGTTCTTGAGCGAGGACGGCCGTTATCTCATGTGCTACACGCACGGCGCGCTCTACGAGTTCGCGACCGGACACTGCATCGCCGGCCCGTGCAAAGGCGAAGCGCTTTATCGTTTGCCGGTGCGGCTTGAGGCGGGAGAGGTTTTAGTGGGCTGCCCGCAGGGAGATTTGAAAGCGCTGGCGGATTGAGGAATTTGCGAATGGCAACCAAGGGCGCGCAAAGATCGCTGCGCCAGCTGATCGCCACAGTCGGCGAGCTGGCGCATGGCGCGAGCAAGAAATTCACGATCCGCCGCGGCGAGTTCGCCAGCGAGGCGCTATTGATTAATTACCAGGGTGAATTACTTGCCTTCGTAAACCGCTGCCCGCACGTCGGCATCGCGCTGGATTGGGTCGACAACCAGTTCTTTACCGTTGATCAGCGCTACCTAATGTGCGCCAATCACGGCGCGGTCTTTGAGCCTGCCACCGGTGAATGTGTCTGGGGTCCATGCGTCGGCGCTGCGCTGCAAAAGTTGCAGGTTGAGATCGAAGGCCGGAAAGTTTTCGCGCGACTCCCCGGTGAAGATCGGCAAATCTGACCCGCGCATGGCGGAAACTTTCAAAGAGGAGCAACGCCGATGGCTGATTGTCTCTTTTGCTCGATTGTCGAAGGCAAGATCAAAGGCGAGATCGTTTACCAGGATGATACCGTGCTGGCCTTCAGGGACATCAGGCCGGTGGCACCGGTCCATGTGCTGATCGTGCCGCGCAAACATATCGAATCGGTCTCGAGCCTGCAGCCCCAGGACATGCCCTTGGTCGGAGCGATTTTCACCGTTGCCGCCAAGCTAGCCAAAGATCTTGGCATCGCCGAAAATGGTTATCGCGTGGTAATCAATAACGGCGGCGATGCCGGCCAGAGCGTTTTTCACCTGCACTATCATCTGCTCGGCGGCCGGCTCATGAGTTGGCCGCCCGGCTAAGACAGCCAAAGCAACCCGTCGAAGTCGTCGGAGGAATTTATGACACTGGCTGAGGCAGAAAGTGCTGCGAGCGAATTAGCGATTAAACAATTCGATATCGCCGCGGCCAAACTCAACCTCGATCCCAATGTGGCAACGCGTTTGCGGCGGCCAGATCGGGCGTTGATCGTCAGTGTGCCGACGCGCATGGATGACGGCACAGTCCATGTCTTCACCGGTTATCGGGTGCAGCACAATGACGTGCTCGGGCCGTTCAAGGGCGGCATTCGTTACCACCCGGAGGTTAGCCTTGGGGAAGTCTCGGCGCTGGCAATGTGGATGACGTGGAAGTGCTCTTTGGTAGGTCTGCCGCTCGGTGGCGGCAAGGGTGGCGTGACCTGTGATCCCGCTGAACTGTCGCGCAATGAGCTGCAGTCGCTGACGCGACGCTACACTGCTGAAATCCTCAATTTCATCGGGCCGGAAGTGGACGTGCCGGCGCCGGACATGGGCACCAACGAGCAAGTGATGGCATGGATCATGGACACCTACTCGCAGCACAAAGGCCACGCTGTGCCGGAGGTCGTCACCGGGAAACCGGTCGCCATCGGCGGCACGCTCGGGCGGCGCGAAGCCACGGGTCGCGGCGTGGTTTATACGATCATCGAGGCTGCCAAGCACCTGGGGCTGGATTTGATCGGTTGCACAGCGGCTGTGCAAGGCTTCGGTAACGTCGGCTCCGTCGTCACCAAAGAACTCGCCCAGCTCGGTGTGAAGGTAATTGCCGTGTCCGATCGAACCGGCGGTTACTTCGACGCCAAGGGTTTGCCGGTCGATAAACTGCTGGAAGTCGCGGATAAGAATCATAGCCTTGAGGGCTGCCCTCATGGGGAGAAAATCAGCAACGCGGAACTGCTTGAGGTAAAATGTGATATTCTCGTGCCGGCCGCCCTAGAAATGCAGATCACTCAGGAGAACGCGGCACGTCTACAGTGTCGTATTCTGGCGGAAGGCGCCAATGGTCCGACGACGTTGGCGGCGGACTCGATCTTGCGGGAGAAAAACGTATTTCTCATACCCGACATTTTGGCGAACGCCGGCGGCGTTATCGTCTCTTATTTCGAATGGGTCCAGGATCTGCAGAATTTTTTCTGGAACGAAGATGAGGTCAACGTCAAACTCAGGGACATCTTGACCAAAACCTTTCATCAAGTTCTCAACATGAGTCAGAAGCATGGGGTCGATATGCGCCTCGCCGCCCTGATGATAGGCATTGACCGAGTTACCCAGGCGATGTTGTGGCGCGGGCTCTATGCATAGGGGCGCGTGGCCGTTTCGAGTTTCGCGTCCGGTTGCATGTTGACTCGACGGCTGGACTCGAGACTAATAATTGAAGGCGCCGGGCGAAACTGCTAACAAAGTCACAGCACGAGCAAGGTAGGTAATTTAAAAATGGTTCAAGCAACGCAACTTCGGCCGGGTATGATAATCATTCATGACGGGAGCTTGTTTCGCGTCACCGCCGTCCATCACCTGACCCCGGGTAACAAACGCGGTTTCATGCAGACGAAGATGAAAAATCTTCGAACCGGGATCGGCACGGAGTATAAATTTCGCTCAGAGGATCGCGTTGACCAGGCGATCTTAGAAAATCGGCAGATGCAGTATCTCTATGCCGAAGGCGATCTCCACACCTTCATGGATACTGAAAATTACGAGCAAATCACCCTGGCCGCTGAGGACATCGGCGATCTGCTATTTTTCCTTTTACCCAACTCGATTGTCGGGATTGAGTTCCACGACAACAAGCCGGTGGGCATCAACCCGCCTGCAACCGTTGATTTGGCGGTGATTGACACTGAACCTTCGATGAAGGGCGCGACCGCAAGCGCTTCTTACAAACCTGCGAAGTTAGAAACCGGCGTCACGGTTCAGGTGCCGCCGTTTATCCAGGTCGGCGATAAGGTTCGCGTCGATCCAACTGATGGGAGTTACTTGGAGCGGGTCAAGTAGCATCGATCTTAGCCAGGACGGTTCGTACCTGGCGCTCGAGCTCATCGACGTTGCCGTCGTTCTCGATCACGTAATCGGCAAGGCGGCGCTTTTTTTCCAGGTTCATCTGCGCTGCGATATGTTTCTCCGCTTCGGCTGCGGCGAGTTGGTCGCGCTCGGCCAAACGTTTCTTCTGGGTGGAGGTACTGGCGGCGACCAGCACCACCGGGCGCAAGGAATCTTGTAAGTTACCTTCGAAGAGGAGCGGCACCTCGTAAACAACGATCGAAACGCCCGCGGCAGCATGCTCTTTAATGCGTTGTTCCGCCAGCGCGCGAACCCGCGGATGGATGACGGCTTCGAGTTTTTTTCGCGCCGCGGGGTCGTCAAAAACTATTTTTCTGAGCTTCTGGCGGTCGAGGGTGCGGTCCGTTTGTAGGATGTCAGCGCCGAAGGTTTCGAGAAGTTCTTTCCAGCCCGGTGTATCGGGCCGGACCACTTCCCGCGACAGCTCGTCCGCATTGACGATCACCGCGCCGAGCCGCCGTAAGATTGCCGCAACGGTGCTTTTTCCGGACGCAATGCCGCCGGTAAGGCCGATTAACTTCACGACCCACTAATGGCAAAGTAACGCTGGGCTTTCAAGCAACAATGGCGCGCTATTTCAATCGATGAACGGAGTTACAATCCCATGGCACAAGTCGTAATATACACAACCAGCTATTGTCCTTATTGTTCCAGAGCCAAATCCCTGCTGCGTTCTAAGAACGTGGTTTTCGAAGAAATAGATGTGACCGAAGATGCAGAGCGGCGCGCTGAAATGGAAAGACTTTCAAGCCGTTACACCGTGCCGCAGATCTTCATCGACGGCCAACCGATTGGCGGTTATGACGATGCCCAGCGTTTAGACAACGCGGGAAAGCTAAATCAATTGCTTGGTTTGGGCTAGCAGCCCGTGGTGAAAGTGTGGCGTCGCACCGAGACGGGGCGAGGCGCCTTGATGGCCGGGCGCGACGACCGAGAATATAGGGGAATATTTGAGAGAGGAGCAACGCAGCCAACAGGGATCGATCCCCCGTCGAATGCAGTCAGACTCTCACCACGGGCTGCTAATGCAGCTCATGCGCCGCGGGTCGCTACTGAATCTTCAACGCGAACCCTTTCTAATTGAAAAACCCCCGAGGTTTTCTTTTGCAGTTGATAAGCGAATATCAGGGCCAGGGCCGCGCACAGGCCTGCGAGGACAAACGCCAAGGTGACGGCGCCTCTGAGCGGCGGCCCGAGATCGCGCTCTTTCTTGACTGAAATCAGCAGCGCGACGAGTCCGAAAGAGGCGCATAGCGCGATCACTGCAAACGTGACGGCCTTAAAAACTAGCAGCGATTCCATGAGCTGCCGCAGAGCGAATGCCATGCCGTGCGAGTTGGCTAAAGAACGGCGTCGGTTTCTGATAAAAGCATGACTGCGGCTGTGCACAATAGCCCGCAAACCCAGTGACGGCCGCCAACGGGCGCTAGGGACCGTTCAGGAGTGAAACGGATGAGAATCGAACTGCGAAAAGAATTGGAGGCGGCGAGCGGATTCGAACCGCTGCGTCGAGGTTTTGCAGACCTCTCCCTTAACCACTTGGGTACGCCGCCCCAGGAGAATTAGGTAACACGAAGATTCCGAGACTTGCAACATAGACAGCTGATATTATTGACATCAACATGGTTAACACGATAATTAAATTCCAGGGTTTACAAGGAGTTTTGCTAAATGGCTACGATGATCACGAGCGATTGCATTAATTGCGGGGCCTGCGAGCCTGAATGCCCGAATAATGCGATCACCCAGGGTCCAACGATCTTCGTCATCGACCCGCAGCTGTGCACTGAATGCGTCGGATTTCATGATTACGAAGCTTGTGCGGCGGTGTGTCCGGTCGATTGCTGTGTGACCGATCCGAACAACATCGAAGGCGAAGAAGTTCTAATCGCGCGCGCCAAAGCGCTCCATCAGGACAGCAACTTCGGAGAAGATTTTCAATCACGCTTTCGCAAAGGGGAAAGCATCACGGCGTCGGTGGCCGCGGCAGACGTCGGATCGGTAATCGCGCCGCCGGCCGCTGCTATAACCGCCGCGGCTCCAGCAGCGGCTCCGGCAACTCCACCTCCGGCTAAACCTTCAGCCGCGCCAAAAAATCTCCCAGCCGCGGCGCCGCCAAAGCCAACTCCGGTTAAGAAAGAGCGCCAGGCGAAGAAAAATTTTCCCCAGGAAGTGCCGCAGAGCTTTGACGAAGTATCGCGCCTGTTTAACATGAATGGCTCGAGGCCTGGGGGGTGGCTCAGGACGTTGCTTATAGCGGCGCAACCCGTCCTCGGCGCGCTGCCTCATAAAATGAAGAAGAGATTGGAAGAGACCGTGCAGAGTCCATTATTCACCGCCGCGGGGAGCACCGGACTCAATATTTTGCATAATGTCGTCCTTTATCCGGTGCTGGCGATGATCTTTGCCGTGGCAATCAATGGGTCCGAGATTCTCAGCAGCCAGGCGATCAATTCTTACGTGTTGATCGGGCTTGTTGCCGCGATCGCCGAAGCGGGGTATCGCTTACGCAGCGGTATTTTCGGAGCTAAACCCCCAGAGGAAATGGAGTTCCCGGCGGCGCTGTACGGTGCGCCGCTGGCGCTCGTTGTCGGGTCGTTGTTGGAAAAGCATGGTGCTTTGATGCGCGAGATGCCGATTCCGGTGGATGGCTTCTATTCGAAAGGATTCGACGACAAGCTCGAACGCGAGCGCCGCTATGGCAATGTCTACACCGTGGAAGACCGTGGCGGCGCGCTCCTGCTCCGGCTGGAATTCCCGCGCCGCATGCCCACTATAGGAATCTCGAGCCGCTCCAAGCTGGCCGATGAAATGCCGGATTACGATTATGATCTCGTGCTCCTTGACGGACAGTTCATTATCAAGGGGCGTTGCGCGGATGAAAATGTGCGTAAGATTTCCTCCAGTTTTGGTGCCTTTCCACCCGAGTTTACAACGGTTATCGTCCTAAAAGAAAAGATCTTCGGATTTGCCCATCGTTTCGAGGACAAATTGCTCCAGGTTTTCCTACTCAAGGAACAACCAAGCAAGTGGGGACACGCTTATCCGTAATCTAAAGTACTGGAACGGCGCAGTTGAAAAAGAGCCACAGGATAAAGATATTTCCTGTGGCTCTTTTGCGTCCAGCGCTCAGTTCGCTTATCGGCCGATCAGCTTCGGCGATATCGCCGATATCATGGCGATAGAACGCACAGTTTACGCGTATCCGTGGAGCGAACGCTTTTTTCGCCAGGAGATGCAGGTAGAATGCGCGCGCTCGTTGCTGGCGGAGAGTCAAGGTCGGATCGCCGGATATATTCTTTTCTGGCTCTTGCCCGGTGAGATTGATATCCACAACATTGCGGTGCACCAGGACTTTCGCCGGCGTGGCTTGGGTAGGGGCCTGCTCGAAAACGTCATCGCCAAGGCTCGCGAACGCGGCTCAACCCGCATCACCCTGGAAGTTAGAAAATCCAATGCAGTGGCTCAAAGACTGTACCAAGCCGTTGGCTTCGCGGTAAGCGGCGTCCGCAGGGGTTACTACTCCGATGACGGAGAGGATGCGCTCTTGATGACACTGGAGCTCGGCTAGGCTCAGACAAACAGCAGCTAGTTTTAAAGGCTAGGTAACTGTTAGCGCAAAATCCCGCTAAAAACGTGCCTTCTCCCGTGCGGCGCGGCTCTCTCTTGACCTTGCTGCAACGCCTAGTATATAGGTTAAGAGTACGTTACAAATGAACCAGGCCTCTAGTTCATTTTCCGTATTCGTCAGTGATACGGCATGCTAACCCAAATTTTCCATTCTCGCCGATTCTTGTCACGCCGTCCAGACACTCACTATTTGCTTCTCTGCTCTTGTGCAAAGCTTCAGTCAGTTATCTTACATGAAAGGCGGGATGCGAGCCTGGCCGGCTCGTTTTCGCTAGGAGGTTAATTCATGGTATTCAGAGTCGGTGAGAAAGTCGTTTATCCTGCTCATGGAGTCGGCGAAATCGAAGCCATACGGGCCAATGTGATTTCCGGTAGTGAAAAGAAGTTTTACATGTTGCGCATTCTCGAAACCGGAATGAAGATTATGATTCCCATCGATAATGTCGATTCGGTGGGCCTGCGTAAAGTGATTGACCGCGCCATGGTAACCAAGGTCTATAAGATCCTGAGGCAGAAGAAAGTGGAAACTGACCAACAAACTTGGAACCGGCGCTATCGCGAATATACTGAGAAGATCAAGACCGGCTCGGTGCTGGAAATCGCTAAGGTGTTGCGTGACCTTTTTGTTCTCAAGGGTGATAAAGAGCTGTCCTTCGGTGAGAGGAAAATGCTCGATACGGCGCGCAACCTACTGGTGAAGGAATTATCAATCGCGCGGTCGCATTCTGAGGAGAAGATTATGGAAGAATTGCGCCATATCTTTACGCATTAGTGTCAGCGCACAATAAATTCAAAGGAATTGTAAAGAGCCGAGTGGATTTATCCCTCGGCTTTTTTATTGCCCGCCAGGCATGAGCGCGAGCGCGATTATCGTGGCTGCCGGCGCCGGCCGGCGAATCGGTGGCGACACGCCTAAGGTTTTTATGCCCCTATGCGGCCGGCCCATGATACTGCGCACCGTGGACCGATTTCTGGCGGCGCGCGCAATCGACGAGGTGGTTGTCGTTGTTGCGGCCGATCATCTGGCCCGCGCTCAAAGTCTGCTGGAGTCGGATGTGGCGCTACGAGGCGGCGCCTGGAAATTGCAGAGCGGCGGCAGCACGCGCCAGGAATCGGTACGGCGCGGCTTGCAAATGATCGGCGCCGACGTCGATGTGATCGCCATTCACGATGGCGCCCGACCATTTGTATCGCCGGCGCTGATCGCTTGTTCCGTGCAGGCTGCGCGCGCGAGCGGCGCCGTGGTAGTGGGCTTGCCGGCCCGCGATACCATTAAATCGGTCACCGCCGACCGATGGGTTGAAAGCACGCCGGTGCGTGGCTCTCTTTGGGAGGTTCAGACGCCGCAAGTTTTCAAGCGTGCCATCATTTTCGCTGCCTATGAATGGGCCGCGCACGCAGGCTTTGAGGCCACCGACGACGCCATGCTCGTGGAGAAACATGGCGAAAAAGTGTTGGTTCTGGAGGGCGAAAGAAGCAATCTCAAAATAACATTCGCAGATGATGTCTGGCTCGCCGAAACGATGATCGAACAGGGTCGGATTGCCTAAATCTGTCGGTTGCCGAGTGCCTCGTTTAGGCTACCGCTGCGAAATCCCTGCAGATCGAGGCTAACATAATTGAAACCCACCTGTTTGAATCGCTGCACCACCGCCTCACGCGTAGCTTTCTCCAGCAATCTGTCGATCTCGCCGGCGGCGACTTCGATGCGCGCGAGATTATCGTGAAAGCGCACGCGGAATTCGCGAAATCCGAGTTCTTTTAAATATACTTCGCAGGCGCCGACTTTCTGCAATTTTTCGAGCGTGATTTGCGTGCCATAGGGGAAACGCGACGAGAGACAGGGGCTCGATGGCTTATCCCAGGTCGAAAGACCCAGCTCGCGGCTATAGCGCCGGATATCGTCTTTGGTCATCTCCGCCTCGACCAGCGGATGGCGAATACCGAACGCCTCGGCGGCCTTGAGACCCGGCCGGTGATCCTGGAGGTCATCCAGATTCGTGCCATCGACGATATTATCCAATCCCAAGCGGCTAGCCTGATCCCGGCAAATACGATAGAGCTCGTCTTTGCAGAAAAAGCAGCGGTTCGCTGGATTCTGCGCAAACGAGGGATTTTCCATTTCATGCGAATCGATAATGATGTGGCGGCAACCTAAAGTGCGGGCAAATGTTTTGGCGGCTTCCAGCTCCCCCGGCGGCACGGTCGGCGAAGTTGCGGTCAATGCGATCGCCCGATCAGCAAGAATTGCGTGAGCTACTTTTAGCAGGAATGTTGAATCAACTCCCGCCGAAAACGCCACGAGCGCGCCGTTGCTCCGGGAAAGAATGCTCTTCAGTTGCTCGATTTTTGAGCCCATTTTTTGTCGCTAAACAAGTCGGTGCTGAGATAATGTTCGCCTTTGTCGGCGAAGATGGTGACGACAACATGGCCTTTGCCGAGTTTCTCTGCGACTTCCAGCGCTGCGGCGCAAGCGGCGCCGGAGGAAATACCGACCAATAAGCCTTCCTCGGCGGCGAGCCGCCGCGCATAACTGATCGCCTGCTCGTCGCTGACGGTAATGATCTGGTCCAGGATATCGCGGTTCAGCACCCCGGGAATAAATCCGGCGCCGATACCCTGAATCTTGTGATAGCCGGGTTCGCCGCCGGAAATAACCGGGGAGGATGCCGGCTCGACCGCCGCAATGTGGACGTTTTTGATCTTGTTTTTTAAAACTTCCCCGACACCGGTAATTGTGCCGCCGGTGCCGACACCGGCGACGAAGGCGTCGATACGTCTGAACTGCTGCAGTAGCTCGACAGCGGTCGTCTTGCGATGCATTTCAGGGTTCGCGGGGTTATTGAACTGCTGGGGCATGAAATACTCGGGATGATCGTGTAACAGCTCTTCAGCCTTGTGAATCGCGCCGCCCATGCCTTTGGTGTCTGGAGTTAGAATCAGATGGGCGCCGTACGCCGCCAGGAGGCTGCGCCGTTCCTCGCTCATCGTGTCGGGCATCGTTAAGATCAAGCGATAGCCCTTCACCGCTGCGATCAGCGCCAGACCAATGCCGGTATTGCCGCTGGTGGGCTCGACTATGGTGGCGCCGGGCTTCAGCTTACCCTCGCGCTCCGCAGTTTCGATCATATTGAAACAAATCCGGTCTTTGACCGAACCGCCGGGATTGAAGGACTCCATCTTGGCCCACACCTCGGCGGCGCCGTCACCCGGAAGATTTCGCAGTTTGACGACCGGCGTGGAGCCGATCAACTCCAAAATGGATCGGGCGCCATTCATCCTTGTCATCGTTTTACTCGTCTTTCTTGAAGGGTGTGAGTTAGAATCGGGTGTTAGTCATGCTATATCCTCGCTATAACCTTGTCAACGAAATGGAAACAACCAAGCGGCTTAGCGAACATGACAGCGACAAAGCCACTCAAGGTAGCGCTGCTTTTCCCGGGTGCGTTGGGCGATTTTATTTGCTTGCTGCCGGCGCTACATGCGCTTGCCGAGAGCGCGCAGGTAGAAGTTTATAGCAAACCCGCATTCGCCGAGATTGTGCCACGAACTATTCGCGTTGCCGCCATAGAGCGCCGTGAGATCAACCAGCTCTTTGTCGCCGGCGCCGCGCTTGAAGCGCCGGTGCGCGATTTCTTTGCGCCCTATGATCGCATCTACTCGTGGACCGGAAGCAACCAGGAGGTTTTCAGCGCTCAACTTAATGCCGTGGCGCCAGGACGGGCCCAGTTGTTCCCGTTTTTTGGCCCGGACGCGGCGCTGCATCAAACGGATTATTATTTGTCGTGTCTCAGGCTTACCCGAGAAACGTCGCCCGCGGTGAAAATTCCCCTCACCCCAGAGGCGCTTCAGTGGCGCGCTGAATTCGCGGCCCGTTATGCGCTTCAGAAAAAAGCGCTGCTCGTTATGGCGCCGGGAAGCGGCGCCAGGGAAAAAAATTGGCCGCCGGCCCATTTCGCCGCGGTGGGCAGGTGGTGGCGCGAGCGCGCTGACGGCGAGGTAGTTATCCTTCTCGGTCCGGTGGAACGGGAGCGCGGCGGCTACAATAAATTTTTCGAAGAATTTATCGTAACGGCGGATTTGAATCTAGCGCAAGCTGCGGCATTGTTGTGCCGCAGCGATCTTTTCATCGGCAACGATAGCGGTATGACGCATCTTGCGGCCGCGCTCGACGCGCCAACCATCGCGATCTTCGGTCCTTCGAATGCGCGGCGCTGGGCCCCGCGCGGCACTAAAGTTACGGTCGTGAGTCTCGGTGTCGCCTGTTCGCCGTGCGAAATCGCCGCGATGAAAGTTTGCTCTGAGCGCCAGTGTCTCAATGATTTTTCTCCCTCTAGAATCATCGAAGAAGTAGAGAAATCAATGAAGTAGCTACCTTGACAAGGTTGGGGGTACGGATTAAAGTTCAAGCGTTAGATCGTCTGCAGAGTGTCTGAGGGCAGAGAATAAATAAAATTTTGTTTTTTGGGTGCTGCCTGGAAATCCGCCATACGATGACGGGACATTTCCGGGCTTTTTTCTCTAAAGAGGGCCAAGCGATGGCGGACCAAGACGAAAAGCAGGAAAGAAAGGGATTTACCGTTCAGGATCGGCGCCGCTTCTCGCCGGAAACCGGCGAGGCGCGCGAGGATGTGCCGGACGCTGCTAACGTAGCTCCGGCGGAGCCTGAAGCTCCGGTTACAGAGGCTACGGGCGAACGCGCGCAGGAGCCAGTTGCCGGAAATCAACTTTTCTACTTTCATTATCAGCCTAAGCACTCAAGCGTTAATGCATTTGGGCGAGATCGCCGACCCGCTGAGCGGCCAGATCAACAAGGATATTGCCGGTGGCAAAGCAGATGATCGATATCATCGGAATGCTGAAGGACAGGACCAAAGGCAATTTGAACTCCGGAGAAGAAAGATTGACGGAGGAAATCCTTTTCGACCTGCGCATGAAATACGTCGAGGCTGTAAAGAAGAAATAGGAAAGGCCATGAACGAGAGCAAAAAATGGAGCGGCAGCGTGAGTCTGAAAGGCGCGGTATTGGTGGGTCTAGTGTGCTTGGTCGTCGGCCTAGGCATCAGCGGCAGCCTGGACTGGTTGTCGCCCAGCCGCGCGCTCGTCGGCGAAACTGCTCCAGAAATCCGCACGATCAATTCGTTGCCGGATTTTGTGAGCCTGGCGAAGAAAATGCGGCCGGTGGTAGTCAACATCTCAACCACTCAGGTGAGCGAGTCGCGCGGGCAAAGCCCGCAGGAATTCGGCAGCCCATTCGGCGATGATGATCCGTTCAATGATTTCTGGCGACGCTTTTTCGGCGGGCCTATGCCGCGCGGTCCGCAGCGCCAGCGCAGCCTCGGTTCGGGATTTATCATCGATGCCGACGGCTCGATACTCACCAATAATCACGTTGTTGAAAACGCTCAGAAGATTGTCGTTAAATTGTCCAACGATCAGGAGTATGAAGCCAAAGTCATCGGCCGTGATGCAAAGACCGATATGGCGGTGATCAGGATCGACGCGAAGACCGCGCTGTCGGCGGCGAGTCTCGGCGATTCAGATGGTTTGGAGGTCGGCGAGTGGGTCGTTGCCATCGGCAATCCCTTTGGACTTGACAGCACGATTACCTCGGGAATCGTCAGCGCTAAAGGCCGCCATATAGGCCAGGGGCCCTACGATAACTTCATTCAGACAGACGCCTCGATAAATCCGGGCAATTCGGGCGGGCCGCTCATCAACTTGCGCGGCGAGGTGATCGGCATCAACACCGCGATTTTCAGCCGCACCGGCGGCAATATGGGCATCGGTTTTGCCATACCAATTAACCTGGCCAAGGAGTTGCTGCCGCAGTTGCGCGGCCGTGGCAAAGTGACCCGCGGCTATCTCGGCGTGTTGATCCAGAAAGTTACTCCTGAGCTCGCCGAGAGTTTAGGAATGGAGCGCGGCTACGGCGCACTGGTCGCCAATGTTTCTAAGGATGGGCCCGCTGAAAAGGCCGGAATCAAGGTGGGCGACGTGATCGTCGAGTTCGACGGCAAGGAAGTTAAAGATTCCGGTGATTTGCCCATTATCGTTGCGCGCACGGCCGTGGATAAAAAAGTGCGCATGAAAGTACTGCGCGACAAGAAAGAAGTGATGCTCAACGTCGCAGTGGGCGAATTGAAGGACGAAGAAGTAGTGGCTTCGGCTCCGGAAAAAGGCGAGCTCGGTATGACCGTGCAGAAGCTGACGCCGCAGATGGCTGAAAATCTCGGCCTCGATAAACCCGATGGCGTGGTCGTGACCGCGGTGGATTCGGGCAGCGCCGCCGACGAGGCGGGTATTCGCCGCGGTGACGTCATCGTCGGAAGTAGACCGTAAGCCGGTGCGCGGTGTTGAGGATTATCGAAAAGCGATTAGTGGCAGCCGCAAAGGGCGCGGCGTGCTGTTCCTGGTGCGGCGCGGCGAGAGCACGCTCTTTCTCGCTCTCAAACCCCAGCCCTGACCACTCACTCGGTCATGACATTGCGCGGTGGCCGCTTAGAGCGCGGCGCCGCGTTGCGCTTACCGGAATCTACGTGAACATCAAAACTGCGGAGACTCTGGTTTGAAGTCCAACCTCAGAATCTTTAGCGCCTCTCTCATCGCTCTGCTCCTCATTACAACTTCAGGTATCGTGTTTGGCTCATGGTACCTCAATAGACTGGGAAAAAACCGTAACCGAGAAATTTGAGGGAAGAAAATGGCGGTTACCCTCGAAAATCTACTCGGATAGTTATCTTCTTTATATCGGCATCAGCCTGCGTCCCGATGAGCTCAGGGAAAAACTCAGGCGCCTAGGTTACCAGGAAGTTACCGCTGCGCCGAAAAATAAGGGGCATTACCGCTACGAGCCGGCGCGCGGCCTGCTGGAAATCTATCTTCACGACTTCGCTTATCCGAGCGAAGCTTTTACGGGTTATCCGGTGCGCATCTCGTTTCAAGGCCCAGCGATTTCGCGCATCGAAAGCGGCGTCAATGGACAGGAGATATTTTCCCTGGAACTGGAACCTGAGCTGGTCACGGGGCTCTACGACCAGATTTGGCAAGAGCGCCGGGTCGTATCTTTGAAGGAAGTTCCGCCTTTGCTGATCAAAGCGATTCTGTCCATCGAGGACGAGCGTTTCTACAGCCATCACGGCGTCGATCCAGTTTCGATCGTGCGCGCGACCTGGATCAATTTGCGCAATGTTGGGGTCGTGCAAGGCGGCAGCACGTTGACCCAGCAGTTGATGAAAAATTTTTTTCTTAGCGACGAGCGCACGTTGAGCCGCAAAGTCAAAGAAGCGGTCATGGCGTTTATCGCCGAGCGCAAATACTCCAAAGCCGAGATTCTTGAGAACTACTTGAACGAGATCTATATGGGGCAGAAGGGATCTCAGGGAATTTTCGGCGTTGCCGAAGCGGCGAGATTTTATTTTACGAAGTCGCTGTCCGAGCTTACGGTCGGCGAAATTGCGATGCTCGCGGGTTTGATTCGCGCGCCCAACCGTCTGTCGCCGTATCGCGGTTTAGAAGCCGCTACCAAACGCCGAAATGTGGTGCTGGCGAAGCTTTTGGATGACAAGATTATTACTCCCAAGCAATTTGACGTCGCGTTGAAGGAACCGCTGGCGCGTCGCGAGCTGGTGAAAGTCACCAACGATGCGCCCTACTATGCGGATTTTCTGCGCCGCGAGCTCGCGGAGAACTATTCCAACGCAGTGTTGACGACCGAGGGCTTGCGAATATTCAGCGGTCTCGACTTGCACCTCCAGAAGATCGCCGAGCGCTCTCTCGCCGACGGGCTCAAGAGCCTGGAAGATAAGTACGTCGCGCTGCGGCGCAAGGGCGATGAGGGTCGCCTTGAGGGCGCGATCATTGTCATTCGGCCGCAGACCGGTGAAATAAAAGCAATGGTGGGCGGCCGCAGCTATCAGCTCTCGCAGTTCAATCGCGGCTTTCAGGCTCGGCGCCAGCCGGGATCGGTCTTTAAACCTTTTGTCTATTTAACAGCGTTGATGTCGGGAACCTTTACCCCGGTTACTATGATCGAGGACTCGCCGTTTACCTGGAACTACGAGAACCAGGAGTGGAAGCCGGGCAACTATAATGATGAATATCTCGGCACCGTGACTTTTCGGCGTGCGCTTGAAAAGTCATTGAACTCTGCGACTGCTCGCGTGGCGCGGGATGTTGGGGTCAGGCGAATACGCGACCTGGCGCAGCGTCTGGGCATCGATTCAAAATTGCCGGCGCTGCCGTCGCTGGCATTGGGCTCGGTAGAGGTGACGCCTCTGGAAGTGGCGGTGGCGTTTTCGACCCTCGCTAATAACGGCGTGCGCACGCGTCCTTTATCCGTTAAGCAGGTCATGGATCCGGGCGGCCGGATACTCGAGAAGCGTGATGTGCGGGTAGAGAAAGTTATTTCGCCCCAGGTCGCGTTTATGATCAACCATCTTCTAAAAGGTGTATTCGAGCGCGGCACCGCCGACAGCGCTCGGCGTATGGGTTTTACCCGGCCGGCGGCGGGAAAGACCGGCACCACCAACGACTATAAAGACGCATGGTTCGTGGGCTACACGCCTGATCTTCTGGCGGTTGTTTGGGTTGGTTTTGATAATCAGGGCAAGCTCGGGCTCAGTGGCTCGCAGGCGGCGCTGCCCATCTGGGCGGATTTTATGAAGCAAGCCACGACGGGCATGCCGGTTTCCGATTTCGTGGCGCCACCTGGGATCAAGATGGTGGAGATCGACCCGCTAAGCGGGCAGCTCGCAACAGCAAACTGCCCAAGGGTCATTCGTGAGGCTTTTCAAGAAGGTGACGAGCCGGCTACCACCTGCCGATTGCATCCGGCGTCGTCTTCTGGCTGGAAGTTCTGGTAATGCGCCGCGCCTCTGAAATTTTTTAGCAGCCTGCTTAGCTTAGAATGTTTTTCAGTTACCCGTTAATATGCAATTCAGACATGACTAAGCGATGGAAAATCAACAGCGGAAGGGTTTCCGCATGGATCGCGCTGTTGATCCTAATCGGCGCTCAGCAAAGCTGCGCGCCGCATCCGGTATATCGCGCGCCCGTGCCGCCGCCCGTCCGTGATTTGCCGCCGATTCCAGCGCCCGAGCCACCGCCGCCGGCACCGGTTCAAGAGTCTGCTAGACAGCCGCTGCCGCAAGATCCCAAGATCAAAGAGCAGAACCTGCCGGGAACCGCAAGCAGCAGCGCACGGGTTTTGAAAGAGCCGTTGACGCCGTGGCCTGGGGCGCCCGCACAGCCCCAGGTGGCGGCACCCTTGCCCGATGACAGCTCGCTGCTCGCGAAGATCACGCCGAGCACCCAGCCGCAGCGCGCTGCGGCGCTGCGGCTTACTGAAGAGGGTCGGAGGCTTATCGATGGCGGCGCGCCGGCGAAGGGACTGCCGCGATTAGAGCAGAGTATCGCCATTGACTCTACCAATCCGTACGGCTACTTCTATTTGGCTAAAGCACATCACAAGCTCGGGCGCTACAGAGAATCGCTAAACTTTCTTGACGTCGCCGAATCGCGTTTGGCGGGGGAGGCTTACTGGCTTGCCGACGTACACGCGCTCAGGGGTGAGAATTTTCGCGCGCTTGGGATGGCGGAGCGGGCCGAAGCTAGCTACAGCAAAGCGTTGAGCATCAATCCTGGCAACCGGACCGCAGCTGAAGCGACATCCCGTCCGGCGAGCAATTCTGGCACATCGGCGCGCTGATAAATCGATGTTGGTTCTCGGCGTTGAGACTTCCTGCGACGATACAGCCGTGGCGGTGCTTCGCGATGGGCGGGAGATTCTCGCCAATGTCGTTTCCTCGCAAGACCATGTGCATAGCCCATATGGCGGCGTCGTGCCCGAGCTCGCGTCGCGCCAGCATATCGAGAATATCGTGCCCATCGTCGATGCGGCGCTGCAAAATGCGCGCGTCAAGATCTCGGATATTGGCGGCATCGCGGTCACCTATGGGCCGGGGCTGGTGGGCTCGCTGCTCGTCGGGCTATGCATGGCAAAAGGACTCGCCTACCGCTGGAAAATTCCGTACGTCGGCGTCAATCATCTCGAAGCGCATCTCCTGGCCATTCAACTCGAGCAGGCGGTAGAGTTTCCCTACATCTCTCTGCTGGCGTCGGGCGGACATACGCTGCTCTATAGGGTTGAGGACTTTGGAAAGTATCTCTACCTCGGTGGCACGCGCGATGACGCGGCGGGGGAAGCTTTCGACAAAGTGGCCAAGATGATGGGCCTCGGCTATCCCGGCGGCAGGGCCATCGATAGTTTGGCAACTGCGGGCGATCCCGCCGCGATCCGTTTTCCGCGGGCGCGTTTTGGCAAAGATAGTTATGAATTTAGTTTTAGCGGCATCAAGACCGCAGTGTGGCACTATCTAAAGTCCGCGCCGCCGGCGATCCGGCAAGAGGACATCGCTGCGAGTTTTCAGGAAGCCGTGGTGGATATGCTGGTTGAGCCTGCGCTCAAGGCGACGCGCGCCAATGCCGTCGAGCGTATCGTAGTGTCCGGCGGAGTGGCGGCCAACAGCCGCCTGCGTGCGAAGATGAAGGAAAAAGCCGGCGCGGAAAACATCGAAGCTTTCTTTCCCGCCGCCAAATTCTGCACGGACAACGGCGCGATGATCGCCCTTGCCGGCTATGAATGGCTCAAGCGCGGCCGCCGCGATGACTATTGTCTGAACGCCGATGCCGACCTGACGCTCTAGCGCGCGGCTTAAGACTCATATGCCGATTGCCCTGAGCATTGTCGAAGGGTACGCTCAATCGCCTCGCTTCGACGTACTGACCCGTACGCCTACGCTCGGCGATCTTCGCGCGCTCGCCTGAGCCTTTTGAGCAGCCTGGGTGCGAATAGCATCTGTAGGGGCGGGTTTTAAAACCCGCCCGCAGTCCTAGTAGGTCGATCGCGATGACCCTGTACGAAGAAATGCGCCAAGCGCTCAGCGGTTCTGATTTCAGACCGCGCAAGAGATTGGGCCAGAATTTCCTAGTTCATGAGCGGGTCATAGTCGCGATTTTGCGGTTGCTTGATTTGAACCAAAACGATGAAGTGCTGGAGATTGGTCCCGGGCTGGGTTTTCTGACGCGGCGTTTGCTTGCGCTCGCCGGCAAGGTTTACGCCGTCGAGTTAGACGATTTCTTGTTTGATCGGCTGCGCCAGAGTTCGTTAGCCCTTTCGCCTGATCTCCAATTGTTACATGACGATATCCTCAGGGTTTCGTTCGACGAATTCCTGCCGCGAAAGAAAATCAAGCTCGCCGGCAATTTGCCTTACAGCATTTCGACTGCGGTGTTCTTTCGCCTGCTAAAAGAGCGCGAGCATTTTTCCTCACTGGTGTTGATGGTACAGAAGGAGGTGGCGGAGCGCATCGCCAGCGCGCCAGGAACTAAATCCTACGGAACTTTGTCGGTTTTTTGCCAGATTCATGGCCGCATTGTCGATAAAGTTTCAGTAGCGCCGGAGGCTTTCGCGCCGCGACCCAAGGTGCGATCGACGGTCTTGAAAATTGAATTGCTGCCCGAATCGCGACTGCCTGAGCGGCATATGCCGGTTTTACGCGGCCTGGTGCGCGCGGCGTTCGGGCAACGACGAAAGACGCTCAGCAACACGATGACAACCTGGCTAAAACAAGAGCGCAAAGACGTCGAAGGCCTGCTCCGCCGCCAAAATATCGATCCCAGACGCCGCGGTGAAACCTTGACGATCGACGAATTTGTCGAGCTGACCCAGGCGCTGAGCGCTTCCGGATTTTTGCCCGCTAACGCTGACAGCTAGGCCGAGGAGTAAGCCTCTATAGAGCGGACACAGGAGTATCACATTTCGAATTGCGAAATTCGAATTCGAAATTTCAACTGGTTTCCTCAAGGTACAGGCCCATTGGCCGCCCTTCGATTTGACTCAGGGTGGTGAGCTTGCCCTTCGAGAACCTCAGGGCCGTGAGCTTAGTCGAACGGTCGAACCACGACCGGAGGGGCTTACTCCTCGACCGCGCGATCTCATGAATAGTCCCCGCGAGTGACCGATGCCCGAGCTGCCCGAAGTTGAAACCGTCTGCCGCAGTCTGCGGCCTCATCTCGTGGGCCGGACCATCAGCCGCGTGCGCGTCTTGGAGCCGCGCTTGCGCGTGCCGGTGAACGAGCGAGCCGTTAGATCGTTGGCCGGCAAACGCGTCGATGCGATCTCGCGGGTAGCCAAATATATCTTGCTAAACCTCTCCGATGGTCGCGTCTGGGTTTTTCATCTCGGCATGTCGGGCAAGCTGATTTGTGTCGCGCCGCGCACAGCGCTCCAAAAACACGACCATATCCTGGTAGGTTTAGACGGCGGCGGTGAGTTGCGCTATCACGACCCGCGCCGTTTTGGCTTGTCCGTAGTGACGACAAAGGCGCGGCTCCATGAATTGCCGCAGCTGCGCCACATCGGATTGGACCCGTTCGATCCGGCTTTAAACGGTGAATACCTGTTTCGCTTCACGCGAGCATCCGAGCGGCGCATCCGCGATCTTTTGCTCGACCAGCGCATCATTGCCGGGATTGGAAATATTTATGCCAATGAGATTCTCAGCTTGACCGGCATCAAGCCGACCACACGAGCGCATCGGTTGACGCGCAAGCAAGCGCACTCTCTTGCAGCGGCAATTCCGATCCTGCTGAATGACGCGATTCGCTGGTGCGGCACCTCGTTTTCCGATTACCGTGACGCTGACGATAGGTCCGGGGAGTTTCAGAATCATCTGCGAGTCTATGACCGGCACGGAGAAAAGTGCCGGAACTGCATGCGCCTCGTTAAACGGATCACCATGGGAAATCGCAGCGCATATTACTGCCCGTCCTGCCAGCACTGAAGAAACCCGAGAGACATTTTGCAGCGCCATTAGCAATGCGTCCCAAAACGCCTTAAACGACTTGATCTGCGTGAACATTTACTCTCGGGCCTGATGCTGCTTTCCCCGCTACGCCACCGCGACTACCGAGTGTTCTGGATCGGATTGCTTTTGTCCAGCGTCGGCAGCCAGTTCACCACCGTGGCGATTGCGTGGCAGATTTATGAGCTGACTAACTCGCCCTTACAGCTTGGGCTTATCGGCCTGGCGCGTGGCGTGCCGCAAGTTGTCATGCTGCTTTTCGGCGGGCTGCTGGCGGACGCCGTCAATCGGCGCAAGGTGATCCTCTGCACCCAGTCGATGCTCTTCTTAATTTCCGCGCTGCTCGCGCTCTCGACCTTTGCCGAAAAAACCGCGCCGTTCGGCTTGTATGCGGCGACGATTGCCCTGGCATTGTTCAATTCGCTGGAGGCGCCGGCGCGCCATTCGATCGTTGCCAACCTGGTTCCAAGAGAAGACCTGGCAGCCGCGCTGGCGATCTACAACTCGCAACGGCACGTCGCAACGATCGCCGGACCGGCGGTCGCGGGCGTGCTGATAGCCGTCTCAGGACCGGCATTCTGCTATGCGATTGATGCCGCTTCATGGGTTATCATGTTTATCTCGGTCTTGGCGATTCGCACGCCGTTGCCGGAAGGTGAAGGACGGCGCGCCGTCTCTTTTGAATCGCTCAACGCCGGTTTCCGGTTTGTCTTGAATCACGCGGTAATCTTCCCGCTGTTGATGATGGATTTTGGCGCTAATGTCTTCGGCACGGTGCGCGCGCTGTTGCCGATCTTCGCGAAAGATGTTCTGTTCTCCGGACCCCAGGGTCTCGGCATTCTTTACGCCGCCTCCGCGTTTGGCTCGCTGGCGGGAGCCGTCGGCCTGAGCTTTGTCGGGAGTGCACGGCGCGTCGGCTGGTGGATTCTGAGCGGCGTCACTGTTTACGGGCTTTCGATTATTGTGTTCGGAGAGTCTCAAGTATTTTGGTTTTCCGTGTTTTTGCTGGCGCTTTCCGGCGTCGGCGACACGATCAGCGCTATCATGCGCTCGACCATCAATCAGCTCGAGACGCCCGAACAGTTGCGTGGCAGAATGTCATCGATCAATAGCCTTTTCACCAATTGCGGACCGCAGCTCGGGCAGTTTCAGGCCGGCGTTTTGGCGTCAGTGATCGGCGCTGAATTCGCCGTCATGTCCGGCGGTTTCGTTATTCTCCTGATTGTCGCGGCGCTTGTTGTGAAATTTCCCCATGTGCGCGATTTCAAGATCGGCTCGCAAAGTGCGTAGCGGCGCAAAGAGCACGAAATTGTGGGGGCAAGGCATGCCGTACCTTGCTGCCGGAACCCTTCGTACTACTGTCGTTGAAATTTTTCCCGTCTTGCGCAAGTCTTGCTCGTGTAGGGTGCGTTGCGCGCACCATCGAGCGAACGGTGCGCAAGCGCACCCTACAAAAATCCGCGCTGAGACTTTTAGTTCACACTCCGTCTTCTTTGGTCGCGGCTTTGCGGCGCTAAGTTGGAAATGGCGCTGCTTTCATTAAATAGTCGTTCGGGATGGGGTGAAATCGACATGCACCCACATCAGAGATTTCATCAGGATCAATCGGAAATGAACCTTAGGAGATTTTCCGTGATAGCTTTTTCGACCCCACGGTAAGCCAGGGGAGCTGCGAAACTCGCCGTTAGATTGCAAATTTGTAATACGTATCCAAAGTCATGGCGAGGTTTCGAGCCCAGCGCTCCCTGAAAGAATTATCGTTTGATCGGAATATCAAAGTGCAGGACGTCTTCGCGCATTCCCGACTTCGTGTAGAGCGCAATAGCAGGCGCATCGCCGCGATCTGCTTGCACGAAAATGACGTAGGCGCCGCGTCCCGCCGCGATCTTCTGGAGTTCTGCAATCAGCGCTGTCGCGATACCCTCGCGCCGGTGCGCGGCCGCGACAGCGAGATCGTAGATGTAAATCTCGCTGCGCTCTTGCTCGAACTTCTTGAGCTCGTAGGCCGCGATGCCGCCCACAACTTCGCCACCTTTTAACGCGGCAAGCGCGATGAAACAGTCGCTACCTAGGAGCCGCACGAGATATTTCTGGCTGGGTCGTGCGCCGCTATACGTCTCCACCTCGTCGAAGGCATCGCCGAAGGTTTTCGACATGGCTTCCATTAGCGCGACATCCGCCGGAGTGAGCTGGCGGATGCTGAACGGTGCAGAAGACGACATGATTCATTACCTCCCGAGCGCTGCCATCGCTATGGCGCCTGTGATGCAAAGTTGCATAACGCTTGCATCGTCGCCGTTGTTCGAATTCGTAATCTGAATAGTATAGTCGCTACAACTCCGAGGCGCGCGACGCAAGATCATGATCGGTATCTGAAGTGCGACCCCATCGCCCCTGTACTCGACGAAATCGGTAACGTGGCTAACCAAACCTGTGATCAGGATCCCGGCGGGGAGTTTCACGTCGCGCCTCCCCCACAAACCGGCTCGCTTGACAGGCGGCTGAGAGCACGGCTACAAAGGTTTGCCGCGCTGCGCATTTCTATGCCAACGCCGGAGCAAAATTTTTGCGGTGAGGAGCTTTTGTATAAATGAACCAACACATAAGCACCTACGACTCATCCTCTTCAGAGTACCATCGCGCGTTTGACGTTTTCCTCGCCAATACCGATCAGAAAGTAAAGGCGCGTGAATGGCTCAGCGGATTGATCGGCGGGCTGCGTTCACGCCAGCTGTTCATTGACGCGGGTGCAGGTAACGGCAAGGTCACTGCGTGGTTTGTTGGCGATTTTCAGCGAACGATCGCGATCGAACCCAACCCATCTCTATGCGCCGAGCTTCGACGGACGTGCCCGACGGCGGAAGTGGTTCCGCAAAAAATCATGGACGCCCAGCCGTCGGGTTTGGCCGATTTAGTGCTATGTTCGCACATTCTCTATTATATTGATGCCGCCGAGTGGATGCCCAATCTGGAAAAGCTTGCTTCGTGGTTGGCGCCGGGCGGAGCGCTGGTCGCCGTGGTCCAGAACCACAACACCGATTGCATGCGGATGCTGAGCCATTTCCTTGGTTATCGTTTCAATCTTCCCGAACTCGGACAACGCTTCGAGGCGCTGCAGGGAAGCCGATATCGCACCGAAATCGAAACTGTGCCAGCACAGATAGCGACTATGGATTTCGCGTTGGCATTCACGATTGCGGAGTTTATGCTCAACTTGCTCCCGATGAAGAATCCGCCGACCCGGAATAGCCTCGAGGAATACGTCCGCAAGCACTTGTCCATCGGCGAACGCGGGTTTCGCTTCTCCTGTGATCAGGATTTTCTCACTATACGCCCACGTGCGTGATACGACTTACGAGCAGCTTGGCTAGCGCGATTTGCGGATGAACGGGTACGCCGCGCCGCAGTCGATGTCGGCAATGCCGTTTCTCGGCCAACGATCGTGAACTTCCTCCATGGTTTTAAGAAACGCTTCGTAGTCTTGCTTGTCGAGAAAAACTTGTCCAGCCAGTCAACAATGTCCAATCGAGTTTCAGAAAGGCGATTGACGATTGCCCGGTCCGGCGATATTCCTCGGACCGGAAAAAAAGGTGGGTTAAATTTCCTATACCGCTCGAAACTGCGCGCCGGAAGCTACTCGACCATAATTCCGCGGCACTGCAGGCGCTTGGGCAAACAGCGGAGGCGAAATGGCGACCAAGACGGATACACTACGGATAATCGACGCCGACACTCACATTGACGAGACTCGAAGCGACCTGGGATCCACGACCCCGGAGGAGCAAGGGTTTAAGCCCACGAAAGGGTCTGCTCCCCACCCCGATCCATCCCACCCGCCTGTCCCGTACTGGTTGATCGACGGGCACAAGGAGCGCAGGTCGGCGCGCACCGACGCCAAGTCCAAGACCACGGTGGAAACCCGGGAGCTACTCGATGTAGAAGCGCGTCTGAGGCACATGGACGAGCTTGGGACCGAAATCCAAGTCATCTATCCGACGTTATTCATTAGCGACCCGGCAGTACGGCGGGGGAGGGTGGAGTCGGCGCTTACCCGCAGCTATAACCGATGGCTTGCGGATCGCTGTGCTCTCTCCAAGGGTCGCCTGCGCTGGATCTGCATACCGCCCCTCAAGACGATGGACAAGGCGGTGGAGGAGCTGCGCTGGGCGAAGGATACGGAGCCTGTGGCGTGTCCAAGAAGGGGGACCAGGAAGCGGGCCATTACGCGGCCGAAGACTATTTCTTCCCCCTCTATGAAGAGGCGGAGCGGCTGGACCTGCCGATCTGCTTCCATACGGGGACCGGACCGCGCAGGAGGCTCGCTGGTTACGCGCGGGCGCCCCCACCTTCCTCCGCAGCAAGGCCACGGCCATTACCGGTATCCACTCATTCTTGGAACGTGCGATCCCGGCGAGGTTCCCGAAGCTTCGGACCGGTTGCATCGAGGCGAGCGCCTCATGGCTTCCCTCGTGGAACACACCATCAGGCGGGCGGAGGAGAAGCATACCTCCCGTCAACTCCCACCAAAAGACATCTTCACCACGAACCGTATTTACGTAGCTTGCCAGATGGACGAAAATCTCCCCCTGGTCTTCCAGTACATCAGTGAGAATAACCTGCTCGTTGGGTCCGACTACAGCCACGAGGATCCCTCCCAGGACCATGGTTTCATCGTCCCCTTACAGCAGGCCGCCGACCGGGGGAGATCCCAGATTCGGCGATACCGAAGATCGTTTACGACAACCCCAAGACCTTCTACGCTCTCTAGCCTAGCAGCGCTGCTAGCTGCGGCGCCGCGCGGCAGTTCGCCCCAATAGAGCACGGCTTCGAGAAGGCTTCGCGATCGGCGCGAGATGGCCAAGACGAATCGCTTCTTCGGCCCACATCAGAATGCGGGTGCTCAAGCGACCGGGTTGAATGAGTTCTTCCATGAATTCTACCTGGTCGACCGCTCACGAGTGGGCCAATGCACGCTCAACCGCCAGCTTAACGCTCCCATGGGCAAACTCATGCCAATTTTCAAGACCTTCTTTCGCTTGTCCCTTATCGAATACCTGCTTTGGCAATCCTATTTAATCCCGGACGGTATTCTTGAACTCTTTCGCATGCTCCTCCAACTTGGAGAAAAAGCTGTCGCTTACCACATGCGTTGTGAACTTCATCCCCGGATAATCTGGGAATGGGTCGACATCTCTCCTTATTGGTATCCGGCCCAATTTTGCCAAGCTTTCCTGCACAGGCTTTGAAATCAGAAAGTCCAGAAACAGCCTGGCGCTGGCCGGATGTTTAGCATCGGCTGAAAGACCCAAAGGGGCGACCACCGCAATTATCGGTCTCAGCGTCTTGACCCAATCGATCGGCGCGCCGACCTTTCTCATCGCTTCAACGCGGTGAGCATAGGTAATTCCAACGGGAAATTCTCCCGCGGCGATCAACTGGCTGATCAGAGCGTGATTTCTTCGCCACTGAATATTCTGACCGGCCAGGCCTTTCAAAAAATCGCCGCCAATGTCTTTCGACGCTTCCGATATCCCTCCGTACCACTCGTAATCTTCAGGCTCCATGACAATGCGATTCTTCCAGCGCGGATGTAGGAGATCCTGCCAGTCTCTTGGTATTTCGCTAGCTGACAACATTCGTGGGTTGTAAGCCACGGCGAAGTATATGGCATAGAACCCGTACCAATATCCCTGCGAATCCCGATACTCGGGACTAAAGCCCGTGACCTCAGGCGACAGGTACGGTTGCAGCACGCCGTGCCGCTTCAGCACGCGCAGCACACCGGAGGAGGCAACATCAAATTGCGGCTTCCCGGCGTTCTTCTCAACCAGTATCTTGCTGACGATCTGAGTGCCGCTGGCTCGGTGAATCTGAACCTTAAGGAAAGGGTATTTACGCTGGAACAGATCCGACAGGTTGCGGGCATCAGCGAGATTCATACCCGTATACCACAATAATGTTCCTTCTTTCTTCGCCGCCTCTATCATCTCGCCGGAGGAACCTGAGCCTGCGCCAGAGTCACCAAAGCTAGACAAGAAGTTAGGACGATAGCAACCGCTCGGAGCATTGGCATAACTTTTTTTCGCAGCGCCTGGGAAACTGCGCTGGGTATCTCAAACACCGCCGCTCTTGTCAACGGTTAGGGAATTGGTAGACGTGATAAAATACCTGCACTTCGACGCCCGCCTATACTGCCCGCAAGAAGCAAAACCGTATCGCCAAAATTCTGCAGTAAACTTGTCGTCAATTCGACAAACCATCGGAGTTGGAGTAATTGATAAAAAAAACGACATACAAGTGTAAATCGATTCATAGCTAAACGGCCGGCCCATTTCAACCATCGAAAAGTTTAGAACGGCGGTCAAGTTTGATCAGGAGGCACGGATGAGCATTCTGGTTTTTGGCGGCGCTGGTTTCGTGGGCTCTTATCTGGTCAGAAAACTATTGGAGGAAGGCGAAGATGTCGTGGCACTCGATGTCGCCATGCCGGACCCCCCACCGCCCGCCCTGAGGGATGTGCTCAAGAAGATTAAATTCGAGTATTGCCACGGGGAGTATGCCGCAGAAGTGATCAAGATGGTGACCAAGCATAAGGCCCATGCTGTGGTCAATCTGGTTACGTCTTCATCTCCCGATCTGGAACTCAATCCACAGCGCGCCGTGCGCATCAATTTGGAAACTCAGATCAACATACTGGAGGCAGCCAAAACGTTTGGCATAAAGCGGGTCGTGTCTTCAAGTTCTGGACACGTCTACGGCGCGGGCCGGAGCGACGCGGTGCATGAAGAAAGCCTGCTTAAGCCCGACACTTTATACGGCGCGTGCAAAGCCATGAATGAATATCTTGGCGCGCACTATCACAAGCATTTCGGTGTCGATTACGTTGCCTTGCGCCTGTGCTTGATCTTCGGCTGGGGAAGAGCGCAAAGAAAATCCGTCTCTCACCGAGGCCCGTGGATCATTGAACTTTTCGAGAATCCTGCGCGCGGCCTACCGGCAAAGATTCCTCTTGCCGGAACGAAACTTTCGATGGTTTACGTCAAAGACTTGGTCGCCGCCATCATTCTTGCGTTAAGAGCGTCGGACCTGAAACACCGTGTTTTCGATGTCGTCAATGAACCTCACACGAAAGCGGAGGCTGCCGAAATTGTGAGAAGATTGATTCCGGATGCAAAGATTGAGTTGGATCTGGAAGGAGCGTTTGGCGCCCCCCATGCGCCTGACCAACCGACGCTGAGAGCTTGGCAGAATAAGCGGATCACGGCGCAACTAGGATACCGGCCCCAGTACTCATTTGAAGAAGGCATCAGCGATTACGTTTCCATGGTCAAAAGCAAACCAATTCAAATGGTGATACCGAATTGAGATTTGTCACTCCTCTCTTTTGGGAGCATGGGAGAAACGCAGAAGGTTGACCCCTTTAGCTCGGATTATTCATAGCATCACGGCCGAGGAGCAAGCCTCTCCGATCGCGGCCAATGGGCCGTACCTTGAGGAGACCGGCAAACGTACGTAGTCGCGCGATCATCGAGGAGAAATGCAAGTGATCGCCAAGCACCATACACGTCGGCGCAACTTTGTACTCCTGTGTCCGCTCTCTACGAGGCTTACTCCTCGGACTTACACTCTGTCGCAGCTTTTCCCAGGCACCATGAATAATGCGGGCTATCGCGCCAGGCTAAGCCTGGGAGAGGAGGAAATCAAGATGAGCTGATGAAACCTCTCGAAGAAATCCAGCTGGTGAAAATCCAGCCCGGTCAAAGCTGTAGCAGGCAGACCGGTAGCGAGCCTTGCCTCTCGTCGGGCGACTGGCGGGGGTGAAGCGTAGGCAGCAAGGAAGTGGGCCACCAGGATGCAGCTCCGAAATCTTATATCGTTGCGGAAGCCGAGGACGTTAGCCCAGCCGAAGGCAGCATCTGGATGACCGTTAAAGCGAGGTTATCAGGAACCGCCGGAGTCCCTAGCCCGTGGCACGCTTCTACAAGGATTTTCCAGGAACCTGGGAGACCTCCTCATCTCCTCTTATAGAAGAGGTACCGCAAAGCCGAGGGAGACCAGAGGCTTGAGGGAAAGGTGAGGGAGGAGTCTTATGATTCCGTAGTACCGAAGAAGGTGGGGAACCGGCATTGGCTGGGACCCACTGGAGGGAAGGGTTGAACAGACAAGACGCACCGAGTGAGGGAAACATGACGATACCCAGAGATCGAGGTTGTGTGTCAACGAAACTCACTCGAATAGCCGAACTGGCCAAGGAGGATAAGCGGCTAAAGTTTTTCTCGATCGCTCATCATCTCACGGTAGAGGCATTGGATCGGGCCTTTGGGGGTCTTCGTAAGGAGGCCAGCGAAGGAGTGGACGGCGTAACCTATGCGCAGTACGCGCAAGATCTTGGGGGAAATCTGCAAAGGCTCCACGAGCGGCTAAAGGATGGGCGCTACCGAGCGCAGCCGCTAAGGAGGGCCTACATTCCCAAGGAGGACCAAAAGCTCAGGCCGATAGCGATTGCGGCGCTGGAGGATAAGGTGGTGCAGAAGGCAGTGGTTGAGCTACTGGGAGTGATCTACGAGCAGGACTTTTACGGCTGCTCCTATGGGTTTCGCCCGCGGCGCAGCGCGCACGATGCGCTCGATGAGATTGGGCGAGTGATCTGTCAGCGCCCGGTCGAGTATGTGTTGGAGGCCGATATCTGCGGATACTTTGATGCCATTGTGAGAGACAAGCTCATGGAGCTGATTGAGAGGCGGGTGGGAGATGGAAGCATCCTGCGGCTGATACGGAAATGGATCAATGTCGGAGTGATCGAAGAAGGCAGGCTGTTGGTGAGCGAGACGGGGATTGGCCAGGGGCAGGTGATCAGCCCGCTTTTGGCGAATATTTATCTTCACTACGTGCTGGATGAGTGGGTGGAGGAGGTCGTGAAGCCCCGGATGCGAGGAGAGGTTTATGAGATTCGCTATGCCGACGATTTCATTTTGGGTTTCCAGTACCGCCAGGACGCAGAGAAGGTGTTGGTGGTGTTGCGGGAGAGGTTTGGGAAGTACGGGTTGAAGCTTCATCCGGAAAAGACTCGGCTGATCGAGTTTGGGCGCAAAGCCTTGGCGAAATCAGAAGAGCCGGGAGCAAAGCGGCCTGGGACTTTCGACTTTCTCGGCTTCACCCACATTGCCAAGAGGAGCCGGCGAGGGAAGTTTAGCATCCAGCTGCGCACCATGCGCAAGAGGCTGCGGCGGAGCGTGAAAGGGATCTCAGTCTGGTGCCAAAAGCATCGGCACGATCCGGTCAAAGAGCAGAATAAACTGCTCAACGCGAAGCTGCGAGGCCATTATCAGTACTACGGGCGGCCGACGAACTTCCGCAGTCTATGGGAGTACCGACAAGCCGTGCGTAGAATCTGGAAGAAGTGGCTGAATCGGCGCACGCGGGGAAAGACAGTGAGCTGGCCTGTCTACGAGCAGCTTCTAGCGCTCCATCCACTGT
>CAWDHA010000030.1:0-13351 GCA_963801935.1 uncultured delta proteobacterium
GAACACAGCACTACTTCTTATTGGATCGCCGGCGCGGCACTTTACCGCCGGCGCGGCGCGCTTCTGAGAGACCGATGGCGATGGCCTGCTTGCGGCTCGTCACCTTTTTTCCTGAACCGCCGCTTTTCAAAGTTCCTTTTTTGCGTTCATGCATCGCCTTCTTTACTTTCTCGGCGGCTTTTGCACCATATTTCGGCATGGCAGTAAATCCTTTCTGCTATGATGTTTTTTTCACGGCCGCGCCGGCTGCACCCATTTCTCGAAAAAGCAAGAGCCGTTCCAGTTCCGGAGATCAGACGTCAATCGAGGACAGTTTTGTTTATTGGACAGGCCGTAAAGCGGTGTAGCATTACTCGGAAAATCCGCCATCGAATTTCTTATTGTCGGAACCAAAATAGGCGACGTGGGGCGTATTTGTTTAGAACAGCCGTCTCAAGAACCCCGACCTCCACATTCGGCTCCGGTCGCTAATTGCTGCGCGAAGCTTCCCAGGGGGCTCAACGTTGCACTCAAACGAGATTGCGCCGGTCGCGCAAATAGCCAGGTTATCGAGAAGGCAAGGGATCAGGACCAGCAAGCTTCTGATAAAGCTGCACGACCTCTTTGTCGCGCGGCAACTCTTTGATGACCCTCTCCAAGTCCTCGCCCCCGAGAGGCGCAGGATCGTCGCCCATCAGCTTTCGATACTCCGCTGGGAATTCAGGATCGGCAAACGACTTGCGGATTGCTTCCCGGATGATCTGAACGCGGTCTTTCGGTGTTCCCGGAGGAAATAGATACGGCCAGCGCGGATACTGGAAGGCCCGGAACATATCCAAAAGCTTGCGCTCCGTTTCCGACTTGGCAAAGTTCCCCAGTTCCGCGACCTGCGTAAATGCGGGGTGATGGCGCCCTTTAGGAACCGTAAGCGTCGTATGAAAATGCACGAGTTTCTTTTCGATCCACTCGGGATTCTCGATGACAAATCGCGCCGCTCCCGTGGCATGAGCATCGAGTTCGCCGCGCGTAACCGCCAGGTAGATTTCCGGACCGGTATAGCCGGTCACGAACTTCGGTTCTTTCAAATCAAGCAGGTAGGCGACCATGCGCCCGGTGACGTAGACCGGATGCCCGACTGCGTGTGCTCCAAGTCTCAGGCCGGCGCTAGCCCGAACTTTTTCCAGGGTATCGAGCCCCAGGCTCGCCTTGGTATAGAAGATATAAGGGTCCCCGGTATCGGTCGACCCGAGATAGATGAATTTATCGAGGTCGTAGGCGCTGCCGGGCAGACCGAGGATCGGGCCCACTACCAAACCCGCGCCAATCGATCCTATCGTCAATCCGTCCGGTCGGGTAGAACTATAGATAACGTTGGCTGCTTTCCTTCCCGCAGCTCCCTCCATATATTCCATCGATAGACGGGGTTGCCCTGGAATGTATTTCTCGAGAAACTTCATCAACGCCCTGGTTTGAAACTCTCCAGAACCGCCGGGTCCGCCGCCGCGAATTATCTTGATGGTTTTTCCCTTGTAAAAATCCGCTTGTCCCGAAGCCTGAGCCGTCCAAAGGCCGGCCAGAAATATATGAACCACAAGGTAAATCGGCAACCTGTTAAGTGTTTTCACGGATAACTCCTTCCAGGCTTATGTGTGGGCCCCCCTGGAACGTTTGTCTTGAGTGATCGGCAATTCCCGCCGCAGACCTATAGGAAATGGTAGCTAATGCATGCGCCGGTTACGGGTTACCTTGCCCGTACTACGAAGACCAAATGCTGTCAATCGCCTGTCGGCGGCTGCCGATTTTCACCTCCGCTCGTTGGCGGGGGCTACTCAGTGAAAACCGACACTGCCGACCAGGCGCTGACAGCCGGCCGATTTATCTCCGAGAAGAACCTGCGACAGAACGCCGCCGGGCGTTGGCCCGATCCGATCGGGAGGGGAGGTTCGTCTGCGACAGCTCTCACGTGATTAAATGTTTATGGAATAGAAATTGCTCGCAGTTTATGCACAGATCGGATCCGATAGCAGTTTCCGTCTTGGGTGGTGCCATTTGCAACGCTGGTTTTCCACCGGTCAACGAAAGCGCCGGGTGTGTAGGAAGATTTATGTGGAAAGTTATCCTGCTTCTCTGGCTGATCCCGGCAGCGGCTGGGCTGGTTATATTGATCCGGGTTGTGCGTGGAAATCCGCCGCTTGCCGAGCATGAGCGAGATTATTTATTTGGCGCGGGTGCGGAGCCCGTCCTATCGTGGTGGTTTGGCGTCAAGCTCGCGCTACTGGCAATTGTGTTACTCTCCGTCGGCTTGGTACACGGCCTCGTGCTTATCAATATCAATTCTTTATGGGTGATGTTGGCGCCGCTCCTAACCACATTGACTGTCATGTTGATTTTAATACGGTGGTTACGCTCAACATCGGTTGCAAAGTCAATTTCGCAGCGCCACGCGCCGCGATCCCTTCCGGGGATGGTGTCCCAATGGCTCAGCCGACTGTCTAGTTGACGGCACGTGATTTGCGCATCTTTCGTGAACGCCGAAAAGGAAACTGAAGCGACACGCAGCCCAACATGACGATTCTGGCATGCCGTGCGCGTTAGTGTTTTCTACTGACGCTGAACCAGCGAACAAGTCAAGCAAGCGTCTCTGTGGGCCACCGGCGACGAAAAAAAGAGGGGTACGACCAGCTCACGCGTGGCGGTACCCCTCAAATACGTATGGACAACTAAACTGATTAGCTTGCTTTTTTCTGGCGTTGATCCTTGGCCGCTTCGAGCTCCTCACCCAGGGCTTCGAGATCTTCTTCGCTGAACAGTTTTTCTACCTTGGGGAACATCTTGCCCTCTTCCTCTTCCTCAGCGTGATGCTCGACGTTTTCCATCAGCACTTTCAGCTTGGGGTCAAACTTCTCGTTATCGGCTTTAAGACTGTCGAGCTCCTTCAGCAGGGTTTTGATTTGTTTATGCTCCTCGATGGACTCCAGCACCATGTCTTTTAGCTCTTCGCGCTTTTCCATAGCGGGATAGAAAATCGATTCCTCAATCCGCGCATGAGTTTCAAGTTCGGCTATAATCTGATCGCAGATTTTTCTTTTTTCTTGCAAATCCTCGGTTTCCTCCGCCTCCTCGAACAGCTCCTTCACTTTTTCATGATCTTCTTTCAACAGCTCTAAAGCATGCATCTATTTTACCTCCGAAAATTTTTGTTTTCACCAGAAACGACCCGGCGGGTGATATACGCCTCTTAGGCAATGCTAAAACCACTAACCAGCAAGGGAGGTGCCAGACTTTTCTGAGATTTTCGGTAGCGAAATGGAGAAACCGTCGCAGAAAAAGAAATTTGCAAGGAGTTGCGTAACTGAAAGTGAGACACCGGGGCGCCTGCCGGTGCGGCTGGCAGATACAATCGAGAACAAAGAGTGGTCGTGAAGTCGTGGGTAATACCAATTCAAATTCTGCGGAAACCCCCTCCGTTCACCCCTCGAGAGCCTCAGAGTATGGCCTGAGTTTATCGAAGGAATGAAACTGATGAGCAATTGAAATCATGGGAAATTTTCCGTCATTAGAGACCCAAGAGCTTGCGTAAGCGAGCCTTTGCCTCTTCCGGAGTTTCCAGGATGCGCCTCACCATCGCCTGGACTTTGTCTCCGGGCAGCGGTTCATTATCGGTGAACCCTGCCTTTTTCGACTCGGCCATATACTGCGGATCCTGAACGGTGTCCCAAAAGCCTTTGCGCAACATTTTGACCAAACCTTCGGACATTCCTGGCGGCGCAAGCATAGGATAAGCATTCTCGTAGGTGAAGGTGATGGTTTCCGCCACGGCGCGCCAGGTGGCATCCGGCGCCAGCTCTACTAACGTGGGCACGTCGGCGAGCTCAGATAGTCTCTTGTCGGCGATCTGAACGATCACGGTCGCAAACGGTTTCTTGGCGCCGAGTTGCTTGAACCAATCCGCGTGACGTGCCCGCGCCGAACTCCAGATAAGGCCGCAGCGCATGTCGGCCTCGCCGCGCTCGATGGCGAGATCCATCGCCGAGCCGCCTGGATAGCCGCCGACCACGTTTAAATTAAGACCGGTGAACTCCTTGATCAGCAGCGCGACCACCGCGCCGATGGTAGTGTTGCCGGACTCGGCGTTGCGCAGAGGACTAGTGGCGGCACGCTTTACAGCTTCTTGCAACGTTAATCCCACACGATCGATGCGCGCCGCACACACGGCTTCACCGGTGCTCAGATTGCCGAGCCAGTTGAAGCGCTCGGATTGGTATTTGACTCCTGGTTCGCCGATGGCTTCCTGCAGCTCCGTACCTCTGACGATCTGGGCGATGGTGAAACCATCCGGCTTGACAAGATTATAGATGTGGTTGCGCGCGCGCAGGCCACCGGCGCCGGCCATGTTTTCGACGATAATATTGGGATTGCCGGGGAGATATTTCGGCGCATGTCTGGCGAAAATGCGCGTCTGAATGTCGTTGCCGGCTCCCGGGCCGGAGGCGACCACGATCTGTAGGGTTTTACCTTTATAAAAGCCCTCGGTTTGCGCATCACCCGGACGTTCCGCGATCAGAGCGCCTATCAGGGCGGCCACGACTAGGATAGTTCGCCCCAGGTACTTTTTGCGGTTTTGAATCACTCCACACCGTAAAATTTTGCGGCGTTATGCCAAGTGAGCTTCTGCTCTATTTCGTCGGAAACGCCGTGGAACTGGGTCTTCACGATCTCTTTCGAATGCGGCCAGGTTGCGCCGCCGTGCGGGTAGTCGCTGGCCCACATCACATTATTGACGAGGTCGAGCGCCTCGGAACCGAGAACGCCGACTCGATCATCCTGGAACGTGATGTAAACCTGGCGTCTGATGGCCTCGCTCGGTAACGCTTCGATGGTCGCGGATTCCGGCGTTTCCGAGCGCGCTCTGGCTACGGAACCGTCCATCTTTGTGAAAAATGGATAGAGCCATGACAGCTCGTATTCCGCCAGCACGAAGCGAAGTTTTGGAAACCGGTTCAACACCCCGCCGAAAACCAGGTCGGTGATCAGAGACAATGGTTCTAAGATTCCGCGTTTTACGGCGTTTCGCCCCTGCTGCAACTTGGTGATGACTTTTAAACGCGCCGCCATGCGATCGCTGCCTTGTAAAATGTTCACATGAAAATGAATCGGATAGTCCATGTCTTGGGCCGCCGTCCATAACCGATCGAATTCCGGGTCCGCATAACTCATGGCTTCAGGCAGACCGGACGGAAGCACCACTCCCTTGTGGCCGAGCTTGGCACAGCGTTTCATCTCTTCGATGGACCAATCGATATCCAGCGCTGAGAGCAGTCCAAGACCGATGAGTCTGTTGGGCGCCGCCAGGCAATAGTCGCGTAGCCAGTCGTTGTACGACTTGAGGCCGGCTTGCTGCAGCGGCACCTCTTGGCCTTTTAAACTATAAAAATTGCGCGCCATGCTTGGATAAAGAACCTCCATTCTGACGCCGTCGAGATCCATGTCGCCGAGTCGCGCCACCGGATCCCATGGCCCGCGCCAGCTTTCCCAAGTGAAATTCTCGATCATTTTGCGAACCCCGCCGTCTTCTTTCTGAACCCCCGCTGTGAATGTCATGCCGACAGGGTCGGGCTCATGACCGTCAAAAACCATATATAGCCCTTTGCGACCCTGTGGGTCTTGCACAAAATGCGGGCCATGCGCGCGCAAATTCTTCGGGATGCGCTCCCACGCGGCAGGCGGTTCGTTAACATGCGAATCGGCTGAGAAAAATCTTGGCTGTTCCATAATTCCTCCTGAATCAAAAAGACGGCAGCGTGCGGCTGAGAATGATTGCGTTAAACATTCTCGCTCCGTATCAGACGGAAATTTTACTGTCAACCGAGTGCGCCGCGCGGTTGCATCGTTGCGCTGTGAAAGTCCCATGAACCAGATGGGAAAGTACCAAAAGCGCGACCTGAAAAAAGTAACTGGCGGCGCTGACGTGTCATGACTGACACTAGCGCAACCGGGGACGGGAAAAATTTTCCAATCGCAGAGCTATAAACGAATTTTTTGGCTCATAAGTACAGGCACAGGGTTTGCACCATTACGTTTTGTTCAGCCTGGAGGAATACATGGAATTTCATGATATCAGTCCCACCGCCGTCGCGGAGCTGCAACAGATGCTCGATACGCCGCTTGAACAACAAGCAGCGCAGTACGAAGTCAGCATGTTGGGGGTCATTCTGGGAAATGCTATTCAAGCGCTGAAATCATCTGAGAGCGATGAAGAAACCTGTGAGGTCCTTAGCCATATGCTCAAAAGCGCATTCGTGATTGGCCGGCGCCATGTTAACAGACTTATTTGACTTCTGAACGACATGATTCATGAAGCCTTTGCCCGCTCGCGCGGATTATTAGGCAGTATGCTCATTAACTAAGCATACCCACCGGTTTGGCCCTCTGCATTACTTAAGCCTCAATCGACGACTCCTGGACGGTGTTAACAGCTCGCCAAATTTTTCTTATTCGTCTATACTACGCTTTCATCAGACTGTCTAAAATGCTGGGAAAGTTAAGCTGCGGCGCGCTCCTCATCGTTATTATCAATAGTTGCACTGTACCCGTTGTCACTCTTGTAAACCCGAGGAACGGCGACAAGAGGCGTTGCTCAGCCGCGGAAGTCGGCGCCACTGCCGATTCCTATGTTGAGGCGACGCGGGTGAGAGCTTGCGCGCATCAGTGGAGATCACTGGGCTATGTGGAAATCGACCAACTAACACCCGAACAACGCGCGCGTATCGCTGGCGGCGGCTCTGGCCTCTAGCAGCCCGTGGTGAAAGTCTGACTGCATTCGACGGGCGATGCATCCCCGTTGGCTGCGTTGCTCCTCGCTCAATATTCCCAGATATTCTCGATCGTCGCGCCTTGCCATCAGGGCGCCTCGCCCGTCTCGGTGCGACGCCACACTTTCACCACTGGGCTGCTAGGAATGGCGAGAACGGAATCGAGCAGTACGGCTATGGATAGCGACAGCTGTTACCAGCAGGCTGGACTTTTTTGAGCATGCGGATGCCGTACGAGAGATTCCTCCAGCGCGCGCTTAAAAAAAAGTCCAGAGTTCTTTTAGAAGCCAGGTAAGCGCAAGAACCAGCGCGGCGATAATTAAAAGCAGCGCCACAATCAAGGCTATAACAAAAAACCAGTCGCCTGGCGATGCGCGTTGATTGTCGCCGTGAAGGTAGCGTTCGAGCAGCGCCAGGTTCCTGGCGTTGCTGCGAAACCAGATGGAAAAAACGTCTCCCAATAAAGGAATCGCCCCGATAATTGCATTCAGCGCAACGTTCAGTCCCATCCGTAGCAGAGCTATTTTGGGCAGATGATATTGGGCGGCAATGAAAAGAATGACCGATCCGGTCAAATTGGCGACGACATCGCCTATTCCGGGGATTAATCCTAGAATAGGATCGAGTCCGACCCGGATCGACGTCCCCGGGATCGTGAAGCGTTGATCCAGAAGCTCGGCCAGGAATCTTGCGACCCGGAGCCGGTCATCTGTTGCGCTGTACCGGGATGATTTCGCTGTCGAAGAAACCCGCGCCTGCATCACCGTTTGAGCAACTGTTCACCGGTGACTTCGAGCTCGCTATTTTTCCAGGCCGCATACTCCTCGGCTCGCCTTCTTGCGTCCGGACCTGAGAACAAAGCCGAAAACACTTCGGCTCGGCTGTCTTCGTTGACGGCAACCGCGATATAATCCCCGGCACGATCTTCCGATTGTTTGACCTCGTACTTCATAAATTTATTGTAGCTTTGCAAAAAGTTTTTTGTAAGGGGGTTTTTTTCTTTTTAGCTGCGCTGCTTATCTTCAAGCTGGTTCAAAGTCATCGCCGCCGGCCGAACCCGTCTCCGGTTAGCCATGCGCGGAGTATAAATGTTAAAGCTGCTTCAACCTTCATCCGGAACACCCGTGGTGCTCGGATGATCTTTGCTCGCGCAAAACATCTTGTAAAGTCGCCCGGCGGAGAAATCCAGGCTTCAAAGGTCACGACGTTTCTGCTAGCCATAAAAATATGTGCAGAGGCTTCTTACGAAAGCAACGGAGCAAACAGGATGTGCCGGCAGGACATCGTCATAGTAACTATGCCTGGATCGCGGCAATTATTCTGACGGCCGGCTCGGCCTATGGACAAACCAGCCCTGAATCTCCGCCCGTGGCTGCTGAGGAAAAAACGCCGGCGCCGATGGCGCTTGCCGATCTGGTTACAGAAGCAGAAGCGGTGTCGGCGCGGTATCGAGACATTCGCGCTGATATGTCGGCGGACCGCAGCACGGAAACGGTAGCGCAGAGGTTGCCTGCAATTACTCGCGAGATCGACGGGCACCTACGTGAGAGCCGAAAGATTGTCCTGCAGAGCCCATCGATTGAAACGCTGCGCGGTCTCGAAGGAGAGTGGAACCGGTCGCGTCGCGAACTTTCCGGATTGAACAAGGACCTGGCCGAGCGCGTGCACGAGCTCGAACGTTATCGCGTTCAGCTCGATGATTTCCGAAAGCGCTGGGATCAAACACTGGATACGGCCAAAGCGTCGAATGTCCCTCCCGAAGTGCTGCGCCGCATCGAGAACGTAATGAACGAAATCCGCCAGGCGCGCGAAATGGTTGAGACCAGGCGGGCGCGCGCGTTGACGATCCAAAGTCGTATCGGCGTACAGGATTCTCGAATCGGCGATGCCATTATTGCGGTCGATCAGGCGCGCGCGAAAGCATTGGATCGGCTCTTTCTGCAGGACAGCGCGCCGATCTGGAGGCTCGCGCTGCCCTCAGAGAGTGCCGCAGCCGTGCACGAAGACCTACTGAGTTCCTTCGCCAGGCGGTGGGACGCAGCGAGTGCCTTTCTTGAGCGCCAGGCGATGGCTTTCGTACTCGGCGCCGCGAGCTTTATGGCTCTGGTTGCGGCGCTTTTGTGGACGCGCCGTCGCGGCCGCGCATTGTCGGCTGAGCACAGCAATCTCTCTGGCGGCGAGCTTTTGTTCGAAAAACCGGTTGCCGCTGCGCTCGTGTTGTCGCTCATCGGCAGCCAATGGATCTTTCCACAAGCGCCGCGACTTTTATGGGCCATATCTGGCGCGCTTTTACTGATCCCAAGCGTGCTGATCGTGCGCCGCAGCGTCAGCTCGGATCTCCACCCGGTGCTATACGCGCTGATCACGCTGTTTTTTTTCGACCAATTGCGCACCCTGGCCGCGGCAGTAGAGGTCCTACCCCGGCTGCTATTTCTAGCCGAAATGCTCGGCACCGGGGTTTTCTCGGTCTGGCTTATTCGCGCCGTTCGGCGCACGCTCGCTCCCGGTTCCGAGCCGGCGGGCGCGCGCAAATTAGTCGAGAGCGCGGGTTACCTCGCGCTCGGGGTGTCCGCCAGCGCTTTTATAGCGAGTGTCTTCGGCTACGTCACCTTTGCCACTCTGCTTGGCAACAGCCTACTGCGCGGCTGTTATCTTGCGGTGATTCTCTATGCGCTCGTGGAAGTTCTCGATGGGCTCGTCGGTTTCGCGCTGAGCTTGCGCCCGTTTACGACGCTCGGCATGATCAGCCACTATCGCTCGCTACTGCGGCGGCGCGCGCGCCGAGTCTTGCAGGTGCTCGCGGCGCTATTTTGGCTGCTGGTCCTACTGCAGTGGCTACTGCTGCGCGACAGACTGTTAGACAGTGCCCGCCAGTTCCTCAGTACCGAGCTCAGCTTCGGTTCCATCCGTATTTCACCCGGCGACCTCCTCGCCTTCGCATTCACCGTCTGGGCGGCTTTTCTCGTTTCTCGTTTCGTGCGTTTTCTACTCGATGAAGACGTTTATCCACGGGTTCATCTCAAACGCGGCGTGTCGTACGCGATCTCGAACACGCTGCATTATTTTATATTAGTCGCAGGCTTCTTCCTCGCGGTAGCCGCGCTCGGGTTTGATATGACGCAGGTCACGATTTTGGCCGGCGCATTCAGCGTAGGAGTCGGCTTTGGATTGCAGAACATTTTCAACAATTTCATCTCTGGGCTGATTTTGCTGTTCGAGCGACCGATCAATATCGGCGATGTGGTGCAGATCGAAGATGCTTCCGGCGTGGTCGAGCGAATCGGCGTTCGCGCCAGCATTATTCGCACGACCAACGGTTCTGAAATCATCATGCCCAATGGCAAATTGATTTCCGAACGTCTGATCAACCGGACGCTTTCCAGCCGGCAACACGGCATCGAACTGCCCATCGCCGTTGCCCAGGGAACCGATCCTGGAAAAGTGATCGCTCTGTTAGAGCGATCGGCCGCCGCACACCCGCTCGTCACAGGCCATCCGCCGCCGCAGGCTTTGGTTGTGAAGTTGGGGCCCGACTCACTGGGTTTGGAGTTACGCGCCTGGACCGATCACGGCGAGCAGTGGATGCAGATCCGCAGCGAGTTGGCGATCGCCATCAGCACCGCTCTGGCGGCCGAGAAAGTCGCGATTCGTTGAGCGAAAGTCAGATCGGCTGAACGCTCGGCAAATAATCGATTCTGCAACCCGAAACTCGAACCGAATGGCTCGCTATGCCATCGAGCCTGACCCGTAAAACGCCCTTTCCCACTCAGGTCAGCGTATGTAGGCGTTCTGCGCCAGGCGTTTACGAAATTCAATTTGCGAGTTGGCGTCTAAGATTTCTCGCACGAGACTGTTCACAAGTTCTGGAAATCGACTTTTGGGAAAATTTTCGGTTGATTCACCGAGAGCCGTCACATGCTCGCGGACAATTAACATGGCGAGCGGACTCATAACGCCGCAGACTTCAGCAAGCTCTACGGACACGCGCTCCAGTAAACCGGCCGAAATGGTCTGCGGCGCCAGCCCCAGAGCCGCGGCTTTGACAGCGGCGCCAGTTGATCCTGGCGCGGCCGATTCCTGGCTGCTTTTTGTTGCAAGGTTTGATCGCGGCGCCGCGGGTTTCTCCACTTGCACGCCGGAGCTGTTTGAGGACGCGGCAAGCGGTTTCTCATCGGCAAATGACGGCGCGGCTTGGGCAACGTTTGCCGACACAAAAACCCGCTTCTCTTCCCCGACCGCGGCCATCACTTTTACATCGTTTGGCTGAACTGTGGCCGGCGCGCCTTCCTGAGGATTGGCACCGGCTGTCACAGCGCCGGCCAGGTTGACCGGCTTTTCCGGTTTTCCATTGACAGGCGCGCTGCGGGAAGCTGAGCTCAAGTCTTGTCGCTCGACCACCGCGAAAGCCTGTGCCTGCTTAAAAAAGGACGACATCTCGCCGATCCCCTTGGTGAGCAGTTTCAGCTGTGATTTGAGATCGTTTATCAAGGCATCTCGCCCTGCCAAAAGTTCCTGCCTATTTTTCGCCAGGTTATCCAAGTCTCGGGCCTTGCCCGCCAATTTCTGTTCAAGCTCTTTAATCGTCGAATCTTTTCGGCGCGCGAGCTCCTCCATCTCGGTTATTCGGCTTTCCAGCGCGGCGATCTTTGCGCCGGAAACCATTTCAGAATCTTGAGCGCGCTTGGTGCTGCCGGCGGCCTCCCGTTCGAGTTTCTCGTTGGCTGATGCCAATTCACTTATCTGCTTCGCCTTCAGGTCAAAGCCGGCTTTGAGATCGCCGATTTCCTTGTCTCGAGCCGCCAGCGCCTCGTCTTTTTTCTTAGAATCATTTTGCAGTTCGTGCACCTGGGCTTTGAGGGTCTCTTCAATTTGTTGGCGCAAAGAATCTTTTCTCCGGACGGTCTCTTCGCTCTCCTTGAGCTTAGCCTCGAGTCGCAGCGATCCTTTCCTTGATGGCCGCGGCCGCCTGCTGGGCTTGCCGCACCTCACCTGACATTGTCACTTCACTCTCCTTGACCGCTGCACTCAATCGAGCCATACCTTCCGCAATAACCCTTTCGAGCTTCTCTATCTCATCATTCAGGGTCACGATTCGAGCGCTTTTCTCCGGGACCACGGGCATAGGATCGGTTTTGCCACGCTGTAAAGTATCCTGCACTTTATCTTTAAGGGACTTATAGACTCCGTTCATTTGGCTCCTCCCAGTTGTTTTTCATGTTGTACACCACTTAGTCTTATTCCAGCTAAACCGATACTGTTCTACATCGACGAATTCGGCAGCGGCAAAGAAGTTGAAACCAGGGGGAAGCTACAAACGAGCCTGGAACCAGCCTGTTCCCGTGCTTCTACCCCTACAATGTTTACGGGTAACGGTGAAACGCTAAATCTGGATATCTTCAGATATGTGCATTGTCAAGACTAAGGACAAGGGACTTGTCAGAGTCACTGGCGGCATACTCATCTGTTCACGACTCGGTTTTTCTGGAAAACATTGCTACATTGCCTTATCATCATTGCCATGCTGACATCACGCCGGATCCGGATCCATGCTTTCGGGAATCCGTGCGCTTCTCTTGACCTGGATTGTGAATACGCCCGTGGCTAAACCTGTGACGAGCTGATTGCTACTTTGGCAGCTTAGTCTTCACCAAAGGAGATTTGTTATGCGGCAACCCCGCGCTCTCAATTTTATGTTTTCTCTGTTAGCTTCGGTGGCGGCGGGGTTCGTCGTGACGCCGGCTTTTTCACAAGCGCCGTTTTACCAGGGGAAAACGATCAACTTGATTGTCGGCGCCGGACCCGGCGGAATGGGCGATTTGCGGGCTCGAGCTTTAGCATCGGCGCTCAGCAAGAATATCCCTGGGAATCCGACCATCACTTTCCAATACATGCCGGGCGCCGGCGGTCGCAAGGCGGCTAATCATCTCTATAACAGCGCCCGTGCCGATGGGCTCACCTTGTTTCGGATCTCCAGCAGCATCGTGCCCTATGCGGTTCTCGGCGAGTCCGGTGTGCAGTACGATATCGACAAGCTCATTTACCTCGGCACCACCGAACACCTGCTCTACTATCTCTTCAACACGCGCGCGGCCGCCGGCTTCACCACCTTGGCCAAACTGCGCGCCGCCACAGGAGTCCGCATTGGCAGCGCTCCCGTGGGTCACACCGGCTACATTCACAGCCGCCTGACCGCTTACCTGCTCGATCTGAAGGAGCCCAAGATCATTGCCGGATATGAAAACGAGGACCTCGACGTCGCGTTCGCGCGCGGCGAGGTCGACGCTCAGGTGGCTTCAACCGGCACCGTCATCGAGCACGATCTGGTCAAAAACCATTTGGCGGACTTTCACGCCGCCATAGAGATTCCCAAAGGTCGGAAGGATGCTCGTTTCGCCCATCTCAACCTTCCCGATATCGAAACATTCACGAAATCGGAAAATGAAAAAAAGCTCCTCAATATGATGCGCGCGTTCAGGTCCATCGGCACCGCTCTACTCCTGCCGCCGGCAACTCCCAAGGAGCGCGTGGAGATTTTGAAAGAAGCTGTGCGCAAGACCCAC
>CAWDHA010000031.1:0-24831 GCA_963801935.1 uncultured delta proteobacterium
CAGCTTGCCGACGATGGCGTCAAAGTGTCGCTCCATCTCATGCACGTCGCTGATCTTCATCCGCTGCATCGGCTCTCCCGTGACCACTTTCATGGCTTCCTGCTTGCGATGCTTCATCCAGCCAATCCCGTGAATTACCGCCTTCACATAATTTTTTAAGACGGCAGGTTTATTGCGCGCGAACTCGGCGGTGCACGCTTGGGCGTAATGGCTGATCACGGCGAGTTCGGGAACCGGGAGAAATTTTAAACCGGCTTTCAAGGGTTCCGCCTGGTACAGGGGATCCATAAAGCAGGCGATGCATTCGCCGCTTACGACTTTCTTCCACTGCCCCCACCGTCCCACGTCCGCATCCTTGAAAATGGGCACTCCGACTTTGTCCTCTAATCCCATCATCCGCAGCCAGAGCGTAACCGTATAAGGGCGGCCCGAATCCCTGACCGCGATATTCTTGCCAGCGAATTCGCTGACGTTTTCGACGTGCTGGGGCACCATCAAATCCAAACCGCGGACGATGCGGGGGGCGCAAAAAAAGTAATTTTCTTGCCTTTGGTCGCTTCGGCGTAAAGAAATTCGACGTGGTCGATCAACACATCGGCGGAGTCGTTGAACAGCGAAGCTTCGAACTCGCCATAAGGTTTGATCTTCAAAGCCTCGACGTCGATGCCATAATGTTTCGCGGCCATTTCTTTGATGCAGTAGATGACCGGGGTTCGATCATCGTCGCGGTAGGCGACTCTCACAGTGTCCATAGACACAAACCTTCCTGCTAGTATGCATCATCCAATTAACCGATATTACCCTCAACATGTTGAGTCGCATAACGACGTGGATTCCGCGTTGTAATGGATCGCAGTTGTCTCTAACGCGAGACCGTGTCGGCCGAAGCTAAACGCCGGTTCGCTTCGGCAAATACTTCTTTGGCGTGCTCGATGTCGAAGGGCCGCTCGTGAAGCGTTTGCGGATCCCATTCGCTGCGCGGCACGGTGAAGAAGTCGCCGCCGTAGACGTGAATCGCCGCTGTGATGCGGTCGAGTGGATTGGTGACTGCGTGGATGACTGCTTCGCCAAGCGGCAAAGTGTCTTTGAGGTCGAGCGTCTTGGCGCCGTGCGCCTGGAGACCGATTTCGCTCCTGTGATAGAAGGAGTTGTCCTCTCGCCCGCTGTAGATTCCGATCACCGCCCACATTCGATGGTCATGGGGGTATAGAGTCATGCCGGGTCCCCACAGGACGTTTAAAATCGTCAACGTGTCAGAGCGGTAGAGCGTCTGGATGCCTGAGAGTCTCGGCTCTCCCAGAGTCTTGAGAATCGGGCCCGGTTCACTGACAGCTCTGCCGACGACGTCACGCACCGCAGCGTGGGAATTTTGTTCTCCAAGGCACCGGCGACAATCCTCGATAAATCGATCCGATTCAAACATATTCCGACTCCTTTCGGCTGGCGATAAGGCGCGCGGTGAGTGACTACAACACTTCTAGTCGCGGAGGTCATGGTCAGTCAAGTCGCGACGGGCGATGTTCAATGATCAGGAAAACTGGTGGGCCGTCTTGCAATGTATATCCCGGACTCCCTGTCGGGATTGGCAGTCGCGACGCCAGACTCTGGGCGAGCGCGAACGGGGTATGAGGGCCGGGCATGAGTAATTGACTGATTTCGTCTGATCGACAGTTGCCGCATCAACTTGTCCGAGTCGGCGTATTATTTTCGCTTCTCTGCGTCAAAAGCGCGATCGTTAAAGCGCCGCTGCGCATGGCTGCGGTGGCTGTCAACTTGCCTTCGATACGTAGTGGCCCCAGGAAGATTCAAAAAAATGCGTCGGCATGCTGCCGAATTTTCCCGGCATATCGCATCGACAATCGCCTTGGGGTCGCCGATCGCCGACGCCATGTATTGCACCTTGGCCGACCGTTCGATCAAGATCGAGAGGAGCGTTGCTTCCTGAATATTTTCGGCCACGGTGACCAGACCACTGCCGCGCAGCAATAAGTGCCACACTGGAATCCAGCTCGTTGATCATGAGATCCGCCGTTTCGGAGAATTTCCAATGTAGCGCGGGACATCGAAAACCCGAATGCCTGATTTTATAAACGTGCAATTGGCAAGCAGCGGTAGAATTGGCCTTCCCAGTACGCCCAGAATGGTCGAGTAGAGCGGGTGTGAGTAAACGATCCCATTGACGTCTTTACGCTCGGCGATAGATCGCCGTGTGAAGCAATACCTCTTTTGGCGGCTCGGTGTTTTCGACACGGCTCTGCCAGTCTCGTCCACCTCGATAAAATCCTTCGCGCTCACCCGATCGAGGCGTTCATGCAAATGCCTGAGAACGAAAATGCGTTGTGACTTCGGGATCCCGCGCGCTTACGTGTCCGAAGTTTTCCAGCAGCTCCTCGCGAACACAAATCCTGATACTTTCAGCGAGCCGCTCTGTCAATTCAGTGATCCGCTGCTCCTCGTATCATGATGGACTCCTTTCTCTGGCGTGTGCCTGTTGCGCTGATCTTGAACTCTCACTACCTACTATCGTCGGGTAATTGTCGCAAGCTCTGGATCTTGTCAGCCGATCAGTGCGAAGAATTTCCATTGACAATATGGCGGTGATTCCATAAAGCGAGGCGGGAATGAGACAGTTAAAATTTTTTTTTCTGGCTGTTTTACTCTCGTGTGCTTTTCTTTCCCGGGGCGGTCGAACGCGCAAAGCAACAAAGTCATCATTGGCTACGCAAATTTTTCGCTGACATATGCACCTATCTGGGTGGCTAAAGAGGTCGGCTTTTTTGACAAGCATAGCGTGAACGCTGATATCATTTTCATTCGGGGCGGCGCGATGGGAACGCAGGCGTTGGTCAGCCGCAGTTTCGATTTCATCATTGCCGGCGGAGTTGCGGCGATCGAGGCGGCGCTTGCCGGCGCTGATATCGTGATCGTAGCAGTGCCGGCAAATCGAATGGACCAGGTCCTGGTTGCGCGAAACGACATTTCTCACCCCACGTCAACTCAAGGGAAAAAAGATCGCCGTCAACAGTCTCGTCGGTAGCGCGATTCTTGCGATAAAAATTATGTTACAGGCTATCGGTCTGAATCCTGAAAAGGACGTTACTTACGTGACGTCAGGGGATCCGGCAACCCGGGTCGCGGCACTCCAGTCCGGACTGGTCGATGCCACCGGATTGTCACCGCCCGTTTACATTGATCGCCAGGCGGGCGGGCTTCAATGTGTTCGATGCCATCCCCGCTCTTGAATCTTTGGAATATCCGTCAGCTTCGCTGATTGCACGACAGGAAACGATTCGGAGGGATCCGGTCACTGTCGACAAGCTGACGCGATGCTATCATCGAAGCCGTCCATTTTTTTAAAACACGAAAAACTGAAACCAAGAAAGTGCTGCAAAAATATATGAGGACTTCAAAATCCGGACGAATTGGAAGAAGCTTACACCGTTTTGTCAGCGCGACTGATCGACCGACCGTTGCCGACGATTCAGAGCGTTAAGACGATTCTAGATTGGTCGAGGCATCCTAAAGCAAAGACCGCTGATCCTGCGCAGTTCATTGCACCGCAATTCGTCGAAAGACTCGACAAGCAAGGATTCATTGGATCCGTCTTGAAAAGCAGGTAACTTATTCCCCGCCGTTGTTACCCGACCTGCGCTGCCGTTAGTGTTTGGGCTTATGGCTAGGCCGTTTTGTCAACCTTTCATTCACGCTCTTTCTCGTAGGCGAGCAGCTTCTTAAGCTCGGCAGTGCTCCATGCGGTTGAAATGGGCGGTGATGTTGGGGAGCCTGAATGAACTGTCGAGAGTTCCTTCTCGAGCGTGATCGTCGTAGCGTCTCAGGCAGTCCGCGTTTCCGAATTTCTGTAAATCCTACTCTTTTGCTCTCGCCTTCTTGAGCAACTCCACGATATCGCGATGGCCATTCCCGGCGGCCATGGCTAGCGCGCTCTTCCCGTAAAGCCTCGTGTTGACATTGGCTCCGTGGGCGATGAGAACCTTTACCGTGTCTCTATGGCCTTTTTCCGCTGCAAGCATCAATGGAGTCCGGCCCCCATGCCTCTCGTTTACCTTGGCACCATTTTTCAGTAGGACATCCACCGTGCCTGTATGGCCTCCGTCGGCAGCGAACAGCAACGCCGACCATCCGTGCCATGTCGAGAGATTCACGTCCGCACCCCTCGCCAGCAGAGTTAGTACGATGGCGACATGACCTGCTTCTGCCGCGAACATCAATGCGCTTTTGTCATAATAGGTTGTTTCATTCACTTGGGCCTCATATTTGAGAAGGTTCTCCACGATACTCCGATGCCCCTGCTGCGCTGCAAACATCAGCGCGGTTTTGCCTTGCTCCAAGCCGTCGTTGTGAGATTCCATGTTCGCTTCCGCGCCCTGTCTCAGCAACGTATCCACAATACCGGCATGGCCCCTCATGGCTGCGAGCAGGAGCGGTGTTCGACCGTCGCTATTTCTCGCGTTGGGATCCACGCCGGCGGCCAGGAACAATTCGACGACAGCGGCTTCACCGAGCGCTGCGCGTTCGGCAAAGGCATTGATATTCAGTGGAATATTTCGCTTGGCGATCTCCTGGCGGGCACGCTCCTGGTCTTGACCGAACGCAAAGCAGGGAATTGATAGCATGCAGACGAAAACCAGAGAGGATTTGAATTTGGAAAAGGTCACTTTGTTGCCTCCTTGGCCGCAGTCAGTGGCGGCGATGACGTTTTCTGGCCGACTAGTTGAGCGAACGTGATAATGTGATCGGCTCATTAGAGCTACCTCCATTGTTTCGGATCTGTTCGTCAAACCCTTCGTGCCTGTTGACCCGTGGCTGGGTTTAGGTTTCATTTTACTCATGGACAAAAAAATTGGCTTCATTTTAATCCTATTAATTGGTGCCGGCGCCGGCTTGAACAGCTTTGCCCAGACGAGCTCTACACCCGGCGCGCCGACCGCGGCTATCGTCGCAGCCAGTAAAAAATTCCTCGCCACGCTTGACGATGCTCAGCGCGGCAAAGTTGTCTTTGAATTCAAAGACGAAGCGCAACGCAAGCGCTGGTCGAATCTTCCGACAGCCGCCTTCAAACGGCAGGGCTTGCGCATCGGCGACCTGACAAAACCCCAGCACGACGCGGTACTGGCGGTTTTGGCATCGGCCTTGAGTCCGCAGGGATACGAGAAGATTCTGCAGATCGTCGAGGCCGACGAAGTGTTGCGAAAATCGAGCGGCCAGTCGATGTTCGGGCGCGACGAATATTATGTCTCGTTGCTCGGCCAGCCTTCCGCCACCGAGCCGTGGATGATTCAGTTCGGCGGCCACCATCTCGGCCTCAACGTCACGCTTGCCGGCGAGCAACGCACGCTGGCGCCCAGCCACACCGGCGCGCAGCCAGCGATTTATGAACTCGAAGGCAAGACGGTGCGCCCCCTCGGTCGCGAGACGGACAGGGCGTTCGCCCTGCTTAGTTCGCTGAACGAAGCGCAGCGCAAGCAGGCCATCCTAGACTTTCAGATGCGCGACCTTGTGCTCGGGCCGGGCCGCGACGGCCAGACGATTCAGCCGGAAGGAGTCAAAGGCTCGGCTCTGACCGAGAAACAGCGCCAGATGTTGCTGGATCTCGCCGGCGAATGGACCGGCATCCTGCACGAAGCCGCGGCGAAAGCGAAAATGGACGAGATCAAAAAGAATATCGCCGAAACCTGGTTCGCGTGGAGCGGCCCGACTGAAAAAGGCAGCGCCGCTTACTTCCGTATTCAAGGGCCGACGGTAATCATCGAATACGCGCCGCAACGCCTGGGTGGCGATCCGACGAAAGCACATCCACACGATTTACCGCGATCCAACGAACGATTACGGCATAAAATGGCGGAAGCCGTGACCAGGACACGCCGTCACCTACCGCTGTTGCTCGCATTGCTGGCGTTTCCGTCCGCCGTTTTCGCCCATCGGGACGACCAGTATCTGCAAGCGACGCTTGTCGCCATCGAACCGAGCGGCGTACGGCTGCAAATCAACCTGACGCCGGGCGTGGCTGTCGCCGAACAGGTGCTCGCCCAGATCGACCGCGACCGCGACGGCGCGATTTCCAAGCACGAAGCGGCAGACTATGCCAAGTTTCTGAAGCGCGATCTCACGCTCCGCATCGACGGGCGAAAGTTAGAATTGAAGCTCACCGGATCTGAATTCGTCCCGCCAGCAGAACTGCGCACCGGTGCGGGAACAATTCGGATGGAATTCTCGGCAAGCTCCGGCTCGTTCGCTGCCGGTGCCCACAGGCTCGCGCTCGAAAACCGGCATTTAACCGCAATTAGTGTGTATCTCATCAACGCTGCGCAGCCCAGGTTTGCCACGGTCCAGATTACCCGGCAGAAACGCAACACGAATCAGAGCGAGGGGGATATCGACTTTACCTTTCATCCATTTCGCCCGAAGATTGCTGTATTCGGTGCGCGGTGATGAACTGGATCGTATCGGCGGCGGCTACTACGAGTCCCTGATGCAGCGACCATAGTTCGGCATGAGCTTTCTGGGCTCGTCGCCCGCTCCTTTCCGACATCGTCGGAAACTCGAACAGGGTAATAATACCCATCTATGAGCACCCTTGCCGGCTCATTGAAATTTCGCGCTCCCGGAACGCAGCTGGATCAGTCAAGGAGAATTGTTAAGCTGAAAAGGGTTGGTCGAAATGGCGAACGTTAACCGGAGTCGGTGATGAAGGACGATAAAGCCAAAGTTCTGTCGATCGAGGGACGCGAAGTCCGCGTCACCAACCCCGACAAGCCGTATTTTTCCAAGCAGACCAAGCTCGCGAAGCTCGATCTCGTTCGCTACTATCTTTCGGTCGCGGCGGGCGCGCTCGTTGGTATCCGGGATCGTCCGCTGGTTCTCAAGCGCTTCGTCGACGGTGCCGAAGGGCAAGCGTTCTATCAGAAACGCGCACCCGCCCAGCGGCCCTCGTGGTTGCGCACCGCTACGCTGTCGTTTCCATCGGGACGCAAAGCGGAGGAGGTTGTCGTCGATGACGCCGCGGGGCTCGCGTGGATCGTCAACCTGGGCTGCATCGAGCTCCATCCCCATCCCGTGCGCGCCGGTGATCTCGAGCATCCCGACGAGTTGCGCGTCGATCTCGATCCCGGTCCCGGCGTCGCCTGGGATGACGTGCGCTGCGTCGCTCTCGAGGTGAAGGCGTTTCTCGAGGAGATGGGGCTCCGCGGCTGGCCCAAGACGAGTGGTTCGCGGGGCATGCACGTGAATGCGCGCATCGAACCGCGTTGGACGTTCGTCCAGGTGCGCCGCGCCGCGCTCGCGTTATCGCGCGCCGTCGAACGGCGCGCACCGGCGCTGGCGAGCTCGAAGTGGTGGAAGGAGGAGCGTCACGGCGTGTTCCTCGACTACAACCAGAACGCCAAGGACCGCACGACCTGCTCGGCGTATTCCGTCCGCCCGCTTGCCGACGCCCGCGTGTCCACGCCGCTTCACTGGCACGAGGTCGCCGACTGCGACCCGGCAGACTTCACCGTGCTCACGGTTCCCAAGCGCTTCGCCGAGTTGGGCGATCCGCACGCGGACGTCGACGCCGCGCCGGGTTCGCTCGAAAAGCTCTTAGAGCTCGCGGCGGAGGACGAGACGGCCGGTCTCGGCGACGCGCCCTGGCCGCCGCACTTTCGTAAGATGGAAGACGAACCACCGCGCGTGCAGCCTTCGCGCGCCGGGGCGCGGAGAAAAAAACCACCGCGAAGAAGCCGCGGACCCGGGCGCCGCTTGTGGTGGTCGCCAACTCTCCGGACAGAGAAGCCGCCCTCGCCGGTCTTGAAAGATGGAAGCGTAGACATCCACAAGCGGCCAGCCTTCTCGCCGTGGACGACGTGCTGATCGACTCCATGCGCGGCCGGTCATCGACCTGGATCCGCATCCGAGTGAACCTCAGAAATGTGCCGGAAGGTTTGCGTCCGTCACAAGAACCCCCCGATCCCGATGACGATCCAACGCGCGCATGGCGTAGCCGAAGTTAGAGTTCAAGATTCAAAAGTTCGAAGTTCAAGGTACGAGTTGCTGGTTCAAAACGTCATCAGCCGAGAGAATTAGCGCAGAAAAAATCGCGCAAAGGGCAATGGTAGCTTGGCATTCATAGTGAGATCCAAGAGCCATCCAAGCGTTACCGATCTTCGATCTTCGATCAGTAAGTGAGTTGTGCGGCTTTGGGGAACTGGCAGATTCAAAGGGCACAGCGCCCTGGATCGAGGAAGCGCTTGAGGGCGCGCGACGATCGCGGTCTGAGGCAATCGCGGTTGGCAGTTTAGGTTTTGTTGAGACCGGTGAAAAATGACCTTGGCGACCAGCTAGGCGTCGTGATGTAATGGAAGCAGACGAAACCTTTACGCTGCGGGAACCGCCTGAAGCTTACGCTGGCAAATTCAGCGGCGAAATTAAGGCTCTAAGGACACAAAACACTATCCTCTGGGATGAAAGCGTCGATGATGCAAGGACATAGCTTGGTCCGACCCCGTGAAGACCTGTGAAATACTGGATAATCAGTACCGATAGGAGGAGACCATGGCGAAAAACACAGGGAACGCTGGAATGGCGTACCGAGTTCTCGGCCGCGCCAAAGAACGGGTATCGGCGATCGGGCTTGGAGGCTGGCATCTCGGCCTCAAGAAGGTCGATGAGCAGCTCAGCATCCGCATCGTTCGCAATGCGATCGATCGCGGCATCAACTTCATGGACAACTGCTGGGACTACAACGACGGCGCCAGCGAGATCCGCATGGGCAAGGCGCTGCGCGACGGCTACCGGAGCAAGGTCTTCTGATGACCAAGATCGACGGCCGGTCGAAGAAAGAAGCCGCAAGGCAAGCTCGACGAGTCGCTGCGCCGCCTGCAGACCGACCGCATCGACCTGGTCCAGCATCACGAGATCATCCGCTTCGAGGATCCGCATCGGATCTTCGATGAGGACGGCGCGCAACGCGGCGCTCGTCGAGGCGCGCAGCGCGGGCAAGCTCCGCTACATCGGCTTCACCGGTCACAAGGACCCGCGCATCCATCTGTATATGCTCGAGGTCGCAAAGGAGCAGCGGCTTCACGTTCGACACGGTGCAGATGCCGCTCAACGTCATGGACGCGCACTACCGCAGCTTCGAGAAGCTGGTGCTCCCCGAGCTCGTGAAGCAGAACATCGGCGTGCTCGGCATGAAGAGCATGGCGAACGGAATCATCCTGAAGTCCGAACACCGTGACGGCGGTCGAATGTCTGCACTACGCGCTGAACCTGCCGACGTCGGTGGTGATCACCGGCATCGACAGCATGGAGATTCTCGATCAGGCGTTCGACGCGGTGCGCACGTTTCGGCCGCATGAGCGAAGCGCAGGTGAAGGCGCTGCTCGCCAGGACGGCAAAAGCCGGCCTCGCACGGCGAGTTCGAGCTGTTCAAGACGACCTCGATCTTCGACGGGACCGCGACGCATCCCGAGTGGCTCGGCGACGAGCCCGAGCGAGTGCAGCGGGTGATGCCGGCGTAAATTTCTCATTGAGGAGAACAGATGCCAAAAAAAGAAATTGTTCAGGTGAATCTTGCTGCGGGGAATCCGAATCTCTCCCCAGCCACGCGTTTTGGTAATTTGGTGTTCGTGGCCGGTCAAACCGGCCGCCACCCCGTTACCGGGGAGGTCGGCAGAGACGTTCGCGAGCAAACCCGGTACGCCATCGAACGCATCAAGATGATTTTGGCAACCGCGGGGACATCTCTCGATAATGTTCTGACGGTATTGACGCATCTAACCAAACGTGAGGACCTTGCAGCCTACAACGAGGAGTACGCCAAGTTTTTCCCGACCAACAAACCAGCCCGGACCACGGTGGAGGCGATGTTGAACTTCCCCGAACTGCTTGTGGAAATAACCGTCACTGCTGGCATACCCGAATAGACGATCTCTCGGTAGTACGCCCGCCCTCATCGGCGGGTGGATTGCGTGTCAGACTTCCCGAACTCTATTAACTCGGCGGTGGATGTCTATGGTGGCGCAATACGAAAGTTCGCACGACAGCGCAACAATACGAAACAAAAAAAACGTGAGGGGAAGCGCTACAAATTCGCTACGCGCGGCGCTGGCTGTTGGATTTCCACCATCCTACGGTTCCAATTGGAATCGTCTTCCGGGAGGATTCCCCGCCTCGAACTTCAATAGTTTCGTGCGCGGGACCGAGACGTCGCTGCAAACCTTCCGGATGTTTATCTGCTCGGTGGGCGGTTCCCAGGAGCTCTTCGACTCGCAGCCGACTTTCACACACGCGATCTTCTTCAGCCAGGAGCACACTTTCTCGGCGCCGCCGGCTGTATCCACCAACTCGGTCTGATACCAGCTGGCGGGGCCGTCCTTAGCAGCGTCTAGATGCACATGCTGCACGATCGTATAAAAACCGCCGCCGACCTCCAGCAAGCTCAGTACCTTTTCCATGAACCGGGACAAGTCGTCGGTATAGGAGAAGCCGCCGTAGACATCGGTAATAATCTGGAATTTTCCAAGTTCCTCGAGCGAATAGTTCCGCAGGATCTTGCCGCTGACATACCGTATACGTTCGCCGAGGCTCGCGGCCAGCTGGTGCCACGCGTCCGTCCGGCGGTCCTCTATGGATACCGCGACTGCGCTCGCTAAACCGCCGGGTCGGGCGCACTTTTCCGTCGGCGCCGCGGCGTCCGGGGGTGCGTAGTAGTCCAGTATGGCTTGCCCGGCGCCCGCGCCGATATCCAGCCAACGGTCCGAGGTGCCCAGCCTGCCGAGCGCCTCGCAGAACCCGGAGGAAAGAAGTCCCGCGTAGTTCGAGAGCCCTCGATTGGTGACGTAGCCGTCGGGAACATCGGCGCCCCGGCTTTGATAGATTTTTTTCTGCTTCGAGGTTTCCTCCTCAATCCGCGATTGAGCGGGTTCCTGTGCCCAGCCAGCTGCTGGACCAAGCGCTCGCAGGATCATCAAAACGGCTACGATTGTTATCCCGGTCTTCCATCCTTGCACTGACGATTTGCCTGAACGCATGATGATTACGTCCTCCTCGCGTTAAAAGAAGTGCCATTCTTGAAAGCGTTTTCGAAGCTGTTCCAGCCATAGTCTATGCCGCAAGGGGGCTGTCCATAAATTGCTAGTCCCTGGAATGTCTGTGCTTCATTCGCAGTTCTTAAACTCAGACTCCTGACAGCGCCGTGCCATCTCCTGCGCCGTTGCAATCTGCTCGGCTGTCATTTTTGCTGCAATTCCATTGCGATTCTTTGTCGCCGTATCTCCAGAATCGCCGCTCGATGCTGCGGCAGCGAGGGTAAACCACATATGGGCTCGCACAAGGTCCTGCCGCACTCCTGTGCCATTGGTATACATCATACCGAGATTCATGTGCGCAAAGTGATGTCCCTGCGCTGCCGCGAGGCGATACCACTTCAAGGCCTCCTGATAGTCCTGCGGCACGCCTTGCCCTTTTTCATATGCAAGCCCCAGACTGGATTGTGCCGGTGCGTATCCCTGTGCGGCTGCGAGGCGATACCACTTTACCGCCTCCTGATAATCCTGCGGCACACCCTTCCCCTCTGCGTGTATCGAACCCAGCCTCGTCTGCGCCCATTCGTCTTGCCGCGCCGCCGCGATGCGATACCACTTCACGGCTTCCTGATAATCCTGCGGCACGCCTTGCCCTTTCTCATACGCCAGACCGAGACTATACTGCGCCGGGAACATTTCCCTGCGCTGCCGCGAGGCGAAACCATTTTACGGCCTCCTGATAATCCTGCGGCACGCCTCGCCCCTCTGCATATATCAAACCCAGCCTCCGCTGCGCCCATTGGTGTCCCTTCACGGCAAGCTGGCGAAAGAGTTGCAACCCCTGAGCATAGTCGCCACGCTCGTAGGCAGCGCTTGCGTCATCAAAAGGGTTTGATGCGGCAAAACTACTGGTACCGAGTAAATAAATAATGGCGAGCAAAAGCAGGTTGGTTTTCATGGCGATTCCCATGCCGTTACCGGCTGTGGGTTGCCTGACTGTTGCATGAGTCCGCTGTTGACTGTCGTGATTTCTTGAATCGTGAAATTTTTAATCTTCGAGCTTGCTCTTATAGGTCAGGGCAACGGCGTGAGTCGACACGAGTCCACAGTTGCTTTGGCCGACATGGCAAAGCCCGCTGTTCGCTTATTTCCCCATAGGAAAGCAGCGTTAAAGCCCCGACGCTTCTGCATGGGATCGACATGCGCCGCGGCGTTGGGGAAACCCATTCAACTGGACGTCATTGACCTTTCCGGTTTGCGCACTGTAAGCCAAGATTTATCACCCTTACTGGTCGAGTTGGAATCGCCTGTCGGGAGGATACCCCGCCACGAACTCCAATAATTTCATGCGCGGGACCGAGACATCGCTGCAAACCTTCTCGATTTTTATCAGCTCGGTGGGCCTTTTCCAGTCGCTCTTCGACTCGCAGGTGACTTTCACGCAGGCGGTCTTCTTCAGCCAGGAGCACACTTTCTCGGGGCGGCCCGCGGCATTCTCCAGTTCGGTAAGGTAAAAGCTGCCGAGTCTATCCTTGCCGTTGTCTAAATGCACGCCCGGTACCAGCGTGTAGAAGCCACCGCCGACCTCAAGCAAACTCAGCACCCTGTCAACGAACTGGGACAAGTCTTCGGTATAGGTGAAGCCGCCGAACACGTCGGTAATAATCTGGAATTTTCCCAGCTCTTCGGGCGAATATTGCCGCAGGCGCTTGCCGGAGAGATAACGCATACGGTCATCGCCCACCTTCGTGGCCCGCTGCCGCCACTCGTCCGTCCGGCGGTCCTCGATGGACATCGCCACCGCGCGCGCCCTGGCGCCTGACCGGGCGCATTTTTCAGCCGGCGCCGCGGCGTCTTCGGGGGCGTAGTAGGCCAGTATCGCCTGCCCGGCGCCGGCGCCGATATCCAGCCAACGGTCCGAGCTGCCCAGCCTGCCGAGCGCGTCGCAGAACCCGGAGGGAAGAAGCTCCGCGTAGTCCGAGAGCCCTCGATTGGTGACGTAGCCGCGGGGAACATCGGCGCCCTGCTTGCGGAATATTTCTTCCTGTTTGGTGATTTCCTGCTCGATCCGCGGTGGAGCGGGTTCCTGTGGCCAGCCGGCTGCGCAGACCAAGCGCCTGCAGGACAATGCCGATCACAACGGCCAGGCGCACTGGCGCGGTCATCCATACCTTCACCGTCGATTTGACTGAACGCATGACGATTACTTCCTCCTGGCGTTGAAGAAAATGCCTTTCTTAAGTCCGTTTTCAAAGCCGTTCCAGCCATAATCTATGCTGCCGGTGGCGGCAAGACCGAAGGCGGAGGCGGTCAGCGCACTGACGAAAGCGATCTGCGCTTCCTCGGTGTCATCCGGGTCGTCTTCGAATGGACGCAGCGTGTGCTGGTTCGGATACTGCGCATCTTCGTGCACCGTGTCCCGTATCGAGATCTCTCCGACAGCGGCGGGAATGAAGCGGTAAAATTGCCCGCGGTTGCGGGTCGGCCGGATGTCCTCGTCGGCACCGATCACCATCACCGGAACGGTGATCCGCTGCAGCAACTGCGGCAACTGCCGGCCGATCCCGGCGGGATCGAGCAGCACGCCGCCCCGTGCGGGGGCGCGTTCCCCCAACGCGGCGGCGACTGCGGTTGCGCCGAATGAGTGGCCCACGAGAATGATCTTGTCCGCGTCTATGCGGCCGTCGACGAGCTGCGGCGTCCGATGAATGGCGTCGACCAGCCTGGCAAGGGTTCTGCCGTTCGCGATCCACGGGCCGTGTTTGGGCATGTCGAGAGCAATGCCATGCATGCCCCACGAGGCCAAGTGCATCGCTTGGAAGGCATGGTCCTCCTTGGAATTGTCGTGACCGTGCAACACGATGATCAGAGGCGCCTTGAGGGCTGCCCGCGCACAGGTATAAGTCCGCTTCCACCGTGAGACCGGAAGCCAGCGGAATTTCCAGGTCTTTGCGCTCGATGACGGTAAACGGCCCACGCAACCTGAATTGCGCCACGTCGGGGTCGCGAGAAAGTAGATATCGCTGGAGCTCGGCGGCGCTGGCGGCCTTTATCGGCGTGATTTCAGTCACCGGAAACCGGCGCGCACAGCCGACCGAATGCGCCATGAGCACGATCAGCAAAAGCGCCGGAATGCGGAAGCCTGATCGGCCGATCATGGTTGCGGTTCCTGGCACGTTACTCCCGAGAAAGATTTACAAGCGAATCTCAAATTAATAACAGTTCGGAAAAATTTGCTGTCCGTCTTGAAATGGAAATGGGTTGCTCGATGCGCCGTCTCTCGCTGATTCCTTCTTCGCAGGCTGCGGCAAAAGACTCATATCCTTGGTTGCGCTCGATCGTCTCGCTACGACGTCCTCGCTAGGTACGCCTTCGCTCGCCGATTGTTCGCGCGCCTCGGCTCTGGGGTCTTTTTGAGCAGCCTGCAATCCGGATTCTTCATCGACATGGCTAGGCCGTCTTGGCAAACCCTTCGTTCACTTCCTTTTCGTAGGCGAGCAGCTTTTTGACGCTCGGACGCTGTTGCATGCGCTGGAAATGCGCGCCGACGTTGGGGAAGCCTGAAAGATCCACCTCCAACTGAGTGGCGCGGCGGCAGCACCAAAAGAAATGCGCGTCGGGGCCGGTGAAGTGGTCGAAGAAGTATTCACGCCCGGCGAGCAAATCGTCGCCGATCTGGAAGTTCTCGAATAGAGCTTCCGTGGCGAACTTGATCACGCTGTCGGAGGCGCCGGGTAGATCGCAAACTTTGGGCGGGTTGTTGATCCGGCTCAAATAGGGGTGAATGCCGCTGGCACACCAGGCGTGCAGCGAGATCGCCTGCAACTGGTCCCACGGATCGGCGGGCAGGATCTTCGCGTCGGGGAAAGTCCGATGGACCCATTGATGGATGGCGACGTTCTCGGTCAGTATCTTGCCGTCGACCACAAGCGCAGGCACCTTGTGCTTTGGGTTTATTTTTAGATAGTCGGGCGAAAAATTCTGCCGCTTGCGAAAATTGAGCGGCCGGACCTCGAAATTGGCACCCGCTTCAGTCAGCGTGACGTAGGGAGCGAGCGCGCAGGTATTGGGGGCGTAGTAAAGAACGATTTCCATTCACATCTCCTCATTAGTTTGATTGCCCATTGCGAATCTAGTACCAGCGTGTGGCAAGTGCAATTCGGATCCAATCTTTTTAGCTTTGACATTCACGCAAAAGTTGGCGTTCAGGTAGAGACAAGAAAACGTCCGCTATTTTGGCCATGCTGAAGCGGCTTTCAAAATCGTCCCTTCCATGGTCCCAGGGAGCGGGGAGCGACCCATCGTAATGACGCCAAGGGCAAAAGTCAGGGTCGGCGGACGCGAAAGAATACAAACCGGTTTTTCGGGTTTAGTCTCGTAGCACCGCATTCATCCGCGCGATGACATCCGGCGGCTGGGTAATCACCTCGCGCGCCAGGGCTTGAAGCTTCTCGCCGCTCACAGGGTCCGGTTCCCAGCGACGCTTTTCCGCCTCGGCTAAAAGATCGGGATCTTTCATGACCTTCAAAAAACTGTCGCGCAGAATTTTGACCCGATCAGCGGGGATCGCCGGACCGCCTACGATCGGTCGGCCAAACGGACCGGGCGAGAGAAGAACGGTGGTGAGCCGTTTGCCAGACTCGGGTGTTTTATGTTTTTCCATCACTTCCCAGATCGTTGGAACGTCCGGAGCCCTCGGATCACGCTTTGACCCGCCGATGACCAGTATTCGGACGAATCCGCTTTTCGACCAGGTGCGGCCCGGCTCCCTCCCGAAAAATGCGCTGGTGGTGCCGGCGCGGCATTGGACTTCTCCTTTCTCGATGGCAAGGTCGATGTCGTTTGCTCCGGGATAACCTGCCACCAGATTGAATTTGAGCGCGAGAACTTCTTCCAGGAGTCGCGGAAAATAGTGACCGGGCGTGCCGGCACCGGTGGTGCCGCACTTGGGCGGCGCCGATGCCTGGCGAATATCGTCGAGAGTTTTGAACGGCGTGTCGGAACGCATGGAAAGCATTTCGCTGGTTTCCTCGGGCGTGCCGATCCAGGCGAATTTTGCCCAGTCGAACTTGGCTTCTTTCTGACCGCCGAGTTGGTTGAAAAACAGGGCGGGGGCGATCAAGCCCAGGGTGAGCCCATCGGCTTTTTCGACTCCATAGATGTAATTGGCCGCGATCATGGTGGCGGCGCCGGGCATATTTTGCACGATGAAATTCGGATTCCCTGGAATGTACTTGCCCCAAAACCGCGCGATCGCCCGCGCCCAAAGATCGTTGGTGCCGCCCGCGGAGTACCCGATTACCAGTTTGACCGTTTTACCCTTGTAAAAATCAGCTTGAGCGCCGACGCTCGTGCTACCGATGGACAAAAGCAATAGAGCGAAAAGAAATGTTCTCATCGTCTGAGTTCCTTTCGTTAGATGAATTCCGGCCATTTACCCAAACCCAGGTTACTTTGCCCAAAGGCACGTATAGTTCATGCCGACATGAAGTCAACACCGCGAACCTTGTCCGGCGTGGTGTCCGGACGTGGTGTCAGATGATATGAAAGGAGATGTTGCGGCCGGATCGATCTTCGATTTCTTCCTGACCGCGGAGGCGGCCAGGCAACTGGCGCAGAAGATCACGATATGCGATGACGCTCCCGGGTTCGCCAGACGCTATCGGAGACTAAACGGCAGCGGTCTCTTATGCGCTTGCTACACCTTAGGCTTCGGCATACCATTCTCATCACCTTATTATGGGTTGGAGGTTCGCGTGGGCAACGAAAACTCTGGAGATAGCAAAGAACAAATGAATCTGCCCGTATTAGAGGAGACGCGCTTTGCCGCGGTCCTGTCGGCTGCGAACTTGAGTGTGTTTTTCTAGCCCGTAGCGGGGTTGGATCGTGCACACTGGAAACCACGGAGAACTCGCGATGCGCCCGCCCAAAGAGTTCCGCGAAGAGATAATCCAGCTGGTGAAGAGGAGGAAGCTAGATGCAATGGCTTGACGAACGAAGTGGCGGTCGTCACCGGGGCGGGATCGGGGATCGGCAAAGCGGTGGTGCATCGGTTTGTCGAAGAAGGAGCAAAAGTCGTTGCCTTCGACCTGTCAGCAGATCGCTTAAAGGCCCTCAAGCAAGAGCTTGGCGAAGTAGCGGTTGTCCAAGGTGACGTGAGGAGACTCGACGACAATCGCAAGGCGGTCGCGACGGCGGTCTCCACGTTCGGCAAGCTCTCGGTCTTTGTCGGCAACGCGGGCATTCATGACGGGCGCCGCAAACTGGAATCATTGTCGGACGATGAGCTAGACAACGGCTACGACGAAGTTCTGGGGGTCAATATCAAAGGTTACTTGCTCGGCGCCAAGGCAGCGTTGGCGGAGCTCAAAAAAACCAAGGGCCGCATGGTCTTTACTCTGTCCACCTCATCTTTCTACGTTGGCGGCGGGGTGCTGTACGTGGCTTCGAAACACGCGGCGTTGGGCATGATGCGCCAGCTGGCCAATGAACTGGCGCCGGATATCCGGGTGAATGGCGTTGCCCCCTCGGGCACGGTCACCGGTCTCGGAACGGCAGTTTCGCTGGCGGGGGAAAATGAGGCCAAGGAGAGCGTCTTCGGCACGGGCCGCAGTCCCAGGCCCGCCAACAATATACTCGATCTCGTCATCGCCCCCGAAGACCACGCTTCTGCGTACGTGCTGCTGGCGTCATCTCAGTCAAAAACCATGACCGGCACCGTGCTTCACACCGACGCGGGCCGCGGGGTCATGACTTTCAACAGGGGATAATTTGCGTTCCAGCCCCAGTCCTCATTTATCTATTGCGCTAGTTTCATTGGCTCTCCCGGATTGAGGTGAACATAGCGCGGCTGACCTGGAGCAGGTACCGGAAGTCGAACCCGAGTTCAGTGAAACTTCAATCCGCTCTCTCACGAGCGAATTACCGGTATAGCGATTCAACCTGCCGGTTGACCACAGCGCGTAAATTTGACCGGCGTGCCGTTATAACGTCAGACGTCTTTGAGGAGTTATCAGGTGATCGGTGGGTGGTTCAGATCAGATCGGAGGGAAAATGCCAAAGATCAAGGTTCTCCCTGCTGTCGCGCTGCTGGCTTTGTTTATCGGCTCGCCGCATGGGCTGTTAGCGCAAACGAATTTCTATCAGGGCAAGACAATCTCGATCATCGTCGGCACGGTGCCCGGCGGGCTCTACGACCTGTGGGGCCGTCTGTTTGGGCGTATCATGGGGAAATACATTCCAGGCAACCCCAGCATGGTGGTGCGGAATATGCCGGGCGGCGGCTCCATGGTGGCGGCCAACTATTTATACGGCGTGGCCAAATCCGACGGTCTCACCATCGGCATGTTTCAAACGCATATGTACCTCCAGCAGCTCGTGCAGACCCCCGAGGTCAAGTTCGACGTTCTTAAGTTCAACTGGCTGGGCTCGCAGGAGAAAGGCACGATGATGCTTTACATCCGCGGCGACGCACCGTACCAATCGATGGATCAAATCATCAAAGCGAAGGAGCCGCCGAAGTGCGGCGCCACCGGACTGTCGGATCAGACGACGCTGTTCACCCGACTTTTGGAGGAAACCGTCGGGGCGCGTTTCACCCGCGTGCTCGGCTACCAAGGCGGCAGCGAAGTCGATCTGGCGATGGAAAGGGGCGAGATCATTTGTCGGGCGACGCGGGTCACGGTTCACTTTAGCCGGGAACCGTTTCTCACGTGGGATAAAAAGGGGTTCGACCGGCATCTGATTCAAGCCGGCGATAAGCGCGATCCGCGGCTGCCGGACACGCCGACAATTTTTGAGCTGATGGATAAGTATAAAACCTCGGACGTTGGCCGCCGCTTCGCTCGCGTCATCCTGGCGGGCGACGAATTGGGGCGGCCTATGGTCGCGCCGCCGGGAGTCCCCCCGGAGCGCGTGAAGATTCTGCGCGAGGCCTACAACAAAACCCTGAAAGACCCCGAGCTATTGGACGAGGTCAAAAGGCAGAGACTCGACATGGAACCGATCACCGCCCAGGAAGTCGAGGCGATTTATAAGGAATTGATGTAGCAGCCTCGCGCCGTGGTGGATTTGGTGAAAAAGCTCGAACAGAACTAAGCCTGTAGAGTGGCGGTAATTATCCGAGTGGATCCGCAGCCGGGTCAGACATTTTACTTTTAGACTTCCTTGGTTTTTGTTTCGTTCAATTTGCCCAGGCACTCTTGAATTCAACTCCATAGTTTCTTGCTCGCGATCGCCGCGCCTTCGCCTAGCACGCGCAGCTTGGCCCAGGCGATCTGGGGATGAACGCGCCCGCCGAGGCCGCAGTCGGTGCCGGCAATGACGTTTTCTCGGCCGACGATGTCAGCGAAGGCGACGATGCGGTCGGCCACCAACTCGGGGTGCTCGACGAGATCGGTGGAGTGGCTCACGACGCCGGGAATGAGAATCTTCCCGGCGGCAATTTGATGTCGCGCCAGACTTTGTATTCATGTTCGTGGCGGACGTTGCCGGCTTCGAGCAAGTAGGCCTGGGCGTTGACCCTGAGCATGATATCGACGATGTCGCGCAAGCGGAATGTCAGTGGTATGCGGACCATGCCAGCTGCCCCAGCAGATGTGATAGCGCACGCGCTCGATGCGGAATTCCTTGCAGCGCGTGGTTCAAGAGCTCGACGCGCAGCGATCGCGTAGCGTCTGTACTCCTCAACGCTCGGTCGCGGATCGAGCATGTCCCAGGCGCCGGGCAAGCCGGGGTCGTCGAGTTGCAAGATGAATCCGGCGTCGATGATCGCGCGATACTCCTCGCGCAGCGCCGCGCCGATCGCTTCCAAGAATTTCTCAGTTGTCGGGTAATAGCTGTTCTGATCGCGGCAGAACATCTCCAGGCTGCCGGGGGCGATGGCGCTGACGAATGCTTCGCCGATGCCCGCGGCATCGATAGCGGCCTTTAAGTTGGCAAGTTGCTCGCGCAAAAGAGTCTGCGCGGTGTAGGCGATGGGCCCGGTGCAGGTTGGCCGCATGGCGGCGGTGCTTGGTGCGCCGAGCCCGGTGTCGGCGTAGAATTCAGCGAACTCGCGTTGCTCCCAGCGCACGCCGACGATGCGCATCGCTGCTCCAGGCGCGTCGGTATCGGGCGCGATGGTTTGCGCCGAAGTTGCCGTGAAGCCGGAGAGGCGGTCGAAGATGTAGTTGCCCCAAGCGCCGCGATCGGTGGCCGCGCGCATGGGCTTGCCGAACTCGCCGTCGTTGGGAATATCGATGCCGGCGCTTTGCTGCGCCAGCACAACCTCGCCGATGGCGGAGCGCAGCCGTGATTGCAGCGCGGCTTCGTCCTCAGCCGCGCTGGATTTTTTTGCCCACATGGCGCGCAGGTCAACCGGCCGCGGCAGACTGCCGACGTGGGTAGTGAGAATTCGCTCCATGCTTCGTTTCATAGGCGCTGCCTCGCGGTTGTTCATCTGCAAACTTGGCGAAAGATGCCGGCAGAAATAAAAACGGCTATGTTTCCAGGAATCAAACCCCGGCGCGATCCGGACGGCTTTTCGAAATCTACATATCGTATTGATTCAAAGTTGGATGATGATCCACAGTTGGCGCACCGGGACCAGGATGACTTGATCAAGCAAAGGTGGGCGGCGGTTTCCGCCCCGCGCCGCGTATCAGACTGTCCCGCAATATCTCGGAGCCCTTCGAAGTAGCTCAGGGCGAACGGATAAGTATTTTAATTCACGACTCAGCAATACCGTTCGTGGTGAGGTTATCGAACCATGAACGGTATTGCGACACAGTCTGGTACCTCAGTTGCGGCGCAGTCGGAGAAATTCGTGCGTGACGATTCCGAATTCGAGAGAGACATCGAACTCGGCTCGGACAAACTCCGGCACGGCGGCCCCATTTGCTTAGGTGAGAATTTCAAGCTTCGGTGTACCAGGTGGTATGGCGATCCACGGGCAATCGCTTGGCCATCGTAGCCTGCTCGGAGTACCCCAAGAAAATGCACGCCACCGGCCGCTCTTTTTCTGTGAGTCCGAGAGTTGGGCCAACGAAGTTCTGGTCGATCCAGTCGCCCGTGCTGGGATAGCTGCCCAGGCCTCGCGCGTTGGCGGCGACCAGCAGATTCTCAATGGCGCACCAGCAGGCGGCGTAGTTCTCCTGGTCGGTGATTTTTTTGTCATCGCCGACCATCGAAACGATGATCAGGACCGGGGACGAAAAACACTTAGCCCGGGCGAAGTTGAGAGCCTCTTCGCTCGCCTGTTCACCCTTTTTCTCCGCGGCCCAACGTACCGACGCTTGGCGGGCTGCGACCAATCGCTCGCGCCCCTCGCCGGAGAACACGTGGAAACGCCAGGGATGGGTCAATTTGTGGTTGGGCGCCCAGTGGGCGGCGTCGAGCAGCTCTTCGATCCACTCCCGCGGAATCTCGGTGGGAAGGTACTCCTTCACCGAGCGGCGCGACTTGATTGCGGTGAGCGCATCAGCGAGAGGGCGCTCCGTTGTGCTTGCCATGATTCTACCTCCTGGTTTTGTGCCGATTATATGTATAGGAAACTAAAGCCTTTTTTCCTGGCCCGAGCAGTATCGCTGGACCGGGAAGTTGTCAAACTAGGGTCTAGCAGTTTTATAACCTGACATCTTGCAAATCAAGTTGCAGCGTCAGATCTTCCACTTTCCGTTATTCGATATATATATCAACGCGGTACAACGAAGTGAAGAGCGCTCTCTGACTGGTTATACAGCGCTTGAATGAAGCCGCTGTCTTCGCGGGTTCGGTCCGGGAACCGCTCGAACCTATTGAACGTGATATCGGACTGGCTAGATTTCGCTTGACGGGGTCATCAGAAGCGCTCGGAAACCGGCACGGGCAAGGCGAGACGAGGTAAAATTAACTGCAGTCTCGTTGCGGCTCAGCAACAAAGTTCCTGAGCCGCATTTTTAAAATTTCGGCAGTGCGGCCCGGTCCTGCTCCGAGTACCTCGACATTGCCGCAACGTCTTCCAACGCGACCGCGATATTGCCGTTCGACTGGTGTTTTAGACTGAGGAGGGTCGTGCCGTCGTGCCAAACCGCGGTTCGGCTATCGCCCAAGGGCGGTCCGTACTTATTAGTTGTTTCGTTGACGAGCTGATTCCATCCCGCCGATCCGAAATCGCGATACTCGATCGTTATCATCGCCAATCTACCGGTATTGAAGAGAACGCCCATATTGTTCGCTCCCTCCGGCAATGCGCTGGAATAACTATAAAAATTGCCACCATCGCCGTTGTTGGCAATCTGCACGCCTTTTTTTGCCCCAGTGAACGTCGACTCGTCGTCACCCAAACGAAGGGTTGCAAAACTTCTTTCGATCGGACGCCGTGCATTGGTTTTGGTTTGCGCCGGATTTGTATTCGTGACGCCTTGGCGGCCGACCGCTTCGAAGTGGACAACGCCATTTTTGTCAGTCCACTGCTTGACCTGGGTGAATGCCGGAGTAGTGAATAAAATCGCTAGAGCGAGGAAAGTAAAAATAGGGCAACGCATTTGGCTTCCTCCTGTCCTGGCGTTACGTGATGTGAGATCACGTTTAAGTATTCTTACTATTCATCTGGGTTGAACTATTCATCTGGAACGATAATTTTTTGTGGCAATTCGCTTCCGCCTTTTGTAAACAGCAATCCCTATGCCAAAAAGCGTTGGAAATTGTATTGAATTTTGTGCCGCCAGGGCCGTATATATCCTGGCGCGTAGTCATTTCGTGAAGGAAAATTCCCTGCGAATCCGACCGAATCCGACAACGACCGATTCATTAGTCAAAGATTGCTGACTAACTTGCTTTAAAAACAACTCGTTGGTATTGTAAGGATTGCGGCAAATTCACAAAGGGTGCTGCGGGGTTTACTTGTTGTACAGCCTTTTGCGAAGTCGTCCGAATGGCTGAGTCCGATCACTTGCCGAACTTCATCGCCTTGGGACGGGCGAGGAGTCGATCGACGTAGTCCTCGAGCGCCGGCCGGCCCGGAGGCGCGCCAAAGATGCGTTTCCAGATAAACATGGAACCAATCATGATGTCGGCGGCGGTGAACCAATCGCCGAATAAATAGGGCCCCTTGCCGAGCTCGCCCTCGACGACGGTCTGCGCCGTTTCGAAATCGGTCCAGCCGCGCTGGGGCAGGGACTCCACTTTTAACAAGGCGTCGCCCATCGCGGGCTCGAGCTGAGAGGTGGAGTAGACCATCAACGAGAGATAGCGGCCCCGTTCGGGCGCGCTGATTGCAGGTGCAAGATGGGCTCGGGGAAATTTGTCACCAAGGTACAAACAGATCGCCGCTCCTTCAAAGATTTTACTATCGCCATCTTCAAGGGCTGGCAGCTTGCCGGCCGGGTTGATCTTGAGGAACTCCGGCGCCTTGTGTTCGCCTTTGGTAAAGTCGATGGGAACGAGCTCGTATTGGGCGCCGCACTCGTCAAGCATCCACTTGGCGATCACCGCCCGGCTTTGAGGATTGTAGTAAAGCTTCATGGCATGACCTTTCTATCGGAACGACGTTCGGCCTGATTGTTAAAGAGTTCAACCTAAACGGGTGGAATCAACCCGGAGGAATACTTTCCGGACGCCATGCCGAGCAGGCGGCCCGCCATCCATACGACTAACGATAACTCGAATTTCTAGGAATCACAGAAAATGTTTGGGCAGCGCAGCGGCTCTTCACTCTCCCGCTGCGCATCGAGCAAAGGTGCGGATCAATTGCATACACTGCTATCAGATGACAGGACTGCGGCCCGATCCTGCGCGACGCTTCAGCCGCAGCGAATTGTGCCGTAAAAGACAGGGGAGGCAATTTGCCTCCCCTGTCGCTTTGCGGTTTTAGCAGGGAATTACTGCACGTTAATTCGATCTTCCGCGGTTTAGTCTCTTCCGCTTTGGGCACGCGGATTTCGAGAATGCCGTCTTTGTAGGTAGCTTCGACACCGTCCGCTTTCGCGATCTCGGGCAGCGAGAACGAGCGCCAGAACTTTGCCGCGACCCGTTCGACGCGCCGGTATGCGGTGCCCTCGGCTGGCTTCTCGGACTTGGTTTCGCCGCTGAGCACAAGCTTGCCGTCTTTAACCTCGACTTTGATATCGTCGCGGTTCATTCCAGGAAGCTCTGCGCGAATTAAATAAGCGTCCTTGCTCTCCAAAACATCCACTGCTGGATGCCACTGACTAACATTGGGCCGTGCTGGCGACTGCTCTAAATTCTCCTCGAATAAATCGGAAATTAACGAGCGAAAGTTTCCAACGCGGGCAAACGGTTCAAATCTTACGAGTTCCACATATATGACCTCCTTTTGATGTCCTGAAGCTAAGCACCGCCCTTTACAGCGTCAAGTGGCTTGACAAATACCGCCATCGTGCTTAGCGCGACGTTTTGAAAAGGCGCTTTGAATGGGTGGACATCAAACTTTATTTTGCGCGCTGCCGCCTCCGCGACTAACTCACCACGCGCATTTCACCGCGAAATGCTCCCAAGCACGCTCCACGGAAGTGGGCTCGAAGGTTCGTTTGGCGATCTTTGCGGCCTCGTCGCGCTCCATGAACATGGGTGTGCCGAGCCGCATGGCTTGGGCTTGCAGCCGCGCCGACTCTCAGTATGAAATATCAATTGCGGCAGATTCAACGGCAAGGTGGGAGATCGGGCTTACGGCACTGTGCGATTGCGAAACCTTCAGGCCGATGATATTGGCGTTGCTTCCGAGAATTAACAAATTCGCGGAAGCCGCTGTGGGCTGAAAGCAATTCATCTATAGTCGCTGGACTCCACCCGTTCTGGACAACCGGTCGAGAGCGATTGTAGAGTAGCTGTT
>CAWDHA010000032.1:0-102749 GCA_963801935.1 uncultured delta proteobacterium
CTTGCCGGTTGCGCCGCAAACCGCGGAGTACGCATCTGAAATAGCGCCGGACTCTCCGGCGCGCACGCGCGCCGGTAAGGGTGAAACGATTCTCTTCGTCGATGACGAAGAGCAACAGTTGAAGGTTATGCGCCGGTTTCTTGAGAGCGAGGGATATAAAGTTCTCGGCGCCGAGGATGGCACCGAAGCCCTGGAGACTTTCAAGCAGCACCAGGACGAGATCGCCGTGGTGGTGCTCGATCTAGGTCTGCCGAAAATGGGCGGTTGGCAAGCTCTGGAGCAAATGAGAGCCTTGTGCGCGACGGTAAAAGTGCTCATCGTCACCGGCTTTGTCTCGCCGGAAGTCGAGGCTGAAATGACGCAAGGAAAGTTGTCTGGCGTGATCGCCAAGCCTTACGAGCTCGATGAGGTCGCAGAAAAGATTTCACAGGCGATCGATAGGCGTGAGTCAGATGGCCGAAGCCGACTTGAACAAGCAGATAAATCTCTCCTGTCTCCGCCAGAATAAACTATCATTGATCTCAACCATGCCGCGCGCGTTTTGACAATCGCATCGGAACGGCCTTATGATATCGATGGATTGTAAAGAATTATAACACCATTGCTTGGGCGCCCGACTTAGCAATCAACTAATTATTCAGGTAGCCATGTCTCCAGAGAACACTCCCGAAGCGGACGGCATTGCCACTCCTCCTGAGCACTCCAAGGGCGCGATCGACGAGGACGACGGCCACAGTCCGTTTCCAATCGTCGGCATCGGCGCGTCCGCCGGCGGTCTCGAGGCATTCCGCGAGTTGCTGGCAAATTTACCGGCTGATACCGGCATGGCGTTCGTGCTGGTGCAGCATCTCAATCCGCATCAAGAGAGTCGTCTGACCGAGCTGTTGTCGCGAGCAACCGCGATGCCGGTGCTCGAAGCCAGCCAGGACCTGGCGCTCGAACGCGATCACGTCTATATGATCCCGCCCAATAGCAATCTGGCAGTTGCCCATGGCCATTTTCATATCACCCCGCGCAGCGACGGGCGCGGCCCGCACTTGCCGGTTGATTACCTGTTTCGCTCGCTTGCGGAGGATCAGAAAGCGGGCGCCGTCGGAGTGGTGCTTTCAGGCACCGGTGCGGACGGCACCCAGGGCCTTAGCGAAATCAGAGCCGTCGGCGGCATCGCCTTCGCGCAGGACGAGAAATCCGCGCGTTTCGCCGGCATGCCCATGAGCGCCGCGGCCAATGGCTGCGCCGACGTTATTTTACCGCCCGCTCAAATTGCCGAGCGCCTGGCGCAAATCGGCAAGCATCCGTATCTCGTCCGTGAGACCGCGCCCGCCGAGCGGCTAAGATCGCCGGTGGTCGAGACCGAGTTTAAAAAGATTCTCTCACGCGTGCGCGCAGTGACCGGCGTCGATTTTAGCCTGTATCGCGACACCACCATCAAACGGCGGATCATGCGGCGCATGGCTCTGCACATCCAGGAATCAATTGAAAGCTATGCCCGGCGCATCGACGCGGATGATTCGGAGGCCGTAGCGCTGTACCACGATTTGTTGATCAACGTCACCGGCTTTTTCCGCGACCCGGAAGTGTTCGACGCCCTGAAGACAATCGTCTTTCCGGGAATCATCAGGGAAAAACAGCCGACGGCGCCGATCCGGGTCTGGGTGCCGGGTTGCTCGACCGGCCAGGAAGCTTATTCCATCGCTATGAGTCTGGTGGAGTTTTTTGACGACCGGCCGATCCGGCCGCCGATGCAAATCTTCGCCACCGATCTCGCCGACCCTCGTTCGCTGGAGAAAGCGCGCGCCGGGATTTATCCGGAAAGCATCGAGGGCGAGGTCAGCCCCGAACGGTTGCGGCGCTTCTTTGTGAAAGAGGACCACGGCTACCGGATCAACAAGGCGATTCGAGATCTGGTAGTATTCGCGCGCCAGAACGTCGCTGCGGACCCGCCTTTTTCGCATGTCGATTTGATCAGCTGCCGTAACGTGCTGATGTATCTCACCACGCCGCTGCAAAAGCGAATTTTGCCGAATTTTCATTATGCGCTCAACAACCCCGGCTACCTGCTCCTGGGCGCGGCCGAGAGCGCCGGAGAAAACCCCGATCTTTTCGAGCCGCTCGACCGAAACCAAAGAATCTACGCTAAAAAACCCGCCGTGAGCCGGCCGCATTTTCAATTTTCTGGCGACGATTTCAGGAGCAATCTATCGCTCGGCCAGCGGCGCTCCAGCGCCGGCGGGACGGTGGATTTCCAGCGCGAGGCCGACCGCCTTTTGTTGGGCCGTTATGCGCCGCCCGGCGTGCTGGTCAATGAGAACCTCGATATCATCCAATTCCGCGGCCGCACCAGTCGATATTTGGAAGCGCCGCCCGGAGAGCCGACCACGAACCTGCTCAAAATGGCGCGCGAGGGATTGTTCCTGGAACTGCGCAACGCCTGCGCTGAGGCGAGCCGGCAAAACCAGCCGGTCGAGCGCGACAAGGTGCGCATGTACAGCAACGGCGAAACCCACGAGTTCACCCTGGAGGTCGTGCCGGTGAGACCCTTCGGTTCAAACGAGGCTTGCCTGCTGGTGCTCTTCCGCGAAGCGGAAGCCGCGGCTCAGGCGCGCGGGATTTTGTCTGCCGCGCCCGAGCCGCAGCCGAGCGCCGCCGGCGGCGGATCTCGAAGCGGAGCTCCAGCATGTGCGCCGGGAGCTGGCGGCCACCAAAGAATACTTACAGACCCTGGTCGAGCAGCAGGATGCCGCCAACGAAGAGCTGCGCTCGGCCAACGAGGAGATTCTTTCGAGCAATGAAGAGCTCCAGAGCACCAATGAAGAGCTCGAGACCGCCAAAGAAGAGCTGCAATCGACCAATGAAGAATTGACCACCGTCAACGAGCAGCTTCAGTTCCGCAATTTGGAACTGAACCAATCGACCAACGATCTCACCAACCTGCTTACCAGCGCGGCTATCCCGGTGGTCATGGTCGGGCTCGACCTGCGCATCCGCCGGTTTAGCGCGGCGGCGAAAAAAGCCATGAACCTGATGGCTTCGGACATCGGCCGGCCCATCAGTCATTTCAAGGAACCGGTCGAGGTGGCGGATTTTGAAGGGTTGATCGGCGAGGTCATCGAGCAGGTGCAAATCCGGCAACGGGAAGTTCGCGACCACGAGGGGCGCTGGCATTTGCTGCGGATTCATCCCTATCGGACGATGGACAACAAGATCGACGGCGCGGTGATCGTGCTCCTCGACATCGATCAGATCAAGCACGCTCAAGAGGCCTTGCGCGAAAACCAGGCGCAACTGCGGCTCGCGCTCCAAGCCGGCTCCGCCGGCACCTGGCATGGCGATCTCAAAACCAAAAAAATATTCTGGGATGAACTGACGAGCAAGATATTGGGTCTGGACGCGCCCGACGAGCTCAGCCTGGCAAAAATCGTTGACTCAGTGCATCCGGATGATCTGCAGAAACTCAAGCAGGTGGGGGAGCGCGCCATCGTCGCGCACGAGCAATTCACCGAAGAAATACGCGTTGTGCGAACGGATGGGGAGAGTATTTGTCTACTGGTCAGTGGCCAGGCGTCTTACAGCGAATCGGGCGAGCCGTTGCTGATGAGCGGCATCTGCATAGATATTAGCGAGCGCAAGCGTCTGCTCGCGGCCGAACAACTGCACATCGACGAACTCAAAGAAATCGACCGCCGCAAGGACATATTTCTGGCGATGATGGCGCATGAGCTCCGTAACCCGCTGGCGCCGCTGCTGAACGCCGCGCACATGCTTGGCGTTCCGACTATTACGCCGGCTCAGGCCGGCTGGTGCCGCGAGGTCATCGACCGCCAGGTGAAGCAGATGGCGCGTCTATTGGACGATCTCCTTGACGTGAGCCGGATCACGCGCAATGTCCTGCAGTTTCGCGCCGAGCGCACCGAGCTCGGCAAAGTTATCGCGGACGCCATCGAAGAAAGCGCCCCGCTGATTGAAGAGGCCGCACACGAGCTTAGTATACAATTGCCGGATGATGCGGTACCGCTGAACGCCGATGCGGTGCGGTTGACGCAAGTGTTCTCCAATTTGCTGAATAACGCAGCCAAGTACACCCCTCCCGGAGGCCGCATCGGACTGAGCGCCAGGCGCGAAAATGATTTCATCACTGTATCGGTCAAAGACTCCGGTAGCGGCATCGCGCCGGAGCTACTGCCGCGGGTGTTCGAGGTTTTTACGCGCGGCGATTTGCCCGGAACCGCCGCCTATAGCGGGCTCGGCATCGGACTGACCCTGGCGAAGCGGCTGGTCGAGATGCACAGCGGCAGTATCGAAGCCAAGAGCGCCGGTTTAGGAAAAGGCAGCGAGTTCATCGTGCGGTTGCCGGTGGCGCGAGACGATGTCACGGCGCCGGCGGCTTCACCCTCAGCTCGCTTAAATGACAGGCGGCCTCAGGCGCGCAAGCGGATCCTGGTTGTCGATGACCGCGAAGCGCAGGCGCAAAGCCTGGCGATGCTTCTCGAAGCCATCGGACACCAGGTGCAAATCGCCCGTAGCGGCGAGAGCGCCGTCGAGAAAGCCGCGGATTTCTCGCCCGAAATAGGACTGATCGATATCGGCCTGCCCGGCATGAGCGGCTATGAGGTGGCGCGCTGGCTGCGCGAGCAGCCGCAATTCAAGAACATGCTGCTGATAGCGCAAACCGGTTGGGGCCGGGACGAGGACCGGCAACTCTCCCGTGAAGCCGGCTTCGATCATCATCTGGCCAAGCCCATCGATCACGAAGCGCTCTTCCGGCTGATCGCTACAACGCTCGCAGACAACTGAGGGTGTGTGAGAAAATAGCCGATCGCCCTGCGTCGAGCTCAGGACGAACAGCGCTCTCGAAGCATGAACGGATTTTTCACTATTAGTACTCTCAGCGTACCAATCCAGCCCGAAGCAAAGATGGCAGCGCCGCCAGGCGGGGTACTCAACAGATCCGCGGCAGCTGCTCGCCAAGCAGAAGGGTAAGGAGTTCGATCCTCTTCACGCGTTCCCGATATAGCCTCTGATTCTTCGGGAGCTTTTTCACTGCCGCCCAAAAGATGGCGCTCGCATTATCACACACCGGGCCCGCAGAAAGCTCAATCCGCCATTGATTCAGAGGACGTGAACTACCGGTTCGGAACCGTTTGTAGCCATAGCCGAACCTCCTTATGCCTCTATTGGCGGGGGTATTATGAAGTTTTTTTGGCAAAATTTCGTGAAGTTACTAACTGCGGTACTACAAACCAAAAGCACGCGGAAATTTCCCTAACACCAACCGCAAAAGCGCAAACCCTATGAAAGTGTTTTCAGTTTTCGAGGGCTGTGAGATGAGCTTTGCGCTCATCGCTCAGGCGACTATTCGATCCCTCTGCCATGAACTCACGGCTCGGTCCCCGTGCTACACCGCGTTCATGGCATTCTTTCCTAAAGCCTAGAAGCCTGGAAGCCAGGCTTCTAGTCAGCTGCCCGGGCGCTTGTCCCAATGCCGAAACAAAGGAGCCGCGCCGATGGCGCAAACGTGGGACGCATAAAGCCATACTAACAGTGATTCAGCCCCGCGACCTGAACGAGCGAGTTAGTGCATCAAAACGGCGCCAGCAGTGCTGCGGGGGGGTTGTGGGGGGGTGTGGGGGGACGCTCCGGTCGCGCTGCCAGTGGGCACCGCAATTGCGTTGACGATATGCAACAGGCGCAGGAAAACCTATGGAAATGTTAGAAAGATTGGGCGTCGAGTGTAAAGGCGAAACGATTCTCTTTGTTGACGACGAGGTGAGGCAGCTCCGTTTGATGCAACAATTTCTCGAGGAATGCGGCTATCGCGTGCTGACTGCGAAAGATGGCGTTGAAGCTGTCGAGCTTTATTCCCGCTACAAGCATGAAATCGCGCTGGTTGTTTTAGATCTGCGCTTGCCGCATTTGAACGGCGCCGAGGCGCTCCACGCGATAAAAAAAACCACTCCCGAGATCAAAGCGATCGCGGCCACGGCCTATTTACCGCTGCGAACCGATATGTCTGACTGGCGCGCCGTGATCATGAAGCCGTATCGCCTTGATGACATCGTCGCGCAGATCTCCCGCGTTCTTCGCGAACCCTAGCGCAGGCGCTATGCGTTTAGCGCCTCACCGCAGAGCCCGCTCCAAATCTCGCACCAGGTCATCGGCATCTTCAATCCCTACCGATAGCCGGATGAGGGCGCTATTCAGTCCGGTATTTTTGCGCTCTTCTTTGGGAATCGACGCATGGGTCATGAGCGCCGGTAGCTCGACCAGAGATTCTACGCCGCCGAGGCTTTCGGCGATCTTGAATATTTGCAAGCGCGACAAAACCCGTCGAGCTGCGGCCAGCCCGCCTTTGATTTCGAACGAAACCATGCCGCCGAAGCCGCTCATTTGAGCGGCAGCGACTGCATAGCCCGGATGTTCGGCCAGGCCTGGATAGTGGACGCGGCGCGTACGCGCGTGGCCCTGCAAAAAAGCGGTTACGCTCTGGGCATTTTTTTCATGCTCGCGCATGCGCAGCGCCAAGGTTTTCACGCCGCGCAGGGTCAGAAAACAGTCAAAAGGCGAAGGCACCGCGCCGGCGGCGTTCTGCAAATATTTCAACCGGCCGTATAGGAGCGGGTCGTTCAAACAAATGGCGCCGCCGACGACGTCGGCATGTCCGGCAATATATTTCGTCGTTGAATGGAGGACGAGGTCGGCGCCCAACAATAACGGCTGCTGAAAAAACGGCGAAGCGAAGGTGTTGTCGACGAGACAGAGGGCGCGGCGCGCATGGGCGATCTTTGCGGCTGCCCGTATGTCGGTGATGCGCAGCAGCGGGTTGGTCGGCGATTCGATCCAGACGAGGCGCGTCCTTGGAGTGATCGCCTGCTCCAGAGCTTTTAGGTTCGAGGTCTCGACGAACGAGAAATTGAGTCCGAACTGTTCGAGCACGCGCCTGAAAAGACGATAAGTGCCGCCGTAAACATCGCGCGAGGAAAGCACATGATCGCCCTGCTTCAAGAGCAGCAGCGCCGTCGTCGCCGCCCCCATGCCCGAGGAAAAGGCCAAGCCGTATTTTCCCTCCTCAAGACTCGCTAGCGCTTCTTGCAAGGCGGTTCGAGTCGGATTGTCGGTCCTGGAGTAGTCATACCCTTTATAGACGCCGGGCGCGCTCTGGGCATAAGTGCTGGTTTGGTAAATCGGCACGGTGACCGCGCCGGTTGCCGTTTCCGGCTCCTGGCCGGCGTGGATCGCGCGAGTGGCGAAGCCGCGCTTTTCGCCGCCAACTTTTTTCTTTTTCACGAGCGCCGGCCGCCCAGGTGTTCGACCACATCGAAGCGGGTGATGATACCCCGATAACTGCCCTGATCGAGTACTAAAACCGCCGGCGCGGCCTTCAACAAGTTGATGACCTGTTCGAGATCTTCGTCCGGAGCGACGCTGGGCAACGGCGGCTCCAACAGCGCTCCGACCGTCAACTCCATGACGTCCGGGGTTTCCATGGTCTTTTGAAACAACGCGCTCTCGCTCAACGAGCCGACGAGTTTGCCGCTCTCGAACACCGGCAATTGCGATATGCCGTGCTGATTCATCGTGGCGATGGCCGCCCGCACCGTATCGCTCACCGCGACCGCCACCAGTTCGGGAAGCTTGCGCCTCTTGGTGGCGAGAATCTCGCCGATGCGCGCGCTCTTGCCGAGAAATCGGTTTTGTCGCATCCATTCATCGGAGTAGATTTTGGAGAGATAGATTTCGCCTGGCGTCGGGAAGCACCACCGCTACCAGCGCATCTTTTCCCAACTTTTGCGCGCGCGCATAACTGAGCGCGCCCTCGACCGCCGATCCGGAAGTGCCGCCGCAAAAGAGCCCTTCCTCGCGTGTCAGCCTCCGGGCCATGATAAAGGAATCGCGGTCCGAGACCGTTACCACGGCGTCGACATATTCAAGCTGCAGGTTTTGCGGCACGAAATCCTCGCCGATGCCTTCGACCATGTAGGGGTGCGAGTCGCTCCAAGACCAGGGCTGCTGGTTAAATACCTTGGCGAGTATCGAGCCCTCGGGATCAACGCCGACCACGGTGCAGCCGGGATTTTTTTCCTTGAGATATCTGGCGATGCCCGAAATAGTTCCGCCGGTGCCCATGCCGGCGACAAAGTGGCTCAACTTGCCCTCCGTCTGCTCCCAGATCTCCGGCCCGGTCGAGGCGTAGTGGGCCTCGCGATTTGCCGGGTTGTTGTATTGCATGGGCATGAAAGCGCCGGGAATTTCTTCCGCCAAGCGCCGCGCCACAGAGTAGTAAGACTGTGGCGACTCCGGCGGAACCGCCGTAGGCGTTACCACGACCTCAGCGCCGAAAGCGCGCAGGCGGCGAATTTTCTCGACGCTCATCTTGTCCGGTATGGTGAAGATACACTTGTAGCCCTTGACGGCGGCGACGATGGCCAGGGCCACCCCCATGTTGCCCGACGTCGGTTCGATCAGGGTGCCGCCTGGTTTGAGTTGGCCGCTCCGCTCCGCGTCTTCGACGACCGCTCGCGCGATTCTATCCTTGACACTGTGACCGGGATTGCATCCTTCAACCTTGACGCAAATGGTCGCGTCGATGCCGGCGCTAACATGGTTCAACCGGATCAGTGGAGTAGCGCCGACCGCTTCGAGAACGTTGGCCAAGATCTTTTTCATCTGATGAGCTCCTGTGCGCGGCCGCAAAGCAGAAGCACTCTTCAGCCGCCGCTTGCGCTTCCTTTGATGCCGCCGACTGTGAGCTGGCGCGGGTCCAACATGCGCTCGATCTCGGCGCGCGATAACGATGTCCCTTGCGTCGCTACCTCGCTGACCCGGCGTCCCTCGCGGTACCTAGTTTGCCGATTTCCGCTGCCTTGTCGTAGGCGTGGTGGCTTTTCCTCTCTTCAAAGATCCCGCGTCGAGACTTTGCGTTCGTCCCTGCAGGCCGTCCGGCGGCTCAGGATAAACTCGCCCGCGGAGTCTCGTCTGGATAACAGCTTAGAGATGACAGCTTAGAAATGAGATGCTTCGCGAAATCAATCTTGGGCTTAGCAGCCCGTGGTGAAAGCCTGACTGCGTTCGACTTGTGATCGGTCCCCGTTGGCTGCGTTGCTTCTCCCCTCAAATATTCCCCGATATTCTCGGTCGTCGCGCCTTGCCATCAGGGCGCCTGGCCCGTCTCGGTGCGACGCCAAACTTTCACCACGGGCTGCTAGCCGATGTGCCCACCATGAAAATCCATCCGAGGCTCGGAAAGGATCGGTTCGTGGTTGCGCGGAAAAAGCGCCGCGGACTCTGGGTAGTCAAGCCACAACGCGCCTCAGCCGACCACCAGCCGGTTGCGCACGCGCTCGACTCCGTCGACCGCATTGGCGGCTCGTTCTGCTGCTTGCTTTTGTCTTTCCGAAGCGACCCGGCCCTGGAGGAAGACCGTGCCGTTGATCACTGAAACTTCGACGCCGCTGATAGCGCGATTTTGGATGGCTTTCTGCACCTGGTTGCCGAGCGCTCGGCTGCGGACCTCGGCAGGTTCGGGGCGAGAGCCCTGTTCATTGTCATTTCTCGGCCGAGGAAAAATTTTGGCGCTGCGTTCTTCGTTTCCTTTAAGATTATCCGCCGCGCGCAACGGGTCCTCGTCAAATCTTTCATTTTGCAAGGAAGGTTCAAGTTCTCCAGCTGGGGAGGAAAGAATACTATCAAGGGTGCGACCGTCTTCTTGCGGCGCCGGTCTGTAGAGGCGCGGCGCTTCGACAGGCGCTATCGCGCCTTCGGTTCGCGCCGCCGACCGCGCATCAATTTCGGGTGCGGCGCGTGAGGCGAGCTCAGTCGAGGGCGTCATCGCCTTCAGTTCGTCGCCCCAGCCGTTTACGTAGCTGCTCACAAGCTCGCGTTGCCACCAGCTCGCGAGCGCAAGCAGCACCAGCAGCGGCAAAAAGACTTTTATGCCGTTTCCCCAGCGGCTGGTGCCCGTGCTAAACCAGCCCATGCGATTTTTAGGAGCTTCCTGCATGAACGTTTGCATCAACATGTCCGTAGCATTGGCTTCGGACACTGCGAAATCGAAAGACGGATCGCCTGGATCCGGCTCGCTCGGCGGATTCAACGTCACGTGGTTGGTTTTGCGTGACCGCCAGGCTTCAGAAAGACCGACATCGCGCGCCGCAAGGGCGATCGTTTCCACGGTTATTTTGCCGGCCGGGGGACCTTCGGCAAGCTGGACGGCGCGAACGCAAAGTTCACTGATTAACTTTGGATTTCCGCTGGTGTAGTCGAAAATACGATTGATCGCGAGCGTATCAAAAAAGGCGCGGGGGAAGCGCCACAGGCGAAGCTGATCATCGACATAAGCGGCAACATCTCTTTCGCTCAGCGGCTCGATAGTACAGAGCAGACCCAAATGCGGGTTTAGCGGGCGCAACCACGGGTGCAGTAGCTTTTCTCGAATCTGAGGTCGCCCCACCAATATCACCTGCAACAGATTATCATTTTCGGCGATCGTTGGATTGGCGGAAAAAAAAGTCTCCACCAGATATTCGAGACTCAATTCGTCTAGGTGGTCTGCATTATCGACGATCAGACAAACAATCTGTCCCTTATCGCGCTGCGTGCGCAAAACTGCTTTGCAGTTATCAACCATCGATAAAGGGTCAGAGGCGTCGCTCTCGGCGTGCAGGTGGCCCGAGATGGAACGCAGCAAATCAGTGAAATTAAGGGTGGAGTCCGATTCGACAATGCAAGTGATACCGGCATCCAGGCCCTCGGCGAGCTTGCGAATCAGGGTTGTTTTCCCGGTACCTGGCTCGCCGCTGAAAACGATCAGGCCTTTTCTCGCCTCGATTCCATAGCGCAGGGTGGCCAGTACTTCCCGGTAGTGGAGGTTGCTATGGAAAAACGGCTGGCCGACAATTTGAGTAGCGCAATCGGCCTGTGTAGATTCGAGATCAACGTCGCTCATGGGTTTCACAAACCATAAATAGTTAGACGATTGCGCTTGCCCGAATGAATTGAACAGGCGCGTTTTTTCAAGCCATTAGCACCGGCTGATCTACAGCGAGTAAAGCAAAGGCTGCGGCAAAAATAAAGAGCTCGAAGCGTTTAACCGCATTTTAACTCCGGGCGGCCAGCACGCCATTCAGATGGCCAATCTTGTGACACTGCCAGAAAATGTCTCGCACGATAAACACATGCAATGGCGCGCGTTCTCATTTCTGGGATGCGGCTCGCGAATTTTGGATTGTCCCATAGTCGGTTTTAAAAGCGCTGCGGAAAAACTGCCGTGAATCATCGCATAAACTTCATCCATGGTCGGATGGCATATAGCATGCATAAAGCATTAATTATCAACCAGGAACGGAGGAGAAACCATGATAAGAAAATATTTTGCCGTATTAATGTTGATCGGTTTGGGGATCATCCCGACTGGGTGCGCATTTCTTGGCGGGGCTGCCGCGGGGTCGCTCGCGGCCGGCGCCGGCTATGAATATCAAGCTAAAAGGCAGATGGACCGATTGGATGACGACTTGCGAAGCGAAAGAATCTCCCGTCGAGAGTATGAGGCGCGCAAAAAACAGGTCGAGAGCGGATCACTGGTATACTAGTGGAGTGTCTCCCGCTGTTTGTACTTATCCAAGACGGCCTTAGGCGTCATTCCCCGTAACCGGAATCCGGAACTCTTCGAGATTCCTGGATTCGGGCTCGCGCCAGCTATCGCCAGCTTGGCCGGAATGACGTGCAAATAAGTCCCCAGATTTAAGAGACACTACACTAGCTGAGGTAGCCCGGGTTTGACGGACACCTAGAAAGGGTCAAAAGGCCCTGGAGGAGGTGTTCGATGACGAAGCGTAAACTGTTTAGCGCAGAGTTCAAACGCGAAGCGGTTCGGCTGCTAGAGACTTCAAGGAAACAGCCGAGCGATCTTGCTCGGGAACTCGGGGTTCGTCGCAATCAACTACAAGTGGAAAGATCAACTCAGCCGACGCGGCAAGCAAGCTTTCCCAGGGCACGGACGCCAGTAGAGAGCAGCGATGAGGTGAGTCGACTGCGCCAGGAACTAGAGCGGGTTAAAGAGGAGCGAGATATTTTAAAAAAGGCTGCCGCGTACTTTGCCAAGGAGCTCAAGTGAAGTACGCCTTTATGCTAGCCAACCGCGAAGAGTTTGACGTCAAGCGAATGTGTAAGGTTCTACAAGTTAGCCGAAGTGGATACTACGACTGGACTGAGCGTGAAGAGTCTAAGCGCAGTCAACCGGATCGTGTTCTGCTCAAGGAGATCCGCAAGATCCATCACCAGACCAAGGAAGCTTACGGTGCAACCAAGACGTGGTGGACTCTGAAACAATCGGGGACGGTATGTGGCAAGCATCGAGTGGCACGGCTACGCCGTCAGGCCGGGATCGAAGCCCTGCGCAAGCGCAAATTTAGACTGGGCTCCAAGGCCCGCAACACAGCCCCTGCGGCATCGAATCTTTTACGCTGGCCGTTCAACGCCGCTTTCCCCGATCAGATCTGGGTGACCGATGTAACTTTCATCCCTACTCGGTCGGGGTGGCTGTATCTAGCCGTGATGATCGACTTGCATACTCGTCTGGTGGTCGGTTGGTCGATGAAGGACCGCCCTAACCAGGAGCTCGTCAATGAAGCATTGATGATGGCGGTGGAGCAGCGCCGACCTAAGCCAGGGCTGATTCACCACAGTGACCAGGGCATTTTATATTCCAGCGGGCTTTATATAGCGTTGCTCCAAAAGTACGGGATGCTACGCAGCATGAGCGGTAAGGGCAACTGCTACGATAACGCGGTGGCTGAAAGCTTCTTCAGTTCGCTAAAGAATGAACTCGTTCACCACCGCGATTACAAAACACGAGATGAGGCACGCACTGACATCTTTGAGTACATTGAACTGTTTTACAATCGCAAACGACTTCATCAGTCGTTGAATTATCAACCGCCGGTGAAGTACAAGTCGGTCAAAGTGTCCTAATTCACTGTCCCGTGAAACCCGGGACAGCTCAACCTGACCTTCAATTACTTTGCGCGGCTAGACGATTGTAAAATGTTGCGCCAGCGAAGATCTTCAGCCGCAACGTTATATGCGCGGCGACTCGCTCTTCGATCCAACGATAAGTAGCGCGGAGGTCTGAAAACGGCAGTCCGGAATCTGCCTGCGCACAAACGTATTCGGCCCGCGGCGCCAACCAGTTTTTCGCTGCATAAATCATGATCACGTCGCCCTTGAGCGCGATATTCTGGCGTTTGAGCGCCATTAATAGCGCTCGCGGCTTTCTCGGCGGCAACGGCCGCGACGGGGCGTAAGTTGCGATCTGGAACCTACCGAAGTTGTCGCTCGGGTGGCGCGAGTTGATGCTCCTGCGGGGAGATTCAGCTGCGCCAATCCCGACGACATTAAATTTTTATTGCGACGGAGATGAGCTGCGGGTGCTCTATAGCGGCGGCGAGCAGAGAGTGGATTATGTCGAACCGGGAGATTGATATCGGCGCATCCGTGAGCGCTCCGGGTCGTTACCGAGTGATTTCCAGACGATCCGCGAGAGAAATGCAAACTGATGAAAGCGATGGTGCTTTTCGGTCCGGTGTTTACCATAGTCGGGCTGGCGCTGCTGTCTCACCAGGGGATGAGTTAACGGTTCGCGGTACGGGCGAAATCTGGAGGCAAACTAACGGCCAGCGGCACTGTCTTCGACTCAGCAGAGATGACGCTGCACATCGAAATCTGCCCATGGGCAGCAGGGTGCGTGTCACCCATTGGGAGAATGAGAAATCCGTCGAGGTGGAGATTAAATGATCGCGGATCTTTTACTGCCGGAAGGATGATTGACCTTTCCCGGCGGCGGCGCGCCTTCGGGATGTTGGCAGACGGCCTGACGCGCGCGCGAGTCGAGCTTCTGACTCTGCCGGCCGGCGCAAAGTTCTGATTCACGCCGCCGTTAGCCGCTCAATCTTTTCCACCGTTCGATCTCCCAATATCTGCTCGCCTAACGACGATTGATCCGGGCGGGAAAAATTGCCGCTAGACGGCAGCTTCACTCTCCTGATCCGACCTGGCTTTAGCTAAAATTACAAAGCCTCTGTGAAAATCAGCGGGATGATGATTGCTCAGATCGGCGGTGCCGGTTTGCGAGTTCGATTTTTTCAAAGTTCGGACTGCTAGGATCTCAGTGGAGAGACGCGCAAAAAACGGGGATGTGAACGCATCTATGAGACGATTGAGCTGGTTGCTTGCGATCTTGTTGCTATGGAGCTGCGGAAAAGTTCTTGGAGTCAAACAGATTCCTGACATTGACCGTCGGCGAGGCGACTTTTTTTCGTACTATTGAAGCCCATACCGACGCACCTGTGACCAGCGGGAATCGAATCGACGTTCTACTAAACGGCGATGAAACTTTTCCGGTCATGCTCGACGAAATTAGAAAAGCGAAATCAACGATCACATTCGCGCAGTATCTTTACGAAGACGGCTCGATTGCGCGCGATTTGGCTCAGGCATTTGCGGAACGATGCCGTGCCGGAGTCAAAGCAGAGATTCTTCTAGACCGCCATGGATCGGGTAACGTTCCGTCCGAGATTATCGCAACTATGAAGGACGCTGGTTGTCACGTGGAATACTTCCGTCGAGTCGACGCCGCCGGGATTATCTTTCCATGGAAGTTGTTGCGTTACAATTATCGAAGCCACCGGAGAGTCTTGGTGATTGACGGTCGAGTGGGCTTCACCGGCGGATACGGAATAAGTGAAGCATGGACCGGCAACGGCCGGACACCGGAACATTGGCGCGATACAAACGCCCGAATTGAAGGGCCAGTTGTGAGATTTCTGCAAGCGGCTTTCGCCGAGAGCTGGCTCGAAACGACTGGCATTGCCATAGGCGGCGACGGCTATTTCCCGCAGCTTGAACCAAGTGGAAAGCTGACGGCACAAATCGTCAAGAGTTCCCCCACGGGCGGTAGTTTTCAAAACTACATGCTTTTTCTGCTATCGATCAACTCGGCACGGAAATCAGTTTTAATCACCAATCCCTACTTCATTCCAGACGATGTGATGACCGAGGCCTTGCTCAAGGCGGCGGCGCCGCGGCGTTCGTGTGGTGGTCTTAGCCCCCGGTAAAATCGACAACCAATTTACATATACGGCCAGCCGCAGCCATTATGGAACACTGCTTCTCGGCGGCGTTAAAGTCTTTGAGTATCAAGTCTCGCTCATGCACGCAAAGACTATAGTCGTCGACGGCGTTTGGGCCACGATCGGCAGCACCAACTTCGATAACCGGTCTTTCGCCTTGAACCAGGAAATCAATGTTACAGTCTACGATAAGGGCACAGCTCAAAAGCTTGAACAAGTTTTTAACGACGATCTAGAATACTCCAAGGAAATAACCTACGAAGCGTGGCAGTCGCGGAGTATTTTCGAGCGATTATTCGATTTGTTTTCATTTCCGATCAGGGAACAACTTTGATCTTTGATGATGATGCAGGGGGCTGGATGCGCAGTTTTTGTCCAACAGTAGAGACTGGCGCGCCCGACAGGAATCGAACCTGTACTTAGGGTTCCGGAGACCCTCGTGATATCCTTTTCACTACGGGCGCAGTGGCAAAATTTGTATCATTCGGAGCAGCAATGTGTCAAATCTTCCCAATCAGGGCGCGTCGCCGTCCCGGTGCGCGCCGCACTTTCACCACGGGCCGCTAGCGGCTCGAAACGGTAAACGCCGGTAATTTCTCAAGTCCAGTCCGCCGCGGCGCTGGCGCGGCTTGCCTCGCGTATGCAAAAGTTCAAGCGCTTTACCTTGCCGCTGCTGCGGCAACGGGCCCCTCGCGCGTGACGTTTTCGACTCCCTTCGCAATTGGTCAAACGCCATGCTACGAAATGACGCGTGAAGATTCGAGCGCCGGCCAAAATCAATCTGCGCTTGCGCATCGTCGGCAAGCGTCGCGACGGCTATCATCTGATCGATTCGATTATGGTAGCAGTTTCACTCTTCGACGAGCTTGAGATAAAAAAGCGCCGGCGGAAAAACTTACAGCGCGCGGCGCCGCCGCAAGTGCGCGTTACTTGCGATCACCCGCTGGTTCCCGCTGGAAAAAAAAATTTAGTCTACCGAGCCGCAACGCTGTTGCTCGAAGAGGCTCAAGTCGTTCAGCCGCTGGACATTCACATCCGCAAAGTTATTCCGGTGGGAGCGGGTCTGGGCGGCGGCAGCACGGATGCGGCCGCTGCCCTGGTGGGCTTGAACCGCTTGCTCAAATTAGGCTTTTCGCCATCGCATTTGGAGAAAATTGCCGCGTCGCTCGGCGCCGACGTGCCGTTTTTTATCCGCGCCCGGCCATGTCGTGCTCGGGGGATTGGCGAAAAGCTCACGCCATTGAAAAATATGACGCCCTGGTGGGTCGTCATTCTTTACCCCGGCTTTGTGGTTTCCACCGCATGGGCGTATAGCAATGCGCCTCGAATTTGACAAAATCGCCCGTAAATACTAGTTTGTACACATTATTAACAAGACTCCCGGACTTGCTAGTGAATGATCTCGAAGCAGTCACGCAAAAAAAGTATCAGCAGATCAAAGTCATGAAGGATAGTCTGCTCAGACCGGCGCGGTTGGAGCATTGATGACCGGTAGTGGTTCCGCGGTCTTTGGCGTGTTTGAGTCCCGCGAAAAGGCCAGCAAGGCTTACAAAAGCTTTCATAGAAGAGACGATGTCGAGGTTTTTCTTGCGCAGGTTATTAGCCGGCCGAAATAATCGCGGGGGGTAGGCGAGGGGCCTTATAGAAAGGGGTCCGTATGGAAGTGACGGAGATTAGGGTGTTTCCCGTTGACGAAGATAAGCTTAAAGCTTATGTGACCATCACCCTTGATCACTGCTTCGTCATTCGAGATTTAAAAGTTATTCGCGGTCCGACGGGTTATTTTGTATCGATGCCGAGTAAGAAGCGCAAAGATGGGACCTACAAGGACATTGCACATCCCATTAACAATGAAACGCGCAGAATGCTTGAAGACAAAATAATTACGGAGTATGAAAAAGCCGCGCCTGAAGGCACAGTCCATAAAGCCGCGGATTTGGGATGAATTGATCTCCGACGCGGGCGGATGAACTTCTCTAGAGAAGTTCGGGGATGGGCGGTCGCCAAGTGGTAAGGCCCCGGACTTTGGATCCGGTATCGAAGGTTCGAATCCTTCCCGCCCAGCCAGTTAGTCGAGCAGATTCGGGCAAAAGATATACGATCGTTGAAGGCAACCGGCGCCGTTCAACCTCGAGCGGCGCCGGTTGTTTTTATAGTGACAATAGGCCGGCTGCAGTCGAAGTTATTCGAGCCAGTAACCTAACTGCGAGCGAAAACTAGCATGGTCGGGTGGTGCAGCCATGAGTTCGAACAACGCCGATCTAAAAATCTTCGCAGGAAACTCCAATCCACCGCTGGCGCGCGATATTACTCGATATCTCAAAATTCCGCTCGGCCGGGCGATAGTGGAGACTTTTAGCGACGGCGAGAGCAAGGTAGAAATCGAAGAGAACGTCCGTGGCGCCGACATTTTTGTAATCCAGTCAACATCCGCTCCGGGTAACAGCAATCTCATGGAGCTTTTGCTGATGTTGGACGCTTTCAAGCGCGCTTCGGCCAAGCGCATCACCGCAGTCATGCCGTATTATGGTTATGCGCGACAGGATCGCAAGGTCGTGCCGCGCGTGCCAATCAGCGCTAAGTTGGTGGCGGACCTAATTACCACCGCCGGGGCATCGCGCATGCTTATGATGGATCTGCACTCGGGACAGATTCAGGGTTTTTTCGATATCCCGGTGGATAATTTATATGCCACGCCGGTATTATTGCAGTATTTGAAAAAACGCCTCAACCATAATGAGGTCACGATTGTGTCGCCGGATGCCGGCGGCGTGGAACGGGCGCGTAACATCGCCGCGCGCCTGGACGCATCTTTGGCCATCATCGATAAACGCCGCTTGGGGCCGAATGTGGTCGCGGAAATGAACATCATCGGTGAAGTCAAAGACCAGATCGCGATCCTGGTTGACGACATGATCGATACCGCAGGAACTTTGACGATGGCTGCCGACGCGTTACAAAAAGAAGGCGCCAAGACTATTCTCGGTTGCTGTACACACGCGGTGCTGTCCGGGCCGGCTATTCGACGCATCGATGAGTCGCCGTTGGAGGAATTGATCGTCACCGACACTATTCCGCTTAACGCGGAAGCCCAAGCTTGCGGCAAGATCAAAGTCTTATCGGTGGCGCATCTGATGGGTGAAGCGATTCGACGCACCCACGAAGAAGAATCGATCAGCTCGCTGTTCGTTTAGGATTTTCAGGAGGTAAGGTCCTTTGGAAACTTTAGATATAAAAGCCGATCCCCGGGAAAAGGGCAGTAAAAATGCGGCGCGGCGATTGCGGCGCAATGGAAAAATACCCGCGGTTCTTTACGGCCCGAAGATCTCATCGGTGGCGTTGCAGGTGGATAAAAAGGATTTTTCCAGCCGCGTGGCAGTTCTGGAAGGCTCGCACTTGGTGCGGCTGAAATCTTCCGATAGCTCTTTGATGGACAAAGTTGCGCTGGTAAAAGACATGCAGTTTCACCCTATTTCCGGTGATGTCATCCATACCGACCTTTACGAAGTAGATTTGGCGGCGCGAATCACAGTGCGCGTTCCACTGCGTTTTGTCGGTAAGGGGGCGGGAGTGGTGCGCGGCGGCATTCTGCAACCGATTGTCCGTGAAGTCGAAGTCGAATGTTTGCCTTTGGATATTCCCGGCTTTTTCAACGTCGACGTCAGCGCGCTCGACATCGGCGATTCAATCCACGTTGAGGACATTCCCATGCCTGAGGGCGTGAGCGCCCTGTACGAATCGAATTTCGCCGTCGTCACCGTGGTGACGCCAACGGTTGAAGAAGCGCCGACGGCGGCTGCCGCAGAAGGTGAGGTGGCGGTTGAGGGAGCAGCCGAACCCACGGCCGAGAGTAAAGAAGAGGATTAAGCGCTTGCGCCATGGCTTTAAGGTAGTTGCCGGTGAAATTCGTCGTTGGGCTGGGCAACCCGGGAAAAAAATACCGGGCCACGCGCCACAATCTTGGGTTTTTAGTCGTTGATCGCATTGCTGCTCGGCAGGGTACACCGGTGCGCGACGAGACTTGCGGCGCCCTCACCGGCGAATGGACCCAAGACGCCGAAACCATACTGCTCGCCAAGCCGCAAAACTTTATGAACCGCAGCGGCATTGTCGTAAGCGAGCTACTGCGGCAGTTTCATGGAACGCTCGACGGCTTGGTGGTGGTCTATGATGATGTTGATTTGCCGTTTGGCCGGATACGAATTCGCACCCAAGGAAGCTCCGGCGGGCACCGCGGCTTGATCTCTATCATCGAGAACCTCGGAAGTTCGTCATTCTCGCGTCTTCGCATCGGCATCGGTCGACCGCCAGAAGGCGTGGAAACGGCGGATCATGTGTTGCAACCGTTCGACGCCGATCAAACAGCTCAGTTAAATGACCTCGTCGATAGCGCGAGCGACGCGGTGATGGCGTGGGTAAAGGGCGGCGCCGAAATGGCTATGCGCGATTTTAACCGGGCTCCCTGAGCAACTGGCTGGACGATTAAAGATCGCGGCCGAAGAGTAAGCTTCTCCGGTAGCGGCCAATGGGCCTGTACCTTGAGGAGACCTTTTTGAAATGTCGAAGTTCGAATTTTGCAATTCGAAAATGTGAGACTTCTGTGTCCGCTCTCTACGAGGCATACTCCTTGGGCGACGCCTCGCAGGTTCTCGGCGCAGGCTGCTCAAAAAGATCCAGAGGCGAGGCGCGCTCTGGGTGTTTCGGGTTTCGGGTCCCGCGTTTCGGGTTGAGACTCGAAACAAGAAACTCGGAACTCGAAACTGCGTGAGCGCATATGGGATCTTTTTCAGCAGCCTGCCAGGTTTAATTGTAAACAGCTACCTGCTGTGGTACTAAAGTTGGCTCGCGGAGGATAATTGAAACGTGACTCAATATGAAACTATGATGGTGGTCCATCCGGAGCGAGGACCGCGCGTAAAAGAATTCATCGAGAGATTTCAAAAAGTAATCGAGGGCCAAAGCGGCGCCGCCGTCCATGTCGAGGAGTGGGGATTGCGCGATCTCGCCTATCGCATCGATAAACAAGGTAAAGGGTACTACGCTCTATTCCACTACCAGGGGACCGGGCAAACCGTTCAGGAACTCGAACGTAATCTTAAACTTACGGATGGCATTTTGCGCTATATGACGGTGCGCACCGATGAAAACCCGCAGCCGGCGAGTCCGGCTGTGGCGCGAACCGCAGCGGCCGCCGAAGGCCGCGCCGTCGAGGAAGCAAAACCCAACAGCGAAGCGCAAACCTGACCGAACCAGGGCAAAAGTCACGGCGCCGCCGAGTTCTTCGGAGAAGGTGTTTCGCAAGCCGCGCAAACCCATCGCCCATATTATCTTAACGATGCTCTCGAAGTTGGCACGAAGAGTCGTTTCTGCTTGAGGCTATGGCTAAAGTTTCGACGGTGGCTGTGGACTTATTGGGCCGAAGGAAATTGTCGCGGCGACCAGCACGGATCGAGGTGTAGAAAACATGGCACAGTACGGAAGGGAAGGACCCGGGCGGCCTCGGGAGCGCGGCGACGATGACAAGGGACCGCCACGGCGGCGGCCGATGTTTCGCCGCAAGGTATGTCGTTTTTGCGCCGACAAAACACTGAAGATTGATTACAAGGACATCCGGACGCTCACGCAGTTTGTCACCGAGCGGGGCAAGATGACGCCGAGTCGAATCACGGGAAACTGTGCGCGTCATCAAAGGATACTTACGACGGCCGTAAAGCGGGCGCGCACCATAGCGCTTCTGCCGTTCACGACTGCTAACAACTAGCCTGTTAGAATCACCTGATCTGGCGAATTGGTCGGGACAAGGGCCCAGGCGTGTGCCCATGCAAAAACTCTCGGTGATTAGCCGGTCTTTATTGGCGCTGGCGTGTAGCTTGTTTTTGTTTCTCGCCGGCGTAACTATGCCGGCGGCGGGTCTGTTTCTGTTCCCATTCGTGCCTCATCCCGCTCTGTCCCTGGCGCTCAGGTATGGGATGCCATCCGGAGCCGCAGTTCTGTTAGGCACAATTCTACTCTTGGCCATCTTCGCAAGCAAAGAAGCGGCGTATATTTACGGCATATTTGCATTGATCGCCGTCCTTTTATTTGTCCTGCTCGGTAAACTGCGCGCCATCGAATATCTGGTTGCCGCCGTCGCCGGTGCGGTTTTCATCGCTGTGGCAGGTCTCCTGGGTTATTGGTTCGGCTCCTGGACGGCGGTGACGCGGGAATTGCATGAGAGCATGATGCAACACATGACAGCAGCGCTGAGCGCATACGAAAGAATGGGGCTTTCCAAGGACAGCCTCGATCTCCTGCGCGAGCAGGTTCCGCAACTCGCTGAGACTCTGTTCCAGCTTTTGCCCGGACTGATCTTTTTAAGTCTGGGATTTACGGTCTTGATCAATGTGCTACTACTTTGCCGGCGTTTTCCGGAAAGGCGCGCCGCATGGCTGTCCCTGGATCACCTGCGTGATTGGAAGGGCCCCGAGCCGCTGGTTTGGGGATTGATCGCTTGCGGCTTCGTGCTGCTCGCGCCGGGACTCGATATCTTGAATGGCTTAGCGCTTAACATCTTGCTCGTCATTGCGGCGTGCTACTTTGCCCAGGGGCTGGCGATCATCGCGTTCTTTTTTCACAAGAATAAGGTGCCGCGGTTTTTGCGCGGCATCACCTATGTGCTGATCGTACTGCAGCAGATATTTACCTTGATGGTCGTAGGTTTGGGCCTTTTCGACCTCTGGGGAGATTTTCGCCGCTTAAAAAAAAATAACCTGACGCCGAGCCAGGCGGCATAACCTGCGGCAGTTTCGCCTTTCGAGTTCCGGGTTTCGGGTTGTCCGGATAGCCGAAACGCGAGACTCGGGACTCAGAACATCTTTTATTCGAGTGGAGGTACCATGGAAGTCATTTTGAAAGAAGACATAGCCAACGTCGGAAAAATCGGCGAGGTTGTGCGCGTCCGCGACGGCTATGCGCGAAACTATCTATTGCCGCGCGGGCTGGTGATGATTGCCAATAAGAAGAATTTAAAAACATTCGAGCATCGCAAGAAAATTGTCGGCGATCAGAAACAAAAGATCATGCGCCAGGCCCAGGCCGTCGGCCAAGAACTCACCGGTGCTACCGTTTCGATCTCCATGCGCGCCGGCGAGGAAGGGAAACTGTTTGGCTCGGTAACCAACATCCACATTGAAAAGGCGCTGAAAGCCAAGGGGCTTGACGTGGACCGGCGTAAAATCCAGCTCGAGCAGCCAATCAAAACTCTGGGAGACTTCGAGGTGCCGGTGCGTTTGACGGCGGATCTTTCGGTGCCGGTTAAAGTTTCCATAATCCCGGAGGCAGGTTCGAAGGCCGGCGCTTAACGGAATCTTTCTTTTTGGCTCTTACCGGAGTCACCCGCCCAACCGGACATCTCCGGTTTGCTTCGAGGCGACTTACTCCTCGGACGACACTGCGCCGGTTTCTCTTCATCGAATGAGTCATTGCGGCTATCAAGGCAGACTGTGGCTGCTCGTTGCAGCGGTTTTGTGGAGTCTCGCCGGTGTCTTCATCAAATTTCTGGCTCTGGCGCCGCTGACGATCGTTTTCTACCGAAGTTTATTTGCCGGTCTTTTCTTCCTGGTTTTCTTCGAAAGGCTTGAGGTTGTGCCGCGCCTGGCGCTACTGGTTTCAATCGCCAGCTATGCGGCGGCCATCAGTTCATTCGTTGCCGCGAACAAAATGACCACTGCGGCCAATGCCATCGTCCTACAATATGCGGCGCCGATTTTTGTCTTCATGATTGTCGGTTTTTTCTTTCGCGAACGAATCGCGGCCGTCACCTGGGTCGCGCTCGCCATCGGCATGTCCGGCATAGCCGTCATATTCGCCGGCAGCGCGGGACAACCGGACTTCGCCGGGGTGAGCGTGGCGCTTTCAAGCGGTCTGCTGTTGTCGATCTTATATGGTGAGCTTGCGCTTTCTTCACGCGGTCCCGGCGGCGACTTTGACCTGTGTCAATAATCTGGCGTGTTGCCTGTTGCTCTTGCCCTTTGTGACCGGCCAACTATCGCTGAGCCGCGCTGAATGCTTGATCCTTGTGGTGATGGGCATTGTGCAATTGGGCGTGCCTTATTGGCTCTTCGCGCGCGCTGTCGAGAAGATACCGGTTCACGAGTCCTCGTTGATCGTTCTGGTCGAGCCGGTGTTGAATCCGGTCTGGGTCGCGTGGCTGGTGGGAGAAATTCCGGCGGCGACGACCTTCATCGGCGGCGCTCTGATTGTCGCCGGCTTTGGCTGTGCGCTACGGCTGGGGCGTTAGGGCCGCCACGGGCTGCTAGGTGTTCCTACTCCGCGCCGATGTTTCGTGTTTCGGGTTGCGAGTTAGCCGGAGAGCCAAATTCCCAGACCAACCGAAACTCCGCAACTCGCTATGCGGAAGCCCGCGCACCGCTTGGATGACGGATCTTCTCCTGCTCTTCCGCCGATAACGTTTTCAAGTCTTTACGCAGCTCGTAATTGATGTGCTGGATCGCTTCCGAGGGACCGGAGCGGTTGCCCATCAGGACCATAGCGCCGGCGCCGGTATTCTCCAGTTGATAAAATGATCCGCCGGTGATCGTCGCCACCATGCCGGATGTCATCACCGCTTTTCCGCCGTCGGGAAAGCTCATCGTGCATTCGCCATCGATGACATAGAACGTTTGATCGGCGTTGTGGCAATGCATGTCGTCTCTGTCTCCGGGGTTAGGGTAAACGTGAAGCCAGGCGTGAAAACGATTGGTATTAAAAATCTTTTTGCGCTTGCCCTCGGCGCGCGCCATTTTAACCATATCGATGACTTCGATCGGCATTGATTCCTCCTGCGGGTTAGATCGTCAAAGCCTATCAGCAGACGCGCTTTCTTGTCAAATTCCTCTGAGCGGCAAGTTAACAATCCAGCGGTTTTTTGATAGCTTCGAAACGCAACTCAAATTAGAAGCCAGGAGGTAAATATGTCGATGCAGTGGGGAATGGCGAATCGTTTGGCAAGAATCATCAAAGCAGACGGCCGCGCGGTTATGCTCGCGGTCGATCATGGCTATTTTCTCGGACCGACCAGCGGCTTGGAAGAGCCGCGGAAAACCATTGAACCGTTGCTGCCGCACGCGGACTCGATCATGCTCACGCGCGGCGTGCTCCGTACCTCGGTGGATCCAAGCGCGGATAAACCGGTGGTGCTGCGGGTTTCCGGCGGCACCAGCATCTTAAAGGAGCTTTCCAACGAAGACATCACGGTGTCTATCGACGATTGCATGCGCTTGAATGTCTCGGCGATGGCGCTTTCGATCTTCGTCGGCTCGGATTTCGAGAAAGAGACGCTGGTGAGTCTCGCCAAACTGGTCGACGAAGGTGAGAAGTACGGCATTCCGGTTCTCGCCGTCACCGCGGTGGGAAAGGACATGGCGCGCGATGTCCGTTATCTCGGTCTATCCTGCCGGATCGCGGCCGAGATGGGCGCGCACATCGTCAAGACCTATTACTGCGACGACTTTGAGCAGCTCATCGAGAGCTGTCCGATTCCCGTGATTGTCGCCGGCGGCAAGAAAACCCCTGAGCTTGAAGCCCTCGAGCTTGCTTACAATGCTGTGAAAGGCGGCGCGGTCGGCGTCGATATGGGACGCAATATTTTTCAGTCCGATGCGCCGGTGGGCATGATCAAAGCGGTGCGCGCGATCGTCCATGACAACGTATCGGTAAAGGAAGCGTACAAGATTTACGAGAGTGAAAAGCATAGCAAAGCTAGGAAAGCGGGATAGGACTAAGTTTCTAGTTTTAAGTTTCTGGTTTCTAGTTAAAAAATTCAAAACGAGTGAACATGTCCACATTTAGACGCTTTGAAGACATCGAAGCTTGGCAAAAAGCTCGTGAACTAACCAAAGTTGTTTACCAACTTTCTGGCCGCGGCCACTTTGCGAAAGATTTGGTTTGCGGGATCAAATTCGCCGCGCAAGCGTTTCGATCATGGCAAATATCGCAGAAGGGTTCGAGCGAGACGGTACTGGTGAGTTCATCCAGTTTTTAGCCATTGCCAAAGGATCAGCAGCAGAAGTTCTTTCGCACGCATATGTTGCGTGGACCAAGGATTTATTCGCCAAAGCGAGTCGATTGCCTGAATCAGAAGACGTCGGCGGTTCGAAGCATGATGGCAGCGTTGATGACGTATCTCCGGAAAGCGGGAATAAAAGGCCTCAAGTTTAGATCTTAAATGCGAATAGACGGACGCTGGTCCATGGATTCAAACCAGAAACGAGAAACTAGAAACCACAAACTCAGCGCGGCGCGCATGCGCGTCGCCATGTATTACAACAATAGCGATGTCCGGTTGGAGGAGTTGCCGGTTCCGAGAGTCGGTCCGGGTGAATTGTTAATTCGCACGCGCGCGAGCGGCATCTGCGGTAGCGACTTGATGGAGTGGTACCGCGTCAAGAAGGCGCCGCTGGTGCTGGGCCATGAGATTACCGGTGAGATCGTCGAACTCGGCGCGGCGGTCGCGAACTTCAAAGTCGGTGATCGAGTGTTTTCCTCGCATCATGTGCCTTGTGGCCACTGCCGCTATTGCTTATCCGGCCACCAGTCTGTTTGTGACCTGCTGCGCGCGACTCATTTCGATCCCGGCGGCTTCGCCGAGTATATCCGCGTGCCACAAATCAATGTGGCGCTTGGCACCTTGCGGATTCCGGACGCGATGACGTTTGACGAGGGTTCGTTCATCGAGCCTTTGGCGTGCGTCGTGCGCGCGCAACGTTTCGCGAACCTGGCTGCCGGCCAAACCGTTCTGGTGATCGGCAGCGGCATCTCCGGCTTACTGCATATTCAGCTCGCCCGTGTGCGCGGCGCGGCGCGGATCATTGCCACGGACATCAGCGATTTTCGCTTGAACGCAGCCAAACAGTTCGGCGCCGACGAGGTGATCCACGGTTCCGAGGATGTGCCGGCGAAGCTCATGGAATTGAATTATGGACGTTTGGCGGATCTGGTGATCGTGTGCACCGGCGTGCTGCCGGCGATCGAGCAGGCGACGAAATCCATTGACCGCGGTGGCACCTTGCTGTTTTTTGCGCCCACCGCCGCCGGCGTCGATGTGCCGATTCCGCTCTTCGATTTCTGGCGCGACGAGATCAAGGTCGTGACCTCCTACGCCGGCAGCGGCGACGATCTGAAAGAGTCCCTGGGCCTGATTCGCGACCATCAAGTGCGCGTCGCCGATATGGTGACGCATCGTCTGTCATTGGCCGAAGCCGGCCTCGGTTTTCAGTTGACCGCCAGCGGCCAGAATTCGATCAAGGTGATTATCGATCCGCTGATTTAATTCGTTTCGAGTTACGAGTTTCGGATTCTGGGTTTCCGAACTCAAACATAAAACCCGAAACGCGAAACTATCGAACGATCCCCAACTCCTTACGCGCTTTGTCGACGAAGCTGTAGTTGACGACGTCGGCAACTGCGACCGGCTTTGTGACCTTGGCGCTGTCTCGGGCGAGATCGATCAGCACCTGTACAGACTCCGGCCTGACATAGGCGTCCTTGGTCAGGACCCGGGTGACTTGCTTGAACATTTCGCCCGCCAGCTTGGGATCGCTCATGCGCCACTGCTTCATGACGATGGTCGTCACGGCTTCGTGATTGCTCTTGTCCCAGACGAACTGAAGCCCGCGCAGGGTGGCGCGTACCATTCGATACACCTCGTCGGCGTTTTCACGGATCTTTTTTTCAGATGTGCCGAAGCCGTTCTGTGGAAATTCGACAACGTCCCCGGCAAAAACCAGTTCGTTGTATCCTTTATCGAGGGCGATGATGTTTTCAGGCACCGATAAAAACGCGGCGTCGACGACGCCGTTTTCAAGCACCGCGTAACGACCCGCTGCCGAACCGCCCATCGGCAGAAGCGAAACGTTGCGGTCGGGTTCCAGACCGTAGTGTCTTAGCACTTTTTCCGCCACCAGGGTTGCCGATCCTCCCGGCGAGCTGCCGGCGATCTTTTTTCCATTGAGTTGCTGGACGTCCTTGATGTCCTTTTTGCTCATCAAAAAAAGGAACGGCTTGGCGACGGTAAAGAGCAGCACTTTCATCGGTTGGCCGCGCACGGCGGCGCCGATGGTTCCGGTCACTGCTCCATTGTAATCAACATCGCCTGATTGCACCGCCGTGCTGGCGAGATTGGCGGGCATGAAAATAACCTCGAGATCGATGCCTTCTTCCTTGAAGAAACCGCGATGGAGCGCGCTGTAGAGCGCGAGGAAGGAGATGTTGGTTGAGGAACTGCCCATGCGAATTTTTTTGAGGGTTTGAGCATGTGCGGGTGACGCCAACCGAATAGCTGCCGCGCAAAAAACTGCCAGCACGAAGCCAAGCAGAAGTGTTCTTCTGTAATTCATTTTAGTCTTCCATTCTTCTCGGTAACGCCGTTGGCTCCTATGCACTCGATGTGCCGGGCGAAAGAAGGTCGTCACTCCCGCGCACGCGAGAGTCCAGACTGCGGAAGACCTGGATTCCCGTTTGCACGGGAATGACGGAAAAGCCCAGGCACACGTCAATCGAACTGACTCCATTCTTTGAACTCTTCTAAGCCCAGTTTTTGTAACGTATCTATGAATGGCCGGCCGGTGTGCTCGTGCCGGCCCGAGATTCGGTAATACTCGTACACCAGGCCGGGCAGCCACTTGGCAATGGTGAAGCCTTTGTATTTGCCGTCGGGTATCGGTTCTAAAAATCGCGGGCCGACATCTTGCCAGTCATGCTCGGCGATCCAGCCGCGCTGGGTGCCGAACAGACTCTGCAGGATAATCGCGCGATGGCCGGTGTCGATGGTCTCGTCGAGAGAAACGTTCCATCCTGTGGTCGCGTTCAGCGAATCGACCATGCTCTGAATGCCGTCGGGCGGTTTGTCGTTCAAAGCGAACCAGCAGCCGCCCATGATGCCGCAAGCCTGGCGAATCTGCTCTGTGATCAAATGCGAATGGCTCCAACCATCCGGCTGGTTGGGATCAAGGGGCCCCCACTTTTCCCGATAACGCAGATCAGCCGGAGGCTCGATGCCGCCGGCGCCCTGGGGTTTCATGCCGCCGCTGGCCACCAGCTCGCGCAGCATCTGGCTGAGTAGCGGCCGCCACTCATGCTGCGCCGGCGTGCCGCCTTTGGTGTGCACGACCCAATTCGTTGCCTCGCCGCCGAGTTCTTCAGCAAGTTCCTTCGGACCATCGGCGAGGATATTGCCGAGCCAGGTTTCCCGTCGCGCGCAACGCTCTAACAAAGTTTCAACGGCTTCCAGATTACCCCATTCAAGTTTGAGCCCGTCGGTCTTTTCCGGGCCGAGCACACCTTTCTCCCAGGCCTCAAACGCCAATCCCGCGCCGCAAGCGAAGTGGCTGCACTCGATGCCGAGGTCATTAATGCGCTCCGAAAGATAAAGAACGTCATTGCCCTTGAAGCCAAGATTATAAAATGTGTCCATCCACTCGCTGCCGGCGTTGAAGTGGCCGATGTTGCCCTTGAAGCGGCCTTCACCGATCTCCACGTCCCATGGACACATGCGCGGGCACTGAAAGCAGGGGCGGAGCGTCACGCGGTTTTGATCGAGGCCTTGGGCTTCGTCAGTGATTAGGGTGCTGCGCCAGTTGAGCCTGGTAATCGCGCCCCACTCTTCGCCGTGGCCGACGCTGGTCAAGCGTTTCTTGACTGTGGTTTTTCTCGACTGAATCGCTTTTGTCCAGCGCGCGCCGGCATCGATCAGTTTGTTCTTGTCATGTAGAGGCGGTCGCCTGGTTCCCCAGGCGACGATCGCTTTAAGTTTTTTCGAGCCCATCACAGCGCCCAAGCCGTGCGCCGCGGTGTGATTGTAATCGTTGACCAACATTGCCGCGCGAATGAGATTTTCTCCCGCCGGACCGATGCAGCCGATACGCGCATCCTGATGGCCGGAGTCTTTGCGCAGCGTCTCTTCGGTTTCGCGGATGCCCTTGCCCCAGACATGGCTTGCGTCGCGCAGCTCGAGCTTGTCTTCGCCGATGTAGAGATATTTTGGCGTTTGCGCCGCACCGGTTACTATCACGCCGTCGTAGCCGGCGCATTTTAGCGACGTGCCGAAATAGCCGCTGGTCGCGCCGCGGCCGAGCGTGTACTTGGTCGCCGGGCTCAAATAGACGAAACACATTTTGGTGCCACCCGGCGTAAAGCCCGTGCCGGTAATCGGTCCGGTCATGCCGACGATGACATTCTGCGGATCGTAGGGATCGATATCTAGCGGCAACTCATTGAGCAGCACATACTCGGCGAAGAGCTGGCCGCCCCAGTACTTGCGCAACAATCGCTCTTCCGGAAGATTGAGATCCTTGAGCGCGCCCGTTGTAAGATCGGCGCGTAAAATCTTTCCCATGTAGCCGCCGGGCAATCGAGATTTGCGCTGTGCTGGAAAGAAATCTACGTAGTCAGAGTTTGCGTTTGTCATCAGCTCGCTCTATCTACTCGTTCAAATCGTATCGGAGGTTAAAAACGTTCAAGGACTTGATCACTCTTTAACGCTTTGAACGATTGGAACTGCTTGAACGTTTTGAACGGTATTCATTGGTTCACGGAAACAGCTCGCATTTTCCACTGTTGGGCTGGTGGTCCCACCGGCTCTCTATGATAGAAAAATAATTCCAGGCGCGTTGGGCGCGACGCTCGAAGGCGATCTCAGCGCCGAAGGCGCGGCATTCTTCTTCGCTGATAGTGCCGATCTCGCCGAGAGCCGCGGCTTGCCAGGATTTTTTTGTATCATCTTCCAGGACAAACGCGCTGTAGAGAACTTCCTGCAAATTCTGCCCGGCAACGACGATGCCATGACCGCGCAGCAGCACGGCGCGTTTGTCGGCCATGGTCTTCAATAAATTTTCACCGCGCGCCGGCGTTGTGATCAATTGGGCTTCCGGATAAAGCGGCACGCCGCCTGCAAAGATCGCTCCTTGCAAAGTGACCGGCTGGAACTTGCGTTTCGCGATGGTGAAAAGGGTCGCGTACGGCGTATGCAGGTGCGCTACCGCAAGCGCGTCGGCGCGGCCGCGGTGAAGCGCCGTGTGAATCGGCCATTCCACCGGCGGGCCGGTTTTGCCCGGGAGCGGTTTGCCGTCCAGATCCGTAGATATTATATCTACCGCGCGCAAACTCGCTTTGTCCGAGCCCATGCCGGGAGTGATGAAGACCGTTTTCGTTTCGGGTTGATAGACGCTCACATGACCGAAAACGCCGATCATGCCTTGCATGGCGAAAATCCGCGTACAGGTGGCGAGTTGTTCGCAGAGTTCGGATTCGGCAGGCATAAAGTCATCTCCTCTCGGGTCGCTTGCAGCTCTTTGGTGACTGCTTCGACAACCTGGATCGGAATCGCCGTGCGGACAGAGCGTATCGCAATCGGACGAGTCGCTAAGCCCTGCGACACAGCTCAGGATAAGTCCGAGATTCTTCGCCTTCGGCTCAGAATGACAAGAGATATTCTCCGATGGCAAGGCCGCTCGTGAGTCATTCTCATGCTGCCCGGTTTACTTTTTACGAGAAATAGCGGTAGAGCAGCCGTCTCGGATGAATCAGCGCCAGATACAAGGCTCTGAGCTTGCCGGGAATGCCGCAGCGCGGGGTGAAAAGGTCCTTTAGCATCAAGCCTAACGGGATCCGATGCTTTGGAAATCTTTTCGGGCTTATATTGCGCACTCCGTATTTCTCTTTACTCTCTTTCAGGACATAGATGACGCTCCCGCCGCCGGCTTCTTTGTTGCCGTAGAGATAACCGCCGACAACTTCCGCCTGCTTCGTCGCTTTATCGGTGATTTCTTCCGTCAGGCCGAAATCGAGAGCGTCTACCGGGCAAGCCTGCACGCAAAACGGCTGTTTGTCTTCGTTCAACCGGTCGCTGCACATCGTGCACTTGCTGGCTTTGCCGGTGATGTCATTTTTAGTGATGACCTCCCAGGGACACGCATGGATGCAGTATTCGCAGCCGATGCAAACGTCCTTATTGATGACTACTGGACCCTCTTCGTACTTCGTGATCGCTTCCACCGGACAAACGGCAGCGCAAGCGGGAAAATCGCAGTGCATGCAACTGTTGCGCGCCCAGAGCGGCGCGAGTCCTTCGAGCACCGGCGGTTCCATGGTGATCCAGTTCGTGCTCGAGAGCTCGTAAAGACTGGTGCGGTCATGCTCGTTCCAATCCTTGCACGCTTGCACGCAATGGCGGCAGCCGATGCACTTGGTGGCATCGAACAAGATAGTGCGCGGCTTGCCGTCCAGCAGACGCGCCGTCGGCACGAGGGTTCGGTATTCTTGAGTCAAAATCTCGTGGGCAGAAGCCATGAGTATCCTTTCAGTCGAGCAACGTCGTCGAGAAGTATCACTTCCGTTTTGCGACCGTCAACCCGATCGTAGTTTTCGCTTTGGAAAATCGCCAATCGTCGAATTCACCGATCATAAATCTGCCCTTTTTCTTTCCAAAGCTGGCTTCGAATGCCGTTCCACCCTTTACTAAACCTCTTGTATTCATCCACAGCCTTCGACTAGCCTACGGCCAAATTGATCGAGATGACAAGGAGGTTTTATGGCGACGGGAACCTGGCGCGGAACGGTGGGCGTGGTGAAACCGACGTACGGATCAGGGTCGTTGGTGGAGTTCATTCGGTTATTGCCCGACGGGGTCGGTTGTATCCCGATGTATGCGGGGATCAAGGAACATTCGGAGCGGGGATATCTCGGAGCGTTGGAAAACTACCATCTAAAAGTGGCCGAGCTGGCCGAAATCGGCGTCGATTTGATGCACCCGGAGGGTGGCCCGCCTTTCATGGTGCGCGGTTACAAGGATGAGCAGGAGATCGTCGGCGGTTGGGAGGCAAAATACAAAATCCCCATCTTTACCTCGGGCATGTCGCAAGCCGCAGCGCTGCGCGCGTTGGGCATCAAGAAATTCGTCGGTTGCACTTATTTCAGAGACCAAAAGCTCAACGATATTTTCACGCGCTACTTTACCGATGCCGGTTTCGAAGTTCTGGGAATGGAAGGCATGGATACTTCGCCCGATGAGGCAGATAAAGTTTCCGCGGAGATGATTTACCAACACCTGAAGCAGTCTTATGCCAAACATCCCTCAGCCCAAGGCATCTATCTGCTCGGCTCCGGCGCCTGGCAGGTGAAAGACATCATCGATGTCGAGAATGATCTCGACCTGCCGGTGGTTCATCCCGTGGCCGCACGTGTCTGGTATGTGCAAAAATTGTTACGCGTGAGAAATCCCATCAAAGGCGCGAGCCGTTTGCTGGAGCAGCTTCCGGAAAGAGCGTAGAAGAGTTTCGAGTTACGGCTTTCGAGTTTCGGGTTATCCGTTTGATAGCGGAGAATACCCATAGCTGCATTTTCGTACTCGCTATTTGCCGCGGCTGCTAACGCTCTCCGGCGTCAGGCTGCCGCCCCACGGATAGCTCTTGATACTCTGGCTGGTTTTCCCGTGCACAAGGGTTTCCGCGAGGCGAATGCCGACCAGCTTGGTGTTGATTACCGGCACGTTGAACTCGGCTTCCAGCTCTTCAGTAGATACCACATAGGGCACGAGACGCCCGCCGAGCGGAATCAGCGCATGCGCGCCTTCGGCGATCAGTTCTTTGCCGACGGCCAGTATGCGCTCGAGGATGAGACCGCGGTAGGCTGATAAATCGCCCGCTTCGTAGGCATTGATGGCCTTGATCCCCGAGACGAATTTGCCCATGCCATAGTTCTCGATAATGCGCCGCGCGTAGATCGCATGACTATCCAGCGGTGCGATGAGCGCAAAGCGGTCGGCAATCGTCGCGGCGAAGTGGCAGGAAGCGCGGAGAACGCCGACCACGGGGATGCGCACCGCGCAGCGCGCTACTTCGACACCGGGATCGAAGGTGTTGCTCTGCACCACGGCATCGAAACCGAGCTGTTCGGCCTCGATAATTTTTTTAACCAGAGCAGGAGTTTCCAGCGCATGGTGCAGACCGGCGAGGGCCTGACTCTTGCGCAGGTGGTTCATGATCTCGGTGCCGCCGAGATCTTCCGGATGATGTATCTCAACGGTCGTTCCCGGAGAAGCATAACTGTTCATCAGCGCGGCGATGCGGGCTTGATACTCCGGGCTGCCCTCGCGCTTGGATTGATGGTTTAAGAACATGATCTTCATCGTCATTCCTCCGTCACAATCCAGAAGTTCTCAAACAAAATTTGAACGTCGTTGCCGCAGAGCGCACCCCCTAGCAGCCCGTGGTGAAAGCCGAGACTTTTTTAGTTCTTGCTACTAATCCAACTGGCTCCATGCGGCGAATTCTTCAAGGCCGAGATTTTCTAAAGTGTCTTTAAACGGCCGGCCGGTTCGCTCGTGGCGTCCGGACAGGCGATAGTATTCCCAGATCATATCCGGCAGCCACTTGGCAATGGTAAAGCCCTGGTATTTGCCGTCTGGGATCGGTTCCAAAAATCTCGGGCCGACGTCTTGCCAGTCGAAGTCGGCGATCCAGCCGCGCTGGCTGGCGAAAAGGCTTTGCAGAATCATGCTGCGATGTCCGGCCTGGAGGGCTTCGTCCATGGTGAAATCCCAGCCGGTGATGGCGTTGAACGAGTCCACGATACTATTGAGGCCATCCGGTTTCTGGTTCATCTGGGCGAACCAGCAGCCGCCGAAGATCCCGGTGAACTGGCGATATTGCTCCGAAAGCACATGCGACCACGCCCAGCCTTCGGGGTGATCGGCGCTCAGCGGTCCCCAGCTTTCGCGATAGCATAAATCCGGCGGCGGTTTAGTCGAGCCACCGCCCTGTGGTTTCATGCCGCCGCTGGCGACCAGCTCACGGAGCATTTGCCCCAGCATCGGGCGCCACTCGTGCATTGCCGGCGTGCCGCCTTTGGTATGCACGGCCCAGTTGGGTGCGTCGCCGCCGAGCGCTTCCGCGAGTTGTTTGGGGCCTTCTGCGAGCAGGTTGCCGAGCCAGCCTTCGCGCCGCGCCGCCATATCGAGTAGTTTTTCCGCTGCTTCAACGTTGCCCCATTCGAGCTTTAAGCCGTTGGTCTTGTCGGGGCCGAGCAGTCCTTTTTCCCACGCTTCGAAAGCGACGCCTGCGCCACACGAGAAATGGCTGCACTCAATGCCCACGTCATTGATGCGCTCGGCAAGATATAACGCCGAGTTGCCTTTGATGCCGAGATTGAAAAACGCATCGAGCCACTCACCGCCGGCGTTGAAATGGAGCAGGGTACCCTTGTGCGCGCCGGCACCGATGGTCGCGTCCCACGGGCACATGCGCGCGCATTGAAAACAGGGGCGCAGCACCACCTCATTTTGGTCGAAGCCCTGAATGTGCGAAGGATTCAAGTCGGTGCTGCGCCAGTTCAAATTATTGAGCGCACCCCAGGCTTCACCATGGCCGTACTTGGTCTTTTTCTTTTTTACATCATGGACCTGCAAAGTGGCGCGCCACCGCGATCCGGCATTTTCTAACTTGCGCTTATCGCGATAACTAGGGCGTCGCGAGCCATGGACGACAATCGCCTTGAGCTTCTTCGAGCCAAACACCGCGCCGCCGCTGTGCGCCGCGAAATGATTGTAATCGTTGGCCAGCATGGCGGACCGGTTCAAATGCTCGCCGGCCGGCCCGATGCACAGCACCCTGGCATCACGGTTGTTGATCTGACGCAATCGGTTTTCGGTAGCGCGCGTGCCTAGTCCCCAGATTGGCGCTGCATCGCGCAGCTCGGTTTTTTCCTCAGTAATGCAAAGATAAACGGGTTTGGCCGAAGCGCCGTTGATGATGATGCCGTCATAGCCCGCGGCTTTTAGATAAGTGCCCCAATAACCGCTGGTGGCGCCGCGGCCGAGAGTTTTGTTGGTTAGCGGGCTCAAGTAAACCGCCGTCATTTTGGTGCCGCCCGGTGTAAAGCCGTTGCCGGTAAGCGGCCCGGTCATGATGACGACGCTATTTTCCGGACCGAACGGCGTCGCGTCGAGCGCCAGTTCATTCATCAGGATGTACAACCCGAGCGCCTGACCGCCGATGAACTTTCTGAGAATCGGTTCCTCGGGGAGGTTCTCGTCGCGCAAACTGCCGGTGCTGAGATTCACGCGCAGAATTTTTCCCATATAGCCGCCTGGCAATCTTGATTTTCGCACCTCTGGGAAGAGTCTCGCATAGTCCAAAGTCGAACTCGGCATGTCTTGATTCACCGTATTCTATTGTTCCAGTCGTTTCAGACGTTCCAGACGTTCCAATCGTTCGATCCTGCGGACGGTTCAAGAGGTCTTAACGTTTGGAACGACTGGAATGGCTGGAACCATTGGAACCAACATTTTTACAGGTAGCCCTTTTCCCGAAAATATTTCTTGGCGCCGGCATGGAGCGGTATATTTAACTGGCCGGCCTCACCGCCGCGGCAAAACTCGCGCATGGTCATCGGCCGTTTGTCGAAGTGATCGACGGGAATCTGTCGGTGACAGAGATCGACGGCTTCGGCCATTTTATAGGCGATCGCCGGCGCTAGATCAGCGTGACAGAAATACGTCCAACCGCTGAAATCGATGGTCTTAATATCGCGCTCCATCATGGGATAATGCTGACGCGTTAACATAGCGCTGGGAAAGCCGATCTGTCCCATGTGCCGCATTGCTCGATCGTTGACCGGCAAAAAACGCATGCCTGCAGCGAGCGCTGCCGGTCCCCAACTTTTCACTCCTTCATCGAAAACCGCATCCGCTTTGCCGGTATCAATGTGATCTCTGCGTTCGGCGCCGCTCGGATTCGGCGCTTCCATTACTTTACCGCCCCAACTTTCAATTTGCCGGAGGCTCATGCCGTAAGTTTTGAGCACCTCATCGATGGCATAAACGGTTGTCTGCAGCTTAACCCGCCGGCGCGTCGAGATGCGCAAAGGGTATCGCTGTTTTTCGACGTCTTCGAGTGATTCGATGCCGGTCTCTTTTCTGATGGCAAAGATCAATCGATCCCAGGTAGGAAATACCCCGATGGCGCGCAGGGAAATCTTTTTCTTATAGAAACCGCGCCCGCGGTAGGCCATCGCTGAAAGGCCCACCGGGTTACCGAAGCCGAAGGCGCAGCGCTTCTTGTCCACTAAAAGAGCCGGTCCGGTGCCGCCCAGTTCCGAATCTCGCCAGCCCATGCGGACGTTTAGTTGCGAGCGTGGCGGCAGTTCGACGTTTTTAAAAAACGTCAGCGCGATGACGCTCGCGATATCGACCCGTTTAGATGTTCCAGCAATGGAAAGTTGGACCGGTTGGCTCATGCTTCTCCTGAGCGCTGCCTGCGCTCGTTGATTTCCAGTTACCGGCGCGACGCGCCATAAATCTTTTTTCTGCTACTAAACGTTTGAATTGTCAATAAAAAAAAGTTGAGCAAATAGCTAAACGGTAAAAGGAAATTAGCAATTTTTGTGGCGTCACGTTTGTAGTCATAAATTCCGCAATTTTGTTTTGTTTTTTAAAACGTAATGTTATATTACATGCAATTTAATATATATAATTTCTTATCGCTGTATTCCTAGCGGATAAACGAACTCCTCGGTTAATTTTGGCGGATAAATTGCTGCAAGCCTTCAAAAACACCGAATCTAGGCAGTTTAGGCTGCATCCTGGCAGCGAGCTTTTTTGTTGCGTGGCAGTTAAGACCGGCCCGCGCTGTTCGGCATTTTAAGCCGATGGGACTCTTCAAAAAACGGTCTCTCCCGGCTGTCAATCACATTGTCACGACCCATCAACGCGTGACAGCCTTGGCTGTACCGCAAGTTTCCCGAATGCGCCAGTTACACGCGTTGAGCCAGCGACTGCAGCAAAACTTCGGAATAGAGGCTTTGGCACGGGCGCTCTTCGAGACAGCGTCTGACGTTGCCACGCTGAAGGCGATTACTTTGCGGTTGCGCAACTCGGCGACCGGCGTGTTCGAGCCCATCGCTTGCCATAATCTGGATCAACTCGAATGGCGCATGGCGGCCCCTCTGGGAGGGGTGGGCCTGAGCAGGACCGTCATCAAAAGCAAGCTGGCCTTAACTTTCAACGACCTCCAGAGCGATGGCAACGTTCAAAATGCCTCTTTTTTAAAAAAGTACGGCCTCGCTTCCTACTTGGGCATACCGCTGCTCTCGCCCGATGGGGTGAATGGGGTTATCGGTTATTATTCGGCCGCGAGCAGGGGTTTCGACCATGATGATACCGAGTTTTTGAGCCTGGTTGCGGACCTTATTGCGTTTTCAGTCAATCGTTACCCGCCCCAAGCTGCGCAAGATGCCAGTGCCACTGCGCGCTCTGGTTCCGTAAATTCCGATGAGGCGAGAGAAGGATTTTTGAATGTCATGTCGCACGAGTTTCGAACTCCGCTCAGCCTGATCATGGGCCATGCGGGGATGATGCGTGAGGGCTTGCTTGGAGATATCAACGACGAACAACGAAATAGTCTCGATCGCATCATGGAGAATTCGGACGATCTCCTGGCGATGGTCTTGAGCATTCTCCAGGTTAGCAGAATCGAAGCGGGCGGTATTAATCTGGTGGCGCGCGCGATCGTGCTGCCTGAATTCTTCGCTGAACTGAAGGGAGAATACGGCGCGCAGGTGAATGATCGGCGCAAAATGGTCTGGTATTGTTCGCCGGATCTGGCGGTGCTGCGAGCTGATCGGGAACGGCTGAAGGATATCCTGCAGCACTTGATTGATAACGCCATAAAGTTTACGGCGGAGGGCCGGATCGTCATTTCTGCCGAGCAAATTGCTGATTCCGCGGCCATCCGGTTTACTGTTGCGGATACCGGGGTGGGGATCCCCAGTGAATCTTTGTCGTTTATATTCGAAAAGTTTCGCCAGTCGGATGGCTCCAGAACGCGCGCCTTCGACGGCGCAGGTTTAGGGCTCTACATTGCCAAAAGGTACGCGGATTTGCTGGGCGGCGAGCTAAGCGTCAGCAGCGAGATCGGCTGCGGCTCTACGTTCACGCTAAAGCTGCCTCTAGGGGGTTGACGCCGCGCGCCCGCCGGAAAGATTCGGCTTATGCACAACCTTACCGGCCAATTGCCGCTAAGCGCTTTCGCGCCTGCGCTGCTCTAATGCGCTGGCGCGCGGCGCGCCAACTATCCTGATAGCTGCGCGCTAGACCGGCATGAGACCATGTTTTTTCCGCGGCCGCTCGTCTGTCTTGTTACGCAAGATCTCCAGAGACTGGATCAAACGTTTGCGTGTTTCCGCGGGTCGGACCACGCCCTGGGCGAATTGCTTTGATAATGCCTCAAACGGGCCGCTAAAGCGCTCCTGATACTCAGCGAGCTTTTCCGCGCGCGTTTTCGCCGGCTCCGCCGCCTGTTCGATTTCTCGCTTGTACAGCACGTTCACCGCGCCGCCGCCGCCCATCACCGCCAGCTCGACACCGGGCCAGACGAAAAGCTGGTCCGCGCCCATTTCGCGGGTGCAAAGCGCCTGCTTCGCGCCGCCATAGCCTTTGCGTAGCACGATGGTGATTTTAGGCACGGTTGCCTCAGCATAGGCGTAAAGCATTTTCGCGCCATGGCGAATGATGCCTTTTTCCTCCTGCTGTTTTCCCGGAAAAAACCCGGGCACGTCCATCAGGGTGATTAGGGGAATGTTAAAAGCGTCGCAAAACCGGATGAAGCGAGCGGCCTTATCCGAGGCATCGACGTCCAAGCTGCCGGCGAGAAACATAGGTTGGTTGGCGACGAAACCAACCGGATAGCCGTCAAGGCGGCCAAAGCCGATGACCAGATTGCGCGCAAATTTCGCTTTCGCTTCGAGGAAATCGCCGTCATCGACGAGAGCTTTTATGACCTGCAGAATATTATACGCCCGGCGCGTGTCCTCGGGGACGATCTCGTCGAGATCGTCGAGAGCGCGCGCGGGATCATCGCTCGGCGTTCGGCGCGGCGGCAGAGATTCAAAGTTCGACGGCAAAAAGCCGATGAGCCGGCGAATCGTGGCCAGGCAGCCGTCGTCGTTGGCGGCGACAAAATCGGCGACGCCGGATACTTCCGAATGGATTTTTGCGCCGCCCAACTCTTCCATCGTAACGGTTTCGCCGAGCACCTCCTTGATCACGGCCGGTCCGGTAATGAACATCTGGCTGGTATTCTGCACCATCAGGATAAAATCAGTGAGCGCTGGCGAATAGGAACCGACGCCGATACACGGACCCATAATCGCCGAAATCTGCGGCATACAGCCGGATGCAATACTGTTTTCGTAAAAGATCTTGCCGATAGCCGAGGTGACCGACAAACCTTCTTGAATGCGCGCGCCGGCGGAGTCGTTCAGGCCGATCAGCGGCACGCCGAGTTTGCGCGCGGTCTGAATTACGTAAGCGATCTTTTCGGCGTGAGCGCTGCCGACGCTGCCGGCGAGAACCGAGCGATCCTGGGAGAAAACGTAGACCGGCCTGCCTTCGATCTTGCCGAAGCCTGTGACGACGCCGTCGGATGGGAGCTTTCTTTCCGCCATTCCGAAATCCGTGCATTGGGTCTCGGCCAGCATGAATTCCTCGACAAAGGTTTCCGAGTCCAAGAGCCGCTCGACGCGCTCGCGCGCGGTCAAGTTGCCCTGGTCATGGAGCTTGGCGACGGTTTTTGGATCGCCAGCGATGATCTTTTGTTCCAATCCCGAAAGTTTTTTTTCGAGATCTTCTCTGGAGTTCGCCATAAAGAATACCCAGCTTAGGGTTGCGGGTTTTGGGTTACGCGAAACGCGAAGCCCGAGACTCGAAACTCTATCCGGCGACGATACCCATTCCTTGAAGCACCGATAACATCACTGCCGCTGCGATCACCGAGCCGATCTGGCCGCCGGCGTTGGCGCTCATGGCGGGCATGAGCAGATAGTTTTTCTTATTATACTTCTGACCTTCGACCTGGACGACGCGCGCTGCCATCGGAAAGGCCGAGATGCCGGCGGCGCCGATGAGCGGATTGATTTTGCCGCCGGTGAGCACGCACATAAGTTTGCCGAAGAGGATGCCAATCGCCGTATCCAGGGTGATCGCGATAAACCCAAGCCCGAGCACAAGCAAGGTCTGGGCACGCAGAAACTTGTCCGCTTCCATGGTGGCGCCAATGCACAACCCGAGAAGCAGGGTAACGATATTGGTGATGTCGTTTTCAGCGGCGTTCTTCAAGCGATCGACCACGCCGCTTTCCTTCATCAAGTTTCCGAACATAACCGTGCCGATCAGAGGCGCGCCTTTGGGGGCGAGAATCGACGCAAAGATGGTGACGGCGATGGGAAAGAGAATCTTTGTCGTTTTGGATACCGGTTGCTTGGTTGCGCCCATGACAATTCGCCGTTCTTTGGCTGTCGTCAATGCGCGCATGATCGGCGGTTGGATGAGCGGCACCAGGGCCATGTAGGAGTACGCCGCTACCGAGACGGCGCCAAGGAGATGAGGCGCAAATTTTGAGCTTACATAAATCGCGGTCGGTCCGTCGCAAGCGCCGATGATGGCGACGGCGACGGCGTCGAGCTTATCGAAGCCGACGGCTAACGCGAGCAGCAAAGTGAGAAAAATGCCGAATTGTCCGGCGGCGCCGAGCAAAATGATCTTGGGATTTTCCAACAGCGGCTGGAAGTCGGTCATGGCGCCGATGCCGAAAAAGATCAGCAGCGGAAATACTTCAGTGCGCACCCCGCCGTCGTAGAAGAAGCGCAAGAAACCATCTTCGCTCATCATTCCGGCCAGCGGAATATTTACTAAAACAGCGCCAAAGCCGATCGGCAAAAGCAGCAACGGCTCATAGCCTTTTTTAATACCGAGGTAAAGCAGGACGCAGCCTATGGCGAGCATGATTACATGACCCGGCGTCAAATTTGTAACGCCAAGCAAAAGGCCCTGGAGGCCGGTAACCACCGCCGATTCCATAATAGGGGCTAACCTTTCTTCGCGTCCGTTACCACGTCCTGGTGCGGGAAGAGCTTTTTAAGCAGCACAATCAGCGCGCTCAATAACCACAACACCAGCATGGTGCCGGACATACCGAGCGCCGCCACCGTCCATCCGAACGTCCAGATGTCGTCCATTAAAAAGTTTCCAAGCTGTCAGAAATGTAGGTGACCGCCGCGGGAGGTTACTCGATCTGACCCAAAACTTGGTCCGCTTCAACCGCTTGCCCCGGCGCAATCTTGAGTTCTTTGAGCGTTCCGCTGGTCGGTGCGACAACGGGAATTTCCATTTTCATCGCTTCCATCACGATGACGACATCGTCCTCATCAACATGATCCCCGACGTTCTTTTCGACTTTTAGAATTTTCCCGACCATGGGCGCTGTAATGGGTGTCGCCAAAACCGTTCTCCTTCGATTCTCAGATGCTGGAATGTAGTTTAAAGTTAAGGTCATTTAGTAGAGTTTTCTCGCTATTGTCAACGCCAGCTAAACGCAAAACAACAGCCGGTGGAACGCAACCGTCGAGAATCCGGCGTCGTAAAGAGCCGCTTAGGCGCCCGCGTTCAAGCATAGGCGCGATCGATCACACGCGCGAAAAGCTTCCCGATGATCGACCAGCGGCGCGCGCGGGCCGGCGAGCAACAGGTTTGGAATCTTGCTTTTATGGGCCGTATTGGGTAAGACCTTGACATAATACCGGAGGTAAACCCTATGGCCAAGCCCGCGATCCAAGTTGAAAATGTGATGGATAACATCCCCTATTACGAAAAGTGGCAAAACGGCGAAGACATACCGGTGATCAAGACGTTTTTTGTGCAAGACCTGAAAAAAATCGAACTCAAGCCATGGGCCCGAACCGGCGGCAACGGCGCGTTTATCAACATGGAAGGAGCCGAGGGCACAACCGGCGCGTATGTAAGCGAAATAGCGGCAGGTAAGAAGCTCAATCCACAGCGCCACCTGTATGAAGACTTGCACTTCGTTCTTAGAGGACGCGGCGCGACGACTATCTGGAATGAGAAAGGCGCGAAGCAAACTTTTGAGTGGCAAGAAGGCAGCCTGTTCGCTTTGCCACTCAACTCTTGGTACCAACACTTCAATGGATCGGGCGATGAGCCCGCCAGGTTTTTTTCAGTGAACAGCATGCCGATCGTTTTCAATTTGTTTCATGATGCGGACTTTATCTTTAATACGCCGCGGGATTTTAGCGACCGCTTCGATGGCGATCCGGAATATTTCAGCGGCAAAGGTACAGCTCATCCCGGGCGCGTGTGGGACACCAACTTCATCGCCGATGCGCGCAATTTCAAGCTTGAGGATTGGGTGGAGCGCGGCGCCGCGGGTAAAAACGTCATGCTTGAGCTCGCCAACGGTTCCATGGCAGCGCATATTTCAGAGTTTCCCATCGGCACCTATAAAAAAGCGCACCGCCACGGTCCGGGATTCAACGTGATCATTATCAAAGGCCAGGGATTCTCGCTGTTCTGGAGAGAAGGTGAAGAGCCGAAGCGCTACGAATGGCAGGACGGCAGTGTGTTCACGCCGCCGGCAATGATGTTTCACCAGCACTTCAATACCGGCGCCACCGGCGCGCGTTATCTGCCGCCGCGTTTGGGTGGAATCAAATACAGTCTGGGTGAAAGTTTCGGCGACATCACTAAAGTCGATAAAGATGTAAAGGCCGGCGGTAATCAAATTGAATATTACGATGAGGCGCCGTGGATTCGCAAAATGTTCGAGGAAGAACTGGCGAAGTCCGGCACCACGACCCGCATGAACCCTGAGTACTACAAGCGCCCGGCTTAATCGCTATCAAAACGACATTGTGCAAAGCCCCGTTGCGAATCATCGCGCGGGGCTTTTGCGTTGACTGAGGCTGCATTTCTGAAAAAATGTTAGATCCGCGTACGAGGTAACGAAGACCATACTGGCGCGGTGGCTGAGATCTTTTTTCCACGCCGATGCCGCGCTCCCCGCGCGTATGGTTTTTAAGCGCGACCATAAGGCATCGAGCCTTGTCGACGAAGTTGTTTGAGTTTTCAGTTTTGAGATTTCGAATGCTGAGTTGCCGTCCGATTGGAAACAACTGAAAACGTTTAGCTCAACAATTTATAATTGCTTGAGGTATAGGGCCTATTGGCCGCCCTCGGCTGTACTTAGGGTGGTGCGCCTGCCCTTCGAGAACCTCAGGGCCGTGAGCTTAAGTCGAACGGTCGAACCGCGACCGCAGCGGCTCACTCCGTGATCCGCTGCGAGAATCATGCGGGCTAGTTTTATCCGATGATTGAAGTTGCCTTGATTGTTCTGGCTTACCTGCTCGGCTCTGTGCCCACCGGTTATATTATTGGCAGCTTCGCCGGCGTCGACGTTCGCAGAGCCGGAAGCGGCAACGTGGGAGCCACCAATGTGGCGCGGATTCTGGGCAAGCAACGCGGTGCTTTGACCTTGGCGATCGATGTTGGAAAGGGTTGGCTCGCGGTATTCCTAGCGCTGCAGGTAGGCGTCAGTTTACTGTGGGTTGTTTTGGCGGGGACGGCTGTTTTCCTGGGTCATCTGTATCCGATTTTTTTGCGTTTCGACGGTGGCAAAGGCGTTGCCACCGCTTTGGGGGTCTTTCTCGCGTTAGCGCCTCAAGCGGTTTTGGTCTTGCTGGTGATTTTTGCAGCCGTCATTGGCGCCAGCCGAATCGTCTCACTGGGCTCGCTGAGCGCGGCGCTCGCCGCGCCGATAGTTTTTTGGCTCTTTGACTTTCCGGCCATGGTGGTTGCCATGGTCGGGTTTATTGCGGTGATGACGCCTGGCGCCACCGCAGCAACATTCAGCGCTTGTTCGCCGGCACTGAACCAAGCTTTGGCTCCGCTAATTTTCGATAATCACTTCCACCCGGCGATTCTGCTGTCTGCCAGATTCGTTTTCGTTGGAGGCGATAGGCGCGCGGGTTCCGAGGCCATGGGAGTTGACGTTTCGGCTATCGATGCCGTTGCGTTCTAGTTCACCGGCAACGACACTCGCTCGGCGCTCCGATAAGCGCAGATTGTAGGCTTCCGCCGCCGCACTTTCCCGGCTGGCATGACCTTCTACCGTGATGCGGCGGTTCGGCACTTCGCGTTTGATGATGCCGGCGATCTGATCGACCCGGCTGCGCCCATCCCCGGTCAGATCAGCGCTATCGAACTCAAAGTTAACGCTCGGCAGATTGACCATGACGCCGCGACTGGTCTCGCGCGCTTCGATGTTGCGCTTTTTCAACTCCTCTATCAGAGCGCGATTCTTTTCCATCTCGACGCGCTGTTGATCGATGGCTTTTTGTTGCTCGGCTTGTTTGTTTTCTTGTCCTTGAAGTTGATCACCTACCAATGCTCCGGTTCCCAATCCCAAAACGCCGCCTACCGCTGCCCCTACTCCGGGCCGGCCAACGGCCGCGCCGATAATTCCGCCGGCGGCGGCACCGCCGAGCGCGCCGATGCCGGCGCCCTTTTCGCGGGTTGTCATTTGCCCGCCGGAGCAGCCGCCGATCAACAAAAGAGCAACTAACCAAGTGCCGGAACGCCAAGCATGTTTATGAATCACCATTGAGTAGTCCCCTTCAGGAAAGTTGCGCCCATTCACCGGCGCCGCCGCGCCCTGCCTTTAGACGATTGTTGGCGCGAATTTGAAGCGCTCGAGCGTGCGCACGTAATTGATAGCGCGATTGAAGCCGCGGTTCTTAGCAGAAAGTTATGGTAGCAAATGGTAACGCCGCCGGCAATAAATGCTCTAGAGCGCGCGCCTTAAGTTCACAGTGACACACAGTCCGGATTATTCATTGTCGAAGCGCGACGGGAGAGGCTTGCTCCTCGGACGTAATCCCGTGAATAATCCGGCATAGCAATTTTTGCCGAGTGCAGCGCTTTCAGCGCACTTGGTTGACATCATAGACCTTACAAGTCTATAGTTTTTGATGAAAGGAACTACGTGGAGACCATCACTCAAGAAAACGTTTTAGCCGCGCTGAGTAACGTGCAGGACCCGGAAATTCACCGCGACATTGTCAGTCTCGGCATGGTAAAAGATCTTGTCGTAAAAAACGGCACAGTGAGTTTTACCGTCGAGCTCACCACCCCGGCCTGTCCTTTACGTGAAACCATAGAGACCGATTGCAATAAGGCGCTTGCAGCGCTTCCCGGCATCAGCAAGTTGGAGATCTCCTTCGGCGCGCAAGTGCGCGGCAGTAAGGCGGGAGCGGGGCAGACGGACTTGTTGCCCAGCGTGAAGAATGTCGTACTGGTCGCGGCGGGCAAAGGCGGCGTGGGCAAATCCACCGTCGCCGCCAATCTCGCGGTGGCGCTGACGCGCCATGGCGCCAGCGCCGGTCTACTCGACGCCGACATCTATGGCCCGTCGGTGCCGATCCTCATGGGCGTCAAAAGTGAGCCAAAAAAAATCGAGGTCGACGGCGTCCAGAAAATCGCTCCGGTTCTCGCTCACGGCGTGCCGGTGATGTCGATCGGATTCTTTCTCGATGCCGATCAGGCGGTGATCTGGCGCGGCCCCATGCTGGGCAAAGCGCTGCACCAGCTCATGGCCGATGTGCATTGGGGCGATCTCGATTATCTCGTCGTCGATATGCCGCCGGGTACCGGCGATGTGCAGATTACCTTTTCACAGCAACTCAAAGTCAGCGGCGCGCTGCTGGTGGCGACCCCACAAGAGGTCGCGCTTGCCGATGTCGTGCGCGCGAAGTCGATGTTCGATAAAGTTAATATCCCGATTCTTGGCATTGTCGAAAATATGAGCTTCTTCATTTGTGATGGCTGCGGCAAAAGCCACGAAATTTTTTCCCGCGGCGGCGCGGCGCGAGCGGCGGAACGTTTTAACATTCCCTATCTTGGCGAAATTCCGATTACTCCGGGATTGCGTGAGGGTGGGGACGAGGGCGTACCGATACTGGTTAAGGAGCCAAATTCTCTGGTGAGCAGGAGTTTCCTGGATATAGCCGCCAAACTCGCCGGACAATTGTCGATCGCATCGGAACGCGCGCAGCGCACGCAGGGCCTGAAAATCGTATCGAGCTGAATCTTTCTGCCCTTTGCCTTTCGCCCGCAGCGGAGGAGAGGCAAAACAGAGCCGGCGGCGATCAAGAGGAGATCTGTTTGATTATGGTAACTAAAGAACAAGTCTATGAAGCGCTGCAAGAATGCTATGATCCGGAAATTCCGGTTAACATTGTCGACCTGGGTCTGGTTTACGACGTCGAAATCGACGACGACAAAGTAGCCGTTAAAATGACGCTCACCGCGCCCGGTTGCGGTATGGGCACTATGATTGCCGCGGATGCCAGCGAAAAGATTATGGCCTTGGACGGAGTGGCGGACGCGACTGTCGATCTGGTCTGGGACCCGCCCTGGAATCCGAGCATGATCAGCGAGGAAGCCAAGCAAAAGCTCGGCATCGTCTAGGGCTACCTTTACCTGCTGCCGCTCGCGCCTATTTCATGATCGAGCTCCCGTGCTTAAGGCCGGTGACGGCCGTTCCGGTGCAGCAGGACGGCCAAACCTTCGTCCTTCTCAAAGACCCGCTTAACTTCTCCAGCCCGTTGGGCTTCTCGCCGGTGGGATATTTTATCTTGTCTCACTTGGACGGCCGGCATTCGTTGATTGATATCCAAGAAGCCTTCAGCAAACAATTCGCCCGTGTGCTGCTTGCCGATGAGTTGAAGGACTTCATCAACATGCTCGACCAGCACTACTATCTGGAAAGCGAGCGGTTCTTGACTCACCGCGATGCCGTCATCGATGAGTTTCGCCGCCGGCCATCACGTGGCGCCGCCCACGTCGGCGCAGTTTACCACGCCGATCCTGCTGAACTAAAAAACCAGATTGACGGCTTTTTTAGCGCGCCGAACGGCCCCGGACGCGCGCAGCGCCGAGAAGCCTTGCCGCCGCCTAGGGCGATCGTCGCGCCGCACATCGATTTTCACCGCGGCGGGCCGGCGTACGCCTGGGCCTATAAAAGCCTCGCCGAAAGCGCCGGTGCCGATCTTTTTATTCTGCTCGGTACGTCGCATTGCGGTGGCCGCAATCCTTTTATATTGACCTCGAAAGATTTTGAGACGCCGCTGGGAATGGTCGAAACCGATAAGGATTTTGTCCGCCGGCTGCATGACTCTGGCGGCGCCGATCTGTTTGCCGACGAATATCTTCATCGCGGCGAACATTCGCTGGAATTTCAGGTGGTGTTATTAAAATATGCGGCGCAATTGCGCGCCGCGCTGGCGAACGAGCCCGAGCGGCCGTTCAAGATCGTGCCGATTCTGGTTTCCTCATTTAGTACGAGCGTACGGCAACAAACCTTGCCGGAACGCGATCACAAGGTGCCAAAGTTCTTGAGCGCGTTGCGCGACCTGACGCAGAAAGAAACGCGCCGGGTTTGTTTTATCGCGGGGGTGGATTTAGCCCACGTCGGCAACGAATTCGGGGATCGCGAGCCGGTCACCGAAGATTTTCTGAAGTGGGTTGAACGCGAAGACCACAAGCTGATCGAGCGGCTCGGCGCGCTCGACGCGCCGGGTTTTTTCAACGAAGTCGCAAAAGACGGCGATAGAAGAAAGATCTGCGGCTTCGCGCCGCTCTATTCGCTGATTCACTTGCTCGACGGCGCCAAGGGAAGTCATCTGAAGTACAGCCAGGCTTTTACGCCGGAGACTGGCTCCGCGGTGACTTTTGCCAGCATGGTTTTTGAGTAGGAACTACGAAACTATTTCGCAGACCTAGAACTCCGTTTCCCGTTGACATAACCGTCGCCCATCGACTAGCGTAACGCCAAAACAACATTTGGCTCTATGGTGTAGCTTACGCTCACGCCAGTCGAAAGGACGACGTATGACTCTTAACAAGTGGAGCTGGATCGCAACGCTCGCAGGTACATGGTTGACTCTTGCAGGCGCACTGTTTGGCGACGAGACTTGCAACTCGCCCTATGTTTCGAAGTTAATTCAAGGCCAGGAAGATTTCGTCTACGTATGGGCGCTTGGCGTAGAGGGTCTAGGAGATGGCTCGGACAAGCTCGTGACCGTCGACGTCAATCCGAAATCGAAGAGTTACGGCAAAGTAATTCATACGCTGTCCACCGGCGCGCGCGTCGAAGCGCACCACATGGGTTTTACCGACGACCGGCGCCATATATGGGCGGGCGGGCTGTCCGATAACCGGATCTGGGTATTCGACATCGGCGCCGATCCGGCAAAACCCAAACTCGTGCAGACCATCGCCGATCTCGGCGACAAATCCGGCTATCTCGGGCCGCACACGTATTACGCGCTTGCCGGCCGCATGCTCGTACAGGCTCTGTCCAACACCAAGGACAAGAGCGGTCGAACCGGCATGGCGCTGTATAACAACAAAGGGCAATTCATCGCTTCTTATGCGATGCCAACTGAAGGCGGCGGCGATGGTTATGGTTATGATCTCGCCGTCAACCCGAAGAAAAACGCGCTGCTCACTTCGAGCTTCACCGGTCACGCCAATTACATGCGGCCGCTCGGCGAACTGATCAAAGACGGCGAGGCGATGAAAAAATTCGGCAATACGATGGCGCTGTGGGACTTGAAAGCGATGAAACCGCAAAAAGTTTTCAGCGTTCCAGGCGCGCCGCTGGAGATCCGTTGGTCGCTGAATCCCAACGATAATTGGGCCATTACCGCGACCGCGCTAACGTCGAAGCTCTGGTTGGTCAAGCAGGACGGCAAAGGCGAGTGGATCGCGAAAGAGGTTGGTACTATCGCTGATCCCTCGAAGACGCCGCTGCCTGTTGACATCAGCATCACGCGCGACGGCAAGGGGTTGTGGGTGAACACTTTTATGGACGGCAAGACCCGCTACTTCGATCTCGCCAATCCAGAAGCGCCGAAACAGACCTACGAGAAAGTCACCGGCAAACAAGTCAACATGGTATCGCAGAGCTGGGACGGTAAACGCTTGTATATTACTCCCTCGCTGCTCGCCAATTGGGACAAGGGCGGCGCGGACAATGAGCAGTTTCTGCGCGGTTTTGCCTGGGATGGCAAGGATCTCACACAGAAGTTTGAAGTCGACTTCACCAAGGAAAAGATCGGCCGCGCGCACCACATGAAGCTCGGCTCCAGGGCGCTGCGGTAAACATGCACGGGACGGTATATACGCTGGCGCTGGTGATCGAGTTGCTCGTCGTTCCTGCGCTCTGGGCGCATCCACCCGCAGCGCTTCCCGCCCTCGCCTTCACACCTCCGCCGCCGGGGAGTTACACCCTGCACCGCATCATGACGGCTCCCGATGGGCGGGTGTTGAGCATCGACGGTCGCAGCCAGCCGCTTTCGCGTTACACACGAGGCCAGATAACCTTGCTCGGGTTTATCTACACCACTTGCGTTGATCCTGAGGGTTGCCCGCTCGCCTACCGGGTGTTCGATACGCTCAAAACCGCGATCGCCGCAACTCCAGCGCTGCATGGCAAGGCGCGGTTTGTCACGCTCTCCTTCGATCCGGCACGCGACACGCCCGCCGTCATGCGGCGCTACGCAGGCGGCCGCGCAGTGGATTCGAGCGGCGGCGTGCGCTGGTATTTTCTCACCACGCGCTCGGCGCGCGAGTTGATGCCGCTGGTGGAGGGATTCGGCCAGGACGTGCGCGTAACCGTCGACCGCTCGAGCGGACGCCCAAGGCGCGAGCTGTCGCACGTGCTTAAAGTGTTCCTGATCGACCGGGCGGGCTATATCCGCGAGATCTACAGCTCTCTCTTCCTGCACCCGCAAACCGTGCTCAACGACATCGAGACTTTGCTCATGGAAGATGGATTTCAGTCGGCACTGGTAACAAAGTAAGCCGCTGCTCCCCTTCCGACTTTGCGGAAATCGTAGCAAACCAACTTCATTGTGATTTTCGTCGTACGAGCGGGCTTCGGAAGCTTCGAGGCCGACTTTAAGACGAGGAGAAAGAAGTGAATAGGCACAAAGAAACCATGCCGCTCTGCGGCGGAACGACGAAAACCGGGACGACGACATTTACTGCGGATTTGGAGTTTGGTGTTGTAGTTGTCAGGAAAGTGCCGGCTACGGTTTGCAGCCAGTGCGGAGCGGACTGGATTGGTGACTCCGTGACTGACTCATCTCATAACTCGTGGAATTCTTCCGCGGTAATTGCCGCCTGGCGGAAGAGTTAGTCTTATCTTGAAGAAACTATCCCGCTAGTCGCGCTAGTGCATGTTCAGGCCGCCGTCCACTGAGATGGATTGGCCGGTCATGAAATCGCTATCGTCGGACGAGAGGAAAATCACCGTGCCCACGAGATCGGCCGGATACTGGTCGCGATGAAAGGCGCGTTTTTTTCTCCGGTCGGCAAGCTGTTCGGCGGTCATAACGCCTTCTTGATTGGCACTCGAAATAGTTAACCCGGGCATAATCGAATTCACGCAGATATTGTCTTCACCGACTTCCCTGGCTAATGCCCGGGTGAAACCAATCACCGCTGACTTCGACGATACGTAGTGGAGAAATAATGGAGAGCCGCCGAGCACGGTGCCGGATGAGATGTTTATAATCTTGCCCTTGCCCTGCTGCTTCATCGCCGGATAAACCGCCTTGACGCAGTGCCAGAGTCCCTTGACATTCACCGCCATCACCCGGTCCCACTCGTCGCCGTCGATCTCCATGAAGTTTTTCTTTTTCAACGCCGAATAGAGCCCGGCATTGTTGACGAGAATATCGATGCGCCCATAGGCTTTCAGCGCCGCCTGCGCCATGGCGCCGGTTTTTTCCGGCGAGGTGACATCGACGTATAGCGCCGTTGCTTCGCCGCCGGCTTGTTTGATTTCGTCGGCGACCTTCTTTGCTTCGTTGTCTTGAATATCGGCGACGATCACTTTGGCGCCCTCTTGCGCCAGCCCCTGAGCATAGGCTTTGCCGATGCCGACGCCGCCGCCGGTGACGATTGCAACTCGATCTTTCAAACGCATAACTTCCTCCGTAGTCGCTAAACCGGACTATTGACGCGATTACGGCCGAAGAGTAAGCCTCTCTCTCCGGTCGCGGTTCGAGCATTCGACTAAGCTCACGGCCCTGAGGTTCTCGAAGGGCAGGCTCACCACCCTGAGCACAATCGAAGGGCGGCCAATGGGCCTGTACCTAAGAAAGCTTATTTGTTCCAGTTGTTCCAAATGTTCCAGACGTTGAAGCCCCCACCTATTTCCTCCCCCGCGACGCGGGGGAGGATTAAAGGAGGGGGATTAAACGGATGACGTTTTAAACCCAATTCACGGCCTACACTCTGTCACGGGTTTTCCTCGGAGATGAGTAATCCGGGCTTGCGCTAGCCCAGCGCCGGGTTGATCAGCGCCTTGGTCGGGAACATTTCCGGAATCTCGCCGCCCACCGAGCGGATGCACTTTTCAATATCCTTCAGCGGAAAGACGTGGCTCACCATCTCCTGTACCGGAAACTGGGTCGATTCGATCAAGCGCAGCGCGGCTTCGGTGGCGTCGTTGTCGGCGGTAAAGCAACCCTGAAGCTTGGTCTCGTTCCAGACGAGCTTGTCCATCAGCATCGGTGTGACGGTGGTATCGCCGGTTAAACCCGCAAGCACCAGGGTGGCCTGGCGGTGCAGGCAGTCCACCGATTTCAAGATCGCGTTGGATTGCCTGAGACGTCGACGACGACGTCGCACATCTCGCCGTTGGTTTCCTTGCGAACTACTTCGACGACGTCTTCTTCCTCAACGTTGATGGCGCGGTCGGCGCCGAATTTTTTGGCCAGCTCGAGACGCGGTTTGTCACGCCCGATGCCGCTAATAAAGATCTTGGCTGCGCCGGCATGCTTCGACGCAAAGGTGCACGACAGCCCTTGCTGGCCAGGGCCTTGAATCAGCACGTAGTCGCCCATCTTTACGCCGCCGCGGCGAATCGCCCATTGGAAGCCGTTGGCCATGACCGAGCCGATGAGGGCGGCGGCTTCAGCGGGCAGCGCGTCGCTGATTTTTGTCGCCAGAACGTCCGGCGCTAAATAGATGTAATCCGCGAAACCGCCGAACAGGTGCGGCGGCTGATCGCATTTGGTGCGGCCGCCGTAGTTGGTGCGCTGGCGGCAGAAGCGCTGGTTGTTGCGCCGGCAGTCGGCGCAGCGGCCGCAGCCCAGCGCGCCTTTGAGGATGATGCGGTCGCCTTCCTTGACTTTGTGAATCTGCCCGGCGTTGCGCCCGAGCTTCTCGACGCGGCCGAGAATTTCGTGGCCGAGAATGATCGGATAATCAACTTTGAGCTTGCCGTGCAAGTACTTTACGTCCGTGCCGCAGACGCCGCCCATTTCAACTTTCACCAACCCGCCTTCCGGCGGAATTTCCGGAAACGGATATTCACGAAGTTCCAACTTGTCCGGCCCTACTAAAGTCGCGCCGCGTACGCTTGCCATGAGTCCTCCCTGAATTTTGATGAGATCCCTCGCTGTCGCTCAGGATCAAGTGATCCCGGTCGTTACCGGAGATCACTTCACTTTGTATTCCTGGGAAATTTTGTCGATGAAACCGCTACTTTCAAGTTCTTTTACCAAGGACAGATCGCTATAACGCTCCGGGTTTTCTTTTAAGACTTTGGGATCTTTCTTGCCTACTTCCTGGATCGGCAGCTCGAAGTACTCTCTCGACGGATAGGGTTTCAGGGGAAAATCGTATTCGCGGAAGTTCTCTTCGAGGATCTCGCGGTCTTGCACTTTCATGTACTTGGACAAAACTTTCAGGGCGAATTCTTTATTCGACTTATAGAGCGCCACGCCTTCGATCATCGCCCTGGTGAAGTTGACCAGCTCCGGCCGGGTTTTTGCCAGATAGGGCCGGCGCGCGACGAAGAAAAGACTGGAGTAGGGAATATTCAGCTTCGACGCGTCGAGCAAAAGCGTCATGCCAAGTTTGCGCGCTTGCAAGGTCATCGGCGGCGTCAGCATGGCGGCGTCGGCGTTATTGGTCTCGACGGCGGCGATGCGGTTCGATTGATTGCCGAATTGCAGCAAGGCGACATCGGTGTCGGGCCGCAGCCCCTCGCGCTGGAGCAGAAAGCGGGCGGCGAAATCGGCGTTGCTGCCAAAGCGGCTGATGGCGATCCGCTTTACTTCCTTGATGCTCTTGATGCCCTTCCTTCCATACACCCGATTGTCCATGGTATTACCCAGGCGGCCGAACATGACCAACTCCAATCCCGGGTTCGTAATCACCACCTGCGGTGAGAACATGCCGATTTGAGCGTCGCCTGATGTCAAAGCCGCAGCCGCCAGACTCGCGCCCTGGATGAAAATCAACTCAACGTTGTTACCGTACTTCTCGAAGAGCTTGGCTTCCTTGGTCACCCAGAGCGGCGCGAATTGGCCGACCTCGCTGGTCCAGACGACGTTGATATTGGCAGCGTTGGCTGGGACCAACGAGATAAGCGAGAGAACGGCGGTCAGCGCACGAAGGTAAGCGCTATAGTTCATGAATTCTCCTCTGCTTGATAGGCCGGGATATATTGATTTGCTCAGAGCGTCCGATTAATCCTATACTTCCGAATCAAGCATGGAATCAAGGTCACCGGAGGACGCATGATTCAATCCGTTGTTCCGCTGCTCATGATATTTTTCGGCGTTGGGTTTGCTTGGGCGCAATCTGCCACGCGTGTCATGACCGGCTACGCCGCCACTTCCGGTCCCCATGCCGTACTGTGGACGGCGCGCGAGGCGGGATTGTTCGACAAGAACAGCATCAAAGCCGAAGTTGCTTACATCCGCAGCGGTTCGACTATGGCGCAAACTCTAGTATCCGGCGAGATCCAGATGTCTCAGATGGGCGGGCCGGCCATGCTCGCCGCCGGCGTCGCCGGCATGGACTTGACCTTCGTCGCAGTTGCGCTTAATACGACGCCGATTGTGATCATGGGCACGGTTTCGAAAATGGAAGATCTCAAAGGCAAAGCCATCGGCGTCACGCGCTACGGTTCTAACACGGACATCTCCGCGCGCTTTGCGATCCGCAAAGCCGGGTTGCAGCCGGAGAAGGACGTGGCGCTCGTTCAACTTGAAGACTACGCCGGAATTATGGGTGGCATGGCGTCAGGCCGCATCGCCGCCGGCGCGCTTGCCGACCCATTTACCGACGCGGGGAAAAAGTTGGGGTACAAAGAGATCGCCGATCTGGCAGCTTTGGGTCTGGAATTCCCCTTCGTCGGCATCGTCGCTAAGAAGTCCTATATCAAGGAGAACATGGATACGGTGCAGCGTTTTGTCCGCGCCTATACGGAAGCCATCGCGATGTACAAGAATAACCGCGAGCTAGCAATGAAGGTTACGAGCAAATACACCGGCATCAAAGACCCGGCGATTCTCGCCTCGACGGTGGATTTCTACACGCCGAAGTTGCAGCGCGTGCCTTATCCGACCGTCGGCGGCTTACGCTTTGTCCTCGAGCAAGTCGCCATACGCGAGCCCAAGGCAAAGAACTTCGCGCCTGAAACATTCATGGATACACGCTTCGTCAAGCAGCTCGAAGACAGCGGCTTTATCAAAGGCCTTTATGCGAAGGGGTTAGAGAAGCCCTGAAATACTGGAGTGATGGAGTGTTGGGTCCTGAGAAACGCATCACTTTGATACTCCACCCCCCGTTCCTGGTAGAGCGCGCAAGTTTCTCGCAGGCTGCTCAAAAAGATCCAGAGGCGAGGCGCGCGAAGTTCGATGAGCGGAGGCGTACTCCTGTACGTTGACGCGAAATCGGGCGAGCACAACGAAGCCTATCGGCCTTTTTCAGCAGCCTGCTAGTTTTCCATCAGCAGAACGCCAAGCAGCATCACCACCAGCCCCAGCCCGGCGTTTAATTTCAGCAGGATGAACCACTTTTGCCAATGGGCGCGCAACGGCGCCGGCCAGACGGCGCCATCCGCAGGGATTTCCCGGCGTGAGCGCGGCGATCTTCGGGCCGTATTTAAAAACCTGCAAGGTGTGATGCACCAACATGGCGACAAACAAAAAAAGTTTGATCGCTAGAATAATCATGTAGGTTTGACCGAGATGCGCGCCGGTGAACTGGCTGCGCAGCACCAAATTGACGCCGCCTGTGAGCATCAACAGGGTGATGCCGGTCCACGCAACGCCCTCGAAAGCCACTCTTCCTTGATTCAACGAGCGCATGGCGGCGCCCGCTTCAAGGGCGTTTACCGCCGGGCCGAAAGCCGCCAGAAAGAAGCCTATGCCGCCCAGCCATAGCGCCAGCGCGACGAGATGGAGCAGCAAACTGAGGGTGTGCCAATTGCGCATGAAGGTTTTCGGATTGCGGTCGTGTTGTGCTTAACACTTGCAAAAATCCTTTGCAAATCAGCCGCATCGACGCTTGAAATGACCTGGACGCTATGTTAGCAAATAGCCAAGTTTTCCACTTCGCCCGCGAAAATCACTCTTTTTTAAGGATGGTCCGTTAGATGCTCAGATGGCTGCCGGAAGATGTGTCTACCTACGGTCGGGAGATCGATGCGCTATTCTTTCTGATTTATTACATTACCGCTGCGACGTTTATCCTCGTCACGGTGCTGATGATTTGGTTTCTTTGGCAAATACCGCGACCAGGGTAACCGGCGCGCTACTTACACTCACGGCAATACGACTTTAGAAATTATCTGGACGGTTATTCCAGCGGCTATTTTGATTGTCATCTCCTTCATGAGCGTGTCGACCTGGGCGAAGGTCAAACGCGAGCCGCCGCCGACTGATTTTGAGTTGAGTGTGGCCGCCAAGCAGTTCAATTGGGACGTGGGTTACCCGGGACCCGACGGTAAATTGGGTACTCCAGATGACGTTCGATTCGACAATGATATCCATGTGCCGGTAAACAAGGTCGTTCGCCTGCACTTGACGGCGAATGACGTGATCCATAGCCTTTTCATTCCTAATCTGCGCTTCAAGCAAGATGCCGTGCCGGGAAGAACCATCCTTGCCTGGTTTGAGGCCACCAAGCCGGGAAGGTACGAGCTGCCCTGTGCAGAGCTTTGCGGCTTCGGTCATTCGGGAATGAAAGGTTGGCTGCATGTGCATACGGCCGAGGACTACGGCAAGTGGGCGAGCGAGAATCTAGCCGCTAAACCACAATAGCGCGTCCAAGGTCGCCAAAGCCGATTGATTCCTAGTACGGCAAAGCCGCAACAAAATAATTAAAAAAGAATCTTACCGCAGAGCGCACAAAAAACACAAAAGCAGGGGCCGAAGCTTGCTGCGACGGTTTTAGAAATGCGCGAAAGGCCCAATGCGTCGAAATTTGCGCAAGCCGCGAAAACGTGAAGCTTAAAAGTACGGAGGAGTATTGACAATGAGCGAAACAGCCACGGCCCATGCGGCCCATGGCCACCATCAAGAGCTCGGGTTCGTTGAACAAGTATATATTTTCGACTGACCACAAGATGATCGGCCGGCAGTTTCTGTTCATGGGACTTTTGATGCTGATCATCGGCGGTCTGCTGGCGATGATGATGCGTTGGCAACTGGCGTGGCCCGAAACCGCTGTTCCGGGATTGGGCGCTATTCCGGAACCGTACATGTATGAAGGCGATCATCCCGCCGCAGACTTACAACGCGCTGTTCACGATGCATGCCACCATCATGATCTTTTTCGTGGTCATGCCGATCATGGTCGGCGCTTTCGGCAATTTTCTCATCCCGTTGATGATCGGCGCCGGCGACATGGCGTTTCCCAAACTCAACATGTTATCTTTCTGGGTCGGCGCCGCCGGCGGCGTCTTTATGCTGGCGAGTTTTTTCGTGCCTGGCGGTCCGGCCGCCGGCGGCTGGACGAGCTACGCGACGTTATCGGCCAAAGCGCAGTACACCGGCGTCGAATGGGGCCAGCATCTCTGGATCATCAGCCTGCTCGTGTCCGGCGCTTCTTCTCTAATGGGCGCCATCAACTACATCACGACGATCGTCAACATGCGAGCGCCGGGCATGACTTATTTCCGCATGCCGCTGACGGTCTGGTCGCTTTTCGTTACTGCGATACTGTTGTTGCTGGCGTTGCCGGTGCTGACGGCGGCCCTGGCGATGCTGCTTTTCGACCGCATGGCAGGCACGAGTTTCTTCTTGCCGGAGGGCGGCGGCGAGCCGCTGCTCTGGCAACATATGTTCTGGTTCTTCGGCCATCCCGAAGTTTATATTCTGGTCTTGCCGGCGATGGGCGTGACCTCAGAGTTGCTGTCGACTTTTTCGCGCAAGCCGATCTTCGGCTATCACGCCATGGCCTTTTCCATGATCGCCATCGCGTTTCTCTCCTGGATCGTCTGGGGCCATCACATGTTCATGAGCGGTATGAATCCACTGCTCGGCACCGCCTTTATGATGACGACCATGGTGATCGCCGTGCCCTCGGCCATCAAAATCTTCAACTGGCTCGGCACCTTGTGGGGCGGGACCATTCGCCTGACCTCGCCGATGCTCTTTGCCCTGGGATTTGTCTCGAATTTTTTGATCGGCGGTCTTAGCGGCATCTTCATGGCTTCGACGCCGGTCGATATTTTTATTCACGATACCTATTACATCGTCGCCCACTTCCATTACGTCGTCGCCGGCATCATCTTCGCGTTGTTCGCCGCGGTTTATTACTGGTTCCCGAAGATGTTCGGACGCATGATGAATGAAGAGCTGGCGAAGATTCACTTCGTGCTGACCTATATTTTTTTTAACGGCGCTTTTTTCCCGATGCATTTTCTCGGCGTCGGCGGCCATATGCGGCGGATCTACAACCCGATGCAGTACGAGTTTATCCAGCCGATGCAGCATTGGAACGTCTTCATTACCGTCAGCGCGTTGATTCTCGGCGTGTCGCAGATCTTTTTCCTGTATAACTTTCTCGTGGAGCCTCGTTCGCCGGCAAGAAAGCCGAAAGCAATCCCTGGCAGGCCAATACCCTGGAATGGACCGCGCCGTACGCCGCCGCCGCATGGCAATTTTGCTCGTGACGCCGATGGTCTACCGCGGCGCCTTACGAGTATAGCTCGCCGGAAGTGAAGGAGGATTGGTTGCCGCAGAACGAAGGTCTTACGCGGCAGGGCGGCGGCGCGGCGCGCATTGAGGACAAGCGAGCAACAATGAATTCACACGGCTAAGGTTCGGCTTCAAGGTCCTTTTCGCCCTGGCCGCATCGCCTCGCCGTGCTCACGGCGGTGGCGACCTTTCCGTTGCTTTTTATCGGCGGTCTGGTGACGAGCAAAGGCGCCGGCCTGGCAGTGCCCGATTGGCCGACTACTTTCGGCTACAACATGTTTCTCTATCCGTGGTCAAAGATGGTCGGCGGCATTTTCTACGAGCATAGCCATCGCCTGGTCGGCTTCGTTCGTCGGTTTGCTGCACGATTGTTTTGGCGCTCGCTTTTGGTTCAGAGAATCGCGGCAACTGGCTGCGCTGGCTCGGTGTCGTGGCACTGGCGATGGTGATCGTTCCAGGGTGTTCTCGGCGGCCTGCGCGTGGTGCTTGCTTGAGCACACTCTGGCGATCGTCCACGCTTGCTTTCGCCCAGGCTTTTTTTGCTTTCGTCGTTGCCTTGGCGGTTTTTACTTCTCCAGAGTGGCGCAGCCGGCTATAGCGAGCGACCGATCGAGGACGGCGGCAGGTTGCGGCGGCTCTGCGCCATCACCACGGCGATGATCTATCTCCAGGTCGATCTTCGGCGCGGTGCTGCGCCATACGGGCGCGCGGCTCGATGCTCATCTGCTGTTTGCCGTGTTGGTCGCCGTCCATGTCGTGCTGACTGCTCTTCGCGTGTGCGCCGCGATCTATCAACCTCGCTCGGCGCGCTGCGCCTTGCAGGCGCTCTCGGGATACTTTTGCTGCTGCAGTTGCTGCTCGGCACCGGCGTCTTACCTCGGCAAGTTTACTGCCAGCGGGCGAATGGCCGCTGAGGCCGTGGTTTATATCACGACGATCCATCTTGCCGTCGGCGCGCTGATGCTGGTCGACGAGCGTGATCTTGACGCTTGCGAGCGCTAGCGCCTGTCAAGGGCGCGAGAGCTTTCTCCGGCGCACGCCAGTTTTGTGGGAGCAGTCTTCTGCTATGAATACCACTCCAATGACCGCAGGTTGCGGAGGCGAGCGCGCTCCGCGCGCGGCGGACTTACGCAGAGCTGACCAAGCCGCGCATCGTTTTGATGATTCTGGTCACCGCGTTTGTCGGTTTCTATCTCGGTTCGGCGAGCGTTCCCAATTATTTAAGGCTCTTGCAGATGCTTTTCGGCACGGCGCTGGCCGCCGGCCGGCACGCTGGCGCTTAACCAGGTGATCGAACGCGATACCGACGCCATGATGGAACGAACGCGCCACCGCCCATTGCCCGACGGCCGCCTGCAAGCGCGCGACGCGCTATGGTTCGGTTTGTTGCTCACCGTTGCCGGCCTGCTCTATTTGGCATTGGCGGTGAATTTTTTGAGCGCTGCTGTAACCGCGCTGATCACCGTGAGTTATCTGCTTTGTTATACGCCGATGAAGCTGCGTAGCTCGCTTTGCGTGCTGGTGGGCGCGGTGCCGGGCGCCTTGCCGCCGGTGATCGGCTGGGTCGGCGCGCACCGGCAGTCTTGATGTCGGCGCCTGGGTTTTGTTCGCCATCATGTTCCTCTGGCAGGTGCCGCACACCTTGGCGATCGCCCGCCTTTATCGAAAGGATTACGCGCTACGCCGGGATCCAGTTTCTTCCGGTGATCGATCTGAACGGAGCGAGCACCAATCGCCAGATTATCAGCCACACGGCGGCGCTTGCTGGCGGTAAGTCTGCTGCCGACGTTGCTCGGCTTGGCGGGCCCGGTTTATTTCGTCGTCGCGTTTGTTCTCGGCATGGGCTTTCTGGCGAGCGGAATCGCGTTGGCCTTGGAGTCGACGTGCCCAAGGCGCGGACGCTTGCTTTTTGCTTCGCTTATTTATCTGCCCGTGCTGTTGTTGGTAATGGCTTTGGATCGGGTGCCGCTATGAATCCAATACCATGGAAGGTGAATTGGTCGGACGCAGGCAAGTTGCGCCGTTTCGGCTTGTTTCTGGGCTCGGCGATTGCCTTGTACGTTTTCGCGGTGATGCTGTTTATCATTGCCTACTGAAGTTGTTGACCATGGCGAGAAATTCAGCCGCGCGCAAATTTGATGAGCCGGAGCCCGCGTGCCAGCGCGAGAACCGACTTTTGGTGGAGGCGATCCGCCGGCGCCGCCGGTACGGCCCAACAAACTGGTGCTAACAATGCCAGGCTCGGCACGATCATGTTACTCGGCGCCGAGACCATGTTTTTCGCCGGGCTGATCGGCGCTTTCATGGTATTTCGCGTCGGCGCGACCAACTGGCCGCCGCCCTTTCAGCCGCGCTTGCCGGTCGGCGTGACCGGCGTCAACACCGTGATCTTGCTCATCAGCGCTTTGACGATGCGCTTGAGCGTGACCTCGATGCGGACCGGGCGATATAAGCGGCGCGAAGCGCTTTCTAGCGTCAACTGCTCTTCTCGGCGCGCTGTTTCTCGTCATTCAGGGCTCTGAATGGATCCAGCTGTGCATTTCGGTCTGACGGTTTCCAGCAGTGTTTACGGCGGCTTGTTTTACGCGCTGATCGGCTTCCACGGCCTTGCATGTTCTCGGCGCCCTGGTTTGGCTGCTTGCGGCATATGGGCAAACGCGCAGCGGCCGGTTCTCTCCGAAGGACTACAATGGTATACAGACCTGCGGCATGTATTGGACTTTTGTCGTTGCGCTGTGGCCGGTGCTTTACGGTTTGGTCTATCTCTGTAGATCTGGTTAGTTGACAGCGAAAAATCGTTACGCTAATTTGCTTTTGCTTCAGACATGATTAGAAATCCCGAAACTTACGGCATTATTGCCGCTGCTCGCGGCTTTTTTTGGACGCCTGCCGCTGCTAAGCGCTGCTCGGTATGCGTCAGCGGCGCGAACGATCCGACGGCGGATGCCTATGGTTGGAGCGTGCTATTTCTGATGGCAACGCCCTATCTAGTCGTCGGTTCCATTGCTGGTGAGCTGTTTATCGTGTACCGCCGCGGCGCGGCGCAACAGGAGCAGACAGCAGCGCAGCGGAAGCGCTCGTTCAATTAGCTTTGGATCAGGAGGAGAGCGGCAGATGAGTGATGTTGCAGTGATGCAGCGGAGATCAAGCCGACAGAAACGCCCTTACCCCGGAGAGTTGGGGCAAGCTCGGCATGTGGCTATTTCTTGCCGGCGACGCCATGTCGTTCGGCGGTTTGATTGTCGGCTACGGAATATTGCGCTACGCCAGCAGCGACTTGGCCGGTGCCGGCTGAGGTGTCTCGGGCATCAATCTGACCGCGCTCATGACTTTCTTGCTGATTGTCAGCAGCGTCACCATGGTGCTGGCCTGGCGGCGCTGCAGGATGGCGACAAAGCGCAAATTCAACAAATTCATGGGCTTGACGATTTTGGGCGGAGCGATTTTTCTGGGCTGCAAGCCTACGAATGGACCCATCTGATCAGTCATACCTTGCCGCATCACAATTTGTCTTTTTCCAAGGATCTGTTTGCCACGACCTTTTTTGTCCTCACCGGTTTCCATGGCATGCACGTGACCGGCGGGGTGATCTATAACATCTGTGTATTGGCCGCGGTCAACCGCGGCCGCTATCAAGCCAAACATGTGGAGATCGCCGGGCTCTATTGGCATTTCGTCGATCTGGTCTGGATACTTGATTTTTACTTTCGTTTATTTGCTCTAGCGCGAGACCAGAGGAGTGCCATGAGTCAACAGCAGCCCATTCGCAACCCAATTACATCAAGATTTTCTGTTATTCTGGCAGTGCTCACGTCATCGAAGTCGGGATCGTCTATCTGGGTCTGCCCAAGCACGCTGCTTGCTGTCGTTCCTGGTTGTCTTGGCTGTATGGAAGGCGGCGTTGGTGGCGATGCACTTCATGCATCTCAAGTTCGAAAAGAAGACTCTTGGCGGTGATCGCTCTCATGCCTTTCGTTCTCTGTGTTTTCTTGATCTTGATGTTGTTGCCGGATATCTACCCACGTGATTTCCGTCTCCAACTCCCGACTCTCAATGCGGCGCTGAATACACTCAGCGCCGTTTTTCTTTTGCGCCGGCTATCTTTTTATTCGCGCTAAGAATAGCGATGCCCATCGCGCCTGCATGCTGGCGGCGTTCGCGTGCTCGACTTTGTCTTCTTGGTTTCTTATCTCATCTACCATTACCAGGTCGGCTCGGTAGAATTTCAAGGGCAGGGCTGGATTCGTCCCGTCTATTTTACCATTCTGATCACCCATACGATTCTCGCGACCGGCGGTGGTGCCGCTGGCTTTGATCACCTTGGTCGCGCGCCTTGCGTGAACGATTCGACGCGCACCGCCGCATCGCGCGCTGGACGTTACCGATCTGGCTCTATGTTTCGGTGACCGGCGTGATCGTCTACTGGATGCTCTACTGGCTCTGGCGCATCGCCCGGTACAAAAGGGTCTGAGATAGTAAAAAGCCGTTCCGACGAAGCGATGGTTGCGACGGCTTTAAGGAGAGGGCACCTATGGGAGCGAAATCCATCGGTATTGTCGGCTGCGGCGCGATCGGCAAAGCGCTGCTCGAAGCCGGTCGAGACCGCAAGCTCGCGGTGCGCGTTGCCGGCGTGACCAGCCGGACGGAAAAAGCGCGCGGCAATTTCTCGCGGCGTTTACGAACCCGCCGCCTTATCTGATCGTTGAAGGACTTGATAGCCGCCGCGGACTTGATCATCGAAGCCGCAGGCGGCGCAGTCTGTGCCGAGTTGGCCGACAAAGTTTTCGCCGCAGGAAAAGATCTGATGGTGATCAGCGTCGGCGCCTTGCTCGATCATCCGGAAATCATGGAACAGTCGCGCCAAACCGGCTGCCGGCTTTACTTGCCGTCGGGCGCGATCGCCGGTCTGGACGGGATCAAGTCCGCATCGGTCGGCCGGATCACGCATGTGACACACACCACGCGCAAGCCGCCCGGCGGTCTGGAAGGCGCGCCTTATCTGGTCGAGCGCGGAATTTCACTCGCCGGACTGAAGGAAGAAAAAGAAGTTTTTTCCGGATCGGCGCGCGAAGCATGCCGCGGATTCCCGGCCAACGTCAACGTTACCGCGGCGGTGAGTCTGGCGGGGATCGGACCGGATCAAACGCGGGTGCGCATCTTCGCGGTGCCCGGCCAGGCGCGCAATTGCCATGATATCGACGTCGAAGGCGAGTTCGGCTTGCTCCACGTCCATATCGAAAATGTCCCCAGCGAAAATCCCAAGACCGGGAAGCTCACTGCGTTATCGATCATCCGCGCGGTGCAGGACGCGGTCGATCCGGTGCGGATCGGCAGATGGCGTGAAAAGTCAGATGATTGTTGCGATCGGCGATTCGCGTGAACGTACAGGAGTATGCGTCGCATCGGACATCGCGCGCCTCGCCTCGAGCCTTTTCGAACGGCCTCAACTGTGAACGAGTGGTTTTATAGGGTGCGCTTGCACACCATTCTCCCGATGCTGCGCAATCGCACCTACACGGCTGAACCTATTTGAACGGTCGCCAATCCGTGTAGCGAAGTTTCGAAGCGACATGAATAACAGCGATCTCATCGTCCGCATGCTGGAACAAGCCGGCGTGCGCTGGGTCTTCGGCGTGCCCAGCGGTCCGGTTTTGCCGCTGATCGAAGCGCTGCGGCAAAGTTCGGTCGATTTTGTTCTCGACCGCCAGCGAGACTTCGGCTGGCTTTCATGGCTACAACCGTCGGTTATCTGACCGGCGTTCCCGGCGTGTGCGTTTCCACCGTGGGTCCCGGCGCGACCAATCTCACCACCGGCGTCGGCTCAGCCTGGCTCGACCGCGCGCCGGTGCTGGCGATCACCTGCAATGTCGCGATCGCCGTGGCTCGAGCGGCGCATCCAAATGCGCATCGATCACCATGCGCTCTTCAGGCCGCTGACCAAGGCGACTTTTGCGCTCCGCGACGGCCGCGTTGGCGCGAGTTTGGCGCAGGCGCTGGCGATTGCGACCGCAGAACCGCCCGGCCCGGTGCATCTCGATTTGCCCGAGGACATTGCCGTGCTGCGACGGCAAGGAGCGCGCGCTGCCGCACCAGGGCGTGGCAGGCTGCCCGATCTATCGCGCGAGATCGCTCGGTTAGGATCTCGACGGCGTTGCGAAACGCGCGCCGTCCGTTGCTCGTCACCGGATCTGAGCTTTACGCGCAGCAAGGCACCCGCAGCGCTTCTACGAGTTCATCGAGCGACAGAAGATTCCTTTCGTGACGACGCTGCACGCCAAAGGTTTTCTGCCCGAGAGTCATCCGCACTGGGCCGGCGTCATCGGCCGGGCGCGGCGCACCGACGTGAAAGCCTTTACCGACCGGGCCGATCTAATTCTGGCTGTCGGCTACGATCCGATCGAAATCAACTATGAAGAATGGGCCGGCAAAACTCCGCTGGCGTTCATATCAGCAGCGAAGCGGCGGAGACCGGCACGAATCTAAATTTCGCTTGGAACGAGGCCTGCGATCTCGATGGCGCGATCGAGGCGCTTGGACGATTGCCGCGGCTGCACGAACGATTGGAGCGCCGCAGAGTTGCACCAACATCGTCGAGCACTGGAGCGCGCGCTGCGTCCGCGCTGCCAGCGGCTTCGCGCCCCATCACGCGTTCGACATCCTGCGCGAGCAGCTGCCCGCAGACGGCATCCTCGCTTACGACGTCGGCGCGCACACGCATCAGATCGCCAGCCAGTGGCGCACCGATCTGCCGAAGACTTTGCTCGCGACCAATGGCTGGTCGTCGATGGGCTACGGCATGCCGGCCGCCTTTGCGGCGAAGCTGGTTCATCCCGAGCGCCCGTTGTCTGCGTCGTCGGCGACGGCGGCTTTCAGATGACCGCGGGCGAGCTGGCGACTGGCGCGCCGGCTGAATCTCGCGGTGCCGATGATCGTGCTCAACGACGGCTGGCTCGGCCTGATGAAAGTGAAGCAGGAGCGCAAACACTATCCGCTTGTCGGGTGTTCACCTCGGCGAGCCGCCGGAGTCGCCGCCGCATTATTTCGGCGTGCCTTGCCGTCGCCGCCAAAACAGCCGAGCAATTTCGCGAGGCGCTCGATTGGGCATTCGCCCTAGACGGCCCCAGCGTCATCGAAGCTTTCATCGATGCCGAAGTCCTATTCAGACACTGTTTTCGATTGATCGCGACTCTTCCATGACCGACTCCGCGGCTCGCGCGCGATCGCTTTCGCTGGACCATTCTCGTCCTGATCAGCGTCTCGCATATCATCGGCGCCGCGGCGCAGTACGGCATCAACACGCTGGCGCCCTTCTACAAAGACGAGCTCGGGCTTAGTCGCGCGCCAGGTCGGGTTGTTTTTCTCGGCGTTTTATCTGCGCCATGACCGGCGCTTCTTTCGGCACCGGCTGGCTCGCCGACCGCTTGGGTGTGCGCAGGACGACCTTGCAGGGGCATGTGTTCGTCGGCGTCTGCACCGTCGCCGCGGCGTTTGCTCCGTCCTTTGCCTGGGCGTTGCGTGAGCTTTTTTCTCGCCGGACTGGGCTACAGTTTCTTCAATCCGGCTTCGACTAAAGGCGTGATGGCCTGGTTTCAGCGCGACGAGCGCGCCACCGCCATGGGTATCAAACAAACCGGCGTTCCGGCAGGCGGCGTGGTCACCGCGATGCTCGCGCCGCCGATGGTTTTGCTGATCGGCTGGCGCGGCGCTTTGGCGGCGCTGGGAATCATCAATTTTGTTTTCGGATTTGTTTTCTCCTGGCTCTGGCGCGACCCGGCCAACGACTTCGATACCGATCGCCGCGAAGACCGCGCCCGAGCTGAGACAGGACGCCGCTGAACATCGGCGGATTTCTCGCCGCAGCTGCGGCACCGCGCTGTATCTGATCGGCCAGATGGCGTTGATCACTTACGTGCCGCTGTATCTGAAAGAGTCCATGGGATTCTCGGCGTATTGGGCGAGCCAGGCCCTGGCGGTGACTCAGGCAGGCGCTATGGTCGGGCGCGTCGGCTGGGGAGTGGCCAGCGACAAAATCTTCGGCGGGCGGCGCAAGATCGTGCTACTTATTATCGGGCTCTTGAGCGTCGTCCTGATGAGCGCTCTCAGCGTCATGACCCGCGCTGCGCCGGTCTATTTACTGCTGCTGATCGTTTTTTTCCTGGGCCTTTGCATCATCGGCTATCAGGGGGTGTCGTACACCCTGATCGGCGAGCTGGCGGCAACCCAGCGCACCGGCGCCGCGATGGGCCTGATGATCACTATCAACGCCGCCGCCGCAACGTTCGGAACGCCGCTGTTCGGTTACATCGTCGATCAAACCGGCTCCTACGCCGTCGCATGGCAGGCGCTTGCCGCAGCGATCGCCATGGGTTGCGTTGGGCTCATGCTGTTTCTCGAAGAAACGCGCCGCGCGTAGCAGCAAGTTACTGGACGAAGAAGCACGGCCGCAAAATTATCTCTCGAAAATTTTTGTTGTTGACAAACGCGGGAGCTGGGATTAGCCTTTATTCAGATCCATTAAACGTCGCTCGGCGTGGGGGCAAATGGATCGCACGAATCGCGGGCCCCCGAAGGAAAAAACCGGCGAAAGGAGAGCTCAGAATGGAAATTGGTGCTCCACCGGATCATCCATGCCCGCCGTACGCGGGCCGTCAGCTGTCTGGGTCGAAGGCTGCTCTCGCGCTAAGGGTCCCCGCTAGACCTCAAACGTATTGCCTGTCGGCAAAAGTCGCCTAGGCGACAAATAAGGAAGGTCGCAAGCGGCAGGAGGCTCTGAAGCGCGGTCCAGGAAACTGGCGAGACCGTCGCACATCGGGCTAACAAAGAAAAAAACAAATAGAAATTTTACGCGCGAATGCGCAAGGAAGAGCATCTTACCCGAGTAAGATGCTCTTTTTTTTCCGACGCGACAGCTAGCCTACGACCTCATAGGTTTTGACCTGTACTTTGGCGACGTTCATCAGCGCGCGGGTATGTTGCTGGATCGTCCGATGGGCGTCACTGATCCGATAGCGATCGATCACTTCCTGGTTATCCCAAGTGCTGAGCGAAATGAATTCACCCGGATTTTCCCGGTTACGCAAAAGCTGCTCGCTCTTGCAGCCCGGCTGCTCGATCAACAGGGCGCCGCAGTCTTCTTTCCATAAGCGTTCGGCCTCGGCGATGTTTTCCGCGGGCACATTGACGAGAATCATGCGCGTGATCATGGGTGCTGCTCCTTATTAGTTGGCGCGGGTCTCTCCTCCATGTCCGGCGGAGGATCGATCTCATTGGCCTTCTATGCGCGGCGCTAAAATTTGTCAAGCAATAAGTTTTTCGCCAGTGGTTCAGTATGATTGCCGCGCCGGAAATTTAGCGCCACAGCCACTGCTCCAAGCACCTTAGCAGGAGCTCGACCCCCAGGGTTTTTTTGATGCCGCGAAAGCTTGCGCGCCAGCGTGCCGGGATGAGTGAAGTTGTCGTTCTCCGCCGGTAACGCTACAATATCTGCGCTTGGAGCTCTCTTATGTCTCAATCGGTCGTTCAGATTTCCGGTCATATCATCGATTCCCTCATACTTGCCCAAGGTGCTCGACCTGATCGTCAGCCTTGGCGCCGAATTCGAAATTCTGAATATTCAGAGTCGGCCACAACGAAGCGATCGTAGTATCGCGCGCATTAAAGTCGAAGCCCCAAGTCCGGAACAGCTCGATCAGCGTCCTTGCGAAAATCAGAGAGCATGGCGCGTTGCCCGAGCAGATCGAACAGGAATCGGTGGAACTCGAAGCGGCGCCTGCTCGATGGTGTTTTTCCCGAGCGCTTTTACGCGACAACCAACTTGGAAACCTGGGTGCGGCTCGAACAGCAATGGATCCTCGTCGAATCGATCGAGATGGATTGCGGTATTCGTGTCGATGCAGCCGCTCACAAAGCGCAATGCGTGCCGATGCATCGCGTCATGCACGGTGATCTCGTCGTGGTGGGCCAGCGCGGCGTCAAGGTCGTGCCTCTGGATCGCCAGCAGCCAGGCGCAGCCCCCTTCGAATTTATGACCAGCGCGGTGTCCACGGAACAACCCAAAGGACTGTTGATCCGCGAGATCGCGGAATCGATGCAGCGCGTGCGCCGCGAGAACGGCCGCATACTGGTGGTGGCGGGACCGGGGCTGGTCCACACCGGCGCTTCGAAGTTATCTCGTCGAGCTGATTGAAAACGGCTACGTGCAGGTTCTTTTCGCCGGCAACGGACTCGCCGTCCACGATATGGAATCCGACCTTTACGGTACATCGCTGGGCGTTTACGTGGATAAGAAAATTCGCGCCAGCGAAGGCCACGAACATCATCTCTGGACCATCAACCGCATCCGGCGCGCCGGCGGCATACGGCAAGCCGTCGAGCAGGGACGTGATTCGCAAGGGGATCTTTTATGCTTGCGTGAAAAACGGCGTGGAGTTCGTGCTCGCCGGATCGATCCGCGACGATGGGCCGCTACCCGACGTGATCACCGATACCTTGGCGGCGCAGGACGTCATGCGCGAGAAGGCGCGCGGCGTGAGTTTCGCGTTGATGATAGCGACCACCTTGCATGCCATTGCCACGGGCAATCTCTTGCCCGCGAGCGTAAAGACGGTATGCGTCGATATCAATCCCGCGGTCGTGACCAAGCTTACCGATCGCGGCACTTTCCAAGCGCTGGGTTTAGTGACCGACGTCGAGCCGTTCTTGCGCGAGCTGTGCAGCGACTTGGATTTAAAAACCGTATGCAGCTCTTGATGTGCGCCGCCGGTTTATTACGGCATCGAGTACGAGATCAATCCGTGGATGAAGCGAAGCCGCCAGAGCGATGCCGGGCTGGCGCTCAAGCAGTGGACTGAATTACAGCGGGTGCTGGCCGAGAACATTACCGGCAGAGGTTCAGTTGATCGATGCCAAGCCCGGGCTCCCGGATATGGTGTTTACCGCCAATGCCGGCGTGGTTTGGCAAAACAAGTTTATCGTGAGCAATTTCCGCCACGAAGTGCGCCGGGGCGAGGCGGCGCATTTCGCACAATGGTTTCGCGCCCGCGGAGTCGAGATCGTTCACTTACCCGAAGAGTATTACTTCGAGGGCGAAGGCGACCTGCTGCGCTGCGGTGAGTTGTGGTTTGCTGGCTACCATATCCGCTCCGACGTGCTGGCGCACCAGAAGGCGGCTGAAATTGTCGGACAGGAAATACTTTCGCTGGAGTTGACCAGCGACTGGTTTTACCACCTCGATACCTGCTTCTGCCCGCTGTCGGACAAAGTCGCGCTTTATTACCCTTCTGCCTTTGACGATTATGCGAAAACGGTACTGGAAAATCATATACCCGGTCTGATCCCCGTGCCGCAAGACGAGGCAGAGCGTTTTGCCTGCAACGCTGTCGTCGGCGGCAACAACATTGTCATGAACACGGGTTGCCCGGTGGTTCGCGCCAAGCTCGAGGACCTCGGCTTCAACGTATACGAAACGCCTTTGGATGAGTTTCTGAAAGCCGGCGGCAGCGCCAAATGCCTCACGTTGATCATCGACTAGACGCTCTGCGGCGGAAGCTATGGCTCCCTTTTCCTTACACGCATGTCTCGCTCTGTCGTCATCTAAATAAGTGCGTCAGTGTCATGCTGAGCGATAGCGAAGCATCTCTGATCTTCAAGCTGCTACCAATCCGAGATTCTTCGCCCTTTGGCTCAGAATGACATTCAGAAACCGTCTCTTGGCGAGGGCAGGGAACGGCGGCGAATTGACAACCGCCGTGTCGCGGGTTTTAATTTTTGCTGTTAAATCCCGGAAGGATATCATGAGAAATCATGCGGCTTTTGCACTTCTAGTTGCGGTCCTTCTATCACCGGTAGGGGCGCACGCCGCGGAAGATAAAAAATCCACGCCGCGCGATGACAACGGCCAGAGCTTGGAGGAACTCGGCAAAGACTTTCGCTCCTGGCTCGGGCGCTGGTGGGAATATATCGGCGGCGCCACGGCTCAGGAAGAGCAGCCGGTGATCTCGGTGCTGCTGCGCAACCGCGAGAAGCTCGGGCTCTCGGACGAGCAGATCAAAAAACTCGAGCAGCTACGCAGCGACTTTGAAAAACAAACGATTCGTAACGAAGCCGATGTCCGGGTTGCCGAGATCGATCTCAACAATCTTTTGCAAACCACACCCGCTGATATGGCAAAGATCGAAGGAAAGATCCGCGAGATCGAACGGCTGCGCGCCGATCTCCGCATCGCGCGCATTCGCGCCATCGATCAAGGCAAGACGCTCTTGTCGGCCGAGCAGCGGAAAAGACTTCAGGAAATAATTTCGGACCAGCGCTTCACGCGCTTTCAGTTCTCGGGCGCGCGCTAGCAGCCCGTGGTGAAAGTGTGGCGTTGCACCGAGACGGGCGAGGCGCCCTGATGGCAAGGCGCGACGACCGAGAATATCGGGGAATATTTGAGCGAGGAGCAACGCAGCCAACGGGGATGCATCGCCCGTCGAATGCAGTCAGACTTTCACCACGGGCTACTAGCTGTCGCCAGCTTGCTTTGCATTAGCTTTGCGATGAGCTTTACCGCTCCCACGTCATTACGAAAATTTCCGTGGGCGGCGGCAGCTCCTGCTTGGTGATTCTCAACAGCGCGCCGTTGATACTCTTCACTTTCGCGAAGCCTGCGGCGAATCGGTCGGCGCCGCCTTCCCACCAGTAATGTTCGGGGATGGCAATCCGCGGGTTGATTTGTTTCGTGACTTCGATAGCTTCAGCCGGCGTGACGGTGTACATGCCGCCGGCGACGGGCACCAGGAGGATATCGATCTTGCCCAGGAGTTTGAGCTGGGGCGGCGTTAGATGATGCCCCAGGTCTCCCAGGTGAGCGATGCAGATATCATCGACGCGAAAGACAAAGATCGCGTTCTTGCCGCGCTGCAGCCCCTGGCTTTTATCATGATAGGCGGGCACCGAATAGACCGCGACGTCGCGGATCGTGGTGTGGACCTTCTGCCAGTTCTCGCCGCCCGGCGTCAGTCCCTCGAGGACCACCGGAGCCCCCTTGGCCATCCAGATGTGGCTGTGCGCGCCGTGCGGGTGGCTGGTGGTAACGATATGCTGGTCGAGCATGGGCCAACGCAAATCGCCGCGTCCATGCGGATCGGTGAGGATGCGCGTGCCCTTCGACGAGGTAATCTGGAAGGTCGCGTGGCCGAACCATTCGATTTCGACCGGGCGTGTTTGGCTCGCGACGTAGCGCAAGCGCGGCCGGTTAACGACCTCGAGCTCGTGGCAAAAGCTCCACGCAAGCTGCGGCGCAACAATCGCGATCGCAATGAATGCCCATTTCGCTAATGCTGTTTTCCGTTTGAACATGGATCGGCTTGGGTTTCGCTTCTACTTTCCGCTTCAAGTAGACACAGCGCTCGTGATTCCCGTATTCGGATACGCACAGTGGCCTACTCTACATAATCCTTACTAGATTACGTCCGAGGAGCAAGTCTCTCCGGTCGTGGTTCGACATGCTCACCACCCTGAGTAAAGTCGAAGGGCGGCCCATGGGCCTGTACCTTGAGGAGACCTTTGAAATTTCGAAATTCGAATTTGCAATTCGAAATGTGATACTTCCGTGTCCGCTCTCTACCAGGCTTACTCCTCGGATGACACACGCTCTCAGTTTTCCACGAGCCATGAAATAATCCGGGCCTAGCAGGCTGCTCAAAAAGGCCCAGAGGCGAGGCGCGCGAAGAACGATCAGTGGAGGCGTACTCGTGTACGTTGACGCGCAATCGGGCGAGCGCAACGAAGCATATGGGTCTTTTTCAGCAGCCTGCTAAATCATGCCCCACTTGCGCCTCATCCACCACTCAACGCTGAGTAGTACGAGAATTAAGGCGAAGGGCCACAGCGTGCTCCAGAGTTTGGTCTGGCGCTGCTCAACGATCGAAGACGGCGCGTGTTTCTCAAGCCTGGCGGCGATGATGTCGAGGCTCTTTTCATTCAAATCGCTGATCGAGAAGTATTCACCCTGGCTGGTCTCGGCGATCTGCTTGAGTAGATCCAGCCGCGGCCGGCCGTCGTCGTTTTCGCCGAAGGGATAAGCGACGGCGAACCCCGCCCGGTCTTTGCCGAGCGCTTTTCCTGCCGAGCTGGCTTCCGCCTCAACGCGGTAAGCTCCTTCTTTCACCGGCGTGTATTCGCCGGCAAACTCGCCGTCTTCGCCACTGGCAGCGGCGGCGACCGCAGCGGGCTCGCCGTCCGGCCCGAACACGCGCAGCTGAACCGCTGCCTGGCGCGCCGGCGTAAAGTCATCGTTAAGCACGCGCAGCTTGATGCTGGTTTTCTCGCCGGGCTTGGCAAGCGCGATCGGTCGTATCTGTACTTGCTCAAAGGATGGTTCCTGGGCAAGCCAGCGCACCGACTGGCGCACGAGTTTTAAATGATTTTGCGGCGTCTCGCGGTTGCCCGCGGCGACGAAATTCCAACGCCACGCCTCATCACTCATCAGCGCCAGAGTGCGTCCTTTACCGAAACGGCCCACGGTAAGGAGCGGCAGGGCGCCGCTCGCGCCGTCGGCGCTGGCTGTTAAGAGTGTTTCGCCGCGCGCGGCGCGCACCTGGTTATAGGCGGTGAGCGGCGGCATCTTGCCCCAGGTCTCTTCGTTGGAGCGTGGATCGGGCAGCAGGCGGGTGACCGGATGGGCTTTGCCCGCAGCGGTGAGCGCTGCGCGCAAGCTGCCGTCGTTTTGATAAGTTCCTTTGCCGTCGAGCTCCACGGGCAGAGCTTCTTTGAGCGCGCTCTCGCCGTAGCCGCCGCTATCGAAGCCGCGCACGCCGCCGAACATTGCCAGCCCGCCGCCATCACGCACGAAATCCCTGACGCGCTCGAGATACATGGGGTTGAAATAGGAGCGGTGCGAGAAATCATCGAGAACGATGACGTCGAAATTTTTCAGCTCATCGAGAAAAAGATCGTCGATCGGAAACGGAATCAGACTCAAGCGGCTGTCCGGCACATCGACGCTGTCGGTCGGCGTGCGCAAGAACACGAACGATACCAGATCGATCAGCGGATCTTGTTTGAGCGCCATGCGCAGAAACCGGTAATTCCACGCCGGTGCGCCGGACAAGGTCAGGACACGCAGCTTGTCGCGCTGGACATCGATCTTGAACTCTTTCTGGTTGTTCTGGTTGATCTGTTCGCCGGGTTGGACCGGCAGGGCTAGCGAAAAATTATGGGTGCCGAGGTCTTTAGGCGTAAAGCTCAAGGTGATTTTGTGCTCGAACGGGTCGGCGTCGATGTTTACCGAGCGGCTGATGATCAGATTGCGCCCGCGGTTGAAATAGAGCGGCACGGTTTTGCCTTTCAGGCCGGACGCTTTGACGGTAAGATCGAGCTTGATCTCGCGCCCGCGAAAGGCGAACTCCGGGGCTTTCACTTCAGCGATGCGCAGATCGGTGAACCCTTCCGACTCGCCCACGCCGACGGCGAAGACCGGTACTGCTAGGGCCGGCAATCCTTCGAGAGTGGCGCGTTCGCCGTTAGTGATGCCGTCGCTGAAAATGACGACGGCGGATTGCCGGTTGGCGTCTTTTGCGGCAGCCTGGAGCGTCTCGACCAGACGGGTGCCATGATCTTGCGCGCTAAGATCGGCAAGGGCCGCCGGCGCAATCGGTTCGAGGCTTGCGCCAAAGCGAAACAGCCGAAGATCGTAGTCGCGATTGAGTCGATCGATCAGCGGCTTTGGGCCGGCTGTCAGCTTGGTCTTGGTCAGGTCGAGGCGGCTTTGTTTTTCAGCGCCGTTCGGTTTCGCGCTGTTTGGAAAGTTCATGCTCTGGGAGCTGTCGACCAGCACCGTCAAGGGCCGGCGCAATTGGGTCCGGCGTGTCTCAATGATGGCCGGGCCGAAAAGGAAAAAAAGCAACACGGCGTAAACGCAAGCGCGCAGGACGACCAAAAAAAGCGACCGGCCGAGTAGAAGCCGCTGCCTGAGCTGGACATATTGCAAGCCCAGCAATGCGACAACGGCGGCGGCTCCGAGCGCGATGGCCCACCAGGGGATACTGCCGATGAGATAAAGATCCTTCATATTTTTTGGTTCGCGAGAGCGATTGAGTTTGTCGAGCTACTTACGTTGCCACAAATTCCTTCTGCGAGTTGAAACCTGTACCCGGAATGTCATTCTGGGGCGCAGCCGAAGAATCTCGTCTTGGTAACCAGGGCCCGGTCGCGACCGGCCCCTACATGAAAATCCGAGATGCTTCGCTTTGCTCGGCATGACATCAATGCGATCGCCAAACAGCCTCAAAACCGAGCCGGGATAGATTCTAACCTGCGAGCCTTCATGATTACTTCGTTAATCGCCGGCGAATGAACGGCACGTGAATCAAATCGTCCTTATAATTTTCGGTCATGGCATAAAGGATGACGTTGATGCCAAGATGAAAAGCGTCACGGCGTTGTTCTTCGCCGCCGGGAGTGCAGGCACTGGTCCATTTGCCGAGTTGGTCGCGCTCCCAGGCGCCGCTGAGACCGTTTTGGCAATAGATCACCGGCGTCGAAGTGCCGACGTTAATGCCTTCCAGCGTAGCACTTGCGAGGCGCACGCCGCCGATGCGGCGCAGCAGGTAATAGCTTCTCAAGGCGGCATGGCTCGACGGAATGCGCTGGAAGTCATTTGTCGGAAAAACTCGTTTAAGCTCACGGCGTAACGCCTTATCGAAGCCATAGCCTGCTTGCCCGAGGGCGTCGTCAGCGAGCAGAAAACCGCCGTAGGATAGAAAACGGCGCAAGGTCTCGATCTCTTCCGGCGTGAACGGCTCAAACTCGTACTTACCGGTAATATAAAGAAACGGATAGTTGAACAAATCGCGGTCTTCCAGAGTGGCTTCGTGGCGCGCGCTCGCGGCCTCGACGCTGGTGCGCAGCATCAACTCTTCCATCAGCGGCGTCGCCGCCAGCGGATGGGGATTCCAATCGCCGCCGCGGTACTTGATCTGGGCAAAAACGAATTGAAAATTGCGCTTTTCCTTGGGATGGTTCGCCCATGCTGGCGCGGCCAATAGTCCCGTGCCCAAAGCTCCATGGGAAAGAACACGGATAAAATCTCGACGTTTCATGTCAAGCTCTTCTAACCACGAATGATTCATGAGCTTACGCTCGCCCGCCCACAGACGATGAAAAATGGACGTACATTCCGGGGACAGGGCTCTTGAGGTTTCAAGTTTCTAGTCTCTGGTCTTCTCGTTAACATGAAGGAACTTTCAACCAGCTATCAACTAGAAACCAGAAACCTGAAACCAGAAACTACTATTCTTGGTATCCAGGTCCGCAGGACGCATCCGGAGACATCCATGTCAGCCCTGGTTTCCGGCAATCCATGCCGGGACGACGATCTCGCATCGTAGGGTTATGCAATTTGTTCACGTCTATCTTGCTCAAAAGCGCTGCGCGAGCCAGCCTTCGAACAATAAGATTACAATGAGCAGGCCCAGTAACGGAAGGGCTATGTCCGTTCGTTTGCCGCCCTGCTCGATCGCTTCAACGGCAATGACTTCAACCTTGATCGGTCGAAGCTTGGCTTGCAGCTCGGATTCATTGATTTCATCGAGCCGCGATTCGAGAAAAGGTGAATTGACGGCGTAGAGTGGCGGCGCGCCAACGTCCTTCTCGGCTCCCGCCGGCAGCGCGAGGCGATAAAACCCCGCCTGCTCATTTTCTTCAAGTCGGACTATCGACCGATCTTTTTCGCCAACGATGTCGGTCTCGGATTGTTGTTTATCAGGATGGGTGACGCGGACACTCTTCCCGACCAGGCTCGCCGGCAGCGGGATTTCTTTTGTGCTGCCGACGGCAACGCCGTCGTCGAGCGCGCCCCGCTTGCCGCCGGCAAGATAGTTGGTCAACGATTGAATTAATGGCAGATAGGCGGTCTTAAGCGGCAGATCAGTCCAATCCCGGTCCGCCGACGTAGCTATGAAGATAACCCGTCCGGCTCCTACTTTATGCTCGAGGCATGAGCGGATCGCCGTTGCCGAGCGCGACAAGGACTGATTTGCCGGCGCCGGCGCCGCGGAAATATCCCCACACTCGAGAGCTTGTAAGCGACTCATGCAGTATTGCGTCGGTGAAACCGTTGAGCGCCGGATGGTCGAGGGCGATCTTGCCGATCTTTTCAGCCGAAGTCTCCAGTGCCACCTTCTTCTCGCGCAATTGCGCCGGCAATGCTTGGGCGAGCTTCTGATTATAGTTGTCGAGCTCCAACCGGTCGCCGCCGAACATCAGCAAGCCACCGCCTTGGGCAAGATAATTTCGCAGTTTTTGCGCCACGGTATCGGTGAGGCTGCCGACGTTGCACAACACCACGACATGATAAGATTCCAAGGCCGCCGCCGCTAGTCCATCCGCGACGGTCACCGTCGGAAGATAGAGCGAAGTATCCTGGTCGCCGGCGGGATTCAGCGCGCGGCTCAGAAAAAAACTTTCGCTGCGAACGAGCGCGGTCTGCGGATCGCCGTCAACCACCAGGACGTTAAGCTTGTCTTGCGCATGGAGCGCGAAGTGGCGCCGCGGGCTGCCGGCGAAACCCTCTTTCTTGAGGATGATTTCTCCCATGTGGGCGCCCGGTTTGCTGATGCGCGATTGAAAATTTACGCTGGCCTCGCCGCGTGGCGGCACGGTGGCGAGCTTTTGTTCGCGAATCTCGCCGTTGATGCTCAATTGCACTAATAAATCTTTAATTTCCACCGCGCCGAAGTTGGCGAGCACCGCCTCGATCTGCAACGGCAGATTGACGCCGACGCCTTGAGCGCCGACTTTAACTTCCTTGACGGTGCCATTGAGCGGCTTGTTTTTAGCGCTCACGCGAATAGTCTTAAGCGGAATCGAAGGATCGTATTGCTTCAAGCTCGCGGTAGAAAACTGATCCCAGCCGGTGAGACCCATATCCGTGATCAAGCGAATCTCTTTCTGGCCCGCCGGCGCGCTCAGCAGCTCATAGGCTTTGTTCAACGCCGCCGTGAAGTTGGCGCTGCCATCGGCAATTTCGATGCCTTGCAGCTCGCGCATCAGGACTTCTCTCTCAGCTTTGAAACGAAACGCTTCCTTGCCGGAAATGTTGGTCGGGATGATTGCAGCGCGATCGCCGGAATTGAGTGAATCGATGAAAGTACGCGCGGCTGCTTGCGCCTGTTTGAAACCGTCGCGATCGCCGCTCCAGGTCATGCTCAGGGAATTGTCGAGCACTATGACCAGGGAAACCGGGCCGGCGCCGGCGAACAGCCCGGCGCCGGTTTGAAAGATCGGATTCGCCAACAGCAGCGCAAGCAGAATGATCGCCAGGGTTCTAAGCGCCAGCAAAAGCCAGTGACGCAGGCGATAGCTGCGCGAGATTCGTTTTTGCGACAGCAGAATGAAGCGCACCGCGGGGAAACGGATGCGCTTCATCCGGCGACGGTTGAGCAGGTGGATGAGAACCGGCAAGGACGCGGCCATAAGGCCGAAAAGATAAATCGGGTGGAGAAAGAAAATCGACACGCGCCTAGCCTCGCCAACTCAGATATCGGGCCAGCGCCTTGTCCAACGGCGTCGCCGTGGAGATCAACTGGTAGTCGATGGCGCTGTCGTGGCACTGTTTGCGCATCGCGTCGATAAACTCTTCGACCACTTGCTGATAGGTTTTCCGGATCGTCCTGGGATCGGCGATGACCCGCAGATCGAGCGCTTCCATGTCCTCGAAAAGAATGTTGCCTTCGAAAGGCAGGTCGATCTCGGCCGGATCAAGTAGATGAAATACGATCACATCGTGGCCTTTGAAGCGAAACAACCGCAGCGCTTTGAGGATCTGTTCAGGCTCGTCGAGCAAATCGGAAATGAGAATCACCAGTCCGCGGCGCTTGATCTGTCCGGCGACTTCTTCGAGAATCTTGCCGACTTTAGTCTCGCCGGCGGCGCCGCGGTTCTCGAGCGCGTGCAAAATCTGGGTCATGTAATCGCGTTTGGCGCGCGGCGGCACGAAGCTCTCGATGCGGTCCGAGAAAGTGACCAGACCAGCGGCGTCTTGTTGCCGGAGAATGAGATAGGCGAGGGAGGCCGCCAAGGTGCAGCCGTAGTCAAATTTGGTAATGCCATCGGAAGCGTAATCCATGGATCCACTGGCGTCGAGGCAGAGGTAGGCGCGCAGGTTGGTTTCGTCTTCATACTCCTTGATGAAGTAGCGATCAAATTTTCCTAACGCCTTCCAATCGATGCGGCGGATCTCATCGCCGGGCGAGTACTCTCGGTGGGCTTCGAACTCGACGCTAAAACCTTTGGCGCGGCTGCGATGGATCCCCGACATGATACCTTCGACCACGGTGCGCGCGCGCAGCGACAGATTAGCAATGCCCGCGAGCACCTTCGGATCGAAGTAATTTTTGTTGTCGCCGTTGGCCATGCCTTGGTTCGGCAGAATCGCAGGTCAAGAAATCGAGATCGGAAAATGTTACGGGGCGATATTCGACAAAGGGCCGCTAGTTTTTCTACCACCAGCGACCTAGATAATCTAGCCAGCTGCCGGGACCATGATGGCGTCCCTGATAGGACGGGTTTTCGGCGTAGCGCGCGACATAATCAAGTGTCGCTGCATCGCCATTGAGGCACTGGAGCACCCAGTACTGAAATGCCAGACATTGCTTCTCAGCGTCGCTGCCGGTCCAGGTGTGCGGCGCCGGTTGGGCGCCGTCGCCCCTTCTGGCAGTGTCATAGAGCCTGGCGTGATAGGCGTCATGGGCGATCGCCCCGGCGTACCAGAGCGCCGAATGCTGCCAGGTTGCTCGCCCGACGGTGAAAGTGGGCTGATTTTCCCAGGCGCGCATGCCGCTGCGTTTTCCCTGGCGGATGACCTTGACATGGCTTCGCACCAGCGAAAGCGCCTGTGTTTGCCCGAGCAGTTCGAGGGCCTCGCGCGTGCGCGCGCGGAAATTAGCATCGCCGCGCACCTCAATGCCCTCGATGTTTTCACCCGGTGTGCGACTGAGGAGAGTCATCCGTGGACGCCGGTCGAGGAGCACGCGGCGGCTACATGGCAGCTCTGCCGTTGCTCGATGGCTGCACTTCTAGCAACAGCCGGTCGATGATGTTCAAGGAACTCAGACCTTCGCCTTGAGCTTTAAAGTTGGGAACGATGCGATGGCGCAGCACCGAAGGCGCCAGTGCCTGGATGTCTTCGATCGAAACCGCATAGCGGCCCTGGAGCATCGTCCGCGCTTTGGCGCCGAGAATAAGGTACTGCGAAGCGCGCGGCCCGGCGCCCCACTCGACGAACTCGTTGACAAACTGCGGCGCGCCGCTATTACCCGGTCGCGAGCGCTGCGCCAGCGCCACGGCATAAGAGACCACGTACTGCGACACCGGCACGCGCCGCACCAATTCCTGGCAGCGCAGGATGGCCGCGCCATCCATCACCTTGTGCGGTGACGGCTTTTGGGTGGAAGTAGTTTGCATGACGATCTGTATTTCGTCGTCGAATTCCGGATAGCGAATCTCGATATTCAACATGAAGCGGTCGAGTTGCGCTTCGGGCAATGGATAGGTGCCCTCTTGTTCGATGGGGTTCTGCGTCGCCAAAACAAAAAACGGCAAGTCCAACGGGTAAGTGGTGCCGCTGGCGGTCACTTTGTATTCCTGCATCGATTGCAGCAACGCCGCCTGGGTTTTCGGTGGGGTGCGGTTGATCTCATCGGCGAGCAGGATATTGGTGAACACCGGGCCTCTCAAAAATTGCAGACGGCGCCGCCCGGTGGTTGCGTCTTCCTGCAAGATATCGGTGCCGGTGATATCCGAGGGCATAAGATCCGGCGTGAACTGGATGCGGTTGAAATTTAAATCAAGAATATCGGCCAGGGTACTGATCAGCAAGGTCTTGGCCAGTCCAGGCACTCCGACCAGAAGACAATGGCCCCTGGCGAACAGCGCGGTTAAAACCTCCTCGACGATGCGGTCCTGGCCGACAATGACCTTGCCGATCTCACCGAGCATGCGGTCGCGTTTGGCGGCGAACTCTTCGATTTCGGCAATTTCGTGTTGTTGAATCTCGGGTGACTCCATGAAACTCCTTTTCAATTGGCGCCGCTGAGTTTGTCGAGATTGGCGCGCGCCGCTTTGGCCTTGTTGGCATCGCCCAGAGCAGCGTAACTGTCGACCAGCAAACGAAAGATCATCGGATTGTAAGGATTGATTTGCAGCGCTTCCTCGAGGACCAACTGCGCTTCGCGATGGTTTTTCGCGGCGTAATGGGCGCGGCCCAATTGGACATAAGTATTGGCGCTATCAGGGTCAACGTCGAGCGCTTTCTTTAGCGATTCCCGGGCATCGTCCAAACGGTTGAGCTGGATAAAAAGCCGCCCGAGCTTGTTGAGGATGACCGGCGAGTGCGGGCTTACTTGTAACGCGCGTTGGTATTCATTCGCCGCAGCTGCGGCCCGGCCCCGGCCCATGAGCTGATCCGCCAGGTGGGTGCGGTTGCGCGCCACCGCCGACTGTATTTCTCTCAGTTCGACCGCTTCTTCGTCCTCCGTCGCGTTTTTTTTGACCCTGAGCCGGCGCACCCGGCTGCCTTCAATCGGCTTTAAACCCTTCTTCTTGAGAAAACCCTTCCATTGAGATTCGAAGGCGTCAAAGGACAGGCCGAACATGTTTTCGATCGCCTCCGGAGTGGATTTGTCATTCAAAGTGGCAAGCAGCCCGCGCATGCCGGTGCGACCTTTGCTCGTATTGATGAAGTCCACTGCCGACGCCGCCTCGGCATAAGCCAACTGCACTTGTTCCGGTGTCTCCAGGTGGATCAACGAAGGTTCCATTTTTTTGAAACCGACGAACTGATTCTTCTCAAGAGCTTGCACCAGCAAGGTCTGATTGCCGGGAGTTAGATAATCCTCGGCGGCATCCTTGGCTATCTCTGGTTTGCGCCAGCGCGTTTCATAGAAGCGCGCCATTCCCTCGTGCAGCCAGATCGGAGCTCTGTTGTTGGTCAAGGCGACGATCGCATAGTGGAGATACTCGTGGCTCAACGAGTCCACCCAGCGGTAACCGAGGCTCAAAGCGCGCGGCGAAATGATCATCAGCTTGTTAAATTTGCAGATGCCGACGGCGCCGGTCTCTTCGATGTCGCGCAACGACAAAGTCGAGATGGCATTGAAGCTCGAAACATCCGGAGCGATTTCAACGCGCACTTTGTCCTTCGGGTAATAGCCCAATTCGGCGCCGATCGCGCTATAACTTTTTTCCAAGGCCTCGAGCGCGTAAGGCGCGAGAATACCGTCGCGTTTCTCGTCCAGATAGAGCATGAAATGGGCGCTCTCAAAGCGCTTCAAATTTTTGACGACATCCAGGGTGAATTGCGCGAGCAGCTTGTAAGCCTGGTGGCGCTCGTCTTTGGAGTCGACGGCCAGCGCCTTCTCAAAGGCGCCGAGCGCGTCCTGATAGCGCCCCTGATAAAATTTTAGGCGCCCGTCGAAAGCCTGCGCGCCGGCGGATTTGGCGTTTTCGCGCAACGCCCTGGCGGCGACTTCTTCCGCCTCCGCCGTGCGCCACGCGTCTAAGAGCTCATCGCCGGCTGTGAATTTGGCATCCGCTTCGGCGCCGCGGAGCTCGCCGACGCCGATCGCTGCCCAGCACAAGAGCAAGACAAGTATTTTTAACTGCTTCATTACTCTGAGAGGTTTTTGAAGTAGCGCTCGATCTGGTCTTTCATTTGCGGCGGGATACCCTGCTTCAAGGACTCGAGAATTTCTTCGCGGAAATTGCGCGGCGTCTTGTAATCTTCCTTGCCCGGCAAACGGAAGCGCTCGAGCTCCAGCCCGGTGACGCCACCCTCGACGTCGAACTGCGGAAACTGCGGCATTCCGGGTAATGGCATGAGCATGCCTCCCGGCATGAATCGGCCCTGGCGGAAAAGCCGGGTCACCGGCATATTGCCAAGCTGGCCGCGCTGCGCCATTTGTTGCATCGCCGATTGCATTTGCTGCTGCGACTGCGACAGCCGTTCAAGCGCGCTGCGCTCAGGCGGTACCGCGCCCGGCGAATCGAGTTGGCCGAGGCGGTCCGAAGCCGCACCCATGGAGCTGCCCGCTTCTTTGATGCTCTGCAAAATTTTCGGGTCGAGGTTTGGGAAAAGCTGAAACAACGAATCGAGTTTTTCGTGCAGTTCGTCGGTCCGCTCCTGAAGCGCGCTCTGGCGCTGGGCCAAGTCGCGAACCGTTTTTTTGTCGCCTTCGTTGAGTGCCTGGCCCGGCGCGCCGACCAGCGCGTCGAGCTCGGATTTGAGATTCTTTAAAGTTTTCTCGGCGAGCTCTACTTTGGGCTGCTGCGCGGCGCTGCGCGGTTTGCCGAGCTCAGTGCGCGCCATCTTGTCGCCCTCGCCGTAGCCGGGAAAATCTTTCGCCAGGAGCTTGGCGATCAGATTCTTTACCAGCGGGTTCATGGTTGTCTCGTCGAGTTTTTTGGCAGGCTCGGGATCGTCGTCGCCGCCTTCCCGGTCCGGAAATATCTTTGTCAGCTGGCCCAGCTCTTTCAGGGCTTTTTCCAGAAAGCGTCGAGCTTCTCTTTGAGCGCGCTGTCGCGCTCGCTCAGCGCCGACTTGTTAACCCCTTCGGTGTCGAGCAGTATTTCCTGCTGTTCGCGGGCGATCTGCTGCAATTCGCTGTTGGAGCGCTGCATCTCGCCCTGCATCCGGCCCATGCTCGACGCCATCGACTGGCGCTGTGAATTTTGCAGCGATGCGACCATCTGGGCCATCTGATTGAACAGCTCGCGGGCGAGCTGGCGCGCGCCTTCGAGATCGCCCTGCCATGAGTTTCTTGCGGATTTCATCCGAGCGCCGAAAACATTTCGTCGAAACCCAGACCGCGCATCGACTCGGCGTTCATGAAGTCGTCGGGCATCTGCTGCGCCATCTGCGACAGCGCTTGCTGCAGCGCGCCGAGGGTCTGTTGGCCAGCTCGGAGATCTGCTTCATGATGGCGTCGAGGTTTTTGTCGCCGCTCTGAAGCTTTTCCAGAGCGTCCATCAGGCGCTCCTGGCTGCGCGCCAGGTCCTGGGCCGTGGAGGCGACTTCCTGCGCCTTCAGGCGCTTGCCGATGTCTTCGGAAAGCAGCGACATGCGCTCGAGCTCGGTGGCGATGTCGTCGCGCGCCTTGAGCTTGTCTCTTCCGGCGCTTGCTTGCCTGTTGCTGCGCTGCAACAACTCGTCTTTGGTAAATTCGAGGTTGCGCTTGAGCGCTTCGAGATCGCTCCAGGTGGCAAAATCGGACATGCGGTCCTTTTCGGTGCGCTTCATGCACCTCTTCGGTGCGCTTGAGCGCGTCGGCGAGAGTTCTGCTCAAGCTTTTGCTCGTTATCCTTGCGCCGGGCGCGTTTTTGTCGCCGGGCAGCGGCGTTTCCAGGTGGTCGCCCAAGAGATCGACCATGCGGTTGTTCAAATCGCGGATCAGCTCGGCCACCTGTTGGTGCTCGCCCTTGAGATTTTTCAGCCGCGAGTCGAAGCGAGCGAGCTGTGCCGATCTTGGGCCCGAAATGGTGTCGTTGTCGAGAACCTGCAGGCATAAAAACCGCTTCTTCGTCCTCGCGCAGCGCCGAGTTTGCCCAGGTCCCATTTGAATTGATCGCGCAGGATGAGCCGCTTGGCGTCGTCTTTCTGCAGCCGAGTCTTGTCTTCGCGCTCGCCGATCTTGGCGACCAGATCGATTTCGGCGATGCCGAAATCGTCGCGCGCGCTGTATTCCAGGGCAAGAATCTCGTCGCCGTTGATTTCCAAATCTTCGGTGGGCTGCAGCAGATCGACGGTCGGGAAAGCCGTCCGGCTTGACGCGCAGCTCGTAGGTGATCGGCGAGTTGCGAAAGCCAAACGCGTCTTCGACGACGATGCGATAACGCTGCGACTGAAACAGCACGAGATTGGCCTGGAATTTTGCGGCCGTCAATCTTGAGCGGCATCTTCTTGCCGTCGTCGCAGTGACGATTTCCGCTTTGACGACAGTCTTTGGTGGTGACGGCGTCGAGACGCAAGGTCGAGCCTTTGAGCCCTTCGATGTTGCCTCCGGCGCGGACACCGAGGCCAGCCCGGTGTAGGCCGGCGGATGACAGAGTCGATCTGCACGTTGGCGATCTCCGGCGGATCGACCGCTTCAGCGCTGTACATCGGCGAGGCAAATGGCACCGGTGACCGCGCGGTAGCGCAGGGTTTTTTCCAGGCGCGCGATCTTGGCGCTGAATTTTCCGTCGCCGAGATTTTCCATCGGCACTTTTCTGCGCCGGGTTCGCCGCGCTCGTTGGTCGCCGCTCCAGACCGATCAAGGTCCAGCGACTCGTGGAATCGCGCCCGCGGTAGCTGCCTGGATCGTCACCGGTGCGCCGCGCACGACGCGCAAGCCTTTGGGCTCAACTTCAATCGTCGTCCGATCGGCGGCAGATGATCCAAAGCGGCCGGGTCAGCATGCTGATAGGTTTCGCCGACCCAGGACGGGTTGAACAGCACCATCGCCAACACCGGCGCGAAAGTAATCGCGAGCAAGCGCAGGCTGGATTTAAGCTGGCGGTTGTCGATCAAATCGTCGATTTGCAGCGTGGCGACCTGCTTGCGCGTCGTGCGCAGCAGCGCCAGCACCATCGAAGCGGAAAAGCCCGGGCCGCTCTGCGCCTGGCTAATCTGCGGATAGAGCTGCAGCGAATTGATCAGGTTGTTGCGCAGTTTGGGCTGCTTTTGCTCGATGTAAAGCGCGGCGCGCTCCTGGTGAGAGACGGCGCACAAAACGGAAACATCGACCAGCCGATGACGAGCGACCAGAACCAGGCGCGGTGAGAATGCTGTAGGCGAGCGGCGCGTAGGGAAAAATTCTTTGAGCTCGAAGACGCCGGCGCCGAGGGCGAAAAGCAGCAGCGCGCAGATCGCCGTCAGGCAAAGACCTTCGAGCCCTCGAAGCAGCCTCAGGCGCCGGATGAAGCGGCGCAGGAACGAGGACAGCTCTTGATATTCTTCTTGTCCCATGAGTCGTACGATCAACGCTATCTTATCGCCTGATTGAGAATCGGCTTGTCTATCCCGCTGCCGCAGCGCTTCCAGCGAGTGGCAAGCGTGCAGGTTCGTTGTGTTATGCAACGTTGATACTCAAAGCACGTCAGCGAGAAAGGAATCGATCGCGCGGACATGGATAATTTCGGAACGAAGCACTTGGAGCTGCACGAGGGCCACGACGACGACTTCGACGAAGACGAAGAGGACGGTGCATGGATGAAAACCACCCGATGTGGCGCTCGGAGCGGATCACGCTCAACTCCGTCGGCATCGACATCGGCTCGTCGACCTCGCACCTGATTTTTTCGCGCTTGACCTTGCGCCGCCAGGGAGTCGCGCTGTCGAGCCGCTTTGTGGTGATCAATCGGGAAATCATCCACGAGTCGCCGATTCTTCTGACGCCCTACGTCGACAAGACCACCATCGATACCAACAAGCTGGGCGATTTTATCCACGAAGCCTATCGCAGGGCCAATTTGACCGCCGAGGATATCGATACCGGCGCGATCATCGTCACCGGCGAGGCCGCGAAAAAGAAAAATGCCGAAGCGATCGCGGCGCTGTTTTCCGCGGAAGCGGGAAAATTCGTCTGCGCCACGGCGGGCCATAATCTCGAATCGATTCTCGCCTCCTACGGTTCGGGCGCGGTGCACATGACCTATCACGAGGGCGGCGATTTCACGGTGATGAACGTCGATGTCGGCGGCGGCACCAGCAAGATCGCCATCGTCCAGGGCGGCAAGGTGATCGATACCTGCGCGTTGAAGTCGGCGCGCGGCTGATCGCCATGGACGAGAACGGCAAGATCAACCGGCTCGAAGACACCGCGCTCAAGATCGCCAAGATCGCCGGCATCGACCTCGCGCTCGGCGGCACCATGACCGACGACGACAAAGACAAATTTTCCACAGGCGTTGTGCGATTCGCTTTTCGAAGTTCTGGAGCGCGGCAAGCTTTCGGCCGCAGGTGGAAAATCTTTTGCTGACTCCCAATCTCGATTTCGCCGATCCGATCCATGCGGTGATGTTTTCCGGCGGCGTTTCGGAATTTATCTACGGCTACGAGAAGCGCAATTTGGGCGATCTGGGTGTTCAGCTCGGCAAGAAAGTGCGCGCCCGCGTCGAATCAACTGGGCGGCGGCAATATTCCGCTGCGCCCGGCCGAGGTGCGCATCCGCGCCACCGTGATCGGCGCCTCGCAGTACACCGTGCAGGTGAGCGGCAATACCATTTATCTTTCCCATCCCGAATTGCTGCCGCTGCGCAATTTGCAGGTGGTCACGCCGCGAGTTCGAGCAGACCGAGACGATCACCGCCGGCGAGGTCAAAGCCGCCGTGGAAAGGGCGTTGCAGCGCTTCGATGCTGACTGATGCCGAGCGCGCCGTGGCGTTGGCGATTCGCTGGGAGCTCGGGACCTTCGTATCCGTTGATCCGCACGCTTGCCGAAGGGCTGGTCGGCGCAATGAAGGAACATATCGACAACGGTCAGCCGCTGGTGTTGGTGTTCGATGCCGATATCGCCAAGCTCATGGGCAATATTATCGAACGTGAATTGATTCCCGGCGCCGGCATTATTTCCATCGACGGCATCGATCTCAAAGATTTCGATTTCGTCGACATCGGCCAGGAGTTGCCCGACGCCAAAGCGGTGCCGGTGGTGATCAAGTCGTTGATCTTTCGCCACACCGAGCATGGTCGCGGCCATGGCACCATTATGATGATAGCAGTAGGTAAAGGCGAGAGGCAATACGAAGAACCAGGCCGGGGGAGGTGCCGTGGCTTACGTCTAAAATCTGCGCTGATATTAAAATCCGGGACCCGGAACTCGAGAGCCGAGACGTCTTGGGCGGTCGCGTTGACATTGAATTTTATTTCTTTAGTTTTATTTTATCTTTATTTTACGAGTGCTTAAGATTTTATGGAAGAACCTAGCGGCTGGCATAATTTTCTCGAAATCGTCACCAAGCCCGACAACATTCCGATCGTGGCGATGCTGATTCTGGTGATTTTCTTCACCTGGCTCGGCATGCGCGAAGCCTTCAAACACGACAAGCTCATCGACGAAGGCAAAGAAGACGAAATTCCCAAAGAGATGTGGAAATAGGAATGCTGAGGACGTGGCTGGTGGTCTTGGCCGTCCTCGGTAGCGGTTTATGTGTGACGGCGGTTGGCAGAGCGTCGCTTGCCGAGGAATCGCGTTGGGACGAGGCGCGAAAGCTGCTTGCCGAAGGCAAGGCGGCAGCGGCTAAAGCTGATTTCGAGGAGTTGCTGGCGACATTTCCTAGCGAACCGGACCTCCATCTGTTTTTCGGTATCGCCGAGCTCCGCTTGCGCAATCCGGACGGCGCTGCCGTTTCGATCAAAAAAGCGTTAGACTTAGAGCCGAATCACGTCGAGGCGCGCACTTTGTTGGGCTGGTTGGAACTGGCGATCCGCGGCAATTTGGACGGCGCCATCCAACAATATACGCGAGTCGTGGAGCTCAAGCCGGATTCAGCCGCAGGCCCACGTCAATCTCGGCGTCGCTTACAAGAATAAAGCTGAGCTTGCCAAAGCGCTCGAAAGTTATAATCGCGCGCTCGAACTGCGCGGCGATTATGTCGAAGCATTAAGCAATCGTGGCTGGGTCTTCGTCGAGCAGGAGAAATGGCAAGACGCGCGCCGTGATTTCGATCAGGCGCTGAAAATTAAGCCGGACGATCATGGCGCGCTGCAAGGGTTGGCGCAGGTGCTGGAAAAAACCCGCGACTATTCGGCAGCGCAACAGGTGCTAACCCGCTTGAATGATCAATCGCCCAATTTCGTTTATTGGCTGCAGTGGGGCCGTATCGGGCTGATTCGTTATTGGTGGGTGCTACTGCTGGTAACGCTGGCTTTTGTTGCCAAAGGGCGGTTTATGAAAGCGAGGACGCAAGCGAATGGCTGAAGCGACGAAGAAACGCAAGGGAACGGCGCTGCTGGCGGTCATGGATGAAAATTGCTCGAGCTGCGCCGGCTCGCCGATTTGCGAAGCCCACTGCCCGGTGGACGATTGCATCAATTTGCTTTACGAAGAGATGCCCGGCGGCGGCCTCAAGCCTTATCGCGTGTTCGTCGACAACGATAAGTGCATCGGCTGCCAGATGTGCTACAGCGACGACTTGACGAAGGTCCAGCAGCACAAGGAAACCGGCGAGATATTCTACGAGTACGCCAACCGCTTCTACGATAGTCAGCGCCGGCCGGTGGCGCCGGATGCGGTGCCGAAACGCTTTCAGCTTCAACTCATCGGCACGGAATCGGAAGACCGGCTGGACAAAAAGATTTGTCCCTGGGATGCCATCAAGATGCATGAGTTCGAGGACGGGCTTGTGCAGTCGGAGTACTTCTACGACATGAGCAAAATAAAACAGGTCAACGGCGTGTACGTGGTCGATCGCGAAGAAAAACAACGGCTGGAAGAGAAGCAAAGCGAGCTTTACGATTAGACATCAGGTTGCTATGACAGGCAAAATCGAAATTATGGAAACCGTGCTGCGCGACGCGCACCAGTGTTTGTTGGCGACGCGGATGCGCACCGAAGATATGCTGCCGATCGCGGCCAAGCTCGACCAGGTGGGCTACTGGTCGCTGGAAACCTGGGGAGGCGCGACCTTTGACGCCTGCCTGCGCTATCTCAACGAAGACCCTTGGGAGCGGCTGCGCAAGCTGCGGGCAGCGATGCCGAACACGCGTTTTCAAATGCTCTTGCGCGGCCAAAACGTGCTGGGCTACAAAAATTATCCTGATGATATCGTGCGCGCGTTTGTCGCGCGCGCCGCGGCCAATGGCATCGACGTTTTTCGTATTTTTGATGCCATGAACGATTTGCGCAACATGAAGACCGCTATCGACGCGGCGCTCGCCACCGGCAAGCTCGTCGAAGGTACGGTGTGCTATACCATGAGTCCGGTGCACGATGCCGATTATTTCGTGCGTGTGGCGGAAAGATTGGCCGTCACCGGCGTTCAGATCATCTGCTTAAAGGACATGGCCGGTATGTTGGCGCCCTACGCCGCTTACGAGATTATCAAAAAAATAAAAGAGCGGGTTGCGCTGCCGCTACATCTTCATTCGCACTGCACCGCCGGGCTCGCGCCGATGACGTACATGATGGCGATTGAGGCGGGCGCAGATATCTTAGATACGGCGCTCTCACCGCTGGCCAACGGCGCGTCGCAGCCGGCCACTGAAGCGCTGGTCGCGGCGTTAAAGGGCAGCCCCTGCGATACCGGCTTGGACCTTGCCTTGCTCGGCGAGATTGCCGAGTACTTCTATGGGGTGCGGCGCAAATACGCGGAATTCGACAGCCCGGTCAATAATCAGGTCAAGACTGATATTCTGACGTCGCAAATTCCCGGCGGCATGCTGTCGAACCTGCTGGCCCAGTTGCGCCAACAGAAAGCGGAAGACCGCCTCGATGCGGTGTTGGCCGAGATGCCTCAGGTGCGCAAAGATCTCGGCTATCCGCCGCTGGTCACGCCGACGAGCCAGATCGTCGGCTCCCAGGCCGCGCTCAACATCATGACCGGGAAACGTTATTCAGTTATCGCCACGGAAACGCGCAACTATGTGATGGGTCTATATGGTGAAGCGCCGGGGCGCATCAGCGATGAGATCAAAGAGAAAGTTCTCGGCAATAAGGAGCCGATTAACTGCCGGCCCGCGGATCTCTTAAAACCCGGCCTGGAGCAGGCGCGAAATGATATAGGCATCGAATCGGCATCCGAAGAGGATGTCCTGTCTTTCGCGCTCTTTCCCGAAATCGCCAAAGAGTATTTCCTGCACCGCGAATCCTAGCAGCCCGTGGTGAAGTGTGGCGTCGCACCGAGACGGGCGACCGCCCTGATGGCAAGGCGCGACGACCGAGAATATCGGGAATATTTGAGCGAGGAGCAACGCGGCGAACGGGGATGCAGCGCCCGTCGAATGCAGTCAGACTTTCACCACGGGCTGCTAGCTTAGCTAGGAAGGCGAAAGGCAATAAGGGTAGCGTAGGGGACGGTCGCGACCGTCTCCCCTGCCAGGTAGCAGGCTGCGCAAAAAGGCCCAGAGGCGAGGCGCGCGAAGGCGCATAGCGCATGGCTTAGAGAATCACTCCCCTCCAGTCTTCCGTCCCTGGACTATCGAGAACGCTTTGCGCTTAGCGCTTTGCTAGTCAGTACGTTGACGCGAAATCGGGCGAGCGCAACGAAGCCTATGGGGCTTTTCAGCAGCCTGCCCTAGATGACCTTGTTCAGGGGATATTCGATGATACCCACTGCGCCGTTCTGGATTAACTGCGGAATCAAATCGCGAACTTTGGCTTCTTCCAGTACGCTTTCAACCGAAAACCATTTTATCCCTTTCAGATTTGGTGAGGGATGCAGCGGCGCCACCGTCGGCGCCGTAATGCTTGGAATCAGCGCAATAATCTTTTCGAGATCGGCTTCTGGAACATTGAGCTTGATGCCGACTTTGTTCTCCGCAGAAAGCGCGCCTTGAAGCAGTAGCTTGATCTGTTCGATCTTGGTGCGCTTCCAAGAATCCTGCCAGGCTTGCTTGTTGGCGATCAGCACCGGGCAAGACTCCATCAGCTCGTGAATGATTTTGAGTCCATGGGCGCGAATGGTGCTTCCGGTTTCTGTCACCTCGACGATCGCATCGACAAGTCCCTCGGCGGCCTTGGCTTCGGTGGCGCCCCAGGAGAACTCCACCTCGACGGCGATACCCTTCTCGGCGAAGTAGCGTTTGGTAAAGTTGACCATTTCCGAAGAGATTCTTTTTCCCTTTAAGTCCTCAATCTTGGTGAGCGGCGATTCCTGCGGTACCGCCAGCACCCAACGGGTCGGTTTAAAGCTGGTCTTAGAATAAACCATCTCGCAGACGAGCTGGACGTCGGAGCCGTTCTCGATGGTCCAGTCCTTCCCGGTAATCGCCACATCGAGAGTGCCCATCTCGACGTAGCGCGACATCTCCTGGGGCCGCGCCAGGCTACAGCGTAGTGAGATATCATCGATGGCAGGGAAGTAGCTGCGGCTGCTGGTGGAGATTTTCCAGCCGGATTTCTTGAAGAGCTCGATGGTCATGTCCTCGAGACTTCCCTTGGGAATACCGAGCTTGAGTTCTTTGTCGGCTTTCATGACCCTCGAATTTTGAACGGCCGTCACGACGGTTTTTTGTAAACCTCTTTAGGATCAAAAACGCGCGCGGCGATCACGCGCCAATCAACGCCGCTCTGCTGGCGGTAAAAACAGCTGCGGTAGCCCTCGTGGCAGGCAGCGCCGCCGATCTGATTTACTTGCAGCAAAATAGTATCGTTATCGCAGTCAATAAAAACATCCCTGACTTCCTGAAAGTTGCCTGACTCCTCGCCTTTGAACCACGGCCCCCGGCGCGAACGGCTGTAATAATGGGCTTTGCCGGTTTCTTTTGTCTTCTCCCAGGCTTCTTCGTTCATGTAAGCGACCATCAAGACGTCGCGCGACTGGTAATCCTGCACAATCACCGGCACCAGGCCGTTGCCCTTGGCGAAATTGATCTCTGCTGTTGCCATGATAAAATCCTCGAACTCGTTTAGCTAACATAGATGCGGCAACGCTTCAATAAAGCGTCAATCCGCAGTCACGAAGCCAACCCAGCCGTTGTCCTCGTGGCCGGCGTGACATTCAAGCTGTTTAAGGGGATTTGCGTTTGCTTTGTTTCGTTCGCAGAACCGGTATGGTTTCAATCTTCTCTGCGGGAAGCATCTTCCAATAGATGCCTTTAGGCCGTTTCCATGCGGAACGCACCTCGATGACCTCTTCGGGCGTGATGATGGCGCTCAGAGGGATATCGTGCTCGGTCATGGGAATATCATCGTCGATGATTTGCAGCGGATGGACGGAAGTTAAAATCGCCGTTGCGGGTCCGATCTTTTTCCCTTCGGTCAGTAGAGCAAATTCGAGATCGGAATAGCCGCCGCCTTTGCCGACGCGGGCGCCTTGACGGTTCACGGCGACCGAGCCGCAGATAATCAGATCGATATTTTTCACTTGAGCAAGCGTGACCGGCCTGCCGAACTGAGCCGCGCCTTTGATCGATGACGCGGCATAGGGCGAGCATTTGAGTTTCTTCGGATGCAACTCAATGAACGGCTTGTCCGCGCGCAGGCGCGGTACCGCCATGTAGATTATTTTGCCGTCCGCCAGCGCGCGCTGGCGGATCGCCCGTTGCGGCGAGTCGGGGTTGCATTTAAGCGCGCGAGCATCCTTCCACCAGCGGCTTGCGGCGATCACACGCGCGCACTTTTCAGCGCCGGTAAAATTCGGAATCCGCCCGTCGGCGCCCGGGAAGCGCGCGACTTTTTTCTGCTGAAGCAATGCCCAGATTTCTCTTCGGATGGCGTCCTTGGTTCTCACGGGTAAAAACGTCAACGATGCCACGGGTTGGGTTTACGCCGCGCAACCCAACCTAACCGATGCGATGGGAGCTAAGCAAGGCATGAGCCGCGAGGCTTGCGCTTTAGCAGCCCGTGGTGAAAGTCTGACTGCATTCAACGGGATCGATCGCCCGTCGAAGGCAGTCACGCTTTCACCACGGCCTGCTAGGTTCCAACGATTGACTGACTGGGAAAAGCAATTGTAAGATCAGCCTAAATGCACGATTTTATCTTTGTTTTTGTGACCGTGGGAGCGGCCGCTGAAGGCGAGCGTTTGGCTCAGGCGCTGGTCGAAGAAAAGCTTGCGGCTTGTGTAAACCGGCTCCCCGGAATTTACTCCGTTTATCGCTGGCAAGGCAAAGTAGAAAAGAGCGCAGAAGAACTACTGATCATTAAGACCAGGCAAGCGCTTTTTCCGGCGCTGGAAAAGCGCGTTTGCGAACTGCACGGCTACGCGCTCCCTGAAATCATCGCGCTGCCGGTAGTTGCCGGTAGCGAGCCTTATCTCAAATGGTTGGGTGAAGCGACCGCAGGCGAGCCGCTGCAAACGGACGGCGCGCGCGAAACCAACGAGATCTCCGCGGGCGGAGTGATGTATCGCAAGCAAACGCGCGGCTTAGAGATCGCGTTGATCCATGCCCATGGTCGTTGGGGTTTGCCCAAGGGGCACGTCGAAGCCGGCGAAAGCGCCGAGCAGGCGGCGCTCCGCGAAGTGCGCGAAGAAACCGGTTTAGAGGGACGCGTGACGAGAAAGCTCGGTGAGATTCGCTACTCGTATCGCGAAAAAAAAGCCGGACGGCAGGAAGGCCTCAAGATCAACAAGCGGGTGCATTTCTACCTGCTGCGCTATTTACGCGGCGATGTGCGCGATCACGACCACGAAGTGGACGAGGCGCGCTGGTTTGCCATCGACGAAGCGCTCAGAACTCTGCGCTTTGCCACCGAACGCAAGATGGTCAGCCGTGCCAAGAACGCGCTCGTGGATCGCGACAAAGGGCCGGATACTTCCGGAGTTGCGGCGCCCAGCCAGGGTTAAAGCGAGCGCTCAGCGGTAGCTTTCGCGCCACGGCAAGAGAGCAAGCGTGTTTCTGCTATGAACGGCGTGCCTCAGAGTTGCGTTTTTCCATTCCCTACGAGATTGCGGTCGTTTGGTGCGCTGCGACAAATCACACCCAGCGCCGCCGCCAGCCAACGGAGGTAGCGTATGAGCCAAGTGGCCTTGATTACCGGCGGCGGCGGCGCTATCGGCGGCGCGGTGGCGCGGCGCATGGCCGGAGCCGGTATGAGCGTTGTCATCGCCGACAATGACCAAGCGGCGGCCGAGCGGGTCGGCGCGGCGATCAAAGCCGCGGGCGGAAAAGCCGACGCGCTGCCAGTGGATGTCACCGAGGCGCGCGCGGTAAAGGCGCTCGTCAGCGAGGTCGCGCAGCGCTTCGGTCGCATCGATGTGCTCGCCAACATCGCCGGTGGCAGTTTTTACAGCAAGCGCCTTGAAGAATTCACCTGGGCCGAGTGGAAACAGGTCATCGATACCAATCTAAAGGGAACTTTCCTGATGTGCCGCGAGGTTGCGCCGATCATGCAGGAGCAAAAACGCGGTCGCATCATGAACACGGCGTCGAACTACGGCGTAACCGGATCGGCGTTGCGGGCGCCGTATAGCGCCGCCAAGGCCGGCATTATTACTTTTACAAAATCCCTCGCCCTGGAGCTGGCGGCCGATGGGGTGCGCGCCAACACCGTGGCGCCGGGGCCAACCGATACGCCCCGAGTGATGAAAAACGAGACTGCGGCAGCGCGCAAACAACGCTGGCATTCAGCTATCCCGCTTGGCCGCACGGGCCAGCCGCAGGATCTGGCTGAGATGTACTACTTCCTCACCACGGTTGAGGCCGCGGCGATCACCGGTCAGACGTTTCATGTCAACGGCGGAGTGGTGATGCCATGAAACTCAAAGACAAAGTTGCAGTCGTAACCGGCGCGGCCCAGGGTATCGGCCGGGCGGTCGCGCTCGGCATGGGCCGAGAAGGAGCGAAAGTTGTGGTCGCGGATCTGCAAGGTGAGAAGGCCCAGGCCGTAGCCGGTGAATTACACGCGCTCGGGGTTCCGGCGCTCGCCGTGGAGGTAGATGTCGCCAGCGAATCTTCGGTAAAGCGCATGGCTGAGGCAGCATTGGGACATTTTGGCCGCGCCGATATTCTCGTCAATGTTGCGGGAATTTATTTTCCAAAAGCATTGGTGGTGGATCTCTCTGAACAGGACTGGGACCGCACTATGGATATCAACGTCGGCAGCAACTTTCTCTGCTGCCGGGAGTTTGTGCCGTCCATGCGCGCGCAAGCAAGCGGCCGGATCATCAGCCTGGCGTCCGGCATCGGCCATTACGGTATGAGGCAGTTCTCGCATTATGCCGCGTCAAAGGCCGCGGTCATCGGTTTCGTTAAATCTCTGGCGCGTGAACTCGGTCCCGACGGGATCACAGTTAACGCCATTTGTCCCGGCTCGGCCAATACCGCGATGCCGCGTCAACACCGCTCCGAAGAAGAGCTTATGGTGCGGCTCCGTTCTACGCCATTGCCCCACGTACTCGAGCCCGAGGACATCGCCGGTCCCATCCTATTCCTCGCCAGCGATGCGGCCGCTTATGTCACCGGCCAATCGTATAACATAAACTGCGGCAGCTACATGTTCTGACAGGCTGCTGAAAAAGACTCATAGGCTTCATTGCGCTCGATCGATTTCACGTCAACGTACGACTTGCAAAGCGCTAAGCGCAAAGCGTTCTCGATAGACCCGTGACGGAAGACTGGAGGGGAGTGATTCTCTACGCCATGCGCTATGCGCCTTGCTCTATGCGCCCTCGCGCGCCTCGCATCTGAATCTTTCGAGCGAAGGGGTACTCTTCAGCAGAGAGGTTCATGCACGAACGCGGATCTTGCCAATCCGAAACTTTAGACTTTGAACCGGAGGTTTTTATTGCGTTGCGTAATCGGCGCAGCGGCGCGAGATGCTGGCGAGCGCAGCGCAGTCCTTGCTGATCTCGTCAGCGGTTTTTTCAAAGTTAATTTTCAAGTACTGAACGCCTTCTTGCACGCAGCTGTTTTGATCGTCCTGTTGGGCCAGCGCCGCGCAGAACGGCCAGGTGTAACGGCCGTCCCAGGTGTTATCGATGAGCGCGTAGGCGACACCGCGAATGCACGCGGTGCGGCTGTTTCCCTGCGCCAGCTCGCAGCGGCGCGCCGCGCTCGCAGTCTCGCCCAGGCGCACCTGGTTGGAAAGATCGCGCCCCACCGACAGCGCGCAGCTCGCGCTGAAGCGGCCGGCGTTGGCGCATTCGCGAAATACCTCGTCGGTAGACAGGCCCATCTCGACCATGCGCGAGGTTTGCATTACATAGCACTCATTACCGTAATTGTCGCCGAGCTTGTTGCACGGATAGTGATAATCACTTGGGCTCAAGTCGCGCGCTTCCGGCGTGGCGTTAAAAACGTTTTCCATGAACACGCCGCCGTAACAGGATCTCCGGCTCCAGTCTTCGGCGAGCGCATCGCAGGCTTCCAGCGATGGCATGAGCTGGTAACGCGAGAAGTAAAGCAGCGCATGGCCGAGTCCGTGCAGGCATTGGAAGCGCAGCCGCGATGGTAGCTGCAAATCGCAGGCGCTGGCCGCCTTTTGCTTGAGTTCGGCCTGAGTCGGATGTTTGTTGGCCTGTGCATAAACTTCTGCGCCGCGCAGAAACCGTTCGACCGAGCCGTGATAGCAACCCGAATGGCAAGTCTGATCGCAGGCGGAAAAAGAATCATGAATATTACCTTTTAGACGGAAGGTTTCGCGACCCACCGCATGCACCACGGGGTGGCAGTCGCGGCGCAACTCCGGATCTTGTTTTTCAAAGCGTTGGATTAACTCCAGTGCTTGCCGGGTCGAGTGCGTTTTCAGCAGCTCGCGAAATAAATTGTCGAGGCACTCGGCGCTCTCTGCATAGCTCAGGCAGGCTTTAACTTGTAGCGCGGTCGGCTCGGCCGGGTTGGGCGGGTTTGATGATTCCGCAGCGCCCTGACTCATGGCTGATGCCCCAGTCATCAGCCATGCTAGAACAGTGAACAGAAGTGATAGGCACTTGACTCGCATGAACCTACTCGGGTAAACGCGATGATAGTAACCAATAAGCCGGCCAGCCGCAATAAAAATGAGGAATTATCCGGGGTCTTGGTTTCGCGGCAAAATTGCTTAACATTCTTTATAGTGAATCGTCTATGATAAGGTAGGTTATGAGCTTGAGATTAAAACTAACTGTTGCTTGCGCGCTTTTCATCGCGCTGCTATCGGCGCCGCTGTTAGACAGCGCTCAGGTGATGCCGGTCAAGCCTGACGCGGTGCCGGTCTATCGGCCCAAATATTTTCCCTTTGAGGGCGGTGAGAAAGCCCTCTATCGGGCCAGTTGGAACGGCATGTTTTCGGTTGCTACCGCGGAAATTTTCACCACACCCACGGTAGTCGACGGCCGCCAGCTCTTTAATGTGCGCGTCGAGGCGAAGACTTCCACAGCGTTGGATTTGATTTGGAAGATGCGCGATACCATCTTGTCGACGTTCGACGCTAAAGCGCTGATCCCGTCGCGCTACAGTTTTCATCAGAGAGAGAATTCACGAGTTATCAAGACCGAAGCGCGATACAGCGAGTCGACCCGGCGCTGGGCGGTGAATCGCCAGCAAGCCGGCAAGCCCGCCAAAATCTGGGAGTTCGATTCGCAAAACACATTCGATCCGCTCACCGCGGTTTATCTAGCGCGCACCCTGGACTTCAAGCCGGGCGAGCGGCTTTACTTCAAGGTTTTCGGCGGCCGCTATCAATACCTTCTCGAAATGCATGTTGAGCGCCAAGAGCGCGTCACTTTCGGCTCGGGCAAAACCGTCGAGGCTTTTCGCATCATCCCACGGCTGCAGAACATCACCAAGGGCGGCTATGCCGAACGCATGAACGAAGCGGTCATTTGGCTGTCGGCAGACGAGCGCCGCATGCCGGTGAAGCTCAGCAGCAAGATAGCCTTCGGCAAGGTCGATCTCGAGCTGATCGAAGACACGCATGCGGCGCAGTCAAAGACGAACGCACCCTCGCCGCCGGCCTCTTGAGGTCGCAGCGCTGTTGCGATGCGGCGATTGCGTTTGGACACCGGTCTATATCTTTGCAGTATTTCTGAGGGTTTGTCATTGTGACTTCAGTTCTCACAGGTGTAAACAAATTTCCTATCGGCGCGTCTAAAGAGTGCATTAACGAGGAGGGCGCCATGAACATGTTATATCGTCGGTTCTACAAAACAGCCAGTGTGGTCGCTGTGACGGCGCTACTGGCGGGGTGTGCCGGCGGCTCGTTGTCAACTAGAGAAAAAGGCGCGGGCATCGGCGCCCTCGGAGGCGCCGCGGCTGGAGGTCTCATCGGCTCCGCCGTACGCCACCCCGGTGCGGGCGCGGCAATCGGCGGTCTTCTAGGACTCGGCGCCGGCGCGGTTGTCGGCGACCAATTACAGGGCCGGGACAATCAGGCGGCAAATCAGGACATCTCGATTGAGAGAAACCGCATTGAGCTTGAACGCCAGCGCATCGAGCTCGAAGAGCTTAGACGGCAAAGACCGGAATATTAGCTGAGTTTGTCGTATCGGCCGCTAGTTTCGGGTTAACTCGAACTTGAAACTGCAGAGAACCCCAGCGCCAGCGAGCCTCAGCGAAGGTCGCTGGCGCGAGTCGTTTTTGTCTATCCCCGCAATACCTTCTTTCAGTCTTGCCTTCTGCAGCTTGCCGAAGTTTACCCCGCGCATTAAAGTTTGTCAGCTATGAAAGTTCTTGTCACCGGTGCCGCCGGGCTCATCGCCAGTCATTTTGCGCACCGATTGACGCGCGATCGCGAAGTGCTGGCTTTGCCGCGCGCCCTCCTCGACATCACCGACGGCGCAGCCGTAAGTCGGCGGATCTCGGAGTGGCGTCCGGATTTGATCATCAACGGCGCGGTCGTGCAGGTGGATGAAGCAGAAGAGAATCCACTCCGAGCTCAGGCGGTTAACGTGGACGGAGCGCGGATTCTCGCGCAAGCGGCGCATAAAATCGGTGCGGAAATCATCCACTTCAGTACGCAGTATGCCTTTGCAGGGGAACCGCTTGGCCGCGCTCCCTATACCACGGCCGACGAGACGCAGCCGGTGAACAATTACGGCCGCACCAAGCTTGCAGGTGAGGCGGCCGTGCGCGAGGCTTGCCCGCGGAGTTATATCATCAGGACGTCGTGGGTATACGGCAGCGGCAAGAACAGTTTTCTCTGTACGGTGTACAACGATCTCCGGGGCGGTAAACGCGTACGCGCGATCGATGATATCTGGTCGAGCACGACCTATGTGGAAGATTTGATCGTACGCTGTCTGGAGATCCTCGAGCGCCGCCGTTACGGTACTTATCATGTCGTCAACAGAGGTGTTTGCAGCTACTACGAGTTCGCGCTTGAAGCTGGCGCGTTGGCCGGGCTCTCCCGTGAGCAAATCCATCTATTGTTGGAAATCATTCATGAGCGCGAGATCAAGCGCGCTGCCGCGCGCCCGCGCTATACGCCGATGCGCTGTCTCCTTTCGGAAGAACTTGGTTTGCCAGCCATGCGAGATTGGCGAATCGCGCTCGCGGCGTATGTGGCGAAGATTGAATAGAGAATCTGTAAACGCGCAGGCGCGGTAAAGATAGGGGTTCGGATCATCCCATCTAACCCGCCTGTCCGAGCGACTCTCTCTTAGTTATGCACCCAAGCGCGGCGTCGCCGCACCGGACCCGCTGCTAAGTTTTAAAATCCGGATAGCCCGCCTTGGCGGCTTGCGCCTTGTAATCAGCTACAAGCTCTTCGCGCGGCTTTTCGTGATGCCAGACCGCTTCCGTGAAACTCCACAAGCTGAACGGGTGGGCGCCGAGGGCGTAAAGCTTCCCGTAGTCTTTGCTGGCAAGCGCTTCGCGTTCCTCAGGCGTGAATTTTAGCTTCTGAGCTTTCTCCCATTTTTCCACGAACGCGCGCGGGTTGGCCGTATAGTCATCTTCCGCGGATTCATTCATGTTGACGTCGTGGATCAGCTTGTTCATTAGATATTTGCTCATGGCGATTCCTTGGCTGATAATAGCTATCGTCGCTGTGCCTGGTCTCAACAGAACCCTTCACGCCCTCACTAAGGTCCAAATCCCAATGGCGATAAAGCCGATCCCGGCGACGTGCTGTAGCGTCTTTTCGCTGATGTACTCCGATACAATCGACCCGGCGGCGACGCCAATGGCGGAAGTAACGATCAGCGCCATTGACGCTCCCAGGAACACCGTGAGCTTGCTCGTGTCTTTGTCGGATGCGAACAACATAGTCGCAAGCTGGGTCTTGTCGCCAAGCTCCGCGATAAAGACGGAAGCAAATGCAGTAGACAGAACTGTCCAGTTCATGCAGGTTCCTTAGTTGTTCAATTTTACGCAAGCCAGACACTGTAACGACATTCCAACACGGCTAACAGACACGAGTCTTTAAATGTTTTGCTGTTTTTCATCGGTGTATCTGCATCCCTTAAGTCGCCTCGAATTCTAAGCTCTATCCCAGCTGAAGAACGGGATGGCTGGGAAGCCGGCGTCCAATCCTTCCGCGTAAGACGGTTTGGTGCTGTTGGCCACGCCCATCATCATCAAGAAGTTCAAGTAGCCGCTGGTCATGTTGCCCGACGCGATCATTTTTTCCGGGGTGCAGGCTTGGGCGGCGCCTTCGATGTCGCCGTTGACGATCCAGCCGACCGCGGCAGCGTCGAAGTTCGGATCGGTCAAGTGGCGTTCGAATTGTTTGGGGCCGCCGACCTCCAGCGATAGGTGCCCGCTGACGAGCACGCCGATGCGCTTCTGCGCCGGCAAACTGTCGATGGCGCCGCGAATCGCCTTGCCGACTTCGAAGTATCGCTTGGGTCTTGGCATCGGCGGGGCGATGCAGTTGGTCAAGATCGGCACGATCGGTATGTCCATTTCGGGCCGGACAAACAGCATCGGCACAATGATCGAGTGATCGATGGTCACCTCGTTAGAATACGAGAAATCCACACCGCGGTCGAAAGCGCCTTCCATAATAGCGTCCGAGGTTTCGATATCACCGGGCAGTTTGCACTTGGGCAGACCAAACTCGCGAACCTCGTCGTAAAATGTGCCGTCGTATTGTTCCATCTTGCCGATCATGAATGCGGGCATGTTGTCCATGAAAAATTGGTGCAGATGATCGTTGCCGATGCAGACCAGCACGTCGGGCTTAGCTTCAACGAGCTTCTGGCGCATCATGGCAATCCGTTCCTTGACCTTGGCTGCGCCCGGCGGTTGCTCGGGTTGTTGAAACAGACGCGGCATGAAGGGGTTGTGGGTGATGCCGATGATCGTGCAGATCTCAGCCATAAGTTAGTCTCCTCCGAATTGTTAAATAGAATTCTGCTTAACGTGCGATGCTCTTAAAGAATCCGCTTTTCTCCAGTTCGTTGTAGAAGCTAGGATCGATGAAATCTTCTGGTTTCGCGGTTCTTGCTTTCGGATCTTTCTCGCCGATCTGGGCCAAAATTGTTTCCACGGCCTTATAAGGCAGATGAGGTGGGCGTTCGATAAAAGTCGTGGCGAAGGCGTAGGCGGAGTCGAGCGCCTCGCGGTCCTCGGTCTTTGTGTATTTGCCGATGACCTTCATGGTAAATTCTTTGTCGCGGTAAAGCCGCTCGGTCCCTTCGCCGTAGGCCATCAGGAAGCGCCGCACGGTCTGCGAGTCCTTTTTGATGTAGGAGCGTGTCGTTACGAGGCTCACAGTCGGGTATTCGAGCCCGACGTTCTTGAAATCTACGAGCATTTGGAAGCCGGCTTTACCGGCACGGTAATTGGACGGCGATGAAAGCACTCCGGCCTGTACGCTGCCGCCGGCCATGGCCGCGACGATTTGCGGCTGCCCGCCCATTTGTAAGACTTTTATGTCTCTGTCCGGTTCCATGCCCCACGTTTTTATCAAATGGCGGATGGAAAAATCTGTTGACGAACCGTAGGTGGTGATGCCGACGGCTTTGCCTTTCAAGTCTTCAGGCCGTTTGATACTGGGGTGAACGTAGACATAGAAGGAAGGCACATTCACGAGACCGCCGAAGATGACGATGTCTCCGCCCGCGAGAGTGGCGTTCACCACAGTGCCGCCGGCAAGCGCGACCGGGAATTCACCGGCAATCACGGCTTGCGCGACCTTCGTGCCGCTGGCAACGTACACCGGTTCGACAAACAAACCGTGCTTTTCAAAATAACCGCCCTCTTTGGTGACAAAAAAGGATGACTGCGTAGCACTGACCGCGCTGTATGCCACGGCAATACGTTTCGTCTGAGCCTGAAGCCGCGCGTGCGAAAGCGCAAGAAACAACAGCGCCAGTAAAGCGATCATTTTGCGCATAGAAGTCTCCTCGTTGGATCGCGCGAATTTAACATGGAAAATAGACGCAGGCCAGGCAGCTTCCGTTGACACAGTCACGTTATGCAGGCGATGAAACCCTGGCCGCGCAGGGGCAGACATCTAAAGGCTCGCCGGGCCCTCGCGCTGCCGTCTTGAAATGACTGGCGCGACGGACTAAATAGCTTTCACGCGTGTTGATAAACAGGAGGACACGAAATGATCGGACGATTTTCATCGTACTTGCTGGCGATCGCTTTGGCGGCCTTGGCGCCTCAGTGGGCAAGCGCAGCGCCGTTGGACGATCTTGTTGCCGGAGCCAAGAAAGAAGGCGTGATCGAATTTCATGCGCCTTCGACCCTCGGCCCTGACGGCGCTCAGGCGTTAGTCGCGGGTTTCAACAAGAAGTATGGCCTAAATGTGAAATTGAATTACAGCCCGTCCGGCAACATGACTCGCGACGTCGCCAAAGTCGTCGGCCTTTCCGCATCGGGGCAGCCGCCGGAGTGGGATCTCATGGTAGTGACGGACGCGCATCATGGATCATTGTGGCTGAGAAAGCTCCACATTCCGTTTGACTATAGCAGTGTCGGCGTAGCCAAGGAGCGTATGGAGTATGACAAGGGCACAGTTTCAGTGGCCAATCAGTTCGCGCTGCCTGCGTATAACAAAAAGATCTTGCCGGCCAAGGACGTGCCCCGGAAGTGGGAAGAGCTGCTCGATGCCAAATGGAAGGGCAAACTCGGCGTCATCAATTCAACTCATCACTGGGGCCGGTTGGCCGCCGGCCCATGGGGCGAAGAGAAAACCATTGATTTCGTAAAAAATTATCGGCGCAGCAACCTTTTCTGACACGAGCCGG
>CAWDHA010000033.1:0-132959 GCA_963801935.1 uncultured delta proteobacterium
ACTGATTGCTTTGAGTCCAATCATGAGTGCGCTCCTGACTCAAATCGGCAACCAGCTCGATCTTTCCGCTGGTCTCGGCGCGCGCCGCCGAAGCGCTGCCGTAGGGCAGAGCTTCGATAACTCGTCTCAGTGGCTCGAGCTCCGGCCGGCGCCGCAAAAAAACCACACCGGGGGGCGCGGCCGTTCCCTGCGCGGAGAGCTCGCCCGTGTAGACAACTCGCCCGAGACGCCACTTTAAGTGACTACAGATGTGCTCCACGGCAGACGTAAGAATCGCCTCGATAGCGCCGGCTTCATTGCTCGCCAACTCGGTCCTTTGCAGCAGCTCCAGATGGTGATGCTCCCGACGGGAGCGCTTCTTCGATGCGGCGCCGTTCTCGCATCGTCGCTCTTCAGCTCGGCGATATTGGTTGTAGTTCTTGATTGGCGTCTGCGAGCTTGCGGGTTTGATCAACCACCAGACGCTCGAGGCTCTTGGTTGATTTGGCGAATCTCCGCCTCGGCACGGTCGCGCTCCCGAGCGCGCTCCCGCAGCAGGCTGGCCGCGCGTTCGAGATCCTGCGCCAGTGCGTTAATCTCGGTAACCGGCGAGGCGCCTGCGAACGACACCGACTCGCCGCGGCCAAGCGCGTTGGCCAGGTCCATAGTCAAACTTTTCAGCGGCGTGGAGATGCGTTCCTCGATCACAATGGCGAGCAACAACCCGCCCGAAAGAAAACACGGCTCCCGCTCCGGCGACCGCAAAAAAATGACTGGCGCAAGGTGGCTTGCACGGGTTCGACAGGAACCAACAGCCCGACGGACCATCCCGAGATAGGCGATCTCTCAAAAGTCGCATAAGAAGGGACCCCTTGCCAGCTCCGTCCCTGGACCCAGCTTTGACGCGCATCTTGAGAGCTCGACCTGCAGCAGCGTGCGACGGAACGTCCGACGAGCTCCGGGCAGCGAAGCCGCTACGATGATTCGGTTGCGGTCAGAAACAACCCCTAGAGATCCTTCCGCGAGTTTCTGGCGCGTCAGAATATTTCCGAACAGCGCCGGTTCGATTGCGGCTGTGAGCACGTACTTGATTTTACCGTCGCGCAGAACCGGCACGCGGGCGCCCACCATGGCGCCGATTTGCGGCTCCATGTGAACGTCAACCGCCGTCGGCTTGTGCGTCCGCAACAGCTCAGCGAAACCGCCGTCGCCAAGCGCATGGCGTTCCTGATGATGCCCCACCGATTCCAACACATCGATCAGCTCGTTACCGGAGGGATCATGTCGATGGTTTTCCAGTCGGCGGGGTTGGCAGGGCGCGCTCCAGGATCCGACGAAAACCGTCGAGGTCGGCTGCGTCCAAGGTCGCAGAGCTCGCCAGGATCGCCAAGGTGCTAAAGGTAGATTCGAACTCAAGCTCCAGCGCCGATACTAGGGCGCTGTTAGTTTCTCGCAACTGGCCTTCAACGCTTTCCTTTCCTGTTCGGCGAAGATGCTCAGCATCACCGCAGAAAAAAGCAAAACCGGAATAATCGTGACCAGGACGATCACGATCAGGTGAGATCGAAGCGAACCTGCGAGTAAAGGAGCAGGAAAAACGGAGCGAAAATTCATGCGTTGCTAAAGCCCCGCGGCCCGCTTCATTGACCTGCACGCAATTTGTGTGGTGCCTTCTGGTTTGTTCCAAAGGGGAGTTCAAGAACAAGTAATTTAAAGACTATAGAGGATCGTAGCTGTTTCGCAATATCGGAAAATCGCGTCCAGTCGTAATCCGTCGCAGATCAAAACGTTAGGAGCGCAGCCGCTTTGCGCTACCTCTTGCTCTTGCGCTTCACGCGCTCCAAAAACCCAGCCCAGCCTCCCCTCGATAAACCTGTCTAAGTCTGCGCGGCGCGCGGCCAAGGCCGGTGTCGGCGTCGTTGGTCTCCAGAATCGCCAACGCTTCCAGCACTCGCTCGCCGGCTTTTACCGTGACCAGGACCTCCTCTGGGACCCTGAGCCCTTTTTCGAAATAACGCGCCTCTTCCTCGGGGACGCCCATACCGACGAGCGCACCGACCAGACCGCCGGCCGCAGCGCCGATACCCGCGCCGACTGCCGCGGTAGTGCCGATAACGCCTAGACCCAAAGCCTCGGCGATCGCGCCGCCCGCCAGCACCGGTCCGATCCCGGTAATAGTCAACGCGCCGATCGCCAGAAGATAACCCGCGAGACCGCCAAGTAAGCCGCCGCCGACGACTCCGGTCATGGCGCCGCTTGCGGCATGGCTAGTCGTAGCGGTGCGGTCGCTCTCACGGCGCTCGGTAATCCGACCGCCCTCGGCAGGGTCGCGCATGACGATGCCGATCTGCTCGCCGCCGAACCCGGCTTCCTTGAGATCGTCGATCGCCCTTTCGGCGCTGGTTCGATCGCGGAACAAACCGGCGACTGTGTTCCGGCCAGTGAGATTACGCGTGCTCGGCTGATACGTCCCAGCTCCTTCGACTGTTCGGCTGCGATTTTCCGCCATGATTTTTTCTCCTTTTGAGGCGCACCCAGGGCACTTCGAACTCGGCGCCAAACTGGCGGACGCTGTTTTTAACTATGGGGCTTCTGCAATCAAAGCATCAGGAGCCACACCTTGCCCCCGTATTTGAATCGCCACTATCGTTGCGTTCAGCAATCGTGATGCCATGTCGAAGGGGCGCAAGGCCTTCAAGAGCAAGAGCGCTTGGCGCTTTCATCAGCTTGGTGGTTCCGGTTCTGGTTTTTCTTTCACCACCAGGTGCTGGCCGCTAAAGGCATGGATTTCGGCATTGATGTGACCGCCTACGCAAAGGATAAGACCGAGGAGGTACAGCCAGATCATCAGTATGACAAACGTTCCCAGGCTGCCGTAGGTGACGCTGTAGCTCGGCGCATAACGCAAGTACAGAGAAAACAAAAGCGAGACACCGACCACACCGAGCACCGCGAAGAGCACTCCGGCAATGATCCAGGAACATTTTTGTTTGACGTTGGGCGCGACGTAATAGACCAGCGCCATACCGATCAGCAACATTGCCAGACCGACGATATAACTGAACGCCAGCCAAAGAACATCAAAGCTTTTTCCTAAACGTAAAAACCCCGCGATCCATTCGGCTGGTTTTTCGCCGAATGTGATGAGAAAAGAACCTCCCATAACAAGCAAGGTAAGCGCGATGGTCAAGCCGACAGCGACCAGCTGCGCCTTCCAGTAAGGACGCCCTTCTTTAACCCGATAGGCATCGTTCAGCGCCTGCATCAGCGCGCCCAGGCCATTGGATGCCGCCCATAACGAGAATAGCAGGCTAAACGAAAGCACCCCGCCGCTGCGATTAACAAAAACTGAATCTACCCATGCGCTGACGATCCCCATGGCGTCGCGCGGCATAATAGTCGAGAACCAGCTCAGGATAAGTTCCTGAGCGCCCGGCATGAAACTAATCAGGCTCAAGAGAAAAATCAGCATTGGGAAAAGCGCCAGCGTGAAGTAGTAGCCGAGTTCGGCCGCGCGTCCCAAGGAATTGTCTTGATAAATGTTTTTCCAGGTGGTTTTTACAAGCTGGCGGAGGGTGAGGCCACCTAACATGGCACGCATTTGTGCAGAGCCGATGCGGCGCTTTAGGCGCCGGCACTGAAGCTTTGCCAGGGAATTTAGGCGAGGCGTAAAAATACTTGGTAGTAGACCCGCATGGGATCTCTGAAGTGCGCGCCAATCGAGCGACCTAAGATCGCGGTTCCTGGTATGCGCGGCGCGCGCTCTCGACGCTTTCGCCCGCTTGTCGGCCCTGGCGCTGTATATAGCTTTTACCTTCGTCGACAATCTCTTCAGCGCGATCTTTCCAATCTCTGGCGCGGTCACGAATATATTCCCGCGCGTCCGCTCCAGAACTCGGCGCCATCAACATGCCGATGCCGACGCCGATTGCCAGACCCGCCATGAAGCATCCGGTTGAATAATTTTGTGTCACAGTAAACCTCTTTCTTTCCCTGAGTCCCTATGTTTCTGCCGATTCGCTGATAATAGTTCGCTACAAGATTCATGCCATGGTGACTGATTCGCCGCGCTTGGTAAGCACCCCGGCTCGGCGTGGCTACTTCAGGTTTGGGACGCCGGGCGAGCGGATTTTGTCCCGCATCCGACACGCCCACTCCCGGTTGTCAAAGTTTATCAGCCGCGATCGTTTGCTCCGCCGGCTCCTGTTCTATCCAACCGGAGGACGTATGCTTGAAAGCGACTGTCGCTGCGCAGCGAAATACCGCGGCGCGCTCCGGGCAATCAAAGCGTTGGATGACGATGCCTCGAGTGATGCGCGCGAATGACGTTAAACGAATTTGCTTCGCCTCTGGTGCGCGACGAAGTGGCGGTCCCGGCTTGTACAAGCAAGGCGGCGTGTCCGCCAATCTTAAAGCGCAACGTCATTTTTTCCGCAACGCCGATGTGTAAGTGTCCCGCGAGAAAAAGATCGATACCGCTGTTGGCCAACTGCGTCAGCGCCATGCGCGCGCGGCCGACCAGAGCGTTTTCGGGATAATGGTCCGGTAAATCGAACGGGTGATGGGTAACCACCATGGTCAGCACGTCGCCGCGTGATCCGAGCCGGCGCTCAAGTAAAGCGACCTGTTGTTCATTGACCCGCCCGCCTTTGAAGGTCAGAGAGCGCGCCGTATTTATTCCTTGCACGGCGACCTCCTCATCCGCATAAAAGGGCTCCAGATCATCGGAGATGTAGCGCCGGTACCTGTGGAGCGGCCGGACAAAACGAGCATAGATATTGTAAAGCGGCACATCGTGATTACCCGGCACGATCACCTTCGGCGCCGCCAGGGTGGCGACGAAATCACGGGCCTGTTCAAACTCGCGCGGGCGCGCGCGCTGTGTTAAGTCCCCCGACAGCGCGATCAAATCGGGGGCTATCTCCTGGATCGCCCGCGTCAGCGCCTGTACCATTCCCGGCTGTATGCGGCCAAAATGAAGATCGGAAACATGAACGATGGTGCGCATCTTCTCCTCGGCGAAGCGCGAAGCGCAGAGCGTTCCGGATTTGAGCGTCACGCTATGCGCTTTGCGCTTTGGGCGCGGCGCTTGGCGCTACGCGCCCTCGGCGGGCGGCACGACGACGCGCAAGGCGGCGGGCTGGGCGCGGTAATGAAGCGGCATCTCCATAACGGTAATCTCACCGTCGAGTGCAACCCGCAGGAACTTGCGCCGGCCCTCTACCCAGAGTTCTCGGGTACACATGGCATCGAACTCTTTGACCTGAGCGAGATTGCGAAAAACGGCGCTGACAAACAGCCGCACCAAACCCCAGATTCCCGCGTCGCGCATGACGTAGACGTGTAACTGGCCGTTATCCAGGCAGCGCCGCGCGCCCATGCCTAAACCTTCCAATTCATATTCATTATTGCCGACGAACAAGATGGCTGTCCGGCGCGCGAGCGCCGCTGTATCGGTCGTCAGCCGTACTGACAGAACGGGGTAGCGGTGTATCATACCAAGCGCGGCGGAAAGCAATGCGAGCCATTTGCCGCGACCCTGCTTCTGCTTCTGCTCGCGTTTGGCGACGATTCTGGGGTAGATACCCAGGCTGGAATTATTGAGAAAATAGCGGCCGTTCACTTCTCCGACATCCACCGTGATGATGCGCCCGTCGAGAGCGGTTCGTACGCGCGGCTGCCAAATCCTGCGGGATGTTCAAATCTTTCGCGAAATGATTTAGCGTCCCGAGCGGCAGCACGCCGAGCACTTTGTCGGTACCGATCAACTGTGAAGCGACCGCGCTGATGGTGCCGTCGCCGCCACCCGCCACCACCAGCCTGCTGCGCCCCGCTGCCGCCGCACGTGCTGCGGCAATAATCTCCGCGCCGGTGCGTGCCAGCACGACATCGGCTTTGACGCCGTGGGCGTCCAAGACCTCAGGAATCAAACGCGTGCCATCTTCAGCGCCAGAGCCGGCAGCAGCATTGACGATAATCGTCAGCCGTGGCTCCAACCGAGCGTACGCCGCCAGGTTTCGCCAATCCTTCGGGTTGAGCTACCGGCATCGGAACTCTCCGCTGTTTGTCAAACCGCCGTGCACGGGTTCAGTTTGAGCCAATGAACCTACTAATCACGCAACCAGCCGTGGCCGCCCTCATTTGAAGACGCACGAACTCTGCGGGTGAAAAATGGGCCGACTAAAATTCTCAACCGGCGGGGTTATCTTTTACTGGCCACGCTGAGCCGCGGCCGGTGCCTTGTATTCGCCCAGGGTTACCCGCAGCTTCTGTTCAGCGCCGTCGCGCAAAACCGTGACTTCCACCTCCGTGCCCGGCCGCGTGGCCGCCACCTGATTACGCAACGTATTGCCGTCTGAAACCGGCTGCCCATTAAAGGCGACAATGACGTCGCCGGGCCTTATGCGCGCTTGCGCCGCGGCGCTATCGCCGGCGACGTTGTCAACGAGCACGCCGCGCGCTCCAGGTAACTTTAGCTTGGCAGCGATCTCTGGCGTAACCGGTTGAATGCCGATCCCAAGCTGGCCGCGCTGAACTTTTCCGGAGTCGATCAGTTGTTCCATAACAACCCGCGCCATATTGGAGGGAATTGCGAAGCCGATGCCGATGTTGCCGCCCGATGGCGACACAATTTGGGAATTGATGCCGACCAGCAGGCCGTTGGTATTTACCAGAGCCCCGCCGGAGTTGCCTTGGTTGATGGGCGCATCGGTTTGCAGAAAATCTTCGAAGCTGCCATCGCTGAGCCCAGTGGATCGACCTTTCGCGCTGACGATTCCGGCCGTAACCGTCTGACCAATACCCAGCGGATTGCCGACCGCAAGGACTACGTCGCCGACCCGCACTTCATCAGAGTTGCCCAGGCTGAGCGCCGTCAAGATCCTTGGCATCGATCTTCAGCACTGCCAGGTCACTCGGCGGATCGCTGCCGATCAGTTTGGCACTGAAGCCGCGCCGATCGGTAAACTCGATTCTAATTTCTTGAGCGCCATCGACGACGTGATGATTTGTAAGTATGTAGCCGTCCGACCTGACGATGACGCCGGAACCGATGCCCATCTGCCGCGATTCGCGCCCCGGTGCCGCGCCGCCAAAAAGACCGCCAAAGAATTCCCGCAGTAACGGATCATTCGAGAAAGGAAACTGTCGTGGTGCGCGCACCCGCCGTTCCGAACGGATGGTAACCACACCGGGACCGACGCGGTCGACGACTTCGGCATAAGAAGCTTGCGGCGCGACCCGGCTGTCTGGGGATGGCGCCGGGTCGCGCGCTGGCGACGGCGCTTTCGCGGTGTCACTTTTGCGCGGCGCCTGATCCTCTCGCCGGCAACCCCCGGCGAGCAAAATCAGAGCGAGACCGATGACCTTCAAGGCCTGGTAACCCGATTGTGAGCCGAAGCGGCCTGCACCAGTTTTCCTCATACCCGCCTTTCGGAAACAATCGCCGGCAGTTTTATTTTCCATTAGCAGCAATACTCAACGATCTTTGGCCATGAGCAAGCGTGCGCCAGCGCGCTTTTGACGAGCTTTTGCCAGCACCCTCCACCTGGCATCGTTTCCAGGAGAGTAAACCGCGACGCATGTAACTGGCATCTATTGCCAAACTATCGCAGATGCTGTTGAAAGATACGAATTCCACGCTGCTGTCGAAGATCCAGCGTTCGGCTTCCGCAAACAGGCTGCGCTCTTCCGAGTTCTCGGCCAGCAGGTATATCTGGTAGCAGGAGATAGCATCTTCGAGAACTGCGAATAACAACCGCTCCTCGGGGCCGTAGCGGTCTTTGCGTCTGTAGTTCTTTTGGTAATCGTACGGCGCTAGCTCGTCGGCCTGAAATAGTGACGGTGTCACAGCGGCGAAGCTTGTTTTTACCACGTGATCCATAAGTCACCCCAGTTTCAAAATATGTCGCCACGCCAGTTACAACGCGGCCGTTACCATGAAGGCACTTTATTCTCAGGCGTGACTCGATCCCTCGCGTTGCGCCCGCGCGCCCGGAAGGGCGGACTTTGGCGCGGCGCGGTCAGAATTGATTTAACCTCGCCGCCAGTCACACTCCGCCGCCGTGTTTGGTCGGCCCCGACTGGTCCGGATCGCCGACAACACCGAGTGCGCGAAGGGCTTGGCGAATTTCCGCTAAACTCACTCGTTGGGGACCCGTCATGCTTTCCTCTTCCGCCACCTGCAGGCCCCGGACGTCATATTCCCACTGGCGTAATATTTTGATTTTTTGCTCCCAGGTTAGGGCACTGTCCTGAAGCACTTGCTCCGGCTTTTCAAAAGCCAGGCTCGGATCCGCCGCCTGTTTTTCCTCGCTCATCTCACTCATATCAGTCCTCCAAAAAAAATAATCTATGCCACAGAGCAATCCGGATATTCACGCGGCAACGACGAAGAGCAAGCCTCTTCGGTCGCGGCCAATAGGGTACTACCTTGAAGAGCCAGCCAACGCAAGTTAATACCGTAAGTAACGAGGAGATGTCATCGGCTGCCAAGCACCTTAAACGTCGGCGCAACTTTGTACTCCCGTGTCCGCTCTCTACGAGGCTTACTCTTCGAACTTAAATTCTGTCGGGGCTTTTCCCCATTGCGTGAGAAATCCGGGGCTAATGACTGTAGTGAAAATCCGCTGCTGGTCACAACCCGCTGCCGTTATGAGTCAGCAGGGGCGCTTTAGCGCGGTCCTCCGGCCTAAGTTTCCATCGCAAAAGCTACACCAGAATCACGGCAGCTTTTACTGCGACGCAAGGCTCTTGGCACAAGCATTGCTCGACGAAATTTTTAAATACGTAAATGAGGCGACCCCCTGGCCCCCACCCGCACGGAATAGAGAGACGAGACGAACCGCGGCCTGCTGTAAGGAATTGGGCGAGTTATGACTGCGCCATCAGAAAAGATTTTGCTCGTCGACGACAATCGAAAATATCTGGAAAATGTGGCGAAGTTTTTGCGCAGCGAAGGCTATCATGTCGACGAAGCTCACGACGGCGATGAAGCCGCTCAGCGGCTGACACACCAGGAATACGACCTGGTGGTCTCCGATCTGGTCATGCCTGGATTTAATGGCTTTCACCTCTTGGAGAAGAAGCGGTTCCTTGCTCCTGATGTTCCCACCTTGATCATGTCATCGTTCGCTGACATCAACTTACGCGAACTGATCGAGGCGGGAGCGGTGGATTTCATCGCTAAACCATTAGCGCTGGACGATCTGTTAAACAAAGTGCGCAAAACTCTCGACACCAGATCCGAACGTGCGGCGCAAGAATAGCGGGGCTTGGCGCTCTGTACCGACCGCCGCCGCAGCCCGTCGATGCTCCGGAGCGGCGGCCGGCGTTGATCAACGCAGTCCTAAATAACTGAGAACGATTAATATTACGACGATGACACCGATGATATAGAAGATATTAGATCCCATGATTACTCTCCTTCAAGTTGGCTTGGTGGATGGGCTTGAGCATTCTCTAAATTTATGTACAGCCGCGGACGAGGAAGAAAAGCAACAACAGCGGCACGGGAATGCCTAACGCCCATAGTAAAACCCAACCGATCGCGCCTTTTTCGTCTTTCCACGTTCTCATCGTGTACCTCCCGTAAAGGCATGCGACTCTAGCTCCGCATGCGGCCTAGCATAAAATTTCGCCTTACAAGCGGTGCTCCGTTCACCGGCGCCGGGCGCAAGTGAACGGAGCACGATTTAACAGAATGCTAGACGCTACGCTTGCCGGCAAAAAGCCGGTATAAGAACAGCAAAAGAATCGATCCCAGCACCGCCATCACGAAGCCCGCGGGCTCGCCTTCGCGGTAGAACCCTAAAGCTTGCCCGACCCAGCCACCCAGCAATGCGCCGCCGATTCCCAAGAGAATCGTCACGACGATGCCTCCGGGATCACGCCCCGGCATCAAAAACTTCCCTATAATGCCGACGATTAATCCGAAAATGATCCAACCAATGATTGCCATTCAACCCTCCTTTTCTTCCTCTCTCGCTTCTTTCTGATGCTACGGCGACCCGGGCGCGCGACCCCTAGCTGGCTTTGCGCCTGGCCGGTTGTTCATCCTTATTTCGCGCCTGCTCCACACTGCGTCTTAGAAGTTCCGTGATATCTACAACTTTTGCCTTTTGTTGGGTTCGGCTGCGGCGCTTTTCTCTCTCTAGTATCCTGGTCTCGCCGCCGCTTTTGATCTTGTGCTCAATCATTTTCAGAACATCGTCGCGGTATTCTTCTCGATAATCTTCAGGCTGCCAACGATCTTGCATCGATTGAACGAGCTGGTTGGCCATGGCGATTTCTTTTTCAGTGATGCGCAGGTGCTTGAGATCCTTCGGCACAGCCAACTCTTCCGCCGGACGCAGTTCATGGGCGAAGCGCAACAGGTTGAGCACCAAAATCGCACCGTTCACTAGTATGGCGGCGAGATATTCGTGCAAGCGCAATACCAGCTTAGCGACCCCGACCTTGGCGCTTCGCGCCATCACTTCGCGTAACAACGCGTAGCCCTTCTCGCCGTTCTTCAATGGCGCCATATAGTAAGGTTTTTCGTAATAGACCGGATTGGTTTCCGCCGCCTCGACGAAGTGCAGCAAATCTATGGTTTGCGTCGCCTGCGGGTTCGCCCGGCGCAGATCTTCGTCGGTCACTACCACGAACTCGTCCTTTTGATACTCGTAACCCTTGACGATATCGTCCCAAGCCACGGGCTTGCCGGTCGCCGTGTTTACGCGCTCGTTACGGATCGGCGCTAGATCATGACGGTCGAGCATGCGAAAACTCAGCTGTTCGCGCTCTTCAGCGGGATACAACCCGACTGCAATATTGATCAAACCGAAGCTAATGCTGCCCTTCCAGATAGGTCGCGAACTCGTTCTACCCTCGTGAACTTTCGCGCGCGCTTTTTTCGGCGATTTTCTCCTCGTCATAACCGCTAACCTTGAGCCTCGGGAAACGCAAAGCTCGTACCAAGATCCAGATCCATCGCGGCAAGAAGCGCTGTGTCACATTACGAAACGCTCGGTTGAGTTCTCGCAGCAGAGGGCTGTTTGGCTTACCCCTCATATTTGGTTTGTCTTAACAATGCAACAATGACTAACTCGTGTGTCTCGTTTTCTGGATAATCAACCGGCTAAATGAACATCGTTGAGCGCCAATTCTCGGTCGACAATCGGCGCAACTTTTTCGCGCGGGCGTTTTGATGGCATATCGGTTGCTCTTTATTTTTCGGATAGATTGAGCCTAAGACTTTATCACCGTAGACAGACGGAACTGCACGGGCGAACAAGTCGACCTCATGCCGCAAATATTTCACCGCAGTACGAACACCATTTCTCGGCTCAGCATCTTCGGCGCTCTGTTTGTAGTGCTCGGGTTACTCTGGCTCGGCGCGGCAATCAATCGCTCGTCTTACGTGACCGAACAGAACGTCGCGCGGGCGCAGCCTGTGCCCTTCAGTCACGATCATCACGTAGGCGGACTCGGTATCGACTGTCGTTACTGTCACACATCGGTCGAGACCGCCGCATTCGCCGGCATGCCGTCGACTGCAATTTGCATGAACTGCCACTCGCAGATTTGGTCCACCAGCGAGGTTTTAAAGCCCGTGCGGGATAGTTTTCAAAGCGGCACGCCGATTCGCTGGACCCGCGTCCACAATCTACCCGACTTCGCTTACTTCAATCACTCGATTCATATTCAAAAGGGTGTCGGCTGCTCGAGCTGCCACGGCTCGGTCGACCGCATGCCGCTCCTGTGGCAGGCGGAGTCACTGCAGATGGAGTGGTGTCTAGGTTGTCACCGCCGACCTGAGTTGTATCTGCGGCCGAAAGAACAGGTGTTCAACATGAACTGGCAGCCGGCCGCGGACCAGATTGCGCGCGGCCGGGCGCTGATGAAGGACTATGGAATTGCCGGCGTCGCAGAGCTTACGAGCTGCTCGACCTGTCATCGATAAAAAGATGCGCAGGCTCTGGAGAAGAAGCAAAGAATGCTTCGACGCGCTCAGCATGAACGGAAATTTCTCACCGATTTTAGTGCTATCTCCGTTCGCGCTGAGCTGACGGAGGCTCCGAGAGAGTTCTTCAGCATTTGTGCTTAAACGATTTCAACCTCTAATCATATGAAACCTGAAACCCGAAACCCAGAACGCGAAACTCAGTACTGGCGGAGCCTCGAGGAGTATGCGGAAACCGAAGAGTTTCAGAAGTTGGTGCAACGTGAGTATCCCAATCAAGCCGGCGCGCTGCTCGATCCGCTGACGCGGCGCCGTTTCTTGCACCTTATGGCCGCATCACTCGCTCTTGGCGGTTTAGGGGCCTGCGCGCGCACGCCCAATGAAACCATTGTCCCTTATGTGCGCCAGCCCGAGGAGATTGTGCCGGGCGAGCCGCTTTATTTTGCCACCGCCATGACTTTACGCGGCTACGCCCTCGGATTGCTGGTTGAGAGCCACATGGGCCGGCCGACCAAAGTCGAGGGCAACCCGCTTCACCCGGCGAGCCTGGGGGCGAGCGATGCCCAGGCGCAAGCTTCGCTGTTGACGCTCTACGATCCTGATCGTTCCAGGACCTCTACTTATCTCGGCAGAATCCGGCCATGGAGCGCGTTCTTCAGCGCGCTCCGTCTAACGCTCGAGCGCGACCGGCAAGGAGCGGGGCTGCGGATTCTTACGGGCACGGTTACCTCGCCGACCATGGCAGAACAACTGTCAGGACTTTTAAAGGACTACCCTGGCGCGCGCTGGCATCAATTCGAACCGGCCGGAGCGCACCACACGCGCGCGGGCGCCCGTCTGGCGTTCGGCAACTACGCGCAGACCCAATATCACCTGGACAAGGCCGAGGTGATTCTCGCCTTGGATGGCGGCGCGCTCGGCTGGAGCTCCGGCAATTTGCGCTATGCCCGGGACTTCGCGGCGCGGCGCAGCGTTAGCGGCGCTGATGCAGAGATGAACCGACTTTATGCGGTCGAAAGCACGCCTTCGACGACCGGCGCCATGGCGGACCATCGGCTCGCGCTGGCGCCGCGCGAGGTCGAGCCGTTCGCGCGCGCGCTCGCCGCCGCCTTTGGCATTGGCGCGGCGCCGGCGCTGCCGCAAGCGCAGCAGAGATGGCTCGGCGCCGTGGCGCGCGACCTACAGACTCGTCGCGGGCGCAGTGTCGTCATGATCGGCGAACTCCAATCAGCCACCGTCCATGCTCTTGGCCATGCGCTCAATGCCGCTCTCGGCAACGTTGGACAGACGGTGGTTTATACCGATCCGGTCGAGGCCGAACCCACCGACGAGATTGCCTCGCTCAGCGAATTAGCGGCGGATATGGACGGCGGCCGGGTGACGATGTTACTGGTCATTGGCGCCAATCCCGTATATACCGCGCCCGCAGATCTCGACTTTGCCGAGAAATTAAAGCATGTCGGTTTACGCATCCATTGCGGCCTCTACGAAAACGAAACCGCGGCGCTCTGCCACTGGCACATCCCGGCCGCTCATTATCTTGAATCGTGGAGCGATGCGCGCGCCTACGACGGTACCGTAACGATTGTTCAACCGCTGATCGCGCCGTTCTATGGCGGCAAGAGCGCTCACGAAATGCTCGCCGCCCTGAGTAAGGCGCCGCAGCGTTCTTCCTACGACATTGTCAGAGAATACTGGAGAACTCGGGGCGGCAAGGACGAGCAAGATTTCGAGCGCTGGTGGCGCAAAGCGCTGCACGACGGCTTGATCGAAGGAAGCGCCTTCGCGGCGAAATCATTTGCGGTTAATCTCGGGCGCGTGATCGGCGCGGCTACAATTGCCGCGGCCGACTGGCCTTCCGCGGAGCCCTCTGGCGCGCGCGCCAGAGGGGATGAAAAATCCCGCGCTTCGGCGAGCGGCGATTACCGATGCCGCCGACCAGAGCGCGAGCGCCAGTCAAGAATCTGCGGATCTGCAATCCGGTAATCTAAGATCAGAAACCCGTACTGAGCCGAGTCGAAGTAGCGAAAATGCCGAATCGTTGGAGATTGTTTTTTGCCCTGATCCGACTATTTTCGACGGGCAGTTTGCCAACAACGCATGGTTGCAGGAGCTGCCCAAGCCGCTGACCAAGCTCACTTGGGACAACGTCGCGTTGATCAGCCATGCCACGGCTCAACGCCTCGGTGTCGGGCAAGATAGTGGCTGGAAAGGTGGCGATGTACATGCCGATATCATCGAGCTCAGCTTTGGCGCGCGTGCGCTCCGCGCCCCGGTTTGGATCCTGCCGGGCCAAGCCGATAACACTGTCACCGTGCACCTCGGTTACGGCCGCACCCGGGCCGGCCGGATCGGCTCGAAGCTCGGCTTCAATGCCTATAGCCTGCGAACCTCCAGGCGCTCTGGTCCGGCTCCGGTGTAGAGGTTCGCAAGACCGGCGAGCGCTACCCGCTCGCGGTCACTCAACTTCATCATAACCTCGAGGGCCGAGATCTGATGCGTGCTGGGACGTTACAGCAATATCGTAATGAGCCGCAATCCGCGCGCGGCGCGCGCCACGATACTGAGAAAGCTTTATCTCTCTACCCTGAATACAAGCACGCCGGGCTGCCTGGGGAATGGCAATTGACTTGACTCGCTGCAGCGGTTGCAACGCCTGCGTGATCGCTTGCCAGGCTGAGAATAATATCCCGGTGGTCGGCAAGAACGAGGTTATGCGCAGCCGCGAGATGCACTGGTTGAGGATCGACACCTATTTCAAAGGAGCGCCGGAAAATCCCGAGACTTACTATGAGCCGGTGCCGTGCATGCACCTGCGAGAACGCGCCCTGCGAGGTGGTCTGCCCAGTGACTGCGACGGCAGCACAGCGCCGAGGGACTCAATGACATGGTTTATAACCGTTGCGTCGGCACGCGCTACTGTTCCAACAATTGTCCCTACAAGGTCAGGCGATTTAATTTCTTCGAGTATTCTGATTGGGAAACTGAAAGCCTCAAAGGCATGAGAAATCCGGATGTGACGGTGCGCAGCCGCGGCGTCATGGAGAAATGCACTTACTGCGTGCAGCGCATCAATCACGCAAAAATCGAAGCCGGCGCGGCAGGTCGTAAGCTTAGCGATGGTGCGATCACGACGGCTTGCCAGCAGGCCTGCCCGGCTCAGGCGATTGTCTTCGGCGACATTAATGATCCCGATAGCGCGGTGTCCAGGATGAAGGCGGAGCCGCGAAATTTCGCTTTGCTGGAAGAGCTCAACACCCGACCGCGCACCACCTACCTCGCGGCCCTGCGTAACCCGAATCCGGAGTTGCAAAGCGGCGCCAGCGATGAAGCGCCCCCGCCTGGGTCCGCGCCGCAGCGCGGCGCTGGATGAAGGGGCGGGTTCGACGGCTTAAACAATTCTCAGCCCGGATTATTGATGCACGAAGAGAACCCGCGACAGAGTGTAGGCCGAAGAGTAAGCCTCGACGAACGAAATGAATGACTCATGACCGGGGACTATAAACCGACCAGCCGCCGGTCTTCGGTCTTCCGTCGCTGGTGCCGACAGGAGAGATTTACTCGGGCGCGTCTCATGAATAGTCCGGGCCAGGTCTTTAACGGGAACGGAGCGCCACCATTCAGCACGAAACCGAAAAACCTCCAGAAGTGACCGCGCCTCTGGTCGCGCCCGGGCACACTTTCGCGACCATTACCGAGAAGATCAGCTCGATCGTGCTGCAACGCGCGACCGGTGCCGGTTGGTTTGTCGGTTTCTCCTTGGCTTTCACTCTTGTCATGGTTTTTCTGGTAGCTGTTGGTTATCTGTTGATCAGGGGGATTGGCATCTGGGGCGTCAACGTGCCGGTGGCCTGGGGCTTTGCCATTGTCAATTTCGTCTGGTGGATCGGCATCGGTCACGCCGGAACTTTGATATCCGCCATCCTGCTGCTGCTGCATCAGCAATGGCGCACTTCGATCAATCGCTTCGCCGAGGCGATGACCTTGTTCGCCGTCGCCTGCGCGGGCGTTTACCCGATCCTGCATCTCGGCCGGCCGTGGTTGTTTTACTGGCTTTTTCCTTATCCCAATACGATGGGAGTTCAACCCCAGTTTCGCAGTCCCCTGGTCTGGGATGTGTTCGCTGTGTCGACCTACTTCACGATCTCGCTGCTCTTCTGGTTCGTCGGTTTGATACCGGATCTCGCGACTTTGCGCGATCGTTCGCAAAGCCGCGCCGGGCGCGTCATTTACGGCATGCTCGCCATGGGCTGGCGCGGTTCCGCAGTGCATTGGCAGCGCTATGAAACGGCTTATCTTTTACTGGCCGGCTTGGCCACTCCGCTGGTCGTGTCGGTGCACACAATTGTCAGCCTCGATTTTGCCGTGGCGATCATACCCGGATGGCACACGACGATTTTCCCGCCGTACTTCGTCGCCGGCGCGATCTATTCCGGTTTCGCCATGGTTCTCACCCTGGCGATTCCGCTGCGCGCGCTTTACGGCCTCAGCGATTTCATCACGCTCCGTCACCTGCAAAATATGGCAAAGGTCATGCTCGCGACCGGCTTGATCGTTGCGTACGGCTATCTCATGGAAGCTTTTGTCGCGTGGTACAGCGCCAATCAATTCGAACAGTACATGATCTTGAATCGCCTCGGCGGCCCCTATGCGCCGTTATATTGGGCGCTGCTGTTGTGCAACATCATCGTGCCCCAGGCGCTATGGTCCGCCCGGGTGCGCGCCAATGTCCCGGCGCTCTTTATTATCGCCGTTATCGTCAACATTGGCATGTGGCTCGAACGATTTGTCATAGTCATCACCAGCCTGCAGCGCGATTTCCTGCCGTCTTCCTGGGCAATGTACCTGCCGACTGTCTGGGACTCGGCCACATATGTCGGCACCATGGGTTTATTCTTGGCGCTGCTTTTTCTGTTCATTCGTTTTCTACCGATGATTTCGATCTCCGAGATGAGCGGCATGCTGGCGGAGACGGAGGAGAAGGAAGAAAAATAACTGTCCAATCGCTTCGCTCCAGTCCCCACCTGTTTCCTCCCGCGCCATGCGGCGGAGGATCAGGAGGGGGCTTGAACGTCCTGAACCCACTTGGACGATTTGAACCACGTACAGTCCATGGAACCCGAAACCCAAAACCCGAAACCCGAAACCATCTACGGTTTGCTCGCTGAATTCGACAATCCGAGCGATCTCGTGGCCGCGGCGCGCCGGACACGACAGGCCGGATACCGCAAGATCGACGCTTACACGCCTTTTCCCGTGGAAGAACTGAACGAGGCGTTGGAGCTGGGGCCAACCGGAGTGCCGCTGATGGTGCTCGGCGGCGGCATCCTCGGCGCTGCCCTGGGTTATTTCCTGCAGTACTACATCTCGGTCATCGATTATCCGTTGAACATCGGCGGGCGGCCGCTCAACAGTTGGCCGGCCTTTATCCCTGTGACCTTCGAAATGACCGTGCTCGTCGCCGGCCTTTTTGCCGTGCTCGGCATGCTGGCACTCAATGGCCTGCCTATGCCCTACCACCCGGTGTTCAACGTGGCTTCTTTCAGCCTGGCGAGCCACGACCGCTTCTTTCTGTGCATTGAGGCTGCCGATGCGAAGTTCGATGGCGCAGGCACACGGCGCTTTATGGAGAATCTCAAGCCGCGCAGGGTGAGCGAAATTGAGCTTTAACAAGATCAGCAGTTTTAGGTTTCCAATTTCTGGTTTCAAGTTGAAGTCACTGACTAGTGCAGTGTCGCTGAAATTTGGCGACCTCCTGCCGCAAGATTCCGGCCAAGCTGGCGTTAGCCGGCGCGAGCCGGAATCCAGGGAATCCGAAAACTTCTGGATTCCCGCTTTCGCGGGAACGACGACCGGGAAGACATCGAACGGGTGCCCGAATTTTTCGGACACTACACTGGCAAGGTATCCGTCCAAACGAGAAACCAGAAACGAGAAACCAGGAACTTGTGCGCTGCTGCTTGTCTGCGCATGCATGGTAACTTTTCTGGGGTGCCGCCAAAAGATGGCCGAGCAACCGCGCTATGATCCGCTAGAAGCCAGCGAATTTTTCGCCGACGGTCAAGCGGCGCGCCCGCTCGTCGAAGGGACGGTGGCGCGCGGCGCGCTCCGAGACGACCAACACCTTTATACCGGTGTGACCGGAACGGCGCCCGCGACAACGTTTCCCTTTCCGATCACCCTGGAGGTGCTGGAACGCGGGCGCGAGCGCTTCGATATCTTTTGTTCGCCCTGCCATGGCCGCACCGGTTACGGCGACGGCATGGTCGCGCGCCGCGGCTTTAACCCGCCGGCTTCGCTGCACAGCGAGATCCTGCAGAAACAACCGCCGGGCCATTTTTTTCGGGTGATTACCCAGGGCTTCGGCGCGATGCCGAATTACAGTGGGCAAATAAATGCCGCCGATCGCTGGGCGATCATCGCCTACATCCGCGCCTTACAACTGAGCCAAAACGCTGGCGATGACGATCTGCCGGCCCAAGCGCGCCAGCAGCTAGCGCGCGAGTCACCTTGATGGCAACCGGCCGAGTCTTTGGAGAGTGGCAGCGCTTGCAGCGTGGCTGCCTGACCGTCGGCGCCGGCGCCCTGGCTGTGTGCTTGCTCGGCGCTATTTTCAGCCGCCAACAGTTTTTTCAATCTTATCTTTTTGCCTATGTGTTCTGGCTCGGCATCGCCCTCGGATGCCTCGGTATCGTCATGTTACATAACCTCTCCGGCGGCGCCTGGGGCATCGCCATTCGCCACCTGCTCGAATCCGGCATGAGGACCTTGCCGTTGCTGGCATTGCTGTTTCTACCGCTGCTCTTCGGCCTACATTACCTCTATGAATGGGCACGTCCCGAGGCCGTAGCCGGCGACCCGCTCTTGCAGCACAAAGCGGCTTACTTAAATTTACCTTTCTTTGTGCTGCGCGCGGCGCTCTATTTTATATTCTGGGTGGGCGCGGCGCTGCTGCTGAGCCGGCCGCCACCAAGAGCACAAGGGGCGGCCAACGCGCTTAGCGCCGCGCGCCAGCGCGCTCTCAGCGGGCCGGGTCTGGCCGTCTATGTCCTGACCATCACGTTCGCATCGATCGATTGGATCATGTCGCTTCAGGCGCATTGGTACTCGACGATTTTCGGCGTTCATTTTCTCGGCGGCCATGCGCTTGCGGCTTTCGCGTTCGCAATACTCTTTTCAGGTATTACGTCGCGCCGCGTTAAAGCCGCTGACAAGGCGGCGGCGGCAGAGCGCATCGACCTCGGCAACCTGCTGCTTGGCTTTGTCATGCTCTGGGCTTATTTCGCGTTCTCGCAGTGGTTGATCATCTGGTCAGGAAATCTGCCCGAAGAAGTGATCTGGTATACGAGTCGCAACAGCGGCGGATGGGAATGGCTCGCGCGGCTGCTCGCCATTTGCCATTTCTTTGTGCCCTTTCTGCTGTTGCTCTCGCGCCGCAACAAGCGCAGCCGAGAGATTCTGGCGGCGATTGCGGCAACGGTTCTGCTGATGCGCCTGCTGGATATTTTCTGGTATACGGTGCCGGCGTTTTATCCCGGCCAGTTCACCATTCACTGGATGGACGTGGTCGCTCCGCTAGGGCTCGGCGGGATTTGGCTGGCGGGATTTTTTTGGCAACTAAGCCGGCTTGAGTCCCAACCGTTGGGCGCGGCCGCGCTTCAAGAGGTAACCCATCATGGCTGATCCTGTGGCGGTTCCCTACCGCGACAACCCTGAAGTCCGGCGCGAGAAGAGCGATGTCGATACCAGGGCGATCATTCGTTTCGGCATCGGCCTGGGCGTCATTTTGGCGGTTACTTATTTGATTTTACTCGGGCTCTTCGCTTATTTCAGCGCGCGCGAGCTCCGCTTCGGCCGCGCACCGGCGCGGTTCCAGGAGAGCGATCAAATGCCGCCCGCACCGCGCTTGGAAGTATCGCCGCGCGCCAATCTCGCAGAATTGAGAGCCGCCGAAAAGCTAAGGCTCGAGAGCTACGGCTGGGTCGACAAGCAAAAGCGCATCGCCAGGATGCCCATCGAGCGCGCCATGGAGCTGATCGCTGAACGCGGCTTGCCTGCGCGAAACCAACCCGGAGAAATAGCCAATGACGGCAATGTCGGAAAATAGCATTGCAGGAATAACCAACTATCGGAGTGGCGCTTGCCGCCTAGCAGCCCGGTTGCGCGCTTTTGAATCCATCTCATTGTTTGTGCTCATGTTGTTTTCGGCGCCGGCTTTTCAGGCGCAGGCGCACCAGGAGACGCTGCCGCTCGGCGAGATCACCATCGAGCAGCGCTTGGATGCGCAACTGCCGGCGGAGCTCGAATTCGTCGATGAGCGCGGCGCTAGAGTGAAGCTCGGCACATTCTTCAACTCGAGGCCGGTACTGCTCGCCTTTGTCTACTACGAATGCCCGCAAGTCTGTCCTCTGGTGCTCGACGGCCTGGTGCGAAGCCTGCGGGTGCTGAGCCTCTCGAACCAGCAATATGAAGTGGTTGTCGTCAGTATCGATCCGGCGGAGACTCACGCGCTCGCGGCCAAGAAAAAACAGCAGTATCTGACGCGGCTGGCGCGCGCCGGCGCCGCGCCGCGCTGGCATTTTCTGACCGGCGACGGAGCGGCAATCGCCCGGCTCACGCGCGCCGCGGGGTTTAGTTATACCCGGGAGCCCGGCACCGGCAAAACCGGCTACATCCATCCGGCAGCCAGCTTGGTCCTGACTGCCGATGGCAGGATTTCTCGCTACCTCTATGGTTTTGATTATGCGCCCAAGGATTTGCGCTTTGCGCTGATTGAGGCATCAGAAAAGCGTATCGGCTCGGCGCTCGATCACCTGCTACTACTCTGTTACCGCTACGATCCCGCCAAGGGCAAATACACCCTCGCGGTGTTGAATGTTTTGCGCCTCTCCGGTATCGCCACGGTGCTGTCGATGGTTGCATTTTTGCTTGTGATGCTGCGCCGCGAGCGCGCCGAACGAGCGTTTCGGGGGCTGGGTTAAATGTGGCAGGAACTGCCGTTTTTCCCCGAGCAGGCTTCGACCTTCGCGCCCCAGGTTGACGCGCTTTATTTTTTTCTCGTGGCGGTGAGCCTGGTTTTCGCCGGGCTGATTTTTTTTCTGGTCATTTATTTCGCCGTCAAATACCGGCGGCGCTCCGCCGACGAAGCGCCGCCGCCATACGCGGTGAGCGACAGGCGGCTCGAAATCGCCTGGTCGGTGGTTCCGTTCCTGTTGACGATGGTGATGTTTTACTGGGGCGCCAGCCTGTATTTTACCATGACGCGCCCGCCCAAAGACGCTTTGGAAATATGGGTGGTCGGCCGGCAATGGATGTGGAAGTTCCAGCACCCCGACGGCCAGCGCGAGATCAACCTGCTGCACGTGCCGGTGGGGCGCCCGATCAAGCTCCTCTTGGCCAGCGAAGACGTCATCCATAGCTTCTTCGTGCCGGCGTTTCGCGTCAAACAAGACGCGGTGCCGGGACGATACACCAGCGTCTGGTTCGAGCCTACCAAGACCGGCAGATTTCATTTGTTTTGCGCCGAATATTGCGGCACGCAACACTCGGGAATGATCGGGCGAATCGTCGTGTTGGAACAGCATCAGTACGAAGAGTGGCTCGAGGGCGGCCGGGTAACCGCGCCGCCGGCGGCAAGCGACGGCACAGCGCTCAAGTTTGTCGAAGGTTCGGCCGCGGCAGAGGGGCAAAAGCTTTTTCAGAATCTTGGTTGCGCCGCTTGTCATCAACTGGAGCGCCAGGACATCGGCCCGGTTCTGAGTAATCTATTCGGCTCCCAGGTTCGTCTGCAAAATGGCCAGAGCGTCACGGCGAATGAAAACTACCTGCGCGAATCTATCCTCCGTCCCCAGGCCAAGATCGTCGCCGGGTTTAGCACTCTTATGCCGTCTTATGAAGGACGGCTAAACGAAGAGCAATTGCTGCAGTTGATCGCTTATATTAAATCGCTGGGCGGTATACGAACCAAATGAACAAGTTCAAGCCGTTCAACACGTTCAAGCCGTTCAAGCCGTCTCGGAAGCCGACGGCTGAAACGGAGCGAAGCGGTTGAACGGCGCGAAGCGATTGAACTATTTGAACGATTTGAACGGAATCCGGAGATGATGAACTATTTGAACGCCAATTACGGCATAGGATCCTGGCTTTTTACCCGGGATCACAAACGTATCGCGTTGCTTTATCTCGGCGCCATCACCTTGTTTTTCTTCATCGGCGGCGCGGCGGCGGTGCTCTTTCGCCTCGAATTGTTGACGCCGCAAGCGGATCTGGTCCAGGCCGAAACTTACAACAAGCTCTTTAGCCTGCACGGTATCATCATGGTTTTTCTTTTCCTCATTCCCGCGATTCCGGCTACTCTCGGCAATTTTCTTGTGCCGCTGATGATCGGCGCCCGCGACCTTGCCTTCCCGCGTCTCAATCTGGCGAGTTGGTATGTCTTTATGCTGAGCGCTCTGTTCATGCTCGGCGCGATGATCGCCGGCGGCGTCGATACCGGCTGGACCTTCTATACGCCGTACAGCACGACGTACAGCAACACTTACGTGGTCGCCACCGCGCTGGGAGTCTTTATCGCCGGTTTTTCGACGATCATGACGGCTCTCAACTTCATCGTCACCATCCATACTATGCGCGCGCCGGGCTTGACCTGGTTCCGCCTGCCGCTGTTTATCTGGGCTCACTATGCCACCAGCTTGATCGTTCTTCTGGGCACGCCGGTGCTGGCGGTTTCGATCGCTCTTGCTGGCCTTGGAAAGGGTTTTCGGCCTGGGCATCTTCGACCCGAAGGTCGGCGGCGACCCGATTCTCTTCGAACACCTGTTCTGGTTCTATTCCCATCCGGCGGTCTACATCATGATCTTGCCCTCCATGGGCATCATCAGCGAGCTCATCACTTGTTTTTCGCGCAAAAGGATTTTCGGCTATAGCTTCATCGCTTTTTCGAGCATCGCCATCGCCGTCATCGGATTCTTCGTCTGGGGCCACCACATGTTTGTCAGCGGCCAATCGGCTTTCGCCGGTTTGCTATTTTCCTTTCTCAGCATGCTCGTGGCGATCCCGTCGGCGATCAAGGTCTTTAACTGGATCGCGACGTTATATAAAGGATCCGTGGTGCTCGACACGCCGCTCTTGTACGCGCTTGGATTCATCGGGCTATTCACCATCGGCGGGCTCACCGGTTTGTTTCTCGCGTCGCTCGGCCTGAATGTCCACGTTCACGATACCTATTTCGTGGTCGCTCATTTTCATTACATCATGGTCGGCGGCACGATCATGGGCTATCTCGGCGGGCTGCACTTCTGGTGGCCGAAAATCTCCGGACGGCTTTACCCGGAAGGCTGGGCCAAGTTCGCCGCGCTGGTGATCTTCGTCGGCTTTAACCTGACTTTTTTCCCACAGTTCATTCTCGGCTATCTCGGCATGCCGCGCCGTTACGCGGTTTATCCGGAAGAGTTTCAGGTGCTGCACGTGATGTCGTCGGCGGGGGCTTCGATCCTCGGCGTCGGCTATATCATTCCGATGATTTATCTCATCTGGTCGATGCGCTACGGCGTCTTGGCCGGCGCCAATCCTTTCGCCGCCAAAGGGCTCGAATGGCAAACACCGTCGCCGCCGCCGACGGATAATTTCGCGGTCACGCCGACCGTCACCGAAGAAGCTTACGCCTATGCAAGGGAGCCGAGGGGTGGTTGAAACGCACAAGGTGGCGCATCATTTCGATGACAGCGCACAACAACACGAAGCCGCGAGCCTCGGCATGTGGGCTTTTTTAGCCACCGAGGTGCTCTTCTTCGGCGGCATGTTCCTGGCCTACTCGATCTATCGTTTTCTCTTTCCGGCGGCGTTTTTTGAGGCGAGCAATTATCTCGATATCTGGCTCGGCACAACCAACACGGCGGTGCTGATCTTAAGCAGCCTGACCGTGGTACTGGCGCTGCATGCCGCGCAAACCAACAGATCTCGGGCGCTCTTCTGGCTGTTGCTTTTGACGGTTCTGTTGGCGCTCACATTTCTCGGCATCAAATTCACCGAGTATTATCACAAATTTGCCGAACACCTGGTGCCCGGCTGGGATTTCCGCTACCCGGGCGAGCACGCGCGCCAGGCGGCGCTTTTCTTTTCTTTATACTTTGCCATGACTGCCATGCACGCGCTGCACATGATCATCGGCATCGCGGTCTTTGTCGTGCTCGCCTGGGAAGCCGGGCGCGGCCGCTACTCGAGCTTTTATCATACGCCCGTAGAGCTCGCCGGTCTCTACTGGCACTTCGTCGATATCATCTGGATTTTTCTCTTCCCACTATTTTATCTGCTCGGGCGCCATGGATGATGACAATCAAGACTTACCTTGCCGTATTCGCCGCGCTGCTGCTTCTCACCGCCGCCACGACGGCTGCGGCCTTCGTTGATCTCGGCCGCTGGAATCTTGCCGCCGCCCTGGCGATCGCGTTCGCTAAGGCAGCGCTGGTCGGTCTCTACTTCATGCATCTGCGCCACAGCAGCCGGCTAACATTGGTATTCGTTGCCGCGAGTCTTCTCTGGCTCAGCCACATGATCGTCTCGTCGCTGTCGGATTATTTCACCCGCAATTGGTGAAAATCCCGAACGTAAAAACCGCGCGTCAAAATGGCCACCGGCGCACGCCGTATCACATTTCGAATTTCGAAATTCGAATTTCGAAATTTCAGCGGGCTCTGCGCGCGCGCGCCGAATGGCAGCGCATCAGAATAGCTAAGCCGACGGCGTGGCATAAGCCTTGCTGAAATACTTATTGGAGGAGTAATTATGATTCACATTGGCTACAAACTATGCAGCGAAGAGCAGTCGCCGCAGCAATTGGTCGAGTGCGCTCAACGTGCCGAAGAGCTCGGCTTTGGCTTCGCCATGATTTCGGACCATTTTCATCCGTGGATCGATCGCCAGGGCCAGTCAAGTTTTGTCTGGGGAGTGCTCGGCGCCATCTCACAGGCGACTAAAAACTTAAAGATCGGCACCGCGGTGACTTGCCCCACCGTACGCATTCATCCGGCAATCATCGCCCAGGCGGCGGCGACCATCGCGACCCTGCTCCCAGGCCGGTTTATGCTCGGCGTTGGCAGCGGCGAAAACTTAAATGAACACATATTCGCCGACCACTGGCCCGAGGCCGACGTGCGTCAGGCGATGTTGGAGGAAGCGGTTGAGGTGATTCGCCTGTTATGGCGCGGTGGTCAACAGAGTCATTATGGTTGCTACTACACCGTGGAGAACGCGCGCATTTACACCCTTCCGGAGTCGCTGCCGCCGATTATGATTGCCGCAGCCGGACCCAAAGCAGCCGAGCTCGCGGGCCGGATCGGCGATGGTCTGGTTGCGACCTCGCCCGACAAGGAGTTAGAGGAGCAATTTGACCGCGCCGGCGGTAAGGGTAAGCCCTGTTATGCCGAGATGACGGTGTGCTGGGCCAAGGACGAGAAAAGCGCGCGCCAGAACGCTTTCGAATGTTGGCCGAACGCCGGCATCAAGGGCGAGCTCAGCCAAGTTCTCCCCGTACCGGCCCACTTCGAACAGGCGGCAAAAATGTTAAGCGAAAAAGATGTCGCGCAAGACATCGTCTGCGGCCCCGACCCCGATCGCTACATCGAAGACTTGAAAAAATACGAGAAGGCGGGTTTTGCCAATGTGTTTATCCACCAGATCGGCTCGGATCAAGCCGGCTTTTTCCGCTTTTGCGAGCGCGAATTGATGCCGCGGCTGGAGCGCATGTGAGTCGCCGGAATGGCCAGTTAGATTTAAAGTGGCTCGCGCCCAGGTTCGAGCATGCGGTTGGGATCACGTTGACGAAAAGATCACTGACTGGAACCGGCAAGTGGCAATGAGCGCAGTTCGGTGAGTGAGCAGAGCGTAACCGCGCACTCTTGGCCGCTCGGCTCAAATCGCTCTACGGCTCGGGTGGTCAAGCCGGGCCGCGCTTAATTTTGCCAACTCGCGCGCCACTGTCGCGATGACCGGCTGCCAGGCGCGGGTGCGTTCCTGGCGGAACAGGCGCATGCTCGGGTACCAGGGACTGTCTGGCCGCCCCTCCATCCATCGCCAGTCGGCCTCTTTGTGCAGTAGAGTCCATACCGGGATACCCAGGGCGCCCGCCAAATGCACTGGCATGGAGTCAACGGAGATCATCAGATCGAGGCTGCGGATGAGTGACGCTTCCGTGACGATATCTTTCCACCGGGGCATGATTGCCCTCCAGGAGCGCAGCTCGGCTAGCGCTGAGCCAACTTGAAAGATTTGCAGCTCGATATTCGCCAGCTCCGCGAGCGGCGCCAGCAGCGCTGCTGGGATCGAGCGTCTTTGATCCCAATCACCGCCTGCCCAGACAATTCCAACCGCAAACTTCGGCGTTTTCGGCGCCGCCTTTTCCACTCGAATATAAGGGACGGAGCTTGGGATCGTATCGATCGTGGTGCGGAACACATGCGGCAATTCCATGACCTCGACCTCGACGTCGTGCTTTGAGCCAAGGTCGTTACCCTCTAGCGGCAAGAGCCGATCGATGCCGCTGACCGTGCTAAGAAGCGGAATCAGCTGAGCTTGCGCCGATACCGTGACTTTCTCGGCGATGCTTTTCACCAGCGGCGCATAACGGATAAACTGGATGGTATCGCCGAGTCCATGGTAGCAGCGGATCAACACCCGTTTTCCGCCCAGAGGTGCGCCGCGCCACAGCCATTGACAGTGGCGCGGCAGATGATCACAGCTTGCAGCGCGGCGCGCGCGCAACACCAGATCGCTCAGCTGCCAAGCAGCTTTGAAGTCACCGCGGCGCATATGCGCCATCCAGCGCGCGCCGATATCTTGGGAGTTTTCCAGATGGTTCTCGGGAGTGAAATTTAAATCCACCAACCGCAAACAGAGTGCCAGGGAAGGGGTTTTACCCATCTGGTGTGTCGCAGATCTGCCGCATCTATGCGTTGAATTCCCGAGGGGCGAGACAATTGCGGCTTCATAAAGTTTGCAGTTCCAACTTCTCTACTGTTACAGCTTACGCCCGCGCCATTTCGACTCTCCGAACTTCGACCAGCCCACTCGCTCCTTGTCGAGAGCTTTCAACTACTTGGCTCGTTCGATTTTTTCGTGGCGCTGCCGCCGCTCACAGACTGAACTTCAAGCTTGTAATTCAAATTAAAACTTGTGCCGGTAGTTTGGTCCGCTATTTGCTGCCTTACAGTGCTTATTTACAGGAGGTGCAGAATGGACGCGCTGGAACTCTTGAAAACAGACCATAAGAAGGTGAAGGAACTGTTTAAACAAGCCGAAGACGCCGAGGGCAGCCAACTGGAAGCAATCTGCAAGCAAATTAAATCCGAGCTTGAGACTCATGCGCACATCGAAGAAACTGTCTTTTATCCAGCGATGGAAAAATACGCTGAGCTGAAGGACATGGTAAAGGAGGCCCGCGAGGAACATCAGGAAATAAAAACCCTGCTCGAAGATATGGACGGTGGCGGCGATGATCTCGAGTCCACTCTCGAGGAACTCATGGACACGGTGGAGCATCACGCTGAGGATGAAGAAGAAGGAGAGATGTTTCCCATGATCCTCGAAATCGTCGATAAACAAGAGCTCGAGAGAATCGGCGCCCAGCTTCAAGCGGCAAAAGGTAAGAACGAGCCGCAACGACTGGCCGGCTGAGCAAAGCGGGTAGCCGCTTGCGCATAGCGTAAAGGCAGAGTATGGCGCAGAGCCGAAACGCTGAGTGCTTGGCGCTCACCAGGCCGTGATGGAATGGCTGGATCTGCTCCAGTGGCCGGCGATGGTCGTCACGGTGAGCGCTGCTTGGTTGACCGGATCGCAGCGTAGATTGCGCCGTATGATCGGCTTCTGGTGCTTTCTCGCCAGCAACGTGCTCTGGGGCATATGGGGCTGGTATCAGCAAGCCTGGGCGATGATCATCTTGCAGATGGCTCTAGCAGTGATGAATATTCGCGGCGTCAACAAGAACGACCCCTAAAGCTTGAAGCGAACGCCAAGCCGGCAGCGCGCAACCCTTCTGAACCCTGCGCACACGGCTGCTTGATGCCTTCAGTTTTACGGGAGCGCGCGGGTTTCCGTCGGCTTTTGCATAGTCGCCTCGACGGCGGAGAGGAAAGGGCGCAAGTTGGTAATCAGATCGCGTGTCTGGCATAAACTGCCGCTCACCTGATCGGCGCCGGCGGCGAGCAGAGACTCACGAATCGCGTCGATTTCGGCCGAGTAGCCCCAGTGGCCGGCGACGATTTTAACATCGGCAGAAAGCGCGCGGAGCCGCTTGCACAGGTAACGGAGCTGCGCCATTTCCCCCGGCGCCACCGCAGCGATACAAACCAGCGCCGGTTTTTTTTTGGCGACGGCCGCGGCGATTTCCGAAGCCAATGTCCCCGCCGCGATAATCTCGACGTCGTAGCGCGCCGGATTGAGCAATTGTCGCAGCATCAGCAGCGCCACTTCATCCGCCTCATCCTCGTGCCGGGCAGCTTAAGATGGAAATTTTCCCGGATGGTGCCGGCGTAGCCGCCTCGGTGACCAGGGCGGCAACGATTTCCCGCGAGGCATTCAGACTGCGCGCTCTTCCAAAGCCGTTATCTTGTGGTGATGAAGATCCGCTTTGGCATAACTTAAGGCTGGTAGGAGAATTTCGTCGTATACTTGCTCGCGCGCATGGCTCACCAAGTAACCGCGCAAAATATTACTCGCTTCGGCGAGATCCATGGCAAGGAGCCTTTGGTAATAACTCATCCTGACTTCCATCGCCGGCTCGTCACTCAGGAGCACGCGCACGGAATCCAACTGCGGCACGTGGCGCGCGAAGACGACGAGACAGACAGTCATGGGGGTAGCAAGGAGAAGTCCGATACCGCCCCAGAGCCAGGTCCAGAACGCGATCATCATGAGCAACGGCACGGGAAACACTCCGACACTTCGCCCATAGAGCAGCGGCTCTAAAATCATGTTGATGAACGTTTTGAGGCCGAAAAAGAGCACAACGATGACGACCGGCCACCACCACTCACGAAATAACGCAAGGCTCAGGAGCGTGGGCAACGCGGCGGCCGTCCAAAAACCAAATACCGGGATGAACAGCAAAGGCACCGCCAGAAAACCCCATAGGAAAGCATACGGAAGTCCGATCAGAAAAAGCGCAATCGCCACGACCAGCCCGAAGCAGCCGTTGATGGTTATCTGCATCAGCAGATAATTGCTGATGCGGCGGCCGGCATCTTCGAGAGCTCTCGTGGTAACCGTCAGGTGCGCATAGCCGATGACCCGGATCAGCCGGTTACGCAGCTCTTCGCGCTGCGCCAGCATAAAGATCACGAGCCCCAGCACCAGAGTAGCCATGCCGATGGTGCGGGTCAGTGAAGCAAAATCGAATGTAGGCCACGCCGCGGATGATGCCGCCGGGGTTGCCGAGGGAGCGGGCTTTTCCGTTCCGACGCGCTGATCCCCTCCAAATTCGTCTTGTAGATCTTTAACGGTCTCCTGAACGTTCTCCAGCACCCCGCCTTTTCCCATGCTCCTCAGATAACGCACTTTTTCGGCGATATTATGGCGGTACTTCGGCAGCTCGGAGGCTAAGGTGCCGATCTGCTGAGTGACCACCCATCCGGCGCCACCCAGCAAACAAAACGTCAGCACGATCACCAGCGCCACGGCCGCCGCCCGGCTCATGCGGAGCTGTTGCAGGTAACTGACCGCGGGGCTCAAGAGAAACGTCAGCAGCAGCGCTAAGGCGAAAGGGATCAAGATGGCCTGCGCAAAATACAGCGCGCCGATCACCAGCGCCGTAATAATCGATACAGCGAGCGGTGTCAGCCTGCGGCGCGACCGCTCCGCGCTCTTGGCTCTGCTGGACTGAACGTTGATCGACGAATATTTGTCAGTTGCCATAGCCCGTTTACAGTTTTGGCGAGCCGTCTCGGTTTATCCAGTGTGCCCGGCCTGAGCCGCAGCCGCCGATGCCCCGTTAGTTCGTAGGCGCTGGTCCAATTGGGGTTCCTGAAATCGATGCACCAATCCGGGTGGGAAACTGCGCTCGCTATTTCTTGGACGCGCCGGGCACGCCATCCTTATTCCTTGGGAAGATGCTCTTCGAGATTTCGCATCATGGCGTACACGTCGGTCTGCTCAAGGAGCTTGGTGGCCTCAAGGTCCCGGCTATCCGCCGGCAATCCCAGGTGCCGGGCGACACGCTGCAAGGTGTGCAATATGACCGTCGTTTCTTGTTCGGCCAGCAAGCTGATTTGCAAATCAAGATGGGCACGCCGGTCGGCCTGGCGGATCATGCGATTTTGACTAATGAGGATAATAATCGCAAGCAGCACGCCCTCGGTGGAAACCATCAAAGTGAGCACACCGAAGGGAAACGGATCAAAGGGCGCTGGCCAGGGAGTGAGACCGGTATTGATCAGGATCCAGGCGATAAACCACAGCGCATGCACAGTGATCGAGCTGACACTGCCGATGGCTCTGGTGAGCACATCGCTGCTTAGCTCTGCGAGTGAGCGCATTTCCAGCGCGTCACGTTCAAGCCGCGACACTGTCCTGACGTTTTGTTGAGCCGGGTCGGCGCTCGTCTGGCTCATCGTATCTCCATTGCTCTCAGGTCCGCGCCTCGTCTCAGAAACGAGAAACGCCAAGGCGCGCCTGAATCGTCTATGGGACAAGTTCGAGTGCTATATGCTCACGCGCGCATTATCGGCGAATCGTCGTAGTGCGCGAGCAAGCCGGCGGCAGCAGAGTAAATTGCGATGCAGCCGGCCTGGCGCAACTCTTTCTCACTCCAACCGCCGCAGGTCAGGCCGACGGTGCGCAAACCAGCCTTGCCGGCCGCTTGGGCGTCGTATGGTGTATCACCGACCACCAGGACGTCCGCGGGCGCAATCGCCGGGAGCCTGGCGAGCGCGGCCTGGAAGATGTCGGGATAGGGTTTTGACCGAGCGGCACTGTCCGACGAAGTTTCAGCTTCGATCAGATCGGCGATGGCAGCGACTGTCTTATAGGTTTCGAGCTCCTCACCCGGCGCCGATGAAGCCAGCGCTATGTGTTTATGAGCTCGGCGGATGCGCTCGAACAAAGGCCGGACACAAGGAAACGCGGTGACGCGCGCCAGATATTCTCTTTTAAAAAGATCGCTCCGGTAATCTTCGAGCTCGGCGCCGAATTTCTCCAACTCACCGGGTGATAGAAATACCGGCATCAATTGATCGGCGCCCTTGCCGATTTGCCGGCGTACCGCCTCAAAAGAAACTTCCTTACCAAAGCGCTTGAGCGCTACCCGCCATGCCTCGGCGTGAAGATCGACCGAGTCGACCAAAGTGCCATCGACGTCGAAAATAACCGCCTGCGTCATGATTTTTCTCTGTCCCCTGATCGTCGGAGTGAAAGGGACACCGCCGCCGTGCCCCATAGAAACACAGCGCCCGATGATTGTGCGCGATGCTCATGCGGCCAAAATGGGCGCGACTCGCGCGCCGCGGCCGTCGTGCGGCGCTTCGCCGCTACGCCCGCGGCCGGCTGCCGCGCGAGTTTTTCCGCGCTGCGGTCGAGCGCGCTTTCGCCGGTCGCGCCGATTTAGATTTAGTTTTGCTTTTACTTTTACTCTTGGTTTTGCTCTTGCTTTTGTTTTGCTTTTGCTCTTCGCCGGCGCTGCGGCTGAATCGGCGGCGCCCATCTGTGTCATGAGATCCTGTTTTCGTTCCGCCATCTGCGCCCCTAGATCCGCCAGATCGAGGTCGCTCTCTTCAGCTTTAGGAAACATCTCGCCTTCTTCTTCCTCGACGTGATGCTGGATCGCTTGCACCAGCTCGGCGAACTTTGACTCGAAATCGCCGCCTTCGCCATCGTTTCGACCTCTCATTTTTTTAAGCTCGCTAATGAGCCCTTTGGCTTGCTGATGTTCCTGCTTGGCCTCGTCGATCAACTCGCCCTCTTCTATAGCTTTTTTTACCGCCGGATAAAAAATCTCTTCCTCGATCTTGGTGTGAACTTCCAGCTCGCTCATCACCTGCTCGGCCACTCGTCTCTGGGCATCTGCGCCTTTGGCCTGATCGAACTTGTTGAACAGACCTTTCACTTTCGTATGATCCTGACGTAGCAACTGCGTTGCGTTGGGCATAACCATCCTCCTTTTGAATATTTATTGTCTAGTTTCTGGGTGAACTTCGACGAAGACTTCGCTGCGCATGAACCCGCTTACTGCCTCCACTCGCCCGCAATTCTCATACCATGATCAAGCGCCGCGCGCCGAGCGTTTGACTGCGAGCGCCCAAGGTTTTTTGTCCGAGCGCTGCGGCGGCGCCCGACACAGCGACCTACTAAAATAAAGATCTTTTTTTAGCGGCGATATGATAAATTTACATAACATGGTCCCGAAGCCTTCCCAGCGTTAGCCCGAATTATTGATGGCACCTCGGAAAAAAAACTCCAACACAGTGTAAGACCGAGGAGGAAGCCTCGTGGAGGAAATCAATGACTGATGACCGGGGACCGCAGACCGACCGGTCGTCCGTCTTCGGTCTCCTGTCGTCAGTGCCGCGACCGGAGAGAGGCTTTCTCCTCGGCCGCAATCTCGTGAATAATGCCGGCCTAGCAATCTAAAGGAAACTCTCTTTGAAAAACGCCTATCCCCGTCCCCAGCTTGAACGAGCGCAATGGACATCGCTCAATGGCCCGTGGAGATTTCTGTATGACGACCAAAACCGCTATAAACAGCCTTCTGATATTCGCCAGTGGCCGCTGACCATCGAGGTACCCTTCCCTCCCGAAGCCAAGGCGAGTGGCATCGGCGACCGCAATTTTCATAGTGTTTGCTGGTACCAGCGAGATTTTCGCTTGCTTCCCGACGCCGGCCGAACGATCCTGCATTTTGGCGCAGTCGACTATCGAGCGCAGGTTTGGATCAACGGCCGCGAGGTCGCTCTCCACGAGGGCGGGCACACGCCGTTTTCTGCCGACATCGCGGCGGCGCTCGACGAGTCCGGAGATCAGATCGTTACCGTCCAGGTCGAGGACGACCCACTGGATTTAACCAAGCCGCGCGGCAAGCAGGACTGGCACCTCGAACCGCGCTCGATATGGTATCACCGCACCACTGGAATCTGGCAGACGGTGTGGCTGGAGCGTGTCCCGCGCACCTACATCGGTAAGATTCGCTGGACCCCTTACATGGTCGGATTCGCGCTCGATTTTGAGGCGCGGGTGTGGGGCGAGCGGCTCGACGATCTGAGCATCGCGGTCGAGCTCCGGCACGGCGCTCGATTGCTCGCCAAAGATCGCTACCAAGTGCTCGATAACGAAGCCAATCGGAGGATTATCCTGTCAGATCCCGGCATCGATGATTTTCGCAATGAGATCTTGTGGAGCCCCGAGCAACCGACGTTGCTCGATGCTCAAATCCGGCTCATGCAGCGCGATCAGGTGATCGATTCCGTCAAATCCTATACGGCGTTGCGGTCGGTGGATATTGCCCGCGATCGCTTCATGCTGAATGGCCGCCCTTATCTGCTTCGGCTCGTGCTCGACCAGGGTTACTGGCCTGATACGATACTCGCCGCGCCAAGCGATGCGGCGCTACGCGGCGACGTCGAGCTCGTCAAAGCGATGGGCTTCAATGGCGTGCGCAAGCACCAAAAAATCGAAGATCCGCGCTATCTCTATTGGGCCGACAAACTTGGCCTGCTCGTGTGGGAAGAAATGCCGGCGGCCTATCGCTTTACCCGCAGCGCCATCAAGCGCACCCTGCGCGAATGGACCGAGGCCATCGAGCGCGACTATAGCCACCCGTGCGTGGTCGTCTGGGTGCCGTTGAACGAGTCCTGGGGCGTTCCCGATTTACCGGCATCGCCCGAGCAGCGTCACGCCGTCGAGGCGCTCTATCACCTGACCAAGACGCTCGATCCCAGCCGCCCCGTCATTGGCAACGATGGTTGGGAGAGCAGCGCCACCGATATCATTGGAATACACGATTACGAAGCCAATGTGGAACATATGCGCCAGCGCTATGGACCCGAGGTTCCGCTCCAACAGCTATTTGATCGGCGCCGTCCGGCGGGCCGCATTCTGACTCTCGACGGCTACCCGCATCGCGGCCAGCCGATCATTTTGACGGAGTTTGGCGGCATCGCTTACGACAAATGCCGAGCGCCGGGCGTCGAGGCGGTGTGGGGCTATTCGGTTGTCGATAATGCAGGAGACTTTGCCCGGCGCTATCGCGAGCTCGTCGAGGTCGTCGCCCGCACCGCCCTTTTCAGCGGTTTCTGTTACACCCAGTTCACCGATACCTTTCAGGAAGCCAACGGCCTGCTCTGCGCCGACCGCACGCCCAAAATCCCCATCGAGCGGATCAGGGAGGCGACGCAGGTCGCGCGCAGCAATATATCGATCGGGGTGTAGATGCACCGGCTGACCTTGACCAAGCCTGACGGCAGAGAGCTCACGCTCTACAGTCGCAAGCCGTTTGGCGACGATGATTTCCGAGCGCCGAGTCCTTTCGCCGAGCCGCTGCACGCGAATCCGCACCTGCGCTGGCATCCGCTGCGCGGCGAGTGGATCACCTATGCCGGCTACCGTCAGGAACGCACATTCTTGCCGCCGCCAGAGTACAATCCGCTGGCGCCGGAGAGCGATCCGGCGAATCCCACCGAAGTGCCGCAAGGCCCGTGGGACGTGGCGGTATTCGATAACCGCTTTCCGGCGCTGGCGTTGAACACCACCCATGCGCCCGAGTTGATCGTACCGACCGCCCCGGGCCGCGGCCAATGCGAAGTCGTGGTTTTCACCCGCGACCCGCGCTCCTCGCTCGGCGCTTTGCCGCTCGATCACCTGGAATTGATCCTGCAAGTCTGGGCCGATCGGACCGAGAACTTGGGTAGTCGCGCCGGCATCGACTACGTCCTGCCGTTTGAAAATCGCGGCCGTGAGGTCGGCGCGACCTTGCACCACCCGCACGGTCAAATCTATGCCTATCCGGTCGTGCCGCCGGTAGCGCAACGGATGCAGCAACTGGCGCGCCAGTACCATGAGAGTCATGACAGCGGCCTGCTGGAGGACCACATCCGCCGCGAGCTCGATGCCGGAGAGCGCATGCTTTATCGCGGCGAGCATGCGGTCGCATTTGTGCCCGTCTGCGCACGCTATCCCTATGAGGTCTGGGTAGCGCCGCGCGCGCCGGTCGCAATGTTTACCGCGTTAAATGACGTTCAACGCTCTGATCTGGCGCGCGCGCTGAAGACAGTACTGCTCAAATACGACGGCTTGTGGCGGCGCCCATTTCCTTATTTGATGGCGTGGTACCAGGCGCCCACCGACGGCGAGCCTCATCCCGAGGCGCATCTTCACGGCGAGTTCTATCCGCCGTATCGCACGCCCGATAAACTCAAGTATCTCGCCGGGACTGAGCTTGGCGCCGGCTTTTTCTCGATGGACGCTCTGCCCGAGGACAAGGCGCGTGAATTGCAAAAGGTGGAAGTGTCCCTGGTTTAATCATGGCCACGTTTGAAGATGTATTCGGCATGGCGCCGGCGGCCGTCGCCGAAGCGCCGGGGCGGGTCAATCTTTTGGGCGAGCACACCGACTATAATGACGGCTATGTTTTGCCGGTGGCCATCCCCCAGCGAACCGCGGTTCGGCTGGCGCACAATGGCCGAGCGACCTTTACCGTTTATGCCGCCGAGCTCGACGAGCGAGCCAGTTTCGCGCTGGGCAGCCCCCCCACGGAACGTTTCGCGCGCTACGTTTACGGCTGCGTACGCGAGCTTCACGAGCGCGGCTTCGAAGTAGCGCCGTTGAATATCCATGTCTCCTCCAACGTGCCCATCGCCGTTGGGCTGTCTTCGAGCGCCGCTCTCGAAGTCGCCAGCTTGCGCGCCCTGCGGGCGCTGCTCGGTTTGCCCCTGGACGACGTCGCCATCGCGCAAATCGGCCAGCAGGCGGAGAGCAAATACACTGGCGTCAACTGCGGCATCATGGATCAGATGGCCGCGAGTCTCGCCGATACGAGCACCATGTTGTTTCTCGATACTCGAACCTTTGAGCGCAAATTATTGGCGCTGCCGGGGGCGGCGGAAATTCTGGTTATCGACTCCGGCATCGCGCGCACGCTCGCAACCAGCAAATACAACGAGCGGCGCGCCGAATGCGAAGCCGCGGCGCGTTTGCTCAAGGTCGGCGCGCTCCGCGATGTCGGCGCCGCGGGCGCGGTCGAGTCGCTGCCGGAGCCGTTCAACCGCCGGGCACGTCACGTGGTCACTGAAAACCGCCGCGTGCTCTCCGCTCTCGATTGCAGCGCCGGCGAATTTGGCAAGCTTATGAATGCGTCGCATGCGAGCTTGCGCGACGACTATGAAGTTTCCATTCCCGAGCTCGATCGCCTGGCAGGGCTCCTGCAAAATCAGCCCGCGGTCTACGGCGCGCGGCTTACCGGAGCGGGTTTCGGCGGCGCCTGCGTGGCGCTCTGCCGGGCCGGAGAAACCCAATCCATCGGGCAGAAAGTTGTTCAACTGTACAACCGGTGCGGCGCTAATGGCCGCGTCCTGGTGCCGCCACAAAGCGCTGCTTCGGCTTGATAGCTTTGTCCTGCTGTTTATCGCAGACAGTTTAAGAGCTGAAAATGGCGCGTATCGAGCAACAGATATTCGGCCAAATGCCGGATGGGCGCGCCGTCGATCTCTACACGCTGGCCAACAACCGCGGGCTCGAAGCCCGGATCATGAGCTACGGCGGAACTCTGGTTCGGCTCAGCGCGCCGGATCGTAACGGCGCTATCGCCGACGTCATCCTGGGTTTCGATGATCTTCCCCGGTATCTCGGCGCCCATCCATATTTCGGCTGTCTCATCGGCCGATATGCCAACCGCATCGCCGCCGGGGCGTTTTGCTTAAACAACAGAAAGCATCAGCTAACTCGAAACGACGGCGCCAATCATCTGCACGGCGGGCTCACGGGATTCGACAAGGTGTTGTGGCAGGCGCACAGCCAAGACTCGGTCGACGGTCCCCAGCTCGTCTTGACTTACATAAGTCCGGCGGGCGAAGAAGGCTATCCGGGCAATCTGAGCGCTCGGGTGATCTATACAGCCACCGAGCGTAACGAACTGCGTTTGGATTACAGCGCAACGAGCGATGCGGATACGCCCGTCAATCTCACCCATCACGCGTATTTCAACCTCGCCGGCAGCCGCACGGTGCTCGGCCATATTTTGCGCTTGGCTGCGGCGCGCTTTTTACCGGTCAAGCGAGGGCTGATTCCGACTGGTGCGGAGCGCCGCGTCCAGGGTACGCCATTTGACTTTACCCAGCCGGCAACGATCGGCTCACGAATCGAAGCCGATGAAAGTCAATTGCGCCTGGCCGGCGGCTACGATCATTGTTGGATCCTCAACAAAGAAACCACCGAGTGCGCTCTCGCCGCCGAGCTCTATGAGCCGCAGAGCGGGCGCGTGCTGAGCGTTCTTACAACCCAACCGGGAATACAGATATATACCGGAAATTTTTTAGACGGCAGCATCGCCGGCAAGGCGGGACAAGTTTATGAAAAGTATGGCGGCGTATGTTTAGAGACCGAGCATTTTCCCGACTCGCCGAACCAGCCGGCATTTCCGACGACTATCTTGAGGCCCGGCGCGATCTACCGGCACACAACGATTTACCGGCTGGGAGTGAAAGCCACGACTGATTAACAAAGCGGCTCAAGCTTGCGCCATCAGGCTTGACAATTCGCTGCCAAGGTCAGGGCAGATGATCCTTTGCAAGCGCCCCTGAGCATCGCGCTCGAGGTCCCACAAACCACAGTTATGCCAGTGATTGGAGTCTTCCCAATCCGTCCTGTCGATGATCGGGTAAAAGCATATTGCTTCCAATGGCACACCGGAGCGGCGGGCGAGCAGCACTTCGGCAACCATTTCTCTGGCCCAGGCGGCGCGGCCGACGCCGAAATGCCCGGTCTCGGCGACAAACAGCGGCCGTCCATAACGGCGATGGACGTGCGCCACCAACTCGGAGAACGGTATCCAGCGCTCGTCTCTCGGCCTATCTTCCCAGCGCAACCGGGCGCTCGGGTATTCCCATTGATTAGCATGGTAGTAGTTGACGCCGATGATATCGAGATAACGCGGATGCCCGCCGAGCTCAGGTTTAGCCATGCCCGACAGCATGTCCCAGGCTTCGAACTGGCTCGCATGTTGCGCTGCCGCGGCCGCCGCGAGCTCTGGAGCAGCGCGCGGCGTGACGACGTGCATGATGGGATCGATCTGTGTAATCCGGGCGCGCCGATCGACGGCCCAGATGGCTTCGATGCCCGCTATGGCTGCTCGGACTAACTGATCTTTAAGCGCAACGCCTTGCAAGGTGCGGCACGGATGCATGAAGCCGACCTCCCCCGCCGCCCAGGCAAAAAAGGAAATTTCGTTGATCGGCGCATAGAACGGCACACGGTCGCTATATTGCTTGATGAAACGCGCCACGGCGCCGCAAAAGCGCTCGAATCGATTGACGAACGCGGGAGAAAAGATGTCCAGGCCATCGGGCCAACCATAATGACAAACGTCCCAGATCACCTGCACAGACTCGCGCTCGGCGGCTTCAACCATCGGCGCCAGGGAAGAAAAATCGTAGCCGGCGCCGCGCTCGATTAAATGCCAACGCACAGCGTCGCGGATCGTCCTCATACCGAAATTGCGCAGGCGCGCGTAATCTTCGGCGACGAAGCGGTCGTGCTGGGTCGCCTCGATCATGTCGAGTCGCACGCCGGCGCTGCTAATGTGCGAGGAAGACTCAAAACCCGCCATCCAGAATGACTCAAAAACTTTGGAAGTGGCGAGTTCGGGGCGGTCGCAGGGCCGGGTCGCGCCGTTGCCGGCAACCGATGGAACTTGCAAAACTGGATCAATTTTTTGACTTTCGGGAGACAAAAGAGCCATAGGACCTTTCCGATTGCATCAGATGGGCGCCTGGTTCCATCAACCTGGACCAAGGCGCCGCACCGACTTTAGCTTCTGAGCCAGCAAAGAAACGGCAATCGCTATTGTAACAAGGCCGGCGCCGGCAACGCCACATTTTTCTGCGCCTGATAGCCGGATTATCGCTGGCCGAAGTCAACTGCAAAGCAGCGCAAATGACTTTGCAACCGCACGGTGGGTGTTTAGCCTATTTCAGGTTAGCCGGCGCTCTCGGCGTACGCAGGTTCACCTGCAGCATCGGCGATAGTGCGGCTAGCATTATTCACGAGATTGCGGCCGAGGAGAAAGCCTCTCTAATCGCGGCACTGACGACAGGAGACCGAAGACTGACGACCGGCGTCGCACCGAGACGGGTGAGGCACCTCGATCGCAAGGCGCGACGACCGAGAATATCGGGAATGTTTGAGGGGAGGAGCAACGCACCCAGGGGGGAGGCATCGCCCGTTGAATGCAGCCAAGACTCTCCCCACGGGCTGCTAGGTAATTGCCGAGCGCCTGATCGGCGCCGCGCTTGCCATCGCCCGAGCATCGGTGCTGGTTAATTCCGCCGCGCGCCGCGCCACCGGAAAAACCGCCTCCGGCGCCGCCTCCCTGGCCTTTTGCGGCGCCAGCAGCTTCACGATATCTTCCGCCGCCTTGAGCGCCGCGCCTACGCACTGGTCCATATTGTAGTAGCGATACTGGCCCAGCCGCCCGACAAAAGTGACGTTGGACTCCCTGGCGGCCAGCGCCTGGTAGCGCTTGAGCAGCAACTCGTTTTCAAGGCGCGGAATGGGATAGTAAGGATCGCCTTCCGCTTGCGGATACTCCCGGACAATCGACGTGCCGGTATGGCGCTGTCCGGTGAGATGTTTGAACTCGGTGATGCGCGTGTAATCGTAATCGTTGGGAAAATTCACCGTGCCCACGGCTTGATAGCGATCGGTGTTCTTCAGATGCAAGTGCTCGAAGCGAATCGAGCGGTAGGGCAGCTTGCCAAAACGGTAGTCGAAGTACGCGTCCAGCGGCCCGGTGAATACGATATGGCGCGCGCGCAGCGTTTTTTGAATGGCGAAGAAATCGACGCCGACCTCGACATGGATATTGGCATGGTCAAGCATTCGTTCAAACATAGCCGTATAGCCGTCAAGCGGCATTTTCTGAAATGCATCGGTAAAATAACGATCGTCGTGATCGGTCCGCGTGGGTATGCGCGCTGCGACTGAAGCGGCGAGTTCCGCAGGATCGAGGCCCCATTGCTTGCGCGTGTAACCGCGGAAAAATTTCTCGTAGAGATCGCGGCCAACGGCATTGATCACCACGTCTTCGCTGGTTCTAATCTCAGCGCGCGGTTCGCGCACTCGGTCGTAAAACGCCTGGATCGTGTCCTCGCTAAGGTTCAGGCCATAAACTCGATTGACGGTATCTATATTAATCGGAATAGGCACAAACTGCTCTCCGGCCTTTGCCAGCACGTGGTGCTCATAAGGCCGCCATTCGGTAAACTGCGATAAATAGTCGGCGACGCGCTGGGAGTTGGTGTGAAAGATATGCGGTCCATAGGGATGCATCAGCACGCCGTGGCGGTCCAGGGTATCGTATGCGTTGCCGGCGATATGCGGACGTTTGTCAGTAATGACGACCTCAAATCCGTAATTAGCCAGCCGCTCGGCAACCACCGACCCGGAAAAGCCTGCGCCAACAACAACTACATCTGTTTTCATCGAAGCTTCCTTTGCTAGGTCAAAACCCACCCCGGACGCGCCAGACCGTTGTCTTCGGACGACAGCGGGTCTCCAGATGGAGTCGCCGACTTCGAGCAAACTAGCAGCCCGTGATGAAAGACGTGGCAGCATTCGACGGGCGATCGATCCCCGCTGGCTGCGTTGCTCCTCGCTCAAATATTGCCGATATTCTCGGTCGTCGCGCCTGGCCAACGGTGCGCCTCACGCGTCTCGGTGCGACGCCAGACTTTATCACCGGCCGCTAGGGAAAATCGCCCGGCTGGAGGCGTGGCGCCGCCTGGGCGCTGCCGGCGATGGCTGTCAGCACGTGATTTCGCATAGCGCTGACCACGGCTTCCCATGAGGCAGCCCTGGCGCGGGCTATCCCCGCTTCGATGCGCTGCACGTCGGGGTGGCGCGAGGCTTGTCTTACCGCGAGCACGAAGTCGCCGGCTGAAGCCGCCACATCAACCACCGGCGCAAAGTTGTGCACGACGTCGGGTACTGCCGTCGAAACAATTGGCTTACCCGCAGCCATGTACTCCAGGGTCTTAGTTGGATTTATGTACTGGGTTGCTTCATTGAGCGCGAAGGGCATCAGACAAACGTCGAAGGCTTTCAAATACGCCGGTAAGTCGTCGTAGGGGCGCTGTCCAAGCCAGTAAATATTGTCCGAGCTCGGCAACCTACTGCGCTCGATCTTGGCAAGCGGACCAATCATCACAACGGAAGCGTCGGGAAAACTCGCTGCGAGTTGGGCCAGCAAATCATAATCGATGCGTTCATCGATGACGCCGAAATAGCCGAAAATCGGCTGGGGCAGATCGGCGATGTCAGGCGGCAAGTGCGTCTCAGCCGCGCGCGCTCTGCTATAATGACTGATATCCACTCCACAGCCGATAAAATGCACGTTCGGATGATGGCGCGACTTTGATTGGAATAGCTGGTAGCCGCCGGTAAATACCACGTCGGCTTTACTGAGAAGAAAACGTTCATGCTCGGCGATATTCGGCGGCGCAAATCGGAAATTGGCGAGTTCGTCCATGCAGTCATAGACAACACCGACCGCGCCGAGCTGGTCCAAGAAACACGGTGCCGGCATCGGCGAATAGAACCACTGAATCGGCGCAGCGAATTTGCCGGCGAGCAGCGGATCTTGAGCGAGCGCGCGCCGTAGCAACCCGCGCGTCGTCTCACACTGGCCATCCACATCAGTTGATGTAACCGGAAGCACCGGGATCACCCGGAAGATATTGGGGTGCGCTTCGGTGATGCGCAGGTGCGGCTCGCTATTTTCCAGAAGCGGTTCTTCTAGGAAGAGAATCCGATGCAACGCCGACAGCCGAGAAAAAATCTGCTGCGGTCGTTGCCAGACAAAATCCCAACGTAGGTGGCAATGAACGATGATCGGAGGCGCTTGATGCCGGCGCGGCTGTAAAGGTTGCGCAAGTGATCCGCCTACGGCGCGAAGACGCGCGCCGTTTAAATCGCCTGCGATTGTTTTCAAAACGGTTTTCGATGGCACCACATAGACCACCTCCTCCAGCAACCTGGGTGAAATTGACACTTGAACAGAATGCTATAAGCCGACGAAACTGAGCGCCGCCGGGACTCGAACTAACGCTCGGCGGCGAAATTACGGCTGTGATGTTGTTTACAAGCGAACAAGATTAAAGCGCAGTGACGCCGGCTCGTTTGGCCGCGCCGCACCTAACCTAGTGGCAGCGATTCCCGGAACGCTTTTATCAAAATATCACAGTGCCGTGATTCGGGGCGCGCGTTTTCTTTCTTTGCAAAAGCCACACCAGAGGTACAATGATTGCGTACCCTCATATCACCCGATGCGGATAAACAGTAACCGAACAAATTCCTAATTGTGAACTTTTCTCGCCGCGCTGTGTATTGGTTGTGAGACGAACCGCGGAGTCGGCAAAGACGCCGTTGCATCTACTGGGTAGCCTTGGCATAACCTTTGCTCGCGTCTCGTGACATGCGTTGGACTGGTGGTCGCAGGAGCGAAAAGGTTGAAGACCGTCGCGGCGCGGGAATGCCTACTGGTCTTCGGGTCGGCGGCTTAGGTGGCGCGGGCATGTTGGTGTTCGCCCTTGTGGCTATGCTCTTTGGCATCAATCCGTTGGACCTGCTCGAGACCCAGCAGCCTTCTAGCTCGATTGAAACAGTCTCTAACCGGGTTCCCCAGAGTCGTGGTGACCTGCGCGATTTCGTCTCGGTGGTTCTTGCCGATACTGAAGACGTGTGGCAACAAGTTTTTCGCGAGGCTGGGCATTCTCACGCGCCGCCCAAGTTAGTGCTATTTACCAACGCGGTCCAATCCGAATGCGGCATGGCAGGGGCGGCATCGGGGCCATTTTACTGCCCGCTTGATCGTAGAATCTATCTCGACTTGAGTTTTTTTGAAGAGTTGCGCGCGCGCTTTCGCGCCCCCGGCGATTTTGCCCAGGCGTATGTCATCGCGCACGAAGTAGCGCATCATGTGCAAACCCTGCTCGGAATTTCTCAGAAGGTTCACAGCGCGCTCGGCCGGGTTTCTGCCGCTGAAGCCAACCGGCAATCAGTTCGCCTTGAACTTCAAGCTGATTGTCTCGCCGGCGTCTGGGCACAAAAGGCGCACCGCGCCCGCCAGATCCTCGAATCTGGCGACGTCGAAGAAGGACTCAACGCGGCGAGCGCCATCGGCGACGATCGCATTCAACGGCGCACGCAAGGCCAGATCGTCCCTGAATCGTTCACCCACGGCAGCTCCGCGCAGCGCGTTCAATGGTTCAAGCGCGGGCTCGAGAGCGGCGATCTGAACGCCCGTAACACCTTTCAGTCGAATCTCAGCTGAGCGCGTTGAGAGAAGCGTTTGCAGATGACATGAATTCCGATCCTTTGAATCACGCGCCGGATGAGTCTCAAGTCGCGCTGCTGTTGATCGATGTCATCAACGATCTGGAGTTCGATGGCGGCGAGAAGCTCTTGCCTTTTGCCATCCCCATGGCTGCGTCACTGGCTGCGCTCAAACGCCGGGCCAAAGCCGCGGGAATTCCGGCGATTTATTCAAACGATAATTTTGGCAGGTGGCGCTCCGATTTTCGCAAGCTAGTTCAACATTGCCTTGAAGACAACGTTCGCGGCAAACCGATCGTCAGCCAATTAGCACCCGAGGAGGACGACTATTTCGTCCTCAAGCCAAAACATTCGGCTTTTTTTCAAACGAACTTGGACGTGCTGCTAAAATATCTCGGCGCGCGCACCGTGATTTTAACGGGGCTTGCCGGAGACAATTGCGTTCTGTTCAGCGCTAATGATGCTTACATGCGCGACTTCAACATCATCGTGCCGCCGGATTGCACTGCTTCAGAAGATGCCGCAGAAAATCAGCGGGTATTGGGCCACATGGAGCGAGTCTTGAAGGCGAAACTCAGACCCTCGAGCGAGATCATCTTCGCCAATCGCGCCCTCCAGCGCGCCTAGCCGAAACGGCTTGAGCGGCTGAACGCCTGGCGCGATCATCGTTGCCTTGACTGGGGCCGTAGGGTCGGGTTCGCCGCCGACCGGCGGCCGGCCTGGAGCTTGGCTTGGCGCCGGAGAAATGCGGCGACGGTCGCTTCAGCGGAGCTCAGCCCGGCGCCGCCATCCGTGCCGTTGCGCGCGCCACGCAGGCGCAGCGAGCGCATGAGCGAACCCTCCTCATAGGCGCGGATCACCGCGGGGTGGATGTAACACTTACGGCAAACAGCCTTGGTGTTACCTAGCTTTTTGGACACCGCTTCGACTGCCTGAACAATATTGCGCTTGAGTTGGGCTTTGCTGACGCCGTCCAAAAATTTTAGTTCTTTCAGAGCGCAAGCAGCCAGAACCGTGCCGTTCCAGGTGCGAAAATCCTTGGTGGTGAAGTCCTCGCCGGCAATCTGCTTTAAGTAACCGTTCACAGCGCTTGAATCGATCGCATGTAATTCGCCATCGTCGCCGACATACTGGAAGAGTTCGTAGCCTGGCAGGTCTTGGCAGCTTTTTATTATTTTCGCTAGCCTCTTGTCCTCGAAATCGATCGCATGTTTGACGCCGCTCTTGCCGCGAAATTGAAACCGTATTTTTCCGCCGCTAACGTCGACGTGATGATCTTTCAAAGTCGCCAAACCGAAAGATCGGTTTTTACGCGCATACTCTTCGTTGCCGACGCGTATGGCGGTCGTTTCGAGAAGGCGCACCACGGTGGCCAGCACTTTCTCCCGTGGCAGACCGGGAAGCAAAAGGTCGCGCTGCACCTGCTCGCGCACGCGCGGCAATACCGCGGCGAAAGCGATCATGCGATGGTACTTGGTCGCGTCGCGAATCTCGCGCCAGCGCAAGTGATAACGGTGCTGCTTTCTGCCCTTGAAATCACGACCGGTGGCCTGAAGGTGGCCATCTTCGAGCGCGCAGATCCACACGTCGGTCCATGCCGGCGGAATGACCAGTGACTTTATTCTCTTGAGAGCGGCGCCATCGCGCAGAGTTTTACCCCCCGGTAAAACATAGACGAAACCCGCCCCATTTCTTCTCCTCAGGATACCGGGGGTGGCATCGCTGACGTAACGCAGGCTCGCGACCTTAGCCGACGACATAGCGCCTGAGATCAGACCGCTGCCCTCGGCTAGGTTTGTCTGCGCGCCAGTTGACGTTGTTTTAGCACGCAACATCTTGAACTCAGACTCCTCGGCGAGGTGCCACTGCAAACGGACCCTTCGGATCGAACGCCAACGCTACCGCGTCTCTGTGATAGCCTACGGGAAGGAGGGGGCGCCACACCCTGCGCCACTCGCGCAGAGTGCGTGCTTTGTATCGAAGACCTACAAGGGACAACTACGGGCGTGAATAAGAATCGTTGCCTCGATCCGTACGGTCGTGGCCTTCGAGTTTTACGAGCTTATTATAGACGCCGATGATCAGCCATGTGGGAGCCCACTGGGCGATAAAGTTTCCCCACTTGCCTTGCCCGGTCACCTGCAGGGCGAGCGAGAGCGCCATCGCCCCGATAGCCACTCCGAGAAAAGCCGACGACGGAATCGCCGCCGTATAGTCTTCGACGCTCTTTGTGAACTGATCCTCGGTCTGGCTCGGCTCGGATTGTGCGTAGCTTTCGTAATTTGCCATAATACACCTCCTCTCCGATAATTTCGTCGAAATTAATTTTAGTGCAACAAAGGTGCCATCACCTAGCAACCCTTTCTGTACGCTTGATCGGGCGGCCAGTTCATTGTCAGGACGCGAGCCATCCGCGACTAAATTCTGTGAACGTCGCCACGCGCCTGTTCCAGAGGTGCAACAACCCGGTCAGAAATGCGCGCAATTTGGGACAGCTCGTCCCGTGGCATTACGATTGCGTTGATCAACTGAGACAAGGGACTGCCATGCTGGCGCCGCGCAAGTATCTCGCTCTCATAACCGAAGCTTTTAGTCAGTGGTGGAATGAGGATCGTCCCTTTGAGCAAGCCGCGGCTCTGGCCTACTACACAATTTTTTCGCTGGCGCCGCTGCTGGTAATCGCCACCTCGATCGCCGGATTTGTTTTCGGACGCAAAGCCGCTCAGGATCAAGTGGTCCGTACCCTTGCCGACTTCGTCGGCAAAGACGGCGGAGTCGCTGTCCAGACGATTATCGAAAACGCCAGCAAGCAGCAAACTTCGGAAAGCATTTTTGCCATGCTGATCGGCGTGGCGTTCCTGCTGTTTGGCGCCGGCGGCGTCGTCGGCCAACTCCAAAGCTCGCTAAATTTGATCTGGGGGGTTGAAACCAAACCGGACCGCGGCTGGCTGGGGTTTTTGCGAGATCGCTTTATTTCCTACGGGATGGTCCTTGGCGTCGGTTTTCTCTTGCTGGTATCGCTCATCGTTACGGCTGCGCTTGCCGCCTTTGACAGCTTTCTGGAGAGCACAATGCCGGGCGCCGGCGTCGTGCTAAAGATCATCCATTTCACCGTATCGCTGGGCTTGATCGCGTTCATGTTCGCGGCGATCTACCGCTTCGTGCCGGATGCGCGCATCTCCTGGAAAGACGTCGTCATCGGCGCCCTGATGACTGCGGTGCTGTTTAATATCGGCAAATCTTTGATCGGCCTCTACCTCGGCCGAGGCTCGGTGACTTCGGTCTACGGCGCCGCCGGTTCGCTGGTGACTTTACTGCTCTGGATTTACTATTCGTCGTTGATATTTTTCTTCGGCGCGGAATTAACCCAGGTCTATGCCACGCGCTTGGGCTCTGGATTGACGCCGGCTCAAAATGCCCAGCCGGCGGCCCCCGAGATACAGCGAGGTAAACGGGTTCAACGAGGTGAAAAACAGCGCGCGCGCAAGGCTGCTTCGGAGATTGAATGAGTAGCGGAGGACACGAGACCGTCAGTCGATCGTCGGTCACCCGTCCCCGGCCATCTTCCCTTCAGACCGGCGCGGTATAGCGTTCATCGATAGCGGCTTTGATCAGCCTACGACTGTGGGCCGCGGATAGTTCCGTTAGACCCTCGATACGCAGCGCCTCCAGCGCCAAGGCCTCGTCCTTGATGACGTCACGAAACCATTGAGAGTAATCACCTTCACGCAGGTGATAGCTCCAGGTCTCATCGTCTATACCGTCGGCCATTTGCAAAAAAACAATAAGATTTTGCGCGCGCAAATTGAGCTTCTTATCCGGTCCCTGGAAATAAAAACTGCGCTCGGTGCCGAGGTCACCCTCGGCGTATTTGCGTTTGTGGCGGCGCCGCACGCCTTGGCTCGGCACGATTTTCACCTTGAACGGCGGCGCTTTTTTATCTCTCAGCCAGACCAGCACCTCCCCTTGGTTGAGAGCGGCTTGCTCGAGAGCCGGGGCTTGCTCGCCTACCGCCTCACTCATTTCGCTGAAAATTTTCTTCGGCTCACCACCGAGAGCAATAACCGTATTGATCGTGGACAGTACCGGGGCCGTCACCGATTTGGGCTCGACCGTTATATAGATCATGTGCTCCGGGCTCTGCGGCAGCGACATTGACGCAGGCGCCCACGATGCCGGCAGCACGTGATGAGCTTCGTCGACGATAATCATGTGGGGCCGGCCGGTCTGGCAGCGCAGTTCCTGCAGCCGAGTCAAGAGCGATAGAAAGAACTCGGGCCGCTTGTCGAACGCCAGCCCGACGAGATTGATTACCGCATTATCTTCGGGATCGTCGAGCACGCTCAATGTCTCTTCGATCGTCGGCACGCGGTTGTGGCTTCCCAAGGTCACGGCATCTTCGATAGCATAATCGCCTTCTGGATCGATCACACAGAACTGATACTTCTGTTCGAGCAGGCGTTCCACGATACTGGTTGCGGTCGTCGATTTACCGCCGCCCGAAGAGCCCGCCAACAGAAGATTGAGACCGGTAATGCCGATCCGAACCTCCGCGCCGTTTTCGCCTGTGCCCAACAACAAATCATAACGGCTAAGGAGCGCTCCGCGGTCGTTCAGATCGTTGCGAATCAACTCGTCGATGAGTTCCGAAACGCCGGCACCGTTAATGCCGCCGGTCACGAAATCGACGCTTTCTTTAACCATCGGCAAGGCATTGGCCGTCGCTACTGAGCATTCGCATAATTTTAAAAAAGCGTGATCATTCTCGGCATCGCCGATGGCGGCGACGTTGTGCGGCGACAGTTTCATTTCTTTGAGTGCCGCCGCCAGGCCGGTGGCTTTGTTCTGGCCGGCGGGCAGCACCATTACCGCGCCCTTATTAAAAATCAACTGCAACTCAAGTCCAAGCTCGCGAATCACTTCAAGCACGGTGGTCTCGTGCGGCGTCCAGGTAGCGACGATCGCTTGGCCGACCGAAAGCGGCTCGACCTTACGCTTCTGTAGTTCGACGATGAACTTCGCCGGCGGCGGTTGCCCCAGCGGTTTTTTCTCCTGAGTCGAAGGGCGGTACAAAAGGCAGCCGTTTTCAGCGACCACCCAGTCGAACAGATCGATTCGCGGAAACGTCGCGAGCAAGTCCGGCAGCTCGCGACCGGTGACCAAAATGAGCTTGCGTCCGGAAGCGCGCACGCGCTCAAGCTGTGAGAGAGTATTGTCGGCAACGCGGCCGTCGTGGGCCAGGGTGCCGTCGTAATCGCAGGCTAAAGCAAGGTAACGCATGATGCCGGCTTCTCATTGCAAGATCGAGACCGTATAATATCTGGACCTTGCGGAGCGCAAGACAAATCACTAACCGAGGACCGCAGAGCGGCCGGTCTTTAAGACCGCGCCGCGCATTGCGCAACATCCGGTGCGAATTTCATACGGGGGCCAGTTCATGGATGACGTCATTCGCTTGACCGATCAGTACTATATCGCGGCGCCTTCCGGCGCGACTGATCAGGCAAGAGTTTTGAAACACGGCGAGAGTTTCGCGGTTTTTGATCGGTACGGCGACATACGCCAAACCGGACTGGGCGAGCAGGGAATTTACCATGAAGGCACGCGGTTTCTATCGCACCTCGCTTTCAACTTGGCAAACACCCATCCATTTCTCCTGAGTTCGACCGTCGAACGGGATAATTTATTGCTGACGGTGGACCTGACGAACCCCGATGTTTACGGCGGCGACAAGATTATATTGCGCCGCGGCGACCTGCACATTTTTCGCGCGAAGTTTATTTGGCAGGCCAACTGTTTCGAATGGCTGAGGATATCGAACTATGGCTTGGTGCCGGTGGAAATTGCTTTTTCAGTTCAATTCGACTGCGACTTCGCGGATATTTTCGAGGTGCGCGGGGTCAAGCGCGCGGCCAGAGGCGTGCGCCTGGAAAACGACATCGGACCGGACCGCGTCGCGCTCGCTTACCGCGGTTTGGACAACCTGATCCGGCGCACCGAAATTAATTTCGATCCTGCTCCGGTGCTGCTGAGCGATACGGCAGCGTTCTTTAAAACCGTTCTGCCTAGCAAAAAAGAAGAGCTGTACAGCTTAACTTATTCGTTTGCAATTGATTCCCCGAAACCGGCGCGCCGTTACCACACCGCCGCCCTTGAGGAAGCCAAAGCAGCACTCGGCGCCCTCAGAGTTACGGAGTGCAAGATTTCGACCTCGAACGCGGAGTTCAACGGCTGGCTTGAACGCTCGCTCTCCGACCTGCACATGATGTTCACCGACACGCACTATGGGATTTATCCCTACGCCGGCGTACCCTGGTTCAGCACCGCCTTCGGCCGTGATGGAATCATCACCGCCTTGCAATTTCTCTGGGTGAACCCGCTGATCGCCCGGGGTGTACTGGGCTATCTTGCGGCGCGGCAAGCGACCCGCTTCATCCCCGAAAAGGATGCCGAACCGGGGAAGATATTGCACGAAACCCGGCGCGGCGAAATGGCGGCGCTTCAGGAAATTCCCTTCGACGCGTATTACGGCAGCACCGACGCCACACCTCTTTTCGTGGTGCTCGCGGGAGCCTATTTTGAGCGCACCGCTGATTTCGCATTTATCCAGGCGATCTGGCCGAACATCCTACTCGCGCTCGATTGGATCGACCACTACGGCGATACCGACCAGGACGGTTTTGTCGAAACGATGCGCCATGCCAAGCACGGTCTGGTGCAGCAAGGATGGAAGGACTCCTGGGATTCAGTATCGCACAGTGACGGCACGCTCCCTGAGTTTCCGCTCGCCCTCTGTGAGGTTCAGGGTTACGTCTATGCGGCACAGCTGGCGGCGGCGGGTCTGGCCTCTGCGCTGGGACACGGCACAGAGGCCGAGGAGCTTGTCGCTAAAGCGCAGGTTTTAAAAAGGCGCTTTAACCAAGCCTTCTGGTGCGAAGAGCTTTCCACATATGCAATCGCCCTGGATCGCCATAAGCGCCCCTGCAAAGTCAGAGCTTCCAACGCTGGCCACTGCTTGTTTAGCGGCATCGCCACCGACGAATATGCGCCCAGGGTGGCCAAAACTCTGCTGAGCGAAGGCTCTTTTTCAGGATGGGGAATTCGCACCCTGGATTGTTCCGAGGTGCGCTACAATCCCATGGCCTATCACAATGGTTCGGTTTGGCCCCACGACAACGCGCTCATCGCCGCGGGATTTGCGCGCTACGGCCTTAAAGACGAGGCCAATACGATTGTCGCTGCACTGTTCAATGCGAGCTTATATTTTGAGTTGCAACGGCTGCCGGAACTTTTTTGCGGATTTCAGCGGCGCGAAGGCATCGGACCGACCCTGTACCCGGTTGCCTGTTCGCCTCAAGCGTGGGCGGCAGGTTCGGCGTTTTTGCTGTTGCAAACCTGCCTTGGCTTATCGGTTCATGCCGATCAATCCAATGTTTATTTTACTGCGCCGTCGCTGCCGGATCTGGTCGAAGAAGTTCACATCAAAGACCTCCGCGTCGGCACATCCTCCGTCGATCTCGTTGTCGATCGATCATTTCGCGGCGTCGGCGTCAAGCGCCGCGAGGGCGGCGTCAATGTGGTCATTCGCTAGCCGCAAGGTTCGCTGGCCGGTGCTGGGCGCTATCAGTCAGATGTTCGCGCTGCGAAATTCGAGATCGACCCGCGATAGCCGGTGCGGCGCCGGCGCTGATCTTCAATTACGCGGCGGTAAACCCGCAAATAGTCGGCGGTCATCCGATTGGCTGAGAAGCGTCGTTCAAACTCCTGGCGGCAGCGTTTGCGATCGAAATTTTCAAGCTTGGAGAGCGCCGCCACCGCCTGCTCGACATTTTCTACGACAAACCCGGTTACGCCGTCTTCGATCAACTCGGGAACCGAGCCGCGGCCGAACGCCACCACCGGGGTGCCGCATGCCATGGCTTCGATTAATACCAGACCAAAAGGTTCGGGCCAATCGATCGGGAAAAGCAACGCGCGCGCGTTGCCGAGAAATTCTTGCTTCCCTTGATCGTCGATTTCGCCGATGCACTGGACCAGCGGATTGTCGAGCAGCGGTTCGATAACTTGGTGAAAGTATTGCCGATCAGCGGCATCGATTTTTGCCGCGATTTTAAGCTTCATACCGGCGCGACTGGCGATTTCGATGGCATGATCCGGCCGCTTCTCCGCAGCCAGGCGCCCCAGGAAAGCCAGGTAATCGCCTCTAGATTCCCGGCACGAATAGAGATTCAGAGGTAGGCCGTGATACACGGTGGCCTGCCAGTTGACCCAAGAGAGATAGCGGCGCTGATCGTCGGAAATAGATACCAGCGGCATTTCGGCGAATTTTCTATGCAACGGCACCAGATCCGGGATATCCAGCCGTCCATGCACGCTCGTAATGTGCGGCACGTCGCATCGTCGGGCCAGGGGAAAATGCAAATAACCAATATGAAAGTGGATAACGTCGAACGAGGTAGCTTCGTCAAAAACTTGATCGAGCATAATATAATGATGCGCCAGCGGGTCCGTTACCTGGTCATCGAGCCTAAGCGCGGTGCGACATGGAGCGACGAGTCGCCGAGCGCTGGTGACGGAGTCGCCGCTTGCATAGAGCGTGACCTCGTGACCCTGGCGCACGAGTTCCTCCACTAGCCAATACACAACTCGCTCCGTGCCGCCGTAAAGCTTCGGCGGCACACTTTCGTAAAGCGGCGATACCTGAGCGATTCTCACGAGCAACCTCGTTTAAGCGGGCGCGCTGCGTTGCTTCTCGATCAAATATTCCCGATATCTCCGTGGTCGCGCCTTGCCATCGAGGTGTCTCGCCCGTCTCGGTGCGACGCCACACTTTCACCATGGGCCTGCTTGGAATGAAACAGCATTGGGATTGGACCGCCGCGCCCAGCCGAAGCGCTAGCGCTCGACCAGCGGCTTAGTCGTCACTACGGTGGGGTAACGCGCGGGCTCATCGCGAAACGGTGTCAAAACCCGAGCCTGTCCGCGCGCGCGAGAACCCGGAGAATTATACCGGCTCGAAAGAGCTCGGAGGGAGGCTGTCTTGACCAGCTCTATGAGCATCGGCACGACGGCGCCGACGATGGCGCCTTTCAAAGTCGACTTCTGGACGATATCAGCCTTTTCAGTCTCGGGTAGCGGCGCCGGACGCGGCGGCGGCGGCGCGGATTTAAAAATTTTGCCTGCGAGATAGCCGAATGCAACGGCAGCGCCAAGGACTTTCCATGGTTGCCTTGCAGTTTGATAGCGATAATCGAACTTTTGTTTTACGGCTAGCTTGGTCGCGCGCACTCGCTCTTCAAGAAGATCAATTTTTTCAGTTAGCGCTGCCCGGGTTTGCTCTCGCTCCCGTTGGATTTGATGTGTGCTTTGATCCATCCCACGTCCTCCTTGATGGCTTGCGCGGTCTCCTCGGGCACGAGCTCGACCCGTTCAGCCTTTTTCCTGCCGGCAAGCACGATGCCAATACCGATGGCGAGTAGCACTGCCGCGACCACGCCATAGGCGCCCCATAGCGGCAGATCCGTCACCGCGTCAAGCAAGTGCACAAGCATCAAGATCAAGAGCAGGGCGCCCACGGCGAGAACGATCCCTCCCGCAGCCAACACGACTACGGCGGATTTGATCTTTGTTATATCTTCGCCGATCTCTAGTTTCGCCAGTCGAAGCTCTTGGACAAGCAGGCTTCGCATGTCGTCGATTATGCCGCCCAGCAAGCTGCCGATACCCGGCTTGCTTTTATCTTGGACTTCGAGTGCCATCAATAATCGTCCCGCCGTTTGCGCGAAAATATGAAGCCGAGCACCAGGCCCGCAAACAACGCTTGCAGCGGATAACGACGGATCACACCGGCGACATCTTCCAGCATCCCACTAAAGTTCTTCTCCTCAAGGTAACTGCCGGCGCTCTCGAGCGTATCGGCAACTCTATTAGTGGTGCTGCGGACGCTCTCATGGGGCGATCGCTCACGGATTTTACCGCCAAACTCTTTTATCTGGTGGCCCAATTCGCTGGTGACCTCGCGCGCTCGAGCGGCCGTCTGATTGGCGATTTCGCTGGTTCTCGATTTTGCCATCTCCGTCGCATCCGTCAAGCGCGTGCGTAGATCTTGCGCAGATTCCTGAGTTCTGTTGGTTAGATTTTCTTCATCAGTTGCCATAAATCCTCCGGCTCCCGAATGTAAAAGCGCTGTTTTAAATCTGGAGCAAGGAACATGCCACGACGCTGTGTGCTTAGCGAGCACCGAGCCCTGGCGCTCGGACTTTGCGATCTGATTTATCACAATCCTGACCGTCTGGTTTTCCGCGACTGAAAAGGCCGGACTGAACAATGCCGGGCAGGAGCGATCGGTGGAATCGCGGCCAAGCACGAGTCCTATACGTCCCGGTTGTGGCGCAAGAAGGCAGTTTTTATTTCCACGTTTGGGACACTTTCCGTCCGGCTGAGGCAGTTTTGCAACAATATGCTACAACTCAAAACTAAGTTCGTGGCATATTACTTGCGGAAAGTTCAAGTAAGCGTAACGCGGCACCTTTAAAAGCTCGCAAGCAGTCAGGGAGGAAGCATATGAATGGAAAACTAACGGCTATTTCAAGTATCGTTTTTACCGGCGCCCTCGCGCTCTACGCCGGTGGCGCAAGCTGGTCTCAGACCAAGGGAACGGACCCGGGCGCGGGCGGTCCTTCGTCGAGTGGCGCAGGCTCATCCAAGAGCGACGCGGTAGGCGGTTCGTCGCAGAGCGGTACCAAAGCCGCCCAGGACACTAGCTCCGGGACAAAAAGCTCGACCCCTTCAGCGGGTTCGCCGTCTACCAGCGGGCGTGGCACGGATCCGTCAGCAGGCGGTCCGGCAGCTAGCGGGGCGGGCTCGTCCAAGAGTGACGCGGTAGGTGGTTCGTCACAGAGCGGCACCAAAGCCGCCCAGGACACTAGCTCCGGGACAAAAAGCTCGACCCCTTCAGCAGGTTCGCCGTCTACCAGCGGGCGTGGCACGGATCCGTCAGCCGGCGGTCCGGCAGCTAGCGGGGCGGGCTCGTCCAAGAGCGACGCGGTCGGTGGTTCGTCACGAAGCGGCGCGACGGCCCAGAGCGAAATGAGCTCAGGAAAAAGCGGGATGGCTTCGCAAGAGAACGTAAAACAAGCGCAGGAGGCGCTGAAGTCTCAAGGTCACGATCCGGGGCCCGTCGATGGGATGATGGGATCGAAGACGCGCCAGGCAGTAAGAGCATTTCAGAAGTCTAAGAATATGCAAGTTACCGGACAACTCGATAGCCAGACAGCTAGCGCCCTGGGGGTTAGCGGGATGTCGGGTTCGAGTGGCACATCTTCGTCCGGCATGAGCGGCTCATCTTCGTCCGGCGTGGGCGGCTCATCTTCATCCGGGACGGGCGCCGGTTCGTCGAGTAGCAAGAGCCCTTCCAGTGGCGGCGGAATGCCGGATTCCGGAACGAAATCCAAGTAACTAAATTTCAGTGTTGCGTTGACGCACAAAAGGGGGAGGACAATCGTTCTCCCCTTTTTCATTGCGGAGAGATCAAGCTCATGGCCAACACGAGGGTGATCATCGATCGTAAAGCCGTCCGGCGTCGCGAACCGAAAAAGAGCCCGGCGAAACCTAAAAGGTCAATCGCCGATGCCAAGAAAGCTTTTAAGAAAAAAACTTGATCGGTAGTCTGTGAAAAGCTGCCAGCACGCTCGGCTGATCGTTAATATTGCGGAGCTTCGCGTGGAACGAATCCACCATGCCGGATTGGGTATGCGAACGCTCGGGGACCGCTGATAGACAATAGCTGATTATGGCGACGAAACACCGAGCAAAGTTCGGCAGCCGGGAGTTGGAGCTTTCAAATCTTGACAAGTTGATGTACCCGCACTCGGGCTTCACCAAGGGCCAGGTCATCGATTATTATGCGCGCGTATCCGGCCATCTTCTGCCCCATCTGAAGGATCGCCCGATTACTCAAAAGCGCTATCCGGACGGCGTCCGCGGACAGCATTTTTACGAGAAGAACGCCCCATCGTTTACTCCGGACTGGATCAAGAGGTTCGCTATTCCGCGCACGGAGCGGCGCGGACTGATCAATTACATTCTCATCAATGATCTGGCGGCCCTGATCTGGTCCGCGAACATGGCCAATCTGGAGATGCATCCTTTTTTGGCAACGGCGCGGCGCATCGAAGCGCCGACGATGATCGTCTTCGATCTCGACCCTGGTGAAGACGCCGGCATACTCGATTCGGCTGAAGCGGCCTTGCTCGTGCGCGCGCTTCTCGACCGGCTCGATCTTCAATCTTTTCCCAAGGTGTCGGGCTCAAAGGGTATTCATTTGCACGTTCCGCTCAACACCGCGGTCACCTACGAGGCCGCGCGGCCGTTTGCCCAGAGCATTGCCCAGATGCTGCAAAGCCAGCACCCCGATTTTGTTATCTCCGAAATGGCCAAAGCTAAGCGCCGCAAGAAAGTCTTCGTCGATTGGAGTCAAAACTCCGAGCACAAGACGACGGTGGCCGTTTACTCTCTGCGCGCCAAGGGCGATCAGCCCTTCGTCGCCATGCCGGTCACCTGGGATGAGCTTAAGCAAGCGCAAAAAAAAGGCGACCCATCTTTGTTGTTTTTTGCTCCTGACGCAGCACTCAAACGGGTCGCGCGAATCGGCGATTTATTCGAACCGGTTTTGCGACTCAAACAAAATCTGCCGCAGCCGTTCCTCGATCTGCAAAACTCCAGCGCCACCACGATTGAGAGGGAGCCGACCAAAGCGCTTGAAACCTACCGGCGAAAACGCGATTTCACCAAGACCCAGGAACCGCCGCCGCTGGTTATCAAGGAGAGCAGTCGCGATACCACCCGCCTCTTCGTAGTTCAAAAACATGCGGCGCGCCGGCTGCACTATGATTTTCGACTGGCGATGGACGGCGTCTTAAAATCCTGGGCGGTGCCTAAGGGACCGCCGGTGGAGGCCAATGAAAAGCGACTTGCCATGGCGACGGAAGACCACCCGATGGATTACGCGCGCTTTGAGGGCACCATCCCGCGCGGCGAGTATGGCGGCGGCACGGTGATGGTCTGGGACATCGGCAGCTACGAAATCCTCGACGGCAACTATGCAAAAGGCAAGCTCCACGTAGCGCTCGCGGGCAAGAAGCTAAAAGGCGAATGGGTGCTGGTAAAACGCGCCATCGGTGGCACCAAGGATAACAGCTGGCTCATGATCAAAGCCCACGAGCCGCACAAACCCCTATCAAAAAAGCAACAAGATTCATCGGCGCTGACGGCGCGCTCGATGGCGCAAATCGCCGCCGCCAAAGACGCGGTTTGGCATAGCAACAGGAGGGGTGCTGGCTGAGCGCGCGAGCAACTCCATGAGAGCCCCGGATTTGAAGGCGCTGCCCGAGACCACCGCAAAATTCATCAAGCCGATGCTCGCTGAAGCGGTAGAAGAGTTGCCCGAAGCCGCCGAAACCTGGCTTTACGAGCTCAAGCTCGACGGCTATCGCTCGATCGCCGTCAAGCGTCTGGAGGAAGTACAGCTGTTTTCGCGCAACCATAATCTTTTCAACGATAAATTCCCAACGATCGCGGCGGCATTAAAGGAGCTCGAGGCGGAAACTGTTCTCGACGGCGAGGTCGTCGCTCTGGATCAAGCAGGGCGCCCGTCTTTCAGTGTGTTGCAAAACTTCCGCGTAGCAACCACCGGGATCTATTATTATGCGTTCGATCTGTTGGTTTATAAAGGCAGGAGCCTGCTGAAACTGCCGATCGAAAGGAGGCGCGAGCTCTTGCAAATAGCCATCCGCGGCGCGCCCGACACCATCCGCCTGTCGCAGGACTTATCGGGCACGGCGAAGGAAATAATCCAGGCCACGGAGAAACTCGGACTTGAGGGCGTTCTCGGCAAACGCCGCGGTTCTGTTTATGAACCGGATAAACGCAGCGGCGTCTGGGTCAAATATCGCGTGAACCGGGGTCAGGAGCTGGTCATCGGCGGCTACGTTCCAGGCACGCAATATTTCGATTCCTTGCTGGTCGGTTATTATAAGGGAAACCAGCTCATCTTCGTAGCAAAGATTCGCAATGGTTTCGTGCCGCGACTCAGGCGCGAAATCTTTCAACGTTTCAGCGCGCTCGAGACCTCGGCCTGTCCCTTCGCCAACTTACCGGAGCCGAAAAACGCGCGGCGCGGCATCGCCTTGACCGCCGAAGGGATGAAAGCGTGCCGCTGGCTCACGCCCAAGCTCGTCGCCCAAATCGAATTCACCGAATGGACCGACGGCGACCGCTTGCGCCACTCGAAATTCGTCGCCTTGAGAGAAGATAAAAATCCTAAGGAAGTCAGGCGCGAATTGACTGTTTGACAACCTTCGGTATCAGCCATGAGCTGACCCCGATTTATTCATGTACCGAAGAGAACCCGCGACAGGACCTCTTGGAATTTCGAAATTCGAATTTCGCAATTCGAAGTGGTGATAGTCCGGCTAGTAATCACGGCTCGACATAACCGAGGGCGCGCACCTGGAGGTCAAACTGGCGCGGATCACGGGTGAAGAAGAGACCGACCTGATTCGCCGAATTGGGCGGTGAGTAATCGAGCGTGACGTGGCTCTGCTCTAAAACGTCGGAGCCTTTTCGTAACTCTCCCTGAATTACCACTGCCGCTGCCGTTGAACCACCGTGATTTGACGTTTTCACAGTGACCAGATAACCACTGCGGATCCGCATCACCGATGTGACCTCTGCACTGACATCCGGCGGCGACTGGCTTGAGGTGACGGCGTGGTAGAAAAGAAACGCGATCACCCCGGCGACGATGACCAATCCGGCAGCGCCGATAATCCATTCGAGAATTGGGATATCGCTGGTCTTTTGATTTTCGTAGCTGCCGCGATCCGGGGCGCGCTCGGCGCTCTCGCCGTCGCTTTGGCGTTCCTGCACGTGCTCTTCTGACGGGCCTGCCATTTCTCGGCCTCGTTAAAGAATCAGGCGCGCCGCCGCCGCGCCCACCGCCGCCGGAAAACCGAGGACGATGATACTCTCAGCGATCTGAGCCATAGACAAGCCATCGGTCCTGCCGAAAGTCCAGAGCACGTAGAGGCTAATAAGCAGCGCCACGCCGTAGCCAACCACAGTGAAGCGAATCAGCACGCTCCAGCGCGCCGTCTCCGGATGGAGCGCGACCTGGCCGCGAAACTCCACGGCATAGACAAAGGCGTGCATGATCACCAGCGAAGCAAGCGCTAAAATGATCGCATTGGCCGCGCTTATCTTATGCGCAATCAGCACGATCTCTTCGGTCGGCGCGACGTTGAAACTGAGGAAGAGCGCGCCCGCCGCCATAATAAAAATTTTTCCGCCGTAACCCGCATGCCGGTTCTCTTTCTCGTTGCCGGCGCCGCCGAGTTCGCTCTGGGCAAACATGGCGCCGATGCTTCCAGGAATTGCCTGGACTGCGATCTTGCCGACAATTTCGCGCGCCGACATGCCTGGGTCAACGACAACCGAGAACAGCGCGAGCACGGCGGCGCTCGCGGCAAAGCCCACTGCCAAAGCCACAAAGGCATCGACGGCGTCATCTTTGAAGTCGAAAGTTTCTTCGAAGCCCATGTAATGAGAGAGGCCGACGAGCAGCGGCAACGTCACAAGCAACAGCAACCCCAGCCGCCAGCCGCTCATATAGAAGCCCAGCTCCCACATCTCCATGGTCATGAGAATCGGCAAAGAAAACAAAATTGCTCCGCCGAAAGCGCGGGCAACCCCGATCATGAACGAGAGGTTGGCAGATCTGTCGCTCGACGGCCCGTGATGCAGTTGCAGCTTCGCCCACGAATCACCGATGGTATTTGCGCCAGACGGTTTTTAGCTCTGTTTGCGGCGATCGAGCTGACCCTAAAGCTCGATGGTTTGAATCACAAAGCAAGATAAATACCGTTTACCGCGCGCTCGGCGTGCCGGCGCCTGTTTATCAAGCCGCTATTTTCGCCGCCGTGTTGCGTTTGCGCCGGCGGTTATTTCGTCCGAGCATGTGCGCGACTATTTCCCTAAGGATTCATAATAGCGGGCGACATCAGCCATCTGGGCCGGCGTTAATCCGGCGGCGACCGGCCGCATCAGATGCGCATAGGCGCTGCCACCGCGCGCTTGCTTTTTGAAAAGGCTCAACTGCAGCACCAGATACTCCGCGTACTGGCCCGCCAGGGTGGGATAGTTAGGGTTGCGCGCGCTCGTGCTGGGGCCGTGACAATCAGCGCAAGCCGGGACTCTTTGGTTTGGGATACCGCTGAGCGCAATCGCTCTGCCGCGCTCGATTTGAGAGCCCGGGCTCGCTAAAGCCGGCCGCGTCTCAGGCCGTGCGCTCAAGCTGGCTGCGCCTGCGCTTCTGATGATCTCCTCGGACTGGAGTACCGGCGGCTGATCAAACTCTTCAATTCTCGGATCAGCACGCAGGCGTTTGGCCGCGCCGCCTTGAACATCCAGAGTCGCGTAGAAACGCGCGATTTGAGCGCTCGCTTGCCGCGGTAGGCCGACGGCGATGGGCTCCATTATCCCGCTGGAGCGCCGGCCGAGAGCGTAAGCCTGCATCGCGGCGATGAGATATTGCGGTTTCTGGCCCGCCAGTTTGGGGAACGCGCCGCTGCCGCGGCCGCTACCATCGGCGCCGTGGCAGCGCCCGCAACTTTCCCTTATCGCCGCCGGCACCTGCTCGGCTCCGACTAAATCGTGCATGGGCGCATCAAAATCAGCGCCAGTTGGCCGGCCGCCCGCCAGGCGCTTGTAGTCCGCTGCGCTGAGCGTTGGCAGCTTCAGCAGAAACGCCACCACCGCCCATATCTCATCATCGCGCTTTTGCGCCGGCCACGCCGGCATTCCGGTAAACTTCACGCCGTGTTTGACGATGTAAAAAAGTTGCTCGGGCGACCATTTGACAACTTCTCTAGAAAGGTTTGGCGGCTGCGGCGTCATCCATAGCGCAATCCGCGGTTGTTGATCGAGATCAGGACTACCGTGACAAGGGCGGCAGCCAATCTCGTAGTGTGCCGCGCCCTTGAGCACTAACGCTTGATCCCCCAGCGGCGGCGCCGCAATGGTGAGCGCATGGGTTGTCACGGATCGGCGCATGGCAAAATTTAGCACCCATGCGGTAATCTCCCAGTGACCGGAGCTGGCCTTAATCGGCATGATCCCCGAGGCGGCAAATAAAAATCCGCCGACGGCGGCTGCGACCAGCACGCCGGCGACGGCGACGCCGCAGCGCTTTACAGCGGCGCGCCGCGCTCCTGGCTTTTGAGCCGCAGCGCTTTGATTGATCCGCGCGGTGTCCGGCAGCAGGACCTCCCCTAGCGCCAGGACTGCGGCTGTAATAAACGCGCCGAATAATAGCAGGTTGCGGAAGAGCCGGGTCATGGGCGCTCCAGCGGTGCCAATAGCGGAGCGCCGAGCAGTCGCGCGGTCAACCAGAGACCGCCGCACAGATAGGAAACGCCGCCGACCATGAGCATGATCGCGCCGCCGAGATGCTGGTCGTCAAGCGGCGTAAGACCGGCCAGCGCGCCGGCGCCCTGGTGCAGATGGGCATAGAGCGGGCGCGGCGCCAGGGCGAGCAGCGCGCCGAGCAGGGTCATGTGCATCGCTGTCAGCAGAAGCCCGGCGATCCCTGCGGCGCTGCGCGGTTTGACGTTCAAGCGATTGCCGCCCAGGGCGGCGGCCCATAACAAAAACCCGGCGATAAAGAACATGGCTTGTTCCGCGATCAAAGCCGCCGTATGTTGGCGCGCGGCGTGGTGCAGCGCGGGCGTATGCCAGAACCAGACCACAACGAGCTCGACAATCGATGCTGGAATCGGCGCCAACAGCCGGGGCGCTTTGCGGCCAGGATCGAAGCGGCCGCCGGCCAGCGCCAACGCGAGCAGCGGCGCCGCCAGCGCGACCACAGCCATGTGCATCGTCATGTGGGCAAAGAAAGCGCGGCGCGCCAGCAGCGGCAACGGGCCGAGCCAAGCGGCCGCGAGGGTGAGCAATCCCAGAAATAAAATACCGCGGCGCATCAGTAACACCTGTCGATAAAAACGACCACCAGCGCCTCGTAGATGATAGCCGCCGCGCTCAAGGCTGCCAGCAAGAAGGTCGCGAATCCAAGAAATCTATGGCGGTCCTCCGGCGTGTCATCGTCGTGCGGCAGCTCAGCCGAGCCCAGGCTATGCCTGCGATAGCCGACCCAGCAGATGATCCCGACCCCCAGCAGCGCCACCGCCGTGTAGGCGATGATTGCCGCACGCGCGCTTGCCAAAGAGCCGCCGCTGCCAACTGCTTTGGCGCACCAGATCGAGGCGGTGGCATAAGACATAAGAAAGTGCCCAGCCCAGATCACCGGCCCGGCAATCATAAACCACAAACTCTCGTTGGCTTCAGGCAGCTCGGTCCGAGTCGCCATCGCTCGCGCCCTCCATCCAAACGCAAAGCGCGTAGCGTTCGGCATCCTGCGCTTTGCGCTATGCTCTATCTGCGCCATGCGCTTCGCGCTCTGCGCTTGGCGCTCTTACGCCGCCAGCGGAAACCCGGCAACTACTGCCACAGTAATCGCCGCCGTCAATGCCGTAAAGTGCCAGTAAAGCGCGACGTTGTTGATCTCGATGTCATAACGCGCGGTCATTCGACCGGCCACCCTGCGGGCGATGCAATAGAGCAACATGATCACTCCCACCGCAGTCTGAGCCGCCGTCCAGAGCACCAAAATCCAGACCGTCGCTGGATAGACGTGGCTGGTGGGATCGAGGCCGGTCACCCATGGCCCGGCAAGCAAAGCCGCCGCGCCGGTTATCGCCAAAGCGACGGCGAGCAGCGATCCCAGGTAAAATCCGCCGGCGTTGTCGAGCTTATTCCAACGCCGGCTAAGTAACGTCAGACTCCATGACGCAAGCAGCAACAAACCGGCGGCTACAGGCCAAAATAACCCCGGTCCGGGGGTTGGCTTCGGCGGAAAATCCGGGCGCACCGTCCAGAAAAAAAAGTAGCCGAAAACCAGCGATATAAACGCGCTCAGCATCGCCAGCATCGTGATAAACACCGCCCACCAGCCGACCGACTGGGGGCCCGAAACATAGAGCGGCAAACTCAAGCCGAGACTCACATCCTTGGTATCTTTTTCAGGAATCAACGCCGTTCCCGTCCAGAGCCAGTAGATGATCACGCCGAGCGCCGCCGCCAGACTGAGCAGCGCGGGCCACCACCAGTGATAAGTGCCGAAAATAAAAAAACCGCCCGTGGTCAGGGCGGCCCACAAAGTTATGAACGTCGACCCGGGCAGGCGCTGGCATTGTTGGGGCTCGGCATCGATGACCGAAGTGATAATAGTTTCACGCCTGCCCTCTTCGGCGTCGGGCAGATAAAAGCGGCCCTGGTCAATGTCGCGCATAAAATTCGGCTGGTCCCAAAGCGGATAGCGGCTATCGATCTCCGGAATCGAGCGAATGCCCCACGGCTGCCCAGGCATCTCCTGGACCCACTCGATGGTGCCGGCCTGCCACGGGTTACGCGGCGCGTAGGCCTGTTTTTTTTTCGGCCGCAAAATATCCCAGAAGACGACGCCGAGGCCCGCCGCCAGAATAAAAGCGCCGACCGTCGTGGTTAAATTCAGACCATCGAAACCCATGCCGGCGGGATAAGTGAAGACGCGCCGGGGCATGCCGCGAAGCCCGGTAAGATGCATCGGCAAAAAGGCGATGTTAAAACCGCTGAACGCCAGCCAGAAGGCGATCTTTCCCAGTTTGTCGCTGAGCAATTTGCCGTTTACCAGCGGAAAGAAATAGTAGCAACCGGCAATTATCGGGAAGAGCGCGCCGCCGATCAGCACGTAATGAAAGTGGGCTACGACAAAGAACGTGTCATGCGCCTGAAAGTCAAAAGGCGCTACGGCAACCATCACGCCGGTCAAGCCGCCGAGCACAAAAATCACCAGGCTGCCAAAGGCATAGAGCAGCGCCACCGAGCCGACCACACGTCCGGCCGCCAAAGTTGCGATGAAACAGAAGATCTGCACGCCGGTGGGAAGCGCGACAGCCTGCGAAGCAGCCGCGAAGAAGCCCAACGTAATGCCGGGCAAGCCGGTCGTAAACATGTGATGCACCCACAGGCCGAAGCTCAAGAACCCGGTGCCCACCGCCGCCAGCACGATCCAGCCGTATCCGACAATCGGCCGGCGCGCGAAGGTCGGCACAATCATCGCGATCAACGCCACCGAAGGCAGAAAGATGATATACACCTCGGGATGGCCGAAGAGCCAAAAAAGGTGCTGCCATAAAAGCGGATCACCGCCGCCGGCGGGATTGAAGAAAGGCCAGTGAAAAGCGCGCTCGACCTCTAGGAGCATGCTGCCTGCAATCAGCGGCGGAAAAGCGAATACGATCATCGCCGCCGCGACTAGCACGTACCATACATAGAGCGGCACCAGGTTGATGCGCATTCCAGGGGGCCGGGTCTTGAGCGAGCCGACCACCATTTCCACCGCGGCGGCGATGGCGGCAATCTCGATAAACGAAAACCCGAGTAGCCAAATATCGGCGCCGATATCAGGTTGAAAAGTCGAAGAGAGCGGCGGGTACATAAACCAGCCGCCGCGCGGCGCGGCGTTGAAAAATATCGAGCCGCACAAAAAGATCCCGCCCAGCAGAAAGCACCAGAAGCCGAAAGCCGAAAGCCGCGGGAAGGGCAGGTCGCGGGCGCCGAGCATCTGCGGCAGGAACAATACTGCGATGGCTTCAAAGATCGGGATGGCAAAAAGAAACATCATCACCGAGCCGTGCACGGTAAACGCTTGGTTGTAGAGCTCGGCGGAGAGAAAATCGTTATTCGGCAGCGCCAGTTGAATCCGCATCAGCAGCGCCAGCACGCCGCCGAAAAGCAGAAAGAACAGAGTCATAGCAGTGTACCAGATGCCGACATCCGAATTATTCACTGAAGACCAGTAGCGAAAACCGCCGGGCGTTTCCCAGGTTCGCAGCAGCCGCCGGGCCTGGGCACGCTGCGAGTTCCTCGGCGGCGGAGCGTGTTCGAGCGGCTCGGCATCCGGCTTCATTTGAGGCCTTCCAGATAGAGCGCCATCGCTTGCAGGTGTTCCTGCGGCAACATACCAAAGGCCGGCATGATCACTGCCGGCTTGACGTGATCGGTGCGGGCAATCCAGCGCACCAGGCCATCTCGCGTATTGGCTAACGCCCCGGCGCCGATGCTCAGGCGGCTACCGACGTGAGTCAAGTCAGGGCCGATCACGCCTTTAGCCGGAGTGCCGCGCACCGTATGACAAGCGCCGCAACCGTTGGCGAGAAACAACTCCCGGCCATGCGCCTGAGCGGCGCCGCTGGGCTCGGCCGCCGGGGTTTGCTGATGCGCCAACCAGCGCTCAAACAGAGGCTTTTCATAAACGACAACGTCGAAGCTCATCAGCGCATGAGACGTACCGCAGTACTCGGCGCAGGCGCCACGAAATACCCCGGTCCTGGTCGGCGTGAGCGCCAGTCGCGTCACGCGCCCGGGAATCATGTCCATTTTGCCCGCCAGAGAAGGTATCCAGAAAGAGTGTATGACATCGGGGCTCGCCAGGCTGAACTCGACCGGTTCGCCTAGCGGTAGACGGATTTCGTTGGCGAGCACGACTGGGTTACCGCCCGGCGGTTGATAGATCACGCGCCACCACCACTGCTCACCCGAAACGCCGATCTTGAGACTTCCCTCGGGTGCCGGCTGAAGCAGGGCCGGTATCGGCGCCAATCCATAGATCAGCAGCGCGGTCAAAATTATCGTTGGCAGTACTGCGCCAGCGCCGACGATCAGGAAACTCGAACGCCGTTGAGTATGCGCTTCCGGAGGGGATAGAACAGCCCAGATCGCGAGCGCGATGACCGCGATCCAGATGACGACTGCGCCTGCCGTCATCACCCAGAATATATCGGCGATGCGCTCGGCGCTGCGGCCGGCTGGAGCCAGGGTTGATTGCCGCCCGCCACAACCGGCCAACAGCCCAACCGCGGCGCAGCGCCAAGCGCAAAGCGCAAAGCGCCAAGCGTTAGGGGCAGAGAGCATCGTGCGAAGGGACCGAGCGCATAGCGTTCTAAATCTTCGCTCGCGCTCTGCGCCATGCGCTTTGCCTTCACTCTTCACGCCATGCGCCATGCGCTTCGCGCTTTGCGCGTCAGCGGTTCGGTTCCGACGGCTCTGAGATATTCTTTAGCGCTTCGTCCGCGAGCTCTCGGTCTTCGCTGCCGTGGGTACGCACGGCAAGGTCACCCAGCGAGAGCATACCGACCAAACGCTTATTGCGATTGAGGATCGGCAGGCGGCGAATCTGATGCGCCTCCATGACACTCGCCGCTTCCTCCAAGGCTTGATCCTCGAAGCAGTAAGTCGCGCCCAAGGTCATGATGTCGTTGACTTTGGTCATTGAAGCATCGAGGCCTTCCGCCACCAGACGCACGGCGATGTCGCGATCGGTCAATAACCCCTCGAGTCTTTCACCGTCGCAAACCGGCAGTGATCCTACATCCAACTCTTTCATTTTTGCGGCGGCTTCAATCACCGGCGCATGCGGGCTGATGACTTCGGCTCGCTCTGTCATGACTTCTCTGATCTGCATAAAACCTCCCGGTTTTTATTAAAATACATCGGAAAAGGCAAGCGGCATGACTACTTGCTAGCGCAAGGCGCAAAGCGCTGAGCGCATCGCGCAGAGCGAAAGAAAGTATCAGAACGCTTTGCCCTATGCGCTTTGCGCCGCGGGCTTTGCCGTCTTGACCCAACACCTTAGCGCCTCCGCCACACTCCAGGCCTGAGCGATGCAGCCGCGCGGGCGAAACGGCGGCTCGGCGTCAAAAATTTCGCTGATCGTGCCGATCCCTGCATCACCCAAATTATCGATTATTTTTTCGAGAAAGGCGCGCGCCGTTTCGTAATCAGCGGGATGCACCCGTAACCAAGCATCGATAAAAGGGCCAATCAACCAGACCCAAACGGTTCCCTGGTGGTAGGCGGCGTCGCGTGAACGAAGATCGCCAAAATACTTTTCCTTATAGTCGGGGTGTCCCGCAGATAAGGAGCGCAGCCCATAAGGTGTAAGTAATCGCTCTTTGACCACGTTCAGCACGGGCTCCCAGCGCGCGCGCTGCAAGACCGGATAACGCAATGAAAAAGCCATAACTTGATTGGGGCGGCAGGAGTTATCATCACCGTGCTCGCCGTCGACGACATCGTAGAGATAGCCGCCATCGCCGTACCAGAAACGCGCGTTGAAGGAATCTTTCACCCGGGTCGCGTGGCGCTCGATCTCAAAGCACTCTTCGGGCCGTCCTTCCTGGCGTAACCAAACTCCGAACAAACAGAGCGCGTTAAACCAGAGCGCGTTGATCTCGACGGCCTTGCCGCGCCGCGGCGTGACCACCCAGTCACCGACTTTCGCATCCATCCACGTGAGCTGGTAGCCTTCCTGCCCCTGGCGTAGTAAGCCATCAGCCTGATCAACCCCGATGCCGAATTGAGTACCGCGTAGATGATGATCAATTACTTCGAGGAGCTTGGGCAACAAGCGCCTTAACAGATCGCGATCGCGAGTCGATTCCAGATAACGATCGAGCGCGTGGAAAAACCACAAGGTCGCGTCGGCGGTGTGGTACAAGCCATTGCGCGCGCCTTCGGGGAAGAGATTGGGAACGAGACCGTCGCGGATCGCCTTGGCAAATGACAGTAGAATCTGGCGTGCCTCTGGTTGCCGGCCGGTGACCAAAGTGAGACCTTCGAGGCTGATCATCGTGTCGCGGCCCCAGTCGGTAAACCAGTGGTAGCCGGCGATGATGGTGCGCCGTTGGCGCTCGTCCGGGGCGTCGCTCAGGCGCCCCACCGGATTAATCAAAAATTGATCGGCAGCCCATACCAGTTCGGCTGCGGCACCGCTGCGGCTTTCGGGGTGTGCCTGGGCAAGCAGGTTCTCGCGCCGCGAGCGTTCCTGCAGGCGAGCTCTTTCGGGCGCGAGCGCGTGAATATGCTCCCAGGGCTCTGCTGACGCGATCAAAGTCGCGCTCTCTCCAGGCGCCAGATCGACCTCGAAAAATCCCGGGCTCCAGACGTCGCCCAAGGCGTCATAACCGCGCTGATGCTCGGCGCGATAATAAACATCGCCGATTTTGTTGTGATCTACCGTATGACTCCAACCCTCACTATGGAGCAGCACACGAAGCGGCTGGGGGAATTTTCGCGTGGCGATCTCAAACTGTTGCTTGCCGACCGTGAATTCATAGCGGTGCGACAGCGGCGCGACGGGCTCCTCATGCAAGCGAAAATGCACCAGCGGCCGGAGCTTCAGTTTAGCGCCCTCGGCGGGATTCAAAAGTTTGTACGTCACCAACGACGGTATTCTGTTCGTGAACCAGCAACAGCCGTTTCTCCAACAAAAATTTTTCTGTCTTGTAGAGCCAAATCGGTAAACCGTCTGTGAGGCGAAACTCCGCCAGGGAAGCGAAACCGGGGGTTTCTCTGGTCTCCTGTGAGCCGATCCCCGTGCAGATATCGACGGCCGCGCCATCTTTAAAGTAGAGCTGTTCGGCTATTTGGCTGAGCATGACAACGCGCCCCAACGGGGCAGGCAAAGCGGCCACGAGCAAGCCGTGATAGCGCCGGGTGATCGCGCCGGAGAGAGTTCCTGAAGCATAGCCACCGATGCCGTTGGTCAGCAGCCATTCGCGTTCGACGAGCAGCTCAGGCGCTTCAGCGCCTTCGCCCATGAACGGCACACGACGGCTGGTCTTCATCCTAGAGCCCCCCGCATTCATCCGTTCTAAATAAATGCAATTTAGCTGCCGAGAACCGCCGGCTAATTGGCGCCTTATAAATAGCCGGTGACTTGAAGTTAGCGGCGCGAGAATAGAAAATCGGCTACGGAGTCCGATTCGCGCAATCAATGTTTACCATGCAACCGAGAAAGTTCAGATGGTGGGAGCGCGGCATTATTTATCAGATATACCCGCGTTCATTTCTCGACAGCGATGGCGATGGCGTCGGTGATTTGCCCGGCATCCAGTCCAAGCTCGACTATTTACAGTGGCTCGGCGTCGACGCTATCTGGCTCTCGCCCATCTATCCTTCGCCAATGGCTGATTTCGGCTATGACATCAGCAATTATTTCGACATCGATCCGCTATTCGGTACCCTCAAAGATTTCGATGCGCTGCTCGCTGACGCCCACAGGCGCGGTCTCAAGGTATTGCTTGACTACGTGCCCAACCACACCTCGGACAAGCATCCATGGTTCATCGAGTCGCGCTCCTCGCGCCATAACCCAAAACGCGACTGGTATATCTGGCGCGATGCCAAGCCCGACGGCAGTCCACCCAATAACTGGCTCGCCACCTTCGGCGGCCGCGCCTGGCAGTGGGATCAAAAAACCGGCCAGTATTATTATCATGCGTTTCTGAAAGAGCAGCCGGATCTTGATTGGCGCAATCCCGCGGTGCGCCAAGCGATGTTGGCGGTCATGCGTTTCTGGCTCGACCGCGGCGTCGATGGTTTTCGCGTCGATGTCATGCACCATTTGTTGAAGGACCGTGAGTTGCGCGACAACCCGGTAAATCCAGAGTGGCGCCAGGGATTGCATCCCTATCGCGAGTTGCTGACGACCCGCACGGTAGATTTGCCCGAAGTTCAGGAAATCGTCGCGCAAATGCGCGCCGTTATCGATGAATACGATGACCGCATGATGATAGGAGAGATTTACCTGCCAATCGAACGAATTGTCGCCTACTACGGCGCCAGCGGCGAAGGCGCGCACCTGCCATTTAACTTTCAACTGATCGGTTTGCCCTGGAACGCGCGCGCGATCGGCGCCGCAGTGGAAAATTATGAAGCGCTGCTGCCCGCCTTCGGTTGGCCCAATTGGGTGCTCGGCAACCACGACAAAACGCGCGTCGCCACTCGGGTAGGCGTGGCGCAGGCGCGCGTCGCGGCCATGCTATTATTGACCCTCAGGGGCACTCCAACGATGTACTATGGCGACGAGATCGGCATGCGCGACGTGCCAATTGCGCCTGACAAGGTGCAGGATCCTTTTGAAAAGAACATTCCGGGACGCGGCCTGGGACGCGATCCTGAGCGCACCCCAATGCAGTGGGATAATAGCGCGCAAGCCGGCTTTAGCTCAGGTACTTCGCCGTGGCTGCCGATCGCCGAGGATTTCACCACGGTCAACGTCGCCGCGGAAAAACATCAGCCGGCTTCGCTCCTTACACTCTATAAGCGGCTGATCGAACTGCGCCGCGCCGAGACTGCCCTGTCGGTCGGTGCTTTCGCTCGGCTGCCGGCCGATGAAGATCTGCTCGCTTACGTTCGTAGAACCGACGATCGCCGGATCCTGATTGTTCTTAACCTCGGCAACAAACTTCAAAGTTTCGACCTCGCGCCGCTCGCATGCTCCTGCCGACTGCTGCTCTCGTCCTACCTTGATAAAACTCCTCAGCCGCTCGCTCGGAACTTATCGGTGCGGCCGGATGAGGGGTTGATAATCGAACTACGCTGAGGCTTTAGAGCGGCCGGCTGCTTTTCCATTACATCTATCCGTTATCTTGATGTTTTTCGCCTGTGGAGTTTGACACCGCGAGTCCTAAAATGCTTTCATGGCGAAATGCAAGAAACGATTTCGTTGTTGTCGGCCTTGATCCTCATCTGGAACTTGCTCTCGATCCCTGGTTTATTCCAGTTTACCGGCTTTTTTTTCGGTGTTTGCTTGAGTTCCTGGATTGTCGATGAGTTTTTAGGGAATGAATGAAAAAACACCCTGCCAGCATCTCCGTTTCTCGCGTGATCACCGCTTCTGTTTCAATTTCGCGAATCCTACGCGCGCCGGTGTCCTGAGAGCGAGAAGGCTCTAGATTCTGATGCAGACGTCGGCATTTTTTGCGTAGCGTGATTGTAGTGGTCCTGCGTTTGCCTCCGGCGAGCCTAATTCAACATTGTCGTTCGTTGATCGCTCGATCGTATCCATCCCGGTAGGCCGGGGTAGTCTCTAGTAGAAAACACGGCTCGATGTTTGCTTGCTCAATGGCACTTGCCCAATGAGTTGATACTGCCATCGGGACTCGATAACTATGGCTCTTTCATCCTTCCCGAAAGTTAACCAGTTGCCGATAGCGCGCCTGCGCCAATGGTGGTCCGGCCGTGCGGCTTTTTCGAAGACCACGAAGATCTTCGGCTGGGCCGGCGCGGTTATCCTGGCGCTTGTGCTGATCGCCGTAGTGGCCGCCTTTTTCATCGACGAACCGCTGCGCCGGCGCATGGAAGCGAGACTGAACCTTGCGCTCACCGGCTACACCGTGCGCATCGGCCGGTTAGATTTTCACCCCATCGGTTTGTCTCTGGATCTAGAGGACACAACGATCGTGCAAAACGACAACCCCGAGCCCGCGGTGGCGCACATTGCAAATCTCAGCGCCAACGTAGCCTGGCGCGCGATTCTCTTCGGCCGGGTGGTCGCTGATTTCGAAATCGACAATCCGAAGATCTACTTGAACCGCAAACAAGCTAAAAAAGAGATCGACGATAAAGTTCCCGTCGAGGAGCGCGGTTGGCAACAGGCCCTGCAGGAGATTTACCCGCTGCATATTAACGAATTCGTGATCAACAACGGCGAGCTCACGTATATCGACGAAGGACCGTTTCGGCCGCTCGAACTCACCGGCATTAACCTGCGCGCAGAAAACATTCGCAACGTCGCTTCCGGGAAGGGCGTTTACCCTTCTTCCGTCCATATCGACGCTGTCGTTTTCGGCAAAGGCAAGCTGCTCGTCGATGGCGTCGCCGACTTTCTTGCCGAACCGCACGTCAGCTTTAAAACCGATCTGGCGCTAGAGGATATCGCCCTGGATTACTTTAAGCCGATCGTTGAACGGTACAATCTGGCCGTGAATAAAGGTTGGTTTTCTGGCAATGGTAATATGGAGTACGCCGCGAATACCAAATATATCAACATCGGCGAACTCCGCGTTCGCGATGCCAGTGCGGAGTACATCAACAAAACAGCCGACTCGGCGCCCGAAACCGCCGCCAAAAAGGTCGATACGGCAGCTAAAGAGTACAGCAATGCGCCCACCCTGGCGATCAACATCGACAAGATTTTTATCAATGGACGTCTGGGGTTTTTAAATAGCGCGCGCAACCCGCAATACCGGATCTTCTGGGACCCGTGCGAGGTGCAGATCTCCAATTTTACCAATCAGTCCAAAGACGGCGCCATGGTCGGTCGTCTGACCGGCCGGTTTATGGGCAGCGGCAAAACCGCGATAGATGTGACGGCGCGGCCCAATAAAAACGGTCCCAACCTCGATCTGCGTATCGCCATCGAGGAAACCGACATGAAACTGATGAACGATATGCTGCGCTCCTATGGCAACTTTGATGTCGTCGCCGGCCGTTTCTCTTTCTTTTCGGAAATCACCGTGCGCGACGGCAATATGAACGGCTACGTCAAGCCTCTGTTTAATGATATGGATGTCTACGATAGCCGCCAGGACAAAGAAAAAGGCGTCTTTCGCAAATTATATGAGGGCATCATCGGCGGAGTTTCATGGTTGTTTCAGAATACGCCGCGCGACGAAGTGGCGACCAACATTGAGGTTTCCGGCAAGCTCTCAAACCCGCAAACCAGCACCTGGGATACCATCATCGGTTTGGTTCAGAACGCTTTTTTCAAAGCGATCCTGCCAGGCTTCGAGCGCGAAGCCGCCGCGCCGCGGAAAAAAACTTAAGCGCGCCCTCACGGAAATTAAATAGCGGATGTTTAAATCGGCCAGCAGCTTCATCTAGGTGGCTGACAGACTGTTACCTGGCGGCTTGGGCGTGGCCGCCCACCGGCTCAGCATGTTCTGAGGGAACAACCCCGGATCCATACTCTAAAGCATACATTCGGGTGAACTCTGCGCCGAGAAAAAATATCAAAGATGAGTAATAAACCCATAGCAAGACGGTTATCAGTGAACCTGCCGCGCCGTAAGCAGAACTCACCCCGCTGCTGCCGAGATAAAGTCCAATGAGAAATTTGCCCCCGGTAAAGAGCACCGAAGTCAGCGCCGCGCCCACCCATACGTCTTTCCACTGAATTTGCACGTCGGGAACGAACTTGTAAATCAGCGCAAACAGTAAGGTGATGAGTCCGAACGATACGGAAATATCGACCAGGTGGGCGATCACGGTCGCGTCGCCAAATAGGCCGCTTAGCATACCGCTGAGACTGGTTAAAACGGCGGTCACGACCAGAGACACAAGTAGCAGGAAACCAATGGCCAGCACCATGGCGAATGAGAAGAACCGCTGGCGGATAAACCCCCAGATCCCCTGATTGGGCTTCGCCGTGACTTGCCAAATTTTATTGAGCGAAGTTTGCAGCTGGCCAACGACTCCACCCGCGCCAAAGAGCAAAACGATGAAACCGACGATCGTAGAAATGATGCCGGTTGTCGGTTTTTCGCCGGCCTTTTCGATCATCGCTTGCACGGCTGCGGCGCTATCCGCGCCGACGACGCTCTTGAGCGTCTCGACTATCTGATCTTGCGCAGCTTCCCTGCCGAAAACCAGCCCGGCAACGGAGATGGCAATGATCAACAGCGGCGCCAGCGAAAACAACGTGTAATAAGATAGCGCGGCGGCCAGCTCGAAGGGCTCGGTCTCGAGCCACTCCGTAACCGTCGTTTTAACAAACAGCCAGATCGATTTCTGCTGCATGGAACATCAGACTTTAGGCAAAATTCTCACCGGCACGCGGCAAACGTCCGCTCTATTTTTATATTCTCGCGGGCGCGACTATGATCGTTTTGCCGAAGCTTTGCCGACGGTTTCGGAGAGCGCCTGCTTGGCGTCCGCGAGTGTCCGCTTGGCCTCATCGCCGATTTGGGTCACTGATTCCTTTACTTGATTAAACGATTCCGCGCCGGTTTCTTTTACCTTCGCGATCGTCTGGTCGCTGACGCTCCCGAGAAGCCGATCTTCTTGCTGCGTAGTCGGCAGCGCGGCACCGATGCAGGCGCCCAGCGCGATTCCCAACGCCCCGATAATCAGCGGTTGTTCTTCCATAATATTGTTGAAGCCTTCACGCACGCGCGCAACCTGTTCTTGGGCGGTTTCGGTGGTCTTATTGAACCCCGAGGCGACTGCATCCTTGGAGCTGGTTAACTTCTGCCGCGTCGCTTGTGCAGCGGAGCTGATTTGTTGGCTGGCTTGAGCTAAAACTCCGGAGCCCTCTTCCTTAGTGCGATAGTCGCCGCTGCTAAATTCGTCACTGCGGGATTCGCCAAGGCGCGATTCGCTGTTGCGAAAATCGTTAACTCGATAACCCTCGGCTGAAGGCTCGTATTCATAATCGACGGTGCGCGCTCTCAAAGATGTTTTGGATCGATTACTGGAAAACACCATCCAGACGATGCCGGCGGCGGTCAGCAGCGCCGGCCCTGGATTCTGCGTGATCACGTTACTGATGTTACCGGCAAGTTGGCCGCCGTGCTGGCGGACGAGATCCATCGTTTGATCCAGAAACTCGCCCGGGGAAAATTTACGTTCCAGCGCGCCCAGGGTCTGACCCATTTGCGCGCGTGTTCGATCGATCTCGCGTTCTAGAGTCGCTGAATCCTTTTCAGCATCGGGTCTCACCATTGTCGAATCACTCATGACATTCTCCTTTGGACCATCTCTTTGTCTTTGCGCAGCGCATCCGTGGTGCGCTCCGGTTTAAACGCCGCTGGATCGAATTTCTTTATACCGCTCTGCACCAGGATATAGCCCGCAAGCACAACGAGCGCGCCGACGATCAGTGCTGCCAACCAGATGTCCATAGCTTTGGCCAGTAGAAAAACCACCGCGGCGAGCAGAACTAATACCCCCGCAAAGGCGACAAAACCGCCCGCCACAAGACTGATAGCGCCGGCCTTAGCGGCCGCAGCGGCTTCCGAGACCTCGGCTTTCGCCAAGGCTATTTCCTGCCTGAATAATGTCGACACCTCTCCTAACAAGCGCGTCAAAAGTCCCGCTGTCGAGTCAGGCTCGCGATCCAACCGTGGAGCTTGCGGCCCGGAAGTAACCGGCGATGGAGGCTGAGCCATGATCAGATTCCTTTCTTTACATCGTCGCCAAACTCCAGGCTGCTAACCGTCGGCGAAACCGCGGCGCCAGCTTCAAATCTTACTGGCATCGATGGCGACTGGGGCATCGGGTAATCAGCCTCGTTGCCGGTGGCCCGGCTCCGTTCACCAGACGCTTTTAGAAATCGCGATAATGCGACACCCGCGGCCACGCTGCCGAAAAAAAACGCCGTGGGGTTTTTCCGCGCGAGTTCCTGGGTATCGCGGAAAAGTTCGTCAATGCTTTTGCTCCGAAGGTTCTCAGCCAAGGTTCGCATGCTGGTTGAAAGTTGCCCGGCATAGCCGGCCAGGGATTGTTGCTCGGCACTTCCGAGCTCCTGCGCAGCCTTTTCCAAGACTTCAGCCAACTTGTCGGTTCGCTCGGCTGCCGAGTTTTTGCCGCTTTCGAGCTTCTCCCGGCCCTGGCGTTGGGCATTCTTGGCGACTTCGACGGCCTTGGATTTAGCTTCCTCGATTTTGTTTACCGCTTGCGTGCCGATGCTTTCCGCAGCCTGCCGATCTTGCTGTTCCATTGGATACTTCCTTTCGAAATGTCGGTGTTAAAGTTAAAGATGGATGGGTAAACTTACTTAACGCAAAGGAGGGGCCAGTAAAGATTGGCGAGTCCCAAGAGCCGAACGCAAAACGCCTGTCTCACATGCGCGAAAAAAGTTCATCAACGTGGCCGTTAATGGGACACGGTTTTCTTGCATTCGCGCAGCGTCGTGAACATATATAGTTTGACGTCGCGCATTGAGCGCGCCGCGAATTGATTGTCGCAGCTAGTCGAAAAATCGGGAGAAGCTCACGTCTTTTCGGCCAACCCGGCAATGCAAGTCGGCTCCGATGTGGTAGCTTTGCCGGGACGGTTATCATCAGCAATCTTGCTTCAGCGTTGCAGCGATCGATACTATCATTTTTTAAGGCGAGCGCTCGCCGACTGATAATAAAGAATCACACCCTGCCAACGAGTCCGTTCCCGGCATCAATGCCGGCGTTAGCTTTGCCATACTGCGAAGCCTGTTTCCGCGGTGGCGGCGAACGGAGCATCATCGCCGAGCGCCTGAACAGCGTTGCCGCCGCAGTGCAGTCGTTGAAGAGTTGCTATGCGGACGGATCAATCGTATGGCCTGGAAACGGGACAGAAAATTACGAAAGCGGTCACAACTAAGACAACACGCTGTACCTTTTGGCGCTGCTCGCCTTGAGTTACCAATCCCGAGGCTCACAGGCCTGATTTTTGCGTTTCAACAAAATATTAGAAAGGTAAGACAACATGCACAGATCAAATAGCCTCAAACTAGCAGTAGCGCTCGCCTTGGCTCTTCCGACAGTGACGCTCGCTCAGACACCCGCCCCCGATACGCGGCCAGCGCCCGGTGTCGACCGGAGAGATGACAGCGATCATAGGGACTGGGGATGGATTGGTTTGTTTGGACTAGCCGGTCTCGCAGGCCTCATCCGACGCGATCGTGTTCACGATCGGCTAGCGACGGGTACGAGCCGCTGACACATGGCAAATTCGTGCGCGATCGACCTTAAATCATTATAGTCAGGGCGCCCGCAGTGTTTTCTAGGCCGTGTGCGTGTAGCTCGGCGTCGGATCTATTTGCGTATCCAAAAACGCCTAGGCGTCATTACTGCCTAGGCGTTTTCGGACTGTCTCCCCGCCGTTGATGTAAGTAAGTATGAACCTGGCGTGAAGTACGTCCGGCATTGCCGCGTATCAGTCCACCTACTAAAAGGAGATTGAACGTATGCACAGAGGGCATGCCGTCTTTACTGCCCGGCGCTTTCGATAATTATCGCGCGGCAGCCGAACGCCTCACCATTTATCAGCCGCGCACCGATGGCCGCATAAGCAATAGTGACCCGAGGCTTCAGGATATCATGGAGCCATTAGCGAGTGAGATAATTTAACCATAACTTATCGTGTGAGATTTTATTGGAGTGCGCCAGATGAGCAAGGAGAAAAAAAATGTCTAAAAGTGTTTTCGGTCTGTGCGATACAGAAGGCCAAGCTGAATCAATCGTCGAGAATCTCAAAACCGCGGGTTTTTCTAACAATGATATTTCCGTTTTGTTTCCCGACAAATCAGGCACCAGAGATTTTGCCCACGAGCAGAATACCAAGGCTCCTGAAGGAGCAGCTACGGGGGCGGGGACCGGCGGAGTCTTTGGCGGTGTGTTGGGATGGCTTGCGGGTATTGGTTCGCTGGCGATTCCCGGCGTAGGCCCATTTATTGCCGCCGGACCGATCATGGCGGCTCTTGCTGGAGCAGGAATCGGCGCCGCCGTCGGCGGCTTGTCTGGCGCTCTGATTGGCATGGGGATCCCGGAGTACGAGGCCAAGAGTTATGAGGGCAAAATCAAAGGCGGCAACATCTTGATTTCAGCGCACTCAGAAAACAGTGATGAAACAGAGCGCGCGAAAGATATTTTCGAACGCGGCGGCGCGCATGATATTTCCTATACGGAAGAGAAAGGCGTGCCGGATAGAGACAAACGGGTTTAACCGCACCCTGGAGACGTAAATGAATAACGAACAATTAAACCAGCTCCTCTACGAAGCTTTAGAAACCGAGATCGGCGGCGTGCAGGTCTACGAAACTGCCATACGTTGTGCTGTCAACAAAGACCTCAAGGAAGAGTGGCAAGAATACCTCACGCAGACACGCAAGCACGAGCAGGTCATGCGCGAGCTTTTGACTAAACTAAGGCTCGACCCTGCGCTCGAAACTCCAGGACGTCAGGTCGTGCGTCATATCGGCCAATCTCTGGTGAAAGCCATGGAAATGGCGAAGCAAGCTGGCAAGCCTGAGGCCGCGCAGATCGTTGCCGCCGAGTGCGTAGTCCAAGCTGAAACTAAGGATCATTTGAATTGGGGCCTGATCGGCGAAGTAGCTTTAAAACTCGAGGGAGAACAGGGAAAAGCCTTAAAGGAGGCTCATGAAGAGGTCGAGAAAGAGGAAGATACCCATCTGTATCATACGACGGGTTGGTGTCGCGAGCTGTGGATAGAGTCCCTCGGTCTACCGGCAGTCATCCCCCCTCCGGAAGAAGAAAAAGACGTTAAGACGGCAATTGGCGCGGCCCGCGCTAAACAAAGCCGGACAGAGATGCTCTAGCGCGGCGCTCTGCAAGTTTTAAAGCAAACTCAAACGATCAGACTTCATAAATTGGGAATTTTTATACAGGATTGATATGGCAACTCGCAAAAAAACTCGTTCCAGTCGTCAGACCAAAACACCGTCCAAAGCCATTCCCGTCAAAACGTCGCGCTCCACTAGTCTCTCGAGTGAAGCGCGCAGCGCGGTAACGGTGAACACCAGTTCGCGCTCAACGATCAGCGGTCCGGCGCGTGGTGGCGGGGCTAAACCCGGATCCGAAAGGGACGCTCTCGCTGCCAAGTTCGAGGCAACCCAAGCACTGGCTGAAGCTATGCCCTACAACGAGAACAAGGCGCTCGAGCACGGCGAACTGTCTTCGGAGCCACCAGAAGGACAGACGGTCGAGCCCGCCGATCCCTCAGCGACCGGTAGCACGTTGACTGAGACTAACCCATCAAAGAAGACAGGAGCTGGCGAGCCACAGCTGGGTAACAATCCGGCCAGTCTGCCGCTCGATCGCGTCCGCGTCGATTCCAGCGGCCAGACGCTGACCACTAACCAGGGCGTGCCGATCGCCGACAATCAAAATTCGCTGAAAGCGGGACTTCGCGGGCCTGCGCTCCTGCAAGATTTTATCCTGCGCGAGAAAATCACCCATTTTGATCATGAGCGCATACCGGAGCGCATAGTCCACGCCCGTGGTTCGGCTGCCCACGGATACTTTGAATGCTATGAATCACTAGAGAAATACACGCGCGCGTCGCTGTTCGCCGAGGCCGGCAAAGCGAACACCCGTCTTCGTACGCTTCTCGACAGTCATTGGCGAACGGGGCTCCGCAGATACAGCGCGCGATGTGCGAGGATTCGCCGTTAAGTTCTACACCGACGAAGGTAACTGGGATTTGGTCGGCAACAACATTCCAGTCTTTTTCATTCAGGACGCGATGAAATTTCCGGATCTGGTGCATGCGGCCAAACCTGAGCCGCACTTCGCCGTGCCGCAGGCCTCAACCGCACATGATACGTTCTGGGATTTCATCTCGCTGATGCCGGAGTCGACGCATATGATGTTGTGGGTGATGTCGGATCGAGCGATTCCCCGCAGCTTCCGCATGATGCAGGGTTTCGGCGTGCACACTTTCAGACTTGTCAATGACGCTGGCGAGTCGCAATTCGTAAAATTTCACTGGCGGCCGATGGCGGGCACTCATTCACTTGATTGGGATGAGGCAGTGAAGATCTCAGGGGCTGATCCGGACTTCCATCGTCGCGACTTGTGGGAAGCGATCGAATCCGGCGCCTATCCGGAGTACGAGTTCAGCATGCAGATCTTCACCGAAGAGCAGGCGGAACAGTTCAGCTTCGACGTCCTTGACCCGACGAAGATCGTACCGGAGGAGCTCGTTCCATTGATGCCGGTTGGGAAAATGGTCCTCAACCGCAATCCTGACAATTTCTTCGCAGAGACCGAGCAGGTTGCTTTCTGTGCCGCGCACATCGTCCCAGGGTTGGACTTTTCCAATGATCCGCTACTGGCCGGGCGTATTCACTCTTATGCCGATACGCAGCTATCTGCGACTCGGCGGGCCCAACTTCCACGAAATTCCCATCAATGCACCGGTGGCGCAGGCGCACAATAACCAGCGTGATGGAATGCATCGGCAGGCGATCAATCGCGGCCGGGTTGCATACGAACCAAACTCTCTCGCGGGCGGTTGTCCTTTTCAAGCTGGCACGGCCGGCTTTACAACGTTTCCTGAGCCTCTAGTCGGGGACCAAGTGCGGGGTAAACCCGAGCGCTTCGCGGATCACTATACACAGGCGACGCTGTTCTGGAACAGCCAGACGCCTGTCGAGAAAGCCCATATTATCCGTGCTTTCCGGTTTGAGCTGACACGCACACAAATTCCCGCCGTCCGCACGCGCGTCGTCGCCATGCTCGCAAACGTCGCGGATGATCTCGCCGAAGGCGTCGCCAGGGTCTTGGCATGGCTGTGCCCGCCGCTCTGCCCAAGGCGCTGGAGAAACCACCGGCGCCCGAGATCGAGGCTTCGCCTGCCCTCTCGCTTTTCGCCTCCCCGGCGACGGCAGCATACGCACGCGGCGGATTGCGATCATAGTCGCCGATGGGGTGAATGGCGCCGATGTAATCGCGCTTACACGAGGGGCTAGCCGAGCAAGGAGCAGTCCCACGCTTCGTTGGCAGCTCGCTTAGGAACGGTGCAGAGTGCAGACGGAGATCGCGATAGAAGTCGAGGTGACCCTGGAAGCGGTTCCCGCCGTGCTTTACGACGCGCTCGTGGTACCCGGCGGCCGCGAAGCTATAAAGATCCTTGGCAATGTCGGCCACGCGGCCGAATTCATTCAAGGCGCAGTATCGTCATTGCAAGCCGATTCTCGCGCTCGGCGCCGGTCAGGACTTGGTCGAGAACGCAGGTGTGCCGTTGGCTTTATCCAGCGGTGATCCCGATCCGGGGTTGCTTAAATTTCCGGACAGGAGCGCAAGGGAGGCTTTAGAAAAGTTTATAGAGGCAATTGCAACGCACCGTCATTTCGCGCGAGAAATGGACCCGCCTGCGGTTTGATGGGCTGTCGGGATTCGCGGTTTACTCTGTCATGCCAAATCTATATTAGAGCATCAGTTAACCTGGTGCTTGATGTCTGAGCACAAAATCTTAAAACCGGGCAGCAACTGCTGGGAGGTTAGTGCGACCGAGAAAACCGGACTGCTGGTGGATGCTCGCGACTATTATCGAGCTTTTTATTATGCAGCCAAAGCGGCTGAGCACTATATCCTGTTGTCCGGCTGGCAATTTGACAGCGACGTCGACTTGCTGCGCGGCGCCGATGCTGAGGCCGCGGCATCGCGCGCGACTTTTCTTTCTTTTCTGAATGATCTCTGCGAGCAGAAAAGCGCTTTGCGCATTTATATCCTGGCGTGGGATTTCAGCATGCTTTACAGCATCGATCGGGAATGGTTCCAATCCTGGTATTTCAATTGGACGACCAACGATAGACTCCAGTTTCGTTTCGACTGCTGCGACTCCTTCGACGCCTCGCACCATCAGAAATTTGTCGTTATCGACGGTACCCTTGCCTTCGTCGGCGGCCTGGATCTCTGCTCAGGACGTTGGGATGAACGCGACCACCGAGTCGACCATCCGCTGCGCGTTAACGCCGACCAGACGCCGTACCTGCCCTTTCACGATTTGCAATCCTACCATATAGGCCCGATAGCGACGAAGCTCGCTGAATTGTTCGTATCGCGCTGGCAATGCGCCGGCAGCGAGGAACTCGAGCTGCCGCCGCCGGCCGAAGTAACCGGCGTTGAATTCGAGCCAACTCTGCCGATCGCGGCAGCCGAGGTGGCGATCAGCCGCACCCAACGGCTTAACTCCGGCGCGCCAGGATGTATCCAGGAGATCCGCCGTTTGTTTCTCGATGCAATCGAAAGCGCCGAACAGGTGATTTATATAGAGAATCAATATTTCAGCTCCAAGGCGCTCTACAGTGCCATGCTCGCGCGCATGCAGGACACCACTCGGCCGCCGGTTGAGATCGTTCTGATAATTGCCAAGGATGCGGAGGCGGTTCTGGAGCAGCTCTCAATCGGCTTCGTTCAAACCAAGCTGGTGCGTCATCTGCAGGAAGTCGCCGCCAAAACCGGCCATTCTTTCGGCATGTATTACCCGGCCTCGGTAGGGCCGGACGGCAAGGACGTGGCGACCTATATCCATTCGAAGCTGTTGTTGGTTGACGATCGCTTTTTGAGCACCGGCTCGGCCAACATGAATAATCGCAGTATGGGCTATGACACTGAGCTTAACGTCGCCTGGGAAGTTCCGTCCCATGATCCATCGATCAAGAATGTCCGAGCGAGCCTGCTGGCGGAGCACACCGGGCTTGATCCCGCATGTGATGAATTGCAGAGCACCAAGGGGCTGGTCGACTACCTCAATCGTTTAGCCGATAACGGTTCGTCGCGGCTGCGCCATCATCCCTTCGAAATTATCTCCGAACAGTACCAGTGGGTGACTTCGTATTTTCCCGATGGCTTGCCATTTGACCCCGAAGGTCCCGAATACAACGAGCAAACCTATGAGAAAATATCACCCAGCGAAGATTCGTTTTTTAGTAAGGGCCTGACAACTCTAAAAGAGTGGTTCCTAAAGACGACGCAAGCACCGAAGCCGGATTAAACGGTGCATTAGGGAGAGAGTAGCGCTTTTCAAGGGTATGGGAGAACGCTAGCGACTCTTCTAAAGCTGCGGGGTATCGATGAGTTGCCGGCGGTCAGTGAGCGCGGAGGCGAATTCTACGGCGCAGAGCGGAAAAGGAGTTTCTAGTGACGAATCGACCATTGTTAATTGTTGCAGGTAGCCTCCTGGTGCTACTCAGCCTGTTCACGGCGATTCATTTCGCCGCAGAAAATCCCCAGCCCCTGGCCCCGACCCAGAAGGACAGCGTGCAGGAGGCCCAAATACCTCGGCAAGTGGAGCCAACGCGACCCGAGCAGCAAAAGACGGCGCACGATCAATCGAATGTGTTTAGCGGCGCTAACGCTCCAGCGTCGTCGTCGGCTTTTGAGAATCAGCCAGATAAGGGCCGGATGGAAGGGTTCGACTTTGCCCGTGACGGCTTGAACGCCAAGCGACCGATGCAACCGGCCGAGGAGATCATGAAGCAGGATATCGCCGACAGGCCAAAAGTGACCGCGGCACAGCGAAGCCTGTTAGAAGGACGCTACGATTTGACGCCGCGGCCCGATGCCAGCGCGAAAATGTCGCGCGGTAAACCTCTGGCAGTCGGCCCAACAGCGCGCCTCCCGAGCGGAGTAGGATGGGATAAACTGGGCGCCATGGGCCTGACGAAATCCACAGGCGCGGCATTTTTCCCTACCCCTCTTTGCCGCACCCGAAGCACGCCACCGGCGGAATGGTGTTCCCGCAAATTCAGACTGCAATGTTTCCGCGGTTGGAGCGCTTCGACGTCGAGTTCGACCTACCCGAAGCGTTCCTGCCGGAATTTCCTCCGGCGATCTTTCTTCAGAGCCGCCCTGAACTCGGTGATGTATCGCGCGGCGAGGTCGTCTCGATCAACAATTTTCACCGTCTCTTCAAGGATATCGTAACGCCGGTGCAACTCGATGGTCTGAGGCTGCTGGTGACGCCTTTTCCACAGGAAGAATTCAACGCTACGGACGATCGAAAGACGCTTCAGCCAAGCCTAGGCGTCACCTGTCTCGACTGCCATGTCAACGGCCATACCACGGGTCAATTTCATTTGAATCCTGACGACCGGCCGCAGCAGCGGCGCTTTCGCCTCGATACGACAAGCCTGCGCGGCGATGTTCAACCAGCAGATCCATGGCTCCAAACGCAGCCTGCGCTCAGTCGAAGACTTCACCGAGTTCGAGCAGCGCACCGCGTACTTCAACGGCGATCCGATCCATGCGATGAAAAAGGGCATTAACATCCTCGATCGCATTCAGGTTAGCCACATGGCGCAGATGCAGAACATGTTTGATTTTCCGCCGGCGCCAAAGCTTACACAGTCCGGCCGCCTCGATCCCGCCAGAGCCACTGCGAGTGAGCGGCGCGGCGAGGCGCTGTTCTTCGGCAAGGCGCAATGCTCGACCTGCCATCCCGCGCCGTTTTATCTGGACAACCAGATGCATGACCTAAGGTCGAGCGCTTCGTGAACGAGCCGCCGCGCGGGCCGATCAAGACGTTTACGCTCCGTGGCATCAAAGACAGTCCTCCCTACCTCCACGACGGCCGGCTGCTGACGTTGGAGGACACGGTGGAATTTTTCAATCTGGTGCTCAGGTCTGAGGCTCACCCCGCAAGAAAAGGGCGACCTGGTTCAGTTTATGCGACAGCTCTGACGAACCCGAAATTTGGAACGATCTACGTCACGGCGTGCGCATTCAGGATATGCGTTTGGTGATGCTGAGATTTCGTTTAGCGTGCAGATGCAAGATCAAGGCGTCCGACGTTGAGCTTCGAACCGGATGCATTGCGATAGCTGGGGCAAAAATATGTATGATGTAGTCATTGTTGGGGCGGGGCCCGCGGGACTTAGCGCTGCGCTGATTTTGGGTCGATGCAGGCGCAACGTGCTCGTCTGCGATGCGGGACAGCCGCGCAATGCGATGTCGCACAGTATGCACGGCTTTCTTTCACGTGATGGCATACCGCACCTGCGAATTTTTGCGCGTGGGACGCGAGCAGCTCGCGCCCTATGGCGTCGATCTGCGCAACGTAAGGGTGAAGGATGCGCGTCGAAACGAGGGCGGCTTCGATCTCACCCTGGGCGATGAAAAGCACGAGTTTTGTAAAAAACTGTTACTCGCTACGGGGTTAGTTGACGAGATTCCCCGGTACAAAGGACTCGAGCCTCTCTACGGCAGGAGTGTGTTTCACTGCCCCTGCTGTGATGGATGGAGTTGCGCGACCAACCCCTGGCGGTGTACGGACGCGCCAAGAACGGACTCGATCTAGCATTGGCAATGACGACCTGGAGCGACGACATCGTTTTATGCACCGATGGCCGATCGTGGCTTTCTGATGCGGACCTACGATTGCTTACCCGGCGCGGCATTGAGGTTAATGAAGGCCGCATCGACCGTTTGGAAGGCCAAGATGGTGTTCTCGAACGGATTGTCTTTGAGAGTGGGGCTGCGCTGCCGCGCCGCGGATTATTTTTGTGTACGCGCATGGAGCAGAGATCTGATTTAGCGGAACGGTTAGGCTGTTCGTTTACCATGGAGGGCGGCGTCAAGACATTTAACTTCGAGGAATCCTGCGTTCCCGGCCTTTATGTCGCGGGCGATGCTTCGCGCGATGTGCAACTCGTCATTGTTGCCGCGGCCGAAGGAGCTAAAGCCGCCTTCTCCATCAACGCCGAGCTGCGTAAGGAAAAGGACCGCGAATAGCTTTTAAAAAAGCCCGCCGAACTGGCTACGTATAGCGGCGAAGCGCGCGAATTATCGATGTGGCGGCAGCGCCGAAATGCAAACTAGTTTACCCTTACGCAATTCCTCGGTTCCTGATACGGTCAAGTCATGGCCCAACGAGAACTCATCAAGACTGGGATCCAAGGACTCGACGAATTATTTCTAGGCGGCGTGGCGCGCGGCAACATCATCATCATTGAAGGAGTACCGGGAACGGGCAAAACTACGGCAGGACTGGAGTTTATCTATCGAGGCATTACCGAGTTCAATGAACCCGGCATGATCGTTTCGTTTGAGGTATCGCCCGAGAAGCTGGTCCGCGATGCGCTGGCATTCGGTTGGGACTTAGTGGAACTTGAGCGGCAGGGAAAAGTTAAACTGATCCTCACCAGTCGGGAGGTCTATAATCGTGAACTTCAGGAACCCGATAGCCTGCTTTTAGCAGAGGCGGCCCAAATTGGGGTACGGCGTGTTTTTGTTGATTCGCTACGGATGAACCTTCCGCAGGTTCCTGACCCCGGTGACACGTTCCACACACTTGCACTTGGCCTAGAGCGGCAGGGCGTCACAGCTGTGTTCGCTCTGGATCTTGGTGAAAACGAGCAAAGCGAGCCTTCGCATCCGGAGAGATTTATCGCGGACACCATTGTGCGTTTAGGTACTCAGCGGGTCCGTCGTAGCGTGCAACGAACCATTGAGATCGTTAAGTCGCGCGGCCAACCTTGCCTAGATGGGATTCACTCCTTCAGCATTGTCGATAAGAAGGGACTCGAGGTTTACCAGCGGGTGCAGAGTCGGCGCTCGCCTCAGCGCGAACATGCAGGCGCTTTCGAGCCCACAAAGCGAGTTTCAACTGGTATTGCGGGACTTGATGAACTGCTAAACGGCGGTTACCTAGTTGGCAGCTCGACAATGATTGTTGGTGTGTCAGGCACAGGCAAGAGCGTTGCGGGTCTTCAGTACCTGAGAGAAGGAGTCAAGCAGCGGGGAGCGAGAATTAATGGTCACTCTGGACGAGCCTCCGGTGCAAATGATCAGGAATGCTGCGGCGTTCGGGTTTGATCTTGCTGGAGCAATGGAAGCCGGGCAGGTTCTGTTATTGTTTGAACCACCCGAGGAGATCCAGATTGACCGCCACTTTGCGAGAATCGAAGCGGCGATTCGCAATTTTAAACCCCAGCGAGCCGTGATCGACAGTTTGCAGACGTATGCGATCGAGCTTGGGTAATAGCGCCGGTGAGTAGTCGAACTGCATAACGGAACAGTCTCTGCCGAAAGTAAAGGGCCTGATAAAGGCGCCACATTTACAGTGACGCTCCCTCTCCCGAGAGTTGATCAGTCGAGCAATCAGAAGGCGGTAAATCCTACAACCCCAGAGCGTCCATCACTCAACGGGGTACGCGTCTGGGTTGTAGACGATAATCAGGAAGGGCGTACGATGCTAAAAATGCTGTTGGAAATGAGCGGCGCTGAGGTGACCGATCTGAAGTCCGCAAACGACGCACTGAAGATGCTCGACCAAACGATACCTCAAGTGTTGGTATCGGACGTAGGAATGCCAGGAATGGACGGGTTATGCCCTCATCCGCCAGGTTCGGGCGCGTGGAGCGGAGCGCGGTGGAAACGTTCCCGCTATAGCCCAGTCCGGTTATGCCTCCGCTGAAGACCGACAGCGTGCGCTCTCTTCCGGGTACCAACTGCACTTTCCGAAGCCCTGCGAGCCCGACGAACTGATTCGCGCGATCGCCGCATTGGCTCAAAAAGGCTAATAATCGGCCTCTTCACTGAGGAGCGAAGTGATAAGATTTTCCTGTGGATGTGTATGTTCCAGGCTGCCCGCCGCGCCCCGAAGCGCTTACCGAAGGGATTACTGCGAATCCAAGACAAGATGATGCGTGAACGTTGGTTGGTAGAACCCTCCCGTGCCGCGCTGATACGGCTCAAGCATGGACTAGATCAACTTTCCATGGGTTGAGGAAAGGTTCTGCCGATCTCGTATCCGCCTGCGGTGGGACGGAGTGAAGTTCACAACTGCTCTGGAGGCCCCACCCGAGCATGGACGCATACCATTGGGGCACCGAAAAGGGCGCCAGCCCCACGACCAGCGCATATGTGAATTGGCCTCCTGTCGCGCCTAATTATTCCATTCATTTCAAAGGCGCGATCGGCCAGGCAACTACCTCCTGCAAACGAGCAAAATGGCAAATTGGTTTGGTAGCGGGTAACTCGACACCTATCTGCTGCGTCATCGTATTTACGCGTAGCTCCACCTCGGCCGGCTGCAGCGGCCATGGGGGATGGTGGATTTCGCCGTAGACAACCTGATCGGGCTTCGCCGCGGCATAAAGGCAATATCTTTCAGTGAGCCAGTGTTCGAGCGTGCCCGGTACCGAACTATAAATCGGTCCAGTGGACCTATACGAAGCCTTGAACTCCGCCGGCGGGGCATTTTTATGCGCGCGGATGCTCTCATAATGAACAGCGCCCGCTTCCAGCTCCACGGACATCCGGGCGCCGTAGTATGGTAGTCCCAACCAGCGCGCAGCTCTGACGGCGAGCCAGTTGGCGGCGTCCAGACTGAAAAACCAGACTCCGCTCCTGCCTCGGCTCTTAACATACGTGCGGACATTTAACTCTGGAAAAGCAAAGGGAATGGGAAAATAGCGCGGCCGAACGCTACTCATATGAAATGGAACGATACCTATCCAGCACCAACCATCGAAGGTGTCGAGCTCGATCTCTCTCGGAATCAACGGCTGGATCAACTCCAAACGAATCGCCCAATGGAGAAATAACAGATCGTGCCAACGCATAAACAGAACCCAGCGCGTCTTCGGCAGTGACCAAGGCCGATGAGAGACCTGGTCTGTCACAGCCGGAACGTTCAACCCGCATCCGGGCGCCAATGTCGCTGCAACTACGCTCGTGCTCAATTCCAGAAATTCGGGTCTATTCGGCATGCCATTGCCAACGTCGGTTCGTTTGGTCGCCATGTCGTTGGGTCTCCCTTCGCCCCCCCTTAACCCGGACGAGGTATCATAACGCCGTGAACCGCGATTCGACAGTCATGTTGGAGGAGAACTATGTGGTACCGCCATGCAATCGACTTGCCGCGCTTGGCGCGGGTTAGGACTTGGTCGAGAATGGGTGTGCCGCTGGTTTGTTAAGTGCCGAGCCCGATCCAGGAGTGCTTACATTTCCCGACCACAGCGCAGCGCAGGCGCTGGAAAAGTTCAAAGAGGCAATTTGTTATGCACTCGTCATTTCGCCCGGGAAATGGACCCTCCTGCGGTCTAGCGCTGTTAATTGAGCGCAGCGACGAATTCAGCTGCGACAACAAGAGAGTTGTCGGCACCCATAAGAAATGTGCCCGAAGCCGGACTAGACGAGTGCCTTAATAACCGCGGGTGTTAGCCGGATACAGAGCAAGCGGCGGGATTACGTCCAGGAGAAGAGAGATTATCGCTTTCGAGCGCAGGGAAGTTGGCCGGATAAAACGTTATGAGTTCGGCAAACCGGCGTTTCGTCGCCATGAAGTCTTTGAACACTAGATCCCATTCGGTCCGTAGTTGAGCGCTCTCGCGCTGTATAGTTTCCCAGCTCTCGGGATCGTCCGGTTTCCCGGCCAAGCGCCGTTGGCAGTCGTCAAGCAAGCGCTTGAAAAACTCTAGCTGCTTAAAACAGGCGTCAAGGTTCCGAAAAGCTTCTTCGAGAGCGATGGCGTTATCTCCGTTCATCTGCATAATCTATCACATGTACAAGACGGCGGCACCAAAAAAATTGTATAGAAACCAACCGACAATGAGCGACATACTCATTAATTAAAGCAGCGACTGCTTTCCGGAACCCACATCGTAGAGCTTTCATCGAACAAACCCTCCTCTTGTTTGGGGTCAATTTTAAACGAGTGGCCAGGCGACGTTGTTTCAGTTTTTCGCACGCAAATTTAATGATTTTGATGGTCCGAGACCGAATAGAATACTTAGTCTCCGAATTTGTTAGGGCACGGAGCTATGATGTCTTGTTCTCGGAACGAAGCGTGAAGCTTTTATCTCATTTAGAAGATAATGTTGAATATATCCGATATCGGCGCAATCCTTCTGATCGTCACTGGCGCTAAAAACGCCGCTCCTACGAAAGCTTGATTAACTCACCCGCCGTCATTTCACTCAACCGCCGCCGGCTATGAATGCGATCATCGCCACGCGCCGGTTTTAATCGACCTGATGAGCCTATCTACCTATCTACGCTTGAAGCATCGGTTCGGATTTCAGATGAGCGGCTAATTCGGCGCATTAATCGAATATTCCACAAATCGCCGGGTACTAGCAGCCCGTGGTGAAAGTCTGACTGCATTCGATGGGCGATGCATCCCAGTTGGCTGCGTTGCTCCTCGCTCAAGTATTCCCCGGTATTCTCGGTCGTCGCGCCTTGCCACCACGGCGCCTCGCCCGTCTCGGTGCGACGCCACACTTTCACCACGGGCTGCTAGCGTGAAGAGAGGCAAGAACCATTTGGAATGCAACGACGAAAACGCCGCATACGCTGTTTGGTGCGATACCAATATGCGCTCGCCTTTGGATGTAATGGGATCAGGTTCGCGCGGCGGACCTTGATTCACTCGCATAGCATCCCGCGCCTTCGTCTCAAAACTCACCGTTTCCGGAAACATTTTCTTAGTTTTGATCCATTAAATCCAAGGTTAGTGTCTGGTAAAGAATTTCTCACCTCTGCCAGCGCTGTGAGGTTCGGCGACGCTGATGTGGCATGCTGTTTGCGCTCTTGTTGGCGAGGCATGGTATTGACATCGCTTTCACCACGTTCGAGGCCGCCTGTATCTAGACCGCAAACCGCTAGCGAATTCATCCCATGGGGAGCGCGCTGAAATGGACTCCCGGATGGTTAGCCGAAAAGAATGTAAAGGACGTGAGCGCGAAGGCTCGCGGCGATAACAGGTACGAAAGGATGGTTCGCAATGGCAGTAAATCTCAAAAAGATCAAAGACCAGGTGATCGTAATTACCGGCGCGTCCTCCGGCATCGGATTGGCGACCGCGCGCATGGCCGCCGACAGAGGCGCGCGCTTGGTGCTTGCGGCGCGCAGCAAAGATGCACTGGCGCAATTGACCGATGAAATTTCGCAAGCCGGCGGCAAAGCGGTTTATGCCGTAGCCGATGTCGGAAAAATTGAGGACGTGAGCGAGATCGCGCGCGCAGCCCAGGAGCATTTCGGCGGTTTCGACACCTGGATCAACAACGCGGGTACGGGGATGTACGGCAAGCTCGAAACCGTAGAGATCGAAGACATGCGAAAACTCTTTGAGACCAATTTCTGGGGCGTCGTCAACGGCTCGCTCGAAGCGATCAAGCATCTAAAGCTACGGGGCGGAGCGCTCATCAACCTCGGCAGCACCGTCTCGGAGCGCGCCATTCCGCTGCAGGGCATCTACTCTGCTTCCAAACACGCCGTCAAAGGCTTTACCGATGCATTGAGAATGGAGCTCGAAGCCGACGGCGCGCCGGTTTCCGTAACACTCGTCAAACCCGGGGCTATCGACACACCGTTTCCCTTGAACGCGAAGAACTATCTGGAAACAGAGCCGAAACACGTTCCGCCCGTTTACGCGCCGGCACCCGTCGCGAGCGCGATCCTGCACTGCGCCGAGACGCCGGTGCGCGACGTGTTCGTCGGCGCCGGCGGCAAGGGCAACGCCGTGCTCGGACATTACGCGCCGCGCCTGGCCGACAAGTATATGGAAAGCGTGGTCATCAGCGGCACCAAGAGCGGCAAGCCGCCGCGGCTGCGCGACCAGAACGGGCTCGACCGTCCATCCGAAAGCCTCGCGGAGCGAGGCAATTACGAGGGCCACGTCGCCGAAACAAGCCTCTACACACAAGCCTCGTTAAGGCCGGCTATGACTCGCGCCGCCATTGCCGGCGCGGGGCTGGTAATCGCGGCATTGTGGCGCGCGTCGAGTAATAGATGGATGGGGCGCGGTTTGAAATAACCGGAACTCGGCAATTACGGAAGGGCTAAATAACAATTGCGCGGGTCTCGCTCTTCAACAGAAAAACAAAGAATTATGATGAAAGACTTTAGGAAAAAATTATGAAAGCACTTAGATGGTATGGTACGCATGATGTTCGAGTTGAAACTGTGCCCGATCCGGAGCTGCTTAATGCACGTGACGCTATAATCAAAGTTACTTCAACGGCGATCTGCGGCTCTGACCTGCACCTCTACAACGGTTTCATGGCAACCATGGAGAAAGGAGACATTCTTGGCCATGAACCGATGGGCGAGGTGGTAGATGTCGGGAGCGCAATCAAGAACCTGAAAAAAGGCGACCGCGTAGTTGTGCCTTTCACGATTTCGTGCGGCGCGTGTTACTTCTGCGAAAAAGGGCTTTTCTCACTCTGCGATACATCGAACCCGAACGCTGCGGTCGCGCGCAAGGTGATGGGGCAGTCGCCGGCAGGCCTGTTCGGCTTTTCTCATATGTTGGGCGGTTTTGCCGGAGGGCAAGCTGAGTATCTACGCATCCCGTTCGCCGACGTAGGTCCGATCAAGATTCCCAACGGATTGCCCGACGATCAAGTGCTATTTCTCTCTGATATTTTTCCGACCGGTTACATGGCCGCTGAGAATGCCGAGATCGAAGCCGGCGACACGGTTGCGGTCTGGGGCTGCGGGCCGGTCGGACAGTTTAGTATCAAGAGCGCCTGGATGCTCGGCGCCGGACGGGTTATCGCAATCGACCGGGTGCCGGAACGCCTGCGCATGGCGGAAGAGCATGGCGAAGCCGAAACGCTCAACTTCGACAAAGACGACATCTATGACCGGCTGATGGAAATGACCAATGGGCGCGGACCGGACCGCTGCATCGACGCAGTCGGAGCTGAGGCGCATGTGAGCGGCAGCTTTGATGCAGTACTCGACAAAGCCAAGGCGGCAGTGATGCTTGGCACCGACCGGCCGCACGTGCTGCGCGAGGCGATCATGTGCTGTCGCAAGGGTGGCACGGTTTCGGTCCCTGGCGTCTATATTGGCTTTCTCGATAAAGTTCCATTCGGCGCCGCGATGAACAAAGGTTTGACTTTAAAGATGGGCCAGACGCATGTGCAGCGTTATCATCACCGGCTTCTGAAAAAGATCGAGGAGGGTGAGATTGACCCATCCTTCATCATTACACATCGGTTGAGGCTCGCCGATGCGCCCGAGGCTTACCAGGTTTTTCGCGACAAGCAGGATGGTTGCATCAAGGTGGTGCTCAAGCCTGCGGCATAGAGGTCAGTTCGTGTAGCGCCAGAGATGCGCTTAGAAGTAGCCCCGCTGCGCGCCTTCACGGGTTTTTCTCCCCACGACCTTGCGCTCGACAACTCCACACCAGCGGCCGCTGAAATTCAGTGTTATCGATTGAAAGTCTCGACCCGGTGGGCAGGCACTAAGGCCGGAAGTTTTGCCAAAGCCGGCACTCCGGGAGCGCCGTAATCGGCCATTGGCTGCTCTGCGCTGAAGACCTCAAAGCAAGGTGCACGATAGCGATATCGTTGCGGCATATGTTCTGCTGCGCACGTTGTTCGGTCGCAGGCTGATTAATAAAAACGGAAGGTTTACAAACCACAGGAGGTTTTTATGAAGAAAGTATTCATCGCGGCGCTGCTGTCGGGAACTCTAGGCACGCTTCCGGCGTTATCCCAGGAGAAGACGGCATGCCGATGAAGGGCGAAGCGATGAAGGGCGGCAGCATGATGGAACAGATGTAGGGAATGCAGGGCAAGATGGCCGAGATGCGCCAGGGCATGAGCGCCATGATGAAAGACACAGCCAGTGGCACGATCTCCCGCTATCGCTTCGCAGATTCCGGCGCTCTTACTCTGATCAACGGCAATGCCGCGTTCCTCGGGGACATGAGCCAGCCGGTAGGACTCGAGCCTCAGCGCAGATGGTCGCTTTCTCTATTTACTTCTCAGAGGGACCGGCGGAGTCGCCGCCTCGCTATCAGAGATGACGGCACTCTGACATCTCTGGGCGTACTTGTCGGCCGGCTGCCGGTTCCGACGGCACTTCCGGCCTCGCTGCATATTACGCGGCAGAGCATCTCGCGCAACTGGGGCGCAGCGTGGCTTTAAAGCCGCGCTGCGCCAATCTCAACGGTCACGACCCACAAAATCCGATCGTTATGCTGAGGCATTTGAATGAGCGGGGCGTGATTTTAATTCCTGGGCAGTCCGCGGCGCACCAAACGACTTGCCAAACCGAGTTGAATGATGCGCCGTGAAGTGCAATAGCCAGGGCAAATCTCTGGTCGAAAGCCTCGACAAGATCGGGCAAGGCAAAGGCGGTTACTGGGAAGATCAGGGATATGAGTGGCAACGTTAAAAAAACAGGGGGGCGCGCGATACTCGCCGAGGAGATAGATATGCGCCATGAGCTTGCGCGCCGCGCCGGTGGCGGTTGGTTGTGGCGCGGAACCCAAGATAGTCGAGGCAAAGTTGTCCCCCGCGGGCGTGGCTGCGGTTCTGCTCGGCCGAGCGGAGAAGCAAGCTCGCGAATATCTTCTGCAGCCGCAACTCGGTATTCTTGGCGTGCTCGCCTCCGCCGTCGGCAAAAAGCCAGCGGATTACCGGTATTGGATATTGGAGGGAGACGTGCCGGCATTTCTCGCGTTCGAAGGCCCGCTCTACGTTGGTGGGCCAATCCGGCGCGTGGAGTTGGCGAGCCCGCGCTGGCCGAAAAACGATGAGCGCTGAAAGAGCAGCGTCTTAACTTTTGAACACACTTAAAAACATCAGCGAGACTTCTACGCATCCGCTTATGGATCCGATTGTCTCTGTCATCATACCCGTGCGCGCCGATGCCGCCGCGCTGGCGCTGGCACTCGATCACCTGGAGCGTTTACCGGGATACACTGATAGCGAGATCCTGGTTGCTGCTTGCGGTCAGGTCGAGGAAATACAGCGGGCGGTGGCCGGGCGGGCGCGGATTTTGTCGCCGGAGTGTTCAACGCGCGCCGGATTGATGAATGCAGCCGCCGAGCAGGCGCGCGGCGCAATCTTGTTTTTTCTCCACGCCGACTCCCTGCCGCCGCGCCTAGCCTTCGAAGCGATGATCGGCGCATGCCGCGATACAAACCTTGTCGGCGGCGCCTTCGAGCACCGGTTCTATGAGCCGGTCTGGAGTCTGCGCGCGATTAGCTGGATCAACCGGCGGCGCTACCGCATAACCCGCAACTACTACGGCGACCAGGGCATCTTCGTGCGCGCCGGCGCGTTTCGCGTCCTGGGTGGTTATCGCGACTGCGCCATCCTCGAAGATTTAATGTTGAGCCAGGCGCTCAAGAAGCTCGGGCGAACCGTCTTGATCCGAGCGCCACTTGTCACCTCGGGGCGGCGTTTTATCGACCGTGGGCCATGGCGCACCTTCGCCGTTATCGTCTGGCTCTTGTTTCTGCATACCTGCGGACTCGACACGCAAGGTTACGCCGAGCGCTGGCGCGGCCCCCCCGAGCGCGCGCCCGGCAGCCGCTGGAAGCGCCTCAGCTCGACAAGTGATTCATGAACCGCACAAGGCGGATCCGAGTGATCGAGCTTCAGAAATAACGATTATAGACAAAACACTTATCCGTAGGCTCGGCGCGCGAATCCATGGCGCGCCAACTTTTTATAATGCCGTCCCCCACTCACGCTCTTTCAGTTTACCCTCGAGCATTTGAAAAAGAGGATCAGGGAGAACAGTCTAGCAATCCGGCAATTATTATTGTTTCCTGATTAGAAGCAACCAGCCTCAAGTTGTTCGGCGAAGGAGCGGAAGGCGGTTTGCGACACAGCCGGAGAGCCGGAGCGAGATGGCGATGATGACATGGATCACCGGCGTGCTGGTCTTGGGCGAGATCTGCGCGCTCCTTTGCCTGGAGAGCCGCCGGCCGTTACGGCGCCCGGTGGAATCAAAATTGCGCCGTAATGCGCGCAACGTTGGGGTTGCGGCGGTGAGCGCGCTTGCGCTTGAGCTCGCGCAACGACCGGTTATCGGCCCGCTTGCCGCGTTCGTCGATAAACGCCGCTGGGGAGTGCTGAACCGACTCAGGCTGCCGGTGTGGTTGAAAACGCCTTCGGCAATTCTATTGATGGACTACACTCTCTACCTGTGGCACGTCGCGATCCATCGCTTGACCTGGCTATGGCGCTTTCATCTGCCCCATCATGTCGATCTCGATCTCGATGTTTCCACGGCGCTGCGCTTTCACTTCAGCGAGCTGGTGATTTCCGTCGCTTGGCGCGCCGGCCAAGTCACCCTGATCGGCGTTTCTCCTTCATCTCTTTCCCTTTGGCAGACCCTATTGATGCTCTCGATCCTGTTTCATCATTCGAACGTGCGGCTTGCGCGCCAGACCGAGCGCTGGCTCGGCCGCTTCATCGTAACGCCGCGCATGCACGCCATCCACCATTCGATCATCCGGCAAGAAACCGACTCAAACTGGTCGAGCGGCCTCACGCTCTGGGATTGGTTGCATGGAACGTTGAAGCGCGATGACCTACAAGCGCCGATCGTCATCGGCGTGCCGGCATATCGTGATGCGCGCGAAGTGACATTGCCGAAGCTATTGGCTATGCCTTTTCAGCAGCAACGGCCGACCTGGCGCTTGCCGGGTTCGGACGCTAATGGCCAGCGATCTTTTGTTTAGCGCGCCGGACCGGCAGCGCCATAAACTCAAGGGCGACGAAGTTTTCGATACATCCAAGTTATGCTCCCGCTTGTCTCCGTCATAATAGCCGTGCGCTCCGACGCGGCTGCGCCGGCGTCGACGCTCGATTATCTCGTACGCCGGGGGCTGGCGCGGGCCCGCCGAGCGATGCCCGGGAGCCGTTGGCAGCCGCTCAAATCGAGAAGTGATTCATGAACCCAAACCGCGGCAAAGCGACTTTGCTCACCGGAGCTACCGGTTTCATCGGCCGCCAAGTTGCTCTTCGACTGTTGCAGGCCGGCCAAACCGTGATCGCGCTGGCGCGCGGCCGCGACGGCCGGAGCGCAGAACAACGCGTGGCTGCAGCGCTGGCTCGGGCGGCGCCTTCACTGCGCCGAAGCGGTGCCTGGAGAGAGCGAGAATTTACCGGGCAAATCGAGGTCGTCGACTGCGATCTCGCCGGCCCGCGCCGCCTGCAGGCGCGCGCGCTCGCCAGCTCGAAGGGCAGAATTGACACGGTGATTCACTGCGCCGGCGATACCCGGTTCTTTCCGGCCGACGTCGACCTCGCTCGGGCCGTTTCGATCGACGGCGCCTTGCACTTGCTTGACGCGCTCGGCGCTCACGGGCTCCAGCGCTGGTGCCAGATTTCCACCGCCTTTGTTTGCGGCCAACGCTCTGGAACCGTTTTCGAGCACGAACGTGATGTCGGTCAGGAGTTTCACAATCCCTACGAAGAGATCAAACTTCTTTCAGAAATCGCGCTCGAGGAAAACTGCCGCCGCTCGGGCATCGATCTCTGTATTTTGCGCCCGAGCATCGTTATCGGCGACACTGCCCTCACTCAGGGCAGCCAGCCCTCGAGTCTCTTCTTCCAGTTCATCCGAATTCTCGCGCTTTTAAAACGGCAAGCCAAGAAAGTCGCCGTGCGCCTGCGTATTGCCGCGCGACCGGACGCGCCGTTTAATATCGTGCCAATGGATTATTTGAAAGAGGCGATCCTGGCATTGGCTTGCCACCCCGGCGCGGCGCCAGGAACTTTTCACATCGTCATCGCTAAAGCGCCGGCCCAACGGGAAGTCTTGCAGATGATCATCGCGCGCCTTGGCATGGGCGGCATCTGCCTGGTGGACGAAAACATCGTAGACCCGACCGCCGACGAACTCCGGCTGGCGCGCATGCTCGCGCCCTACGACGCTTATCTGCGCCAGGCGGTGCGCTTCGATGATACGAAAGCCCGTGGTTTGCTGGAACCGCTGGGCGTCCTGGGCGCCGAGCTCGATGACCTAGTGGTCGCGCGCTGGGTCCATCAGGCGCTGCGGTCGATTGATCCGAGCGATTCGAGCGCAAGCCGGGACCTTGCCCCTGAAAGACTACTTTAAGCGCGCAGCTCGCCGTCGACTCCGGGGACAGCGCGCCGGACGCTTTCTATATGGGAAATGCTGCAACGAAAGAAAGCGATAAACGCACCAAGGTAGTCATCGTCGGCGGCGGTTTCGGCGGTCTTTATGCGGCAAAAGCATTGTCGAACCAAGCGCTTGAAGTCACCCTGATTGACCGCAAAAACCATCACACTTTTCAGCCGTTGCTCTATCAAGTCGCGTTGGCAGTGCTCTCGCCCGGCGAGATCGCGTCGCCGCTGCGCCGTATCTTGCGCAAAGCGCGCAACGTGCAAACCCTGCTGGGCGAGGTCGCCGGATTCGACATCGCCGCCCGTCGAGTGAAACTGAGCGAAGGCGCAGCGCTCGTTTATGACTATCTGATCGTCGCCGCCGGAGCACGGCACGCTTACTTTGGTCATGACGAATGGGAAGCAGACGCGCCGGGCCTGAAGACGGTTGAAGACGCCGTGGAGATTCGCCGCCGATTGCTGCTCGGGTTTGAAAAGGCGGAACGCGAAGCGCACTTAACCGGCAGGCGCCCAGCGCTGACCTTCGCAGTCATTGGCGGTGGCCCGACGGGCGTAGAACTGGCGGGAGCGATTGCTGACCTCGCGCGCCTGGTCTTGGCAAAAGATTTCAGAGCGATTGATACGACAAAAGCGCGCGTCCGGCTTTATGAAGGTAGCTCGCGCGTTTTGGCAACGTTTTCGGAAAAATCGTCGCACAGAGCAGAAGAGCAATTGCGGGAGTTGGGAGTCGAAGTCTGCACCGACAGTACGGTGACAGCAGTCGAACCCGGCCGCATCAAAGTCGCGGGCCAATGGATCGCGACCGATGTCACGCTCTGGGCCACCGGCGTCGCCGCCTCACCCCTCGGCAAAGAGCTTGGTGCGAAAACCGATCGAGCGGGACGGGTGTTGATCGAGCACGACCTGAGCGTCCCCGGACACCCCGAAATCTTTGTCATCGGCGATATGTCGGCTCTGACCGGCGCGCACGGCAAACCGGTGCCGGGTCTGGCAGCGGCCGCGATCCAGCAAGGAAAAGCGGCGGCGGAGAATATCCTCTGCGACCTACGCGGCGAAACCCGCCTGGCGTTCAAGTATAACGACCGGGGAACTATGGCGACCATCGGACACCACCGCGCGGTGGCGGAATTCGGCAACAAGAAATTTTCCGGCGTGATCGCATGGCTTCTGTGGTCGGGGGTTCACGTCTTTCTGCTCATCGGTTTTCGCAGCCGCATAATGGTGATGACGCAGTGGCTATGGGCGTATTTGACACGCCGGGGAAGCAGTCCGCTGATTACCGACTATCGCCCGGCAAACTCCGGCACGAAGCGCACGGAATGAGTCCCCGCTCTACGAAAAAAGATGCTCCTGGCGGATTGTTAGCTCAGATTAGCGCCGAGGATGCCGTTGAAAACCACCCCTGCGCTATAGTCAGACCTGAGCCGCCGCAACTGGCGCGAGCCGAGCGGCGCGCGCTACGGCCATCGTTCATTCGCGCTCTTGCAGTTTACCCTCGAGCATCGCCCGAACCTCGGCGCCGTAGCCTCCCGGTTTGTCATAGATAGTCAACGGCGCTTCGATGGAAAGCGCGCTCTTGCCGCCTTTCACTCCCTCAGCCAAAATCAGCGATGCTGGGGAGTCGCAGTAGGAATGCACCATCCTCAAACGCTTGGGCTCGACGCCGGCGGCGCGCATAGAAGTAAGCAGATCAACCGAGCGAAACGCCGGATAGATCAAAGCCAGCCGCCCGCTTCGCCTCAATAGAACGTTTCCAGCTTCCAGGAAATTTCCGAGCGCGCCGGCGAACTCATGGCGCGCGATGCGCTTTTCAAGGTTGGGACTCAAGCGACCGCTGAGCGTTGTGCGAAAAGGCGGATTACAGACTGCGACATCGAAACTCCCCAGTTCTGGTAACGTGGCCAGCGCGCGCACGTCGCCGCGGGACACCTTGATGCGCTCTGCCAAACCGTTCAGTGCCACGCTGCGGCGCGCGCGCTCGATCATCGCCGGTTGAATCTCCACACCGATAAGCCGCGTGCCGGGATAGAGACGAGCAAGCATAAGAGCGATGGCGCCGTTGCCCGCGCCGAGATCGACGATCTGGTCACGCGTCTTGATCCCGACAAAATGCGCCAGCAGCACTGCATCCAGAGAGCAACGATAGCCGGCGCGGCTTTGCCATAGCTCAATGCGGCCAGCGAATAATGCATCAAGGGTCTCCTCGCCGGCGGCGGTTCTTGCGCGTTTCATTGGAGCGTCAGCACAAATACGCTTTCCCGTGAGTGGGGGGCGCGCCGCTTAGTTTTCCAGCGGCAAAAATTTTTGCGCGGCGATTTACTCTCAACCCGTGCCTCTTACTTGAAAATGAGCAAAGTTTTCTTTAGCGTGAGTCTTCACCCTTTCCGCTCGCGGTTTTTTTAATGTTATCTATCATTGCTCACATCGGCCGGTCCACTTCCCAGCGCGTCGCCGGCATAGGAAAAATGTTTCTGTTTTTGCTTTCGGCGTTTGCCTGGGCGTTTCGCCGGCCGCTGCGCCCGCGCCTGGTGATCCACCATATTCGAACCATCGGCGTCGATTCGCTCTCGGTGATTCTGTTATCCAGCGCGTTTACCGGCATGGTCATGGGCCTGCAATTCTACTATAGCTTGCGCCAGTTCAACGCTGAAAGCTTTCTCGGCTCAGCGGTTGCTTTAAGTTTGCTGCGCGAGCTCGGTCCGGTGCTGGCCGCGTTCATGGTTACCGGCCGTACGGGCTCAGCCATGGCCGCGGAAATCGGCAGCATGAAGGTAACCGAGCAAATCGACGCGCTTCATTCCATGGCCGTCAACCCCGTGCAATATTTGGCGACGCCACGCATCATCGCGGGACTGATTTCGATGCCGTTGCTGACGGCGATTTTCGACGTCGTCGGTATCTACGGCGCCTACCTGATCGGCGTCGGTCTTCTCGGCGTCAGCTCGGGCAGCTATTTCGCGGGCATGGAGAGCAGCGTTGTATTTGCAGACGTTTGGAGCGGTTTGCTAAAATCGTTGAGCTTCGGCCTGATCGTCACATGGGTGTGCTGCTATAAGGGATTCAATGCGCCACAGAGCGCCACCGGCGTGGGCCAGGCAACCACCGAGTCGGTGGTGCTTTGTTTCGTGCTGATTCTCGTCTGGGACTATTTCATGACCGCCGTCATGCTCTAGCAGCCCGTGGTGAAAGTGTGGCGTCGCACCGAGACGGGCGAGGCGCCCTGCTGGCAGGCGCGACGACCGAGAATATCCGGAATATTTGAGCGAGGAGCAACGCAGCCAACGGGATCGATCGCCCGTCCGAATGCAGTCAGACTTTCACCACGGGCTGCTAGCAAGCTTGTAAGAAAAGCCGTCCACGCTGCCGCCCAAGGGCTTGGGTGCGCGCGAAGCTGTTTGATTAGATTCTGGATAGGCGCTAGGACTCCGGTTTTTCAATGCAGCGCCCCGGCGTAAGGAATCTCAACGCCGGTCGATGCATCGTTTCAGCAGTGTGCCATTGCGATGATAAACGTAGTCGATCTACATAAGAGTTTTGCCGGGCAGGAGGTGCTCCGCGGTGTCAATTTAGAGTTGGAAACCGGCAAGATTACCACGATCATCGGCGGCAGCGGCTCGGGAAAAACCGTGCTGCTGAAGCATTTGAACGCGCTCCTTCTGCCGGATCGTGGTAAGGTCATAGTTGACGGCGCCGATATCACCAGGCTGGGCGCGACCGCGCTCAATAATGTGCGGCAAAAATTTGGCGTGCTGTTTCAAGGCGCGGCGCTGCTCGACTCCATGACGATCTTCGATAACGTGGCGTTTCCGCTGCGTGAAAAAACCAAGCTCGGCGTGACCGAGATCAGCCAACGAGTTGAGGAGCGACTCGAACAGGTGGGATTGAGGGGCATGGGTTACAAATTCCCCGCACAGGTCAGCGGCGGTATGAAAAAACGCGCCGGTCTGGCGCGAGCTCTGGTCATGCAGCCGGAAATTATTCTATTCGACGAACCCACCACCGGCTTGGACCCGCTGCTCGGCAAAAGTATTCACCACCTGATCCGCAAGATTCACACAACCGTCGGCTTTACCGGAGTGATCGTCAGCCACGACATTCCCGAGGTATTTAAAATTTCCGATCGGGTGGCGCTGCTCGCCAATGGCATCATCGCCGAGGTCGGGCCGACCGAAGAGTTCATCGCATCGAGCAATCCGATGGTGCACCAGTTCGTGCAAACCGACACCGAAGGCCCGATGACGATTTTATAGGAGACTAACAACGAATGGGTCACAAAACTTCCGACATTGTCGTCGGACTCTTCGTCCTGCTCGGGATGGTCTGCCTGGGCTATCTCGCCATCAAACTGGGCAAGCTCGAGGTGCTGGGTGATAGCGGCTACATCTTGTACGCGGATTTTCCTTCCGTAGCCGGACTCAAGCGCGGCGACCCCGTGGAGATCGCCGGAGTTAAAGTAGGGCGCGTCGAATCCCTTGCCCTGGCTCAAGACCGGGCACGTCTTGGGCTCAGAGTGGATGATGGCGTGAAAATTCAAGAGGATGCCATCGCATCGGTGCGCGCGCGCGGCTTGATCGGCGACAAATTTGTGTCAGTTTCGCCCGGCGGCTCGGACCGGATCATTCCTGCCGGCGGTAAAATAAGAGAAACCGAATCGCCGCCGGATATCCCGGACCTGATCGGCAAACTGGTAGGTGGAGACCTGACCGGCAAAACCGAGAAACAACCGCAATGATAATTGCTAAAAACCAGCGTTTTATTTTCTCGAGAGGAGAATCAGGATGGCCACCGTTATCGATTGGCATGCCCACCACACCGCTCCGGAGATTGCTGAACGGATCCAGCAATTAACCGGGAAAAAACCGCACATCGACGCCTGCGACTCTCCGGATCTAGGCAAGCGGGTCAAAGAAATGGATGAAGCTCGATTGGACCTGCAACTGATTTGCCAGGGCGCCGGCGTTTACGCCGATCAGCTTGCGCCGGAACAAGCGCTGGCAATCGTCCGGCAATCCAACGATATTTTGGTCGAGCGCATCGCGCCGCACAAAGATCGCTTGATCGGCGTCACCGCGTTATCGCTTAAGAACATCGAGGCTTCGGTCGGCGAGATCGAAAGAACTGCAGCACAAGGCTTTCGCGCCGTTTTGCTCTACCCGCACGTGGGCGGCGAGATGCTCGTCGAGAGCGCGGCCATGGATCCCATCTTCGCCAAAATTTCCGAAAAGAATCTGCCGATCTTTCTTCATGGCGCGGGCACGGCCGAGGACCCGTCCCTGGCGCGCCTCGAAGACGGCGGCGCCGGAGTCGCCTATGCAGTTTTGTCGGATGGTGAAGTCGCCGAGTGCTGCTTGCGCATGATCGCCGGCGGCGTGTTCGACCGCTACCCCAACCTGCAGATCGTCATCCGCAGCTCGGGCGGTGGTATCCCGCTATTATTGCATCGCTTCTTCTGGAAGCACAAAAGTCCTGAAGGGGAAAAGCGCTACTCGGAAATCTTTCTCGAACATTTTTCTATCGACTGCGCGAGCTCGGATGCGCGCACTCTGGCTTTTCTCATCGACAAGATGGGCGAAAACAACATCGTGTTCGGCTCTGACTATTGCGGCGGGCTGGGCGCGCTCACCAAGGCGCTGGTCGCCGTCGACGCGCAGCCCGATCCAGACAGAGTCAAAGCCTTCACCGAAAAAAACTCGCGCCGGCTGCTCAACATCTAGTCGTTCATGGTTCAAGGTTCCGGCTTCGACGCGAGAACTCGGTTGCCGACCTTGAACTTTGAACCTTGAACTTCGAACTCTTCGATGGCTTCAGAGTACGATCTCACGATCATCGGCGGTGGTATTCTCGGTCTCGCCACGGCCCTCAAGATTCTCCAGGCGCATCCCGGCACCAGGCTGGTGATTCTCGAAAAAGAGTCGAGCCTGGCGATGCACCAAACCGGGCATAACAGCGGGGTGATTCATTCCGGGCTTTACTATAAGCCCGGCTCTTTAAAAGCACAGAGCTGCGTCGCCGGACGCAGGGAGCTGATGGCGTTTTGCGATAAAAACTCCGTGCCCTATGAAATCTGCGGCAAAGTGGTCGTGGCCACTTCCGCGGAAGAGTTGCCGCGGCTCGATGAGTTGCAGCGCCGCGGCGTCGCCAATGGCCTGAAAGGCATCGAGATCATCGGTCCGGAGCGGCTGAAGGAGCTGGAACCTTACAGCACCGGCATCAGGGCGCTTTACGTTCCCGAAACCGGAATTATCGACTATATCAAGGTTGCGCTCGCCTATGCAGCTCAGATCAGGGCCGATGGCGGCGAAATCAAGACCGGCTGCAAAGTCGTCGGCATCCTCGAGCGCGGCGGCGAAATCGTCCTGCAAACAACTGCCGGTGAGTTTCGCGCGCGCCATATGATCAATTGCTGCGGCTTGCAATCCGACCTCGTCGCCACAATGACGGCCAAAAGCGGGGGCACCACCCCGGAGGAACACCGCATCGTTCCGTTTCGCGGCGAATACTACAAGCTCGCGCCGGCGCGCCATTACCTGGTGAAAAACCTCATCTATCCCGTGCCCGACCCGACCTTTCCATTTTTGGGAGTCCACTTCACGCGCATGATCAAAGGCGGCGGCGGCATCGAGGCAGGCCCCAACGCCGTGCTCGCCTACGCGCGCGAGGGCTATCGTCACTCGGTGATCGATGCCGGCGATCTCTGGAACACGGTTACCTTTAAAGGTTTCTGGGCGATGACCGGAAAATACTGGCGCACCGGCTTCGGCGAGCTTTACCGTTCGCTCAGCAAAGCCGCCTTTGTGAGCGCGCTGCAAAAACTCTTGCCGGAAATCACCGAGAAAGATCTCGTGCCCGGCGGCTCAGGGGTGCGCGCTCAGGCAGTGTCCGCCAACGGCGCGCTGGTCGATGACTTTGTCATCAAACAAAGCCGCAATGCGATTCACGTGCTCAATGCGCCTTCCCCCGGCGCCACCGCATCCCTGGCGATCGGTGAAAGCATCGCCGCCATGGCAGCGAAGCATTTTTCACTGAAGAACTAACTCGTTCAGAATCTCAGCCAGGTACTTCAGCGCCGACAGGATGGCTGACCAGGTCGCGCCGGGTCAACCTTGATTTCACCAAATCGGTAAAATATCGTGATCGACAGCGGAGGTTAGGAAGCGCATGATTATCGAGTACAAGGGTAAACGGCCGCAAATTTCGCCCACGGCATTCATCGCCCCGACCGCGGTCCTCATCGGCGACGTCACCGTGGGCGACGAAGCCAGCATCTGGTGGGGCGCGGTGTTGCGCTCCGATCAGAACGCCAATCCGATCATCATCGGCGCGCGCACCAGTATCCAGGACAATTGCGTCATTCATTCGGGCGAAGCGCCGACGGTCATCGAAGAAGACTGCACCATCGGCCATGGCGCGATTATGGAAGGGCCGCTGGTCAGGCGCGGCGCCATCATCGGCATGAATGTCACGTTATTGGAGAACGTCGAGATCGGCGAAGAAGCGCTGATCGGCGCCGGCAGCGTGGTTACGCCGCACACGAAAATCCCGCCCCGGGTTCTTGCCGCCGGCGCTCCCGCCAAGGTGAAGAAGGAGATCACCGGCGAAGCGTTGCACTGGATAAAAATGGGCTCGTCCACCTACGTCGATCTGTGCAAGAGCTATAGGGGCGGCGATTATAAAGTAATCGGATAACGCGCACCGCGCGTCGCGTTCAAGTGACGGATGATCCATGAGGATTCTTAAACGATCCGAATACGTTGAACATTGAACCTTGAACTTTGAACCAGCAGCGGGTGCTCGTGGCTCGTGCTTGAGAATACTACCCATCTGATAGGAATATCAGATCTTGCGAATCATCCTGATCGGCCAAGCGGCGTTTGCCGAGAAAACTCTCGACAAACTCACCAGCAAAGGGGAAGACAGTCGTTGCGGTGTACTGCCCGCCCGATGCTCCGAATGGCAAATTCGATCCGGTAAAACAGAAAGCTCTTCAGCTCGGCATTCCGGTGCGCCAGCACAAGTCGCTAAAAGCGCCGCAAGTGCGCGAGGAATTTGTTGCGCTCAAGGCCGATCTGGCGATTCTGGCGTTCGTGACCCAGATCGTTCCGCCGCCGATTTTCAGCGTGCCGCGGCTCGGCAGCAATTTGTTTTCATCCGTCACTGTTGCCCAAATATCGCGGCGCCAGCGCGATCAACTGGGCCTTGATCAAAGGAGAAACCGTAACCGGCCTTTGCTCTTTTCTGGGTGGATCCGGGGCATCGACACCGGTCCCATTCTGCTGCAAAAAGAAATGCAGGTCGATCCGGACGACACCACCGGCTCGCTTTATTTCAACAAAATTTTTCCTTTGGGTATCGAAGCCATCGGCGAAGCCGTCGACTTGATCAATAAAGCAGGCAACCCGCCGCGCATCGTGCAAGACGAATCAAAGGCAAGCTACGACCCGCCGTGCAGCGACGAACACGCCAGGATCGATTGGTCCAAGCCGGCGCCGGAAGTTTATAATCTGATCCGCGGCTGCGATCCGCAACCGGGCGCGCACACGACCTACAATGGCAAAATGGTGCGGCTCTTCGACGCGCGCTTACAGAAGGCCGCAAACAGCGCACCAGCAGGACAGGTTACCGGCATCGGCGCCGAAGAGATCAGCATCGCGCTCAACGGCGGCACGCTCACTGTCAAGAGAATGCGCGGCGAAGGCGGCAAAATCAGCGGCGCGGAATTCGCCAGGCAAGCTGGTTTGAAAGTCGGCGATCGACTTGGCTGAAGTTTGCTCTCTCCATCCGTGCCAGCAACTCGTCTTAGCGCAGCAGCAACGAAGCAGACAGATGCTTCTCACCACAGAGTCAGAGTTTTTACGTTCTCACGAACTTCAACCCGCGCCCTCTGCGTCATGCGGTGAATAATTCTTCGTGTCCTTCGTGGCGAATACTATTCCCCGTGAAACCCGGAATACCCGGAAGAAAATGCACTCCAGAAGCAGCCCATGAGATTGTCAGTACTCGATCAATCGACGGCGTCCAAGGATAGAGCGCAGGACCTTGCGATCCGCGAGACGCTTGAACTCGCGCGCCATTGCGACGCGCTCGGGTTATCATCGCTACTGGGTTTCGGAGCATCACAACTCCGGCAGTATCGTCGGCACCGCGCCCGAGGTGCTCATGGCTGCGATCGCGGCCACCACGCCGCGTATTCGTGTCGGCAGCGCGGGCGTCATGCTGCCGCACTACTCCGCGCTGAAAGTTGCCGAGCAGTTCCGCGTCCTGGAGGCCATCGCCCCGGGCCGCATCGACCTGGGAATCGGACGTGCGCCCGGATCGGACCAGATGACATCATACGCGCTCAATCCGAATCCCGCAGAACGTCCTCGACCAATTTCCCCGGCAAGTCCAGGAGCTGCAACATTGGGTGTCGGGAACCCCGCTGCCTGAGCGCCACCCTTTCATAACAATCGTTGCCCAGCCGACGGGGCCGAGCAGCCCGGAAATGTGGATTCTCGGCAGCTCAGATTACGGCGCTCAACTGGCGGCCCATTTTGGCTTGCCCTACGCGTTCGCCTATTTTTTCAGCGAGGGCACCGGTGTCGAACAGGCGCTGGAGCTTTACCGCAAGAACTATCGCCCCAGCGAAAAAAATCCCAGAAGCCGATCGCGACGATTTGCGTCTGGGCGCTGGCGGCCGACACGGAAGAAGAAGCGCTGCACCAGTTCAAAAGCCGGGAACGCTCAATCATCGATCGCCGACAAGGCATCCGTCTGCCGCTCATGCCGCCCGAGGAAGCCGAGCGCCCGTATTCTCCCGCGGAGATGGCGACTGCCGAGAAGTTGCGGCGCAAAGCAATTGTCGGTTCTTCAGAGCAGGTCGCCGCGCGCCTGAAAGAACTCGCGAAAAGTCTCGAACTCGATGAGCTGGTCGTGGTCACGTGGACTTACGATCCCGCGCCGCGCCATCGCTCCTACGAGCTGCTGGCGCAAGCCTTTGCGTTGGAAAAAACACTAGCCACTGTCACCATCTGATCTTTCCTGGGGATCGCGAGGTAACCCGTTCAGCAAGGATTGAGCGTACTGTTTGCACGAAACATCGAGCGTCCCTAGCACTTTCCACGAACGGCCCATGCACGGGCGATCAGCGAGATAGACTCCATCTGCGGCGATCGGCAGATCAGCACGGACACCCTCACGGAGCGCACCACGTGCGTCTTCGGCGAGAGACATCGCGTAATCCGACGCTGGAAATTGCCCGCCCAGGAACGGACTCGCAGTAGCGGTTGAAATCTCGGTAAATTGGCTGGAGCATCAATCGCGCGGACTGCCACATTCTGCAGTCCGGCACGTTCAAGAAGCTGCTTCAACGGGCCAGGCTGGCTAATCGGGAATCGCCGGCCTTCGTGGCGCTCTGTTTCCTCGGGCTGAGTGCAACCGTGGCATCCCAGAAGCAACGCATCATCTCGCATCTATCCCGCGTCGTCGCAGACGTATGCCGCAACACTGCCATGGGCGCGGGTCGCACGAGGCCAGTCCGCCATTGCCGTGGGAAGTTCCGGAATAAAACTCAGCACCAACGCGGAAACGACAGAGTCATACCGTCCTGATTCGACCGGCAGATTCGCGCATCGGCGATGCGAACCGAGCTCACGGGTCGCGGACTGGCTCCGCGCCGTAGCCAGATAGCCAAGCGGAAAAACCCCATAGGCTTCGTTGCGCTTGGTCGATCTCGCGTAAACGTACGGTCTGGCAAAGCGCCGAGCGCGAAGCGCAAAGCGTTCTGGCTCCTGACGCTATGCGCCTTGCTCTCTGCGCCATGCGCTTTCCGCGCCTTGCCTCTGGCTCTTTTAAGCAGCCTGCAAGGAGCCGACAGAGGCGAGAGGCAACGGGCGACCGGCTGATTTCTCATTCTCGCGCCTCCGCTCTATTTCAAAGCTTGTCAGGCTTGCGCTCGCCAACGGCGTCTTCAGTCCAAGCTCATTGGCCACCGCTTGCTCGATGACGGTGCCCTTAAAGAAGTCTGGGTTGTTGCGCGTGTGCAGACGCGCGGCGTTGGTGAACGTGAACTCCCGGAAATCCTGCTCCGTCACGAAGCCCTTCTCGACCATCTCAAACGCTTCAGGAATCACCTCCCTGAAATCGGGCACGTCGAAATGCGTGAAGTCGGAGCTGAAGACCGGCCGAAGCCGGACGCCCATGCGAGGATCGAAGGCCCACATCGTTGCGCGGTCGTCCGCCTCGCAGCCGAAGTAGAAGTTGCCGGAGAAGACTGCCCGGACATCCTCTTTTGAGTTGATTCCTGCTGCCTCAAAATCGTCCGAGACATGCTCAGGCCGCCCGAGTTCTTCAAGACTGCACTCCGGGCGAAATGCGTCCAGGTTGTTCATGATCGCGTCGGCGTTGGCTTTGAGTCTTTGATCGCCATAGCGGTCGATTAGTTGATGCATCTCGGCGACCTTGGTTGAGCTCGGATACTGCAGCCCGGCGCGGCGGCGCTTCTCCCAGTGTTCGATCAAGTCGGCGCACATCTGACAGGCCCAGCTCACGCCGCCTTCCATGAACCCAAAATTGAGGCTTGGGTAGCGCCGCACGAGACCACCCAGAAAAACGCCGCGCGCAAAGGCGTGGTTCGATTCGGCGAAGTGGCCGACGTGGTTGTAGGTGAAGTTGCTGATCGAGGCGCGATCCTGACCAGCGGCCGCTGCCCGAGTGTTGGGTCACGGCCACGCCGAGCTCGACGCAGCGCTGCCAGAACGGCTCGTAGTCATAGGGACTGTCGAGCGCGATGGTATCGCAATACCAGGCGGCCTTCTGCCGGTCATTGATTCCTTCCGCCGCGCTTGGGATCGGTCGCTCCTGGTTTCCCCGCAGCATGATCGCTTTGAAACCACGCTTCTTGACCGCGTATTCCAGCTCCTCAATCGCTTCGTCCGGCGTATGGGCAGGGAATGATCGCTACCGGCGCAAACCTTGCGGCAAACGGCGCGAACATATCAGCCGTCATCATGTTGTAGGCGCGCGACCGCGGCCCGGTGCAGGTCATCCTGGGCTATGCCGTTGATGCTGAGCCCGAAGCTCGGATAGATCAGCGCGAAGTCGATGCCCAACTCGGGCAGGCGCTCGTTCAGCAAGGCCGGCAGCAGCGCCGTTGCCTTGTCGAGCGTATTGCTGGTCACACCCCACCAGATGGTGCGACGCAGTCGGCTGTGCTGACGTTCCGGCGGCGTGGCCCGGTACCACGCGTCCCTTGCGGCGCCACAGCGCTCTGCATCTGATCGACGGATCTCGGCGCCGCCCACTTCGCGGAGGTACTCGAGGAAAATCGGGATCGGCTCCATCCAGTGGCCGTCGCCGTCGATCACCGGATGCTTCAGCCCATCGTGTATCTCGGCCGCTCGATTTTCCATGGTCACTGCTCCTCTCGCTAATCTATTTCCTCTGTTATCGCTAAGCCGGTGAGTCGTCAATCGCAATCGATCGCACCAGCGCATCCCTTGTCTACGCCGCGCCGCAACCAGGTTGACGCTATGCCGCAACCAAGTTGCCTCCTGCCCAACCGAGAACCGGAGAAATCTAATTACTTCGGCGATTTCAGTGTTTGTGCGCCCGCCCGATGAGCTCAAAACCTTGGCACAGGGTTTGCCCCTATCGCCAGTATTATCGGCCAGTCGCTCTTACTAACGGCATGACCTTTTGTTTGGATGGGGAGAACCGTGCGAAAGGATAATCGCTATCGCAGCCTTAGCGGTTGGATTCTGGTCGCGGCGTGCGTCGGGTTTTTTCTCTCTCGCGCCTTGGATCCCGTACCCGCCATCCCTGCTCAGCAAACTAACGCCGTTATTCGTGAGAGCTGCGCGAATACAGGCCGGGCGCAACTGTGGGCCCGCAGTGAGCTCTACTTCGGCAGAGGCAAACCGGACGGTTCAATGGTGACCGATGCTGAATTTCGCGCCTTTCTCGACGATATTATCACGCCCCGATTTCCCAGCGGATTGACTGTGCTGTCCGGCAACGGACAATTTCGCGGCTCCAGTGGGACGATTGAGCGTGAAGATGCGATGTTTGTCATACTGCTTTATCCTGCCGGTGAAAAAACCAGCAGCGCGCGCATCGAAGAAATCCGCGACAGCTACAGGAAAACTTTTGCGCAGGAATCAGTGCTGCGTGTCGATGGCGAGTCTTGCGTCTATTTCTGAGCTCTCCGCAGAGACTGCCGCACCATTCGGTGGATCTCGAATTTTGTTCTGTACCCGATGAACCGGGCAAAAAGCGTGAACTGATGAACGGAGCGCAGCCAATCCGGCTTGAACTTTCGCATCCTGAAGCGCCGCCGGGCAACGGCCTACAACACGACTTTCTGCCGCTGCCCGGTCTCTGACGCGCGCACGATGGCATCCAACATTCGGTGGCGGCGCACCGCGTGATCGAAGTCGGGCTCGATCTTCGCGCCGGTGCGTATCGCTTCGGCGAACTTGACCCACATCTGGCCGACGTCGTACGCCGGGCCGCCGTTGCGCACGGCTTCCGGCACCCACTTGAAGCGCTCCGGCACCGGCAACTCTTGCAGCGCCTTGTCGTCCTTGTGTCCCGCCATGATCTTGCGCCGGCGCTCCTCGCCGCCCTCGCCGCCGCCGATCATCGACGAGCGTGCCGTCCTTGCCGTAGATCTCGAAGCGGTAGCCGCTGCCGTGGTACGGATGCACGCCGACAGTAGGCATTGACGATCGCGCCGTTTTCGAGCCGGCCCTGAACCATGATGTTGTCGGGCGAGGTGACGTCCACGTATTTTTTCGTGTCGGTCTCGAACCACTGCGGCACCTGCGTGGTGACGATCGCGGACACTTCGGTCAGCTCGCCGACCACCATGCACATGGCGTCGAGCACGTGGCCGAACGTGATCGTCAGCGTGTTCGCGCCCAGCGTCACGTCGCGCTGCCAGGTGCGATCCGCGGTGCGGGTGAGCACGCCGCTGTTCATCAGCGTCATGTTGACCGACAGCACCTGACCGACGTAGCCTTGCTGGATGAGCTCGCGCATGTACAGGTAAGCGGGCGACGCGCGCCGCTGCAGGCCGACCATGGTGCGCACGTTTTTCTGGCGCGCCAGCGCCGCCAGTTCTTCGGCTTCTTTCGTATTCGCGCCGAGCGGCCATTCGCAGAAGACGTGCTTGCCCGCTTCAATGGCGTTTTTGCTAAGCTCGTAGTGCGCCGGCACGCGCACCGCGACCACCACCGCTTCGACCTCCGGATCGGCGTGCATCGCTTTGTCGTTGCCGTAGGCGCGCTTCACGCCGAACTTATCGGCCGCTGCCTGCGCGGTGTCCGCGTGCGCCGTGCACACGGCATAGAGCTCGGTCTCGGCCACGCCCTTCAGCGCCGGCACATGCGCGCGCGGCCCCCATCTGCCGCCTGCTCCGATGAGGCCTACGCGTAATGGATTGGATTGCGTCATTTGTTTTCCTCTCGTGGTAAGTTTTAGGTGCGGCGCGGTTGCAACCAAGACGGTGTAAGGGTCAGAGCGCCGGATGAGCAATCTTAAAAGAAAGTCGAAAAATTAAAAGCACCGTGCGTCCCTCAAGCCGGCCATCCGATCTCGTTCTCTCGTTGCTAGCAGCCGTAGTGAAAGTCTGACTGCATTCGACGGGCGATCGATCCCCGTTGGCTGCGTTGCTCCTCCCCTCAAATATTCCCGATATTCTCAGTCGTCGCGCCTTGCCATCAGGGCGCCCCGCCCGTCTCGGTGCGACGCCACACTTTCACCACGGGCTGCTAGATGATCGTCTTGCGCCGGCGTCGATGCTCCGGGAAAAAGGCCGTGCTTGGCAAGAAATTCAATCATCAAGCGATCGAACAGCCACGGTTGCTCGATCTGGCAAGCGTGGCCGGCGCCCGGCAATGTTCTCAACTCACAGTTCGGTATGCGCGCTTGGAGCGCGAAAGCGCGTTGATGGCTGTTGTCCTCGCTGCCGGTCAGAATGATCGTCGGGCAGGCGATACGCTCATGATGCTCTTCGGGGTAGGGCTGCGCGAGCGCTTTGAACTGGTGGATGATCGTCTGCACGTCGGCGTGTTGGTTGCGTTCGCTGAAAAGATTCGCGAAGAAATGCGCCAGCGGGGTAGTGCGAAAGGCCGCGCTTAGATCTTCGAACGTGTAGGCCCAGCGATAGTCGATGCCATTGGCCGTGTAGTTGGCGATTCTCCCCTTGGTGAATTCCTTGTTCGGATTGTAACCGGTGCCCGACAACACGAGCGCCGCGGTTTTGTCGGGACGAAGGTGGTACATGTGCGGCGCGAGCGACGAGCCGACCGAACAGCCAACCAGAACCGCTTTTTCGCCGGGCAGCGCATCGTCGATCGCTTCCCAACAGGCCTCGGCCATGTCGTTCATCGTCAGCCCGGGCTCGGCCTTGGGCGAGCGCCCGTAGCCGGGGATGTCGATGGCAATACACCGGTACCAGGTCGAGAGATGCGCCATCTGAAAAATCCAGCACGACTGGTCCATCGGATTGGGATGAATAAACGCAATCACCGGCCCGTGCGCGTCCCATCCGTTCATAATAAAGAGGTCCATCAATGTGTTGCGCCATGTTACTCCTCCGGTACTAACGGGTATGCGTGATCCTTGGTCAGGCAGTTCGCTAGCATATGGGCCGTTCAGGGTGACTCGACAGTGTTCTTGCCGTTCGGTCGGAGAGACTTTTCCGCTCGGCTCAATCCGATCATCCGAAAAAGCGCCAAACCTACGGCGGTTGCGAGACCTGCCTTCCTATCGGACCCTTTTCGGCCGATAAAACTCAATTGCGTTCTTGTAAAAAACATCTGCCGCCTTTTGTTCGCCTAATGTCTCCAGAACCAGCGTGTAGTCTTCATCCTGATACGGTCTGGGCGCGCGGGTGGACGGCAGGTCGGTGCCGAACATCAGCGACCCGTGGATTGGCCGCATAAAGATCGCTGAGCGCGGAACGCACGTCGAAGTCTACCCGTCCGAAACCGGTGGCCTTTACCCGCACACCTTTTTCCGCAAGCTTTAGCAGCGTCGGAAAACCTGCTTTCGAGAGACCGAGATGGTCGATGCTGACCGCCGGCAACGAAACCAGAGTCTCAAAAAGATCGGCAAGTTCGGTGGAATCGACATACAACTCGGTGTGCCAGCCGACCAGTTCATGAACGCGCCGCGCCATGGTTTCCAGATGATGAATTTCTTCCGAACCGCCGCGCTTGACATTGAAACGGACGGCGCGAACACCTGCGCTGTTGAGTTCCTGCAATTCCTGATCCGACACGGTCTGCGGCACTTGGGTGACTCCGACAAAAGATGGGCCCAAGCACTTTCAAAGCATGGAATAGATAAGCTCTGATCGAAGGCCTGGAACGAGCCGGAGACGATCGCGCCGCCGCAAAGATCGACCGCTTTCGAGCGCTCTAGATAATCCTCGCTGGTAAACGCGTCGGGCATGAATCCTTGATTGGGCACGACGGGAAAGTTTTTATCGATGATATGGAAATGGCAATCAAAATATTTTGTTTTGGAGTTCAATGGATTATCTCCTCTCTAAAATTCGCCTGACCGCCACTACTAAATTACCCGGCGCTGTTCACCGGTCTGGCACCTGCTGATTCTGCCGGCGCCGCACAGCCGCCGGCGCAGTGTCCAGGGATTGTCAGCCGGATGTTTTACTTTTCTTCGGCTCGGTCGTGTTCCGTTGATACCTGAGCAGGATTAAACAAGCGATACGCCTGTTCATCGAAAAAATTGATTGAGGCAATTTCCGAAACTGGCACAACCACTCTGAAATCATTGATATCGATGCTCGCCGCCTGGATGTCTTTATTAACGATCCGGTTATAGACCTGCGCGTAATCCGTAGTGATCTTTAACTGCAGGGTCTGGTTGTCTCGGTAGCCGCTTTCCAACGGCAGCAACTGAATGTAATCACGATCATTCAACGGATCGAAGCTCCCGGTAACGAATCCGGTATAAACTTTTCGGCTTTTTAAGACGACCGAAACAAGTTTCAACTCCTTCTGTGCATCTGCCAGCAGCCTCTCTAAAAAATCATTGCCGGAGGACAGGGTATTTTGTGCCTGCAGCTCCCGGTCAAACCAGCTTAGCTGGTTAAGCGGCCACCAAAGCGATGCACCCAGCAAGCAAGCCAAAAACGAGGTCCCGGAATAGTCAAAGGGAACCAACTCACGCCACTGCCGGTCGAGTTCCGGCCACTGGCGCGCCGCGTAATGGGTGAGGCAGAAGGAAAGAATTAAAAAGGCGCCGGCGGCGGCCGCTGAATGAAAGATTAATCTATGACCCGAATAGCGAGTTGCGTCAAAGCGCGTGTAATTCCAATAAGTGATAAAAAAGTATCCGCCGAGCAGCGGCAGCAACAGAAGATTAAAGGGCACGACCGCGACTCATCTGCAACTGCCAATTTTATTCGTGGTCGTCGTTAGCGCGGCCCGGCGCGGGATTGTGGGCTCGTAGGATGGCCATCCGGGAAATGATTTTCTGGCCCTCTTCACTTTCGAAAATGTCCTCGACGCGGGTGTAGGGCACGCCTGATTTGGAAAAACGTACCCGGGGTTTCTGAGATTTTGTTTCGATCTTTTCCTTGGACATTTTGCTGGGTCTCCCCCCGGACTAACTATCGGCTGATACAAACCTATATTAATTATGGCTCCAGAATCAAGTTGTTCAAGCGCCCATCGACAGAGTTTCTCGCTCCGCAGACTTGCGGACCCTGGGGCAGTCTATCGGTAAGCCGTTCGAGCACATTATTTCCACCCCGGGCTGTCCATGAAAGCGCCGCCGAAGAAGAGCCTCTTGCGTCCCAGCGGATGGCCCTGTGCGGATTTTTTTACCAGCGAGAGTAGACCCGGAGACCGACGACCCGCCGGTGCTGCGGTCATCAGCTACAGCCCGTGGTGAAAGTGTGGCGTCGCACCGAGACGGGCGAGGCGCCCTGATGGCAAGGCGCGACGACTGAGAATATCCGGGAATATTTGAGCGAGGAGCAACGCAGCCAGCGGGGATGCATCGCCGGTCGAATGCAGTCAGACTTTCACCACGGGCTGCTAGAGCACTCCCGCCGCCCGCGCCCATTTGTACTTCGCGCCGAGCACCGCGACCGGCAATTCCGTCGTGTACGGATAGGCGACGATGCCGCGCTCGTAGAGATACTCGCTCGCCTCTTCGACCTGCACGTCGCCGACCAGCGAGGCCACCACCGGCTTATCGATACCTTTGTCACGCGCCTCCTGCGACGACTTCGGCGCAGAGTTTGGCGAACACCATCGGCGGCGTGATGATCGTGTGCCAGTAGCCGAGGATCAGCGAATGGATGCGCGGCTCGCCGAGGGCGTAGCGAATCGTGTTGGCGTAAGTCGTCGGCGGCTCGCCGCCGGTGATGTCGACCGGATTGCCCGGCCGCGCCGAAGGGCGGGATGAATTTGCGAAATGCCGCGTCCATGTCCGGCGGCATTTTCATCAGTGTCAAACCGTTGTCGACGCAGGCGTCCGACAGCAACACGCCCGATCCGCCGGCGCCGGTGATGATGACGATGTTCTCGCCCTTCGGCGTCGGGCAGCACCTGCAGGCCGCGGGCGAACTGCAACATGTCGTTCAAACTCTTCGCGCGAATGACGCCGCACTGGCGCAGCACGTCGTCATAGATTTTATCGTTGCCCGCCAGCGCGCCGGTGTGCGACGCCGCGGCGCGCGCGCCCAGCGCCGTGCGTCCCGCCTTGAGCATGACAATCGGTTTCTTTTTCGAGACCCGGCTCGCCACTTCGGCGAAGGAGCGGCCGTCTTTCAAGTCTTCGCAGTGCATGGCGATGACTTGAGTGTTGTCGTCCTGCTCGAAATAGGTCAGCAGATCGTCCTCGTCGAGATCGGATTTGTTGCCCAGTCCGACGATCGCCGAAACGCCCATGCGCGTCGTCCGCGAAAAGCCGATGATCGACATGCCGACGCCGCCCGATTGCGAGCTGAGCGCGACTTTGCCTTTGACGTCGTAGGGCGTGCAAAACGTCGCGCAAAGATTTTGCGGCGTGTAGTAAAACCCGTAAATATTCGGCCCCATCACGCGCACGTTGTGCTTGCGCGCGACCGCCGAGCAACTCATCCTGCAGCGCCTGCTCGCCGACTTCGGCGAAGCCGGAGGGAATCATCACCGCGCCGGGAATTTTTTTGCGCCCCACTTCGTCCATCGCCGCGGCGCAAAACTTCGCCGGGATCGCGAACACCGCAACGTCGATTTCGTCGGCGCGGACGTCGAGCACGCTCGGATAGGCCTTGCGCCCCAGGATTTCCTGAGCTTTCGGATGGATCGGATAGATCGCGCCTTGATAACCGCCGTTGATGAGATTCTTCATCACCGAGTTGCCGATCTTGCCGTCTTCCGCGGAAGCGCCGATCACGGCCACCGCGCGCGGATTCATGATGCGCTGCATGGCGGCGAGAATCTCGCTCTGGCCGAAGCGCTGGCGCGTTTGCGGCTTGTCGCCGATGACGATGCGCACATCGACGGCGCGCGCGCCTTTGTCGGTCGCAAAGATCGGATTCAGATCGACTTCGTGAATTTCGGGAAAATCGTTCACCAGCTTGGAAACTTTGACGATGATATCGGCCAGCGCCGCGCGGTTGACGCCTTTGCTGCCGCGCACGCCGCGCAGCACTTCCGCCGCGCCGATCGAATCGAGCATCGACAGCGCGTCTTTCTTGCTGACCGGCGCCATGCGGAAGGTAATGTCTTTCATCACTTCCACCAGCACGCCGCCGATTCCAAAGGCGATCATTTTGCCGAAGCTCGGGTCGGTGACGGCACCGACCATGACTTCCTGGCCGCCTTTCAGCATCTGCTGCACCTGGACACCCTGGATGTTTGCGTTTTTTCTGTAGCCCTTGGCATTCTTGACGAGCTGGTCGAAAGCGCGCCGGACATCGGCTGCGCTTGCCAGTCCGACGATCACGCCGCCCGCTTCGGTTTTGTGCAGAATATCGTCCGAGACGATTTTAAGCACCACGGGAAAGCCGAACCGCGCGGCGAGCTTTACCGCTGTCGGCCGCGGTTTCTGCCAAAGCCTTGCTTGGGCGTGGGAATGCCGTACGCGTCGCAGAGTTGCTGCGCCTCGGGCGCGCTCAAGCGCGCGGCCGGCGAGCAGAGTCGACCGAGCGCGCAAAGATTTTTTGTTCATCAACACCTCCGACTCGGTATGTCCTGATGACGAGCAAAGCAACGATCGGCGAGTTTTTCCGCGGTCGCGCCTTCGTTTCGGTCGATTCGAAGAGGCGCGGATCGAGAAGATTTCTCGCTGCACGCGAAATGACAGGGAGAACAGATGTCATACTGATCATCCCGACGAACGTGAGGATCTTTCCGAGTTCTCCGCTGCGAATGGATGCGGCAAGCACGTTCTCGCCTCGCGATGCTCGGATCAGATCGCGCCTTCCTTGCGCGCCGCCGCGATTTCCGCGTCGCTCCAGCCGACAATCGAATTTCAGAATTTCGTCGGTGTGTTCGCCCAAAAGCGGCGACGCTCTCACTTCGGTCGGCGACTCGGACAATTTGATCGGATTGCCGACGGTGAGAAATTTACCGCGCTTCGGATGATCCACTTCGACGACAGTGCCGGTCTCGCGCAGCGATTGCTCCGCGGCAATTTCGCGCATGTCGAGGATCGGCCCGCAGGGCACGTCAAATTCATTGAGCCTGCGCATGACTTCGAGCTTATCGAGAGTCATCGCCCACTGCTCGATGATCTCGAAGCATTTATCGAGCTTGGGCAAGCGCTTTTCCGGCGTCGCCCATTCGGGATCGGTGATCAACTCCGGCCGGCCGCAGAGCTTCATCAACGGCTCCCAGCCGGGCGGCTGAATGATGACGTAGATGTAATCGTTCGGCCCGCCGCCTTTGGTGCGCACCGCCCAGCCCGGCTGTCCGCCGCCGGAGGCATTGCCGGCGCGCGGCACGGCGTCGCCGAAAACTCCGTTGGGATACTGCGGATACTCCATCAGCGGTCCCGCCGCGAGCCGCTGCTGATCGCGCAGCTTGACGCGGCAGAGATTGAGCACGGTGTCCTGCATGGCGCAGGTGACGCGCTGTCCCTTGCCGGTTTTCTCGCGCTGAAATAGCGCCGCGAGAATGCCCGCGACGAGATGAATGCCGGTTCCGGAGTCGCCGATTTGCGCGCCGGTGACCAGCGGCGGGCCGTCTTCGAATCCGGTCGTGCTCGCCGCGCCGCCGGTGCACTGGGCGACGTTTTCATAGACTTTACAATCTTCGTAGGGACCCGGGCCGAATCCTTTGACCGAAGCGTAGATCATGCGCGGATTGAGTTCGTTGAATCACTTCCCAGGTAAAACCCTGGCGGTCCAGCGCGCCGGGCGCGAAATTTTCCACCATCACGTCGCACGACTTGATCAGCTTGCGAAAAATCTCTTTGCCCTTTTCGCTCTTGGTATTGAGCGTGATGCTGCGCTTGTTGCAGTTGAGCATGGTGAAATAGAGGCTGTCGACATTCGGTTTGTCGCGCAGTTGGCCGCGCGTGATGTCGCCGCGCCCCGGCAGTTCGACCTTGATCACGTCGGCGCCGAACCAGGCCAAAATCTGCGTGCAGGTCGGCCCCGACTGCACATGGGTCATATCGAGAATGCGAACTGCGTCGAGGGCTTTTGCCATCGATTACTTTTCTCCTTGGCTGAGAGGGCGGGTTTCAAATCCGCCCCTACATCTATTCACTTTTGCGGCTTTGCCGCGCCAGGTTCTCTGCGGCTAAATCCTCACTCCGAAGCCCATTTCGGGCAGCCACATAGGGCTGCCCTTACATATTCAATCAGTTGCGGCTTGCGGCAAGCGACATTTTACTTGTACATCGTTTGCGCCCTGGTGCCCGGCGCGTATTCATTGATGTCGACCCAGATGTTGACGATGGCGCACTGGCCGGCGGCGACCCGCTCGCGCGCTTTTTCCAGCGCCGGGCGAATCTGGCCCGGCTCGCGCACCGCGATGCCCCAGCCGCCAAAGCACTCGGCAAATTTTTCGAAATCGACGTCGCCGAGCTTGTTGCCCACAGAGCCGCGCTCCGGCCCGTATTTGGCGATCTGGCCGCAGCGGATCTGGTTCATCGCCGAGTTGTTGCCGATCACGGCCATGTACGGCAGGCCGAATCGCTGCGCGGTTTCCATGTCCCAAGCGGTCATGCCGAAGGAGCCGTCGCCGTAGTAACAGAGCACTTCTTTTTTCGGGTGAACGAACTTGGTCGCCATGGCAAAGGAGGTGCCGACACCGAGAGTGCCGAGCGGCCCCGGATCCATCCAGTTACCGGCTTTGCGCGGTTCGACCGCCGTCGCGGTAATCGTCACGACATCGCCGCCGTCGCCGATATAAACGGTGTTATCGGTTAAAAATTCGTTGATCTCGTAAGCCACCCGATAGGGATTGATCGGCACGGACTCGGACTTGAAAGACGGCAGAAGTTTCTCATAGGCCTTGGCTTCCGCGGCGCGGAGCTCCTTCATCCACTCGGCGCGCTGGGCATTACCTTTGGACGCGCGCCCCGAAACCGCTTGCTCCGCCGCTTTGAGAATCGCGCCGCAATCTCCCACCAGACCGAGCGAGATATCGCGGTTCTTGCCGACGTTGCGGTAATCGAGATCGATCTGCACCACGGTCGCATCGGCGCGCAGGCGCCGGCCGTAGCCCAGCCGGAAATCAAACGGACAACCGACGATCAGAATCACGTCGGCTTTGTCAAAGGCTAGACTGCGCGTGCGGTTAAAGCCATGCGCATCACCGGGAGCGAAAATACCGCGGCCGGAGCCGTTCATGTAACCCGGAACATTGAGGGCGCGGCAAAACTCGACGGCGGCATCGTGGCCGCGGCTGGTCCAAACCTGGGTGCCGAACAGCGCCGCCGGCCGCTCCGATTTAGCCAGGATCTCGGCAAGCCTCTCGATATCGGCCGGGTCGCCGACCGATTTAGTCGAAGCGCGATAAGCGCCCGGCTTGGGAACCCGGGCGCGCTCAAGCGGCACTTTGGCGTCGAGCACGTCGCGGGGGATCTCGAGATAGACCGGCCCGGGCGCGCCATTGACGGCCTCGCGAAACGCCATGGAAACCATATCGGCTACCCGCTCGGTATGCGGCACGGTTGCGGCAAACTTTGTGATCGGCGCCATGATGTCGACGTGCGGCAAATCCTGCAACGAACCCATCTTGTGCTGGGAGAGCGCGCCCTGCCCGCCGATCATCAAGAGCGGGCTCTCGGCGCGAAACGCGTTGGCGATGCCGGTCATCGCGTTGGTCGTGCCCGGCCCGGCGGTCGTCACCACACAGCCGATCTTGCCGCTCTGGCGCGAATAGCCGTCGGCTGCGTGCGCCGCCACCTGTTCATGGCGCACGTCGATGATTTTGATGCCTTCGTCGATGCAGCCGTCGTAGATATCGATGATATGGCCGCCGCACAAGGTCCAGATCACCTCGACGCCTTCATTCTTGAGCGCCTTGGCGACCAGATGACCGCCGGAGATGACCGGCCCGGAAACGTCTTTGCCGTCGCTCTTATTGGCTGTTGCCATGGTGATTCCTTCTGCCTCAAGTCGCGCGGGTTGTGCGCCGCACGAAGAAACCTGTAAGCGCGCCGCAACAAAGCTCTGGCTGCAAGCGCAGCACAAACCTGCTGCCAAGCGCCATCGCCTCTGGACGCTGAAGCTGTCTCTGAAGATACATAGTACATACTTATTTTCGGCTCAAGCTCCTGCTTATGCGGAGCGCCGGCGTTCTCCTTGTCCTCAGCGCATCACGAACGTTCCTGGCAGAGCCGTGAGCTTGACAAATGCTTGCGGATTGAGATTGGATAACTGGGCCTTTCTCCCATCGAGGCCATCCGAATCTTTAGAAGTCCACCCCGATGTACGAGACCGCGAGAACGATTAGCTTTTCATTCAGTCCGGCTCAATAACGTTCGAAACATCCAGGAGGATGAAATGCACAACACCAGGGATTTGTTTTTCTGGCTCTTTTGCGCAATGCCACTCATTGCCCTATCGGCAACTACTTCGAGGGCGGCAACCTGGCAGCCCACCCGACCCATCGAGTTCGTTATCCCAGCCGGCACCGGCGGCGGCGCCGACCAGATGGCGCGATTGATCGCCGGCATCACGGAAAAACACAAACTATCGCCGCGCCCTTTGATTCCCGTCAACAAATCAGGCGGCGCCGGCGCCGAAGGATTTCTCCACGTCAAAGAAAAAAAAGGCGATCCGCACGTCATCATCATTACGCTTTCCAATCTTTTCACGACACCGCTGCACACCGGCGTGCCTTTTAATTGGAAAGATCTGACGCCGCTCGCGCGCATGGCCCTCGATCAGTTCGTCCTCTGGGTCAATGCCGAGACGCCCTACAAGACCGCCAAGGAATACCTCGACGCGGTGAAGACGCAGTCGGGCGGCGCGGCGCGCATGAAGATGGGCGGCACCGGTTCGGCCCAGGAAGATCAGATCATTACTATTCAGTTGGAGCAAAGCCTCGGCGTCAAATTCACCTATGTGCCGTTCAAGGGCGGCGGTGAAGTGTGCGTGAACCTGGTCGGTAAGCACATCGATTCGACTGTGAATAATCCCGCCGAATGCGTCAGCCACTGGAGAGGAGGACGGGTGCGGCCGCTGGCGGTTTTTGACAGCGCGAGAATCCCTGAAGGTGACTGGCAAGCGATCCCGACGGTCAAAGAAGCGCTGGGAAGCGATATTCACTACGTCATGCTACGCGGCATCTTCGCGGCGCCCGGCATTCGCCAAAGAAGCGGTTGCCTGGCATACCGATTTCCTGAAAAAGATCTACGACACGCCGGACTTTAAGAAATACCTCTCGGAGGGCGCCTTGAAACCGGCATTCGCCACCGGCGCTGAATACGTCAAGTGGCTCGAGGAAAATGAGCAGCTCCACCGAGAGCTGATGGCAAAGGAAGGCCTGCTCAAGAAATAGCATGCGTGCCGCGGACCTGATCACGGCATCGCTGCTGATCGCGCTCGGCGCACTGGTGCTCGTCGATGCCGCGCGCCTGGGCATCGGTTGGGGCAGCGATGGGCCGCAAAGCGGCTTCTTTCCGTTCTGGCTCGCGGTTATCATGATCGCGAGCTGCGCCGTCATCTTGCTTCCAGGAATCGCGCAGGAAGACGCGCCGGGATTTCGCCACCCGAGAAAGGCTCGGCCCGGTCCACAAAGTGTTATGGCCTGCCGTTGGGGCGGTGGCGGCAATGCACTTCATCGGCCTCTATCTCGCGGCCGCGCTTTATCTGGCTTTCTACATGCGCTGGGTCGGACGCCATCCATGGAGTCTGGTTCTCAGTCTCGCCATCGGCATCCCGCTCGTCACTTTTTTGGTCTTTGAGAAATGGTTTCTCGTGCCGATGCCCAAGGGCCCGCTCGAAGCGTGGTTGGGTTACTGATCCATGGGCATCGAAAACATCCTGCTCGGCTTTCAGGTTGCGATCACGCCGTTCAATCTGGGCGTGGCGGTCATCGGCATTCTGCTCGGGACGATTATCGGAGTCTTGCCGGGGCTGGGCGGCGCCAATGGAGTGGCCATCCTGCTGCCCGTCACCTTTACCATGCCGCCCACTTCGGCGATCATCCTTTTGACTTCGATTTACTGGGGCGCGCTCTTCGGCGGCGCCATAACTTCCGTGCTCTTTAATATTCCGGGCGAGCCCTGGTCGGTGGCGACCACTTTCGACGGCTATCCGCTGGCGCGGCAAGGCCAGGGCGGCCAGGCGCTGACGGCGGCATTCACTTCATCGTTTGTCGGCGCGTTTTTTTCGATTGTGCTGATCACTTTTTTTGCGCCACTGCTGGCGGAGATCGCGCTCAGATTCGGCCCGCCGGAGTTTTTCGCGATTCAGCTCCTGACGTTTTCGAGCTTCATCGGGCTCGGCGGCGGCAACCCGCTAAAATCCCTGGTCGCGATTGTTCTGGGATTTCTCCTGGCCAGTGTCGGCCTCGATATCGTGACGGGCCAGTTGCGCCTGACCTTTGGCTTTACCGGGCTCATGAAGGGGTTCGATTTCATTATCGCCGTGATCGGGCTCTTCGGCATCGGCGAGATGCTGCTCAGTGTCGAGGAGGGCTTGATGTTCAAGGGCACCAAGACCGGCATGAATCTGCGCGTGGTCTTCGACACCTGGAAGATTCTGCCGCGCTTTTGGCGCACGTTCTTGCGTAGCTCATTCATCGGCTTCTGGATGGGCTTTAAACCCGGCGGCGCCACACCCGCTTCGTTCATGAGTTATGCCTTCGCCAAGCGCTTTTCTAAAAACAATGCCGATTTCGGCAAAGGCGAGCTTGAAGGCGTGGTCGCTCCGGAAACGGCTGCGCACGCCGCGGGGGTCGCGGCGATACTGCCGATGATTACCCTGGGGATTCCCGGCTCGCCGACGGCCGCGGTGATGCTCGGCGGCCTGATCGTCTGGGGCTTGCAACCCGGCCCCTTGCTGTTCAAGGAACAGCCCGAATTCGTCTGGGGGCTGATCGCCAGTATGTACACCGGAAATATCATCGGCGTGCTGATGGTGCTGGCCTTCGTGCCCTTTTTCGCCGCCATTTTGCGCATCCCATTCGCGATCCTCACGCCTTTGATCATCGTCGTTTGCGCCATCGGCGCCTATGCCGTGCACAACAGCATGCTCGATGTCTGGTACATGCTGATCTTCGGCGTCACCGGCTACGTTTTCAAGAAACTCGATTATCCTCTGGCGCCGCTCGTGTTGGCGCTGGTTCTGGGCGACATGGCCGAGAGCGCGCTGCGCCAAAGTTTGATTATGTCGCAGGGCTCGCTTGCGATATTTTTCAGTCGCCCGATCTCTGCCGTGATCACCGTCGCAGCGCTTTTTTTCTTCATTCTGCCAGTGCTGACGCCGTTGCGGCGCAAGCGGTTGGCCCAAGTGTCATCCATGGACCAATGATGACCCGACATGAAAGATTTGCCGCTTGAAAGACGCCGCTCCGACTATTGGGTGCCGACTAAAAAGATCGCGTGAGTCAGTGTAGAGAGTAGCAGCCCGTGCTGAAGGTGTGGCGTCGCACCAAGACGGCGAGGCGCCCTGATGGCAAGGCGCGACGACGGAGAATATCGGGGAATATTTGAGCGAGGAGCAACGCAGCCAACGGGGATGCATCGCCCGTCGAACGCAGTCAGACTTTCACCACGGCTGCTAGGGCTTAAGGCTCGGTATAGATAGATTCGCAGGAGTGTTGTTTAGGGATACCGATATTTCAACTGGGCAAAGCAAAAATGAAAGGTTTGTCAATTAAGAGGCGCACGAGCAGGATTTACAACGACAGAAAAGGCTCCACCCCTACTATACGGCGCTGGCTTCCACGTTTGCCTGGAGCCAACGCCGAAGAAGATTGCAGCGCTCAAATAGCGACAGCTAGTTCGGTCTATGACGGTCCACCCAAACTTTGGCTGTATCGAGCGCGGCAATCCTTGCTTCTCCCTCCGTTGCATATAGTTTGATGAGATTGAGAAGATGAACATCAGAGGTGCCATTTCTCGTTTGCCACGAAATCGCAGCTACCGCGACGAACCCCGGTTCTCTGTAGGAAAAGGGGCGACCCATGGGTGCGATCGTATGGTTCTTGTAATTAATAATGCTTGCCCCATAAAAAACCTCCAAAGGTTAAGGCCAATAATATTCAGGACAGAAGCAATTTTCTTTCCATCGCGATTTTGCTTTGTTTACAGCAAAACGTCCCGTTTATGAGACGTAGTTGCCGCTCTGAATTCTCATCCGCGGGAGCAATCGCGCGGTGAGACTCGAAAGGAGTCTCAAGATTAAGATAAAGCGCGGGTCGGAATTAGCTCAACAACATGATCAAAAGAACCTTCGGCTTTGTAGGCTCGGTTAAGTACGCTCGTCGGACCACCGGCCTCAGTAATGATCGGAGCACCAAAAGATCGCTGCGGATCTATGACAACGTGCGTTCCTTCCCCATGAGCCACCAACGTTCTGGCTCTTCTTGGCAATTGAAGTCCAACTGATCGTATAGGAAAGGCGAAACACTTTCTCGAACGCGAATTGATTCTCAACAACGGTCCAGTCAGATCTTCTCGCCGGTCTCCTTGTAGATCTCAGCTAAAATAGTGCGGCGATCATTGGCTACAATAGGTTTAGTCTTGTTCGTAAGTCAGTATGCTTTGGCGCGCCCGGAGGGATCTGAACCCCCAACCCCCGATCCGTAGAACGTCGCGAGCTAAAACCAGATGAAACAAGAAAGCCGACAACCTTATAGATGGTAGTCGGCTTTTCATGTGGTTCTATGTGGTTCTGGGTGGGTGTGGATACACTTTGAATACGCTTTATGGGCAGTGCCAGTAGCCTTTCGGAGTTCGCATTCCGCATCTATGGCATTGTTCGAAAGGCTTCCGGATCTCCCGATCGCGCCGCGCGAGTTTCGTCCGGCGTACGTCTTGAATCACCTCCTCGCAGGGTTCGCAGTAATCCTCGCTGCCTTTTAAATCTGCGTCCGCATCTTAAGCAATCTATCATGGGTTGGTTAATGCTTGCGGCTGGACGAGCTCATTCCTTCCGCAACCGGAGCCTTAAACCTCGCGGACGCAGAGGCCGGTTCTTCTGCTCTAAAATCCCGATTACACGTTGCTCCTCATTGAGCGGTAAGCCGTCTTCGTATGGTACGCAAATTTGACCCTCGGAAACGAGAATGTGGGCGCCGGAGGCCAGGCGGTATTTTGATAAAAGATCGTTGATGCCGTCGGCATCGGATATTTTGAATGAGGCTACTTTTCGTATAGTGCTTTAATTATAGCCCTAAACTGAAGTTTTTAGATGTGGATAGTCATTTCCTCTAGCGTAGATGATTAGCGTTTTTTGTAACGTAACGCTGAATTTATTTCATTCCTCGTTAGCTCTCCTCCCCTTTGGGATTGCCCGATTTGCTGATCTTATTTCGGCGTTGCTTTTCCGTGGCCTTCCGAACTTTTTTTGTTCCTCGCGTCTTTTTCTTCTGTTGTTCTTTGGACATCTTTTTCAACTCCTTTGACTGAGTTTTCCGAGGTTTGGCTTAGTTTGTCAAACGGTTTTTTCCGGCTCCTGTGTTGTGGATTACGCTCCAATCATTGCCTCCGGTGTAGCTGGTTAGGGTTTTTTGTAACGGTTTGCCCCAGTTGCCAAACTTCTCCAAGGGATAAAATTGCACTGGTGTGTGACCGCCCTATCTGATACTAAGAGATATTGTGACTGAAAGTTACAAAGAGCACATCATAACGAGTACTCCGTCCCAGATAGCAAACGGCGGTAAGTGGTTAGTCAAGGTGATAGTAGAGTGGGATGAAGGCCCTTCCCGCACGTTCCAACCTTTTGATGTGCCCCTCGCCGGTTTCAACACCAAAGAAATAGCCGAATCCTGGGGAGTAGCATTTGGGAGAAAGTGGATCGACGATGGCAAGCCCAATATTAAAGAATAAAAGGTCAGTCAATATGAAATTCACTAACGACAAAGGCGAGCCGGTGGAAATAAACTTTCAGAACTTTGAGAAGGTATTACCCGGAGCCAAAGAGGGACTAACGCCGGTCAAATTCAAAAACGGCAAAGAAGAGTGGATCAAGGCGCCGGCAAACGAGATTGTTGAGGCCACTGCGGAGGAATAGATCATGGATTGGTTAAGTGTAAATCTTCGTATCGGGCGAGGCGTCGTGTGCCTCGGTGCAATCCCGGCAGTTTTGCTTTGCAATCTTCCAAGCTTTCACGCAACGTTTAGGGTTTCGTGAGCTCGTATTTTCTCCGGGTTATTTTGTTGTGTTCTGCATTTTCTTCGCGCTTAATATCCGGACGTATAGCCCGCAAGTAGCGTTTATTTAACTTATCATACTCGCGCTGTGCATCAGTTTTATAGAGTCACCGGTAGTTGGCTTGGTAACTATTCACACACGATCGACAGTACGAATAAATTGTCACCGCGGCAGGCTTGCGAGGACGAAAATCACTAAGCGGCTTATTTCTGCGGCATTTGCAGCACTGCGTCACGCTGCATTTTTGTTATTCTTCTAATCGACGTTTCGGCGGGTGTCGGCTCGGGCTCTTGTAATGAGAGCACGAGAGGATAACCACGCTGGCTGGGCTTCTCGATGCATGGTCGTTAGCCCAATTTTCTGCGCGGAAGGGAATAATTCGAACTTTTCCTCGATTTCTGTGAATTTCCAACCGTTTTTATAGCGTCGGTATCCCAATTGAAGAATAGCGAGTCTCGGTTCACTGATCCAAGCTGGGGCAGATTGGGAGTTTCAGGCTTTGGGAGGGCATGTTTATAGGCGGCCACCTGCAACTCGGCGGAAGGCCAAATACTCTGTCCAGTTTTGAAGTCGATTATGTGTATCAGCTTCTCGACCACGAAGTCGATGGTCCCGGCGTAATATGCTGTTCATTCCATACGACGATCTCACTGTGAATGATCTTCGGCTTGACCTCTTGAAACCAATTTCTGAAAGATAAGAGGCATTCATATTCCTGAACCGATTAGTTGCTTATCTGCGCCGTTAGAGGGGTTGATGTACTTGTCATCGATCTTAACCTCTCGCCCGGCGAGGACATACTTGATCTCGTCCCCGTCCTTGTATTCCGCCCAAACGTCGCGAGCGAAAGTAATCTTTCCGTGAGTGTATTCATACACGCCGTAAGCTCCTTGTAAGAGGATAGAGAGCGTAACCAATCCGAGAACAAGTGAGGTAAGGACAATTTCTTTGGTTTCAAAGAAATCCCAGACGCTAGCATACTGTCCATTTTCTTTTCTTAGTTTGTCCATTTTTGTTTTTTGATTGATAATTGTTTGCGCTCAGTCTCGAAGCGGCTAGTCCACTTTGAGACCGAACGGGAACGACCCATTGATTTTCCAAAGTGCTGGGAGCTATCGGGCGGTTTACGTTGTTACCTGCGTCCTTGTACTCCCAGCATTTCAATTTCTATCGGAGCGGGTTGAGTGACAATTGTTCCCAAAAGTCGCCGCTCCGTTGTAGAGAGATCCCAACCGGAATGCTTCTACTCTTTAATTTTATCCGAACGGCTCGGCTTGGCAAATGTTAGCTGGGGATAACTTTTGCGATTGTTGGCTTGCAAAATAAGGTGATGATTTGTTATGAGAAAGCTGTGCGGTTGTGGGGCGGTTGAAAAATCCCTCCATAGGCGCGAATGGGTCAGGTGGCCACACTTGGCCCATTCTTTTTTTTCCACCTGTTCCTCGCTCCTTTAGAAGCAATGCGCTCTATGTGAATCTGAAACTTCTTGGGGTTTTCCTGCGGGCACAACGCTTTTTCGCGCAAGCTTGGATATGTATTTGGAGAGTTCTTTTTTATTCATGGCCAAATTCTTTGTTGATTTTTTCCAGTTCTTCGTATCCGTTCGCTTCTCATCGCCTGAATAGAGTGCAATTAATTTTCCGTCGGTCAGTTCGGCAATCAAAAAATCATCATGGCCTAAGGTTCTTTCGCCGTGTTGTTGTTCTAAATCACGTGTATCGTGATTTACAAAGTCGGTGTCATAGCAATATCCCCAACTGTCAGAATTGCCGACGATATGGGGGGCAACATACCGTAAAGGTAACGCAGGAAAAAGACAACGCCGCACTCTCATTGGACCACCCTAATCAGCGGTATGCTTACGCTCTGCTCATGAAGGCGCTTGCAACGCGTAATGCGGAATTCCCTGCGGCGGTTGTGTCCCAGCTCGCCAAGGCTTCAGCGGACAATGGAGAGGTGAACGAGTCCGACGTTAATTTCAAGCTCCCGGTCATCAAAGGTATTCAGCCAAGAGACCAGCTAGAAACCCTTCTCGCAGCACAGATGGCCATAGTTCACTCGCTAGCCGTAAAAATAGCGTCCAGCTTGAATGGCAGCCTTCCGTTGCCGCAGGTGGAAATTCAGGGACGGCTATTTAACAACCTAACACGGACCTTCGCTATGCAGATGGAAGCCCTCAAGCGTCACCGCAGTACCGGTGAGCAAAAGGTTACCGTGGAACATGTCACGGTGAATGAGGGCGGCAAGGCCATTGTTGGAAACGTGACGCATGAAGGGCGAGGGTTGCCCGAGAAACTGGAGCCGGCCATTTGAACGCAGTTTATCCATTCCAGACCAGCCCACGCTGTTCGGCGACCTCAAAGCGGACACGAAAGCCGTGCCAGGCTCCGGCTGTCACGGGCTGGACTGTCTGCCGCTTCCACGGCGCACGCGGCGGCGGGCCGAAAGGTAAACGAAATGGCATGTATCGCCACGGACTTTTTACAAATGAAGCCATCGCTGAGCGTCGAATGATTCGAGAACTGCTGCGCGATTGCTCTAGTTCGGTAACAAAATTCCGCGTTCGCTAACTGGTCACGAACCGTGCGTTCATGAGGTCGTCTCGGAATTTTCGGTGACCCCCGGCCCCCCACCCGCACCGTGAACCCGCTCGGTGTCAAGGGCGTCGGCGAGATCGCCATGGTAGGTGTCGCGCCGCCATAATTGCTCCGGTTTCCGTATTCCGCTGTCGGAGCCTCATCCCGTCAGCGCTCTCGTCGCAACAGGGCAGGCAGCACAACTTTCGGCTCACCTCAACAGCGCATTGGACAACGGCCTGACGAAGGCGGAAGCCTCAGAGGCGCTCACGCACCTGCTGTTCTACGGCCGGGTGGCCAAATCTTTTTCGCAATACCGGTCGTCAAGGATGTTACTTGAGCTCTCGCACCACCACATAGGCTGCCTAAGCAAACAAGCAGCGCCAAGAGAGCAAAGCTGAAGTCCAGGAGTTTGGGGACGCGGGAAAATACGTAGCCTGCGAATTGAAAGATCAGGCGCTAAGTGGCAGCATTATTCCAAGCCATACTCCGCCCAAGGTGCACGACATCAAGCCAATACCGACCGTGAGCTACGTACCAGTGGCAAATCGGTCGAGCAAACCAGGAACGACTCTTATCCGACGAACCGGTCCGATGCCGGAAGGCGGCAACCGAAAAGAAGCAAGCAGAGGCATAACGCCGCAGCAATGGCAATCCATGCCGCTATTCCAGACCAGCGTTGCCATACGGAGTGGTCGAGCAGAGGCAAAAGCGCGAGCACAACAAGGCAAATGGCAAACGTAAACCATGTAGGACTTTTTTGTGAGACATCCAGTGGATAAACGTCACGCAAAACAAGCCAGACGGCGATGGCGGCTATCAGCGTCACCCTGGCGAGCACGCTGATCTGGCTGAAGGGATTGCCTAAAAATGAAAACAACACAAAGCACGGCGAGGAAAAAGATGTGTGACAAGGACCGCGGCAGCTCGCGGTTGATCATGAAGGTAGCCCATTGAAAACTTAACTCCGACCCACGCGCTGGCGCAGCTTTGATTCGAAAGCCCCACCGGGGAACCTCGCGCTTGAAGGTGCGATAGGGCTCGCCGAACTCGTTTTCCAGAAAGCTTTCTTCGTTCACGACCCAACGTCGATAAACGAAAAAAATGATTGGAAAATAGAAAAGATAAAACAACGGCCGGCCGGCGAGAAAAAAGAAGCCGAGATCCATTGTCATTTGAGCTAAATAGTAAGGGTTGCGGTTGTGTCGTAGGGCCCGCGGATGGTCAGGATCTTTTCACGCTCGGCGTATCCTGCCCGTGCCAGGTAGCCCGCCGCCCAACCGTGCAACATGACGCCGGCGGCCACTAATATGATACCTAGTTGTGAACAGCGGCCAACCGGGAGGAGATGCGAACAACAAGATCGTCAGGTAGCCGATACGCCTGACGTTGGTCTTGTCCTTGCGGACGTGAACACGTTTGTAGTCGCCCGGATCTGCCAATGCTGGTGCCTACCCTTCTTGAACGCTATTCGTTCGTCAGACGACGCGCGAAGAGGAGTTTTGCTGGCTTCGGGGTTTTTTGCGTCCTGATTGAGCTTCCTGCCGCAGCGCTTGCGATGACGTTACACATTCGTTTTTGACCGCCAAAAATCCCGCCCAATTGTACCACTTGAAGAAAACTTCCACCCGGCTGTAACCGGTTTGCCGAGGAGATCGATGTTCTCATCCGCGGTGAGCGGCTTGAGAACTCCTCGGATGCTGTTTGCCTTTTCTAAAATTTGCTCTGGCGAAAACCCTTGCCGCCGCTTAAAATCCCAGTAAAGCTCTGTCCAGATTTCCTCGAAACAAGAATGCTCCGCGGTTACTTTCTCAACGATGAGCAATCCGCCGCCTTCGATCAATCCGTCATTGATGCGCGTAAGCAGCGTTCTGCGCTCCGCCAGGGTCAAGAACTGCATCGTGAACAAACTCGTCATAAAATTCGCCGGCGGTGAGAATTCGACATCCATGATGTTTTTATGATGAAACCGCACGTTGGGTCGATTGACCTTCTTGCGAGCTTCCTTGATCATAGGCTTGCTCAAATCGAATCCAATAAACTGGGCATCCTGCTTGCCCGCATGTGCGCTCGAAAGCAGATCAAGGGTGGTACCGGTGGAGGAGCCTAAATCGTAAACCACGCAGTGGTCTCGCACAAAGTACTCGCTGAGCTCGATCACCATGCGTTGTATTTCGTCGTAGAAGGGCACGCTTTTGCGCACATGGGAATCAAATGCCTTGGAAACATTCTTATCGAAACGCCACTCGCCGGGCACGGCGCTGATGGTATCGTCGACGGGCCGGCTTTCGCGCTTCAATAGGTGAGGTGACACTGTTTTTGAATGCATATTCATCCGCCCATTGTGATCGCCCGTGCTCCGTAGAGGGGGGCGCCCCAGGCCCGGTTTGGCTAAAACGACTGCAACGGCGATCAGCAGTTGCCGGATCAGTGTAGATTGCCCGCTCAGAATTGATTTAGGTTATTTCATCGTCCGCCGCTAGAAGATTCAGCCTTCACTCGAGTTCACTTCGTCCTACACCTCTTAGTTCTTTTTGTGGGCGATTTTCGGCAAGAATGCCGGCCAGCTGACGGATTCAATGAAGTGGACTGGACTGTTTACGAGTTTTGAATTGATAGGAAGCGCGATTTGGCGCACCGAAGCGGTAATTATCGACTATTCTCTGGGCACTTCGCTGGCCGCGTCATACGCCGGGCGAATCGATCCACGCGGTGAGCAGCTTATCGGCCACCGCCAGTACGACCGGACCAATGAAGATACCGATGAGGCCGAAGGCTAGAAGACCACCGATCACGCCGGCGAAGATAAGGAGCAACGGCAAGTCCGCGCCCCGCCTGATGAGGATGGGGCGTAAAGGAGGAAAACCGATGAAGCTGAGCGCACGCAACGTTTTTAAAGGTAAAGTTCTGGGGAGATCAAGCGGGGACAAACGACAGGTCACGTCAAACTCGATGTGGGAGGCGGGATCGTTATCACCTCGTCGATAACCATGGCAGCGGTGGATGAGCTAAAGCTCAAGCCTGGGGATCCGGCCTACGCCGGGATCAAGGCTTCGGATGTGATGGTGGGGATCGACTAGGCGATGGTCAGGGCTCGGGCGATGTGGGCCGCCGCCTGCGCGGTGTCTCTACTAGCTCTCTTCACAGAGGCGACCGCTGCCGACAAACGGGTGGTCGTGGACTCCGCCGGCCGGAAGGTTGAAGTGCCGGCGAAGATAAACCGTGTCTTCGCCGCCGGAGGCCCTGCGAGCGTCTTCATTTATGCTATCGCTCCCGAAAAGCTTCTCGGGTGGAATCGACCGCTCACTTCTGGAGAGCGAGCCTACATTCCCAGTCGATACGCAAACCTGCCGAGCTCGGACGCTTAACCGGCCGTGGCAACACAGCCAACGTTGAAGCGATGCTGGCTTCACGTCCGATGTAATTCTCGACTATGGTGCGGTCAATCCAACCTATATATCGCTGGCGGAGCGGGTGCAGCAGCAGACCGGTGTTCCTTATCTGCTGCTTGACGGCAGTCTCTCGCAGGTTGCGCGTGCCTTTATCATGGCAGGAGCGGCGCTAGATGTCCGCGAACGCGCCAAGGAGCTAGCTCGTTATGCTGAAGGCGTAATGGCGGAGGTTGACGAGCGCGTCACTCGACTGCCTCCCGAGAAGCGCCCGCTTGTTTTCAATGGTCCGGGGACGGTAATCGCGATTGGGAAGAGCGCGTCAGAGAACTCTATCGTAAAGGCTTAGGAACCGTGGAGGCCCATGTTGCCGATCATCAGGCAAAAGGTGAGTCTCTTATAGGTCGAGAAAAGGAATTCGCAATTCGATGTAATTGCTAAATCGTCGGCAAAAGTCCATTTATCAACAGACATGTCTAAC
>CAWDHA010000034.1:0-51094 GCA_963801935.1 uncultured delta proteobacterium
GTACACCAGAGTACGCCTCCGCTCGTCGATCGTCGCGCGCCTCGCATATGACCATTTTTGAGCAGCCTCATAAATGGTTCTTATCTTTATAACTAGAAACTAGGAACCAGGAACTAGAAACTATTCACAAGACTAAGCTCATCGACCTTCGCGCGCCTCGCATCTGGACGTTTTGAACGGTCTGCGCATAAATAATTCGTTAGTCAGGATTGTCCCTTTGGATGCAAAACTAGAAACAAAAAACTCGAAACTATTTATACTACTCCACTATTTCGCAAATCTTTGATCGCTGTGCTGCCGTAGCCGAGGCGCCGCAGAATTTCGTCAGTCTGTTCGCCGAGCAAGGGCGCGGCGCGAAAAAACTGCGGTGGCGTACCCGACATATTGATGGGGCTTCCCACGAGATTGCTCGCGCCCATTTTGGGATGGGTGATTTGCTTGGGAAGGCCCATGTGCTTGATTTGCGGGTTTTCGAAATACTTCGTGAATCAGGTTAATCGGCGCATTCGGAACACTGTTGGCGTCCAGGCGTGAAAGCCAGTAGTCGCGCGCCTTCTTACGAAATTGCTGGCGCAGCAGCGCGACGATTTCCTCGTGTCGCTGATTGCGGTCCTTGAGCGTTGTGAAGCGCGCATCACCGATCAGATCATCCAACTCACCGGCCTTCAGCAGTCCTGCCCACGCCTCGTTGTGGCCCGAGAGATGGACCATGAACGGTTTGCCGTCGCAATCCAGAAGACTGTAGATGCGACCCTTGGGAAAGTTCTCCCGCGACACCGCCTCGCCGCCGTTCAGATAGTCGGCGACGTGCGATTCGATAAAGGCGATCGCTACTTGCAAAAGCGAAACATCGATGAATTGGCCGCGGCCGGTTTTAACCCGCGCCAGTAACGCCGCCATGACGCCGTGCGCCGCAAAGATACCCGCGGCGTGATCGACGAACGAAATACCCGCGACTTTCGGATCGTCGAGATCCGTGACCAGACTCATCATGCCGCTCAATGCCTGGCCGATGGTATCGAAGCCGGGCTTGTCGCGGTAGGGCCCGCTTTGGCCGTAGCCGGAAATCGAGCAGTGGATGAGCTTTGCATTAAGTTTCTCAAGGTCCTCGAAGTCCAAGCCGAGCTTCGTGCGCGTCGGCGGGCGAAAGTTTTCCAGCAGAATGTCCGCGTTTGTGAGCAATTCGAGCAGGATCGCTTTGGCTTTCTGGTCACGCAAGTTGAGGGTGATGCTCTTCTTGTTGCGATTCAACGCGCGAAAGCTCGGCCCATAGCCGTCGTACTTCGGATTGCGCCCGCGATGAGTGTCGCCGCCGTTAGGCAATTCGACCTTGATCACTTCGCAGCCAAGATCGCCGAGCAAGCTGCCGGCATAGGGGCCCGCGACATGGCCACTGACTTCGATGCAAACAGTTCCTTCTAGAGCTCCGGAGATCATCAAGTGCTTGCTACCGCTGTTTCACACTTTCGTCATTCCCGCGCACGCGGGAATCCAGAACTCCAGCAAATCTTCCCCTTAGCAAAGGGGGAGACAAAGAGGGGGTCGCGGATTCCGGTGCGTCGCTGTTGTCGTAGGACCTTGCCGGAATGACGGAAAAGATAACATTCCCTTATCGCAATCAAAAAAGGTTTTCCAGCAGATGGGCGAATCTCAGCAAACGCCGCGGTTCTCGTGTCTGATCTGTGTATGCCGTGTTGACAGGGAAATAGAGCAACATAGACTGTTCTGAGCGTTGCAGGAGTAAAATCGAGGAAAATAGCGTGCCGCCTAAGATAAGGGAACTCATCGCGGACCTTGAGAAGGCTGGGTTTGTTGACCGGGGCGGCAAAGGGAGTCATCGCAATTACGTGCATCCGAAGGTAGCAAGGCCAATAACAATATCCGGCAAACCGGGAGACGACGCCAAGCGTTACCAGATTCGAGCTGTGCAGCTTGCCGTCGAGGAGTCAGGGAAATGAAAGACAGCGCCAAATACGCAAAAATTGTCGAGTGGTCGGATGAAGATCAATGTTACGTGGGCAGCGCGCCGGGCTTGATCTTTGGCGGGTGTCACGGCGAGGACGAAAAAGAGGTTTTCAACGAGCTCTGCTATATCGTCGAAGAGGCAATCGATATTTATCACAAAGATGGTAGACCATTGCCGCCGCCAACCTCCGGACGCGACTTCGCGACTAAAATGCAGAATGTTGCATGATCATCAGTTGAGCTACGGTGATGCTAAACCTTTGCGATGACGCAGAATGAGTCGCGGTACCGCTAGCAGCCCGTGGTGAAAGTCTGACTGCATTCGACGGGCGATCGATCCCCGTTGGCTGCGTTGCTCCTCGCTCAAATATTCCCCGATATTCTCGGTCGTCGCGCCTTGCCATCAGGGCGCCTCGCCCGTCTCGGTGCGACGCCACACTTTCACCACGGGCTGCTAGGCAATCCACCTTCACTTCGCAGTCAAGTCGCAATGTCACTCACGAAATGTGATTGACAGTGATTCGGCGATGGTGCGATAAGGCATGAGAAGGCATAATCCGTCTGACGCTGTTAGGCTGGTGAATTTCGATAGTTATCTTAACTCTTGGGCCCGATCGGTTTCACGCGCCGAACGGGCTTTTTTTGGCTAGATTTCTGAACCCAACGGCCTTTCCTAAGACGACAGAAAGCGAATCAAATTTGCTACCCTGGTAGTCAAATGGATACATCGGTTTATCTGGGAGCGCATCGAATACGGCCAAAATGAAAGAGATTTCCTTGACTTTAGAATACCGAGCTGTTTATGAGAGTGGCGATCTGATGGCATTGCGCTCGCTGAAAGAATTCGGCGTTTAGCTACTACGAAAATGCTCGATAGCAGACCTTCAACAAAGTTATTTGGAGGTGAGCTTATTAGCGACCTGCGGCCTTGATTGAGGCGCTCTGTTAACAGGTCGGAAATTAGCAAGAAGTATAACTCCGGCTGAGGCTGCTCAGGCTGCAACTCTCCCTTCCCTATCATTGGGCCCGATTGATTTTTAACCGCTCGGGCCTTTTAGTTTGGACATCGTGAGGAGCAGAAAAGCAATCTTACGGTCGGGAGTGGTATTAGGCGGAGAAAGTGATCAGTAGGTAACAGGCACATGGCAATAGGGAATAGTATGACACGGAGACATGACTAAAAAAGTGGTGAGGGTTGTTTTAGGCGCTTTGCTCTTCGCGCTTTGCTCGTCCGCCCACGCGCAGCAGGCGAAGAAAGTCCCGCGGATAGGATGTTAACAGGCGCTACGCTTTCCTCTAACGCTCTCCGCACAGAGGCGTTCCGCCAGGGCCTGCGCGGCCTTGGCTACATCGAGCGGAAAACATTGTCATTGAGTATCGATCCGCAGAAGGCAAAGTCGATCGCCTCCCTGCGCTCGCGGTCGAGCTAGTGCACCTTAAGGTTGACATTATCGTTACAGGTGGCGAAGCAGCAACCCGTCCCGCCAAGGAAGCCACCGCAACGATTCCCATCGTCATGACGCAGGACGATTATCCTGTTGGAGCCGGTTTTGTCACAAGCCTCGCCCGCCCAGGCGGAAATATTACTGGATTGTCGACGCTTGCGCCGGAGAGAAGCTCAAAGCGACTGGAACTCCTGAAAGAGATCGTTTCTGGGCTCTCGTGTGTGGCCGTCTTCGGTACTTCGACCGAACCAAGCAATGCGCGAGAGCTAAAAGAGATAGAACGCGCCGCAGGAGCGTTAGGAATTAAGCTTCAATACCGAGACGTACTAACTCTCAACGATATTGAGATTGCCTTCCAAGCTGCAGTCAAGGAGCGGGCTGGCGCAATTCTTATGGGCGTGTCTGGCACCATCAGCAGTCCACGGCGAAAAGAGATTGCAGAGTTCGCCGTTAAGAGTCGGCTCCCGGCGATCTACGGCAGGCGAGAACCCGTGGAAGCTGGCGGGCTCATGTCCTACGGAGTGAGCATTCACGATTTAGACCGGCGAGCGGCAATTTACGTCGATAAAATCCTGAAAGGCGCTAATCCCGCTGATCTTCCGGTGGAACAGCCCAAGAAGTTTGAGTTTGTGATCAACTTGAAAGCAGCGAAGCAGATCAGTTTGACAATTCCAGTGCGGGTGCTCGAGCGAGCGAATCAGGTGATCAAGTGAGAAGGGGCGAGTGTCAAATGTCGAGGGGCGAGTGAACATAGAAAAGACATGAAGAGAAAAATCACGTTCCTGACTCTCTGCGCTATGCTCGTTGCGCTCTGCTCTTCTGTCCCGGCGCAGCAGCCAAAGAAAGTTTCCCGGATAGGGTATCTATCATCGGGCGATCCAGCTACTGAGTCCACTCGTTCCGAAGCGATTCGGCGGGCTCTGCGCGAGCTTGGCTACATAGAAGGACAGAACATCGCCACCGAGTATCGCTATTTGGAGGAAAAAGTCGATCGGGGTCCTGAGCTTGCGGCCGATCTGGTCCGTCTCAAGATTGATATCGTGGTAGCAGGCGGGGACAGGCCCATCCGGGCGGCCAAGAATGCGACCAAGACAATTCCCATCGTTATGGTGGGTGGCCGGCGCTGATCTGTCGAGGCGGGTCTGATTGAAAGCCTTGCGCGTCCCGGCGGCAACGTCACCGGCCTTACAGCCCTTAACAGAGACCTAGGCGGGAAGCGGCTGGAGCTGCTCAAAGAGCCGTTCCCAAACTGTCCCGTGTCGCGGTTCTCTGTAATCCGGCCAGTCCGGGCGCTACACGCGAGGTGAAAGAGGACCTCCCGGTCGCGGCGCGCGCGCTGGGGTTGACTATTCAGTATTGGGAGGTACGAGATGCGCCCGAGTTCGAGAGAGCATTCGCTGCCAAGAAAAATGAACGCCCGGATGGACTCTATGTTCCCTCCAGCGGTCCGGTAGTGCGTGCTAACGGAAAACAGATTGCGAACCTTGCGATAAAGAGCCGATTACCGTCAGTGTACTATAACATAGAAGCTGTAGATGCCGGCGGGCTCATGTACTACGGGGCGGATCTCGCGGACAGCTACCGCCAAGTCGCATATTATATGGACAGAATCCTGAAGGGAGGCAAGCCTGCAGATTTGCCGGTGCAGCAGCCGACGAAGTTCGAGCTGGTGATTAACCTCAAGACGGCGAAACAAATCGGCCTCACGATTCCGCCGAGTGTGCTTGCGAGAGCGGATCGGGTGATCAAGTGAGACCGTCTCTGAGGAGACATTGGTGCAGATCGTTTTTAGAGGTCGGAAAACAAACAGCAAGGAGATCGAGTATGGCAAAGTTTTTGGCTCTTACCCAAGCGGTTAATGTCCGGCGGATTCCAGTTGCGTTGGCCATCGCCATGATCGGTATGTTTCTGCCGTTCATCGCTGGCTGCGCAGTGATGCAGCACGAGCAGACTGTTACGGAAGGCCGATTTGAGTTCGGCGTCATCGGCGATCAGGAATATACCGCCGAAGACGAAGCGAAGTTTCGCCGACTAATCGATGTGATGAACGAGGCGAATCCGGCTTTTGTGGTTCACGTCGGTGATTTTCAAGGCGACTATAATGGCTACAAGGAAGGTGACGGCAACCCGCCATGCACTGACGAAACCATGGCTCACCTCAAACGCATGTTTCAAACTTCTAAGCACCCATTCGTCGTGACTCCAGGCGACAATGAGTTGACTGATTGTCATAAGAGAAAAGTCAACCCTTTCGATCCATTGGAGCGACTCGCTAAAGTCCGCGAGGTTTTCTTTCCAAGCGATCAGAGCCTCTAGGTCAGCGCACGATAACTCTGACACAACAGCGTAACGATCCGAAATATTCCAAGTACCGCGAAAATGCGCGCTGGACTCACGGCAACCTACTTTTCGTCACCCTCCATACAGTGGCAGCAACAATAATCTGGGCCGAACCCGCGAGATGGATACGGAATACGCCGAGCGCAAGGCCGCCAACTTGGCTTGGATGAAAGAAGCCTTCGATTTTGGCAAGCGCAACGGCAACAAAAGGCTAGTTATTCTCACTCAGGCAAATCCAGTGTTTGAAAATTTCTGGATACCGAGACGATTCGGACAATATATGCGGGCGTTTCAAGACCCGGTTCGACAAATTAAGCCGGAACAGCTCGCTGAAATGAGGAAGAAATCTGGTTACACCGATTTGGTGCGAATGCTTGAGACCGAAGTGATGAATTTCGGCAAACCAGTGCTGTTCGTGCATGGCGACTCGCATGTCTTTCGTGTCGATAAGCCATTGTTCAATACGCAGAACCACCGAACCTTAGAAAATTTCACTTGCGTCGAAGTCTTTGGCAGTCCTGATGTGCACTGGGTGCGGATTGTTGTCGAGCCGGATAATCCGAGTCTGTTCGTTATCAGGCCTGAAATTGTTGAGGGAAATTTGGTGAATCACGTCGGGAAGTAGCAAGACCCCGAAACAGATCGGGCTGACGATTCCGCTGGGAGTGCTGTCCCGGGCGGATAAGTGATTCAATAGATCGGAGCCGTGAAGGGAGTGAGACGAATTGATGGGATTGAGGTTCACCATTGGAGTAAGCGAAGCGGTGTCAACCGGCTCTCGCAGGTTGTGGAGTTTGATCGGGAAAGTCTTCGGTTGAAGTTCTGAATTTTGCTGCAATAGATGTGGAGCGTCAAATGGCAAACTCTTATATATTCCTCTGGGTCTTGCTCTCCTGGATGGTGTCGCTCGGCTCGATGGTGTCTTCGGAGGCGGGCGTCGTTTCGGGTAACAACAACACACATCCGGTGGGTCGGCTCGAGGAGAACGTACTGATTTTAAGGCTGTATGCCGGGGTCGGCAGTTGGCGTCCTGAAGGGCCGCAAGGTGCGACGATTGAAATCGCCGCATTCGGGGAAGAAGGCGATGACCTCTCCATACCGGGACCGCTCATCCGGGTCCGCGAAGGAACGACTGTTGTGCTCACGCTGCGAAATGGGCTGGGATCGCCGCTGTGGGGTCCATGGCCTGTGCACGCGACCAAGCTCCTGCGATCCCGTGTCGGTTCCCGCTGGTGCTTCTCAAGAGATCCGATTCAGCCTAAACGCTCCAGGCACCTACTTTTATTGGGCCGCGACCCGATCCGGACCGATGAACGTCCGGCGCCGTGGCGACAGTCAGCTTGGCGGCGCGATCGTCGTCGATCCGCGCGAGGGATCGCCGGCCCACAGAGTGTTTGTGATCTCGACCTTCGGAGAGCCACCCGCGCCGGATTCCCCTGGCGAGAAGTCTGACATCCTCGCCCTCAACGGCTCGTCGTGGCCGCACACCGAGAAACTTGATTACAAAATCGATGATCGGGTGCGTTGGCGCATCATCAACGTGTCATCCGGCCCGCACGCCATGCACCTGCACGGCTTCTACTTCAGGTCGAAGCCACAGGCGATATCGGCGTCGAACGGCGGCAGTCACGGAGCAACGCACGGTGGTCACCGAACGGATGGAGCGCGCCTCGACCTTCATGATGTCATGGACGCCCGAACGTGCCGGGCAATTGGTTGTTTCACTGCCACATGACCCTGCACATGAATGCGGCGGCCCGAAGGCGCCCACACCGGCCATGACGCGGACGATCAATGCGGCAGGGATGGCGGGACTGGTACTAGGAATTCAAGTGACGGGAGCCAGCAGGAGCCCGATATCCGATGGGCGCGCACCACGGCGATTCTCGCTCGTGATGCGCGAGCAGCCCAATCGCTATGGCAACCAGAGCGGCTACCGGATGGATGTGGAAGGCGCGGAGGGCGCCGCGTCTCAATTCGGTCCTGTTCCTGGTCCCGTGATCGTACTGACGCGCGGCGAACCGGTGGAGATCACCCTCGTCAATCGTATGACGCGAACCCACGGCCATTCACTGGCACGGCATCGAGCTCGACAGCTATTTCGATGGCGTGCCCGGCTATGGTGGACAACCCGGCAAGATCGCGCCGCCAGTCGACCCAGGACAATCATTCGTCGCAAAGTTCACTCCGCCGCGGGCGGGCACGTTCATCTATCACACGCACTGGCACGACGATCTGCAACTCTCTGGCGGCCTCTATGGGCCGCTCATCGTCCTCGAGCCTGGCGAGCGCTACGATCCGGAGACCGATCACATCGTCATCATTGGCCTGAAGGGCGTCCCGCTGGAGAACGAGCGGGAGCCGGTCGCGCTGAACGGCAGCACGACGCCCGCCCCCCAATCGTCATGCGCGCCAATCGTCTGCGCCTCATCAACATCACCGCGAACAGTGAAGGCCTGACGGCGTTCATCACCGACCGCTTCGAGCAGACGACGTGGAAACCACTGGCCAAGGACGGTGCGACGTTGCCGGCCGAGCAGACCGCAAGTCGACCGGCTCGCCAGATCGTCTCGGTCGGAGAAACGTACGACTTTGAAATTGAGCCGCGGTCACAACGATTGTGGCTGGAAGTGCGCAGCGGAGGCGGAAGATGGGTATTCAGGCACCGATTAGGATTCGCTAGTCACAGTTATGCGAAGAAAAAAGGAGAGTCCCAATCATTGACGCGGCTGGCTAGCATTGAGTTGATGTCCGACGGTCGCAAACTAGCGGGGCTCAAACGAGCCAATCACCTCGGATATTCGCTGATAGGGAAACTGTAATGTCGCTCGGCTAATCGTAACGCGAGAGCTGATAGTTTGTTCGTGGGCACCGCTATTTACGTGGTTAAGATTCTGGAACGCGCTGAAGCGGCCGACATCTCAGCGCAGGCCACGAAGTTTGAGTTCATCATTAGTCTCAACACCGCAAAACAGATTGGCAACAATTCCAGTCAATGTGATCGAGCGGCAATAAAGTGATTCGATAGGCGTGAGGCGGAAGGCGCGAGAACAATGAAAAAGAAAAAAGTCTTTGGCTGCACTCTGTGCGCCATGCTCTTTGCGCTCTGCCTCCCCACGGAAGCGCAGCAGCCGAAGAAAGTTCCGCTAATAGGATATCTATCGTCGCTCGACCCAGCCAGTGAGTCCACCCGTTCCGAGGCGATCCGGCTGCCTCTGCGCGAGCTTGGATCCATTGAAGGACAGAATATCGACTTCGAGTACCGATATGGGGAGGGGAAGATCGATCGGGGCCCCCGAGCTTGTCGCGGAGCTCGTACGTCTGAGTTGATATCATCGTGGTAGCAGGAGGGAGCAATATATGGGTCCGCCCGGCCAAGAATTCGACCATGCCGATTCCCATCGTTATGGTGGGCGCCGGAGGCGATCCTGTCGAGGCAGGTCTAGTTGAAAGGCTTGCCCGCCCGGCGGCAACGTCACTGGCGTTACAAACCTTAGCACCGAACTGGGCGGTAAGCGGCTGGAGCTGCTCAAAGAAGCCGTCCCCAAAGTTGCCCGTGTCGCGGTTCTCTACGATGGCCTTTCCGGCCATTGTATCGAGGTGAAAGAGGTTCTCCCAGTAGCGGCGCGTGCGCTGGGATTGAGCCTTCAGCCTTGGGAGGTACGCCGTGCAGAAGATTTCGACAAGGTATTCGCTGCGCTCAATAAACAGGCCCCGGGTGGACTCTAAGTGCCCGGTGGCGGCGGTCAGCTAGTCACCGCTAACCAAAAACGGATCGCGGGCCTTGCGATAAAGAGCCGGTTACCGTCGGCGTACAACAACAGAGAATCTGCAGATGCCGGCGGGCTCATGTCCTACGGAGCGGACTTCGCGGACAGCTACCGGCGCGTTGCATATTACGTGGACAAGATCCTGAAGGGCGCCAAGCCAGCAGATCTGCCGGTGGAGCAACCCACGAAGTTCGAGCTGGTAATAAACCTCAAAACTGCCAAGCAGATCGGTCTTACGATTTCGCCCAATGTGTTGGCCGAGCGGACAGGGTGATACGATGAAGCAACAGGCAATAGGCGCTGGCAAGTTCGTCAGAAATCGCTATGTTTAGCAAAACGTTTGAAGGGGTTTGTGTATCGGAAGAAATCGGGTTGAATGGTTGCACCGCTTAGAGAAATACGTCTGTGGCGACGATCTCAAGGTCTTTGAATGGCGGCGCAAGCACCGGAGTTTTTCCCTGTAGAGTCGCTGCCAACCGATAGCCCGTTACTTCCAGAAGGTAGATCTCGATAACCTCCTGGTCGGGATCGACGATCCAGTAGGCCGGGACACGGTGGCGGGCGTAAATCTGGGCCTTGCTTATGCGGTCTGTGCGACTTGTAGTTGGAGACAAAATCTCTACGACCAAATCAGGAACGCCCTCAATGGCTCTCTCGGTGATGATGTGCTGATGGGTCGAGAATATGAAGAGGAGATCTGGCTGAAGTATCGTGGTCGAGTCGAGAATCAGATCAACGGGTGCGTAGAAGAGTTTGCCGAGGTCGCGGCCATCGATATACCTGCTAAGCAGTTTGAAAAGTTTTGCCGACGCGCTTTGATGCTTGGTGCTGGGGGCTGGCGTCACGGTCAGCTCTCCTTCGAGAATCTCATACCGGTTGCGATCGTTGGGCAAGAGGACGTAGTCCTCATAGGTGAGGACAATCTTCCCTTTTGGAATGTGCATGGGAGTAGACATGCAGGTCTCGGTTGGTTTGATGTTTTTACCATGGAGGTATTTTAGCGTCAATGAATCACCACCCGCCAATCTGCCCGTCAAGCATCTGACAAAGTTCGAGTTCGTGGTCAATCTAACTAGCTGAGCAGCAAACAACTGGAGCTTCTGAAGGAGATCGTTCCTAAGTTATCCCGCGTGGCGATCCTTGGCCGTTCAACTAATCCAGGCAACGCGCTGGCGCTAAGAGAGATCGAACGCGCTGCAAAGACGTTCGCGCTGAAGCTGCAATATCTAGACATACTAGATCCCAACACTATCGAGACCGCGTTCCGAACCGCGAGCAAGGGTCGTGCTGAGGCAATCGTTGTCCTGGGTATTCCTCTGCTCAATCCTCAGCGAAAACAGCTTATCGAGCTTGCGGTAAAAAATCGGCTGCCGGCGATCTATTACACGGGGGATATGGTGGAAGACGGCGGGCTTATGACCTATGGCGTGAACCGGAACGACCTGACGCGGCGCGCCGCCGCGTATGTGGACAAAATTTTGAAAGGCGCCAAACCGGCTGATCTGCTGCAGCAGGCAACGAAGTTTGAATTCATCATTAATCCCAGGGGGTAAAACAAATCGGCTTGACGATTCAGTCAACGTGCTTGAGCTGGCGAATAAAGTGATTCGATAGGCGTGAGGCCTGACGTAAGAGAGTAATCGATGAACAAAAGAATGTTTCAACTTCCTCTCTTTGCGCTTTACTCTTAGGCAGCGGGCCGAATACACAAAAGGAGATCTGGTTATGCGATGTTTGGTTTATGCTTACATGTTTCTCTTCCTGTCTGGTTCTCTTTTCCACGCCTGGGTTCATGCGGCAGATAAAATAAGGATCGGATTTCCCGACCTCGCGGTACCGTTCGTCCCTCTCGCTATCGGAAATAAGAAAGGCTTTTTTCAAGAAGAAGGAGTTCAAGCGGAGTCTATCAGGATGAATCCTGCCGTCGCGCTCCAAGCGTTGGTCGGCGGCGAAATCGATTACTACACGGTGCTTGGCCCTGGAGTTGCCGCGGCGATCCGAGGAGTTCCGGTGAAGCTCGCCGGTGCTTACGTGCCAATTTCTCCGACGGCGCTAATCGCCCGGCCAGAAATAAAGTCTGTCTCCGAATTAAGGGGCAAAACGATAGGCATTAATGCATACGGCGGCGCTCTTGAAGCGATGGGCAGACTGATAGTGAAGCATTTTGGTATTGATCCCGACAAGGAGGTTAAATTCCTTGCCACCGGGCCTGTCGATTCGCGCTTTGCCGCGATGAAGCAAGGGTTGACTCTCGCCACTTTGGGCTCGGCGCCCATGGATTTTCTCGGTAAGAAGTTAGGTTTTGTGGTCCTGGCGCGCGCTCATGAGTTGTTCAGTTTTCCAGTGAGCGGTTTGATAGTCAGCGTGAAGAAGCTCAAAGAGCGGCCGGATGAGATCAGGCGAGTGATCAAAGCCGGTATCAAGGCCAACCGCTACATTCGTCAAAATCGTGACGGCACCCTGCCGGTTATGACGGAATGGTTGAAGATCGATAAGGAGATGGCGGCTGCGACGTATGATTCCACCGTAAAAACGTTTAGCGAGGATCTAGGCCTTCCTGAAGGCGGGCTTCGGCTTCTGATCGATGAGGCGAAGAGGGTGGCCAACGTGAGCCGCGAAGTTTCGCTGAGCGATGTCGCGGATCTTTCGATTCTGAAAGAGGCGCAGAGGGAGTTGGGAATCAGGTGATTTTGGATGCCGATTTTGGATTCGCGCACGCACGCTAAGCCTTTATGGATTTGGTGACAGACCGGGTGGAGCCGCCTTCGGGCGTGCTTTGTCCCCACACGTGGATGTACTGTGACTGCGAACCATCGCCGCCGGCTACGATCACAAGTATATCCTCTGGCTTGTCGGTGACTGGAATGACGCTGTCCCGGGTGAGTTTCAAGTCGGACCTGCGCTTGACCCTCTGTTCGAAAGTCTCATCGGGCAAGTCCTTCATGCGATACGCGGCTCTTTCCCAGATGAACTTCTGCACATCCTTCTTGCTAAAACCGTCATCGGCGATAATCTTCGCGTGTTCCGGGCAAATGACCATGATCGCTTCGGGGCCGGAAGGCCCTTCCATCTTCTGGGCGAAATTGGTGAGCACGCCCACGGCTTTTGAGCTGTCGAGATCCGAAGCGCGGATAGAGGCGTCGGCGCTGATTGCAGTAACCGTGCTTTGTTCGCGAGCAAAGCCGCGCTCAACATTAAGTGGCTCCCACGGACTCGCTTCCTCATTCTCAGCGACGCACATCGAGTATTTACCCGGCCAGCCGAGGGTCGCCTTGCAAGTGGTTCCCGGATAAGAGCCGCCGATGTTTCGCTGCATCAAACGAATACAGCGTCCGATCGTCGCGTTGGCGCGCCATCCTTCCCCGAGTGCGTTGGAGCCGCCGTTGATGTTGAGCTCTTTTCGGATCGGTCCATTGACGATCAACATTACCGCCGGTCCGCCTGTGGTTGCCTGCAAAGCGTAGAGGTTGAGTTTTGCATCGGTGATAGCCTCGGTGGCGGCGAGGAGCAGAGGCATGTACTGAGGCAAGCAACCTGCCATCACCGCATTGATGGCAATCTTTTCCACTGTTGCCGGCGCCCACCGCGGTGGCACCGTGCCGATTACATCTTGAGGGTTACGCTCCACGGCCGCGAGCATCTGTGTCACGCGCTCTTCACTGGGGGGAATAATCGGCAGACCATCGGTCCATCCTTTTTCTTCGAAGAAGGCGTTAATCGCCCAGAGATCGTCACCGACTTCTATTTTTTCAGCTCGCAGCGCGCTCGTGTCCATTTTTTCCTCTGTGGAGTTGACTCTCCGCTCATTTCAGAATCACTCTGTTTGAGCATCCGAATTTCCGAGAGTGTCATTCTGAGGTCCGCCGAAGAATCTCGTCTTGACGATGCATGAAAATCCGCATGACATCCTGCGGTGATGTTTCTGGTTTTGGTCTCGGGTCTAGAGTCTCCGGTTTTCTGATTTTGGATTTGTATATGATTACGGACATCATTCCGGCCGAGTCTGCAAGATCCGGAATTCAGAACCCGCTCTTTTTCTCCCCTTTGCTAAGGGGAGATTTGATGCCGCTTCGGCGCTGGGCTGAATCGATGCTGATGCTACCGGAAACTAGTATAGTGTCTCACGCTATATATAGTCGATAATTCCGGTTTCGGGAACGTAAAGCGCCTTGATGCCGGCGCTGTGCCCGTTCCAGTTCCTTCAGCCGCTCCGGGCCTTCGCTGCCAAGGCGGCGATGCTTTGACCGATCGCCAGGGATGCGGGGGCGCCGGGGGAAGGATTGTACTTTATCCCAGACGGCCTTAGTCGTCATCCCGCGAAGTGGGAATCCAGGACTCTTCGAAATTCCTGGATTCCGGCTCGCGCTAGTTATCGCCAGCTTGGCCGGAATGACGCGCAAATAAATCCCAGATTCAGAAACACTACACTAGAAACCAGAAACTGCCCGGACATTATCCGGCTGCGGCTCGACCAATGTTTCCAACAGCTTGTCGAACGCCGCATCGGCGCGTTTGATTACTTCGTCCAATTTCACCGTGCCGATGGGATGGCGCACGATCACGATTGGCGCTTCCGGCGCGTTAAATGCTTCGCGCTCCGACTTTGCCAGAGCTTCGAACGGGTGCGTAATGACAGTGACCGCGGGCTTGCCGCGCTTTTGGACTTCTATGGAATCGTGGACACTCCACGACGTGCACGACCCTCAATCGCCGAGACCGCTGATAACAAAATCAGTCTGGGCGGCAAGTTCGTCCAGATAATTCTTCGGCGCGCCTTGCTGGGCCGTGAGTTTGCGCCGCTTCACGACACCGGCGATTTTATAGTTCTGCTTGAGCAACTCCTCGAAGCGTGCTTGCAGCATATCGTTGTTGGGTTTGCTGTTGTCGAGAAACCCGACGATCTTGCCATCCAGATCCGGGAACCGCGGCAACGCCGACACGCGCTGCGCCGACGTTCGCGCTATTCCTTCCGGATTCAATACAATCATTGATATCCCTCCTAGTTTACAATCCGTCATTCGATAACTCTGATAAAGCTCATGGGCTCATCATCAACTCCAATATCACCGACCAGTGACCGGCCGCAAATAGATGTGGTGATTCTCAAGATCATTTGTGCTATCTCTTTGCGCTATCAAGATGGCGGGGGCTGAAACGACCGGAACGGGAGCTCAGTGAAACCATTGAGCACCGACGGTTGCTCCTGGATTACGGAACTAAAGCACTACCGGTGGCAGTCTAGAGAGCGACCAACAACGCATCGACCGCGAAGGCTCCTTCACCGTTCGGCAATACGACCACCGGATTCAAATCGAATTCAGAAATGCGGTCACGCAGGTCAAACGCCAGCCATGATAATCTCGCGGCCATGTTTGCGAGCGCGTCGATATCGGCCGGCGGAGCGCCGCGGACGCCGGCGAAAACTTTTGCGCCCTTTAAACTTTCTAAAGCCCGCTTTGCTTCCGCGGCGCTTATGGGTGGTATGCGAATCTGAACGTCGGCGAGGATTTCCACGAACACGCCGCCCAAACCCATAACTAAGGTTGGGCCGAGCTGGTCGTCGCGGGAAATGCCGAGCAAGCATTCGACGCCTTTGAGTTGTTTTTGGACCAAGACGCCTTCGATGTTTGCGTCTGGCTTTTTTGCGCCGACGCTTGCGAGCATCTCATCATAAGCTTTTTGCACCGCAGCTGGATTTTCCAGTCCCAAGCGGAGCGCGCCGAATTCGGTTTTGTGCGGAATATCGATCGACGCGACCTTGAGAACACAAGGAAAGCCAAGTTTCACTGCCGCACTAGCGGTTTCGCTAGCAGACTGTGCCATCAGCGATGGAGCCAACGAAATTCCGTAGTCGCGCAGCAATCTCTCCGTCTCGCCATACGGTAAGACGCCACTCTTCCCTAATTCTGGTCGGCTCGGCGCGGTTCCCGGGCGGGTTGCCGGCAAGAAGCGGCCGATGGCGCGGTCGCGCTCGTTTTTGCGCAACCGGTTCATCGCGCGGAGCGACTTGCGGTAATCGCCGGTAAATGTGAGGCCAAGGCTTTTAAGTTTGTCGTACCAGACTTCGCTGGGCGGCTCGGTGGCGCGCGTCAGGATAAAGACGCGTTTCTCGTGCCGCTCGCTCAAGTCGGAGATCTGCGTATAGAGCCTGTCAGATGACGGTGTCACGGTTTCGGGCAGGTTCAAACGCACGCCGAGCATGTCGAAGTTCGGCTCCTGAAAGAACTTTTCCAGGCAAAGATCGAACGCTTCAGGTTTCATGCGCTGCAAATCTTCGATGTCGAGCGGGTTACCGAGAAGCGTCGGCTTCTCCAGATTGTCGACCATTATTTTCTGCGTTTCCGGGCTCAAGTCCGGGACGATGACGCCCTCTTGATCCGCGATGTCCGAGAGCAATGTGCAATCGCCGCCGGAAATTGTAATGAGCCCGACGCCGCGTTCGTGTGTATCGGGACGAAGCTTGGCGCCGGCGAACAGCGCGGTAGTATCGATCAAATCGTCGAGATCGTTGACGATGATCGCGCCGTGTTGCTCGAAGAAAGAGTCCCACGTGGTAGCGGAGCCGGCGAGCTGGCCGGTGTGGGCGATCACATTGCGCTTGGCGCGTTCGGTCCTGCCGGCGCGCAAAATAAGCACGCTCTTGCCGTTGGCGATGGCGCGGTCCAACGCTGCGGCAAAACGCTTCGGCTCCTTGGGTGCCGCTTCGAAGTACGTCGCAATCACGTCGATCTCCGGACAGTCCGCCTGATAGGCGAGATAATCCGCCGAGTTCAAGATAATCTCGTTGCCGCCGCTGGCGCAGACATGAAAGCCCAGACCGCGCTTGACGCCGAAGTTCATCAACAGATTCATCATGCCGCTGCTTTGAAAGATGCAGCCGATATTTCCCGGACGGATATTTTTCGGCAGTTCGCCGCCCCAGATGCCGAGTTTCGCGCGCAGCGAAACGAACCCCATGCAGTTGGGTCCGAGCAATTTCAGGTTCGCAGCCTTGGCAGCGGCGGTGAGCTCGTTTTGCAATCGCTTTCCTGCTTCGCCGCCTTCGGCAAACCCGTCGGCAAAGATCACCCCGGCCTTGACCCCTTTCCTGCCGGCCTCTTCGACGACGGCAACGACGGTCTTGGTGTTGACCGCGATCACGGCCAGAGGAATTTCACCGGGCACATCGGCGATGCTGGGATAAGCCTTGAGGCCGAATACCTCCGGTCGGCCGGGATTAATGGGCACGATCTTCGCTGTATCAAATCCGAAGTTCTGCAGGTTTTTAAAAACATTGACGGCATATTGATTGCGGTCGCTGGCGCCGATGATGGCTACACGATCCGCTTCGAAGAGCGGCGCTAAGGGATGATCTGAAGACACGTTACCTCCAAACCAAATACGTTTCGGGTTCAAACTCGGAACTTGAAATTTGCAATTCTATGAACGCATCCAACTAACCGCGTGCTGGAAATCCCTAATCGGTAACCTCCCTTAGAAAAGGGAGGAACTAATTTGCCTGTATCGCTGCATTCGTAAAGCAAGCAGCCAAGTTCTCGTCCTCCTTTGAAACTGGGGAATCAAAGGAGGATTTGAATTCAGCTTCATGTGGCCGAACTTCGAATGAAATAGACTCGAAACATCAGTTCTTCGGTATGAGCAGATCAACTACTTTACTGACGTTGTCTAGTTTCTCAAGGTTCTTCATCGCGGCCAGCAGCTCTTCGCATTGGTTCTCCGCGATGACGCTCTTGGCGTTGCTGCGGAATTTCTCGAGCACTTCCTCTTCGCTCATGGGATTGCGGGGATCGCCCTTGGCGATTCTTGCTGTGTGCGTAAAGCGTATGCGGTTTTTCAACTCGACGGTTACCGGACAATACGGTCCGGGTTCGGGAATCGATTCGTCGATGATGACGTTCACTTTACGGAGCGCTTCCTGCACGTCGGGCCGGTTTACTTTTTCATCGGTGAACGTCGCAATCTCGAGCTTGCCCTCGAGGATGCCCATCGCGACGACGTAGTTGATGGCGAACTTGCCGCGGAGGCCGGTCCGAACCTCCGCATGATAGTGGCGTTTGTAGCGCTCCGGCGGGATGCTAACTTCGATTTTGGCCACGTCGGCGAATTGAAAATCATTTTGGCGTTTTACCTGCAATGCGGCGTCGGCGGCGAGAAACTGCGGCGCGCTGCAGGGATGTTTCTTCAAGCCCAGGCCGGGGGACTCGAGAAAGTAGGGTTTGCCGATGTCGCTGATCATTTTGTCGTAGTCGCAGGTGTCCTTGCCGAAAAAAGTATCGCAGAAGCCGCGCGGCGCCTCCAAGATCGCCGGGTCGGCGGTAAAGCCTTTTTCGGCAAGCAGCGCGGCTTCGACGCCGTTGCGCGCCGAGTTGCCGGCGTGAAACGGTTTGACCATCGAGCCTTGTTGTCGATGAATCCCGCCGCAGCCGGAAGCGGCGATGCCCAACGCGGCTTTGATTCTCGCCGGCTCAAGTTTGAGCAAGCTGGCGCACGCGACGGCCGCGCCGAGGCTCCCCAGGACAGGGGTACTGTGAAAGCCGCGAACTTGCAGGCTCGGGCTTGCGCCGGCGATCTTGGTGAGTACTTCGATGCCCAAAGTGTACGCCTTCAATAATTCCTTGCCGCAGGCGCCGATGCTTTCGGCCAAGGTGAGCGCGGCGCCGACCACCATGCTACTGGGATGACCGGCTTGGATGAACGGTTCCCAGTCGTCATAATCAATCGCGTGCGCGAATAAACCGTTGGCAAAGGCGGCCATGGGCGCGGAACTTCTCTGATCCGTTCCCCAGAGCGCTGCTTCCCGGCTATCGCCGAAGCGCTGACAGTACTCCAAAACTATTTGCGGCGCATCCGTTGATACTCCAGCCAGCGCAACTCCAAGGGTGTCGAGGATGTGCATTTTGGCGTTGCTCAAAACTCTTTCTGATAGGCTGGAATAGTCAGTTTCGGCGACAAAGCGCGCGAACGTATCGGTGACGGGTGGCGGTGTGGCCATCTTGTTCTCCTCGGCAATGACAGATATGAAGTTTCAATATCCGAACATGAAGGCAATAGGCAATAGGCAGTAGGCAACAGTAAAGAAAGGTCGCGACGCTCGCGTAACCGAAAACGGGCGCTCTCATAGATGTCATGCTGAGCAACGCGAAGCATCTCGCATTTTCAAGCAGCACAAGACGAGATTCTTCGGCTGACCTCAGAATGACATTGCGACAGACAATTTACAGTAAGGAGATCAAGTATGAGCGGTTCTTTGGAGGGTATCCGGGTTCTCGAGCTGGGCAATTTTATCTCCGGCCCTTACGGCGCCATGCTGCTCGCCGACATGGGCGCCGAGGTGATCAAAGTCGAAAATCCAAAAGGCGGCGATCCGTTTCGCGGCTGGGATCTGGGTGGCGATCAACCGAATTTTTGGGCGTACAACCGCGGCAAGAAAAGCATCACCTTGAACCTGCAGACATCGCAGGGCAAGGAAATCTTCTATGGGCTTGTGAAGGCCGCCGACGTGGTGATGGATAATTATCGTCCGGGGGTCACAAAAAAACTCGGCATCGACTACGATACGTTGCGTAAAATAAACAACCGGATCATCTGTTGCTCGATTACCGGCACCGGCCCCACGGGCCCGTACGTCAACCGGCCCGCCTACGACACCGTCGGCCAAGGAATGGGCGGCATGATGAGCGTACTCATGGATCCCCAAGATCCCAAGCCGATCGGGCCAGCCTACTCCGACTGCCTGAGCGGTATGTTCTCAGCGCTGGGCATATTGAGCGCGTTGATGGCACGGACACGCACTGGGAGAGGACAACAGATCGATGCTACCATGGTCGGTTCTATCCTCGCATTCTTGAACGCGCCCGCGACTGAAACTCTTTTCCACGGCCGAGTGCCTGGCCCGTACACGCGGCCGCGCCAGTCGCAGACCTATGCGTTCGCGTGTTCGGACGGAGCGATGCTGGCGATTCACCTCTCCTCGCCGCAGAAATTCTGGGACGGCCTTTGCAATGCCGTAGAGCATCCGGAGCTGATCGATGATCCGCGCTTTAAAAGCCGCGCCGACCGGCGCTCGAACTATGATGAGCTGAGAAAAGTTTTCGCCGAGTTTTTTAAAAAGAACCCGCGCGCCCACTGGTTGGAACGGCTCGAGGCCCACGATGTGCCGCACACGCCGGTTTATAATTTAAAAGAAGTATTCGACGATCCGCAGGTCCAACATATGGGTCTAAAGATAGAGATCGAGCGCAAAGACAAGCCGACCATCCGCACGGTGAAATTTCCACTCGAATATAGCGATACCAAGGCGCCCGATGCTACGCCGCCTCCAGAACTAGGCGAGAATAATGCCGAGTTTTTGCACGGACTCGGTTACGACGAGAAAAAGATCGCCGAATTCAAAGAAAAGGGTGTGATATAATTGTCTTGGGCAGTAGCAAATCGTTCCTTCTCCTCCCAAGAGACGGTGTGTTCGATCGCTTAGCGCTAACGCGGCTTGTGTTTGCGCCGCGCGTAACTGCGCAGCAATGTCTTAAATGCCTGGCGCATCTCCGGATCCTCAAGCGTAGCAAGAAACTGCTCGTCGATGGGCGCGCTGCTGGCGGCGGCGGTTTTTGGCGGCTCAGAGTCGCTGCCGGCATCGATATCGAGTGGATTTACCGGTCCGACAACGAAGAAAATATTTTTCACCACTTGAGCGCGCAATCGCTGATTTAGTTTTTCTGCAATCAGATCTTTCATGAACTGCAGTTGCTGCATCCACACCGGGCTGGAAACCTTCACGAACAGAGTTCCATTACGGATTTTTTCCGGCTGGGCGTTTAGCGCGACGGGCTTGCCGACGACCTCATTCCAGACCGGCCAGATGCCATACGCTTCGAGTTCTGGCGCCAATTGTAGCCGGCTGAGCGACTGGTGTAGAAGATCTCCTAAGCGTTCGCTGCGGTCGAGTTGTGGCTGGTTTTTTTTCGGCATTGTGATCTGTTAGGCGAACTTAACAGAACTTAACGCGCGCCTCCAGTAATCATTTTGCCCCGCGGCGCCATTGGCGCGGCCGAAGTGATCGAAAACAAACGGTAAATTATTTGAGCAAATTATTTAATTGACAAAATCGGCAAATACTCTTACAACTACCAAATCTAGCGCATTTCAATTCCGTCATACACCATATATTGTAATCTTTTATTGATAACAGGAGGGGACCCCATGGCGAGCAAGCGGTCTCAGGCGAGCGATATTGATGTCGACAACAAGCCGGGTGCGGTCAAAAAAGGCCTGCAAGTTGAGCGTTATTTTACCCGCTCGGGCACCAACCCTTTTGATGAGATAGAGTGGGAGCAGCGCACTGCGACCATCGCCAATGAAAAGGGCAAAATTGTCTTCGAGCAAGCCAACGTAGAAGTTCCCAAGGCGTGGTCCTTGATGGCGACTCAGGTGGTTGTCTCCAAATACTTTCGCGGCCCGCTCGGCACGGCGCAACGTGAGAGCAGCGTGCGCCAGATGATCGGCCGGGTGGCTGATACCATTACCAAGTGGGGCCGCAAGGATGGCTACTTTTCTAGCGAAGAGGATGCCCGGGCCTTTGCCGATGAGTTGACCTACATTCTTTTGCACCAGAAGGCGTGCTTTAACAGCCCGGTGTGGTTTAACTGCGGTATCGAAGAAAAGCCGCAGTGCTCGGCCTGTTTCATCTTGGCGGTGGAGGATACGATGGAATCCATCCTCGACTGGTACCGCAAAGAAGGGATTATTTTTAAAGGCGGCTCGGGTTCGGGCGTGAATTTATCAAAAATTCGCTCGGCCAAAGAGCAATTGGCCGGCGGCGGCACGGCGTCCGGGCCGGTATCCTTTATGAAGGCAGCCGACGCTTCGGCGGGTGTCATCAAGTCCGGCGGCAAAACCCGACGAGCCGCCAAGATGGTGGTGTTAGATATCGATCATCCCGACATAGAAGAATTCGTCAAGTGTAAAGTCGAGGAGGAGAAAAAGGCCTGGGCACTGATCGAAGCCGGCTACGACTCAAGCCTTGACGGCCCGGCCTACGGCAGCGTGTTTTTCCAAAACGCCAATAATTCAGTGCGAGTTTCGGACGATTTTATGCGCGCCGTCGAGGCGGACGGCGAGTGGCAGACGCGCTATGTCAAATCGGGCGGGCTTTGCGACACCTATAAAGCGCGCGACCTGCTGCGCATGATTTCCGAAAGCGCTTATTTTTGCGGTGACCCGGGGATGCAGTACGATACCACAATTAACGAATGGCATACCTGCGCCAACACCGGCCGCATCAATGCCTCTAATCCGTGCTCGGAGTATATGCATCTGGACAATTCCGCGTGCAATTTAGCTTCGCTTAACTTGCTCAAATTTCTCCGCGATGACGGCGTTTTTGATAGCGAGTCGTTTCGTCGGGCCGTTGACATTGTGATCGTAGCTCAGGATATCCTGGTGGATAATTCTTCGTATCCGACCGCAGAAATCGCCGCCAACGCGCACGCATTCCGCGAGCTCGGCATGGGCTACGCCAATCTCGGAGCCTTGTTGATGTCTCTTGGGCTGCCCTATGACTCGGACGCGGGCCGAGCTTATGCCGGCGCAGTGACGGCGTTGATGTCCGGCGAGGCTTATTTGCAGTCGGCCAAGGTGGCGGCGGCAACGGCACCTTTCGCCGGCTTTGAGACCAACCGCCAGCCGATGCTGCGCGTCCTTAGCAAGCACCGCTCTCATGCACTCAGGATTCCATCTTCGCACGTGCCTCTGGATTTACTCAGCGCCGCGCGCGACGCTTGGGATGGAGCCTGTGCGGAGGCGGAGAAGTCGGGCGTGAAGAATTCTCAGATCTCGGTGCTCGCCCCCACCGGCACCATCGCTTTCATGATGGATTGCGATACCACCGGAGTGGAGCCGGATATCGCGCTGATCAAGTACAAAAAACTGGTCGGCGGCGGCCTGCTGAAAATGGTCAACAACACCGTGCCGCGGGCATTGAAGCGCCTGGGTTACGATGCCAAGCAGATCGAGGAGATCTACGATTACATCAAAGATAATGAGACCATCGAGGGCGCGCCCCACGTCAAGAATGAGGACCTGGCGGTTTTTGATTGCGCCTTTAAATCCGAGAAGGGCAGCCGGACGATTCACTACATGGGTCACGTCAAGATGATGGGAGCAGTGCAGCCGTTTATTTCCGGCGCCATTTCGAAAACCATCAACATGCCCAACGACGCCACCGTCGAAGATATCATGCACGCCTACGTCGAGTCGTGGAAGCTCGGCCTCAAGGCGATCGCGATTTACCGGGATGGCTCGAAGCGAACCCAGCCGCTGAACACGTCGAAAGACAAAGAAGAGCAGAAACCGGCGGCTGCCGAAAGCAAGGAAGCCAGGGCGCTGCGCCACAAGTTGCCTGACGAACGGCGCTCGATCACTCACAAGTTCGATATCGCCGGGCACGAGGGCTACATCACCGCGGGAATGTATGAAGACGGCCAGCCGGGTGAAATATTTATAACGATGTCGAAAGAAGGATCGACGATCTCCGGCTTGATGGATTCTTTTGCCACGGCGATTTCCATGGCGCTGCAATACGGCGTGCCGCTCAGGGTGTTAGTCGACAAGTTCAGCCATATGCGCTTCGAGCCCTCCGGTTTTACCAAGAATCCCGACATTCCGATGGCGAAGTCGATCATGGATTATATTTTCCGCTGGCTCGCCAGCAAGTTTCTCGACGGCGACGCCCAGCAGGAAGTCGGCTTGGTAAAGCATGATTCGCCCGATGATTTACACCAGCGCAAAGTCGTTTCTATAGCCGCCCATGCGCCGCGCGGCGGCGCGCCGGTGGCGAGTATCAGCAGCATCACCAGCCTATATCAACAGGACGCGCCGCCCTGCCCCGATTGCGGCGCCATCATGATCCGCAGCGGCGCGTGCTATAAATGCATGAACTGCGGCGCGGTGAGCGGCTGCTCGTAAGAAAAAGCGCGCGGGCGCCGATGCGGCGCGGGCCGGTGGCTCAGCTCTGCCGGCCCGCTCTACTTTTTCTCCAGGTGAACGACGCCCTGTTCGCTGTCGATGTCGAGGCGAAAATGGGTGAGAAAATTAAGCCCGAGAAGCCCCGCGACTTCGCTATCAAACAGCCCATCGTGCACGGCGGCCGTGAGATTTTTTAATTCCAGACCGGCCACTGAAATGGTCTCCAGGTTGATCAAGGCCGCTTGGATCATCCCGTTAGCAGTTTGAAACGGCATGGTACGCGCGCTCTGCTCGGTGTCGATGTCGAGCTGTTTGGCGACGCCGCTCGAGATCATCGTAAAACTTGCGCCGGTATCGAGAATTAGTTTCACCGGCGCTTTGCCGTTCAACATCGCTTTGACGATAACCACCGAGCCATGCTTTTCGAAGGGAATCGATGCCTTGACCGGCGCCGCGGCGGGCGCGGCCAAGCCGCCCGTGGCTGCGACTCCTTGTATGCGCTTGGCTGTGCCGCGCCGGTTTTCTGGAATGTTGTGCAGATTGTCGGTGAAGTGCACGATGCCTTTATCATCGACCCAGCGGTAAAACTCCGCCGCGTTCAGCGGCATCGACACGAGACCCAGAAAGAGCGCCAAGAGCAATCGGCGGCAAAAAATTGTCATGGGCGGGATTTTAACACACCCGCTCCAACCGCGAAAACGCCAGCCATCCGGTTGTCAAGACTTGACAATTTTTGGCCGCGGACCCTATTCTTGCTATTACATGGGTCGGCTTATCCAGATCGAGGAAATCCATAGGGCGCGGCGGCGGCGTTCCGACAAGGTCAGCATGGAACAATGCGTGCAGCTCTTGGAGTGGAATCTGAAAAAGAGCCTCGATGATTACTTTTCCTCGCCTGCCGAAGAGCGCTCCATGCGGGCGACTCAGATTCGTAAGCTCAGCGAAATTCTAGAGTACGCCGTTCGGCTGCTCTAGCCCGGGTTCCGCGAGCGTGGAACTTCTCAAACCGTTTATCTTTGCCGCTATCTTCGCGTGCGCGCTCGTACTGCTGGCATGGTTCATCTTGAGCCGGCTGCGCGCCTTGCTGAATGCCCAAGCCCAGGCGGGCTCCCTGCTCATGATGCAACGCGAGCTCGAGCAGTTACGCGGGCAGCTCAGCCAAGCGCTCGACGCCAGCGCCGCGCGCACCCAGAGCCAGCTCGGGCAGATTCTGGGTCATGTGAGCGAGCGCCTGAAGGAAAACGCCGAGCTCGTGCAGCAAAGCCAGCACCACCTCGGTGAGCGACTCGACGGTGCCGCTCAACTGGTCGGCCAGATGCAAAAGAGTCTCGGTACTTTGGAGGAGGCGAGCCGGAGAATTTTTGATGTCGGAAAAGATATATCCTCGCTTCAAGAAATTTTCCGCGCGCCAAAATTGCGCGGCGGGCTCGGCGAGTTTTTTCTCGAGGACTTGCTGCGGCAGGTATTGCCGGCGCGGCATTTCGCCATGCAGCACCGCTTTAAGAGCGGTGAAAAAGTCGATGCCGTGATTCGGCTGGGCGAAGGATTGGTGCCGGTGGACTCGAAGTTTCCATTGGAGAACTTTCGCCGCGCCCGGCACGCCGGCGGCGCGGAAGAGCGGATAAAGGCAGAGCGGCAGTTCACCGCGGACGTAAAAAAACATATCGATGCTGTCGCGCTAAAATATATCTTGCCCGATGAACAAACCTTTGATTTTGCTCTCATGTACATCCCCGCGGAAGCCGTCTACTACGAAACCATGATCAGGTACGACGGCGGCCGCGAAAAAAGCCTGGGCGAGTATGCTTTGGGCCGGCGCGTGATCCCGGTGTCGCCGAGCAGCTTTTACGCCTATCTGCAGGCGATTGTCGTCGGCCTCCGCGGCATGAAGATCGAGGAGCGGGCGAAAGAAATGAGCGTGCATTTTAGCCAATTGCAAGGAGATCTCGGACGCTTTGGTGAGGAGTTCGGGCTCATCGGCAGGCATTTGCAACACGCCCAGTCCGCCTATCAAGGCGGCGAGCGCAGGCTCGATCAAGTGCTGCAAAAAATGCGCGGCATGGTCGCTGAAGAGACTACTATGGACGCGACTGGCGCGGCCGCGTCCTCAGCGATTTCAGCGAATGCTGCCAAAGACCTCTCCCAGGGCGATCTATGAGCCTGTTCGCGCGCCTGGTCATCGGCTTTCTCGTGGTGCTCGCCCTGGTTTCTGGAGTGAGTCTTTATGCCCTGGAAAACTTGAAACACTTCGACCGCATTACCCGCTCGATTCTGGAAAACGAGATGCGGGTTGGCGACTACGAGAAGAAACTGGCCGATAACCTCGACTCTGAAATGCGTTACGAAAGCCGGTACTTGATTTTGAAGGACGAAGCGTTGTACCGGGAATTCGAGAAATTCACCGCGGCGTTTCGCGGCGATCTCGACAAAGCCTTGGCGCAAGCGGACGATGGCGCCAGGCAGCTCCTCAACGAAATAAAAACCGACCATGAGCAGTACAACGAGCTGGTTGAAGAAGAACGCGCTTATCTGAAAGCACGCAAACCTTACCCTCAGGCTCAGTACAAGGCCGATAAAAAACAGACCACCGAGCGCATTTTCGCGACTCTGGAGCACTTGAAAACGAATCGCGATGTCGATACTTATCGCAAGGTTCGGGAACTCGCGGAGGCGGGCGTGCGGGCGCGCAAGATGGCGCTGATTATCACCGCTGCGGCGTTGATTTTCATCCTATTGCTTTCGCTGGGGATTGCCCGCAGCCTGACGCAGCCTATCGCCAGGTTAAAACAAAAAACTCGCGAGATAGCGCAGGGAAAGTTTGAAGGTGATGTCAGGATTTCCGCGCCGCCGGAGCTCAGGGACCTGGCCGCTTCGTTCAACATGATGTGCCAGAAGTTGAACGATCTCGAAAAAACCAAGGGCGATTTCTATGCATCGATGTCTCACGAATTGCGCACGCCGCTGACTTGCATCAAGGAAGGCACCGGATTACTGCTTGAGGGGGTCGCCGGCACTACGACCGACAAGCAGCGCAAGTTGCTGACGATCGTCGCGGAGGAAAGCAACCGGCTGATCAGTCTGGTGACTTCTTTGCTCGATCTTTCCAAGATGGAAGCCGGAATGATGACGTATAGCTTGGAAAAAAGCGCGGTGGCGCCGTTGATTCACAAGGCGGTGATGGAGATTACACCGCTGATCGAGGCCAAAGAAATCAGGATTGAGACCGACGTTGCCGCCGAATTACCGGTGCTCAAACTTGACCGCGAGCGCGTGCTTCAGGTTTTGCGCAATTTGCTTGGTAATGCCGCGAAGTTTACTCCTAGGAATGGAAAGGTTAAAGTAGTTGCACGATCCGTGAACGGTGGCGTCGAAATTTCAGTTTGCGACACCGGGCCCGGCATTGCAGCAGAAAAAATCGACGCGATCTTCGACAAATTCCAGCAAGGAATCCTAAACGGAGCGTCTTCAACCAACGGCACCGGCCTGGGTTTGGCGATCGCCAAACAAATAGTCACATCACACGGTGGCGAGATATGGGCGGTAAATCAGCCGGAAAGAGGCAGTACGTTCTTTTTTGTTTTGCCTGGCTAGTAGGCTTTGGCTCGGGCTGCGCGCTGTTTCAAGCGCCCGCGCCGCTGCCCGCGCGGGCGCCTGTGGTGGTGATGATCGAACGCTTGCCGCCTGCTCCGGAGCCCGCGCCGCCTGTGCTGGCGGCGCCTGTCGTCGAGCCTAAAGGAATTCCCGAACTCCGCGAAGCCGACCGCTATTTGCAGATCGCCCAGCAACTGATGGCTAGAGGTGACTACGAAGGATCGTTGAAGGAATCTCAGAAAGCCTTGACACTTGGCAAAGATAGTGCGCCTTCTGATGCTGCGCTTTTTCACATGGGCCTGGTCCATGCCCATCCGGACAACGCGAAAAGGGACAACAAAAGAGCTATCAGCTTTTTCACCCGAGTGGTCAAGAGCTACGCTGAAAGCCCTCTGGCCGAGCAGGCGAAAATCTGGATCGCGGTGCTCGACGGGTTAGAGAAACTGAAACTAGTGGATCTCGAAATCGAAGAAAGAAAACGCGATCGCGCGAGGTAGAGCTAAAGTTATGGCAATAGCAAAAATTTTGCTCGTCGATGATGATCCAAATCTCATCGAGTTAGTTCAAATGAGACTTGAGTCTGCCGGATACGGGGTCAGGGCAGTGCTCAAGGAGGAGGAGGCCATAAGCCTGGTTAAGAGCGAACCGGTGGATCTTTGTCTCTTCGACCTGATGCTGGAAAAACAAGATGGTATTTCTCTGATGGAAAGCGTTCATGCTGTTGCGCCCGATGTGCCGGCGATTATTCTCACGGCTCACGGCACCATCGTAAATGCCGTAGAGGCGATGCGCCGGGGCGCTTACAGCTACGTCACGAAACCTTTCGAACCGCGCGATTTATTGCTGCAAATCGAACGCGCGCTTGAGCACCGGCGGCTGAATTCGGAAATCAAAAGGCTCAAAGAATTGATCGAAGAACGCTTCGACTTTGCCAATATCATCGCGCGCAGCTCGAAAATGCGCGCGGTTTTGGACGTGGTTACGCGTATCGCAAAACTGGATTCGACGGTACATGTTCACGGCGAGAGCGGTACGGGCAAAGAACTGATCGCCAAGGCGATCCATCTGGCGAGCAATCGAAAGGACCGAAATTTCGTTGCGTTAAACTGTGCGGCATTGCCGGAAACACTGCTCGAGAGCGAGCTGTTCGGCCATGAGAAGGGCGCTTTTACCGGCGCGGTTAAAACCACCAAGGGATTGTTTATCCAGGCGCATGGCGGGACGTTATTTTTGGACGAAATCGGCGATATGCCGATGGCAACCCAATCCAAGCTCTTGCGCGTCTTGCAAGAGCGGCAATTTTATCCCGTCGGCAGCGAGATATCCGTCGAAGTCGATGTGCGGGTGATTGTTGCCACCAATAAGGATCTTGAGGAGCAAGTCAAAAAAGGTTTGTTTCGAGACGATCTGTTCTATCGGATACATGTCATTCCGATTTACCTGCCGCCTTTGAGAGAGCGCAAAGAGGACATCCTGCCGCTGTCCGAGCATCTATTGAAAAAGTGCACCGCGCAGATGAAACGAGAGGTCAAGGCGATTGCGCCTGATGCCTTAAGAAAACTGATGCTGCACGACTGGCCGGGCAACGTGCGTGAGTTGGAGAACACCATTGAGTACGCGGTGGCAATGACGCAGCAAAACACCATTACCGAAGAATACGTGCTGCCGAATAAAGTTTTCATGCCCGATGAAACCGGTTCTCAAGACAGGTCCTCCGGTTGTGACGAAATCATCAAACCGCTAAAAGATGCGCGCGATGCTTTCGAGCGCGAATATCTGACTCAAGTGCTGGCGCTGACCGAGGGCAATGTCAGCCATGCCGCTAAGCTCGCCGGAAAATATCGCGCCGATTTTTACGATCTTCTGAAGAAGCACCAACTCAGCGTGACCGAATTCAAAAAAACCAAACCAAGCTTCGCTAACTAATTTCGCGCAAGCGATTTATAGCCGAATAGGCGGCTCGCCTCAGCTTCTTTAAAGCTCGACGCAGTCGAATCGAGCCGTCAGTGATACTCGTCCACGGCCCTCGCACTCCCCGAATTCGTAAATAATATTAACAGTTTACATTGTATACTGTCGCCTTTATTTCAAACACTGTAGGTCCTGCCCTACATATTTTACCTTCGGCTATGCGCGCGAAATAGTAAAACGAATACAAAACAACTACATGAAACCTAATAAGCCCCTGGTATGTACTTTGCGTTGAGTTGTGCTCGAAGGGCACTTAGAGATGACTCTCAAACGCAGCATTCTCGTGGTCGATGACGATGATAATCTTGTCTACATGACCTCGCTTTTATTGCGCGCGCACGGTTATGAAGTCTTCACCGCCAATGATGGTTTAGAGGGTTGCCGCCGGTATTTTGACAATCCTACGGAATTTGTGCTTACCGACATTCAGATGCCTAAAATGGATGGCTTTGAAATGATGCGTTGCATCCGGTCGATTAACCCTGATGTTAAAGCGATCTATGCCAGTGGCAATCTCGAAATTTTTCAACGCGACGTAGCATACGAACGCCACGCGCATAACGTCAAAGCTTTACTGAAACCGTATTCTACACGAAAAATACTTGAACTTGTTGCCCTCGACAATGGAATGGGACAGGAACTCTAAACGGCGGATCTAGTCTGGCGGGGTAGGAGCCATCCATAACCTTCAGCCGCCGCCTTATCTAAGACATTCATAATGTGGCTGCGTACCGGAGCGTCCTAAAATGGTTCCGCGGGAATCTAGAAATCCTGAGCGCACAGCGGGGTTTCGTGAAGCATCCGACGAGCGATATGGGGGTCGAGTTTAACTACTGAAAGCATGCGGATCTGATGGCTGTTTGAAAATGTTTTTCGGCAAATTGACCAATAACACAAAAGGAGAAAGTGGAGGCAATATGGAAAAATCAACTAACTGGTCGCGTCCCGGGTGGCAAACAGGCGCGTTGGCCGCAAGCGGGATTTTTATTTTATCCGGGTGCTTGGCCACCCGTAACTGGGTCAAAGAACAGGTCGACCCTGTGTCCGGCCGCGTGTCGCAGACTGAAAACCGGCTGGGGCAGACCGAAGCCCAGATAGGTAATTTGGATGGGAGAATTGGCGCGGCCGAGGGTAAGATCGGCGCCGTTGAGGGCAAGCTCGTAAGCCTAGATGGTAAGCTCACCGAAGTGGATGGTAAGGCAGAGCGAGCATTACAAGCGCTCGGCAACCTAAAATTTGAACGCCGTCTAGTCATCGATATGAAAGAGGGCGCCAATTTCGGGTTCAACTCGTCGGTGTTGCCGCCTCAGGCCAGAAAAGAGATCGATGGTTTCTTGAGCGATCTGAAAGGCGACCTAGCGGGCGGTGAAAACGCCGTCTTTTTAGTTACCGGGCACACTGACAACGCCGGTTCAGAAGATTACAATTACGATCTCGGTAGGCGCAGAGCCGACACGGTGAGTCGTTACCTGGTGACGCAAAAGAAGATGGACCCGTTACGAGTGGTGACGGTTTCATACGGCGAAAACACCCCGGTCGCAGAGAACAACTCAAGAGACGGTCGGGCAAAGAACCGGCGTGTCGAGATTTTGGTCTATCGCGAAGCGCTCAATTCTAATACGGCCGGGGCAGCGCAACAGCAGGCGCCTCAGCAGCAACAGGAGCAGCAGAAGAATTCACAGGTATCCGACGGCAAGCAAATGACGCGCAGCTATTAGGGAAAGAAACGGGATTAAAGGTAACTGAAAAGGCGGGGCTGTAAGGGCCCCGCCTTTTTTTTGCCTTTGACTTTCGCGAGCCGTGGAATTCTGTGTGGGTGTCCCCCGCGGCCTTGATAGTAGGCTCTTGCGGCGATGCACGGCGAGTGATTGGGCTCGTCTCGCCTTGCTATCAGGGCGCCTCGCCCATCTCGGTGCGACGTCACGCTTAACCCCGGGTTGCTAGCCGCGCAATTTGAGACCAAACCAAAGGGTCAGCAATGCGCCTGGCACGATAAGCCCGTTCGCGCCCTTGAGTCGCCCGAGGACGCGATTGATGTCCTGCTCGCTGATCACCTCGCCAGCTTCATAGCGCCTGACGAACCTGTGGCCTATGCCCATTGATTGATAAACGCTGAACAACACCACCAGGAATGCCAAGGTAAGCTTAATAGCCAAAGGGACGCCGAGTTGCTGAACGAACGTCTCGCGGTAAGCGGCTTTGAGTTCGGTTAGCTGAAATGCGCCGCTGAATAGCACAATCCCGAGGGCGCCCACTTGGAGTGGGTTGTAGAACTTAAGCCCGCGCGCCAATAAATGACATCTGTGTTGGTGATCGTCGAGCACTGCCATGGCGGGCAGCAGAACCAACCAGCATCCGAAAACGGCGCCCAGATACACCACCAGGGCTACCAGATGAAGCCAAGAATTTAGCATAGAGGGTTAGCAGCCCATGGCGAAAGCTTGGCTTTATTCGACGGCGCTATGGATTGCGGTTGGCTGCGTTGCTCCTGGCTCAAATATTCGGTCATCGCGCCTGGCCGTCGGGGCGCCGCGCCGATCCCGGGCGATGCCAGATTTTCAGCGCGCGCTGCTAGGTCATCCCCAGCCGAAGCGCGCGCCTTTCTTGAGTGGCCGTCCCGGCGCGTCGTAGGTTTCGCCGATGACGGCGAGTTGCTCGCGGACCCTCGCCAGCTCCCGTTGTTGGTGCGTTTCGAAGGCCTGCGCCTCTTTAGCGCGCTTCTCAGTAAACTCGGCGACCTCTCGTTCTCTGCCCTCGGCGAAACGGTTTTGCTCGCGTTGCCATTTTTCATAAGACTCATTGAGCAGCGTGCGAATATGATAGTTGAGATTGTCGCGCACCACCATGGATTTATGGCAGTGAGGACAGAAGATCACGTTGCCGATAACAAAATGGCCCACCGGCGCGTCATGAGTTTTCTTACATTTAAGGCAACGCAGGGGAATATTCCAGGAGTCGATCGGCGGCAGCGCCACGAAGTTTACCTCCGGCTCGGCATAATCAAACGCGGCTCCAGCGGGCGCCACTGACTCTGCCCCGGCGCTGCCAGAGGCAACTTGACTTGGCGGCGCTTTCCCGGCAGCCGGCTTGTCGGCTTTGTCTTGCCCTTTCCGAAAACGGGACTCGAAATGGTCGCCAATTGGGGTCTCGGGATGAAGCGCGCGCGCTCGCTCGAGCAATATTTGTTCGCTCTCTATGTTGTTCGGATCAGTGACGCAGCAGTCTACTGGACAAACTGCGGCACAGGCTTCGTAATCATGGAAACCGACGCATTCAGTGCACAACTTAGGATCGATGACAAAGATGGTCTCGCCTTGCGAGATGGCGTTGTTCGGACACTCGGGTTCGCACGCACCGCAGTTGATGCAATCTGCCGTTATCATGGTTGCCATGAACTCGATCCTCCCAAAGATGTCGGTGATTTTGGCTGTGACGTGAAGACCCACGTATCCTAAATGAAAAAATTCCGCCTTGCAATCAGCCTGCCGGCGAGTGTGCGTTGATGCGCATCGAAAAAGTTGCGCCGAAGGCGCCTGAATCAGAGCCGGGCTTTTGCACTTCGGCTGCGTAAGTTATATCAGTAAACTATGAAGACCACTCGACCGCCGATTTCTTGGCGCCCGTCTGCGGTGCTTTCGCTCGCGATCGCGCTGCTGCTTTGGAGCGCCTCGCTTTGCGCTGCGGACAACCACAAAAAACTCCGGCTCGCGTACGCCGGCTGGGAATTGGCGACGGCGGTCGCCTACATCGGCGTCGATGCCGGTCTGTTCAAAAAAAACGGACTGATTATCGATGAGATTCCGATTCGTGACACGCTCTCGGCAGGTATTCATTCGTTGCTTGGCGTCGATTTGCTAATCGGCTTCGGCAATCCCTTGGCGATTTTGCAACCGGTTGCGGCGGGCGCCGACTTAACGCTCGTCGGCGCTCATGTGAGCTTCGATGATTATGGCATGGGCGTGGGAAACGGAGTTTCCAGCGTCAAGGAATTGAAAGGCAAAAAGGTCGGGGTCTCGGGATTGGGATCGCGCTCCGATTTGATCGCGCGGGTTATTTTGCGCAGGGCGGGTCTCGATCCGGCTAAGGACGTCGAAGTCGTCGCTGCCGGCCTGTCCCCGGCGCGCGCTCTGGCAGTGTCGAAAAACCTTATTCAAGGCGCGCCGTTGACTCGCGACGTCGCTGAAGAGGCGAAAAAATTAGGCGTCAAGATCCTCGATGTGAATGCCGTACCGGTGGTGACGGATCTGCTGATAACCACGCGCTCCTATGCCAAACGCGAGGAGGAGACGATGCGGCGATTCATGAAAGGTTATGCCGCGGCGATTCATCATTTCGTTACTCGGCGCGAGGAAAGTTTGGCGATCTTAAAAAAATACTTCCCTGCGAATCAGGGTTTATCGCTGGATGCCATGTATGACGGGTTTCTGCCGCGGTTAAGGCCCCTGCCTGAGCTAAACCGTGAAGCCGTTCAGGCTTTGGTTGACGTCGGTCCGGTAGTGGATCAAAAGACTAAAACGCTGAAATCCGCGGATCTCATTGAGTCGCGTTTTCTCGATGAGTTAAAAGGCAGCCGGTTTCTCAAGGATCTTTATACCGAAAAGGTCAGCCTTTAGTCTGACGTTCGACTGTAATGCTGCCACTTCGTGAATCTGCTCTTGGGACTACCGCGGCCCTCTGTGCAATCGAGCGGCGAGCCGCTTCGTTCGACGTCGGCGAGACTCTGAAGCAGCTTCTGCCGTAATTAGGATAAAGCAACTGGCGAAGGTTGAATATGAGACTGGAAAATCAGGCAGCGATTATAACCGGCGCTGGACGCAACATCGGCGAGGATGTGGCGAAATTATTCGTTCAGGAAGGCGCTAGAGTAGCGGTCGTAGACCTGGACCCGGCGCGCGGCAGCAAGGTTGCCGCAGACATCAACGCTATCAATCCCGGTAAGGCCATATCGGTCGTTTGCGACGTGGCTAACGCGGCTTCCGTTGATCGCATGGTGCAAACCGTCGTCGAATCCTTTGGCGCCATCGATATACTCGTCAACAATGCGGCATGGACGGATCATAAGACACTATTTGATATTACCGAGGAGGAGTGGGACCGCGTCATGAACGTTTGTTTGCGCAGCGTCTGGTACTGCACCCGCGCTGCCGCCAAGACTATGATCGAGCAAAAACGCAGAGGCAAGATCATCAATATCGCTTCGACCTCCGGTCACTGGGGCCGCAAGGAGGCCACGGCTTACACCACGGCCAAAGCCGGTGTGCTCAATCTCACGCGCTCGATAGCCGTACAGTTGGCGCCGGAGGGAATTCGCGTCAATTCGATATCGCCGAATCGGATCGGCTCGCCGGTAGGCCAGGAAGATGTGCCGGAGAACCGCTTCGTGCGCAATCTCGCAGGACGCCGGGGTGTTCCCATGGACATCGCCAAGGCAGCGGTATTTTTTGCTTCCGATGAATCGGATTTTATCTATGCGGTGGATCTGCCGGTAGACGGTGGAGCCTTGGCCGTGCGCGAATAGCGGCGCAAGCCGGAGCCTCGTATCGAGCTCCGGTCAGGCTAAAGCTTGATGCCCGCTGTCGCCGTGGTTTTCTCGATTTGGGCGACGACTTGCTCGGCGGCTCTATCCCATTCCAGATTGTTTAGTTGCGTGCGTACGCGCGCTAACAAGTCATGGTTATTGACCGGTTTGGTGACAAATTCGCTGACTCCCAGGTCCATCGCGGCGGCTCTTGTCGCCATGTCATCGCGCGCTGTGAGCAGGATGACAGGTGTTTGTGGCGCGATAAGTTTTAACTCTTCGCAGAGCTGAAGCCCGTCCATGGCCGGCATCATGACGTCCGAAATGATCAAGTCGACGGGCTGGCGCCTGACGATATCCAGACACTGGGGACCGCCACTGGCACCGAGCGCCTTATAGCCGTGTTTTGATAGCAGCAGCATTAAAAATTCGAGAACGCCTTTGTTATCGTCTACGACCAGCAGCGTGGCTGAAGTAGCGCCATTCCCCGCCTGTGCATTGTTCTCCATCAGCTTAATTCTCCCGCAGTCATGATAGCTGCCTAGCGTTCTTTTCTGCCGTCGCCGATCGCCAGAAAAACCTCGAAGGTTTCTTGCCGCGTATCGAACTCTATCGCAGATGCTGCTTTAGCCCCGGCTGACTGCTTGCGCAATTTCGCCACCAAGGTCGTACGTTTCAAGCCGAGAATCTTTGCTGCCGCGCTCTTATTGCCGTTAGTGAGACGGAGAGCTTCGTCCATAAGGCGCAGTTGCAGTTGATCGGTCGCCTCGCGCAGGTCTACCTGTTCGGAACTGAGCGTAGTTCGCGGGTTTTTTTTATCTGCGACGAAACAGCGCAGGCTAGCGGGCAAATCCTGCCAATCGGTGACGGTGTTCTCGCTCAGGATGACCAGGCGCTCTATCAGATTTTCTAACTCTCGAATATTTCCCGGCCAGTCATATTCCCACAGGTAGATCATCGCCTCGCGTGAGATTACCACAAGAAGCCCGTGTTTCGCGTTCGCCTTCTCAAGGAAGTGCTGAACTAGAATCGGAATATCGGAGCGGCGCGCCCTTAGCGGTGGAAGATGTATCGGGATCACCTGCAGACGAAAAAACAGATCTTCGCGGAATGATCCCTTTTCGACCTGAAGCGCCAGCTCTTTGTTGGTGGCGGCGATGACCCGAACGTGGACACCCACAGAATGATCCGTCCCCACGGGACGGACCTCACCGTCTTGCAGCACCCGCAGAAGTTTCGCTTGGAGGGCGAGCGGCAATTCGCCTACCTCATCGAGAAAGATCGTCCCGTGATTAGCCATCTGGAACATGCCGAGTCGCGAGGCGTGGGCTCCGGTAAAGGCGCCGCGAACATGTCCAAACAGTTCACTCTCCAAAAGATTTTCAGGAATCGCGGCGCAATTCACGGGTACAAACGGGCGCGCCACGCGGGGGCTTCCGTTGTGGATCGCCCGCGCCACCAATTCTTTCCCTGTCCCGCTTTCGCCCGTGATCAAAACTGTGGCATCGGTGCGGGCAACTCGTATGACGATTTCCTGGATTTTTTTGATTGACGGATGATCGCCGATCATCGGCGTGGGGGCGAGTGACATCGGTTCGTCCCTAGACGGCTATACGCGAAAACTATCGAAATTCTGGATGCTTAGGAAGAGAAACGCATCACGACTACAGAGCAAGCAAACAACAATTTTCGAATAGATTTGATCGGACGCCATGTCAGTAAGTGGTGCTACAGAGTATAGATGAAAAGGCGGAAAAATGTCAATAAAATTAACACATATGATCAAAGACAATTTCTGAATTATTTGGATGATCCCCCCGCGGACAGCTATTTGAGAATGGCAAAGCACCGAAGGCTTTTTAGCTGGCCGGTTATCACAGTGCGGGCGATTCCAACGAGTGTTTGTCTACAGGCTGGCGGAGATCCGGATGGTACGGAAGAAAGTGCTCAGGGAGGAAGGGCGGATGGATGCCACTCGGTTCCAACCGCCCTTCTTCAAGGGGACGGGATCAATACTCTAAGCTTGCTGCACTGCTGTCAACTTCCAGGGATTGGGTCCGACGGGGCGCGAGAACGTCCAATATTCCTCGAATTCGATAGGTTGGGAGTCGCTGCCGCTAATGACCGCTCTGGATTTCTCATCGATGGTGTAGTCCAAGAGATTGGCGTGCAGCCGGACTGTAACGAAGTCTTCACCGCTCTCGGTCCACGCTTCGGTGATTTCACTTTGACGTAAGGCAATATTTTCCATTTTATTTTGCTGGCCACGAGCGCTCAACGCGGCGAGCTCTTGCTCCCAGCTTTTCATAAGTTCGCTGCCGCACAAACCTTTGAGAGCGCCAACGTCTTGCTTATTCCAGGCGCCTTGAACTTTGAAGAAAACATCCTGGGCGGTTTTTAAGAACTGATCGGGCGTAAAACTCCGATCCATCATTGTTAACGATCGGTAATCGATTTGCTCGACCGCAGGCGCTTCGTTTAAAGGCGGAGCGGACGGCGCCTGAGATCCAGGGCTGTAAGGTGCCTGATATTGATTGTCCTGGTATTGCATCGAGCCAAAGTTCGTTGCTGCGGCCGGCCTTCTGAATTTTCGGTACAGGAAATAGCCTAAAGCGGCCAGAAGCAGTATTTCGACCATGCCGAAGCCGCTGCCGCCGAAGCGCCGCCGCCGCCAAAGGCGTTGCCTATGCCGGAGAATAGCATCGAACCCAAAAACCCGCCCAACATCGCCGTGCCGAACGTGCGCATGAAGCCGCCGGGTTGTCCAAACATTGAATTGGGTTGCTGCGCCGGCGCCACCGCTTTGGAGCTCGCCGGACTGCCGGGCTGTGACGGACGGGCAGGGCTGCTATAGCTTCTCGACCCGCGGAAGCCCCCCGACCGGCCGCCGCCGGCCCGTGCGTCGGCATTACTCTCAACGATAATCTGAGAAATGCTGACAACGGTAAAAAGACCCAGGATGGCAAAGATTGTTTTTCGGCTAGACATTTTCATTATGGAGTTCCTCCAGAAATAAAGCCTAATAGACCGCAGCGGACTTTGCAACCGAGCTGCGGAGGCCATGCTTACTTTCTTTGCGCCGCAGAACTTAGATGCCGGTGCAGGCAAGCGACCAGAAAATTGGAACGAACCAACGGTTATTTGGTTTTTAGCTCGGCCACGGCTTTTTTCGCGAAACTCCAGTCGAAGATCTCCGCCATGGTCTTGTCGTCCTTCGACTTGCGAGTGTCGCGCACCAGTTGGACGACGTTTTTCATGGTTTCCTCCGAGCTAATGCCGTCGCGGCTATAGAGCTCGACCATTTCGCGGTAGATGCTCTCGCGAATATCGGCCTCCTTGATGCCCCACTTGGCTTCGAGAAATGGCAGGATGTCGTGCTTCCGGGTACGGATATAATCCGTTGCCCGAAGCACGGCTTTGATCATTTTGACAATCTCGTCGGGCTTCTCTTTGATTCTTTGACTGTGCACGGCGAGCCCGCCGAGCGGGATATTCATAATATCGTTGAAAGACAGCAATTGATTGAAGCCGCGTTTAGCGGCGAAGTTGTTGAACGGCGGCACCAGCATAGCCGCATCCACGGCGCCGCTTTCCAAGGCGGTGAAGCGGCTGGAGCTGCCGCCGATCTGTAAAAAAATGACGTCCTTTTCCGGATTCATGCCGTACTTGCGCAGGATCATGATCGCTTCACTGTGTGGCGTGCCGCCGAAGCTGCTGATGCCGAATCTTTTTCCTCTGAGATCTTCTACCCGTTTGATCTTTGGGCCGGTGACCAGATAGTGGTCAGAACCGTCCATCGCGGACATGACAATGCGCACCGGCAGCCCGGAAAGCGCCGCGCCGATGAAGTTGGAAAAGGTGCCGCCGTACTCGACGTTGCGCGCGACCACGCCATTGACCACCACGGCGTTTTGCATGACCACGACCAGAGCGTTGACGCCTTCGCTTTTAAAGAAACCTTTCTCCTCGGCAATGACAAAGGGCAGCGAATTTGTCCCATGACGAGTCGTCAGACCGAGGGTGATCCGCTCTTGCGCAAGCAGGAACGGCGTAATCCCACTCGTCAGCGCCAACCCGCCTGCCAAAAAGATCAATGCTCTCAGCAATCTCACGGTTATTCCTCCTGGATCATCCCTTGATGGCGCTTTGTTTTTGGTCGAAATTACTTCGCGAGTTTGCTTTCTAACACCAATTGCCGGCCGGCGGATCCTATGAACCTCTGTTTCATGTAGCCGCAGGGATGAGGCGAAATAAAGTTCAATCAGTTCATCGCGCGGCTCCTCTTGTAGTTCTTCCCGGCCGGCGAGGCCTTCGCCTAACTCGCGGCCGAGCAATACGGCGCGCGCTTCAAGCTCTGGCTACCAAGATCGAATCCGGATCGAAGGGAAGCGGGCTTGAGCGAAAGGGTCCCTTTAGAGGCGAGAAGCCCGCCGACCGAAGCCACCTGAGGATCTCCTCGATCCTGTAACATCGTCCTCGCGGGCTCTGCAGAAACAGCAGAACTGAAAAAAGCGCGCCCCAGCGCGAAGCGGTTCCGTGATCGCGCATAAAGACATCTCGCAGGATCAGACGCCCCTGCGGTCTAAGCGATTGATGAAGCTTGCGCAGCAATGATGCGTTTTCATCCGCGCCATGCGCGTGCAGCATGTTTGAAAGTAATACGACATCAAAGCCTCGTGGCAACGGCCGGCGTGTGACGTCGACGCCGAGCACACGGATTCTTTGCGCCATCCCCGCTTCACGGATAGCACGGCGCGTCAACGCGACGATTTTTGGATGCTCCACAACTGTCGCCTCGAGCTTGGGGTAACGTCGACAAAATGCCACAGAATAAGCGCCGAGTCCGCCGCCGACGTCGAGCAAAGAGCGGGATCGTTGCAGCGGCACTTTTTTTAACAGATAAGGCGCGATCTCTCGCGCATCCACTTCGAGACTGTCCAGTAATTGCTTTGCTTGCCTTTGGTTGGATAGAAAAGGGATCTGGCGGTCGGGCCTTTTCCCTGATGTTAGCGCAGCCGCAAGACCGCTCCAGGTGCTGAGGCCATCATAGTCGGGCCAAAGCCGAACGGCGGTGCGGTGATTTAGATGGCGCGCGGCAAAAGCGGTATTGATAAATATTTTTTGGCGCGCGCGCAGCAGGCCCATGGCCGAGAGCGCATTGAGAAAAATCTCCCAGCCGTCCGGATTGCCACCGAAATGTGCCGCCAAAGCCGCTGCCGTTTTTCCCCGAGCTCCAAGAAATTCGAATACGTCGAGGCGCGCGGCGGTCAACAGGATGCAGGAGCGCCAATAACAAGTCTCCTCGTGCAATTGCTCAACAGTCCATTTTCTTATGAGGCATGGCGCTCCGTAGATCTAGCAGCCCGTGGTGAAAAATCCGGCTGCATTCGACGGCGCGATTCACCTGATCTCATGAGTGGTCCGGACTGGGGTCGGCGGCGCGCCGGCTACGGACCACGGCCTCATAGAGCCGCTCATAGCCGCTGACCATCTGGTCCATAGAAAAACGCTCTGCTACCCAATCTCTGCAGCGCTGGCGGTCCAAGTTTTCGATTTTGCCGCACTGCGCCACCATTTCATCCTCACTCTGAACCAGGTATCCAGTTTCGCCATGCTTGATCAATTCGGGCATGGAGCCGCGCCCGTATGCGATGACCGGTGTACCCGCCGCCATTGCCTCGATCACGACTAAACCGAAGGGTTCATCCCACTGCAGCGGAAACAGAAATCCTTTGGCCCTGCCCATGAGCTCGACGATTTCGCGATAAGGCAGCCGCTCAATGTAGCGGATTTGATCGCCATCGATTTGCGGTTTCACTTCTTTGAGGAAATAGTCCTCGCTCCAGGGCAAATGCGATGTGACATGGCCGACAATTAAAAGTTTTACTTTGGCCCGCTGCGCGACCCGGATCGCTTGCGCAATGCCTTTACCGGGAGTCATGCGCCCGACGATGATGAAGAAGTCATCCGGTTTGGCGTTGAAACATATCTCGTTTAGATCGACTGCATTATAAACCACCGGCAGCGACTCGTCGCCGAGCATTTTTACTTGGGCCTGACTGACGCAGACCGGCACGCATCGCGGAAAAAATTCACGGTAGTATTCATGAAGGTCCCTCTGAATGTAGGCGTACGTCACCAGGGTGGGTGTGCTCGCGAGCGTAGAAAAATACGGCGCCATGGTTGGCCAGTGCGCGTGGATCACGTCAAAACGATCAGCCTGACGGTAGAGGTTGTAGGTATTTCGGGCTTCGAACTCCTTTTCAAGGTAGAAAGTGGACTGGGGATCGTCCTGGCTCGCCACCTCCAATACCGAGTGCAGCATGCAATCGACCTGCGAATCGCCCGAAGCGAAGAGCTCGACACGATGGCCGCGCCGGTTGAGCTGTTGGCAAAGATCATAAACAATGCGCTCTGTTCCACCATAGGTTTTCGGCGGCACCGACACGTACACGCTGGCGATCTGCGCGATCTTCATGAAGTCATTCTAACCGGGTTTCTTGATGTAAGAGATTAAAATAGGTCAGGACCAAGCGCAGCGGAGGATCGCATGTGACCCGGATCGTGCTACTGCCGGCACTGCTTATTTTTGCTCGGTGTGCTGATGCTGGTTCTGCGTCGAGCGAATATCCCGGCGCGGCGAGTGCGCCGGGCCCCGGCAGGCCGGCTTAGCGGCCGTGGGGAAAGTCTGACTGCATTCGACGGGCGATCGATCCCGTTGGCTGCGTTGCTTCTCGCTCAAATATTCCCCGATCTCGGGTCACGCTTATGACCGCATCTATCTTAAGGACTTTACGATTGCGTATTGCCTGATGCCTGGATTATCACCGCGCTTTTTTTCTTCCGAGAAGCTCTTCGATGAGTTTGGCAGGAGGCTCAGGATCGTGAAAACCGGTGATGTTATATTTCTCGCCATCCTCGCGCCGTGCTTGCGCCAGAACCTTATCCTTTGGGATGTCGATTCGCATCGAGTTTGATGGCTCACCCACCTTTACGTTCATAACCTCCTGCCAAACCATTTGGCCCCTGCGCGAGAGAAACCAGTTGATGAAAACGCTCGCCGCATACGGGTGAGCCGGCTTGCTGATTAAAGCAAGGCCGCTGTTGCCGTTGAGGCCGATGCCGCTGCCGGCTTCTTTAAGGTATTTACGCTCTAACTCGCCGACCGGCATGCCGTCTCGGCTGGCGCGCTCGATGTCGGCGCAGCCGATGCACAGCAGAACTTTGCCGGTTCCGAGCCAGTCGGTGGCTTGTCGCCGATCGCGCGAAACCGTTATGTTCATCTCGCCCAACAGGCGCTTGATGAAATCAGGACCGAGGCGCGGGTTGTAATAGATTTGTGTCATGCTCGGAAAACCGGAGCCGACGCGCTCGAACATGGCGATCTTACCCTGCCACTTCGGCTCGAGAAGATCCCAGTAAGAGCTTAACTCGGCGGGCTTTACCGACTCGGTGTTGTAGAAGATGCTGGTGCCGGCGACGTTTCCCTCGTAGAGAATAATATGCTGCTGCTCGGCGTCCACATAATGGTGCTTGCCGCCAAGCCACTTCGATCCATCGGTGACCTCGGGTAAAATAAAATTGGCCTTGATCGGATCGGTCACCCCGGCGCGATAGAACTCATAAAATGCCGCGCCGCCCATTACGCCACTGTAGAGATCCGCCAAATACTTTCCGGCGCGCCGCTCCGCCAGGATCCGCAGGGTGAGATCGCCGACCCGGCCGGTGACGGTGATCGGTTTTATAAAAGGAAATTCTTTGGTAAACGCCGCCACAATGTCGGGATGGGTAATCTCCATATCACCCCAAAGAGACACCGCGCCCTCTTTCTTGGCGCCGGCGACAGTTCGCTCCCAGTCAGTTTGCCAGGCGGGCTTCTCGGCTGCCGTTGCCGCCCGAGTGGTTCGCGCGCTCGCCAAACTCAGAAGCACAAGAACAGAGATCGCAATCTTTCGCAGCAAGATTTTCATCGAAAAGCCGGCAGAGAACAGCCGCATCGTCACTTCTCTTGCTTGGTTGCTTGCACGGGTTGGTACTCGAGGAAGCCGTGCACCGAAAGATCCATCAGGTTGCCGTCGATGTCCGACACGCGCAGTTCGGCAAAGGATGTATCCGCGGGTCGGCGCATGACGCGCTTCTGCCAGCTTTCCAGCTTGCGAATCGTCTCATCCATGTCGTCCACCTTGATGCCGAAGTGGTATAATCCGTTCGGACTCTGATTCGGCGAGTTAGCCAAAATGGCCACCTCAAAATAGCCGTCGGTCAAGTGTAAACTCTTACTCTCCTGGACTTGTGCGGGCGCGACACCTTCTTTGACCTCGCGAAAGCCAAACGCCTCGATATAAAAAGCCGCGAGTTTTTCCGGTTCCTCAGTGCGTATAGCTAAATGCCGGAGCTGATTCATGGTTGGTTCCTTTCTTTATGACGGGCTAACAGGCCCTGCGCTTGATTTGGCGCCTTGCGCTGCGCTCGACGGGTTCTGCGATCATTTGCGATTGGCGTATTTTTCGACCGGCTGATATTCGAGCGTTCCTTGAACCGAAAGATAGATGTGATTTCCCGCCGGGTCTGATAGCCATCGCTCGTTCGGCGCGCTCGATCCCTGCTTGCCGATCGCCTTTCCGGGTTGTGCCTTTTCGACCCGGTTCATAGTACCGTCCAGGTCGTCGGTCTGCAGACCGAAATGGTGCAGGCCATTGCTGTTCTGCTGGTTCGTGTTCTCCAGGATGGCCAGCTCGACGGTGCCATCGGTCAGGTAAATGGTCTTTCGTCCTTCGAGCGTTGGCCGAGATTGCCAGAAACCAAAAACTTCTCTGTAAAAGCTAGCGAGTTTTTCGGTGTCATCCGAACTGATCGCTAAATGCCGGATCTGAGCCATGTGCGTCCTCCTCCATAAAAAGCTTATAGACTCTTTAGAGCAACCTTGCTCTTCGCTGTCAAGGCGCAGCAGAGATCGCATCGGTTAAAGACATTGTTTTGCCCGCTCAAAAACAAAAGGCGGCAGAGCGAATTTATTCTTCATCCTACCTGACGTTTTCAGATAGCCATTTAGACGCGACAAAGAAATAGCCCTGCTCGGCGATCATCAACGGTTTTCGAGAGCTTGATACTGTGCGCATCTTCGCGGAGCATCCCCACAGGCCGGCAATCAATAAGAAAAAACCCAAACCGAAAATTATTCTCATGAATCCTCCTCATTTTTCTGCTCTCGTAAACTAGTCAGTCGCAAAGTCGCCGTCAAGCAACATAAGATAATAGATTCCACTGAGAAACCGCTCCGATCGTGTTCGACCGTTCGAGAGCTCGGCTCAAGATTTCGAACGGCAGGCAGCACCTGAAATCATGAGAGAGTTTCCGGTCTATGCAGAGCTCGAAATTCGAATTCGATTCAAATGTAGGACGTCTTGTCATCGCAGAGGCTTACTCCACGGATGATACTCTGTCGCTAGATCCTCCTCGGGCAGGAAAAATCCGGCGATCAGAGAAATCCTATCTATGCAAAGCAGATCGCGCATAGTAGCCTGAGTTGAGCGCGCGCGTCATGGCTTTGTCCGAAGATCAAATAGCGAAGATCATCCTGATCCGTTCCGTCGAAGAAAGTGATCCGCGGGCTTTGCCCCAGAGCAATTCCGGGGAGGCGTTCGATGGCACCGGTCAAGTTCATGTTGGCGTCGATTGGTTGGAGAAGCGGGCATCTTACTTGTTTGAGCGGCTCTCGACCCGATACCAATTGCTGATCGAGCTCGCCAGAGTACCGGCGCAGTGGTCGGTGCCGTTGTATCTGATTGCCTTTGTTGGCGGTGTTGCCTCGAACCTCCTGGGGCCGACGGCAGAGATTCACGTAGTTCGTAACCCTGTGTTCCTATTGGTTCTATGGAATCTCGGTGTTTATACTTGTCTGCTTTTGTTTCGCTTCCTACCGCGACAGCGCTTGTCTACCGGCGCCGCGGATTTGTCCTCCGGTTCGAAAGAGCAAGCTATATTAATCGATCGAGTTGCGAGGGCTGGGAGTAAGTTTACGCCCTCATGGCCGCTGCGGTTCGTGATGCCGCGTCTCTGGCGGTTTTTCCAATGTCTGACCGTGGGGTTCGGCGAGCCCAAAGCTTACGGCGAGGTCCTCAGCCGGTTTAACTCCAACTGGCTCCAGGTCGGCGCGCCGCTTTCAACGGCGCGCTGGAGAGTCAGCCTGCATGTGGGCGCGCTTATGATTGCAATCGGAGCGATTGGCGGGATGTATTGCCGCGGTCTGTTTTACGATTATCGCGTTTCCTGGGCGAGCACGTTCATCACTCGGGAACAATCCGTTGAATGGCTCGTGAAGGTCGTGTTTGGGCCGAGCTTGTTCGTCTCAAAAATGCTCGGACTTGACCTGGCGCAGCAAATTAGCGTGGCGCGTCTCTTCACCGCCGAAGGCGACGCCGCCGAGGGCTGGATCCATCTGTTCGCCATCACAGTCGTTCTTGGCATCGTTATCCCCAGGACGTTGCTCGCCTTGTGGCAGTGGCAAAAAATTAGCAGGTTCCGTCGCGGCATGAATTTGCCGCTGGACGGCTACTACGGCCGGCTGATAGAATCGCCGATTCGTTCCGTGATCGACAAGCAGATTGAAATCGGCGCCGCGCGATTCGCCTATGACGTGGCTAAGTTTGTGGGCGATGCGCTCTATAAGAGACGGATCGTTCCGCCGCTGCGCGCCTTCCGCCAGCAGGGCGGCAAAATCGCCGATCTCAAGCTGGAGCTGCATAGAACTGCAGCAGCGTTTTTGCCGGAGCTCGAATCTTATATCACGGCAACCGCGGCGCCGGCATTTCAAAAAGATTTGGCTGCGCGCGCCGGCGAGCTAATCAATTCGATCGGCGCAGAATTTACCATCAGCAAGCCGGCAATAGCGTTTAATGGCGTGCGAATCGATACGATGGAACGCGCCCAGGCCGGCATCGCCGATGTGGTGAGCGCGGCGATCGGCGTATCCGTGGCGGCTTCAATATCTCTGACATTCGCTACCGTGGGCGGCGGGCTCGGCTCGGAGCTGGGCATCGCGATTATCTCGACGCTCCTAGGAACAACCGGCCCTGTGGGATTTGTGATCGGACTCGTGGCGGGAGCGATTGCCGCGGCAGCGGCATGGTGGTTTGGCAAAGATTCAATCGCCGCAGCAGTGAATAATCTGCGGCTTCCCGCCGCCGTCGTGAAGACAGCACTGTGGGAGTCGCGCTTTCAGCGGTTGATCGACCAAGGGCACGCGCAATGTGAAGAGTCGGTCCGCGTTGAAGTCGGTAAACGGCTCACAACGCTGCAACCTGAGATCGCCGAAGGAATAATGTCAAAGGCGCGAAGCCTCTGGACATCGTCGCCGTAAGGCGCCTGAAGGTCGATTCACGCGCCAACACTGCTCGCGTGAGGAAATCCCTAGGCGAAATGTTTCATGATAACCCTCCACGAATCAAAACTCGCGTTGCGAAAGACTCAGCCGATAAAGCGTCTCGCCCAAACACTTACTAGAGCGTAGAGAGCAACGTCTATGCCATATACAACAATGGCGCGACGGGTCAGCACCGCATCCCGCAATCGCCGGTTTGGACTGGTAGTTCCAGGTGCAAATTTCTTAACCGTGATGTCTTTTCAATCTCCGAGACTTGGTGATTCGCATTGCTGGGTCCCATGTTTGAGACGGCCGAATTGATTTGGCTGATGAAACTCGGGTTGGAGAAGCGGAGGCTATTTACATTATAAATTGTCTCGTTCGTCAAACTTCGGCCACCGTCTTTACAAGACCGGCTAATCCCCAACCGCCGCCAACAGCTTTCCGTGTCCCTGTATGCTTTCTTTGACCCTGATCATTCTGAGCCCCGCCCAGATGTGCGCATAGGTTGCGGCAACGACGGGGACGCCGATATCGGCTTCGAGTTCGGCGATATGCGGGACAGTAAACTGGCCGCAGGGGACAAACACGCCCTGCGCGCCGGGAGAATTGAAAAATGTGCTTTTGACATGCTTGTAGACCGCGTCGAGCGAGAGGTCCTGAATCTCATCGATTTGACATCCCATTCCGCTTACCGCGCCGACCTCGAAACCCGACGCGCGCCAGTACTGCAGCGATCTTCTGGCTTTGATCGTCGGGATACGGCGTCGCGATCGCAACCCTTTTGATTCCCAAAAAACGCGCCGCATCGACAGTGGAAACCTGGCTGGTCGTAGTCGGAATGCCGGTGGTCCGCGTGACGCGCTCGATAAAGTCGAGCTCGCCCTGCATTCCCATTTCTCGAAAAATCGGACCGCCGCCGACGATAATGCAGTCGACCTTCCGTTTTGCCAGATAATCGATCGCCTGATCGAGCTGCGCCTGTGATCGCTTGAGATCTTCTTCGCGTATCGCTTGTATAGATAGATGGGTCATCGCCAAAGTCACGCCCTCAGGTACGACCCGAAAAAAGTCCGTGAAGTAAGTCTCCGCGACCACCGCGGGATAGACATGTCCGATGCGTCCGCGCCAACCGTACATAAATTGTGTTCTCCTATTTGTAGAGGTTATCGACGAACCCGGAGTGCTGCAGGTCGCGCACGAACCGGGCGTCGATCAGTTCCTCGGGCTTGAGAGACGCCGCCTTGACCCGATCGAAAGGGGGCGTTCAAGACGGTCGCGTCCACCTTGTTTCCGAGCACAACCGGGCCCGTAGAATCTGCGCTACGTTCATGGAACTGCTGCTAGTGTTCATGTATCCGAAATTCATTCAAGTTCAAGCGATCATCGGTCACTCGAATTCAAACTCTCTCTAAGTGCGCTTTCAAAGCAAGACTTTCACCCGGGCGGCTGCATCATCTTGGAAAGGTTGCCCGGCGACGTCTCGAGCACGAGATCGATGTGATGGGAAATCAGGCAGTAACAAAGAAGCGACACTTGTTAGAGCTCGCAGTAATGAACGAGTCCTCTAAGTACCGCTTGCGGTTCCGATCATCTTTAAAATGTTCTGACGATCATTGCCCGACAACATGTGTTAGATGGCACCGGATATTCGATACCAAGCGGACGTGCCATGCTTGCTGCCTCATCACTCTCCACCCTAATCTGGCCCCCTCGCCGTCAAGGAGAATCGTACCGGTGAAACCACTGGACGATGATGACCGAAAAATCAGTAGCGGTTTGGTTTGCGAGGGAGTAATAAACGACTTAACAGCAATGGAATGATCTCGGTGGCTGCCGATCATCGTCGCGACCGGTTTCTACTGCTGCGCTATCAACGGTGGAGAAAATCATGAAAAAGAACATCGTACTTTTCTCAAATGGCATGGCGGCTTTCTGAAACCCCCAGTTCTATGCGAATGAAGCGTCGCGCTAAACGGCGCATCACATCGGCGGCGTTGTGCAACCGGCGTAGCTCGACAAGGTCATCTGGGTCCGACGGCCGGTTCGGGCTAACATGCGCAACCGCCACCCGGCATGCGGCATAAATATACATTTCTGGTTTTTCGTCTCCGCAGGCGCCTAGGAACGTAGTGATACCGTCCTGGTCGTTGGCGTCACCAATTACTGCCGGGAGATTATCGGCTACCCATTTCCTTGATGCGAGCTTGCCAGGATGCCGGATTTCGATGATCTTGTAGTAGTTGAGCACCGCATAGCTGATCATGAAATTCTGCTCAGCGTTACGCGCTTCGCGGTAGAGCGCCAATGCGCGCCGCACTTCGTCCGAATCAGGAATGTCGCGGTTGAAAACCCAGTCGTAGGCGGTCGTAAACGCGAGGTCGCGTTTGGGGACTGCCACCGGCACCGGATTGCCCGACCAACCATCTTGCGCAATCGCATATTGGTCGTCGCACCACGTTAGCAGGCTTAGAAAGCGATTGATGATCGTCATCGCCGCCTCCGCGCTCAGCTTGTTGGCGTGCAAATCGACGTGTATGGACTGCACATGCTGCGCCGTTTTGGGCATCATCACGAATTTGTAGCGGTCGAACTCAACCAGCGTTTCGTTCGCGGCCATGTGACCTGATTATCGACCCCGATATTCAGGAATTGCGACGAGGGCGTCGTGCCCAATCGCTCGCGACGCGCGCGCTCGGCATCCTCCTTGTCGTATTCGATCCATCGCCGATTGGCGGCGTCGGATGGGCGCGAGCCTATCTACTGCTAGTGCCAGCCGTTCAAAGAAACGCCGATTGAACACCGGTTCGCGGCTGATCGGTGCATTACGCAACGCGGGATCAAACTTTGTTTCCGCGCCGGGTTGTAGCAGCGACACAGCTTCTTCCTGCACGAACGATAGTTGGTGTCGCACCGCTTCGCGCTCATAGGTAATTACCGCCAGCCCGTGGCTATTTGTTCCAGCTTCCGCCACTGAGACACGCACTGCAACAACGCTTTGCCGCACCGACTTGTCCGATAGCAGATGATTGAACGCATCCGTCAGGGTCACGGTGTCACCGAAGGTGCCGGTGTTCGCTCCGACCGGCTTCAGCTTCGCGATAATTGTGGCCACATGCCCGGCCCAACGGGGCTGCGCGGCCACCAATCCAAGCACCGCCGCGACGATTTGTTCGTTGGTCAGTGCGCGCCCCCGGTTTTCTCTCCCTCGTGGCAATCGGCCATAGCCGCGCAACGAGATAAACCGCAAATCCATATCGGCCAGAGTATCCGTCGTTACGTCGCTGCTGCGGCATAGTTCGGTCAGAATGTGAGAAAGCTGTTTAGCGAGCATTTCGATAGATCGCTGAATCAAAGTCGATGTTGAAGACCCGTTTGACCAGCCACTGGTCCAACTCAGGCTCGCCGGCGCGCTATGGACGTGAGCATGATCGGTTCGTGGATTGCGACGCAGTGGCCAGCGACGTCGAATTTCCAGCCATGGTATACGCAGCGAATACCGCACTCCTCGTTGCGCCCTAGTAGAGAGAGGCGCCGCGGTGGGGGCAGTGAGCCTCGACGACTCCGATTTCGCTATTTGAGCCGCGAAAGGTGACCAGGTTCCTCACCGAGCAGGCGCAGTCGCATAGGCGGGCAATCCGCCTCGGGCAACTCGCTGGGCAGCATTGCCGGCAGCCAGAATCGCCGAAACAGCTCGCCCATGGGCGTTCCGGGTCCGACACGACACGCGAATTCGTTGTCTTCCTTGCTTAACACAGCGCCTCCCCTGTAGCGGAAACTTAAACCACTTTTTTCCTGACCGAAGATTTATCGTTGAACTGGCGAGAGTGTCAATCGCTGGAGAGCTGCTGAAAGTCGCAATGTCGGGAGGCACCTGACGAGGAAACATCATTGGCAGTTTGGCTTTGCGCAGCCGATCGTGAAAAACGTCAGCTCGTGGCAGGAGCATAAAACTTCTGTTCAGGCACAGGCAGGAATGGTATTCCCGGTTTGCCTATCCTTTAACTCTGAGATCGATCTTTATGCGACGTTGAAATTATATTAGCGTTGAGGTGTTTAGCTGCCTTTCGTGCGAACTTCGAATTCACCTCTATACCCAAATATTTCCTTTCGATTTTCTCACAAATTTGTCCTACAGATCCTGAACCGAAAAACGGATCTAGCACCCAATTTCCTGGGCGAGTTGAAGTAGATAGACAGGTTTTGATTAATGTAGATGGTAGTGTGCTGACTGTCGTTCCATTTGATGATGTACTTTGTATATTCCAGACGGTCCGCCACGTTTTTCCGTATGTATCGATTAAACCATCACTTGCAAAATAATAGTCCTTCGACTTTGAAAACAAAAATAAGTACTCGTGATTTCGGCTCGGTCTATCCTTGGCAGTTTCAGGCATCGCATTTGATTTGTGCCATATAATATCCGTCCGGAGATACCAACCGTCTTCCTGCAGAGCGAACGCAACTTTCCACGGAATTCCGAGCAAATCTTTTTCCTTCAAGCCGTTTGGCGTGTCCGGACGTTTTTTCATTGCGCGATTTGAATATTTCTTATCTGGCGCTCTGTACTTTCGATTGCCACTTGTGTAACCGTCCCCAAGATTAAGCCATAAGGTGCCATTGTCCTTCAGGGCTCGTTTGACATACGAAAAAACCATCCTAAGTTTTAATATGTACTCGCCAAGAGTGTCTTCTAAACCAATCTGGCTATTGTTTTTGTAATCCCGCAAGCCCCAGTAGGGCGGCGATGTAATCACACATTGAATAGACTTTGATGGAAGATATTTTACAACGTCCAACGCGTCGCCAATGGCGATTATCGAACGTTTTGAGCGTGAAATGTTGAGCTGCGCGGCCAAGAAGGTCATTTTGAGAGCGTGCGCAAACTCACAAGTTGAAAATGAAGCTGTTCTGATCGAGGTTAAAAATCAGAACTGCTCTCCAAGGCGAACAGCGATCGCTAGAAGGTCTTTCTCATCGGCTTTTTCAGCGATACTCAGCAGGTGATATAATATCTGCTTAACATTGGTCTTTATCAAATCACGGGTTGGTTGTGGCGAGCTGAGATAGCGATTTATTGCAATTGTGAGCGCCTCGCCTAGTGAAATGGCTTGAGAAACCGGATTACTCTGATCCACGTATGCCGCAAGCTGGCGCGCTCTCTCAAGCGCTC
>CAWDHA010000035.1:0-82840 GCA_963801935.1 uncultured delta proteobacterium
AAGTCACCGCCCGACGCGGTGCGCGTTACCACCATACCGGCGGCGGTCGAGACGATGAGCGCGGGAATCTGGCTGACCAGGCCGTCGCCGATACTGAGCAGGCTGTAGAGTTGCGCCGCAACGCCCACTTCCATCCCCTTTTGCATAACACCGACAAAGAATCCGCCGAGCAGATTGACTGCGAGAATAATCAAGCCTGCGACAGCGTCGCCGCGCACGAACTTCGAGGCGCCGTCCATGGCACCATAAAAGTCCCCTTCCTTCTGAATGCGTTGGCGGCGCTGGCGCGCTTCTGCTTCGTTGATGATGCCAGCGTTGAGATCAGCGTCGATGGCCATCTGTTTGCCGGGCATCGCATCGAGAGTAAAACGCGCAGCGACTTCGGCGATGCGCGTGGCGCCCTTGGTGATAACGATGAAATTGATGATCACTAGAATGGTGAAGACGATAAATCCCACGGCGTAATTGCCGGCAACCACAAACTGGCCAAATGCCGCGATCACATGGCCCGCTGCCGAAGAACCCTCTTCGCCGCGCAGCAAAATCAGCCGGGTCGAAGCCACATTCAACGCCAGCCGAAACAGGGTCGCGAACAAAAGCACCGACGGAAACGCGGAAAAATCCAGCGGTTCCTTGACGTAGAGTGAAACGATCAGGATGGTCAACGAAAGCGCAATGCTCATGACCAGGGTCAGATCGAGGATAAACGGCGGCACCGGCAACACCATCATGACGATGACGCCGGTCAAGCCAAACGCCGGCATGAGATCGGCGGCGCGCAAGCTCTTCGATGTTGGTTGGATACTCGCCATCGGTTTTTCAGATTTCAGATTGACTCGCCTGTTTTAGCAACCCGCGCCGGTTTTGACTCGGAGTTTTCGCCCCTTCGAGCTTGCACGCCACCGCTGTCCCAGTCATAAGCGCTTCGTCTTGGGCTACGCTTACGTTTTCATCGCCAGCGCGCCATTAACGCCGCGTAAACGGTAGACATAAGCCAGCACTCCGGCGACGGCGCGGAAAAGTGATTCGGGTATCTCCTTGCCGACTTCCACCTTCTGGTAAAGCAAGCGCGCCAGGGATTTATTCTCGACGATCGCGATCCCCTGAGAGCGCGCCACTTCGCGAATGCGTTCGGCTACAAAACCGGCGCCTTTGCCGACGACTCTGGGAGCGCCCATTTCTGCGGCGCGATAACGCAAAGCGATGGCTAGATGAGTCGGATTGGTAATCACGAGGTCGGCCTTGGCGACCTCGCTCATCATGCGCCGGCGCGCCATCCTCTGACGTAGGCTCTTCAGATGCGACTTGAGCGACGCATCGCCCTCCTGCTCGCGCATTTCTTCCTTGAGCTCGTGACGGCTCATGCGTAACTGTTTGTCGATGCGCCAGCGCTGGTAGAGATAATCGAAGGCCACCAATGCACCCATGGCACTGATGATCCAGACGCTGAGCGCGGCGCCGTCGCGGCTGGCGTAGGCGAGAATATCGCCGACCGCCAGTGTCGGCAGCGAAACCAGCGCTGGCAGCTTGCCATAGAGAAAGATGCCGCCGATTGATCCCAAAACCGCGATAAAAAGACTGGCCTTGATGCTCTCAGCCAGGGCATCGAGGCTGAACAGGCGGGTAAAACCGGCTATCGGATTGATGCGATTCAGATCGAAGCGCAACGGTTCAGACGCCATAACAAAGCCGGTCTGCATAAAACCCGATGCCAAGCCGCTGGCCACGATAGCAGCGAAAATCGGCAGCAGCACCGGCGCGAACAGCAGGCCGATGTCGAAAGTTATCGTCACCACGTCGTCGCTGCTGAGCTGTTTCATAGTTCCCGCCAAGGTGAAAAATCCCGCGACACAGCGCGCCAGCCGCTCAATCAACTGCGCGCCACCGAGGTTCAGCGCCAGCGCGATCGCTGCCAATGTCGCGACCGGAACAAGGTTGCGCGATTTCGGAAACTGACCCTGCTTGCGCGCCTCTTCGCGGCGCTTGGGGGTAGGTTCTTCGGACTTTTCTAGATCGTCTTTGAACGCTTCTTCGGCCATAAACTATAATCTTCGAGGGGCCAGAACCGGCGCCGGTTCAAGCTCCGCCCGGCACGCCGATCATCAACGGCAAGTGCCTCATGAGAAACCAGACCAGGGCGGGCATCGCTAGCACCAACAAGAGCAGTGCCAGACCAAATTGCACCGGCTGGGCAACCATAAACACGTTCATCTGCGGAATCGCTCGACTGATGAGGCCGAGAATGATGTCGCTCAGCAAGAGTCCGATCGTCACCGGCGCGCTGACTCTCAGCGCGATCGCAAAAATTTCTCCGGCCGAGGAAACCAGCCCTTCGAGCAGCCGCACGGCGAACTTTTCCCCGGCAAGAGGGAAAACTTTGTAACTCGACCAGAGCGCCTGCACCAGTAGATGGTGGCCGTTCAGTGCGAAGAAAATTAAACCGGCGATCAATTCGAAAAGCGCGCTGAAAAGGCCGCTCTGGCCGCCCTCATGGGGGTCCACGAGTTGAATCAAACCCAGCCCGGTTTTAAGCTCGATCTCCTGTCCGGCCAGACGCATCGCGGCAAACATAAGCTGGGCAACCCAACCGAGCACCAGTCCCAGGAGAATTTCCCCGGCGAGCGCGAAAAAGAGCGAAAGGATGGTAAAGCCGCCGGCGCGAGTCACGGCTCGCGCCAATGGATAGGTCGCCAACGCCAGGACCATGGCGATCCACAGCCGCACGACCAGCGGCACAACCTGGCTGCCCCAGAAAGGCGCGCTGACGATCAGCCCGCCGGCGCGGCCGAAGACCAGCATGAAGCTGACCGCTTCCGGCCAATTTGTGCTGATGAGATGTGTCAGAGGCGCCATAAATTTTTTAGTTAGCCGATAATATTCGGCAGATTGATAATGATTTCCCTGGTAAAAGTGACGTAATACTGGACCATCCATGAACCGAACAGCACCAGCGCCAGAATCGTCGCCAGCACTTTAGGGACAAAGACTAAAGTGAAGTCGTTGATCTGCGTGGTCGCCTGAAAAATGCTCACCGCTACGCCGGCGATCAGACCAAACAAAATCGCCGGCGCTGCGATCAGCCCGCCGGTTTGTAAGCCATGGCGCAAAATGTCAATCAAACCTTCCGGGGTCAAACAAAACTCCTTACCAGCGAACCGACGAGCAGGTTCCAGCCATCCACCAGGACGAACAACACAAGCTTAAAAGGTAATGAGATCAACACCGGCGGCAAAAACATCATACCCATCGACATCAGAATCGAGGCCACCACCAGGTCCAAAATCAAGAATGGCAGGTAAATCATAAACGCCATCTGAAAGGCGGTCTTGAGCTCGGAAATCATGAACGCTGGGACTAGACTGGTCGCCGGTACTTGAGTGATCTCGACTTCTTTGCCTTCGAAATTTTGCATGAACAGCGCGAGATCGGCTTTGCGCGTGTGCTTGAAGAGAAATTCCTGCAGCGGCGCCCAGGCGCGCTCCAGCGCCGCCGCCGGCGCGATTTGCCGGTTGGCGTACGGTGTCAGCGCGTCGCTTTCGATTTTTTGCCAAACCGGGGCCATCACATGGAACGAGATAAACAGCGCTAGCGCAATGACGATCTGATTCGACGGCGATTGCTGGGTTCCCAAAGCCTGGCGCAAAAAGGACAGCACGACGACAATCCGGGTAAACGATGTGAGCGTCATCAACAGCAGCGGCGCAACCGAAAGCAGGGTGAGGAGAGTAAAAATCTCCATCACCGTGGAAACCTCGCTGCCCTTCACGCTTTGGCTGAGGAGATCAAGCGCCGCCTGATTCATGGGGTCGGATTACCTGTGGTTATCTGGCTTTCGCCGGATAGATTCTCGGCCGCACTCCTGGCGAGCAAGGTCACGCTCTCAGCCGTGACTCCTAACAGCAGCGTCTGGCGCTCGAAGCGCACCAGCGCGACCGACGCCTGGGTGGTTAACGGCACACTCTCCAGAAGTTCGAGCGCCTGTTTGTCGGCGCCCCGCCTCGGCAAAGCGAGCCACCGTACAAGGCATTGCGCTGCGCCGGTGAAATCGGGCAGCGCGCGCTTCGGCCGCGTCACGTAACGGTGCCAGGTGGTTAACATGGGCGCGCCTACTGAATCAAAAATTCCTTGAAGTAAACCGTCGTTACGATCTTCTCGCCGATGGCTTCGTTGATTTGCTGGTTGAGCGCCTGGCGCAGCTTTTCTTTGCCTGCGGGGTCGCTCAATTCCTCAATCTTGCGTTCGGTGAGATACATGATAACGGCATGACGGATCGGACCGACGAATTCCTTGATTTTTTCTTTTTCATGGGCGTCTTTAACGCCGAGGCTCAAAGTGGTTCTCAGATAGCGTCCCTGCCCCGAACTCGCCAGGTTGACGACGAACACGTCGAGATCGGCGGCGGCTGTGATTTCGTGCTTTTTTTCTTTTTCTTCTTTCTTCGCCGGGTGCGCCGCATCTTTGGGTGCAGCCAATCCTGGAATCAAGTCCGGCTTGAGAAAATAGACACCGGCGCCGGCGGCTAAAATAGCGCTCAAGGCGCCGCCCGCGATGATGATTATTTTCTTGTTCACGACGCTCGATTGAGCAACCGATGTGCCAATAGCAGCATCAAGAAAAACATCCAATTTAAAGAAGTTAGATGACTTGCGGGAGATCTTGCCGCGTCAAGAACGCGCGCCCTCGTCAGCATCTTGACGAGCCCGAACAGCTCGAGCGCGGGCCGCCGATTAGAGCGCCCGCGCCGGCGCTGCCGCACTCACAGCTCGGCGCCTGAACTAGAACTCAAGACGGCCACGAGTTTTTCCGCTATTGAGAGGCGAGCTGGCGCACCACGGCGCGCGCAAGTTTGAGCCAGATGCTGAGTGGCACTGCGCGCCACGGCGGCCTGTGGCATTATGATTGCTGAGGGAATAATTCAAGGTCGGGGAGCGTTATCAAGGGCTCGGCGGCGCGGCGCCGCCGCTGTCAACGATTCAGTTGAGCAGATATCTTTCGGCGTTCTGGATGCGCTCCAGCAAGCGCATCAGATGAAACGGTTTGGCCATGTATTCATTGGCGCCGAGCCGCAATACCAGGTTACGATCCTTGGTTGACGCGCCCGCCGATACCACGATCACGTACGGCGGCGCAGCGCCCGAGCGCTCCCGAATCAGACGCAGCACGGTGAAGCCGTCCATGCGCGGCAACATCAGATCCAACAGCACCAGATCAATCTCCTCATTCGCTAAAACAGCTAGCGCGGTTTCGCCGTCCTTGGCGGTGCGCACATGATAACCGTAGCGCATGAAATAAAGGCTCAGCATATCGCACAGCGAATCGTGATCCTCGACGATCAAAATCGTCAGCTTCCTATCAAGGCGCTTATCATCGCTATTGATCGGAGCGCGCGGACGTTTGGGAAATGGAATCACCTGCGCCTTACGTCCGCGCGGCTTCGGGCCAGCGGCTCCCGTCTGGGAATTTGTCATCGGACTCAGGCGTTTTCGCATGGCTATGAGTCGTCAAGTAGCGCGCTCTGGCATTTAGCAGATAACAGATACCGGGCGTTCTAAGATCATCGCTAAGAATCTCCGCGCCAGATACGCGGCTCGCCGAGCCGCCGCACGATTTTTGTCATTACAAGCGGCCGGCGGCTCTTGTATGGTTCACTAGCACGGTTCGGCCAAAGCCTCCACTTCTTTAATATTCCTAAAGTTTCCGGCTTTTTCGACGATTCAGTCAGCATGAAGATTGGCGCCATTGAGCATCCCTGTCCAGCGCCCCCGAGGTAGACGCGCCCGTGTTGTCTATCATCGGATACCTGATCGTCTTTGGCGGCGTTCTCGGCGGCTTTATCATCGAAGGCGGCCCGATCGGTATTCTGAACCAGCCGGTGGAGTTTCTCATCATCGGCGGCGCCGGCGTCGGCGCGCTTGTTGTCGGAACGCCGATCAAGGTTTTGGCTGCGCTCGCCAGGGACCTGAAAAAGGCCATATTCGGTAACGGTGCGAGCAAAAGCGATTACATGGAGTTGTTCGCCATGATGTACGAGGTCTTTTCGATCATGCGCAAGAGCGGCGAAATGGCCCTGGAAAAAGACGTCGACGACCCCGGCGACAGCGAAATATTCAAAAAGTATCCCAAGTTCATCTCCAACCATGCCGCCAAAAACATGTTGCTCGACTCCTTGCGCCTGGTGATCAGCGGTTCGGCCAACGCCGATGAGCTGTCTCACCTGATGGATGAAGAAATCGCCACCCACGAAGAAGAGGCGCGCCGCCCCGCCGGCGTGCTGGCCAAGACCGCTGATGCCTTTCCCGGTCTCGGCATCGTCGCCGCCGTGCTCGGCGTTATCATCGCCATGGGCGCCATGGACCAAGGGCCCGAAGTGCTCGGCCACAAGATCGCGGTGGCCCTGGTGGGAACCTTCATCGGCATTCTGATTTGCTATGGCATCTTACAACCGCTGGTTCAAAAAATGGAAATCCTGATGGTCGAAGAAGCTAAATATCTCGAATGCATCAAAACCGGCATACTCGCCTACCTGCACGGCGCGGCACCGATCATCGCCGTCGAATATGCGCGCCGCGTAGTTTTCAGCACCGAACGGCCTTCCGCCCAAGAACTCGAAGCCGCCTGCCGCGGCAAGAAAGAATAAGCGATCATGGCGGCGAAAAGCGTGAAATCAGCCAACTCCCACGACAAGGACGATAAGCCCAGGATCATCATCAAAAAGGCCAAGGGACATCATGGCGGCCATCACGGCGGCGCCTGGAAAGTGGCGTACGCCGACTTTGTCACCGCCATGATGGCGCTGTTTCTGGTCCTCTGGCTGCTCGGCGCCTCCAACAGTCAGCAAAAGGCGGTCATCGCTCATTACTTCCGCGAACCCGGCGTTTTTACCGGATCGCGCGGCATCATCCCGGAAGGCGGCGAGGACAGACTCGGCTCCGGCATTATTCAAGCGCCGTCGATGGAAGTTTTGCAAATGCACATCCAGAAGCAATTTCAGGGTTTGAAAGAGTTGGCCGATTTCGCCGATCAGGTGCCGATCAAACTTACCGAAGACGGTCTGATGATCGAGGTGATCGATAGAGACAAGCAGGCATTCTTCGATTTGAGCAGCGCGGCGGTGCGACCGCTCATGCGCAAAGTCCTGGCGATCATCGTCAAGGAGCTGCAAAACACGCCCAACGAGCTCGCCATCGCCGGCCACACCGACGCGCGGCCGTTTCAAAACGAAAAATATTATTCCAACTGGGATCTTTCCACCGAGCGCGCGCTCAATACCCGGCGCGCCCTGGAAGAGCTCGGCTTTCCGTCGGCGCGCGTCGAACAAGTCGCGGGCTATGCGGATCGCCAGTTGCGGGTGCCGGCCGATCCGCTCAGCTCGGAGAACCGCCGTATCAGTATTCTGATTCGTAAAGCGGAAAAGAAAACCGCCAAGGAGCGGAGCTCACCTTAGATTCTCGATGCGCCGTTCCGGGCTGACGACGTCGACGATGCGCACGGCAAACTTCTCTTTTACGACCACCGCCTCGCCATGGGCCATGAGCTTGTTATTCACGAGAATTGCCAAGGGTTCGCCGATCACCTGGTTCAACTCGACAACCGATCCCTGGTTCAGCCGCAGCAGATTTTCGATGGTCAGGCGGGCGCGGCCGAGTTCGACCGTGACCTGCAGCGGCACATCCATGAGCAGCGAAAGATCCACCTGATCGGCGCTGCCGCTGCTTTTAGCCTTTTCCGTTTCCAAGTCCGCCATTGGCTGCTACCTCCGAGGAAAATCAGCGAGCTAAGCCGCGTTGATCCGCCTTAGTCTTGTTTACGAATACTTTGTTGCCGTTGCGTTGCGCCGCCTTGCCGATGAATTTGCGCTTGCCCTCGATCCAGAGTTCCACGTTTTCCAAGCCCGGCGAGTTCAATTGAATGACGTCGCCAGGCCTGAGACCCATAATGTCGCCCAGGCTCATCTCCACGACATCAACAACCGCCTGTGCCTCGAGCTCAATTTCCATGATCGGCTGCAGCACGCGGCGAAATAGTCCGATGTTATCCGGATCGTCACCGATCGCCATGCCGGTTTTTAAGAGCGGGCGAAATTCTTCGACCGCCGCCAGTGGCAAAGTAAAAAGCAGCACGCCGGAGATCGGCGACATATTGATGGTATACGTGGCTAGAATCATTGGATCGCCGGGGCCCGCCGCATTCAACAAATAAGGATTGAGCTCGGTGCGCATGTAGCGCCCCTGGAGCTGCACCACCGATTGCCACGACTCCTCCATTCCCCGCAACATCCTTTCCACGAACTTACCCAAAAATTTGTTTTCGATAGGCGTAAAGTCCCGCCCTTCGACCTTCATGATCTTCTGGCCGCTGCCGCCGAAAAACAGCTCGACCATCGCAAAGGCCAGACGCGCCTCGATGACGAAAATGCCGATGCCGCGCATCGGTTCCAGACGAAATGCATGAATACTCGCCGGCAACGGAAAACTCTGGATCAAGTTTCCGTAGGTAACGATCTCCATGCCCTCGTAGCTGGCGTCCACGGACTTGCCTAACTCGCTGGCGAACATACTCTGCAGGCGGCGCGCGAAGTCGTTAAAGATAACTTCCAGGCCGGGCAAGCGGCCGCGGGTGGAAATCTCGCTGCGGGTGAAATCGTAGGGCTTGAATTCATTGGCGCTCGGCGCTTCGGATTGCTTCTGAAGCTTATCGGGCGCGGCCTCTAGCGCAGCGGCGCCACTAGAGCTCGGAACCTCCTGGTTGGCGACGCCGCTTAACAGCGCATCTATTTCAGCCTGGCTGAGAACCTGGGCCATCTAACTTTCTAACCTTTCAACGTCAAACCCATGACACGAGTTCGTCAATTCAAATGCGCCGCAACTCGGATAACCTTGATGAAGGCGCTTAGCGCGCTCATGCGGAGCAAGGACGGTGCCACGGACTCTTGCAGAGCGAAACGCGCATAGCGCTAGGCGAAAAGCGCACGCGCCCAGATTTGCAGGCTGCTCAAAAAGATCCAGAGGCGAGGCGCGAGAAAGCGCATGGCGCAGAGAGCAAGGCGCATAGCGTCAGGAGCTAAAACGCTTTGCGCTTAGCGCTTGGCGCTTTGCCAGACAGTACGTTGACGCGATATCGATCGAGCGCAACCAAGCCTATGGGTCTTTTTCAGCAGCCTGCCAGCCTGTTAAAACTCGAAGGCAACATCGAGCTTGGCATCCGGCGACGCCAGATGAACACAAACGACCTCTCTGGCTTGGAAGGCGTACGGCTTGCAGATCGTCTCGTAGACTTCCGGCGGTTCTATGGAGAATTCTAAGCCATTCGTCGACAGCCGCGTGCAAGCGTTACCATTGGCAATGTTGACGAATTCTTTGCTGGCCTCGAGAGCCAGTTCGTCCGCTACGCTTACGGTTTCATCCAGCATCGTAGAAGCCATCTGCAACATTACCTTGGCAGGCACAGAAAGCAGGCAGTTAAATTCGCCGGCGGCAGCACCGATCTTTTGTGAGAATAGCCAGCGAAACAACCGAACCTTCTCCTTGCCGACTTCGCACTGCTCGATTTTGAGCTCCTGCTTGGCAAAGCGCGTAAACATAATCATCATCAAGTCTGTAAAGGTCTTGACGAGGTCTTTGTTGCGCACTTGATCGAATGCGGCAGCAAGTTCGTAGGCAGCCTTTTTCTCGTCTTTATCGTATTGCTTGAACTCTTTTTCCAAGGTCTCAAGAGTTAAATAGCCCTTTGCCACGAGCACTTCCCCAAGCCAGACGCGATGGCTTAGATCCTGCTGTCTGAGCAATTCATCGACTTGAGCTTGCGTGAGCAGGCCTGAACTAACCGCCAGCTCGCCGAAGCGATAGTTGGTTTTCTTTTGCAACTCGAGAACTCGTTCGATCTGCCCCGAAGTCAGCCAATTTCTTTCAAGCGCGAGAATTCCCAGCGGTGCTCTCAACGTTTTCTGACTATCGAGTCCGGTGAAAAGCTGCTGCGAGGTAATCCTGCCGTTTTCCAAAAGATATTGGCCGAAGAATTTCGAGGTCATAGAGTCACCCCCGCTTGCTGGCAGACGTTGTGCAGTATGGCTAACATTGGATTTTTGGCGAGCGGCTTCCGCAGAAAGCTCTCGTCACTTTTTTTCAAGCAAAGCGACGGCAAAGGGTGCAATAAGCCTGCCATTCAAAGGCGGGCGCCGGCGGCAGCATGGAAGCTCCCTGACAACAGAGAATTTCTTGAATCAACGATAGCGGTTAAAATTTTACGGCAAGTTGGCCGCCAGAGGGGGGTCCAAATCGGCGGCGCATCGTTCAAATGCCGCGAAAGTCGCGCATCGGCCCGCCGCGCAACTGCAAAAACAAATGCGGAGTCACTGTGAGCTGGACGAGAAATTTACAGCATCCTGCCATTTCTTTGACGACAGCCTCGCCGATTGAGACTGCCGCCATGCGGCATTTTAAAATACCGGCCAAGTTTTGCCGCCTGACAAATTCCATCTATTTATTCTAATAGGGGCCGCTAACTTATAATTTATGGCGTGCCATCTCATTCGCGATTTGGCTTCCCGCCAAGAGTTTAGCGCTGGCACGAGTTTGGCTTTCTACAATCCGCGATTCCAGGGCAGCGCCCGTGCGCAAATGAAATTTCTCGAACAGGAGTCATCGGATTGTTTGATCAAACAGACGACCTGGTAGCCAAGCGCGACGACCAGATGCTCGGCGAGAGCAGTGACAACTTGTTCGAACGTCTGGTAACCAGGGCTGAAGCCGACCTCAGAGTTGCCCAGGCGCTCGCCGCCCGCGAATCACAAAGGGCCGATCAGATCAAACGCTTGGAAACGACCTTGATCGGTCACATCAATAGGCTGCAGCAGCAAATCCTGGAGAGCCGCGAGGCAGAGCTCAAGAATCTTCGGTCCGAGATCTCGGTCTGTGCCGAGCGCATAACAGGGTTTGAAGGTACGCACAGTACGGCTGCCGTGAGAAAAGAAATGGCTGAGGAGTTGGGCGATTTGCGAGTGCGATTGACCGAGCGCCAATCTCAACTTGAAAACCGCCATTCGGGATTTGTCCAGCTGGGCGAATCTTTGAACGCTCATGTGCGCGCATTGGAAGATGAGTTACACGACGAGCTCGATGGCATCCGGACCGCCCAGGCTGAAATGGGCCAGTTCAAGTTGGCGACCCAGTCGTTGTCGGAGCGGGTTGCGCACGCCGAATCCTCGAGCTCGCGCGGGCGCGCACTGGCGTCTTACAATATCCAGCAACTCGAACAGACCAGCAAGAGTCTGAGGAGTGAAATGAGCGCGCTCAACGCGCTGATTATCGAGCTCAATGACAAACAGGCCGAGCGCCGTTTGCCCGACACGTTACTCCAGGAAGTGACGCATAATTTCGGCGCCAAGATTGAAGAATTTGAGCATTGGCTACAACAGGAACAACACATTCAACTGGGCCGCGATAGCCGTCTCGGTGAGCTCGATGCCGGGCTGGCGCTGCTCGCCGAGCGCGTGACAAAAACAGAGTCGCTGGCCCACGAAAGCCATGCGGCCGCTCTGGCCCAGTTAAATTCAGCGGCGGAGTTGCGCCAATCAACCGGCCGAGAACTAGCGGCTCTGGAAGCGAAACTCAACGACTTATCCTATCCGACGGCGGTCGATAAACTCGCCGAGTCGCTTGGTGCCCGGGCCGAGGAATGGCAATCCCAAGCAGAGCAAAAGTTCCTGCTGCTCGATAGCCGTGACCTCGAACGGGAAAGAAACGCCCGGGAACTCGCAGCGAATCTCGCCGCTAAACAGCTGGAACAAGAGGCGCGTACCGACGAAAAGCTCCAAGCCCTGACAAGGAATCATGAGGAACTGGCCGCTCTGCGCGCGGAAATCGAGCCACTCGCCGAGCGCATCGCCGTGAGCGAGTCTGCGGCACAGAGTGTTCGGGCGCAAACCGACTCGGCCGCCACGCAAACCGAACAACTGGAAGATCGCCTAAAGAGCGCTCTGGCCGCGCTCAGCACCGAAGTCGCCCAACTTACCGAGCAACAGCAGGCTCTTAGTCTGGCGCAAGTTGAGCGGCGTGAGAACGGAACTAAACTCGCCATCGACTTGCTCGAAATACAGCGCCAAATGGCGCGCGAGCGCGATGCTTTCCAGCACTGGGGAAAGGGACTCAGCGAATCTCTTGGCGCCGAGCTGAGCTCGACCGGGGCACAGCTTGGCGAGCGCCAAAGCGCGCTCGAAGATCGTTACGCAGGATTGGAACGTAGCCAGGAAACGTTCAAAGCAAACCTTGATGCGTTAGCAAGCCAACTTAAAGAGCAGCCCGCGCCAGAGCCCGAAGATCGTGAACTCTGGGACAAAATCCGCTCGGAATTGGCCGCACTCGGCGAGCGCATGAGCGGGCTCGAATCTCGAGTGCGCGAAGCAGATGACCGGGCTAATTTAATGAGCCGAGATACCGAGCACCAGGTCGGCGCATTGCGCGGCGATTTGAGCGCGCTGGCAACATCATTTGATCAAAGGCCTCCCCCTTATGAATCGATCATTCACGGCATGGCGGACAAACTCGGTGCTAGACTACAAGAACTTGAAGATCAGCTCACCAGGCAATTCAGCCTTTATGAGAAGCGCGACGGCGAACGAGACCAACGAACCGAACAGATGATCGCAACATTCAAGAGTGAAATCACCGCGCTTAGCGGCAAGCTTATGCAGCAACCGAGCGCCATCGCGCCCGACGATGCGGCGCTCAGCGCCGTAGCGGAGAGCCTGAGCGCGAAGATCGAAGAGCTGCGCCGGCAAACGGCAGAAAAATTCAACGCGCTCGCGAGCCGCGCCGCCGAAGCTCAAGCATTGACGGAAAGATCAGAGCCGGCGCGCGAGCGCCTGGCGCATTTAAGCGCCGCTCCCGAGTCATCCGGCGAGATCGCGATTTTCTCCGGTCAACCCGGCGCCGCGCCCGCCGACCTGAGCACGCGCCCGGTAGCAGCAGCGAAAGGAGCCGGCGACAGCGCCGCCGACGTTCACGGCCAGAGCGAGAAAGAACAGCTGATCAAGCTTGAGGAACGAATGTCCTCGGAAATCGAGCGCGTGCGGGCAGAGCTCAAGGCGCGGAGCGGTCGCTGGAAAGTCCGGCAAAGCGCAACCCTGAAGCGCTCCGGGCGTTTTTCCCTCGACCCGGAACTCTAGCAGATGAACGAGACGCGCATACCCACTGGAATTCCCGAATTGGACGCTGTGCTCGGCGGCGGCTTTAGGCGCGGCAAAATTTATTTAGTCTTGGGCGAGCCCGGCACCGGCAAGACGATTTTCGCTCTGCAATTTCTCTATCAAGCGTTGCAGGACGGAGAAAAAGCGCTCTACGTTGCCATCGACGAAAAGCCCGCCGATTTAGTAGAACAGGCAAGCTCTCTAGGCTGGAACTTGACCCCGCATATCGAGCGCAAGAGTTTGTTGATCCTCGACGCCTCCGCTCTGATCATAGCCCGGGTAAGCGATGTCAGCGCCAAAAACGACCTGCAAAAAACTATCGTCGAACTTAACAACCATATTATCAAAAGCGGTGCGACGCGCGTGGTGATCGATCCGGTGGGGCCGCTGCTATACGCCGCCGATTCGCCGTCCAAGGCGCAGGATCAGGCGCGCATGCTCATCGCTGCGCTGCAGAAGAACCCGGAAACCACGACTCTGGTCACCTCCCAATCACTGGGGCGCAGCAGCCGGGGGATTGAGGAGTATCTGGTCGCGGGTACGATTGTTTTGGAACTAGAACTGGCCAGCAGCCGTTTCCTGCGCACCTTAACCGTTGAAAAAATGCGCAGCACGCCGCTCAATCCGGCGCAGTATCTGTTTACCATCATTGCCACAAAAGGCATCACGATGCAGCTCAGTGGCGAGATTCTGGCATAGCCGTCCTGACCGAAGGCTGCAAACGATGCTCCGATCTTAGGAACTTCGGTTTGCTGCCGATAGCAACAAGTAGAAAGCAATCATCGAAAGGGAAACTCATGACAGAAGCGCAACCGGAACATTGTGGAGCTCAAAGGTCGGTGGCGAGTCTACCTGCCAATTTCGCTGAGGCGCCGCGCTCTGTGGCCGAGCTGATGACGATCGACGTCGTGACCTTGTACGCGCACAGCCTGTTCCGCGACGCGCTCGATCTGTTGGCGCGTAACCCGTTCCACCATCTGCTCGTCACAGAGATCGACGGCGGTCTGGCGGGGGTGATTTCCGATCGCGATGTGCTGCGCGCCGCCGACACCTATGATGCCGAGACCACCCTGGTGGCGGACATTATGACTCCCGAGCCGATGACCCTCAGCGCCGATACACCGCTATCGGCTGCCATTACGATGACTCTCGACTATCACATCAATGCTTGCCGGTTGTCGATCATGCGGGGAGGGTGCGCGGTATTCTGACGACCACCGACTTGCTGAAGGCGTTCCAAGAGCTGCAACTAGCACTTGAACAACTTTAGATGCCGTCTATTGACGACAGCAGACCGAAGACGGACGACCGATCGGTCTTCGGTCCGGTCATCAGCCATCGGAACATGATAACCAACGCTGCAAGACTGCGTGTAGATCCTTTCGGCCGATCGGTTTCGTCACGTAATCGTCCATGCCAGCCGCCAGGCAGCGCTCGCGATCGCCTTGCATGGCGTTGGCGGTCATCGCGATGATCGGGATGCGGGTGCCGGATTTTTGCTCGCGCTTGCGCACTTCTTGGGTCGCTTGGAAACCGTCCATCTCAGGCATATCGCAGTCCATCAGAATGACATCATAGGAAGTCCAAGCGATCGCTTCGAGTGCTTCGACGCCGTTGATCGCGACATCCAACGAATAGCCCAACTTCTCCAGCAGCAGGCTCGCCACCATTTGATTGGCCATATTGTCTTCGACCACCAGCACGTGGCCGGCGCGATTATTTTCAGCCGCCGGCGCGGCGCCGGCCGGGTCTTCGCGGCTGGGCGCGGCCACGCGCTCGGCAGAGCGCCGCATCGCTATGGTAAACCAGAAAACGCTGCCTCTGCCCTCTGTGCTCTCGAGGTCGATCTTGCCACCCATCAGTTCTATCATCCGTTTACAGATCGACAGACCCAGTCCCGTGCCACCGAAGCGTCGCGTCGTCGTCGCATCGCCCTGCGTGAACGGCTGAAAAAGTTGCGCTTTGGCATCCGCCGATATGCCGATACCGCTGTCTCGGACGGTAAAACGCAGCGCCGATTCTTCACCTTTTTTTTCCTCAACCGCGACCTCGAGCGTGACTTCCCCTTTCTCGGTAAACTTCACCGCATTGCTCAAAAGATTCAATAAGATTTGTCTGAGCCGGCCGGCATCGCCGACAATGAAGTCCGGCACTTGGGCGGCGACGTTGAGAGCTATCAGCAGCTTTTTGTTGTGAATCTGAGGCGTCATGATATCGATGACGTCGCGCAGCAGCTCACTCAGTTTGAATTCCGTCGCTTCGATCTCCAGCTTGTTCGCCTCGATTTTGGAGAAATCCAGTATGTCATTGACAATCGTCAGCAGGCCGGCGCCGGATTGTTTGACCACCTCTACGAGCTTACGCTGATGTTCCGATAGATCGTCGTCCAGCAAGGCCCGGGTCAAGCCGATAATACCGTTAAGCGGCGTGCGAATCTCATGGCTCATTGTCGCCAAAAACCGCGACTTTGCCTCTGCGGCAGCTTCTATTTCCCGGGCCTTTTCCAGGGCCGCATGCTGCTCGCGGATATCCTGGAAGAGTTGAGCATTGTTGATCACCATCGCAGCCTGCCCGGCGAGCAGGCCGACGAAGTCGGTCTCATCTTTGGTAAACTCCCGCCTGTGGCGCGCCGCGATCATAAGAGTGCCGAGGATGTTGCCCTTCATGACGAGCGGCACAATCAGCAGCGATGCCAACTGATTGCGCCGGTAAAAGTCTCGATCAGCACAATCGGGATGGTTGGGCGCGTCGGCTATGATAACCAGTTCTTTCTTTTCCAGGGTTATGTCAGCGAACGAAGGCTTGCCATTCTCACACAAGGCCGTGAGCTCGCTCCAGGGGATACCCCGACTCACGGCGGGCTCCAGCCGCCCACTGGCTTTGTTTAACAAGCGAATCACCAGCGCGGTCGAGTAAGGCAAAGCTTGTTCGGTTTTTTCGGCGAGCAACTCCAGGACTTTTTGCAGTTCAAGGGTCGAGCTCAACGAAAGATTTATATCGTAGAGCGCCTCGATGCGGTTTAAGTTATTTTTCGTCTGCGAGAGCAAAAGCGCCTTCTGAATACCGACGCCGATCTGCTGCGCGACGGTTTCCAAAAGCTCTATAATCGACTCGCCAATTTCGGTTTCGCTGCGGCTGGCGAGCTGCAGGAAGCCCAGGACATGCTCGCCGTCAACGATCGGCACGGACACCGAAGTCTCGGCCCCTTCGTGCTTTAAACTACGGAGCCTATCGCCCTCCTGAATATGGCTGTGGACCACGGTCTTACGGCGCTCCATGACGTGAAGATGGCGCTCTTTACCGGCCCTGTCGCCGCGCGCTTTTCTTTCGAGGTTGCGCCCATCGTTATAGCCCCAGGAAGCGATCGGCGCTAGCCGGTCGGCGGCGGCGGTCGAAAGCAGGATCGTGCCCAGGTCAAATTTGCAGCGCTCGATGCAACAGCGCAAAATCTCGGTCAAGCAGCTTTCCGGATCCTCGGCGCTCAAGATCACCCGATTGACGTCTTGTAAGAAAATCAGGTTCGCCAAGCTAGCGCGCAGCGCGTCCTCGACCTGTTTGCGCGAGGTAATGTCGATTTTGATTCCTCGCAAACCGATGTTAACGCCTTTATCGTTTTTGATAATGCGCACCATATCCCGCAGCCACAAAATCCGGCCGTCGGCGGCCCGGACTCGGTATTCGAGCGCATAATCGATGCCCAGTTCGGTCATTTTTCTGGATTCACGCAGCACCCGCGCCCGGTCCTCGGTGTGAATCATATTGCTCCAAAAATGCGGCTCGTTATACCAGCGGCGCAACGGATATCCGAGGATCGCTTCAGCGCCGTGGCTGACAAACGAAAATTTCCAGGAAAAGGCGTTGGTCTCCCAGATGATCGCCTCCAGAGACTCGACCAGCTCGCGCTGTCTTTGTTCCGCGAGGGCTCGATCCGCCTCCGCCGCCGCCCGCACCGTGAGCTCACGGCCGAGTTGGGCGTTGGCCGTTTCGAGCTGGCTGGTGCGCTGCGACACTTTGTCTTCAAGTTCCTTGTTGAGCAGCCGCACGCGCGCCTCGGCGAGCTGGGTCTCGCGCTGGCTATTCTGCAATGCCGCGGCCATCCGATTGATCTCTTGCCCCAGGGCGCCCAACTCATCGTAGCGGTTCTCTGCTACCCGCACGTTCAGGTCGCCGGCGCCAAGGCGGCGCGCCACATCCACGATATGAATGATCGGCCGGATAAAACTTCGCGCCAGAAGAAATGACAGCAAAGCGCCGGCGCTCAGAGAAATCATGGTCATGTAAAGGATACCGCGCTGTCCGTCGCTGATGATCGCTTGAATGTGACTGAGAGAAAATCGGACATGCAAGTAGCCTATGGCCTTCTCGCCACCCAAGCGGATGGGTCCGCCGACGTCCAGGTTGGCGCCGTGCATGGTACTAATCCACGCATCGCCTGCGGCAAGCATGGCGCGCTTGAACGAGACCCTTTGCGCGCTCGCGATTTCGCTGTCTCCCGGACCGCTAACCAGACTCTCGCCATGGGCGTCGCTGATGTTGATGTATTCGATATTCGGATTGCCGCGCGCGCTTTCCAGCGAGCGCTTGAGTTGCACCATGTCGAGAAAATAGATGGGATTGACCAGGGACTCGGCGAATAACTTGCCCGCTTGTAACGACTCTTTTGAAAACTCGGCCTCCAAATACTGTTTTTGATGGTACACGGAATAGGCCGCGATGCTGCCGGCGACTAACAACGCCAGACTGAAAGTAAACAGCAGAAGTTTTAAGCGGATGCTGAATTTCATAGGATTGATGGCGCCAACTTGAGCCGGCGCATCGACCGATTAGCCGGCGCGCTCGGCCCGCTGCCCGCAATAACAGGCGAGCTCCCGGGCTGCGCTTCAGCTTGGCTCGCCGTCCATCGAAAGAAGTTCGGCGACGGATTTGGCTCTCAGTTTTGCCAATACCGCGTTGACGGATTTGAAATCGTTTTCCAGTTGCCCCACCTGCTGGCCGAGCTCCATCATCCGTCCGGCGCGCGATTCGAGCTCGAGCTTTTTTGCCAGATTGGAAAACGCCGTGGCGCCCAGATTGGCGCTGCTTGACTTGAGGGTGTGGGCGGCGCGCGTGAAGTCAGCCTGGTTGCCGATCTCGAACGCCAGGCGGAGCGTCGCCAGGCAACGGCACGCTTCGGCGCAGTAGACATCGACCAGTCTTAAAAAAAAATCAGCGCCGCCTTCGCGTACCCAGTGCCGGGCTTTTTCCATGATTTCTTCTCGGCTCGCTTCAGACACAGGGTGAACCTCCGGTCTTTTCTCCTACGCCGGTCAAATTTGCACAGATTCAAATACTTCGATTTCAGCGAGTCTGAGCCTGTGAAAATCGTTTATCATCTCGGCGTCTATGCGCCGCCCTCGACTCATCGGCACGGCTGCGCCGCAGTCAAGGGCGCGGGCGAGCACCATCCCTTCACAAATATCCGCGATCGCGACATTGCGGACCGGCAGACCGTCGGTGCGCACAGCCACGGAAAAGTAGATCCCCTCACCGAAGGAGAAGGTCATCTCGAAGTCCTGGCGCAGTTCCACAGAGCCGTCGAGACCGGTTCTGTCTTCGACGCAAGGAAGTCCGAGGATGAACTCCTTGCCTTCGTCACCGAGACTCTCGTTGACGCGGCCGCCGATGATATTGAGCGCTTCCGCCAGGGTGCTCCGAACAAGGTCCATGCTGGTTGCCGCTTGATGTTCATCCATTTGCAGCATCAGCATAGCCATCGCGACAACGCAGGCCCGATCGCAGCGAAATTCGATTTTGATCCGTTTGCTTTCCTTGAATCCGAGAAGCGCGATCGCCGCGCAGGTGCTCGGTTTTGCGGCAGCGAGCTCCGCTGGCTGCGGCTCGAGCGAAACTTCAGTGGACATCATCATGCTGAATACCTGCTCGGTGGCGCAGATCAGAGGTTGGCGCAGGCTTTCTGAATTATCGAACGGCGCCCTATCGGCGATGATTCCGCCCAGGCAGCGCTCAAACGACTCGGCAAAAATTTGTGGAACAAACGTGCGTTTCACGCGGCCGTCGTACAACGACTCCTCGGCTGCGTTTGCTTCATCATCCGCATCTACGGCATATATCTTGATTGCCGCGAGGCTGGGAATAGTGCGCAGCTTGGCAACCATGCGATCGCGGCCAAACAAACCGATCTCTGAGCCTGCGAGGAGAACCTGAGGAGAGTGCTTTATGCTCGCGGCGATAGCCTGAGCGCCATTGGTCGCCTCCAACACATTAAATCGCGCTGCCAATGTCGTTGCTAGGAAGTGGCGAAAGTTAGCATCGCCGTCGACCACCAGAATAACCTCTCGACCGGGTTCAACAACGGCGTCCTGCCCGGAGATTAGCACGCTCGCTGGGACGAACAGGCGCGACTTGAGTTCTCCGAGCTTGCTGGCTAAGCGCTTGACCAACCGATTCGCATTGTAAGGTTTGATAATGTAGTCAAATATTTTCAGTTCCAGCAGAGATCGGATGGTATCGGAGTCGGTATTCGCTGAAATGATGATGACCGGCAGTTGCGCGGTTTTGGACCATTGGCGAATTTCAGCTAGCACCTCGATGCCGCTTAGAAACGGCATCATGACATCGAGAAAGAGCAAATCGAAATTGCCGTCGGTGAGTCTATTTAGCCCGTCGAGACCGTCGGTGGCGATTTCGACATCGCAACCGAGCTTTCTTATAAGTAAGTAAGCGAGCGTCTCGCCGTCCGTTTGACAGTCATCGATCACCAGCGTTTTAAGTGCGTTATCCTTCATGGCCTCGGGCCTCTACACCAACTGAATCGGCGAGCTTTTATCGAGGCTTAATCCGGATCAGCTCTGACCGCGCACCCCAGCGCCAATATCATGAACTATAAGAACCGGCTTTGCAGCCGATTCTTCAATAAGACTGACTCCGGTGACGTTTATGATGATCACGGCAACGATTGTAATCATTGCGAGCGCCCTGGCCACGTTCTTGGTTCTGCTGCGGCGCCGATGGCGCGGGCCTGCTCCCGCCAAAAATAGTGAGCCTTCAATCCTGCCGAGAGTGGGGGTTACGCTTGCCGGCGGCTTCATCCGCGGCCAGGACTACATTCCGGTTTTCTTTCAGGTAGAGGAGCGCAAGGGCGCGAAGCTGATGCTGCAGATTTTGTCAGAGTTTGGCGCGAGCCCGCTGTTGGGCATCGGCCCCGGAACCAGCGGCCGGCTGGAGGTCGGAACCCATTATTTTCCGATAGAGGTCGTACAGCCGAGTTTGCCATGGGTTCAAGTCCAGGCTTTTCCGCACCAGGCAAAGAAAGTGCATCGAGATTCTGTCCGCATCCCCGTTTCGTTGCCGGTGCGCTTCCGTGAGCTGGGATCGGCGCGGCCCTGGCAGGCCGGCAAGTGCGTCAACATCAGCGCCGGCGGCCTGTCCCTTTTGTCGGATTGTCCTGCACCGCCGTTGGTCGGTCGCTATTATCAAGTTGAGATCGCGCTTACGGCCGCTCGTCAGGCCGGGGAAAAGCTTGCGCTCGCGGGCGCGGTGCGCTGGACTCAACCTATCAGAGGCGGCACAATCGCCGGGCTTCACGTCGCCGAGCCGGCGTCGCAGCGCGAGCTCACAAAATTGGTTTCTCAACTGCAGCGTCAAATGGCGCGCCACCAGCAGGATTATCTCTTAGAAACCAGCGCCAGGCCCAATCTCCAGTAGCCGGAAGGGCGCGCCGTCACATCGTAAGAGATCGACGCCGTCTGGGGTTACTGCTACCGCGAGGTGTTTAAGGGACAGTTTTACCTCTTGGCGCGGGTTATCGGGCTACGCGGCGCTGCTTACGGCTCGCTTTGCCATGCGCGATTCGAGCTTGTCTTCGCCGAGGAGCATGACGACCAACGGTTGGTCACGGTAAGAAAACGCCGCCTCGCTGAGCAGCACGTGGCGCGGAAACATCAGCTTGAAGTCCTGACCTTTGATCAGGGTCGGCAGCGACAGGTGGGTCGAGCCGTTGAGCGCGCCCTTGACGTTGTCGCTGATAATATTCACGAGCTCGCACATGGCGTCATGGACATCTTCAAGCGGCGCCTCGGTCGACGCGATATCGAACATGATCTTTGCGGCAAGGCGCGCGGTTGCCATCGAGCAGTAGATCACCACCGCAAGTGCCAGTCGCCGCTGATTTGGGCGCAGGCGGCGATCAGATCTTCGATGTTCTCTACGCCCACCGGCGCCGGCGCGGGCTCGAGATCTTCGCCGAGAACCAAGCGCCAGGTTTCTTCGGTGATTTGCCGTAGTTCGGTCTCTGCGAATTTCATCAGCCTCTCCTATGCCGCCGTGGCTTTGATGTAATATGAGCTTTTGTCCAGCGCGACCCGTTTAAGGCGTCGTCGACTCCCATGGGCGTCTCGGCGCCGCCCAGGAAGAGACATCCGTCGGGTTTCATGAGCTTGTGAACTCGCGTGAAAATCGCCTTTTTGGTTTCGGTGTCGAAATAGATCAGCACGTTGCGCATAAAGATAATGTCCATCGGTGCCAGCGCCGGCCAGGGTTGGGCCAGGTTGAGCTCCTTGAATTCGATCATGCGGGGCAAATCATCTTTGATTTTCCATTCGGTGCCGACTTTCCGGAAATATTTTGATTGCCAGCGGCGCCGGCAAACCGCGATTGATCTCGAGCTGCGAATAGCAGCCTTCGCCGCAGCGCCCGAGCATCTCCTTGGACACAATTGTCAGGAAACCTCCGTCCTCGTATTTCCGGGGCTGCGCACACACGGGTAAAATTTGCCGTTTGCATTTTTGCGTCACTGAGCAACCAACAATCATGCCAGAGATCGTGTGAGGAAAGCTCGGCAGAGCGCTCGCAAGAACCGCCGGTTATTTGACAATGATCTGAAGGCCGGCGCACCGAGCGCATGGCGCAAAGCGCATGGCGCATAGGATTCTCGCTTTGCGCTTTGCACTTTGCGCTCTGCGCTTTTCCTACTCCGTCACCTGCAAAGCCAGAATGGCCTGGTCATCGCGCTGCCGTTCGCCGCCGAGAAACCGATCAACTTGGCAAAACAGATCTTCCACCATTTGCTCAATCGGCAATTTGGCCGAGCGCGCGCAAGCATCGGCAAGACCCTGCTCGCCAAACATCATATTGCGCGCGTCCATCGCCTCAATGATGCCGTCGGTGTAGCACACGATCCTTTGGCCGGGGCTGAGCTGAACAGCGGCGCCGGGAAAATCAGCGTCTGGCATTATGCCAACGATCCCCGGGGTTACGTACAGGCGTTCTAATGACGGCCGGTCCGGCCCGAGCAGTAAAGCGGGGGGATGACCCGCGCCGGCATAGGAAAAAGTACTGCTCTTGCTGTTCCATAGCCCGACGAACCCGGTCAAGAACTCCCCGGTGGCAAGATACCCGTAAATCTGGCGGTTGAGCCAGCCTAAAAGTTTAGCCGGCTCATGGCATTGTTCGATGCCGGTGCGAAACAAAACCTTGGCAACACTGGTAATCAGCGCTGCGGCCAGACCATGGCCCGAAACGTCCGCAATTATGATCGCCACTTCATGTTCCCCCACCGCCGCAACATCGAACATGTCGCCGCCGACGACATGGCTCGGCCGGTAGCGGTGGCCAAAGGCCAATCTACGCCCTTGCGGGAAAACGTTGGTCAGGAAACGCTGCTGTACGCACCGCGCCTGCTCCAGTTCGAATTCAGTTTCCGCTTCGCGCCGGCGGTCTTCCTCCAACTGGCGCGACTGTTCTTTCACGACGCTGCGCAACTGAGTGAGCGGCCGGTAAGAACGAATACGCGCCTGAATGCGCGCCACCAGTTCAGTGGCGTTGACCGGCCAGCTTATAAAGTCCTCTCCGCCCAACTCTAAACCTTCGACAACGTGCTGATCGGGATCTAGAACCGAGACGAAAAGCACCGGAATCTCTGCGCTGCGCGGGTCGGCCTTCATCCTGCGACAAACTTCGAAACCGCCGATTTCCGGCATCAAGACATCGAGCAGCACGACATCGGGCAAGGTTCGGCTGACAAGCGCCAACGCGCTCAAGCTGTTATCGGCTTCGAGTACGGTGAAAGTCTGGTCGAGAATCCGGCGCAGGAGAAAACGTTTGTCGTCGTTGTCGTCAACCACCAGCACAACGGGGGTGGCAGCGGCGATATCAGGCTGCTGAGAAAGATTCACTGGCCGTTATCCGCCGCTTTGGATCTATAGTACTGGAGTGATGAAGTATTGGAGATTTCCGGACCCATCATTGCACCACTCCATTACTCCAACACTCGATTTTGTTCGATCCTAGCGCGTCACCCGAAAAAGCTGATCGAAATGACAAAGCCTTAAAACTTTGTCGACGTACTCCTGGGGCTTGTCGAGCACCACCACACCGCCGGCTTTTTCGCAGCTCTCGCGGGTCAAAAGCAGCATGCCGAGAGCGGAGCTATCAATAAAACTCACCTCTGCCAAATCGAGGGTCAAGGACGAACGCCCCGAGCGCAATAAACCGTCAACGGTTCTGCGGAACTCCTGGTGCGCTTGAAAATCAAAACGCCCTTTGAGCGTGACGGTGGTATTGCTGGTTTCTTCTGAGATGTTGATTTCCATAACATCACTCCTTGTTAAGCGACATGATAATCCGCGTGCCGTCACCGTGAACCGATACGGAATTCATAAGTTGACGGATCAAGTACAATCCTCGCCCACCGGCGGCGCCGCCCAGAGGAAGACCGAGCTCAGGGCGCATTTGGTAGCCTTTCCCCTGATCCTGAACGTCCATTTCAACCTTCCCCGGCGCAAGCCGGCAACCGACCCGAATCTCGCGGCCGGCGTCAGCCTGATTACCGTGAAAATAGGCGTTGAGCAGCGCCTCCTGCAAACACAGCTCGGCGCGGAAAACCCAATCCGGTTCAAATGCCATCCATTCCATAGCAGTTCGGACCATGCGCACGGCTGCCGTCAAGGCCGCTGGACTCGAGGGTATAGTGAAGCGAAACTCAGCCAGTGCCCTCAGGGGAGAACCCGCGCCGCGCTCCAGAGCCGAGACCGGCGCGCTCACCTAAGCCCTCGCCGTCGGCGCAAGAATCGTGGGCAGCTCCCGACACGCAACTGCTGGTGGCAAGATTGCGGGAATAACAGGAGGGCTGAGGTCAGCGCTGAGATCATGACGATGATCCCGAAGAGAGGCGGGCGCGCGCCATTACGGGAAAATCTTGTTGAGCTTTTCCTGGAGCGTCTGAGCGTTGAAGGGTTTGACAATATAGTTGTTGACGCCGGCTTGCACGGCTTCGACGATATTAGCTCGGCGCCGTCGCCTTCCTTAATAATCTTCTCGTGGCTTTTCACTTTGAACTTAATAGACAAATCGAGGGTCTTTTCTTCGATCTTAGCTATGATGCATTGCACTTTTTCCAGGCGCTGGCGCAGCACGTCTTGAAACGACAGATAACTCATCAAAGCCAGCAAGCTCTGGTGGTTCCTATCAATGATCTCTTGAAGCTGGGAGACACTGGCGTCATTCAGCGCCGCCGCCCCCGAGTTCAGGAGCCGGCGCGCCTGGATTGATCCGATTGCATCTCTTAAATTACTTTCCAGACCGAGTTAAACTCGCTTTCGGCTTCTCGGTTAATCTCGGCAACGCCATCGGCGGCTTTCGGAATGAAATCCTTGGAGCCGTCGGCCGTCGACGACAATGAATGAAGGGTCTTGCGCACCGCCTCTAGATAGGCCGCCAACTGGCCCAGTTCGCCTTGGAAATGCTGTTGAAATTGTTGCTCGAACTCTCCTTCCGAGAGCGCTTTTGCCATCTCAACCAATTCACCTACTGAACAAGTCACGTTGTGCTCCTTTCCCAGGATGATGCCCTTGGGCCGGCCTGAGCTGACGACGTCGCCAATCACCGCCACGTTTAACCTATCGGAAAAGCCTGTACCTGCTTTAGGCAATTTATCCTGTGCCGGAGCGAAACGGCGCGGCGGAAATGCATTTCGCGATAGCGAGACTGCGATGGGTTCAAGCGTCAGCAGAACGCAAACCGGTCAAGGGCGATTCCCTTGACCGGTTTACCAAAGGAGCGGTCAATAGCGGCGCATTACCGCTTCAGGTTCGATACCTCTTCCAAAAGCGTGTCGGTGACCGTGATCGTGCGCGACGACGCCTGGAAGGCCCTCTGAGTTGTAACCATTTTGACGAACTCCGTGGCCAAGTCTACCGTCGAGAGTTCAAGCGAGCCGGATAACACGGTGCCGAAGCTGCCGTTGGCCGGCGTTCCCGCTAAACGCTGCCCCGACTCGGGAGACTCGACAAAGAGCGAATTACCCACATGCGTAAGGCCTTCAGGGCTGGCGAAGTCGGCGAGCGCGACTCTGAAAAGCGGCTGAGTGCCGCCGGTGGTGAACTGACCCGTAATGATGCCATCGGTGCCGATGTTGATGCCGCGCAGAACACCCGATGGCGAGCCATTCTGGTTCAATACACTGACCGATGATGCCTGGGCGTACTGGGTAGTGCCAAGAAAGTTTTGATTCGCGGCCGTGATCGTTTGCGCGCTGGCGCCATTGCCCCAGGCGACGGCGCCGATGTTGTTTATGGTCGTCGCACCCGTATTCAAGGTGCCGTCGGCATTAAATCCGAGCGTGCCGTTACTGACCTGCTGCAACTGGCCTGCCGTGCCACCGGTAATCTCCCCGCCGTCGGCGACGACACGATAATCCCAAGTGTTCGCCGCGGTCTTACGAAAGAGATAGGTCAGATCATGTCCCTGACCGAGGGAGTCGAAGACCGTTGCCACAGTGGAAAAATTAGCGCCGGCGAACCATGCAGCAGGTAAGCCCGTTGGGGGAACACCTCCAGGAAACGTCGGTGTCGGTGCCGTGGATGTCGCATCTAGATTTGCCGCCAAGGTGGTAACGCTGGTGGCAGTCGGCGAGACCACCGCCTGGCTGATGATGACGTCCACCAGGCCGGTGTTGATAGTCCCGGTGCTGTTGAGACCAAAGCCCTGAACGCGTAGACCGGCGGGGTTGACGAGATTACCCTCGTCATCAAGTGTGAATTGCCCGGCCCGGCTATAAAAACTCGCTTGCGCCGAAGCTGCGTCTCTAAGCATGAAAAGCCCGCGGCCCTGGATCGCCATATCCGTCGGGCTGTTGGTGGTTTCGACGCCGCCCTGAACGAATGCCCGGTGCGCGTCGGCGAGGCGCGAGCCCAGACCCACCTTGGTGCCGCCGATGTCCGCGCTCAAAAGGTCGAAAAACACCGCCCGGCTCGACTTGAAGCCGATGGTGTTCACGTTGGCGATGTTATCGCCGATGATGTTCATGGCGTTGCCGTTAGCGTTGATGCCGCTAACGCCCGCGAAAAGTGCTCCTGTCAGTGCCATCTACCCTCCTGGTTTCTTTAGTACGTTTCTCGTTTCTGGTTTCTGGTTTCTGGTTGAACTTCTTCCTTCTGCCTATTGCCTGTTACCTGTTGCCTGGCTTCACGCCTTCAACTGCGCCGCCACGCTATACATCTCATCTGCCGTCGTGATCACCCGGGAGTTCATCTGAAAGGCGCGTTGTGACATCAGCATCGTGACGAATTCCGCGGCGAGATCTACCGTCGATAGCTCCAAGGTTCCGGACACGATGTCGCCACGGCCACCGCTCCCCGCCAGCCCCAACTGGGCCGCGCCCGATTCGGCGCTGGCTAAAAAAAGCGTATCGCCGAACGGCTCGAGCCCATCGGCACTTGTGAAACGCGCTAACTGGACGGTGTCGATGAGCTGCGAGTTGCCATTGCTGTAAAATCCTCGCAGGTTGCCCCTGCCATCGATATCGATGGATATCAAGTCGCCCGGCGCCCGGCCATTTTGCACCAGGCTGTTGAGCGTTGACGCCCCGGCATACTGCGTGGAGTTAGTGAAGCCCGGCGTCACGCTCTGACTTGCCGGGACGGCGCCCTGAGCGTTGGCTGACCAGGCGATAGGACCAACAGTGTTGATGATTGAAGATCCGGTATTCAGCTTGCCGGCATTGGAAAAATCGAGCAAACCGTTACCGACCTCTTGCAAATCCCCCGCCGTACCCCCGACCTCCGCGCCATTGGCAACAACACGATATTCCCATAGGCCCGGATTGGCGGCAGTGGGCGTCCTGCGGAACAGATAAGTCAGATCATGGCCCTGGCCAAGAGAATCGAATACCGTCGCGACGGTGGAAAAATTGGCGGCGCCGGACCACGTTGCCGGCAGGGCCGAACCGCCTGGAAACCCTGTAGCAGGGGTTGTCGAAGCAGCATCCAAATTGACTGCCTGGCCGAGTGTCGTCGTCGCCTGCGCCGGCTGGGTTTGTTGTCCCGCCAGCGAAATATTTCCCGCCGCCCCCTGGAGAAAATAGCCCGCAGGATTAACCAGGTTACTGGCCTCGTCGGGGTTAAACTCGCCGGCGCGGCTGTAGTAGCTCGCGCCTGCGCCGTCGCTCAGAACAAAAAAACCGTTGCCGCCGATGGCGAGATCGGTCGCATTGGTCGTCGATTCCAACGCGCCCTGGGTGAAGACCGGGTCCGAATCGACCACAAACACGCCATGGCCGGTTTCGATCTCGCCATACGCAGTTGTCATGAGATCCGCAAAATCGACGCGCGACGCTTTGAAACCGGCGGTGTTGAGATTGGCGATATTGTGCCCCACCGTTGCCATCGAAACACCAAAGGCGTCCAATGCTGTGCTTGCCGTATACATGGATCCAGTGATTGACATGGCAACTCCTCTATCAGTGAATCGCGGTTACCGCGCTCAACGAAATTCTCAGTTGGCCGATTTCCAAAACCGGTTCGGGTCCTTCCAGATTGACGCCGGTGACCACGCCGCGCACGTGCTTGGTCACCGGCACGGCGCTGCCGGAACCATCCGCAGCGGTAACCTCGAAACTGTAGACACCGGGCGGCATTCTCTGGCCGAGATTGTTTTCACCGTCCCATGTCATATTCTGCGCTCCAGCGTTCTGGCTGCCGGCTTCCAGCTGGCGCACGACTGCGCCGCCGCTATTCAACACCTTCACGGTAACCTTGGCCGCGTTGCCCGCCAGTTCATAATAGAAGCCGGCGTCGCCGCTCGCACCAAGATTCACCTCGTTGCCTTTGCCGACCACCTGTTTGCCGATCAGCGCAGCGCTATTCAACTGACTGGCAAGCCCCTGCTGGCTCGCGAAACTCTCGAGCTTTTCATTCATACCGACAAGCTGTTCCAAACTATTGAACGTCGCCAACTGCACCGCGAACTCCTGGTTGTCCATCGGGCTCAAAGGGTCCTGGTTCTGCAACTGGGCGATCAATAATTTCATGAAATCGTCGCGGCTGATTTCCCCCCCGGCTTTAGCTGGCGCCGCCTGCGCCGCAGGCGCCAGAGCGCCGCCGATATTTTGAATCGCCATTAGAATTTTACCTCGCGCCCTGCCTGGTTAAGAATTCGGAACTTTGATACAAAGCGCACAAAGGCATGAACTAGAAAATTTCGCATTTGCGAATTGCTGAGTTGCCATTGCGAAATTTTCTTTGTGACCTTGTGCTTCTGTGCGCTAAATTTCTTCCCTTATTCTTGCTTGCGGATTTTGCCGCTCTCGGCTCTCTGCCGCTGGATTCTTTGCTGCTCCATTTTACGCCCACATGCTTACCGTTCCCGCCTGCAGTCGGTTGGCGGGACTTTGTCTGGGCTCGGGCTCTGGCGCATTACCTTTGCCCGGTGAATTAAACTCGTCGGCCGTCTGGCGCCCGCGATCGGATTGCTGCCCGGCTTCTTGCCCAACGCCGCCAAAGCCCGTCCAGGCGCCGCTGTCGACGCGCACATCGACCAGCTCAACCCGGCTCTCGCCGAGCGCCTGGCGCAGCTCGGGTAGATGCATTTCGATCAGCGCCCGCGATTCCTGGGTTTCGGTGACAATCCGCGCCGCCAACTTATCGCCGTCCATAACCAGGTCGATTTGCAACTTGCCGAGTTCGGGCGGATCGAGCTGCAGCACCGCTTGCTGTTTGCCGATGCGGATTTGACCGCTGATTTCACCGATCACCTGATCGATGATAGGGCGCCAATGACCCGCCTGGGTTTCAGGTCGCATCGCTGCCGGCAGTTTGCCTGTGCTATTTTCGAGCTCAAAATGGAGCGCCTCGCGCGCAAGATTTTCCGCCGTAGTCGTGGCAGCGCTTGGCGCTGATGCAGGCAAAAATTCCTCCCGATCATGCTCATGGAAGTCATGTTCTTCGGCGCCGCTCTCGAACTCGCGCATTTGACGGATGCTGCTATCGAGCGCCGCCGAGAGCGCGCCATGCGGCTCGCTGTCACTCCGCGCTTCTGATGAATCGACCGGTGCCGCTCGGCCATCACCGGCGCTTGAGTGTTCGCCGTGGGGCGCTCCGAACGGCGCAAACAAATCACCTGCCGCGGGGACTGCCTGAGCGCTGGTGTTATTCGCTACGCCGGTAACTCGTGATTCAGCGGCGCTTGCCAATATCAGTTGATCCAAAGCTTCAGTCGCGCTCGCCGCAGAGTTACCGACATCGGCAGGCGCTTGAACGGGTTCCATCGGAACTGCGGCGCGCATGTCTTCGGCGCCGCGCCGCAGTCCGGCTTGCACTTGCTGATTGTCGCTACCCTTGCCGGGAAAATTGATCGCGTCCGAACCCACCGGTAGAGCGTTCGCGCTGAGCAATGCTTTCGCTCCGCCAACCGCGTCCGCTGGTCGCGCGATCATCGTCGCGCTTGAGTTGCTTACGTCGAACCGTGAACTCTCCGGCGAGATCCACGGCGACTCTGCCACTGTGGCCGAGTCCTCTGTGTCCTGTTTGTCGGCGTCGCCCGCATGGGGCAGTTTCTCGCTGCCGTCGAGCGCCGCCGCTTGAGCGTAGGGTGACATTCTTTGCGGGAAAGATAGCTCTGCGCTAACTGCTACCGCGGCGCCTGCCGCGCTCGGCTCGGCGCGGCCCGCGCTCCGGTAGCCATCGCTCATCAATGATCCAGCCATGGGCTCGGTTGTGACCGCATCGAAAGCTTCGGCCGTTCCCCCAGCTTCGGCGCGAGCCGTGGTTATCGATGATTCGGCAGTCTCCAGCCCGGGCGTGTTCGGCGCAAGCGGCGCAAGCAACAAAAACAGCAGCGCGGCGAAATCAGCGGTTTGAGCGCCGCCCGGATCGATGGCGGCGCTGCCAGTCGGCGCCTCGCCAGCGATCTCACCGGATGAAGAAATGGTCCTGGTACTCATGCGCTCGCAGAAGGGAGCAAGGCGGATGCCAGCGCGCTCGACCGCTCTCTCTGGCGCGACCACGGACAATCTCACCCGAGCCCGAGGCTCGGAAGAGATTGCTGGCATTGGTGGGAAATCTGGTTTAAGAGAACGTCTTCGTCATCCAGACCACGGGAGCCCAGAGCGCAGGCGAGATGGAGTTACATTCAGCCCGGAATTTTCTTCCGCTGCTCCGGCTGCACATATTTCCGCTGGGCGATTTCGTCGTTAAAGCGCTGCTCGGCGCCGTTTTGCGCCCGCCAATAACGCTCTTCATGGCGTTGGCGCAGTTGCTCCAAGGACTTGATCGCGCGCATCGCTTCGACCAACTGAGCGCGTTTCTCGGCAATCGTTTCATCGAAGCGGGCGACGGCAGCGCGTTTGGCTTTGATGCGCTTAGCCAGCGACAGGTCATGTTCAGCGAGCAGCTTGAGCTCGTGGGCCGTGAAGATTTGCCGTTCGCCGATCATCGCGCTGCTGCCCAGCAGTTGTTTTTCCAGGTCGTCGATTTCAACCAGCAATTGTTGCCGGGTGTCGTATAAGGCACGGAGCTCCCACTGCTTCTGGTTTTTCATATGCTCGCGCAGACGGAGCACGGCGGCCAGGGGAAATTTGAATGAAGCCATCGCCTTTAAGCTTCAGGCAAGCAAATCGCCGAGCGCCCGCACGCTCTCATCGACCGTGGCATCGTCATGTTGATCTTGGCGCAAAAAACTGCGGATGCGCGGCAGCAGCGCTAGCGCGCGATCGACATCGGCATTGGCGCCTTTGCTGTAGGCGCCGATCTGAATCAGATCTTCGGCATCGCGATACGCAGCCATCAGCCGGGTGAGTTCGGCCGCCAGCCCCTGATGCTCTCTACTGGTGACGCGGCTGCGTATGCGACTCACCGATGACAGGATATCGATGGCGGGAAAATGGCCTTGCTCGGCAAGCCGCCGGGAGAGATGAATATGGCCGTCGGTCAGGGAACGAACGGCATCGGCGATCGGCTCGTAGGGATCATCGCCTTCCATGAGCACAGTGTACAGGCCGGTGATACTGCCCATCTTTTTCCAGCTGCCGGCGCGTTCGAGGAGCCTCGGCAGGAGCGCGAAAACCGACGGTGTATAGCCTTTGGTCGAGGGCGGTTCGCCGGCCGCGAGCCCCACCTCCCTTTGTGCCATGGCGAATCGGCTCAGCGAATCCATCAGCAACAAAACATCCTGACCCGAATCGCGAAAGTATTCGGCAATGGCGGTGGCGATAAAAGCGCCGCGCACGCGCAGCAAAGGCGGCGTTTCCGACGTTGCTGCAACGACCACCATCCGTTCACGTTCGTTGGCCGGCAAAGTTCGGGCGACGAACTCTTCCACCTCTCTGCCGCGCTCGCCGATTAATGCGATAATTTTAACGTCGGCGCGGGTGTTGCGGGCAATCATCGCCAGCAGGGTGCTTTTGCCAACGCCGGCCCCTGCCATGATTGCCATCCGTTGCCCCTTGCCACAGGTAATCATCGCGTTGACTGCGCGGATTCCCGTATCTAATGGTTCGTGAATCTCTTGGCGGTCGAGGGGGTTTGAAGACGCCCGGTAGACCGGATAAGTGCGGGCAGCGATAAAGCCTCTGCCGTCCATCGGCCGGCCGAGCCCGTCAATAATGCGCCCCAGCAGCTCCGGTCCAACCGGGTAGTGCGCTTCTTTCGCCAAAGCCACGACCCGGCAACCTGGCCCGACACCGCGCAAATCCGCCAGCGGCATCATCAGAGTTTGCTCGCCGCGGAAACCTACGACTTCCGCCGGCACCGGTGTGCCACCGCCGACCGGCTCGAGATGGCAAGATCCACCTATAGGAAGCCAGGGACCGCGGCTTGCGACCAGCAGCCCGGTGATTTCACTCACCGTGCCCGATATTCGAAACGGCGAAACGGTTTTCAGCCGCTCGCGATACGGTTCTAACAACGGTTCTTTCATGGGTCGTGGCTCGTATAACTGCTTCGTTCAAGGTTCAAGGTTTTGAAATTGAACCCGAGATTTCTCGTCCGAGTCTTAAATCTTTGAACCTTGAACTTTGAACTTTGAACCTATAGTTCCCGGCTGACTCCCGCGCCTGGGGCGGTGCTCGGCAATAAATCCGCAATGTGCGTCTCGCTCTCCCCGTCCAAGAGTTGGCGACGAAGCTCAGCCAACTGGGTTGGAACGGTGGCGTCAACCACGCCAATCTCGGTCTCCAGTCGGCAGCCGCCGCGGCTCAAGTCGCGATCGGCGACGACCTCTATGGCGCGCCCGCCGTCATGCTTCATGGTTAACAGATCGGGACGCATTTGGGCGAGCAGCTGGTGATCTGCGGCATTGAGATGAACCCGAATCCGGCGCGCGTCTGTGACTTCTTGGCGCGCCCGCTCGAACACCGCGGCGACAATTTCCGGTTCCGCCGTTAACGTCTTATCGACGATCTTTTCGGCGATCTCGAGCGCCAATCGCACCATTTCCGGCGTGTAGCGCGCCACCATCTGTTCTTCGAAGACGATCAGCGCCTGGCCGGCATTAGCAAAAGCCACGGCCGCCGCCAGCGTTTCCTGCTTGGCCTCCTCGCGCCCCTCAAGAGCGCCCTCAGAACGCGACTGTTCACGGATCTTATCCGCTGCCGCTTGGGCTTCCCTGACCAGATCGGCGGCGCTTTCCTGCGCGTCTAACAATAGCAAGTACGGTCCGAGCTTGACTAAATCTAGAGACGCCAGTTCGACGGATTGATCGGCGGGCGGATCTGGTATAGCGCTCCGCTCGCCATCGGCAATCTGCGGACCTGAGTCATAGGGCTGGATATCACCAGCGTGCAAGCGGTCCCGTGACAATCTTCTAGACAAGCACGTCCTCCTTGTTCCTGCCGGCGCTCAAGACGACCTTCCCTTCGCTTTCCAGCCGCCGCACCAGATCGATGACTTCCCTCTGAGCCACTTCGACGTCACGCAGGCGCACCGGTCCGAGCGACTCAATTTCTTCCTTGAGCAACGCGCCCGCGCGCTCTGACATGTTGCTGAAAATCTTCTTTTTCAAGTTCGGGCTGGCGGTGCGCATACTCATCACCCACTTGTCTTTTTCAACTTCGCGCACCAGCACCTGCATACTCTGATCATCAATCTTGCCCAGGTCTTCGAAGGTAAACATCAGCTGGCGAATACTATTCGAGAGTTCAGGCTCGTATTCGGTCAGTCCCTCCATAACTCGGGTTTCGGTGGCGTTGTCGACGAAGTTGAGAATCTCGGCCACCGGCTTAACGCCGCCGACCTGCTTCCCCTGCACCTGACGAATCTCGTTTCTGAGGACCTTGCTCACCTCTTCGATCGCGCCGGGTGAGGTGCTGCCGAGCCGGGTGATGCGATAAGCCACTTCGGTTTGTTTGTCATCCGGTATCAGCGCAAATACTTCACCCGCATGAGCCGGGTAAAGATGGGCAAGAATGAACGCGACCGTCTGGGGATGCTCGTCTTTTAGAAACTGCGCCATGGTTTTCGCGTCCATCTCGTGGAGCGCATCGACGCCGTAGTTGTCGTCGCCGCTGTCTTCCTGAAAGATACGGCTGAGCACGGCATTGGCTTTTTCCGGTCCCATGGCTTTGGTTAGCACCCGCTGCAGATAATCATTGGTGCCTTCAGCAAAAATATTGGCTTTTTTTAAATGCCGGCACGCGTCCTCGAAAACTTCGTCTATATCTTCCGGAGTGATCTGCGACATGCGGTGCACGCCCTGGCGCAGCATGATCAACTCTTTTTCCTGGAGCTCGCCGCAGAGCGAGGTCGCGAGTTCTTCGCCGACCAGGGCTATGAAGATTGCGGCTTTCTCCGGACCGGTCAATGTCGATGCGGTTCTTTTCTTCGGTTCTTCACTCATCGCTATTGCCTCCGAGGCGAGCGCCGTTGCCGGCAGTCAAGCTGCAGCTCGGCCGCGCTCAAGCGCCGGCGCTCGCACCCTTGCTAGCGGCCGCCCGCCGCCGCCGCCTGCGCCCGCGCCTTGTTGGCATCTTCCTGCAGCCACCCGCGAATGATACGCGTGGTGGCATCGTGATAGTCTCGGGCGATCTGGGTGAGCTGCTCTTTGCGCGGGTCTTCCACCATGATGACTTTTTGCGCCACTACCGCGACCTCTTCCTGCACCTGGGCGCTCGTCGCCGTCGTTATCGCCGTTTCGCTGACCGGCGTTGATTGCGCCACCGCTGGCTTCGAGCGGCGTTTCATCAACAGAAAAATCACGACGCCAACGATCAGCACCGCGCCGGCGGCGACGCCGAGGCCGATCGGAGTCCGGACCATGTCTTTGAGATTGGGCGGCGCAATAGGCGGCGCCGGCAGCGCCGGTTGAATTTTGAACGGCACATTGGCGACTTCGATCTGATCGCCCCGCGCCGCGTCAAAGCCGACGGCGCGTTTGACCATACCTGTGATGACTTCGATCTCGTCTTTGGCGCGCGCGATATACTTATCTTTCTGATAAGTGCCGTCAACCAGCACGGCGACGGAAAGCTTCTGCACCTGACCGCGTGGTTCCATGACGCGGCTCGTGGTCCGGCCGACTTCGTAGGTCACCATTTCGCTGCTGCGTTTAGTAGCCGTCTCAGCGGCCGTTCGCCCGGCCTCGCCGCCGGGAATGTTAGACTGGACGCCCGGCACGCCGCCGCCTTTAAGACCGGAGTCATCCAGCGCCTGGCGCTGGCTGCGCACGACCCGGTTCTGCGGGTCGAATTGCTCCTTGGTCATTTGCGTCTCTTGCGGATTGATCTGGACATTGGCGCGCACCACGACTTTGCCCGTTCCTAACACCGGGTCGAGCATGGTTTCGATGCGCCGTTCGATTTCCTGTTCATGCTTTGAGCTTCAGTTGATTGAGCTTTTCCGCCTCGCTGCCCGCCGCCGCCGCGACAATCTCTTTCAGCGGCCGGCCGGAGCTGTCGATCACCGTGACCTTGTCGGCGCTCAGTTTCGCGACCGAGCTGGCGACCAGATTGACGATGCCCTGCACCTGGTCGGGACTGAGATGGTACCCAGGCCTCAAGTCCACCACCACCGACGCCGAAGGCTTCTCTTCCTGTCCGAGAAAATTGGTTCGCGCCGGCAGCGCCAGATGGACGCGACTCGACTGCACCGCTGAAAGCGAATTGATGGTGCGCGACAGTTCGCCCTGGAGCGCGCGCAGATAGTTTACCTGTTGCGTGAATTCGCTGACTCCGAAGGGGGTTTTCTCAAAAATTTCGAAGCCGATGCCGCTTCCGGCAGGGATGCCCTTGCCGGCGAGTTTCAAGCGCGTCGAATAGACGATTGCGCCCGGCACTTCGATCGCGGTGCCGCCGGCCGAAAGAATGTAAGGAATTTTTGCCGCTTCCAACTCCTTGACGATCGCCGCGCCATCCTGCGATGACAGGTTGGAAAAAAGCGGCGCATAGCTGATGCGGTCATAAGCGCGATGGCCGGCGTAGGCGAGGCATAGAAAGAGCGGCACGCCAATGAACAACAAACGTTTTTGGCGCGGTGAAAGAAACTCAAGGAGACGCCTGAGCGTTTCCTTGAGGTCGTTAAAAAAATGGACCAGTTGTTCAGGCACGTTTTAACTTGCTAAGGACCTGGAGTTGGTTGCTGATTCTCGGGGCTCGGCGTCGATGCGATCTTAAACCTGCATGCGCATGATTTCCTGATAAGCTTCCAAGACTTTATTGCGAATCTGCATCATCAGACGAAACGAAACGTCTGCTTTTTCCAGCGCCACCATGGTATCTTGCAGGTCGCCCTTGCCTTCTCCAACCAGCTGTTGGATCGCCTGATCCGCCTTTTGTTGCAACTCGTTGACTTCGCCGAGCGCCTTGTTCAGATGGGCGCCAAAGTCGCCGGTTGCGCCTTCCTTGGCCGGCGCTTGCGCCGGCGGCCCGTTCAGGTTCAGCAGTTCGACGCCTTTGATAGTGTTCATCTCTTGGATACTCCCTGTAACAGCATCAACGATAGGTTCCCGGCCGTGAGCTTGGTCGAACGGTCGAACCGCGACCGGAGAGACTTTCTCCTCGGCCGTAATCTCGTGAATAATGCAGGCTAGGCATTGCGGCCGATTTCCAACAGTCTTCGGACCAGATCCTTTGGTCGCGTTGTATGCGGTCAAATTCGCTTCATAACTGCGTACCGCCGACATCAGGTCGACCATTTCTTCGATGACGTTGATGTCCGGAAGCGAAACATAACCGGCGCTGTCGGCATCCGGATGATTGGCATCAAAAATTTGCCGCGGCGCCCGGCTCGACTTGGCGAATGCCCGCCACTTCGACGGACAATAAACCTTCGCGAACGATCGAAAAAATCCTCGGCCAGCAAATCACCGAACTCAGCGCCCGTTGGCACCGCTCTAAACAGGATATCGCGGCGCCGGTAAGGTCCGCCTTCCGGCGTCCGGGTGGTTTCGGTGTTGGCCAGATTGCCGCTGATGACGCTCATGCGCTCGCGTTGCGCCGCCATTCCGGCGCCGCTGATAGCAAACATTTTAAAAAGATTCATAGTCGTTTAGCTCCTGCCGTCGCTGATGACGTAGCGCAACTTGGCGAGCGCCCGTGAAAACAAGGTCAAATTGGCTTCATAGGACAAGCGCGTTTTCGTTGAACAGCGCGATTTGCCGGTCAAGGCTCACGCGATTACCATCGAGCCGTTCCTCGCCATGGCGCGCGCCATCGGTGACGGGCTCATAGACTGCTGCATCGATGCTTAGCGGTGCCGCAAGTATTTCATCCATCTGTCGCTGCCGCGAAATCGGACGATCATCGAGTTCCATGGCGGTTTGCATGATCGATTGAAAATCCAAGTCGCGGGGACGAAAGCCGGGCGTGTCGGCGTTGGCAATGTTGGCGCTCAGCACCTCATGGCGCGCGCCGCGCGCGCGCATCGACAGCTCGAGCAATTGCCCCGTGAAACCCAACAGGCTTGAAGCCGGCCATTATAATTCTCCCTGGTACTGTTTCTCGCGGTATTGCTTGAGCTTGTTGCGCAGGGTGCGCACGCTGATGCCCAACAGCTTGGCGGCTTGAGTGCGGTTATCGTCGACTTGCCTGAGCGTCTTAAAAATCAATTGCTCCTCCATCGCGCGCACCGAGACCATGCTGTCCGGCTTGGCTGGCGGCGCTGGATCGCTGCTGTTCTGAGCGTCGGCGCGCTTGGCTGCGCGCCGATAAAATCTTGATCTGATCCCAAGCCTTCTTCGAGCAGCAGATGCGCCGGTTCGATGATGCCGCCGTCAGCGACGATCGCCGCGCGCTCTAGCACATTGAATAATTCGCGGACATTGCCGCGCCACGGATTGCTCTTGAGCTGGCTCAGCGCCGCGGCCGTGAGCTCTGCCCGCGGATAACCGTGTTTCGCAAAAAAAGCTCGCGCCAGCGGCGCGATGTCTTCGCTGCGCTCGCGCAGCGGGAAAAGCCTGACCGGCACGACGTTCAGTCGATAGAAAAGATCTTCGCGGAAAGTTCCCGAGCGGATCATCTCGCGGAGATCGCGGTTGGTCGTGGAGATCACCCGAATATCGATCGGCAACGGTTTTTTTCCACCGACGCGATCGACCTCGCGTTCCTGCAAGACCCGCAGAAGTTTAGCCTGAAGCGCCATCGGCATCTCGCTGATTTCGTCGAGTAAAATAGTGCCCGCGTCGGCGAGCTCGAACTTGCCCGGCTTGTTGCTAACGGCGCCCGTGAAGGCGCCGCGTTCGTGACCGAATAATTCTGATTCCAGGAGGCCGTCGGGCAAGGCGGCGCAGTTGACCGCGACAAACGGGCCGGAGCTCCGGCGGCTGTGTCCGTGGATGTCGCGCGCCAGCAGTTCTTTACCCGTGCCGCTCTCGCCTTGAATCAAGATCGAAGCGTGGGATTTGGCCACGTGGCGGACAAAATCGAGCAGCGCGAGCATGCGCGGATGCGCGCTGACGATGTCGCCGTCAGGTACGGCGCCGGCTTCGTCGCGGCCGGCCCGCGATAACGCCGATTCAACCAAGCGCTATCAGCTCGCGGTACGAAAAAGGCTTGACGACGAAGTCATAAGCGCCGATTTTCATGGCCTCGACCGCTTCGGGCACGGTAGCAAACCCGCTGATCATGATAAAAGGAATGCTGGGTAAACTGCTTGAGCAGCTCCAGGCCGCCGAGTTCCGGCATGCGGATATCGCTGATGACCAGATCGGCGCCGTAGCGGCGCAGATGCTGCTCGGCTTCGCCGCCGTGGCAGAAAACTTCCGCGTTATAGCCGGCCGTGCGGAGCGCCTCGCCCAGGGCCGAACGCATGGTTGGATCATCGTCCGCGATCACGACTCGGTTGTGCATGGGTCTATAACTCCTCAGCCGCGGGTAAAAACACCGAGAACCTGGTTCCCCGTTCGCTCGCCGCGGCGATTTCGATCGAGCCGCCATGGGCGCTGATGATCTTGTGAGTGAACGCCAGCCCAAGGCCTGTGCCTTGGGCTTTCGTCGTAAAAAACGGATCGAAGATGCGCTCGCGGTTTTCCGGCGAGATGCCGGTTCCCTGGTCGCTGACCCTGACTTCGATCGCCTTATGGATCTGGCCGTTGATCGCTGAGAACGGCGACAGTTGCGCGCGCACAGCGACTGCGCCCGCCGTCAGGCATGGCTTCCTTGGCATTGACGATCAAATTGAGCAGCGCCTGGGCCAACAAGCCGCGATCGCCCCATACCGGCTGGAGCCCGGTTTCGCAGCTGAAAAGAACCCGCCAGCGCGAATCGTTAAACAGCGGCTGTGAATCCGCTTGTAAATCCTCCATCAGCGACTCGACCGCCAGCACATCGCCGGCCATCGTTGGCTCGGATGCAAAAGACAGGAGATGGGAAAGGGTTGTATAGAGTCGCTGTACGGCGCTCAAAATCTCGCCTGCCAGACGCTGCGGATCGCCCGTGGACTTTTCTTTGAGCAGCGAAGCGTAGAGCTCTATGCCGCCCAGCGGGCTCCGTACCTGATGCGCGATCTCCGAAGCCATGATGCCGAGCGACGCCAGACGGCGGGTCCGCGCTGTTTCCGCTTCGAGGCGTTTGAGCGTCGTGATATCTTGAAATACCAACACGTATTCATTGTCGCGCTGCCCGGTGGCCACCGCGGAAAGCACGAAGTGCACCGGCGTCATGACGCCACCGGGGCCCTGCACGACCTTCTCGCATTCCAGAGGCAAAAAATTTTCTTCGCCGCGCTGCAAGCTGGCGGCGATTTTAGCGCCGAGCAGTTGCACGGCGCGTTCAGCGTTAACCTGTCCTAGCAGCTCGGTAACGCGGCGGTTGACAAAAGTCGGCTGAAGTTTCCGATCGAGGACGAGCACACCGGCTTTGAGGCTCTCGAGCACCGACAGCAGGTAGGCGCGCGCCTCTTCGCGTTCGCGCAGGCTCGCCTCCAGCTCTCTGTGCTTGGAGTCGAGTTCACCTTTGAGGTAGGCGGCACGTTGCGTCGAGCCGGCGATACTCCTCGATGAGCTCGACACTGCTCTGGTTAAACCAGCCGATGAGCCCGGTGAGGGCTTGAACATTTTCCTGCGGCTGATTGAGCGGCAACGGCATTTTTTGCCTCCTCGATTCCCGGAGTAAGCTTCGTCAGGAGCGGGAGGAGCAATGGCCATGCCAGCTGCCGGCGCCGGAGTCTAGACCGTCACGGTGCCATACTTTCGGAGTGCGCGCGACGGAAAATTCCTTAGAGCTCCAAAAGCCGGGGTCGCTTTCCGTTCCCGGCTGGCGGTTGTCTGTCACATTGGCGACACGACTGTTCGGGTTTTGGCGGGCGGTGGTAAGCAGACCCTTCTTGCGTAGCCGTTCGATGAAGGTGGTGCGATTCAGACTGAGCATGCCGGCGGCGAGTGTTTTGTTGCCGCGCGCGCGTTCCAGCGCTTGACAGATAAAGCCGTTCTCGATCTTTTCGAGATAGCGGTCTAAATCCATACCGTTGCTCGGCAGCGCCGCGCTGGCGGATTGCTCCGAGCGAGCCGTGCTGGACAACGTAGTCGGGAAGCTCAGTGATGCGGATGACGCCGTCTTCGTTAAGCACGATCAGGCGTTCCACGAGATTTTCTACTTCGCGGACGTTGCCCGGCCAGCGATAGCACGCCAGCAGCGCCATCGCGTCGGTCTTCGACGCGGCGACGCGTTTTAGCTTTGCGCAGGCCGTGCAGCGCTAAAAATGGGCCACGAGCAGGCGGAATATCTCCGTCGCGCTCGCGCAGCGCGGGTAGATGCAGCGGCAGAACGTTCAAGCGATAGAACAGGTCTTCACGAAATCTGCCCTCGCGCACGGCGACATGCAAATCGCGATTGGTGGCGGCGACCACGCGCACGTCCACCTGTACGGCGCGGTCGCTGCCGACCGGCTCGAACTGGCGCTCCTGCAGTACGCGCAGCAACTTGACTTGCAGTTTCGGGCTCATCTCGCCGATCTCATCAAGTAACAGAGTGCCGCCGTTGGCGAGTTGAAAGCGACCTTGGCGCGAGTTTACCGCGCCGGTGAAAGCGCCGCGCACATGGCCGAAAAGCTCACTTTCCAGCAATTCCTCCGGAATCGCGCCGCAGTTGACTGGGACGAAGGGCTGCTCACGGCGTTGGCTCAATTCGTGGATCGCGCGCGCAGCCAATTCCTTGCCGGTGCCGCTCTCGCCGCTAATCAAGATCGTCGAATTACTGTCGGCGATCTTGTTGATCAAGGCGTGAACCTGACGCATCTGCGGACTATTGCCGACGAGCGGGTTCATCGCATCCGACTCTTCAACTGCGCTTCTCGATATACAGGTTGAGGTTTCCAACTCCATAGGCGCTCCTTTACTGATTTCGATTTCCAAGAAATTGATCGTTTGCCGTTTTAGCACGCTCCATGCCATTGGTTTCCCACCCGCCAAACCGGCTTTAACTAACCGGCAAGTAAGGCATTTTCTGGCACGAACAGCACCGGGGAAATTGTTTCCTAGCGGCAATAAATTAACGCGTCGGAGTTGCGCCGTTAAAACATTGCCGTCAACGAGCCGCGCAATGGATGAAAATCGGGGTCCGGAATTCACTGAGGATGGAGGCGTGGTGCAGCCGGCGGAGCTGAGTTTTTCTGGCGAGGTGAGCCGAAACTCGCGGTCCGCCGCGAGCGCGAAAGTATTTTTAGGTAACGAGCAGCGTGCCAAACCTGCGCACCAAGGGAGAGCGAAGGGGCAAGAAATGGGAATCAGCGGCGGCGCAGCAACGCAATCGATCAAGTAGCAGCGCGGGCTGCTGAACCTGTCATTGCTTTATTTTACTCTGATTGCCGACGATCACGGTGATCAGTTTCTCGGGCTGCAGATAACGCTTGGCGACCCGCAGCACGTCTTCTCGGCTCACTGCTCCGATCAAACCTGCATAACGATCGGGATAATCCAAACCAAGCTCAAAAAATTCCACCTGCGCGAGGAAACTCGCAACCTTTCGGTTAGTGTCCAAACGCAGCGGAAAACTGCCGGTCAAGAAGTCTTCGGCGTCGTTTAATTCCTGCGCACTCACCGGTTCGTTGCGGATGCGATCGATCTCCTCGCGGGCAATGCGCAGCGCCGCGCCGGCGCTGTCATTTTCGGTCTGCATGACGAACTGAAAACTGCCATGGCTTTTGTCCGCGTTGAAATGGCTGTAGACCGAATACGCCAGGCCGCGCTGGTTGCGCACCGACTCCATCGCCCGGGATGAAAAACCGCCGCCGCCTAAAATATTGTTCATAACTTGAATAGCGTAGTAATCCGGATCGCCGCGCGTCACGCCTCCATGTCCCATGATAATGTTCGCTTGAGTCAAATCTTTGTTTACGCGAATCAAAGCCGGTGCGCCGCTGACGGGCACGGGCGGCTTGCTGCCGGGCTCGCCTCTTTTCCAAGGACGGAACGCTTCGCTCAAAGCCGTTGCCATCTCATCAGCGCTAATGTCGCCGACGACAGCCATAATCGTCCGGTTGGGCCGGTAGTTCTGATTGTAAAAGTCGCGCAGGTGTAGCTGTTCAATCGCCGCCAGCGACGACTCCGAGCCCTCGACCGGACGGCCATAGGGACTGCTCGGGAAGAGCGCCGCGGCGAATCGCCGTTCGGCGATATCGCCGGGGTCTTCTTCGCGCGCTCTGAGAGACGCGACGATCGCCCCCTTCTGGCGTTCAATCTCCGCTGGCGGGAACACCGACTCGGTCAGCACTTCGGTCAGGAGCGACAGCCCTGCCGCCAGATCTTTTTTGAGTATGGTCATACTCACGTTGGCAAGGTTGTCGTCGCAGCCGGTGGCGAGACTGGCGCCCAGGAAATCAAGAGCCTCGCTGATTTCCAATGCTGAGCGCCATTCAGTGCCGTAGGTCAGGAGCCGCGCCGCCAGATGAGCGAGACCTTCTTGGCCGGCGCCGTCGTAGCGCGAACCCGCGTCGATCAGAAGCTCAATCGAAACCATCGGCAGTGCCCGCTGTTCCGAAACCAGCAGGACAATGCCGTTCTCGAGCACGATCCTTTTCGGCGTCATTGCCGCTGCCCCAGGCGGGAGCGCCGCGAGCGCGCCGAGCGCGGACAATAATACCAGAGCGGTTTTTTTCATTGCGCCTTTGCTTTAATTGGCATCAGAGTTCCAACGGTTCTCTTGTCGCGGTCCAAATATTGCCGCGCGACGCGCCGGATATCTTCACGAGTGACTGCGCGAATGCCATCAATATATGAGTCCATTCGCCGCCAGTCGCCGGTAACTTCATAATAACCGATCTTCATGGCTTGGCCGAAAATAGAATCCTGGGAGAAGATAAAGCTGGCTTCGATTTGATTCTTCGCCTTCTGCAGCTCCCGATCACTGATCAAATTTTCTTTGAGCGAATCGAGCGCGCGCTCGATCTCGAGCTCGACCTCGGCGGGCTCTTTGCCGGGCATCAATTGCGCGCTGATAGTCAGTCCCGATGGATCGATCGACACGCTGCTGTAGTCGGCGTCGATATTGCGCGTCAGCCGTTTTTGATAAACCAGATCGTGGTAAAGACGCGAGCTGCGCCCGGCAGCGAGCACAACCGTCAACAGATCCAAGGCAAAGTTATCGGGGTGGCTAAGGTTCGGCGCATGATAGAACATCAGAAGAAAAGGTAACTCGGCCTCCTTCTTGACGATCACCCGGCGCTCGCCATTTTGCGCCGGCTCTTCTACCCTGACCTTCGGCGGCACCGGCCCGCGCGCGATCTTACCATAGGCCGCTTTGATCTTCGGCAGCAGCTCTTCGGTGGAGAAATCGCCGGTTACCACGATGAAAGCGTTGTTGGGCGAGTAATACTGCCGGTAAAAATCGACCATGTCCTGGCGCGTTAGATTCTGGATATCATCCATCCAACCGATGATCGGCCGGCGGTAGGGGTGCACGGTGTAGGCGATCGCATTGGCGACTTCGGCAAGCGCCGCTATCGGATTGTCCTCGGTGCGCAAACGGCGTTCTTCCTGGATCACTTTCTTTTCAGGTTCGAAATAAAGCTCACCCAGCAGGGCGTGGGTCATGCGTTCCGCTTCCAAGTCGAGCTGGATGCCGATCTTTTCCCGGCTCATGGTGGCGAAGTATGCGGTCACGTCGGTAGTGGTAAAGGCATTGGAGCGCCCGCCGTTCTTGGCAATGATGCGCGAATATTCTTCCGGTTCAGTCTCCGGCGTGCCTTTAAACATCATGTGTTCGAGAAAGTGCGCCATGCCGCTCTTGCCGTCTTTTTCGTTGCGCGAGCCAACTCGATACCAGACTTGAAAAGTCACCGCCGGACTCTTGTGATCTTCCAGTAACAGCACCTTCAAGCCGTTATCGAGCACGAACTCGCCAACGTTGGTCGCGTGCGCCGGGCTGGACGCCAACCCGGTCCCCAGGAGCAGAGCCATCGAGCTAAAAAATGATCGGACCATAGTCACTTCAAGGTAAATCACGCGGAGTCAAAGTCAAGGCGAGGTTGGCCGCGCAGGCGCGCGCCACCCAGAGCCGCGCCGCCGGCTACGCGCAGGCGGCGGGCAAAGCAGTGCGCGGCTTCAAAAAACTAGGTAGACCGATCCGCAAGACCGAAGCGATTTGCCCGGTCGTTACCGGTGTAGTGCCAGGAAGGCGAAGACCTTGGCTGCGTTAAAAACGTTATTGAGCGAAACCAGATCGTGATCGGTATGTTGAAAGCGGATATCGCGGGCGCCGTAATTAATTGCCTGAATGCCGCGAAAGTTAAATAGACCGGTATCGTTGGCAGCCGTTGAAAAACTAAACTGCGGCTCATAACCGAGCATCGTCCGAATCCCCTGCTCCAAGGCCTGCACCACCTCGGCCTCCTTGGGCACTTCGCTGGGATACATGAAGTCGCGCGGCTCGATGGTGATCTCAAATGGCTCAATTTCTCCGATGCTGTCTCTCATCTGCTGGATCGCCTTGGCCGGATCGTCGCCCGGCAATAGACGGCGGTCGAACATCATCCGGCATTCGCTTTGAATGGTGTGAGTCGCTTTGGGAAAGCTTTCGATGGCATTAGCCGCCAAGCTGACTTTGCCAAGCTCGGGGTGCGTTCTGCTTTCCGGGTAGGGCATCAACGCCTCGAGTTTCGCCAACGCCTTCATCGCGCCGTCGATGGCATTTAATCCCTCCCAGGGACGGCTGCTGTGCGCCTGCTTGCCCTTTACGGTGACGAGCACATCCACGCGTCCCTTGTTGCCGAGCTGAATCTCGGGCGGCCCATCGATAATGCACCAGTCGGCATCGACATTGCCGCCGTCCAACACATGGGCCAAAGAATTATGGCGACCGGTCTCACCGGCGGTGCTGACGACGAAAAACAGATCGCTTGGCAGCTCAGCCCCGGTAACACCGATGAAACGGAGCGCCGTCATCATCGCCGCCAGGCTGCCCTTCTGTTCGCAGGCGCCGCGGCCCCAGACGCATTCGCCGTGAAGCTTATACGGCGCGCCATCGACGACTTCGCCCGAATAAGGATTGGCCATCGTGCTTGGCGCCGCGTTCATGGCGTAGCCCACCAGGATAAGCCTGCCGCTCGGCTCGCGGCCTTTGATGCGCAGCACGAGATTGCCGAGCTTATCAATCGCTGGATGCAAACCCGCCAGCTCGAGTTCGGGTTGGATCACGCCGGTGATCAGCGCAAGCACCTGCGGCTCGGATTCGAGCGCAGCCGTCTGCGGGCTTGGATGCTGAAGCAGTTTTATCGCCAGCCGTTTGACCTCGTCATAGTAGAGACCTTTTTCGATCAGTTTTTTGGCTATCTGTGCTTCCATAAAACAAAACGCCCTTCCTATTTTACTTTAAGCAACGGGCACAGCCTGCTGCGCTGCTACTGCCTGTTGCCGCTCGCCTCTGCCTGCCTTCAGACTTCTCCGCCGGCGTGGCCGAGGCGCCGCACCAGAATGATCAGGCTGATGCAAACCACGCTGACAATCAGCGCCAGGGAACACATCGGGCCGAGATTGCCGTCAACGTAAAAATGATAGAGCAACGGCCCCAAAGGCTCGGCGCCCGGCGAATAGAGAAATACCGACATGCTGAACTCACGCAGATAGATCGTCGCCAGTATGATCCAACCGGCGATAAACCCGGGCCGCAGCAGCGGCAGTAAGATGCGCCGGAAAGTCGTCAGGAAGCTGGCGCCGCAAACCGTCGAGGCCTGTTGCAGATCGTCATGGAGCTGAACGATCGTGCTGGTCATGGTGCGCAGACCATAAGGCAGAAAGCGGGTGATATAGCCGATCAGCAAAATCCACAGCGTACCGTAAATCGGCAACGGCATGTAAACATAGGTCCATAGGAGCCCAATGGCCAGCGCCGTTCCCGGAAAAGCCCACGGAATAAAGGTCAGCGCTTCGATCACGCCGCTGCCGGCTGCTTTGCTTTTGGTCGTCACCCACGCGCTGAGCGCGGCAATCAGCATGCACAAGGTCGCGCCGCCGACGCTGAGCAGCAGGCTGTTCTTCAAAGCGCGAAAGGTGCGCGCGTCGCTCAAGTTGGCGCGATAGTTTTCCAGGGTCAGAAGCTCCCAGGTCTTCGCGCCCGGCACATGGACGTAAGTGATAAAGGAAACATAAATCATCACCACAAATGGCAAAACCACAATCAGCGAAAGGATCGAACCGGCGAGCGCCGATGCGGCGTAGCGCCAGCTTCCCAGGTCGATGATCGTCGGCCGGTAGCCGCGCCCGGAAACGGTGACGTAGCGCTCGGCGCGCGCCGTCAGGCGCCGGTAGAAATAAACGAACACCATGGTAATCACGAGCAGCGACACCGCGTAGGCAGCGGCGAGGTTCTGATTGGGCGGAAACGCGCCGATGGCTTCGCGGTAGATCTTGGTCGTAAACACTTCGATGCGCGCCGGCAGCGCGATGATCGCCGGGGTATCGAAACTTTCGATGGCGCGAACGAAATTAAGCATCGCCGAGGCCAGCAGCGCCGGGCGTATGATCGGCAAAGTAATCCGCCGGGCGATCTGAAAGTTCGCTCGAGCCGGCAACCCGCGCGGATTCCTCGAGAGCAGGGTCCATCGAGTAGAGCGCCGCCGAAATCAGCAGAAACGCCAGAGGCGCGGTGATCAATGCTTCGACAAAGATCATTCCCGGGATCGAATAGATGTTGAGCGGCGCTTCGGCAAAGCCGAACAATTCGATGAGCGCGCGGTTTATCGAGCCCGGTGCGCGGGCTCAGGAGCACCGTCCACGAAACCGCCAGCATGACCGGCGGAAAGATATTGGGAACGATGGCGGTGAGCTCGAAGAGTTTTCTGAACGGCGCGTTGGTGCGAATCGAAATCCACGCCAGGGTCGCCGCCAGTACCGTCGCCAGCAGCGCTGAACCGGCGGCAAACAGAAATGAGTTGAAAAGCAGTTCGTAGGTCAGCCGGTCGCTGTAGGCGTTGATATAGTGGACCAGCGAGAACTCGCCGGGCACGCCGAGCGGCTTGCTCACGAAAGCTGCCGTAGAAAAGCATGAGGGTCGGCGACAGGCTCAGGTAAGCGATAATAACGCCGGCGAACAGCACCACCGACAACTGGGGATCGCGCTTAAACATCGCCACTGCGCGATTTAACATGGCCGCCTCGATTTCATCTCAAACGGTTGATCACAAACAATGATCGATAGACAACTACAGAACGACGAAGGCCGGCGCAAGGCCGGCCCTCTCATCAAGTCGCGCGAGTTTACTCCCGGCTAGAGCTACTTGGCATAAAAGATTTCGCGGAACGTTCCGCTCATCAATTTCTTGAATTCCTCAGCCGAAGGGTTGTCCATTAGAACAATGTTCGGCTGAACTTTTTCCGCATCCTTGATCGGCGGCAGCACACCCGGCGCAAAGACGAACTCGCCGTCCTCGGCGATATGTTTCTGTCCTTCCACCGAACAGGCATAGTCGACGTAAAGCTTGGCGGCGTTGGGATTGGCCGCCTTGATCCCGACCGACATGTAATTGGGATCGGCCAGGTATTTGTCCATGAGCACGTAATGCACCGGACCCTTGTACTGCTTGACGTACTTGATGTAGGTGATGCCGACGGCGGCTTCGCCCTTGATGACCGAGGTCGTAACCGGCGCCAGCGAATCCACCAGCACGGGCTTTTGCTTCGCCAGGCCGCGAACCAAATCGAGCCAGTTGTCTTTTTTAAACTTGCTCAGGTTCCACAGGAACTGCGCGGTGGTCGTGTGCCGCGTCGGATCGGGCATCGAGATCTTGTTTGTCCATTTAGGCTGCAACAGATCGTCGTAAGACTTCGGCAGCTCGGCCGGCTTGACCATATCGGTGTTGTAAATAATGCTGATCGGCAATACCCGCCAGGGCGTAATCAAGCCGTCTTTTTCGATGACTTGCGCGGGGAATTTTTCCGCGGCCGGCGGCAGGAACTTGGTGAACAAACCCTCCGACTTCATGATCAGTTGCACGCCGCGGTTGCCCTCGACGACGTCGAAGCCGGGCTTACCGGCGCGCCACTCGGTCAGCGCGCGTTCAGAAACTTTGGTTGAGTCGCCGCGCCAGTACTCGACTTTGATGCCGTACTTGGACTCGAATCCTTTATTGAAATCCTCCATCGCCTGGGGTACGACCGAGCCATAGACGACCACTCTGCCTTCCTTCTTTGCTTGATCGACATTGACGGTTTGGGCCGTGCCGTTAACTGGAGCGAAGATCGCCGCGCACAAGACGGCCAGGCCGAGGCGCAGCACCGCATGTAATCCTTTCACAAACACCTCCTGAAGATAAATTGCCAGATGACGCATCGCTTTCTACCGGCTAAGTCAGAATTAACTTGATTTCTCCGAGCATTTCAAATTGCGCTATCTAGCCGCATTATTCATGGCATCACGCCCGAGGAGCAAGCCTCTCCGAGCGCGGCCAATAGGGTACTACCTTGAGGAGACCTCTTGAAATTTCGAAATTCGAATTTCGCAATTCGAAATGTGATAGTCTGTGTCCGCTCTCTACGAGGCTCACTCCTCGGACTTACACTCTGCCGCGCATTTCCCACGCGCCATGAATAATGCGGGATAGCAGCCCGTGGTGAAAGTCTGACTGCATTCGACTTGTGATCGATCCCCGTTGGCTGCGTTGCTCCTCCCCTCAAATATTCCGCGATATTCTCGGTCGTCGCGCCTTGCCATCAGGGCGCCTCGCCCATCTCGGTGCGACGCCACACTTTCACCACGGGCCGCTAAGGGGCGAACAACTGGCGAAAAGCGCTTTGCAGCTTCTGTAGCTGCTCGGCGCTGGGATCTTCCAGCAAACGGATATCGGCGATGATTTTGTCAGCGTCCTTGATCGGCGGGAAAACGCCGGGCGATAACACAAACTCGTTAAACTCGCTAACCTTCTTTTGTCCTTCTGGCGAGCAGAGATAATCGATCAGAAATTTTGCCGCGTTCGGGTTGGCGGCTTTGGCGCTCAGGCCGGCGTCGCTGGGATCGGCAAAGACCTGATTGATAGATGCAAAACTGATGGGGCCTTTGGTTTGGCCAACGTACTGAATGTAACTGATGCCGAGCGCTGCCTCGCCGCGGACAATGGCCGTCGGCACTGAAGAGTAAGCCTCCACGAACAAGGGTCGCTGCTTGGCCAGGGCGCGCACAAAATCGAGCCATTTGTCGCCTTTGATTTGCTGCAAGTTCCATAGATAGCTAGCCGTGCTCGCGTGGCGCGATGGATCGGGCATGCTGATCTTGCCTGTCCACTTGGGATCGAGCAGATCGTCGAGCGACTTGGGCACCTCGGCGGGCTTCACCAGCTCGGTGTTGTAGAGAAGACCCACCGGGGTAATGCGCCAGGCGGTCAAATGGCCGTCCTTATCCTTGAACTTGGCGGGAAAACGGCCGCGCTGGCGGGCGTAAACTTGGCATAGACGCCGTCAGCCTTTGCCAGAGTGAGCGGTCCGCGGGCGCCGATGACCATATCGAAGCCCGGTTTACCGGCGCGCCATTCGGTGAGCACGCGGTCGATGAGCTTGGTCGCATCACCGCGCCAGTATTCGATGTCGATGCCATATTTCGCCTCGAAGCCTTTCTCAATCTGGCTCATCACCTGCGGGATAATGGTGCCGTAGACAAAAACTTTGCCTTCCTTCTTGGCCGCTTCCAAGCTCACCGCTTGCGCCCAGGCCTCAACCGAAGCGCTCGCCAATAGCATGAAAACGAGCTTAACCAGCGCTTGAGAAGGACCCATCGAGTTACTCCTTCGTAGACCTAGTTCAGTTATTACAATTGCTTGCTAGCAATAAACGAAGTCGTTTCTTACACAAGGCCGCGGCCCATTTCGATGACGCGGCGGCGTGCCTCCTGGGTTCCGGTGGGCAACAGAATGGGCAAATTGAGGCCGCCGTCAATGAACGACGCCAACTGCTCGCGGCACTCGGCCGGCGTGCCCGCAACGGAGTGAGCGAGCACGACCTCATCGCTGATTAACTTCTTCGCCGCCTCCCAGTCGCGCTTCTTAACCGCCGCAGCGAGCCCCTCTTGATCCACCGTGCCGCCGCCGAGTCTGATATTCTCGGCGTGGTGCAGGTTGCGAAATATGTAGGCGAGAAACAATTTGTTCGCTTCCATCGCCGCGCGCTTATCCGGCGCAACCGAGGCGGTGACGAAGCCGGCGATATCGCAGTGCGCCATCCCCTTGCCGGCTTTTGCCGCGCCCTGTTTGATCTCGCCGACGCACTCGGCGATATAACCCGGCGAGCAGCCACCGGACAGCAGCACGCCATCGCCAATGGCGCCCCCGAGGCGCAACATCTGCGGCCGCACCGCCGTCAGATACATAGGAACCGTTGCTTGAGGAGTGAAACCCATCTTGGCGCCGTTGATATGAAACATCTCACCCTCGAAATTGACCGTCTGGCCGCTTAGATAAGCGCGCAAGATGGCGACGTACTCGCGCATGGTCTTCAGCGGGTGCGGTGACTCGATCCCGGCTTCCTTTAAAGCTGCGGCGTTGCCTGTCCCCGGACTGGCAATCACCCGGCCAGGGGCGTACTCCTCCATGGTCGCAATCGCCATCGCGGTGATTATCGGGTTGCGCGAATAAGGGCTCATGGGTGCGGCCGCGACCTTGATCTTTTTGGTTGAGCCGAGGAGCGCCATCGAGGTGACCAGCGAATCGCGAAAGCACAGATGGTCCGACATCCAGAGTGAATCCAGCCCGGCGCCGTCCGCCAATTGAGCCAACTCGATCATTTCCTGGATCGAATAAAAGCCATCGAAGCAAAGTCCGACACGCATGCTAGTCCTCGCTATCAGTCATTTCGCACTGCCGACCGGCTGCATTCAAACAACCTGAGCTGGCTCTTTGCGCCGCCTACGAAGAGTCTGCGGCAAGCCCAAAGCCGTTGTCCAAAATGTCTTGTAATTGTTTGGGTTCTATCTCGCTCAGTCCCATTTTATCTAAGGTTAGGCCGGCGCTCAGAAAGTCAATGCCGAGCGCTGTCGAGGCCAGGGTGATCAACGCATCGATGACCGGAGTCTTGACCCCGAACAGGCGACCGATCTCGGCCATCGGCACTAAGCCAAAGCCGACATCTTCTTTGATATAGCGGTGATCCAAGGACGGCGGCGACTTAATGGAACGGTTCGGCTCACTCTCATGAATCGCCCGGTAAACCGACCCGCTGGCGCGGGCGTCGTCGGAGGTAAGGCCCGAACGGTGGAAAATATCGACGAAGCGCAGCGGCTTGAGGTTGAGACACCGGACGATCTCCAACCTTTCCCGATCCAGCGCTTCGATCCATGCGGCGATCGCAGGGGTGATACCTTCACGATAATAGAGAAAGTCGCCGGCGGTTTTTTCAATCCAGCCGGCGTTGCCGATGATGCCCGCCGGATGCATGATCGCGTTGATATTCGAGAAACCCGTGGCCATAACGTTTGCCGCGGCGACGATGTTGGGAAAGACCGCGCTGACAGCACCGACCAGCTCCGCTGTATGCTTCGCCGGAAACGCAGCGGAACTGAGATCGGTTGTGCGCCGGTAAATTTCCACCCGGGCAGGTTCAGGCATGCGGCAAATATAGGTCAACGTGACCGTCTCGCAAAGCTTGAAATCGACTGCGCAACCGAAGGAGCGCAACAGATGCGCGAAGTGCAGCGAGCCGCCGGTGTGTCCCGGATTTAAAAGAATGATCTGGCCATCGCGCAAGTGAGGCGCGACGCTTTTGGCGAGGTACTCGTGGGCAAGCGCGGGCGCGGCGACCACAATCAAGTCGGCGCCGTTGACGACCGGTATGATCAACGGGCTGGCGAAGTAAATCCCGGCGAAACGCTCAGCGCCCCCTTCGACGAGCGTGATCCCGCCGCGCTTCATGATCGGCAGCAAGGTTCTGTCCGAGCGCGAAAATAGCCGCACCTCAAAGCCACGCAAGGTTAAATCGGCCGCCGCCGCCGAGCCGCCGTTGCCGGCGCCGAGAACTGCGATCTTTTTTATTGCCACAGCCAATCGCTCAGCACGCGTCAACTAGATCAAGTAGTTCAAGACGTTCAAATCGTTCAAGCCGTTGTCCGCTCCGAAACTCGTTTTGAACGATTTGAACGGTTTGAACGTTTTGAACTCTTTCTTTTTCTAATCGATCCGGTAGTGCTTTAGCTTGTCTTCGTCGAGCTCAACCCCTAGACCCGGCTTGGCTGAGACCATTACGTCGCCGTCGCGATACTCGAACGGCTCCGTGATGATGTCATCGGAGTAATAGATGCCGGCAATGCCGCCGGGCGCTTTTTCTTTCGGAGTCGAAACCGGCACGACAGAACCGTAGGTCACCACAGCGGTTGACGCGGCGAGGTGAATGTTGGCCGCATTACCGACTCCGGTCTCAACTGAACCGTTGACATTGCAGGCTAATCCCGCCGCTTGCGCAACGGCTGCAACTTGTTTGGCTTTGAACAGGCCGCCGGGCTTGGTCGTATAGAGTGAAATCATGTCCGCGGCGTTTTTTTGCGCGATCTCTAACACGTCGCGCGCGCTCCAAGCGGACTCATCGGCCATCACCGGCGTATTCACCCGGCGCGTAACCTCGGCCATGCGATCGATGCCTTCCACCGGTTGTTCCATATAGAGGAGATTATATTCGGCCATGGCATTAGTGACTTGCACGGCAAGCTTTACTGAGTGATACCCTTGGTTGGCATCGACGCAAATCTTTATATCGGCGCCGACGGCGGCACGAACGCGCTCGACAAGCTCGAGATCGCGCCGCGGCTCGACGCCGCCTTTAAGCTTGATCGTCTTCACGCCTTCGGCGGTCGCTTGCCGCGCTTCTTCGACGGCTTTGTCGATCTCCATCAAACCGAGACTATGGGCGATGGCGATGCGCTCGCGAAACAGACCGCCCAGCAACTGATACACCGGCAGGTTCAATGCCTTGCCGGCGACGTCATATAACGCCGCATCGACGGCCGCCTTACAGTAAGGATAACCTTTCACGGCTTTGTCCATGAGCGCGTGCGCGGCTTCAAAGCGCATCGGGTCCTGGTCCCTCAACGCCTGGCGCCAAGATATCGTTGATCATGTGCACCGTGGTCTGGGGCGTCTCGCCGAAGTATCTGCCGTAATCGCCGCCCCAGTCTTTGAGCACCGGCGCTTCACCCCACCCGACCAGCCCCTGATCCGTATGCAGTTTGAGGATGACATAGACGCCGATCGGCGTCGTCAAACTGGCCCACTGATGCATGCGCCGCGTCGGCAAGCGGATCGGAATAGTTTCGATGTTGGTAATCTTCATTTTGAGCCAGGGAACTATCCCGCATTATTCATGGCAGCTCGGAAAACTCCAGCACAGTGTAAGGCCGAGGAGTAAGTCTCATAGAGAGCGGGCACAGAACTTTCACATTTCGAATTGCGAAATTCGAATTTCGAAATTTCAAAGGTCTCCTCAAGGTACAGGCCCATTGGCCGACCGGAGAGACTTTCTCTCGGCGGTAGTCTCATGATAATGCGGGCTATTGCCTCATCTTATTTTTTCGCGAGTGAGCGAGCGCGCATCTCTTAACCCTCTCCCGTCTCGGGAGAGGAAAGGGTGAGGGCCAATCTCAGCCAACCCTCAGCAGCTGATCGGTCGGTGTCACGTCAGAAAGGAGTTCGCAACCTGATTGCGATACCGCGAACATGTCCTTATTCTGCATGCCGAAGCGTCCGGGAATATAAACCAGCGGCTCGAAGGCGCCGACCATGCCGGCTTCAACGATCGCGTTGCCGTAACGGCCCATGTACGGCTCTTCATGGAGATTGAGGCCAATGCCATGGGCGACGAAGCTGATCGGCTCCAAGCCGAGCTCCTTGAACTTATCGAGAAACTTGCGATAGATCTCGGCACAGCTCGCGCCCGGTTTAATCAGATCCATCACGAGATGCTTGCACTGGATCAAGTTTGACCAGATTTTTTCCTGTTCCGCGGTCGGCTCACCCACGACCGCGGTGCGGCAGACGCCGGCCAGATAACCGTCTTTCTGGCCGAATATCTCCATGCGGATAATGTCGCCGTATTCGAGCTTGCGCTCGGTTGGCCCGACATTAGGAAACTGGCTGCGCTCGCCAGAGGCGATGATCATGAGCTTGTAGCTTTGGGCGCCGCCGCCGAATAACGAACTCAGCAAGGCGCCGGCAAGCTCCATCTCGCTCATGCCTACGCGCGCGGACCGGAGCGCATCGCCGAGCGCTTTGTCGGTAAGCTTGCTGAGGGCGCGCAACAAAGCTATTTCAGCCCCGGTCTTGATCAGCCGCGCCTTATTAAAAATCGCATCGGCAGCGATCCAATGAACGGCGGGCAGTTCTTTTTCGAGCGTCGCAAAATCCCGGGCCGGCAGGAAATCCAATTCGATGGCGATTTTGCCGCGATCTAACTTGAGATCGCTGAGCGCCTCGGCCAGCTTGTCCATCGGATCATCGGTGAACTCGCGGTAAATCCGGATGTCGGCGATGTCCGCGTGCGCCTTCACCGTGGTTGCTTCCATGTCGATGGCAACCATGGCAACTCGGCCCTCGGCTGTGACGATGCAAGCCGCATGGCGCCAGCGCATCAGCGCTTGCGACGGCACGACCAAGCCGGAGACGTAAGTTACGTTCTCAGGGGAAATCGCGATAATCGCATCGAGACTTTCGCCGGCAAGGCGCTCTCGCAAGCCTCTGATGATTTTTTGATCCATTAACTGCGGGTCGTTTCTATCAACAATTACGCTCAACGCGCGGCAAAGCGCAACCGGCGGCACTCGATAAAAAACGCGCCGACACTTCACCCGGTCGGGCTATCTCTGCGCCGCGTATCACAGGTGGTCGGGTCACGGCGATGCTTCTTGCTTTCGCATCACGAACTCGATCGGCGCGCCGCCCTTGTCATCCTGCATACGAAAGCTAATCTCGGCGCCGGAAAGTTTCCCCCGGTAACGGTTCAGCCGATTGCTGCCGCTGTCGCCTGATACCTCCTGATAACGAACGCCGAAGGACAAGCCATCGCCGTCGACCTTGCCGTCTTCGATGCCGCGTTTATGTCCAAGAAACGATGCGGTGCCGAAGAGCCGGGGCGGTTCAGGTTCGAAGAAAAATTGCTCGTGGTACTTTGCCCCCCAGCTATACGTGACCTCCCCTTGCCAAACGCCGGACAGCGATCGAGCCAGTTTGCTGATCTCTGGGGTTACGGCCTCGGACCGGGGCTCTGCCAATTTTTCCTGGCGCAACTGCCACCACACGGCGAAACTCATGAGCAGAATGATTAGCGGCACTTTCCACCATAGCCGTTTCAACAAGCGCTCACGGCGCTCGCGAAACGCCGCCTGCTGCGCTGTCTCCGGTTTCTTCCGGAGAGCCGGAAGCTCTGCCAACGCCTTGATTCCTTTCCTTTAACAGTTTCGGGTTCGGCTTGCCGATGAATGCAGTCAGCGCCCCAGGCGATCCATGGTGGCGACGTAGTCGCGCACGCCGTCTTCGACCGAGTAGGCCGGCTCGTAGCCGATGTGGCGCTCGGCCGCGGCGATGTCGAAGATACAGTAACTCTGTTTGCTCCGGCCGAGCTTGCTCGGACCGGGCCCGAGCTCGATCCGATGATTGGGAAACAGTTTCGCCGCCGCATGCAGAAAATCACGCGGCGTCACCGCCTTGCCTGTGCCGATATTGAAGGTCCAGACGCGCGGCGCCGGCGCTTTGAGCGCCAGATAGATAGACCGGCCGACGTCGCCGACGTAAACCGCGTCATTTTTTTGATCTCCCCCCTCGGCAATCACCCACTTCACCCCCGCGCGCGCTTTCTCGATCAACTGGCCGTAAAAAGAAAGCGGGCCGTGGCGCGCTTCTTTGCCGGGACCGTAAATCGACACGAAGCGCAGCGCGATGAACTCGACGTTGTAGGTGTTGCGATAATAGCGCCCCAGTTCCTCCGAACAGACTTTGATAGAGCCGTATAAGTCCGCGGGAACTTTGCGGTAGTCTTCGCGCACCGGCCGGTAATCCGGCGCTCCCTCGGCGCCATTGATCTCGCCGTATACCGCTTTGGAGCTGGTGAAGACCACGCGCTTGATATTTTTCGCGCGCGCGACTTCCAAAATATTGATGGTTCCTTCGGCGCCGACGCGGATGCCAAGGCGTGGATTGGTCTCCGCCGGCTCGGGCATCAGCGCCGCCAGATGGGCGATACAGTCAATCTGATAATCATCGACCACCTGAGTGAGAAACTTGGCATCGCAAACATCGCCGATGACGCAATCGACCTGATCTTTAATGTCCTGCATCAAAATGAAATCCTCGCGGTTGTCGAGCAAGACCGGCCGCAAGCCGTCGCGCACCATCAAACGTGCGGTTACGGCGCCGTTCACGCCCATGCCGCCGGTAATCAGGACTTTCATGAGCACCCCTCCATCGTTTATGGCCCAAACCTATTACAACAGCCGTTGGCGCATCAACCTTTATGTTTGTGTTCACGAGTGTTGACTGGAATTGATCATACGAGTTAAGCCATTTAAGAAGGCTGATAGGGAAATACTTAGTCTCTGGCAACAAAGTAGCACCTTCCATTATTCCCCCCGTCTTGAGGAAGGATGGAGCTGGGGAAGGAAGAAGACCGGCTCCTTGTCAAAGACAGCGCGATTAAAAACTTTGAAGGAGAAGAATCATGGGTTCAACAAACAAGTGGCAACCACCGGAATTTGTCACGCGCGAGCAATGCATTAAAGATACCGAAGAGGTGCTGGGCATCTCCGATATTCCGATCAAGAGCACGGAGGATATTTTTCGCATCAAGGTACTCGGCCTGGATTGGGACCTCGGCATGGTGGTGCATGAGCCTGTGGATGCGGCGCGCATACCGAACGGCGCCGACGGCAAGAAAGCCGGTTTCTTTTTGCTGCATGGCGGCTCCAGCGACTTCAAAGGCATCGAGCGCCACGCTAAATTGCTCGCCAGCAAATTCGGCTTTCGGGTGGTCGCCGGAACATTTCCGGGCCGGTTCTACTTTCCCGACCCCAGCCGCGACTGGCCCGGCGATACCATCCATGCCGACGGCACCGTGCGCACGCCGGTCTGGAAGCAAGGAGAGCTGATCACACGGGATCAGTACGACGTGGTCAAAGACACCTCCATGCGCGACCGTTACGGCACGCGCACTCTGGCGCGCGCAAAGCCCGATACCAATTTCTGCTATCGCATGGCGGCTTGGCCCGCGGCTTTCGAAGAAGGCATGATCGAGGCCAACCGGCGTCATTTTCCGGAGCAGGAATTCTCCGTCTACGGCCAGGGCCACTCCACCGGCGGGCCGTTTGTCTGCATGCTGTCGCAGCGCATTCCCAATATGGCCGGTGTCTGCGCCACAGAGCATTCGCCGTTCGGCTACCTTAGCATGGGGCGCGACGAGTGGGGCGGCGATATGGGAAAGATCACAGGCTTCGAAAAAATCGAAACCATAGGGAAGGCACGCACCGATCCCTTCAACGAGTTATACATTCGCACGTGGCGCGATCTGGCGCGCTATCAAGGACCGGAAGCGCTCGGCCAGGAGGGACCCACCGCGCTCATGCGGCTACCGGCGATCATGGAAGACATCCTTGAAGCATGGGAACGCGCAAAGAATCGGCCGCAGTTCAAAGCCGAGTATATCGTCACCCATGCCATTAGCGCTTCGCTCGCCGAAGGCGCGCGGGTCAGCGCCGCGCGCTTGAAGATGAACAAAGATGAGACCGCAGCGTTGATCGAGCGCTTCATCGGCTACACGCGCGAGCTTTCAGGCGCCGGCGTGAAGCCCGTGCCGCCGTTTCTTTTTGAGATCTCGAAAGACAGCCGCGATCATAGCCCGGAAGTTTACGACCAGGTCATCCTGCCTGGTTTTCGCGCTATGAAGCCCGCGCCCAAAGTCGCCATCACTCGCTTTGGCGCCGGCGTCCATAGTTTTTGGAAAGCGGAAAAAGACCTACCGGCGGGGATCGTGCCGTCCGTCGTGAAAAGTTGGCGGGAAGCAGTAACGGGCGGATACTTTTCTTGAGGGGCGACAGCGCGCCGCCCCTCAAGATTCAACGAGGATCGATCGTTTAGCAGCCCGTGGTGAAAGTCTGACTGCATTCGACGGGCAACGCATCCCCGTTGGCCGCGTTGCTCCTCCCTCAAATATTCCCCGATATTCTCGGTCGTCGCGCCTTGCCATCAGGGCGCCTCGCCCGTCTCGGTGCGACGCCACACTTTCACGACGGGCTGCTAACGCAAAATCAGTAAAAAAAGCACATAAAACACCGCCGTCAGGATAAAGCCGCTCCAGAGGGCACCGGCGACGGAATCCAGCGGCTTCTTCGTCGGACCTTGCGCGCCGGTCAGAGCGTTGTACTCAACGGCGGCAAGAATGACGAAACACAAAAGCCAAAAAATACCGTGGCCGCGCGATTGCGGATTCACCAAAGCCGGCGAATGCCGCGCCGCGCCCATAAAAAATAACATCGGAATCGAGAACACGACATTGGTTCGAGATGTTAATGCCGCGCGCCGGCCCGCCGCTGCGGCGTCCGGCAGCGCCTGGCCGCCGCCGGCTACTTGATTGGTAGAGGCCATGACAATTTGTTGTTTGGGCCAAATCACGAGCCAGACGTTCAAGAACATTATCGTCCCGATCAAAGCGCCGAGAGATATAACAACACCGTAATGGCCGCTAAAAAAAACGCTCGTTCCGACCGGGGTCCATTCCATTAAATAAATGAGCAGCCCGGCAAGAAACGTAACCATGGCGGCCCAACGAAACCACCAGAGCGCGCGCGGCACCAGTTTTTGAATCGCGCCGACCCTGACCGGAGCCTCGGTTTCCGCGAAGAACGGCGTCTGCACGAAATTGAAATAGTAAAGAATGCCGATCCACGTGATACCTGCCAAAAAATGAATCCAGCGCAGAAAAAATTTTGCTTCTTCCATGATATTCCCCTCCATCCGCCGAGCCTTGCCACGGGCTGACCCCATCGATTGGTACTCATATATTAGTGGATGCGGAATTTTGTCAAGTGAAAACTTGCTGCGGAACTGCATAGCCGCCGCGACGGCGCTTTGACGTTGACGGCCGCGGCGCCAACCGCTACATTGCGATTCATAGCGCAATCCACCTTCACCTCTCCGTGGCAGATCACAAAGACAATCCATCCAGCAGCGAACCGGCGATTCGCATTCGCCCCTGGTCATCGCTGCTGCTGCGCGACTATCGCCTGATCTTTATCGTTATTCTCTGTGGCGGCACGGCAAACCACATGCGCAATGTGGCAAGCCTTTATCAGGTCTACGAGCTATCGGGGTCCTCGATGCAGCTCGGGCTCGCCGGATTTTTTCAGGCGCTGCCGGCGATCGTACTGGGATTATTCGGCGGCGTGTTGGCCGATAGCGTGAATCGCAAAAAACTGATTGCCATCACCCACAGCTTGAACGTGTTGCCGGGATTGGCCTTGTGGTTTTTAACCGAAACCGGACGGATCGAGGTCTGGCACGTGAACACATTGAGCGTCATCGCCGGCGCGCTGCAGACTCTCGGCGGACCGGCGCGCCAGGCGATCATACCGGGTCTAATTCCACAGACACATCTGCTCAATGCGGTGACTTTGACAACCTTGATGATGCAGGGAACCCAGCTCACCGCGCCGGTGATCGCCGGCTTTTTGATCGACGGATTCGGCGTCAAAGCGGCGTATTTAACCGATGCGTTTTTTCTGATTCCGTCGGTAATCGCCGTTCTGCTCGTCCATGCCTCGGGCCGGCCCCAGGGGCAGCGCCGCCGGATCAGTTGGCGCAGCCTGGTCGACGGTTTTGAATTTCTCTGGCACACCCGTATCATTCTCTCGCTCTTTTTGCTTGACTTTTTCGCGGTGCTCTTCGGCTTCTATCGCCCGATCCTGCCGATTTTCGCCGAAGAGATTTTTCAGGTTGGGCCGCGCGGCCTGGGAGCGCTCTATGCCGCGCCCGCCATCGGCGCGCTAATTGGCTCCGGCATGCTCCTCGCCGTCGGCGACATCGAACGCAAAGGCGCCGTCGCGGTCATCGTCACCTTGCTTTTCGCTCTGAGTCTGGGATTTCTCGGCTTGGCGCAAACTTTCTGGGTTGGCTTGATCGCCGTCGGCCTGCTCGGCGTCAGCGATGCCATCAGCGTCGCCATCCGGCGCACGGTGGTGCAGATTCTCGCGCCGGACAATATGCGCGGGCGCGCCACCAGTTTTCTGAGTGTCTTCGCCCAGACCACCAACGGCCTGGGCGCTGTGATTGCCGGCGCCGGCGCCGCGCTCCTCGGCGCGCCCAACGCCGCGCTGCTCGGGTCGGTGCTGTGCGCGCTCACGGTTTTGGCAACCTGCTGGGCAATCCCCCAGTTGTGGCGATACCGGCCGGATTAGTGTTAGTTCAAAGTTCAAGGTTTAAGGTTCAAAGCCCCTCACCCACCTTGAACTTTGAACGTGAACTTGAACCGCGTTCCTGACGCGTTATCGAACCAGCAGCGCGGCTGTTTCGACCTGCTCGGTTTGCGGGAACATATCGAAGGATTGAAGACGTGCCACCTGATAGCCCTGGCCAACCAGGTGATCGAGATCGCGGGCAAGACTCGCCGGTTCGCAAGACACATAAACAAGGCGCGGCGCCTGCAGTTGAACGAGCGCGGTGAGCGCCGCCGGCTGAATGCCTTTTCGCGGCGGATTTACGACCACGCAGTCGACCCGTTCGAGACCGTTTTTTGCGCTGGCGATGCCCCCGGCAACTTCGCCGCAGAAAAAGCGGCAGTTGCCGACGCCGTTTCTGCGCGCATTTTGTTTGGCGGCGGCGATCGCCAGCGAACTATCGTCGATACCCCAGACCAGGCGCGAGCTCTGCGCCAGGATCAGAGAGATCGGCCCGGCGCCGCAGTAGAGATCCAGCGCGCTATGCGCTCCCGTCAGGGCAGCCATTTCGGCTACCGCGTCATAGAGATTTTTCGCCGTAGCCGGATTGGCCTGAGAAAAAACTCCCGCCGGAAACGCCAGGGTCAATGCGCCAACTTTTTCAAGTAAGGTGTCGCGGCCGGCGAGCGCTCGATAGCTGTCGCCCCAGATGACGTTGCCGCGTTGCTCGTTGACGTTCTGGATCACGCCGATCACCCATGAAAACTTGCGCATGAGAGCCCGTGCCAGTGGGCCGCCCTGGGGGAACTCGCGATGGCGCGTCACCAGGATGACGCTGACTTCGCGACGCGCAAAGCTGTAGCGTAAATCGATAAAACGAAGTTCGCCGCTATCCACCCGCTCGTCGTAGGGAATGACGTTCAGTTCAAGGCATTTTTTTTTAAGGTAGCGCACCACCTGGTTTATCGGCCGCGGATGGACCGCGCACGACGATATATCCATGACCCGGTGGGTTCCCGGCACATAGAGGCCGGCGGCGATATCGCCGCTGGTGGCGCGCACGACCAATTTTACCCGCGTGCGATAGCCCAGGCGATGCGGCGCGGCGCCCACTGGGGGCGCGTCAAGAGCCGCTAACGAGGGATAGCCCGATAAGGCGCGCGCGACAATTTCACGTTTACGGATCAACTGCTCAGCATAAGGAACATCAATTAACGGACAGCCGATGCAGTGCGGAAAGTGCGCGCAAGGATGCTGGCCGGCGGCGCGTTCATCCGGCTCCGCGTCCCGCCGCGCCGTTTGTCGGGGACGACGGCTCGGCCTTCTTTCCAACCTCGGGTTCATTAAGAGACCATAACGGCCCACGACAGGCGAATCAATTCGCCGCTCCGCTGATCCTGGTTTTTTTTGGTTGGATTGAATTCGCCCTTAAAAAACGGGGATTAAAGGGGATTGAGCGTAACTTGGCGAGCTCCTATTTATGGCGCGCAATTGCGAAGTATTGCGCCGTAAGCTAATGGAATAACCGGAGGCTCGCCATGGCACAATCGGATGTCGATCTTTTCCGCGTCACGTTACTTGGCAGCGGCGCGCCGCCGCCGCTAGTGGACCGCTTCGGACCAAGCACATTAGTCGAAGCGGGAGAACAGAAATTTATTTTTGATGCGGGACGCGGCGCCATGCAGCGCCTGCACCAGCTCGCTATTCCCTTCTCCGACATCACCGGCGTGTTTTTGACGCACCATCACTCCGATCACGTCGTCGGCTTTGTCGATCTGTGGCTCACCGGCTGGATCGGCCGTCCCTGGGGTATGCGCAAAACCCCGCTCAAGGTTTGGGGACCTGCGGGGACAAAGCAAATGATGGAGCATTTGCCCCAGGCATTTCATGTCGATATTCGCGTGCGCAGCCACAGCTATCCGGCCGACGGCGTGAAGCTCGAAACGGACGGCGTCAACCAAGGCATGGTTTACGATCGCGGCGGCGTCAGGGTGATGGCCTTCGAAGTCGATCACGGCGGCGAGCATTTGCCGGCTTTCGGCTACCGCATCAATTATCGCGGGCACTCGGTCGTGCTGTCGGGCGACACCACTTTCAACGAAAACCTTATCCGCCATGCTCAGGGAACCGATCTGCTGGTCCATGAAGTCACCGCTGCCTCCGGCAGCGCCGCTGAAAACGCCGCACAGCTTAAGCGCATAGCCGAGAACCACACGACACCCGCGCAAGCCGCAGAGGTTTTTACCCGGGTTGAGCCGCGATTGGCGGTCTATAATCACCTGTTATTGTTCGGCGACGCCAAACCAGAGGATCTGATCCCCATGACTAGACCGGGCTATAGTGGCGCTCTGGAAGTGGGCGAAGATTTAATGCGCATCGACATCGGCAGTCAAGTCAGCGCCGAGCGCTTCGCCGGCCGGTAGTAATCATTCCCCCAAGTGCATCGGCAGTCATAAATTTATAAATTGTGAGTTTTTCAGTTAGCGGTTTTTCGAACATCGGGCAACAAACTGAAACAGTCTCCCCGGACGTAATCCCGTGGATAATTCGCACTAGCGCCTGAGCGGTGGACAATAGCTCAACTAATTAGGCATACTCCAACTCTATGGCGGGAAAGCGCTGGATCGGTGCCCTCTCACTGCTATGCCTCACGGCTTGGACGCCAAGTGAAATTCTCCGCGCCCAGACAACGCCGCGCGCCATTGTCATCGCTTGGGATGGGGCGCTGCCCTCATTCGTGCACGAAATGCTCCGCGAGGGGAAACTTCCCAACCTCGCCAGACTGATTGCCGGCGGCGCCTTTGCTGACGATGTCGAGTCGGTTTATCCCTCCAAAACAGCGCCCGGTTTCGCAGCGCTTTGGACCGGCGCGCCGCCGCGAATAACCGGCATCAGCGGCAATCGCCAACCGCGAGCGCCGGCGCATCAATATACGATTCTGGAAAATCATGTCTCGTTCCTGAGCGCGCCGCTGCGCGCCGAACCGATCTGGACGGTGGCACTGCGCGCCGGGCGCAAAGCCGTGCTCGCGCATGTGCCGCTCGGCCGCGAGCTCTCTGACGGCGCAACCAAACTGCTCGGCTACGATAGCTATAGCGGGCGCGACGGTGTCATCGACAGCCGCACTGTGAAGCCGCAACCCGCAACTTCATGGCGGAACCTCCCGGCCAGCGCCAAAGCGCCCATGGAAATTCAATTTGTCCTGGGCATTTCGCCGTTTTTCGGCCTCTTCATCGATGATCCAGCAAAACCGGCAAATGGTTATGACACCTTGCTGGTGACCAGCGCGCGCGACGGCGCGAGCATCACGGCAAAATTGACAACCAACACGATTGCCCCCGAACAAAGCCTGTGGAGCGAGCCGCTCGACGTCAAAACCGCCGGCAACGAGGACGCGCGAGTCTATTTGCGGCTCTTCGAGCTCAGAGCCGACAGCGGCGAGTTTCTGCTGTACCATACGCGGCCCGCGCGCACCATGATTTTTCCCGCCGAGCTTGCAGCCGATCATGCGGCAGCCGCCGGCGCATTCATAGGTAACGGAGCGAACTTTATTGTATCAAGACGGCGCCCTGGGACTTACTTTAGCGAGCGGCGGCCAGGGTCTTGCGGAAGCGCGCTACATGGAGACTGCGGCAATGGCGCAACGCCAGCTCACGCGCACGGCCTTGTGGGCGATCGGCGCCGTGCCCTGGGATCTGCTGCTGCTTTACACGCCTTTTCCGGACGAGGGCGAACACCTGTGGCGCGGTCATGCGGATGACTCTCAGAACCCCGGCAGTAAGGCGCTCCGCCGGCTGTTGGCGGAGATCTATAGCACATCGGACACTCTGCTCGGCGAACTGCTGGCAAAACGCCCGGACAATACTCTGGTTGCCGTGGTATCGGACCACGGCATGGAAGCGGTTAATAAATCGCTGGCGATCAACCGGGTGTTGGAGCGCGCCGGATTGTTGGTGTTGAACAATAAAGGACAACCTGATTTGACCCGGACCAAGGCCTTCTATCCATCGGTCAACAATGGCTACCTGCTGCTCAACACAACCGGCCGAAAAAACGGCATCGTTACTCAGGAAGAGCGGGCGGGCGTCGTTAAACGGCTCCGCGCCGCGCTTGAAGATGTCCGTGATAACGGCAAGACCGTGGTGACGGCGCTCTACGACGCCCAGAGCGACGGCAGCAAGATGGGCATCGGCGGCGATGCCGGCGGAGATATCTACCTGGACCTGCTGCCGGGTTATGACTTCGAGCCGGGCACCGGCCCGGGAGAAATCATCACAGCAAAGGCGCCCCACGGCATGCACGGCTTTACCCCGGCGCGCCCCTCGATGCGCACGATTATGGTGCTCAATGGCCCCGGCGTTTTGCAGGGAAAGCGACTGGAAGGCGTCCGGCTCATCGACTTCGCGCCGACCCTGGCGAAACTCTTGAACTTGCCGGCGCCAAAAGACTCTAGCGGTCGGGTGCTGCGAGAAGCGCTCCGCGAACCGCATTGACCGCGGCTGCCGTTGCCGGTCTCCTCAAGTTATAGACCCATTGGCCGCCCTTCGATGGACTCAGGGTGGTGAGCCTGCCCTTCGAGAACCTCAGGGCCGTGAGCTTTGTCGAACGGTCGAACCACGGCCGAGAAGCTTGCTCCTTGGACGTAATCTCGTGAATAATCCGATCTAGAGACCAATGCATTTGGAATCTCGAAATTTTCTTTGACAGTGGAGGGTATTGCGCTATGAGCGATTCAACTCATTTGATTCTAACCGCCGTCGGACCGGACCGCGTCGGGCTGGTGCAGAAGATTTCCGAGTTTATCTCGCGTCATGGCTGCAATATCGAAGACAGCAAGATGGCGGTTTTCTGCGGCGAGTTTGCATTGATTGTGCTGATCGCCGGCGAAGGCAATAAATTACTCAAGGTGGCAAACGATTATCGCGAAATCGAAAGCGCCACGGGCCTCACCATTGCCCTTAAAACACCGGCTGCCCGAACCGGCGCCGGCGCGTTCTTGCCCTACAGACTTACCGCCTCCTCGATGGATCATCCCGGTATTGTCTATCGGATCAGCGCCCTGTTGAGCGGGTTAGGCATCAACATCGAGTCGATGGAGACCGAAACTTATGCGGCGCCGGTCAGCGGCACGCCGATTTTTCGCCTCGACGCCGAGATTTCTATTCCCGCCATCACTAATATCGCCGCACTACGCCAGCGCTTCGGCGAAATGCAGAAAGAAGAAAATATCGATATCGAACTTGCGGCGCTGCGCAGCTGAGCCGCGTCAAAACTTACTTACTCAGAGAGCGTTATCAGTTTTCGTCGGTCGAGCGCGCCGGCGCAACTTTCCAGATGTCGCGTTTGATCGCGCGCGGCAAAGCGCAGCACCACCGTGCGCGCGCCGGCGTCCCGGTACGCTTCGATCTTGTCGATCACTTCATCCCAGGAGCCGCTGACGCAGAGCATTGAATTCGCCACCGCCTCATAAGGCCGGTTGTAATACTGCGCGAGAAACGCCATGCCCTCCTCAGCATCGGTTTTGCTGCCGCCGGCAACGGTCATGTAGATCGACGGGTGGATCGCGCGCGGCTCGCGGCCGGCGGCGGCCGCGTAGCTCTGGATCTTGTCCCAAGACTCTCGGTAAGCTTCAGCGCTCTTGATATTGTTGATCCAGGCGTCGCCCAGCCGCGCTACTCTTTTTAAACCGGGCTCGACTTCATTAGCGGCAAGCCAGATCGGAATGCCGCCGCTCTGCACCGGTTTCGGCGCCAATGTCACGCGCTCGAAGCGGCAAAAAGCGCCGTCGTAACTCACGTCGTTTTCGCGCCACAGGCGGCGCAGCACCGTGACGATCTCTTCGCTGCGCTGGATGCGCTTTTCCGCGGTGATGCCGACGTGGCGGTACTCTAACTCGTGCGCCGGATCGTTGGGCCGGCCATAACCGATGCCGAGGTCCAGCCGACCACCGGTAAGCCAATCGATACTGCCAAGTTGATAGGCAAGCATGACCGGCTGTCTAAGCGCCGCCAAAAATATCGACGTGCCGAGGCGCACGCGTTTGGTGCGCGCGCCGACAGCGGCCAGGGTCGCGAGCGCTTCCACCCGCGGCCGCGCCGTGAGACTGTCGCCGACCCAGACGGAGTGAAAGTTCAACTCTTCGGCGCGCTCGGCGACCCGGTAGATTTCCACCGGCTCGCGCCAGCCCGACATCACCGCTTCGCGCGTCGGCAAGAGCACGCCGAATTGCAGGCTTGAGTTTTCAGCAGTCATTGTGGGGGACTCATCCTTTCCCATCTTGCGCCGCGGATCAACCGCGCGACGTCGTACTCCATGATGGTCTCGCCGCGCTGATTCTTCACCCACTGGCGGTAACGCACGATGCCGCCGCCGCGCTGCGGCACCGGCTTGGTGTCGAGGACTTCGATCTCGACTCCGATCGTGTCAGCCACTTTCACGGGAGCAAAAAGCCGCATGCGGTCGAGGCCGGCAAAAGCGAGGCCGGTGCCATGAATGATACCGGTCTGTACGGTGAGCCCTTCGGCCACGGCGAAAGTCAAGCTTCCCGGCGCAATGCGCTCGCCGTAGAGACTTTCCTTGGTGATATATTCGAGATCCAAAAAAAGCGGTTCGGTGAGCCCGACCAGGGTGACAAACTGCAAAATGTCATGTTCGGTAATGGTCCGCCGGCCGGTCACGAAGCGCTCACCCGCGTGAAAATTTTCGAATAACCTGCCCGTCATAAGATTCCCTTCTCGGTTAATTTTGCGAGCTCGGTTTCAGCCATACCCAACCAGTCTTGCAGCACGTCTTTGCTGTGCTCGCCGAGCCGCGGCGGCGCCAGGCGCAGAGTCGCGGGGGTGGCGGAAAACTTGACGGGAAGCCCCGCCATCTTTATCTTTCCGGCGCTCGGATGATCCATTTCGGCGAGCATGCCTCGGTGAATGACCTGGGCATCGTTAAAAACTTGATCGATGGTTTGCACCGGCGCGCACGGTACCTCGGCCTCTGCCAGGATCTCGGACCAGGTTCTGGAATCGCGGCGCCGGAAAATCTCCGGGAGGATTTTTAGCAGCTCGTCCCGGTGCGCGACGCGCTCGGCGTTCCTGCTAAAGCGCGGGTCGCCGGCCAGATCGGCTCTGCCGATGGCCGGGCAAAAACGCTTCCAGATGGTTTCGCTGGCGACGCCGACCACGAGATAACCATCGGCGGTCTGGAAACTCTGATACGGCACGATGCTCGGATGGGCGTTACCACAACGCCCGGGAATCTCGCCGCCGATGAGATAATTGCTGCCGGCGTTGACCAGGCAAGCGACTTGCGCTTCCAATAGCGAGGTGTCGAGTTTTTGTCCGGCGCCGAGTTGCGCGCGCGCGTAGAGCGCCGCGCAAATAGCGTTGCCGAGCATCAAACCGGCGATCACATCGATGATCGCCACACCGACTTTGGTCGGCTCGCCGCCGGGCATACCGGTGATGCTCATCAAGCCGCCCCAGGCCTGCACGATCAGATCGTAACCCGGCAGCGCGCTCATCGGCCCGTCGGCGCCGAAGGCCGACAGCGAGGCATAGATCAAGCGCGGATTCGCGGCGCGCAGCTCTTGATCGCCAAGGCCCAAGCGCGCCATCGTGCCGGGGCGGAAGTTTTCGACCAGCACGTCGGCTTTGCGCGCCAGCCGCCGGAGCAGGTCCTTGCCCTCGGGCGATTTTAAATCGAGCGCCAAACTTTTTTTGTTGCGATTGACCGCGAGAAAATAAGCGCTCTCGCCGCCAATAAAAGGCGGCCCCCAGCCGCGCGTGTCGTCGCCGGCTCCGGGCTGTTCTATCTTCACCACCTCCGCGCCGAGATCGCCGAGAAACATCGTGCAATACGGCCCCGCCAAAACCCGGCTGAGATCCAGGACCCGGATGCCGTGCAGCGCGCCGGCGGCCTCAGTCATTTGAGTTCGATCCGCTTCTCTTTGAGGATTTCATGAAGGGTCTCGACGCCGAGCCAGAGTCCGGGCATGCCGCCGGGGATCGCCGCCACTTCGATCGCTTCGAGGACTTCCCGGGGAACGGCGCCGAGCGCCAGGGCGCGCTCCGTGTGCAGCCGCACACCGCGCGGCCGCCCAAGCGCACAGGTAATGGCCACCATGATCAATTCCTTGGTCTTGCGCGGCAGCGCACCTTCACGCCCAAAGGTCGCGTCTACGTAAATTCCTTTGAGCTTTTCAAAATACTCCGGATCCATCTCGGCAATTAAATCATAGGCGCGGTTTTGCGCGCCCAGGGAAGTTTTTTCGAAAGCTTGTTTAGCGTCTTCGCTCATCGCTCCTCCTGATTATCGGACAACGTTCCTCGGTAATTATCACTTCGATAAAAGCTCTGCCACTCACGCCAGAGCACGGTGACCTGAGAAAGGTGCAAAAGACGGCGCCGGTTGAATAACTAAGGGAAGATTCGCGTTTACCCAACTTGCATGCGCACCAGGACAATCGGCGCATCGCCTCTCGGTCCTTTGCCGGCACTCTTGAGTAAGGGTGACGCCAGATTTGCATCGAGTTTTTTAAGAGCGAGCCATTCGCGCTCGGTCATAATCACGTAGGCGTCGGCGTTTTTGCCGCCCTCCCCGCTCGTGCTTGGCGCCGGGCTGAGCGTTGCGGGCGGTGCGCCTCGATAGAAAACCACCTGGTCGCTATTAAACGAATCGCGGTATAGATAAAGCCGATCACCGAATCCGACAAGCTGATTGACTTGAAGCATAAAGGGGCGGTAACTCTTTGTCTCGGCAAGCTTCGGTATCACCCAGCCGTAAGCCACGAAAGAAAAAAGCAGGGCGATCATGATCAGGCGTGGCGCCGCAGCGAGCAAGCGCTGCGACCAGAGGCAGCGCGCCAGCGAAATCCACAGTAGCGCCGAGGCGAGCAGCGCCCCGGTGAAGCGCCAGCCATGGGCCTTTAACTCGCTCTGCACCAGTAAAAAGTTGGCGCGGTCCGTGGGCTTTAGCAAAGATTCGATGGGGCTAAACAGCAGCGTCGGGTTGTGGTCCCATAACTCGCCGATTACTACCGAGCAGCATTAGCGCGCCTGTGAGCCCGGCGAAAACAGCCACGCCGCGGCAATAGTAATGGCCGCACCCCATTGATAGCGCCGTCGTATTTAATCGAGCCAGAGCGCCGTCAAGATTGCCAGCGCGGGATAAACCGGCAATAGATACACCGGCCGTTTACCGAGCGAGAGCGAAAAAAATACCAGCATGACCGCGAACCAAACTTTGAAAAACAAGCTGTCATCATCGCCGATCGATCCCTTCTTAAAAGCATCCCACAAGACGACCGGTAGGAACATTGCCCAGGGCAAGCCCTGCGCAAAAAGATATGGGATATAATAATAAACAGGATGGCTGTGGCCCGAAGTGCCGGTAAAACGATACAAGTTCTCCTCAATGATTTGCCGATCGAAGAATCCTTCGCCGCCGCGCGTGACCGCGACCACGTACCAGCCTGCGGCGAGGATCAACATCAACACGACACCGGGGTGGAGACAGAATTTTTGCAATAGCTGCCAGCGCCGCTTGAGCACGATCAAGACGCCGGCGCCCAAAGCCGGCAGCAAGATGCCCAGCGGACCCTTGGCCAGAGTGGCGATTCCGGTGACGGCAAAGAAACCGTAATACCAGGCCGGATGGCAGAGGATGGCGCTATAGAGAGAATAGAAAAGCACCAGGCTGAGCATGACAAAAAAGCACAAGGTCATGTCGACGCGCGCGTCCAGCGCCTGGTCCTGATAAATCATCGTGGTCGCGAGAATCGCGCCGGCGAGCAGCCCGACGTCAGCACTAAACAGCCGGCGCCCAAGAAAGTAGAGCAGCAACACTCCGGCGCTGGCGTAGAGCGCCGAGGGAAAACGCACGGTGGCTTCATTGAGGGTGGCGCTAACCTGATAAACCGCGGCTGCGGACCAGTGAAACAACGGCGGTTTGGAGGGCACGTCGGTGGCGCGCTTGAGCGGCACCAACCATTCACCGCGGCGCACGATGTCCTGTACCGCCAGCGCTTCGCGCGCCTCACCCTTGTTGAAAAACGGCGCGCTGCCGAGATAGGGGAAATACAGCAGGCCGCACAAGAGCAACAGTGACGCCGCATCGATCAAGCAGCGGTAACGCGCGAGCATACTTGAGATAGATAACCTTTCCAAGCCATTTCATAAAGGGATGCGCGGCTTCGGTTTTTGCGAGTGGAGTATCGCTTCGGCGGCCCGGCTGCTTGCAGAGCGGAATTATCACGGCTATCCTGGCGTCAATCGGCTACTCAAATGAATCTCAAGGAACGTACCTATCTCTGGTATATTGTGATCCTCAGGGTTTACATCGGATACTATCTGCTGCTACAAGGTATCAGAAAATTTCAGCGCAACTTCGCCCAGGGCGACTGGATCGGCCGGCAGATCGGCGATTTGAGGACACTCGATCTCTACCCGTGGTACAAAACTTTTCTCCAGAATGTCGTCGTGCCGCACAGCGAGCTGTTCGGTTACCTGGTCGTGGCCGGCGAGATTCTCGTCGGCGCCGGTCTGGTGCTCGGTTTGCTCACCCGCTTTAGCGCCTTTGTCGGCTTGTTCCTGATGATTAACTACATCCTCGGTCCCGGTATGGCGCGCGGCGGCGCGCCGTTGGCGCAACAACAGACTTTTATTGTTGCGCTGATCATCATCGCGCTTGCCGATCCCGGCAGAACCCTGGGCCTGGACGGTCTAATCTTTCGCGGTCGCGGCAAAGGAGGCAAGTGAAGCTGCCGGGATACGCGACCACCGAGGGCACCGAGCGCTATCGCAAGCGCTTCGAAGGACGGGTGGCGCCGGAGCATTTTCGCCAATCACAGAGTCTGTGGATGTCATCTATCGGCATCGGCACTTATCTCGGCAATTACGACCCTGAGACCGATAGACTTTATCACGACGCAATCGTCCGCGCGGTCGATCCGGCTGCAATGTGATCGACAGCGCGATTAACTACCGGCTGCAACGTAGCGAAAGGTCGGTGGGCACGGCGCTCAAAGAACTCGCCGCCAAGGGATACAACCGCGACGAGATCGTGATCGCTACCAAGGGCGGCTTTATTCCTTACGATGGCGAGCCGCCAAAAGACCCGCGGCGCTACTTCGAGGAAACTTTTAGCGAGCCGGGCATCGCACAACTCACCGACTTGGTCGCCAATTGCCACTGCATTTTGCCCGATTATTTGATCAATCAACTGGCGTCGAGCCTGAGCAATCTCGATGTCGAATGCGTCGATGTTTACTACGTTCACAACCCGGAAACCCAACTGGGGAAAGTCCCAGAGATGAATTCGATCGGCGTCTGCTGAAAGCGTTCGCAGGGCTCGAAGCGGCCGTGGCTGCCGGAAAAATCCGGGTCTACGGAACCGCAACCTGGAACGGCTACCGCAATGAGACCTCGGCAAGCGATTATTTGTCGCTCGCCGGGATCAGCGCCATGGCCGAAAAGGCCGGCGGCCATCGAGCATCGTTTCAGGGCAGTCCAGTTGCCGCTCAATTTAGGGATGACCGAAGCGCTGACTCTGAAAGATCGAGCAGTTGGAGGGAAAACAATTTACCACCCTGGAAGCGGCGCAAGCGCTCGGCCTGACGGTCATGTGCAGCGCATCCGTGCTCCAGGGCCAACTTACGCGTAATCTTCCGGACATCATCGACGAGACGTTCGGCGGCTTGGCGACCGACGGCCAGACGCGCCCTGCAGGTTCGTGCGCTCGACGCCCGGCGTGACCACCGCGTTAGTCGGCATGGAGCAGCCTGCTCACGTCGATGAGAATTTACAAACAGCGAAACTGCCACCCGCCTCGTCGGAGCAATACTCCAGGCTGTTTCAAAGCGAACCCCGCCGGCAAAAGATCTACAGACATGACCGTATCTATCGCGGTCTCGATTGAACGGAGAGAAGCAACCATGACCTACTGTGTAGGCATCATGCTCGACGCCGGACTGATTTTTGCGTCGGATTCGCGCACCCATGCGGAGGTCGACAATTTTGCGTGTTTCTGCAAGATGACCGTGTTCGAACGCGCCGGTGACCGGGTCATCGTTCTGTTGAGTTCGGGCAACCTGGCCGGGACACAGGCCGTCATCAGCCTGCTGAAGCAGCGGGGAAACGCCAAGGACGGGGTGCCCAATCTATGGAGCGCGGAGTCCATGTTCGATGCCGCGATGCTGGTGTCGGACGCAATGCGCGACGTCGATCGGCGCGACGGCGAGCACCTGGCAGAGAGTGATATCGGCTTCAACGCCTCGTTCATACTCGGCGGCCAGATCAAGGGCGAGCCGCCACGCCTTTTCCGGATCTATGCGGAGGGCAACTTCATCGAGGCCAGCCTGGAGACGCCCTATCTCCAGACCGGTGAAACCAAATACGGGAAGCCGATCATCGATCGGGTGATTACCCGTTCGACCTCGCTGAACGACGCGGCAAAATGTGTCCTCGTTTCGTTCGATTCAACGATGCGCAGCAATTTGTCCGTCGGCATGCCGATCGATCTGATCTGCTACCAACGGGACAGTCTTGAAGTGCGAATGCGTCGCCGCTTCGACGAGGAGGACGCGTATTTCAGCGCGCTCAGCAAGCAATGGAGTGAAGGCACGCGACAGGTGTTCAGCCGGCTGCCCAACCTGGACTGGTAAGGCCGCTGAACATGCTCTCGGAGACCACGGCGATGGATGGACGCGCAGCGGACTGTGGCGGTCCGGCAAGCGCTCGCCTCGTGATCACCTGCGAGCACGGCGGCAACCGGATTCCCGCGCCGTATCGCGACCTGTTTCGCGCCCATCAGGCGCTGCTGGACTCCCACCGCGGCTACGATCCCGGCGCGCTCATCATGGCAAGAGCGCTGGCAAAGACATTTGCCGCGCCGCTGGTCGCCTCCACCGTAAGCCGTCTGCTCGTTGACCTGAATCGATCCGTCGGCCATCCGCGTCTCTATTCCGAGGCGACCCGCAAAGCGCCCGCCGAGGTGCGTCAGCGGATATTGCAGCACTATTACCAGCCTTATCGCGCGCAAGCCGAGCGTTTTGTCAGGCAGGCGATCGCGCGACCACGGCCTGGTGATCCATCTCTCTTCCCACAGCTTTACGCCCGAGCTGGACGGCAAGGTACGAGACGCCGATATCGGCCTGCTCTATGACCCGGCTCGACCGGGCGAGGCGGATCTGTGCGAGCGCTGGAAGGCATCTCTCGAGGCTTGTGCGCTCGATCTCACCGTCCGGCGCAATTACCCGTATGCGGGAAAAGGCGATGGCTTGACCGCCTGGTTTCGCCGGCGTCTGCCGCCCGGCGCCTACGTGGGCATCGAGCTCGAGGTCAACCAGAAGCACGTTGTCAGGGCGGGTCGACATTGGACCGCCCTGCGCAAGGTGATTTTAGAATCGCTGCGCAGGGCGCTCGCGAGCCGCTATGCGAGGATTTCCGCGTAGCTGACACTACAACCAAGATCGCCAGAGCATGCCGCCGCGCTGCGCTGGCGGTCAGCAGGAGCCGCACCATGAAGATCCGCATAGGCTACGAACTGATTTACGACTGCCCGCAGCCGACCCCGATGATCCTGACCTTGAGCGTTCACTACACGCGCGTCTCCGACATCATCATTCCCGACCACCTGATCGCTGATCCGCCCGTCCCGCTCACCGCCTATCGCGACAGCTTCGGCAACTGGTGCAGCCGCATCGTCGCGCCCGCGGGTCTGATCACGGCTGTCCGCCGATGCGCTGGTGAAGGATACGCGGCCAGCCGGATGTGGTTGTCTGCGTCGGCGCGGACAGACGCCGGTGGAAGAACTGCCCGACGAGACCCTGCTGTTCCTGTTGGGGAGCCGATATTGCGAGACCGATCGCCTGTCCGAGACAGCCTGGCAACTGTTCGGCAAGTCGCCGACCGGATGGGGGCGCGTCCAGGCGATCTGCGACTACGTCCACCGGCATATTACATTTGGCTACGAGCACGCGCGCCCCACCAAGACGGCCTGGGAGGCTTTCCAAGAGCGGACCGGCGTTTGCCGTGATTACGCGCACCTCGCCATCGCCTTCTGCCGCTGCATGAACATCCCGGCGCGTTACTGCACCGGCTACCTGGGCGACATCGGCGTGCCGCCGCCCTATGGCCCGATGGATTTCGCCGCCTGGTTCGAGGCCTACCTCGACGGCCATTGGTACACCTTCGACGCCGCGCAACAATATTCCGCGCATCGGACGCGTGTTGATCGCCCGCGGCCGCGACGCCGCCGACGTCGCCATCAGCAGCACCTTCGGTCCCACTATCCTGAAGAGTTTCAAGGTTCGGACCGGACGAAGTCTCGTAGGTCGGATTATCATGGCGAGATTACACCCGCCCTCTCTCGCGAGTGCCTTCAAGCTCTGCGCGGCGCGCATAAACCTGAGTGCTTGGATAACTATTTCATGCTCAGTGCCGATCCGCGCCATCGGTGCTTTATCGGAAACAAAAGTACCGCAGCAAAGCATCGCCAACAGTTGAGCGCAAAAAGCCGGCTACAAAGTCACCGGATTTCTTCGGATCTCCCAGAGGTTCTTTCACTATCTCAGTAAACAGCGTGAAAACACCGGTTCGAGGGGTACCCTGCTATCCACCCAGCACGAGATCGTCGTTTATAGGGCCTATACGGAAGGCGGTTTTCAGGAGCCCGACAAGTTCGCCTCTCGCCAACGCGTCGGTCCGATCGCTGCTCTTGTCGTCGCCGTGCAGTTGCGCGGCGCATCGGTTAGCTGCCGTTCGAGGTAGCGCGCCAGCTCAAAGGCCGAAGCCAGGGTCCGATCGTCTCCTAATCTTCTATTCGCGTCGGCTCTACTCACTACCGCGACTTCAATCTTCTTTATGCCGCGGGCGCGCGCGACCGATGCCGCTACCTGCTGCAGAGATTCAAAGGCTTGGGACCTGGGCAGCTCCGCCCATTTAGCGTCCATGATTCGCACATGCTCAAAAGGACCTTGCACGAGGAAATCGGCCTCGTGATTCAGTTGATCCCGGTAGAACCACAGGGTCCAGTCCGGATGATAGTAACCCAGCCACGTAGCGAGCTCGATGAGCACAAAGTTTTCCCATACGGCACCGGTCAAAGGAGAATTGCCTAAAGCATCAAAAGACAGGCCGAGCAAAAAAGCCAACAAACCCGTATCATTAAAGTAAAACTTTGGGGATTTGACGAGCCGTTTGCCGACGTTTGCAAAGAACGGTTCGAGCAAGGTGATTTGGTTGCTCGCCTCGAGCGCGGAAATCCATTCGCCCGCGGTTGTCTGCGAAATTCCGACGTCTCGCGCCAATTCCGACTTATTCAGCAACTGGCTCGAACGCGCGGCCGCGGCTCGCATGAATCGTTCAAAATCCCGCAGATTTCCAACGTTGAGAACTTGACGCAGGTCGCGCTCAAGATAAGTGGCAATGTATGCATGATAAAACTCTCTAACTGGAATAGTTGGCTCCGCCCAAAGCTCGGGGAACCTGCCGCGCAAGAGCAATTCGGCATGCGACCCCGCGCCGGCCGTTTTCCAACCGGCCTATTTGATCTCGCGCATACTGAGGCCCGGTAGACTCAGCACCGCGCAGCGTCCCGCGAGACTATCGCTGACTTCCTTCATCAGTGAGAATTTTTGCGACCCGGTCAGAATAAACCGGCCTTTCGTCTGCCGGTCACGATCAATGGCAACCTTCAGGTGGCGAAATAGTCCAGGGGCGTATTGCACTTCATCAATAACGACGGGTGGAGGATGTTCACGCAGGAAACTCTCCGGCGATTCTTCGGCTTGCTCCGCCACCACGCGCAGATCCAAGCTCACGTAGCGGTGATCGGGAAACAAGCGTCGCAGAAGAGAGGTTTTCCCCGTCTGGCGCGCGCCCGTAACGATTAAAGCGGGGAATGATCGGCTGATCTGAAGAACTCTCGCGGAGATTTCCCTTTCAATCCACATGCTTGACAATTTACAGTAGCGTGAAATTGTCAAGGTAGAGACTCCATAGCGAATCAATCAAATCCAGAAGATCGACCCGCCGGTGCCATCGTATCCCCCGCATCGCTCCGATCGTATTTGCGGCATCGTGTAGTTCTGTTTACAATGAAATATGGATTTCGAGTTGGTTCTTAAGACCCTTATTGCTGAGTTCTCACGTCTCGAAATCCGCACCGCGGCGATCGGCGGCTTTGCTCTCGGGGTGTTGGGTGCTCCGCGGCAGACGATGGACCTGGATTTCCTAATCCACCGCGATGATTTGGAAAAGCTCGACGAAGTTCTCACGGCTCTTGGTTACAGTCGAATGTTTCATTCGGAGAACGTATCGCAGTATCGCCATCCCATGGCCGCGTGGGGGTCGGTTGATTTCATTCATGCATTCCGAGAAATTTCACTCGCCATACTCGATCGGGCGAAAGATCATCCCGCACTCGGCGGCAATCAAAGCCTCAGGACTGCTGAGCCGGAGGATGTTATCGGCTTGAAAGTTCAGGCCATGTGCAATGACCCTGGCCGCCGGGTTCAGGAGCAGTCCGACATAGAAAGACTCATGGCCCGCTACGGGCGCGATCTGGATTGGCAACGAATTGGAGAGTTTTACGATGTCTTCGGTCTTGCCGAGGAGGCTAGGAAACTAAAGGAGAAGTTCGACCGTGCTCAGTGAACAAGAGAAACAAGAGCTGAGAGAAATGGCCGCGTCGCAGAGCTTGCGCGAAGAGTTTCGCGCGATGCGGCGGAACTCTGAAACCATTGAGCGCACGATCACCGTCGACCAATTAGCGCATTGGTTGACTGTGATGGCGCGGGTTTGCCCGGCCGCGCCGAAGCCTGAGCGGCGTATTCATTATACCTCGGTGAAGATCTAGACGAGCTCTCGGCCGCTCGGGCGCCAAAGCTCGCAGAGTTTGTCCAATTAGGAAACAGCGTCCCCGCGGGGCACATATTGGCTTCCAACGCTTTTAACCGTTTCTTCAAGTTCTCCAGATCGTGGCGTAGCCACACGCAGCGTACCCCAGCCGGGGATATAAAAACTCCTTGCTTCTTTAACTCATTGGCGGCTCGCACTTGCCCCCACCCTGGCTCGGCTATCGCCAGATCCACCACCGCTTGTTCTGTAGCCGCTTCGATGCGGTTCTTCAGATTGGGCTTACTCCGTGATATCTCGGCAAGTGCTGCCTCACCGCCGGTCTCGTACAACTCTTTGAACCGATAAAAACTGTCCCGGCTGTAACCCATGATCCGGCAGGCCTTGGACACATTGCCCAACTGCTTGCCGAGCTCTAGCACTCCAACCTTGGTCTTGATTACTTTATCTGCTGTCGTCATCTCGCCTCGTTTCCTTTCTTCAGCTCTTGGCTGTTTTCGGACTACGAGGACTTTATCATGACTGTCAGATATAATTGTAGCACTTAACAAATGATGCTCCCGTCGGTCATCTCCAGAGCCGCGAACAGGGTAGTGGTCCCGTTGCGTTTGTAGTCGTGGGTCATGGTTCCAAGTCGTCCCTTGACCAGTGGCAATCCTGGTTGGGTTCTGTCCAACGCTTGAACCGATGTTTTCTCATCGGCGCACAGCACCAACGCGCGTTCGGGAGGGTTGAGATACAAGCCCACCACATCGATGACTTTCTCAACAAACTTTTTGTCCCGGCTCACTTTGAACGTCTTGGCCAGATGGGGCTTAAGTCCGCTGGCGTGCCACACCCGTTGGACCATCGATTTGTCGATGCCCAGCGTATCGGCCAACGTCCGTACGCTCCAGTGCGTGGCGTGAGACGGCTTGGCTTGGGTGGTCCTCTCAATAATCACAGGTGCCATCTGTTCCCGCTTGGTCGCCTTTCGGCCCCCCGTGCGAGGTCCTTCTCGATTCCCGCCAATCGTTTCTGAACAAACCGCTGGCGCCATCGCGACACTTGCCGCGGGTCAATTCCCAACTGCTCGGCAATCGTGTTGTTTTGTTCTCCCTCTGCCGCCATCAAGACGATCTTGGCTCGCTTCATCGAGCGCGTGGGTGTTCGGCGCCCGCGAGACCAACTGTTCAACGTCTTCATTTCACTTTCCGTAAGTTCAATCGCTTGAGCTACTCGCATGGAACTCTCCTCCTCAAACTTATAACACTTAGACGAAGGATAAATTCCATCAATTCAGAGACACTACACTAATTGGACAAAGTTCTTGAAAGAACCTTTAAAACTCCAGATGTCGAGATACCCACTTGGCGAGCGACCTCGGCGATGGGCACGCCATAATCCTCCACTAGGCCCTGAGCCATCTTCACTCTCAGGGCGGGCAGTTTCCCCCGGCGGCTTCCGCTTCGCAGTTCCGTCGTGATACGCCGTCTTTCTTGCAAGCCGCGGCAACGACTCGCTCCGCATAGCGCTTTGTTTTCTTGAATGCGTTTTGCCGCAGGGTCCGCGCATCCGCATCCTTTAGAGCATGCTCGACAAATGCGCCGCTGCCCAAAATCCGCTCTCCGTAGATCTCTCCCTCCTCCGTCGCCGCTGCGACTTCACCGCGAACCATTCCCCATCGGTTCCGGTCCCCCAACCAGCTCCGGCCGCCGCCCAGCGCCGCGCCCTCCACCATATAGCGCCGGTATGCCTCCTTCGCTTCCGCTTCTCGCTGGCCAAATTGCGCCAGCACGCTGTCGCGGTCTTGCCAGGCGTTTGATTGCGTTCCCAAGATTTTTCCACCGCCAATAAATCCAATCGTCGCACAAAGTCTTTTCGGTCTTGCTCGTCAAGGATGGATCCGCTTCTTTCAATCCCTCGGATCATCACATGGTGCAGTGTCCCGGGACTATCCAGTCGAGCCTGCCCTCAGCATGTCGCCCACCCTTCCTCTAGTTGTCCATCTAGTCACAACGTCCCCTATCTTCCCCTCAACTGCAGGATCCGGGTTCGTCGATGCATTGCTGGACACCAGGCCGCAGGGAGAGGTTTTCGCCTGTCCGGCTAATTTTTTGCGCCTATTCGCATAAGAAGACATCAAGAATGGAGCGCACGTCCTCCTGCGGCCATGGCAGCTTCCCGAAGAGCTTCGGCAAGAGTAGGGTGGGCATGACACGAACGCGCAATGTCCTCGCTGCTGGCGGAAAAGGCCATGGCCGTGGCGGCCTCGGCAATGAGGTCTCCCGCCCGCGCCCCCAGGATGTGGACGCCGAGAATTCGATCGCTCTTGGCATCGGCCAGCACTTTCAGTTTGCCTTCGGTTTGGCCGAGCGTATGGGCGCGGCCATTGCCGCGGAAGGGAAAAATTCCGCTCTGATAGGCGATCTCCTGCTGCTTCAGATCCTCCTCAGTTTTGCCTACGGACGCAATCTCCGGATGGGTGTACACCACATTCGGAATCGTACCGTAATCGACATGGCCGTAGCCTGTGACGAGGCGTTCGACGCAAGCAATCCCTTCTTCCTGAGCTTTATGGGCGAGCATGGGCCCGCCGACGACATCGCCGATCGCGTAAATATCTGCAACCGACGTCGCGAAGTTTTTATCCACGGAGATGTATCCCTTTTTGTCGGCTGCGATGCCTAAAGATTCAAGATCCAGCCCGTCCGTATGCGGCAGGCGGCCTACGGCGATCAGGACGCGGTCGCAAAGCGCGGGCTCTCGCCCTTCACACTCGACCACACAACGGTTTCCTTCGACGCGAATTTCCATGACGCGACTTTGAAGCTGGAACTCCAACCCTTGCTTTTCGAGAAGCTTCATTGCGTCTCGCGCCACCTCCTGGTCCATCTCCGGGAGAATGCGGTCCATGAGCTCAAAGACGGTGACCCTGGCTCCGAGTCGCTTCCACACCGAGCCGAGCTCAAGGCCGACGGCGCCAGCGCCGATCACAACGAGATGGCCCGAACTCTTTGTAGCTCAACGCCTCGGTACTGGTAGCAACCCGATCGCCATCCAAAGCGACGCGCGGAAGGATGGCCGCCTTGCTTCCCGTGGCAATAAGGATGAAACGGCTCTTGAGCTCGATGGCGCCATTGCCGGTATCGACGAGGACCCGCCCGGGCTCGGCGATCCGGCCATATCCCGCGTAGCGCGAAATCTTACTCTTTCGAAAAAGCGACTCGATTCCTTTTGGCAAGTCCTTTACCGTCCCTTCCTTGCGGCGCATGATGGTCGCAAGATCGAAACGGAGCTCTTTAAATCGAATCCCATGCTGGGCGAAGTCCTCCTGCGCTCTCCAGAGCAGCTCGCTCGATTCCAAGAGAGCCTTGCTGGGAATACAACCGATGCGTAGACAAGTTCCACCGAGATCCTGTTCTTTCTCGATGCAGGCGACGTTTAAGCCCAACTGCGCCGCGCGAATCGCGGCCACGTAGCCACCAGGACCGGCACCGATAACAACGAGATCATGTTGTTTTTGTTCCATGTCAAACTTCGAGCAGGATGCGCGCCGGATTCTCAAGCAGTCCTTTGATGTGCCCCAGGAAGGACCGCCTCGCGGCCGTCGACGATCCGGTGATCGTAAGTAGAGCGCCCCGTACATCATCGGCCGAATGACCATCTCTCCTTCTCGTACCACGGGTCTATCTTGAATCGCGTGCATCCCCAAAATACCGCTCTGGGGCGGGTTTATGATCGGCGTTGACAGCAGCGAGCCGTAGATTCCGCCATTGGTGATCGTCAGTAGCCCCTGAGCTCGTCGAGATTGAGCTTGTTTGTCTCTGCCCGGCGCGCGAAATCATCGATGGCGCGCTCGATGTCGGCGAAGCTCATGCGCTCGGCGTTACGGAGAACCGGAACCACGAGGCCTCGGCCGCCGCCTATGGCGATGCCGATATCGTAGTAGTTACGATAGACGATATCGGTACCGCGCACTTCGGCGTTAACCTGAGGGAAGAGCTCAAGGGCCTCGATCGAAGCCTTGACAAAGAACGACATGAAGCCAAGCTTGATGGAATATTTTCTCTCAAAGGGCTCACGATACTGCCGGCGCAGCGCCACCACCGCGGACATATCGATCTCGTTGAAAGTCGTTAGTAATGCCGACGTTCGTTGGGCCTCGACGAGCCTGGCGGCGATGCGGCGGCGCAACGGGCTCATGGGGACAATTTCTTCTTCGCGGGGCTCCAAGATTGGACCTGTTGGAGATTTTTCCCGGGCAACTGTCTGCTCGACTTTTGATTCCTCGACTCTTTCGGTATGCCTTAGAGCATCCTCCTTCAGGAGCCGTCCTCCAGGACCTGTAGCCGCTACCGCTTGCGGCTTAAGGCCCCGCTCGGCCAATATTCGCCGCGCCGCCGGCATAACTCGCGCTGCCTCGCTCGCTTCGGCGCGGTCCTTATCTTTGGTATCTTGTGATTTCTCGGCTTCTTTGCTTGCCTCCCTCACTTGCTCGTCCCCTGTGTCTCGCTGGGGTTCCGTCTCAGGCGATTCCTTCTCAGGCTGCTCCCTGCGCTTCTCATCGACTTCCATATAGCCAATTACTTCGCCGACTTTAGCCGCCTCTCCCTTTTTTTTTAAAATCTTCATGATTTTGCCGGCACCGGGCGCGGGAAGCTCAACGGTCACCTTCTCGGTCTCAATAATAGCCACGACCTCGTCCTGCTTCACCGGGTCCCCCTCCGCCTTGCGCCACTCGGAAATTTCGGCCTCGGTGACCGATTCACCCACGCTGGGCACTTTGAGTTCTACCGGCATAAGATCTGATTCCTCAAACGCCACCGTTTATGGCCTTACGGAGAAGCTCCTGCTGCTCGCGCTTGTGACTCGAATGGGAGCCGGTGGCCGGGCTTGCCGACGCAGGCCGGAAAATTCCTGAAAAACGGCGACCCAGCGCTTTATCGCAGAACCTGGTGCAAAGGTAGCGCCAGGCGCCCATATTTTCGGGCTCCTCCTGAACCCAAAAAACATCTTTGGCATCAGGATATAAATCCATGACATCCTTGAACTCCGTCTCGGGAAAGGGGTAGAGCTGTTCAAGTCTAAGGACGCCGATATCATTTCGACTTAACCGCGCGCGCTCCTCCGCAAGTTCGTAGTAGATCTTGCCGCTGCAGAGAAGAATTTGATCCACCCGTTGATCGCGTTGCGTGAACGGATCCGGGATGACGCGCCGGAATCGGCCCTGGGCGCACTCTTCCAGAGTCGATACGGCTTGCGGGTCGCGCAGAAGACCTTTGGGAGTGAGCACAACCAGAGGCTTTCTCCACCGGC
>CAWDHA010000036.1:0-28279 GCA_963801935.1 uncultured delta proteobacterium
CCGTAAACCATGGTGTAGCCCAATGCAATGAGCGCATACATGAAGCCTAAGACGATGCCATCGACGATAACCTGGGGAAGAATTTCGAGGGCGATATCCAACGGGGAAATTAAACCTTTCAAGTTCGCCATGCTAACAAATCCGCGGTTGTCCCGCCACTAACCCGGATTATTCGTGCCCAGAGGAGAATTTGCGACGAAGTGTCGTCCGAGGAGTAAGCTGGTAGCGAGCGGACACAGACTTCACATTTCGAATTGCGAAATTCGAATTTCGAAATTTCAAGCGGGTCTCCCTCAAGATACAAGGCCCATTGGCCGTCCTTCATGCCATCGCCCTGCTGAATTGCATTCACAACTGAGATTTGTTCAAATCCCGCTTGCGCCGTTAAGGATCGCAGCACGGGACGGCCGCGGCCGTTCCCTGCAAAGGAAGAAAATTTAGATGGATTTTATTTACTCATGACCATTTCGCCGGAAACGCTGAATTGCTTACCCGATCTACTGAAATGGCCTATAATGCCTGAGTCATAGCGGCGCCGGGCAGCGCTAAAGAGCGCGCGCAACGTGATCGTTGCAAGACTGAATCATGAAGAAATTGCTGTGGATCGGCACGGCTTTGGTCTTGATCCTGGCTGCCATAGTCGTTGTGGCGCCGGCGTTGATCGACCTCGGATTCTTCAAGAGCACCTATTTGCCGTTGATCGAAGAAGCGATTCACCGGCGCGTCGATGTCGGCGAAGTGCGTCTCGGACTGTTGCCTGCGCCCTCCATACGAGTTTCCAGCCTCAAAGTATTTGATACTCCCGAGTTCCCGGACAACCAGTTTTTTGCCGCCGAGCGACTGCAATTACGGTTGAAGCTCTGGCCGCTGCTGCGCGGTCGCTTTGAAGTCATCGAACTGGTTTTAGAAAAGCCGGTAGTCAGTCTCTTGAAGCAGGCGGACGGCTCGTTCAACGCTTCGGACATCGCCGGCAAAAAAATGCCCGGCCGGAGCACAAGGGAAACGCCCAGGAGGTCCGGCGCCAAGGCTCAGGAAGGCGCCGCCCTGCCGCTTTTTCTGCCATCGCGCATGCGCATCCACGAGGGTCAGTTTAGGCTCGAAACCAAAGGTCAGAAACCGGTGCGCATCGACCTTGTCGAGCTTTTTTTAGAAGATTTTTCTGCGGCGCGCCCGTTCCCATATCGCGCCTCGTTTGCCTATCCGGGACTCAAAACTGTCTCTCTGGAGGGAACGCTGAATTACCGTGAAGAAGAAGCCGAGTTGCAAATCAAAGACAATCGGCTGCGTATCGGCGATCTCGTGCTGCCCCTGAACGGCAACGTAAGCCAGCTCACTGCGGTGCCTAGAGTCAACCTGACGGTTTTCGGGAGTAAGGTTCAAGCCAAACCGATTCTCGATATCCTTGCTGTATTCGGCTTGGCGCCGTCTGACACGGAAGTATCCGGTCCAGTCGATATAAGTCTTGCGCTGAGCGGCCTGTCGAACAGTCTGGTAACGCACGTGCGCGGCAAGTTTCACGACGTCCAAGTCGATGGCAAACGGGCGTTCAAAGGGATTCTCAACGGCGACGTGTCTATCAAGCTGCCGCTCGGCAGCGGCGCTGTCACACAGCGCTTGCAAGGTGACGGCAAGCTCATCGCGCACAACGGCGAGCTCAATAACGTCGATCTGATCGCCAAGATTCAAAAGGTTACCGGCATGATCGGGCTTTCGAAACAACAACGCCAGGAGATGACGACTTTCAAAAGCCTCGAAGGCGATTTCACCATAGGCGCAGGGCGCGCCGATTTCAAACGGCTCTACCTGGTCAATCCGCAAATGGAGGTCAACGGCCGAGGAACCGTGACTCTAAGCCAGCCGGTCTTGGACATGCGGCTCGACGCGGCGCTTGCTTCCGCCGCGCTGGCGCGGTCAGGTGGCAGCAAGACCATCGCTTTTCTAAAAGATAGTCGGGGACGCGTGGTCGTGCCTCTGAAGATCACCGGCCGGTTGGAAAACCCGGCAGTGAATCTCGACAGCGAAAAGGCCCTGGCCCGTGGTGTCGCCGGCGACGTAGAGAAGGGCTTGGATTCTTTTTTAAAAAACTTTTTCCAGAGAAAATGACATGCTGTCGTGCGTCAATCCGATCTCAAGAAGCCGCTGGACAGGCAGGCCGCCGTGCCTGCGTATCCCGGCTCTACAGCGGTCAACCCCTGTGCAATCTGTAGGAAACTAAAACGCTACCGACCGTGAAAATTAGAGCTTGCCGCCAGACTGGATGCACAAACTTACTTGCACTCCTTCTACGATTACGAGTCACGAGCAACGACTGCCATTTGACAAAAGCGCAACCGCGCTTTATATGCTAGCAGCCAGTATCGTCTTTGCCATCTGCACTATGCTCGCTCGTGACGCCATCCGGGACAAAAACCACCACTGAGCCAGCGCCGATTCAGCCGAGCCGTCGCCTCAATCTAAGCGGCCTGGCTGCCTTGACGTTCTTTTGCGTCGCCGGCGGCGCTTATGGACTGGAAGACGCCGTCGGCGCTGCCGGACCTATGGTGGTGTTGCTCGGAATTCTCATTTTGCCGTGGATCTGGAGTTTTCCCACCGCGCTCATGACCGCCGAGCTTGCGACCGCTATGCCCGAAGATGGCGGCTATGTTGTCTGGGTGGAGCGCGCCTTCGGCCGTTTCTGGGGATTTATGGAAGGCTGGTTGAGCTGGCTCTGCAGCTTCGCCGACAATGCTCTTTACCCCGTGATGTTCGTCGACTATCTTGGGTATCTTACCGGTGAAATGTCCGCGGTCGAGCGCTGGCTGATCGGAGCGGGGGTCATCAGCCTTGTGAGCTGGTTGAATATCCGCAGCATCCGCCTGGTCGGACTCAGTTCTCTTGTGTTCACAGTATCGGTGCTCGCGCCTTTCCTGATGATGGCTGGACTGGGCGCCGCCAAAGTCGAGACCGCTCATTGGTTTGCGCGCGCGGCAGTCATCGATTGGCCGCTTCTTCTGAGCACGCTTCTCTGGAACACATCAGGATGGGACAATGCCGGTTGCATAGCCGGCGAGGTGGATAGCCCAAGCCGCAACTATCCGCGCGCCATGGCCATAAACGTTCTGCTCGTAACCGCGGCTTATTTGCTGCCGGTTGCCGTCGGCGTGAGCGCCGACACGGACTGGTCAGCGTGGCAGGAAGGTTACTTTCCGAAGATCGCCGCTCAGATCGGCGGCGAGTGGTTGGGCATCTGGCTCACCGTCGCCGGTCTGATCAGCGCCCTGGGATTGCTCAATGCTTTACTTTGCACGTCATCGCGAGTCCCTTACGCCATGGCCGAACGCGCGCTGCTGCCCCGGCCGTTGGCAGGATTACACCCGCGCCACCAAACTCCAGTAAAAAGTATTGTGGTCAATGCTTCGGGTGTCGCGCTCTTAATTCCTTTTTCGTTTCAGGACCTGATTCAGATTGACATGTTTCTCTACGCGCTGGCGCTGCTGCTCGAATTCGCCGCGCTGATTTGGCTCCGCATCAAGGAGCCCGGCATGGCGCGCCCCTACCGCGTTCCCTGCGGCACGCCGGGAGTCATCGCTTTGAGTATTCCACCCGCGGTGCTTTGCATCGCGAGCATTGTGGTGTCCACTGAGGTGACAAAATACGTCGCACTCGCCGGCATTGGGCTTGGATTGATCTGGTACCGCTGGCAAAACAGAATAAGCGGCTCCTAACAATTCGTTCTTGCACTGTGAAGGTGGGTTCGTTCTCTCAATTGGAGTCAGCGTAGCCTACTGCTGGATGCCGTAGCGGCGCGCGAAGGCATAATAAACAATAGCCACGGTCACCAGGATCACGGTCCAGATCACGCCGAAGGCGGCCAACTCGCCGATCTGGGCGTTCTCCCAGAGCTCAAAGATGGCGACGGAGACCACCGGAGTTTGCGGGCTCACGAGCAAAACCGACATCGACAGTTCTTTCGCGGAAAGTAAAAATACAAATATCCAGCCGCCCAAAAACGACGGCGTCATCAAGGGTAGAATAATCCGGCGCATGGAGTTAAACCACGATGCGCCGGACACGTAGGAAGCTTCCTCTAGTTCTTTGTGGAGTTGCAAGAGCCCGGAATGGGTGTAGCGAATGCCGTAGGGAATGTAGCGGGTGGCAAAAGCGATCAATAGAATCCAGAGAGTTCCATACACCGGGATGGGCACGAACAGGTAAAATCTCAGGATCGCCAGGCCCATGACGATGCCGGGAAACAACAGCGGCAAGGTCGTTAGAAAATCGAGCATCCAGCGGCCGCGTATTTTCGTCCGCACCAGCAGCCAGGACGCGAGCAGGGTCAGAATCATCACGAAGCTCGCGCTCGCAAGCCCCAATACGACGCTGTTCTTGATCGAGTCGGTGATCTTCGGGAAATTGAGCGCGGTCACGTAGTTCTTCAAAGTAAACTTGGAAAGACCTTCCCACGACGGCTGCATATAAAACGGCAGGAACGACGCCCACAGAATAATCAGAAACGGCAGCGCCAGCAGCACCAGTGAATAAATCACCAGGCCGGTGCCGGCGACGTAGCGCCAGCGCCCAAGACGGATCATGGCGGGGCGATATCCTTTGCCGGTCACGGTGTGAAAGCGGTCGCCCTCGCGGGTGATACGAAAATAAAGATAGAGCGTCGCCGCCACCACGACCATCAGCAGCACCGCGAATGCGCCGGCGCTGCCGTAGCGCGGCGGCAGCTTTTGCGCGTCGAGATAGATCGAGGTGGTGAGCACGCGAATATCGCCGGGGAGACCGACCAGCGCGGGAATTTCGAAGGATTCGAAAGTGCGTATAAAGATCAGCAGCAGCACCGAGAAAAAAGCCGGCAGCATCAAGCGCAGCGAAATCCGCCGCATAGTTTGCCAGACGTGCGCGCCGCAGGCAGCCGAAGCCTCTTCCAAAGACGGGTCCATGGAACGAAAGGCCGCGGCGAGCATGAGAAAAACAAACGGCGACCATAACAGCGACTCGATCAGGATCATGCCGAAAAGAGAATAGACGAAAATGACCGGACCGCTATGATCGAAGAGCGCGCCAAGCCAGTAGTTGACCGGCCCGGCTTTGCCGAGCAGCAGCAGCCAGCCGATGGTGTAGAGAATAAACGGCGTGCCGAATGAGGCAAAGGCGGTGAAGTATCCCAAGCCGCGTAGCGGCGCATCGGTGCGCGTCACCACCCAGGCGATCGAGCCGCCGAGCAGGGTCGCGAAAATTGCGCTGCCGATGGAAAAATAAAGACTATTTAAAAATGGTCCAAGAATGCTCAGCTCGGCGAAAACATCGCGATAGTACTGCAAGGTGAATTGATCGATTTCGCCGGTAAGCTTGGTGGTGAACAGGCTGGTCTGAATCACCGAATAAAGCGGCGGCAAAACCAGGTAAGCCGTGATCACCGACACAACAATCATCACGCAAGTGGCCGCGTCCAAACGCCCAGCCAAGCCGCGGCCGGAAATCCCGGCCGCTCGTGCCGCCGCGGACTTCTTTAGTGGAACATCGGAGGCCTCGGATGATTGTTGTTTTGCCATGGGCAAGCGATTTCGCTATTTCATGAAATACTGTTGAAGTAATCTATTCTGGTTAAGTTTCTATCGAAGGAGCTGTAGTTGAACCGTAGCAGCCCGTGGTGAAAGTCTGACGGCATTCGACGGGCGATCCATCGCTGTTGGCTGCGTTGCTCCTCCCCTCAAATATTCCCCGATATTCTCGGTCGTCGCGCCTTGCCATCAGGGCGCTCGCCCATCTCGGTACGACGCCATACTTTCACCACGGGCTGCTAGAGCTGTCAAGGTGAATACGCTGGCCATGATGATCAGCACCATGAGGTTGACTTGCGGAATATTCAGGTGCTAAGGGCATGGAAACTACCGGCATGTTTGTACGCTTTATCGATAACTTGACAGTGTCGTTTTCAAGGATGGTCAGCCGAGGTTACATACAGTGGAGAGAGCATGATCATAAGACTGGGGCGTGAACGTCTATAACATTCCGACCGTCGAACGCCCGACGGGAAGAGGCTTTTACTTTTTCGATCCTGACGGGAACTTGCTCCAGCTCTACGCGCCGCCCAAACAACCAGCCGCGAAGTGACGCGCTTCAAGGTCATTGGCAATTCGCTGCCGCGCCTGGACGGTGACGCGACGGTAACCGGTCGCGCCACCTACACGGTGGATGTGGTCTTGCCGGGGACGCTCCACGCGAAGTTATTTCGCAGTTCCGTGCCTCACGCCAAGATTCGCCGCCTCGATGTAAGCCGGGCGCGCGCGCTACCGGGTGTCGCCGCGGTGCTCACGGCCAGCGACGTGCCGCGCCAGCGTTTTGGATTCAGCGTCCAGGACGAAGAACTCCTGGCCGGTGAAAAGGTACGATACATCGGCGATGTCATCGCGGCGGTCGCCGCCGAGGATGAGGAAACGGCCGAGGCGGCTCTAAGCCTGATTGATTGCGTTTATGACGAACTGCCCGCGGCTTTGACGCCGGATGATGCGCTCAAGGAAAACGCGCCGCTGGTCCACGAGGATTTGGCGGCTTATCGGCTTAACGATGTGCTGGCCCGCAGTTGGCAGCCAGTTGCGGCAACCAACATCGCGCATCAGGCAGTTTACTCCAAGGGCAACATCGATCAGGGCTTTGCCGATGCCGATGAGATCTTCGACGACCGGTTCAGCACCCAACAAGTGCAGCACTGCTCGTTCGAGCCCCACGCGGTTGTCGCTACCTGGGACGGCGCAGCGGTTGACGTTATGGACGAGCACGCAAAAAGTTTTTCTGGTGCGCTCCGGGTTGGCGGCTCTATTCGATTTGCCGGAAGAGAAGATTCGCGTCATCGGGAGCAAGATCGGCGCCGGTTTCGGCGGCAAAAACGCCATGCGGCTCGAGCCCTATGCCGCGGCTCTTGCGCTCAAGACCGGCCGGCCAATACGCCTGATCAACAGCAGAGCAGAAGAATTCGCCGCCGCCGCGGGCTCGGTGCCGGCAACCGTCCGCGTCAAGACCGGCGTCAAGCGCGACGGCACGATCACGGCGCGCGCCATGGAGTTTATCTGGGACACCGGCGCCTACGCCGAGGGACTTCCCGGCAGCAATCGCGCGCTCAAAGACGGCGTCGGACCTTACAAGATTCCCAACCTTCGGGTGACTTCTACCTTGGTCTATACAAACAAATTGCGCGGTTGCCCGTTTCGCGGCCTCGGTATTCCCGAGGCTGTCTGGGCCGGCGAATCGCAGATGGATATGATCGCAGCAAAGCTCGGCATCGATCCGGTGGCGCTGCGGCTCAAGAATTGTCTCGACACCGGCGACGAAACTCCGGCCGGTGACCGCGCCGATCATATTGCCCTGCGCGAGTGTCTGTTGAAAATTTCTAGTGAACTCAAGCGCTGGAAAAAACACGCGCCGGCAGAATCACGGCTTCGGCGTCGCGCTGATCCACAAATCACCGACCACTTCGGCGTCGTCATCAAAAGCGCTCCGTGCGCATCGCGCCGGCGGCAAGATCGATCTGATGATCGGCGCCACCGACGTCGGCGGCGGAACGGCAACGAGCCTCGGGCAAATCGCCGCGGAAGAACTGGCGATCGCGCCAGCTGCTATTCACGTGATCATCGCCGACACCGATTTGACTCCCTTCGACCACGGCACCTATTCGAGCCGCGTCACCGCCTACGTCGGCGCGGCCGTGAAAGCTGCGGCTCGCGATGCTCGACGCCAACTCCTCGACGCAGCATCCCGTCTCTGGAATATCTCACCGGACAAGCTCGACGTCAGCGCGAGGAAAGTAATCGCTCGAGGCGGTCGATCCATGACGTTTGAGCAAGTGATGGAGCGAGCGAACTTGACGGAGATTCTCGGCAGCGGGTCGTTTGAAAGCAAAAGATCATGGGCCGGCGACGCCTCCGGAAGCAAGCAGGATTCTGCCGCGCCGGATGGCCCTTCGGCGCGCAGGCGGTGGAGAGTAAAAGTCGATCGCGAAACCGGTGTGATCAAACTCGTGCGCGTCGCCTCGGCGCACGACGTCGGCAAAGCGATCAATCCCATGGCGGTCACCGGCCAGATCGAGGGCGGCATCACGATGGGGTTAGGCTACGCCCTGTTCGAAGGTTTGCAATTCGAAGGAGGAAAGATCACCAACGCCAGCTTCGCGGATTACAAAATCGCGACCACGCGGGATATGCCTGGCGCGACGCCGATCATCGTCGAAAAACATATGCCTCGGAACCCTATGGCGCCAAAGGCGTCGGCGAGATGTCCGTGTTCGGCATCGCGCCGGCGATCGCCAACGCGATTGCGTCCATAACCGGCGTGCGCATCAAGGATCTGCCGTATGTCGGCGGAGAAACTACTCGAACAGCTCAACGATTCGAAGGAGAGATAACAATGGCCCAAGATGTCGGAAAATGACCTGAGCTCGGCTTCACGAGAAGCAATCGCAATGCTGCGGGCACTTATCGATGCAACGCTGCTCCACCTTTCGGGCAGTGGCTTAACTCACGCTCAGTCGAGGACGAACTGGTGCGCGGGCAAGAAAGAAGGGAAAGTGGTTTTCTGGAGCTCCATGCGCGTCGAGACTCAAGGCGTTGGCCGGGATTGGAAGCAGGTACGTTCGTCAAAGTCGACATCTTTCGCGCCGGCGGCGAGCAGATTGTCAACCGCGAGCGGAACACCTGGCGGAAACCACCCACGATGCGCTACGCTGTTCGCGCTCAAAGTGCAATAGGGGCCCTTGCAGGGCTATGCACTCTCTGCGGCCAGCAGAACTTCCTATCGCCGCCTCGCGCTTATGGCCGGCTTGCCGATGGACAGCGTGGGGCTGAAGCTCGTCGGTAGATTCAAAGAAAAACTCAACAAGCTTCAATCGATGCCTCCGCGCATCGTGAAGGCCGGACCCGTGTTTGAAAACACGATGTCCGGCGACGCCGTCATGGCCGGTTGCGATGGACAGCATCGGCCCAAGCTGTGCCGTTCAAAGTACAACTGAACAGCTCGACCGACGGCCGGCATCGTGAGACCGGCACGGCGCTGAAAACACATGCGGCAGTCAGATCGACGCGCTCGAATTTCCGGCACGAAAGGCTGAGCTCAACCGCGGGCGATTTATCGGCGCCGATGGTGCACGACGAGAAGGTCCGGTGGGGCTTTTCATGTCGTCGCGCGGCAAGCACGGACGCATGCACATGGAAAAATATTTTAAGCAGGGGAAACCCTGCCCGGTAGTTTTGTGCGTCGGCCAGGATCCGCTGCTGCTTTTCGCCGCCGGCAATCCCATCGAGCTGGGTTATTCCGAGTACGACTACTGCGGCGGCATCCGAGGCCGGCCCTACGATCTCGTCGAAGGGCCAGTCACCGGCCTACCTTTTCCGGCGCATGCTGAGATCGCCATCGAAGGATTTCTCCATCCCGGCGACATCAAGCCCGACGGACCTTTCGGCGAGTGGCTCGGCTACTACGGCACGCGCATGGAAGACACGCCGGTGCTGCGCATCGAGCGCATCTATCACCGCAACGATCCGATCCTGTGCGTCGCGCGGCCCGGCCGTCCGCCGACCGACTATTCGCTCTCGAAGGGAATGATTCGCGCCGCGCAACTTTGGGATCGCGTCGAAAAAGCCGGCCTGCCCAACGTCAAAGGCGTGTGGTCGCTCGAATCCGGCATCGGCAGTTTGTTCAACGTCATTTCGATCAAACAAGCCTATCCCGGCCATTCGCGCCAAGCCCTCTTCCTCGCGTCCCAGTCTCTCGGCGGCGCCTACAATGGACGGTTCGTCGTGGTGGTCGATGAAGACATCGATCCGACGAGCGAGTTCGACGTGCTCTGGGCGATGGCGACAAGGTGCGATCCCGGATCAAGCCGTCGAAATCATCAGCCGCGCCGCCAGCGGTTCGCTCGACGTCTGCATTCCGCCCGAGAACAAAGGCCACAGCTCGCGCTGTCTGATCGACGCCTGTATGCCCTACGACCGGCGCCACCAGTTTCCGCCCATCGCCGAATCAAGCGAAGAATTGAAAAACCAAGTCCGAGCAAAGTGGCGTGAGACGATTTATGAATAAAATTCTGCTTCGAGAATACCTTGGCACTGCACGTGTGCTCATTGTGCAGTCTGTGAGACAGAATTTCCACCTTTGTAAAAGGGGAATCAAGGGGGGATTTTTTGCACCGATCCCGAGTTTGGCGTCAGGGTGCTCGGCAAAAACCTGCGCGAATCCGATCCAAAAATTCTTCAAAACACTTATGACTTCTGGTTGAAAGTTTTCCCGCGAGTGCCAAACCCCGGTCCCGAAGACGCCACGGTTTTCTTGGAATTCATGCAGGGTCAAAGAACAGCGCGACTGGCAAGACTTCGTCGACACGAGTGTCATGGACGAACTGGAGCGGGAAGGCTTTCTAGCCGCCGTCTACAAGTGATGGCGCTCCAATTTCTGTTCCGAAACGAGATGTCACAAAGACGAAATAGTGCCAAGCCCGCAGACTTACCGGTCGAACAGCCGATCTCACGCCCACAGATCGGCGAGATGGATGGATAGGCCGGAGAAGGGTGAAGGAGTGAAGACCTCGGAGCCTTGAGCGCTCAGAACCAAGTTATAATGGTCTCCCGCCAACTCGTAAGCTTCCAGGATCTGCTGATCAGGGTCGAGGAGCCAGTAGTGTGGCACCGCATATTTGGCGTAGAGTTGGGCTTTGGTTACGCGGTCCGTGCGCTGTGTTGTCGGCGAGAGAATCTCTATGACGAGTGTCGGCGGCCCTTCGATGGCCCGTTCTGTCGCGAGGTGGCGACGATCGCTGCCAATGAAGATAAGATCGGGTTGCACGACCGTCGTGGGAGCGAGAATTACGTCGGTAGGTGCTGCAAAGATCTCGCCGAGTTGTCTTGGAAGAATATAACTCACAATAATTGCGTTGAGGCGGCTAGAAATTCTCTGGTGTTTAATACGAGGCGCAGGCGTCACGGAAAGCTCTCCATCGAGGATCTCGTAACGATTACGGTCGTTAGGCAGGAGACAATACTCCTCATAGGTGAGAACGATCTTACCCTGGGGGATGCTCTGAGATAAAGTAGACGACATGTCACTGCTTCAAATGGACTTCTAGGTTCTTAGTGAACACGTTCTAGCAACCCAATTGTGTTGTCAAGCAGTGGACTGGAGGCTAGGTATAGGGTTTCTCAAAGAGGAAGGCGAAGGCGAGATTATCCGGTCACCTGGTGGGGCGGCAGCCCGGCGGTGAGCATGGAGATCTGGATTACGGTATGGGCATGGCGCTTCCTTCCGACGTTGCTCAGGATATCCTCTACGCGAGACAATCCGATTTGCCTGGGGCTTTGCCGCGCTGTGAACGTTCGTGTCGATATTCCTTTAACCAAAATTTTTAAGGACCGATGAAATGGCATTGAAACTATTTATGAGCTGCGGTCCCTACGATCGAGCAAAAGGTCTCATCGACGGCGCGGTGAAACCGGAAGGCATCGAGCTCGAAGTTCACGTTAGCCCCGATCCTGGCCGGCACACAGCGGTCAACGGCAGAGACTTCGATATCGCCGAGTTTTACACTGGCCTCTACATCGCCGACCTGCACTATCAATCCCTCGGCTACACGGCGATACCGATTTTCGTCAAGCGCATGTTTCGCCACTCCTACATTTACATCAACAAGCGCGCCGGAATCCGCTCCGCCGCCGACTTGAACGGCAAACGCATCGGCGTGCAAAACTGGCTGACGACGACGGCGGTGTGGGCGAGAGGATTGCTCGAAGACGAATACGGTCTCGACCAAAAATCCGTCAACTGGTTTACCGAACGAATGCGCAGCGTGGGCCAGTGGCAGCCTCCGGCCGGGCTCAAAATGGAGCTTATTCCTCAAGGCCGCACTCAGTTCGATCTCCTCGCCTCGGGCGAAATCGACGGCGGCATTACCACGGCAACCTGGGCGCCCAAAGTTCACCCCGACATCGATTTTTTGTTTCCTAACTATGCCGAGCTCGAGCGCGAATACTTCAAGCGCACGGGTTTCTTCCCGATCATGCACACCTTGCTGATCAAAACTGCGGTCTTGGAAAAAGATCCGTGGGTGGCGCTGAGCCTGTTCAACGCCTGGCAAGAGTCCAAGCGCAAGTGTTACGAATGGCTCAACTGGCAGCGCGTGCACCAGACTTCGCTCTGGTACCGCGCGCTTTGGGAAGAAGAGCAGGCCGTGGCCGGTCCTGATCTCTACCTGTGGGGTTTTCAAAAGACCCGTCCCGAGGTCGACAAGCTACTGGAGTATTGCTATCGCCAGGGACTCACAACGCATAAGTTTGAACCGGAAGACATGTTCCATCCAAGCACGTTAGCGACGTAGTTGACCTTGCATAGAACTTGTTTATTACATACCGAAAGGGACTTACTGAAGGAACTCGTCTGCTCATGATACGCCGCTTAGTCATCAAAAGAAGAGAACCCTTTGCCGGCGGTCATGAATTTTCCATCACCGGCGCTTATGAGAAACTCGCCGGCAAGCTCTACGGCGAAGTCGATCCCAAAAACAAGCCCAACAAAATTATTGTCAATCTCGATAAAGCACCGCGCAATCGCCGCGGCAGAGTTGAGTACTCCACCGACTTCTTGATCTTGAAGCCGGTCGACATGGCGCGCGGCAACGGAAAAATTTTTTATGATGCGCCCAATCGTGGCGGCAAGCGCATCCTGGCGTTCTTGAACGACGGGCCGCAGAGCAATGATCCGACGACATTACAGGATGCCGGCAACGGGTTTCTCATGCGTCAGGGTTACACGGTTGTCTGGTGCGGCTGGCAGGGCGATCTGATGCCGGCAAAAGATTGGCTCGTGCTGAATGTGCCGATCGCCAACCACCGCGGCAAAGAGATCGTTTGCCAAACCCGCTGCGAGATCGTCGTCGATGAAAAAGGCGTCAAGTCCCAGCCGCTCAGCGGCGACGATCGAGTGAAGAGCTATGAAGCGGCGACCCGCGACAAAGTCGCAAGCTTCGCTCACCGTGCGCGAAAAGTCTTACGGCCAAAGGCTCATCGTGCCTTCTTCGGAATGGGAGTTTGCTACTTGCCGCGAAAATCCACGAACCGGCAAAGAAACGATAAAACCCAGCTCCAGAGATCTTTATCTCCGCGGCGGCTACCAACCGGGGCATATATACGAATTCGTTTACCGCGCAAAAAATCCGCTCGTGGTTGGTTTGGGCTTTGCGGTGGTACGCGATCTTGTTTCGTTCTTGCGCTACGAGATCAAAGACGCGAGAGGCAAATCGAATCCGCTGGCTAGCGCCCCCTCTGTATCTCCCCCCGTCGCGGCGGGAGAGATAAAAGAGCGGGGAATAAGAGCATCGGTATTCGTTACGCCTACGGCTGGGGGCGCTCGCAGAGCGGCAGGTTTCTGCGCGATCTGGTCTATCACGGCTTCAATGAAGACGAGGCGCACAGAAAAGTCTTCGACGCCATCGCGCCGCACGTCGCCGGTGGCGGAAGATTGTTTGTAAACTACGAATTCGCCCGCCCTGTGACTTCCTCACAGCAGCACACCAATCAACTCGATCCCGAACTGTTTCCGCACGCTTACAATATCCTGAAGGATGCGCAAACTGGCAGACGCGACGGCATTCTCAAACGACCGAAGACCGATCCGGTGGTTTTTCACACGCAAACGTCGACCGAGTACTGGCAGAAGCGCGCTTGCCTGGCGCATACCGATGGCAAAGGTCGCGATATCGCTCTCCCGGAGAACGTCCGGCTCTACGTTATTGCCAGCGCCCAGCACAATAGCCCGTTCGGCTCTGAAGCCGTCAAAGAAGACACGCAGCAGCGCACCAATCCGTTGCCTGCCGGCGAAGTGCTGCGGGCGCTGATGGTGGCGATGGATCTATGGGTTACTCAAGGTATTCCGCCGCCACCGAGCCGTTATCCACGAGTCAGCGACGGAACTCTGGTCCGCGCCGCGCGCAGAAGCACGGGATTTCCGAATATTCCGGGCGTTCGCTACTACGGGCTTTACAACCGCCAACTGTTTCTCGACTATGGTCCGAACATTATCCGCGGGCGGATGGATGTTCACCCGCCTACGCAGATTGGCAACGGCGGCTACACCGTTCTGGTGCCGAAAGTCGATAGCGATGGTAATGACCTCGCCGGCATTCGCTTGCCGGCGATTCAAGTTCCCGTCGGCACCTATACGGGGTGGAATTTACGACCGCGCGGTCTCGCGGAAGATGAGTTGTCAGGGTTGCTCGGATCGCATATTCCTTTCGCCAGGACTCGAGCCCAGCGGCGCAAGACCGGCGATCCGCGCTTGTCTCTCGAAGAGCGTTACAAAGGCCAGTCGGATTACGTGCAGCAAGTCAGTCGCGCGGCGAGAACCCTGGTGAGCGAGAGATTTTTGCTATTCGAGGATGCGGAAAGACTGATCGCGGATGCCGCGAAAGCAAAGATCTTCGCTGGCACGAAGCAATAAGAATTTTCAGTGTAGGATGGGTTGAGGCTCGCCTATCTGGGTCCGTAAGCTTTCTGATAAATCCGCTCTTTCTAATTCGGAGTTAAAACGGAGATCGGGTGAATTCTTCGGGCTTGTGATTGAAAATCCGGCCGCCGGAGCGTGACGTAGTCGTCTGTTGTTTGCAGCCCTCCACGATCGGATAAGGCGTCGCAATGAAATCTTCCTTGTAGATTTCATTGGAACCTTCCAGTAGCTCTCCATCGTTGCTCTTGAGATACTTGGCAAGAATTTTTTGACTCGCCTGTTGCTCCTATTCCTGTCGCGCCTCGAGCCTGGGCTCAGCGTCTCATGGCAAACGGCTTGGTAAAGCCGCTGTCCTCGATCTTTTTGAGAATACGGACGTCGTAAAACTCTTCCGGATTCGCGGTCCCGGCTTTGGGCTGGCCGGCGGCTAGAAACTGCAAAACCGCCTTGACACCGGCGGCGCTGGGATAGGGCATCACGGGCATGAGATCGAGATAGTATTCGTAGCCTTCTTCAGCTCTCGACCGGTCGTTCATCTTCATGAACTTCATGATGCCGGCGACGGTTTTTTCTTTCTGCGTCCGGAAAAAATGCAGCGACTCGATGTATCCTTTGAGAAAGTTCTCGACCAGCTGCGGCTGGCTCTTGATATAACCTACCATGCCGGCGACGGCGGAGCCGGCATATTCGATATCGGATTTGCGCATGTCGATCAGCTCGCGGAACCCGAGCTGTCTCGCGATGCCGCTGAACGGCGGCGTCAAAGCAGTCGCCGCAACCGAGCCGCGCTGCAACGCATTCATGCGTCCCTGCTGGCTATCGCCGACGGAAATGAAGATCACGTCCTTGCCGGGCTCCAATCCCCATTTGCGCAGGATCAAACGCAAGGCGCTGTCGGCGGACGCGCCCGGCCGGGTGCCGGTGACGATCTTGCCCTTTAAATCTTGCGGCGTTTTGATATCCGGCGCGGCGAATATGCTGTACTCGAGTGTGTTTGATTGAACGGTAAGCATCGTAATATCCATGCCGCCCAGCCGCGCGCTGATGGTCGCCGTGGAGCCTGCGGAAAGAAACTGCACAGAATTGGAGGTGACCGCCGCCAACGAGTTCATGCCGCCACCCATATAAATCGGCTCGAGATCGACGCCGTGCTTGGCGAAGATACCGTACTGAGATCCAACGGGGATGACACTGGTGTTCACCGAGATCGATCCCAAAGCCACGCGAATCTTTTCTTTCGCCTGCGCCGACGCGATCTGCGGCAAGACTAGAAAAATTATCATCAACAAAAATCTCAAACCAATCACGATTATCCTTTCCGATCTCTTCCAATTGCCTATCAGCCTACGGACCGTTGTGCAGCCGAACGGCGAAGGCAGAACACAACCGAAAAAGTGATGGTAAAGCGAATACCCGGGCTGTTACTCTTCTTCATATTGTTCTTTTAACTTCGCCACCACTGTTGGATCGGCCAAAGTGGTGGTGTCGCCCAACGCCCGGCCGTCGGCGATGTCGCGCAGCAATCGACGCATGATCTTGCCGCTCCGCGTCTTGGGCAACTCCGCCGCGAAGAGAATTTCATCAGGTCGCGCGATCGCGCCGATCTTCTTCGCGACATGTGCCTTGAGCTCGTCCATGAGTGCAGGCGCGCCGTCTACGCCCATTTTGAGCGACACGAACGCGCAGATACCCTGGCCCTTGATTTCATGGGCCTTGCCAATGACGGCCGCTTCAGCAACACTCGAGTGATCCACGAGCGCGCTCTCCACTTCCATGGTGCTGATACGATGCCCGGCAACGTTCATCACGTCATCGACCCGCCCGAGCAGCCAGAAATATCCATCCTTGTCGCGTTTACAGCCGTCGCCGGCAAAGTATTTGCCCGGAAAGCGGCTCCAGTAAGTCTCAACGAAGCGGTCCGGGTCACCGTAGATCGTCCGCATCATCGCCGGCCACGGCTTGGTGAGCACCAGATAACCGCCGCCGCCTTTGGGCACGGATTTGCCGCTCTCATCCACGACATCGGCTTCGATCCCAGGAAACGGCATGGTCGCCGAACCGGGTTTCAGCTTGGTGATTCCCGGTAGCGGCGTAATCAGCGGGTGACCGGTTTCGGTCTGCCACCAGGTATCCATCACCGGGCAGCGCGCGCCGCCGATATATTTGTGGTACCAGACCCAGGCTTCGGGATTGATCGGTTCGCCTACGGTGCCCAGTAACCGGAGGCTTTTTAGATTGTGTTTGCCCGGATGCTCAGTTCCCCAGCGCATGAAGGTGCGGATCGCCGTCGGCGCGGTGTGAAAAATCGTCACGCCGTATTTTTCGACGATGCGCCACAAACGATCTCGATGCGGCCAGTCGGGCGTGCCCTCGTACATGACTTGGGTCACGCCGTTGGCCATGGGGCCATAGACGATATGCGTATGGCCGGTGACCCAGCCGATGTCCGCAGCGCACCAGAAGACATCGTCTTCCTTCATGTCGAAAATCCACTTGTTGGCCAGGGTGACGCCGGTCAGATAGCCGCCGGTGCTGTGCACGATGCCTTTAGGTTTGCCGGTAGTGCCGCTTGTATAAAGAAGAAAAAGGATGTCCTCGCTGTCCATCTTTTCCGGCTCGCACCACAGCGGCGCATCGGCCATAAGCTCATGCCACCAGCCGTCCCGCCCTTCTTTCATGCTCGCGCCGGATTCAGCGCCGACTCTTTGCACGACAACGACGTGCTCGATCGACGGCGTGTCCGTCAGCGCGTCATCGGCATTTTTCTTGAGCGCTACGACCGCGCCGCGGCGATAACCGCCGTCGGCGGTTATCAATATTTTGGCCTGGGCGTCGTTGATGCGATCGCGCAGCGCTTCGGCGCTGAAACCGCCGAAAACCACGCTGTGCGGCGCGCCGATGCGGTTGCAGGCATGCATCGCGATCACCAGCTCGGGCACCATGCCCATGTAGAGGCAGACGCGATCGCCCTTGTTCACACCGAGCTTTTTTAGCACGTTGGCGAACTTGTTTACTTCGCGCCACACGTCGCGGTAGGTCAGTACGCGTTCGTCGCCCGGCTCGCCTTCCCAGATGATGGCGGCTTTATTTTTTCGGCCGCTGTTAACGTGGCGGTCGAGACAATTGTAAGAAACATTGAGCTTGCCGCCGATAAACCATTTAGCCCACGGACTTTTCCATTCGAGCACCTTTGTCCATGGCTTAAACCAGTGCAATTCCTTCGCCGCCTTGGCCCAAAACGCCTGGGGATTTTTGCGCGCGCTATTAAATGTGCCCGCGCTCTTCATGTTGGCGAATTTTTTAAACTGTTTTGGCGGTGGAAAGTTCCGTTTTTCGGTTAATAAAACCTCGATGGCTTTGTCTGCCATGCTGCGTCCTCCATTTGAAATCTCTCTGGTGGTTGCGAAAATCGGCTCGGATTCTAGTTGAGCAGCCATAGCTTGGCAAGGGCAGGCGCTGCGCTGCGCAGTTTCGGGTTTCGCGTTTCGGGTTTCGAGTTCACTTCGGCCTCTAAGCGCGCTTTGTAGGGGCGGGTTGCGACCCGGCCTCCCTCCCCAGCATGGCTCTGATGTTGACGGCCAGTTGACCTCTGCGCTACTGAAGAACAGTCACGTGTCCAAAGGAGGAAACCATGAGCAGAATCGCAGTCGTCACCGGCGCCGCAGCGGGAATCGGGCGGGCCGTTGCCGAGCGCTTTGCTAGAGAAGACATCGCGTCGATCTTACTCGATGTCGATGAAGCCGGGGGCAGAAACGTTGCCGCCGAGATCGATCGCCGCGGAAAAGAAGCGATGTTCATGCGCCTGGACGTCACCAGCGAAAACCAGGTGCAAGCGATTTTCGATACAATTCAATCGACCCACGGCGGCATCGATATTCTGGTCAACGTCGCCGGCGGCAGTATGCACCGCCATCCGTTTGAGGAATTTTCCCTGGCGCACTGGCAAGCAGTCATCGACGTCAACCTGACGTCGACCTTTCTTTGCTGCCGCGCCGTTGTTGGCTCAATGAAGAATCAAAAGAGCGGCGTTATCGTAAATATTTCTTCCGATATCGCTTTTAGCGGCGATGCCAATCGCGCCGCTTACGCAGCCGCTAAAGCCGGCGTTCTCGGTCTGACGAAAACTCTGGCGCTCGAGCTCGCGCCTTTCGGCGTGCGCGCCAACGCTATCGCGCCGGGCCGCATCAATACGCCGCGTGTGCGCGCCAACTATACCGATGAAGGGTGGCAGGCGGCCGCAAAGAGAATACCGCTGGGTCATGCCGGCGAGCCGGCAGACGTCGCTGAAACCGTCGTGTTTCTCGCAAGCGATGCTGCGCGTCACTTCACCGGCCAAACACTCCACGTCAACGGCGGCAGAATCATGACCTAGCAGCCCGTGGTGAAAGTGTGGCGTCGCACCGAGACGGGCGAGGCGCCCTGATGGCAAGCCGCGACGACCGAGAATATCGGGGAATATTTGAGGGGAGGAGTAACGCAGCCAACGGGGATCGATCGCCCATCGAATGCGTCAAACTTTCACCACGGGCTGCTAAGGGTAAACGTGTTAGTGTTTCTTCAAAAGGTCTTGCTCCCATTTAGCGTCCGGTCCATCTCCCGTAAGCGCTCGTAGATGATCCATCCACACTCCACGAATTGATCGCAGGTCTTTTTGCGATACTATGGCTGAGTCGAGACGGTAACGGTGCCAGGGCCGTGATAGATCAGATCAATGGCAGCTTGAGCGGCGGAAGGATTGAGCAGTCATGGTTTACTTGCGATGTCCAAGACGTGATTTTCTACGCGCGGCGCTGGCGCTCCCGGTGATCTGGCTGCTGAGGGACGGCGCGAGCGCGCCGAGCGGCTGGGCGCAAGCCTTGCCCGTAACGCCAGCCTGCAACGCCAATGACAATGTCACGCCGCCCCAGACCGCGGGTCCTTTTTACAAACCGAGTTCGCCGAAACGAAATTCGCTCGTGGAACCGGGCGTGCAAGGGACAAAAATCCGCTTGCAGGGAAACGTGCGCTCGACCCATTGCCAGCCGGTCGGCGGTGTGCTTGTCGATCTGTGGCAGGCCGATGGGGCCGGAGTGTACGACAATACCGGCTACCGACTGCGCGGCCATCAGTATACCGATAATTTCGGGCGGTATTTTTTTGAGACTGTCGTGCCCGGACTCTACCCAGGGCGAACGCGCCACTTTCATGTCAGGGTGCAGGCGCCCAACCGTCCGATTCTTACGACCCAGCTTTATTTTCCTGGAGAGCAACAGAATAAGCGCGACAATATTTTCGATGAAAAGCTACTGCTGAGCATCCGGGAAAACGGCGCTGAAAAGCTCGCGACATTTGATTTTGTGCTGGCCATCGGTTAGCTCTTGAATTTCCAACGGGCGCGCCGCTTGTTGACAGGCGACCGAGGCTCGCGGCAAACTTACCCGCGATGATTATCAGCACGGGTGTGGATTTGGCCGAAGTAGCGCGGATTCAGGCAGCCCTCGAAGATCCGCGTACCGGAGTTCGCTTCCAACACCGCGTTTTCACGGAACAGGAGATCGCCTACTGCGAGACCAAGCGGCGCGGTAAATACCAGAGTTACGCCGGCCGTTTTGCCGCCAAGGAAGCGGTCATGAAAGCGCTAGGGCGCGGTTGGGGTGCCCAGGTTTGCTGGTCTGACATCGAAGTGGCCCGGGCGCCGAGCGGCAAGCCGGATATAATCTTGCATCACAAGACCGCCGCGCGCGCCGCGCGGTTGGGGATCCGTCGTTGGGCTTTATCGATTACCCATACGGCTGAGCACGGCATGGCCTACGTGATTGCGCTCGACGAGTCGTGACCGGTTCGATGCTCAACGCTCAGATTTGCAGGTCAAAATCTGGATCAACTGGGGCCCGCACAAACACTCGATCGCGAATCCTGATATTTATTCTTGATGGTGTTTCTCAGGCAGAAGAAATAGTATCGCTACCGCCCAGATACCAAAAATCGAGCCGGCGACCGTCCAGCGATTTTTTCTCCGGCCACTGTGATCGGCGATCACCCGGCATAGAATCGCATCGAGGAAATGCACCAGGGCCGTTGTGCGAACCAAGCTCGTCGGATCAATGTCTGACCGAAAAAGCACGAGCCCGGTGAGATACCCTAAGATATGGTAAACATCCACTGCTGCCCTTGACGCTTCCTTCCAGCAGCTAATATACTCAGCTTCCGCGAGAATGGTAAGGCTCGAATGGCTGTAAAGACAATTGAATGGAAAAATAATCGCGTCGTCATGATTGATCAGCGGCTGCTGCCCGAGCGAGAAGTCTATAAGGTTTGCCGTGATTATCGCGCAGTCGCCGAGGCGATACGCGGCATGGTGATACGCGGCGCGCCGGCCATCGGCGTTGCCGCGGCTATGGGTGTGGCGCTGGGATGCTTGAAGGCCCGTGAAAAAGGCTTTGACAGCCAGTTTGATCTCATCGTGCGGGTTCTATCGGAAACCCGGCCGACGGCGGTTAATCTTTTCTGGGCGCTGGAGCGCATGCGTAAGGTGTATCAGGACAGCCGCGAGCGCGGCATCGAGGAAGTTAAACGACTGTTAATAAAAGAAGCGCTGAAAATACACGCCGACGATATTGCCGCCAATAAGCAATTGGGCCGTCTCGGAGCCGATCTTTTGGGCAACGCCCGGCGTATCATGACGCATTGCAATGCCGGCGCGCTAGCGACTGCGGGTTACGGCACGGCCTTGGGTGTGATCCGCGCCTTGAAAGAATCCGGTAAAAAGATTGAAGTTTGGGTCAACGAGACCCGGCCTTTACTACAAGGAGCGCGTCTCACCGCTTGGGAGCTAAAAAAAGAAAAGATTCCGGCAACCTTGGTGACCGACAGCATGGCTGGATATCTGATGCAAAGCGGCGGCGTTGACGCCGTAATCGTCGGTTGCGACCGGGTCGCGGCCAACGGCGATGTGGCGAACAAGATCGGCACCTACGGCGTTGCGGTTTTGGCAAAGCGCCATGGCATCCCATTTTACGTTGCCGGGCCGACATCTTCCATCGATCTTAACTGTCCATCTGGCAGTGGCATTCCGATCGAGCAGCGGGCCTCCGAGGAAGTCTCGCATATCTTTGGCCGAGCGCTCGCGCCCAGGGGGATGAAAACGTTCAATCCGGCGTTTGACGTTACGGCGCAAGAGCTGATTTCCGCGATCATCACTGAAAAGGGCGTGATTCGCGCGCCTTATCTACGCAATATTCGCAACTATGTCAGTCATTGAAAAAAAAGAAGAGCTTGAAGCCTACTTCCACGACGCCGGAAAGCCGCGCGATCGCTGGCGGGTCGGCACCGAATACGAAAAGGTCGGCATCGAGCGCTCGACCGGAAAAGCGATTCCCTATCTTGGACCGCGCGGAGTCGAACGGATTCTTCGCGAGCTGATCGACCGCTATGGTTGGGAACCCGAAGAGCAAGAGGGCCATATTATCGCGCTCGCGCGTGACAAAGCACAGGTTACTCTGGAGCCGGGGGGACAGATCGAACTGAGCGGCGAGCCCTGCGACAGCATTCACTGCACCCATGGCGAGTTTACTCAGCATATTCGCGAGTTGGTGGAAGTCGCGGAGCCGCTCGGTGTGGTTTTTCTCGGACTCGGAATGCAACCGGTGAGCCGCTTGAGCGAGATCGAATGGGTGCCGAAGAAACGCTACCGCATCATGGGCCCTTACATGCGCAAGGTCGGCAAGCTCGGCCAGCGCATGATGAAGCAGACTGCGACGGTGCAAGCTAATATCGATTATCTGGACGAGAAAGATGCCATGGCGAAGTTTCGCACCGGTATGGGCCTGGCGCCGATTCTAATCGGCATGTTCGCCAACTCGCCGATCTCCGAGGGGCGCCTGAACGGCTACCGAAGTTTCCGGGAACATATCTGGACCGACACCGACAAAAACCGTTCCGGTTTGCTGAGCTTTGCCTTCTCGCCCGACGTCTCTTTCGCGCATTATGTTGAATATGCTCTGGACGTCCCGATGTACTTCATCATCCGTCATCACGACTACGTCGACATGACGGGCACCACCTTCCGCCAGTTTCTCGACTACGGTCATCAGGGCGAGAGGGCTACCATCGAGGACTGGGGCGACCATTTAACGACGCTTTTCCCCGAGACACGGATCAAGCGCTATATTGAAATCCGCTCGGTCGACAGCCAGCCGCCGGATTTGATGCCGGCGTTGTCGGCCCTTATCAAAGGCGCGTTTTATGACCCCGATTGTCTCCAGGCCGCTTGGGACCTGGTCAAGGGTTGGAGCTTTGACGAGCGCATGCAGATTTATCTCGACTCGCACAAGGACGCGCTGGCGGCGCGGGTGCGGCGCTACGCGATTGTCGATCTCGCCAGAGAGCTCCTCCAGATCGGCTGGGAGGGGCTGCATCGCCAGCGCGCCCTGAATGCGCAGGGCCAAGATGAAACGATCTATCTTATGCCGCTCAAGAATCTACTCGACCAGGGCAAATGCCCGGCCGACCTTCTTGTCGAGAAATGGGAAGGCGAACTGGACCACGACGTGAGAAAACTGATCTCCTACAGTGCCTACAAGCTGCCGTAAATCTCCGCGACGATGCGCGGGTGGTCTAAAGCCGCGAGCCGCTCGAGAATTTCGTCCCGGGGCGCTCCGCTGAATGATCCCAAAAAACGCCGCTTGAGGTTTGTAATCCGCGCATGGCTCTGGTCCACGCGGGCGCGGAGCACGGCATCTTCAGCGGCTTTTCGGCACAAGAACTCGAAAGCCTCTACCGTCTTTGCTAAGTCGTGGCAAAACAGCAATGCGTCCAGGCCCGCCAAAATCCCGCGCTCCGCGGACTCGGCTACGCTGTAGCGTTGACTGATCGCGTGCATCTCCATGTCGTCGCTGAAAACCACGCCGCCGTAGCCCAGTTGCCGGCGCAACAAATCGCTCACGATTTTTTGTGAAAGCGTTGCCGGCCATTGGTCGTCGAGAGCGGGATAGAGAACGTGCGCGGTCATAAGCGCCTCGATTTGATTGCGGCAACCATTGACGAACGGCGCCAGCTCGATGGTGTTTAGTAATGCCAGCGATTTGGCGACGATCGGAAGATCAAAGTGCGAGTCTTTATCGCTGGCGCCATGGCCCGGGAAGTGTTTGCCGCACGGAATAATTCCCGCGTCTCTGAGGCCCGCGATAAAGCTTGCGCTCAAGCTCATCACCGCCTGGGGATCCGCGCCGAAGGCGCGATCGCCGATCACCGGACAGTCCGGATTTGAACTCACGTCGAGCACTGGGGCAAAGTTCAGATTGATTCCCGCAAGCGCCAGTTCGGCGCCCGCCGCCCGCGCCGCGCGGTAGGCCAGCTTGGCATCGTTGCTGTCGCCGAGGCGCGCTGCGGGCGGGAAATGGGTGAATGGCGGCGGCAGCCGATGCACGCGGCCGCCCTCCTGGTCGATAGCAATGAAGGGAGGTAATCCCACGGCCATTTCCCACAGAGCGCGGCATAAAGAAACAATTTGACGGGCGTCATGACAGTTTTGTTTGAAAAGCACAAAACCGCCGAAGCCATACTCTTCGAAGTGCAGCCGTTCGTCGGCGCTGACGGTTTCACCGCAAACCCCGACCAGGAACAATTGGCCGATCTTGTGGCGCAGTAGATCTTCGATCACGGTGCAGTATAGCAGGTAGCCGTGAGGAGGTGCCACGTGCGGCAGGTCGCACATCGACCCGAGGCGGCGTTCGATAGCCGTTTTCACCTAGACAATTTTCGCTGCAACGTGTAGATTCCCGCTCAAATGGCCAAGGGGAAGTACATCGTCGTTGAGGGGCCCATCGGTGTCGGTAAGACCAGCTTAGCGCGCGTGCTGGCCAACGAGTTTCAGGCGCGTACCGTGCTTGAGCAGGTGGAAGAAAACCCGTTTCTCCCCAAGTTTTACAAGTCTCGTGAAATCTACGCCTTTCAAAACCAGACGTTTTTCCTGTTAAACCGCTATCACCAGCAGTTAGAGTTAAGCCAGCTCGAGCTTTTCAATCATAATACAATCGCCGATTACCTGTTCGCCAAAGATAATATCTTCGCGGCCCTGACCCTGAGCAGTGAGGAGCTAAAGCTTTATCAGCAAATTTACGCGCTGCTTACCACACGCGTACGGAAACCTAATCTGGTAGTTTACCTGCAAGCGCGCCCGGAGGTGCTTTACAAGCGGATCAAAAAAAGGGATAAGAGCTACGAACGCGGTCTGACCTTTGAGTACCTGACGGAAGTGGCCCAGGCGTACAACCGGTTTTTCTTCAACTACGACGAAACGCCGCTTCTGGTGGTGAATACTTCCGACATTGATTTCGTGACAAGCAGCAAGGAGCTGGCTGACTTGATCAAGGAGATCAATAACATGGGGTTGGGCACGCAACACTATATACCGCTTGGATCCACGTAATCGGACCGAGACGGATGGCATAGCCGGTTTTATCAAGGAGAGCGTCGCTCTTCTTGCCGTTGAGCGCCTTCCGGTACGGTCCGGGAGGCTTTTTTATTTTCGGAGGGCGCATCAATGGCCGACAAGATTACCGTACCAGAGATTATCCAGAAAAAGCGCCGCGGCGACAAGATCACTTGCCTGACCGCCTATGACTACTCTTTCGCGCGCATCCTCGACGAGAGCGGGATCGATATCCTGCTCGTCGGTGATTCGCTGGGCTGCGTCGTCCAGGGCCACCCCAATACCTTACCGGTTACAATAGATGACATGATCTATCACACCCGGGCCGTGGCACGCGGCCGCAAACGCGCCTTGCTCGTCGGCGACATGCCTTTTCTCTCCTATCAGGTGAGCGCCGCCGAAGCCTTGCGCAACGCCGGGCGGCTCTTGCAAGAAGCAGGCGCCGAGGCGGTCAAGCTGGAAGGCGGGGTGGCGCAACGGGAAACCATCGAAGCGATCACGCGCGTCGGCATTCCGGTCATGGGCCACATAGGATTGACGCCGCAGTCGGTCCACGCCTTCGGCGGTTACAAGGTGCAAGGCAAAGAAAAAGAAACGCGTAATCGGATCCTGAATGACGCGCGCGCCGTCGAAGAAGCGGGCGCCTTCGCCGTCGTACTCGAAGGTATGCCCGCGGATTTGGCTGGAGAAATCACGACCGAGCTGGCGATTCCGACTATTGGCATCGGCGCCGGCGCCGCTTGCGATGGCCAGGTGTTGGTCATCCATGACATGCTCGGCTTATTCGATGATTTCACTCCTAAATTCGTTAAACGTTATGCCGAACTAAAGCAGGAGATCGCTGCCGCCGTCACGGCTTTTATCCGCGAGGTAGGCGAGCGAAAATTTCCCGGACCGGAACATTCCTTTAAATAAATCTCTGGGACAGCGTTATAGCGTAGAGGAATTGTAGCCGATTATTGGTTAGCGATACTGCCAGCGATGCAGATTATTGAGCGAGTCGAAAAGATGCGAGGGTGGAGCGCTGCCGAACGGCGCCAGCAGCGGACCATCGTCTTGGTCCCGACCATGGGTTTTTTGCATGAAGGCCATCTGGCGCTCGTGCGCGACGGAAGAAAGCGCGGCGACGCGGCTCGTGGTATCGATTTTTGTAAACCCGACGCAATTTGCGCCGCACGAGGATTGGTCCACTTACCCGCGCGACTTTGTGCGCGATCAGGAATTGCTTGAGAAGGAGGGCGTAGACGTTGTTTTTCAGCCTTCGGTCGCCGAGATGTACCCTGGGGGTTATCAGACCCGCGTGCAAGTTGAGGAGCTCGGCGCGCGCCTGTGCGGCGCATTTCGGCCCGGCCATTTCGCTGCGGTGGCAACGGTGGTAGCAAAGCTTTTTAATATTGTAGAGCCCGATACCGCCATTTTTGGCTGTAAGGATTACCAGCAGCTCCTGGTCGTCCAACGCATGGCGCGAGACCTGAGCCTGGCCGTTGAGATCCTCGGTCATCCGATTGTTCGCGAGGCCGACGGCTTGGCCATGAGTTCGCGCAACTCCTACCTAAACCCGGGAGAGCGCCGGGCGGCGCTCTGTTTGTCGCGCTCGCTCGGCCGGGCGCAGTGCCTGGTCAATAACGGCGAGCGCCGAACAGAGGTGATTTTGGCTCGAGTCCGGGGCGAGATCATAGCCGAGCCGCTGGCGCGCCTGGAATACGCAAGCGTGAGCAATCCTGAGACTTTGGTGGAACTTAAAGAACTCAACGGCAGCGCGCTTCTGGCTTTAGCCGTGTGGGTCGGCAAGGCCCGGCTGATCGACAATACGGTGCTCGAGCCGGGGCGGACAGGGTGACTCGGTGAGCGAAGAGGCGCGAAAGAGCGTGAGTTCTAGCTTGCGAGAAGTATTGCAGGGCTATTTTCTGGCGGGCCTGCTGGTATTTTTACCGGTCGTCATCACCCTGTGGTTTCTCGGTTGGGTTGTCGGATTGCTCGAGGGAGTCATCGACGTTTTGCCGAAGCAGCTAAATCCGAAAAGCCATTTGCCGTTCGCTATTCCCGGGCTCGGCGCGGCGATCACGGTCGCTATCATACTTTTTCTCGGGGCTTTGACTCGCGGCGTTGCCACGCGGCGCTTTCTCAAAGCTTGGGACAATGTTTTCGTGCGCATACCCGTGTTCCGCGGCATTTATAGCGCGGTGCAAAAGCTTGTCCAGACGTTTTTGGACCAATCCGACGCGCAACGCCAGGTAGTGATGATTGAATACCCGCGATCCGGACTATACACAGTCGCCTTTGCCATGGGTCACGTGTGGCCTCATCTTGAGCACAAAAGAGACGTGCAACTGGTAAACGTATTCGTCCCGACCACGCCCAATCCAACCTCGGGGTTTTATGTGTTGGTGCCGAGCCATGAGGTGACGCCGCTGAACATGACCATCGAAGAAGCATTTAAAATGATCACATCCGGTGGTTTGATCACTCCCGACGATAAAATCAGAGCCAATGGCAACTAAAAAAGCCGCGGCTGGCGCAGAACAGTCCGTTTGCATCAACCGCCAGGCGCGCCACAACTATTTTATAGATGAAAATTATGAAGCGGGGTTGGTCCTGCTTGGCAGCGAGGTGAAATCTTTGCGCGACGGCAAGGCGAATCTCAAAGATGGCTTTGCCCGTATTCAAAAGGGCGAAGCGGTCTTACTGAATGTCCATATCAGCGCCTATCCTGGGGCCAATCAATTTAATCATGAACCGACGCGCGCGCGAAAGCTCTTGTTGCATGCCCGGGAAATCGAGCGGCTCACCGGTAAAACCAAGGAGCGCGGTTTCACCCTGGTGCCGCTGCGCTTATACTTCAAGAACGGCAAAGCCAAAGTGGAGCTCGGCCTGGCGCGCGGTAAAAAGCTCTATGACAAGCGCGAAACCCTAAGGCGTAAGGAAGCAGTGCGCGAAGTCGAGCGCTCGATCAAAGCCAGAAACTGAGTTTCTAGTTCTCGGTTTCGAGTTTCTGGTGAACCGGAAACGAAGACTAGAAACTGGAAACTTGAAACGCTAGACTAGCGATATGGGGGCGACATGGTTTCGACGGGGGAGGGAAGTCAAAGTGGCATGCCGGGGTTCTGTTATCCCGTTAAACAAACAGATCTGCAATTAAACGCAGACAATTTTGAATACGCCCTAGCTGCCTAATCGCAGTTAGCGTCTTACCGGTCTTCTCCCGCGGGATCGGCTAAGACGTCATTTAGTGGGATAGGCTGATTCTCCTGCCGGAGGGGACGAGGCCGAGATCTAAACCGGATGGCTCTGATAGACCCCGCCGCTGGGGGCTTGATGAGCGAGATCAAAGCAGCGGCTAAGCATGTAGTCATATTTGGCGGAAGACTCTCGGACGGGGGTTCGATTCCCCCCGCCTCCACC
>CAWDHA010000037.1:0-88613 GCA_963801935.1 uncultured delta proteobacterium
AAGGAAAAATTACTTTTGCACCAAAGCGGCACGTAAGCAGACATGACAGTCGAGAGTATATGGAGAAACCGCAAGCGTCGTAAGGGCTGCTGCAGCGGCGGCGCGAAGAGCAGAGCCTCATCGCAGAGCGAATTAGCGGCAGCAAAAGAGTCACAAAGGACTCAGCCGCAGAGTAGGGCGCAGCATGCTTTGCCGTTTTACTCAGCGCCGGCGTAACGTTTCATCCCGGGAAGGCTTTTTGCCATTGCCTGTGCCTGCTGCTATTGCCTAGCCTGTTCCCGGCCAGCCCGACCGAGTGTTTTAACTGTCCTATCTCGCTTGTTGAAAGTGGGCGCAACTCTCCCGGAGCCAAGTGTCCCAGCTCTACCGCACCGATGCGCACGCGCACCAGTTTTTCCACGAAGAAACCCAGAGCCAGGAACATGCGGCGTACCTCGCGCTTGCGCCCTTCGTGCAGCTCAATTTCCGCCCAGGCATTTTTCTTTTAGCTTCTGGAGCACTCGCGCCCGCGCTGGAGCGGTGATGCCGTCCTCCAGACGAATGCCCTGGCGCAGCCGCGCTAAATCCTCCGCCGCGGGACAGGAACTGAGCTTTACATGGTAAACCTTGGTCACGCCGAAACGTGGATGCATCAAGCGCTGAGCCAGCTCGCCGTCATTGGTCAGCAGGAGCAAGCCCGACGAATTGAAATCAAGCCGGCCAACCGGATAAACGCGCTTTTTTTCACCGAGACTTTTTAGGAAGCGGGTGAGATCGGGCCGGCGTTGCGGATCGTCAAGGGTCGTAACCACACCGGCCGGCTTATGGAGAGCGAAGTACAGCGGCGCGCTCAGCGTGCCTTGATACGTTTACCATCGACTTTGATGCTATCCTTCGACGGGTCCGCGCGCGTGCCGAGTTCGCGCACGACGGCGCCGTTGACCGCCACGCGCCCCTCCACGATCCATTGCTCAGCCTCACGTCGCGACGCTAAGCCGGCATGGGCGAGAATTTTTTGCAGTCGTTCCATTACCGGTGCTCGGCACGGCGCTAGCGCAAGCCAAAAAGAACGGCGCTTACAGCACGAAGTCCACAGCGAGCGCCACGGTTTTCTCGGCGCCGTAAAACGCATCCTATATGATTAAAATTTGCCCGGGAGCGAAAACTTTCAGCCATGACGTTGCCAGAGGGACAGAGACTCAGAAATTCGCTGGGATCTTGGTGGTGCAAACTTTGAGTTTGGCTTCGGTTGGCTGGCCTCGTCAGGTTTTGCCGTTGAAGCTTGTTGTTTAAAGTTCTTCTACGACGTTTTCAGCGAGCATGTACGTCGGTTGGTTCTGGAAGCGTGATCTCTTCCATTTCTTTGAGGGTAGGCAATTCGCCAAGGTCTTTCAAATTGAAGAGCTGCAAAAACTCCGGAGTGGTGCCGAATAGAAAGGGCCGCCCGGGAACGTCTTTGCGGCCGACGGCGCGAATCAAGTTGCGCTCCACTAGGGTCTTGACCACGCCGTCAACATCGACGCCGCGGATCGCTTCGACCTCGGCCTTTGTCACCGGCTGGCGATAGGCGATGATCGCCAGGGTCTCGAGAGTCGCGCCGGCCCATGCGCGCCGGCCTGCCACCGAGAAATTTTTTTACCCAGTCGGCGTTTTCTTTTGGCGTACGAAGCTGGAAGCCACCGGCGACTTCGACCAGGCGCACGCCGCGCCGGTTGATGTCGCAGCTCGGCTTGAACTTGCTCCAGCGCAGCCAGGATGTTCTTTCTTTTCGGCGCCGTCAATGACTTCCGCGAGTCGTTGCAAGGTCAGCGGGCCCTCGGCGACGAACAATAAACTTTCGACAATGGATTTTAGTGCTTCAAGTTCCATGTCGCTCTTCCTCGAGCACCAGTTGTCGGGCGAGGACATCCGCGGCCTGCTCCAGCGCCGACGGCCGCTTCGATGACGATCGGTCCCTGCGACGATTCCTGGAAAATTCGAATCGCGCGCATCTTAGACCAGCTCCAACATCGCAAGAAACGTGACGACCACTTCCATGCGCGTGCGCGCATCGCTAAACAGCGACTCGAAATAACACCCGGCCGTGCGCGTGCAAACGATCGAGCAGCAACGTCATCTTCTCGCGCACAGTGATCTTTTCGAGTGTGACCTCGTGAAACTCATCCTTGGGCAAACGGTCCAATACACGACGGAGCGCGGTCAAGCAGCTCGAACACCGACAGCTCGCGGAAGCGCGCCGGCTCCGGGGCTTCCACAGGAGGCGGCGCGCACGAACACATCGCGCGTCAAGAGCATCGCGCTGCTCCAGCTCGCTGGCGGCTTCTTTGAAGCGCTGATATTCGAGCAGACGGCGCACCAGCTCATCGCGCGGGTCATGCACCTTCCTCGTCATCATCCTTCTCGCCTTCGCTTGCCGGCAGCAGCATGCGCGATTTAATATGAATCAAGGTGGCGGCCATCACCAGAAATTCGCCGGCGACGTCGAGATTCAGGGTCTGGCATCAGCTCCAAGGTGGCGAGGAATTGCTCGGTGATGGTGGCGATGGGAATATCGGTGATGCTGACCTCGTTCTTCTTGATCAGATGAAGCAAGAGGTCCAACGGTCCCTCGAACATCTCCAGTTGAACGTTGGTGCTCACAATCCCACCGCCGGGCGCACTTCGGCCATGGTCTCAGCTGCGACTTTTTGAGCCGCGCCGTTGCCGGCAGCTAGGATAGCTTCGACCTCTCGCGGTTTTCGTTCCAAAGCCGCGCGCTTTTCACGGATCGGCGCGAGCTCGTCGATCACGTGCTTGATCATGATTTTTTTGCACTCCAGGCAGCCGATGGACGCGGTGCGGCAGCCTTTTGTCACGTAGGCGATTTCCTCCGGTGTGCAATAAATCTTGTGCAGTTGAAAAGCCGGGCATTTCTCCGGCTCCCCCGGATCAGTGCGTCTAACTCGCGCCGGATCCGTCATCATGCGGCTGAGCTTCTGATCGATCTCTTGGGGCGAGTCCGATAGAAACACCGCGTTGCCGTAACTCTTGCTCATCTTACGTCCATCGAGACCCGGGAGTTTTTGCGTCTCCGTCAGCAACGCGTCGGGTTCGGGAAATAACGGCCGATAGAACTGATTGAAGCGCCGCACGATTTCCCGAGTCAGCTCTATGTGAGGCACCTGATCGACACCGACGGGCACTTTGTTGGCCTTGTAAAGAGTGATATCCGCCGCCTGCAACACCGGGTAGCCAAGAAAGCCATAGGTCGTAAGGTCCTTGGCCGATAGCTCCTTGAGCTGATCTTTATAAGTCGGATTGCGTTCCAGCCAGGGCACGGGAGTAATCATCGAGTAGAGCAGGTGCAACTCGGCGTGCTCCGGCACCCGCGACTGGCGGAATAGCACTGAGCGCATCGGATCGAGGCCGACGCTCAGCCAGTCGAGCAGCATATCGATGGTGCTTTGCCCGATGCCCTGGGGGGTCGCGTAGTCGGTGGTCAACGCATGCCAATCGGCGATGAAAAAATAGCAACGATAGTTTTTCTGAAGCTCCACCCAGTTTTTCAATGCGCCGTGCAGATGGCCGAGATGTAGCCGGCCTGTGGGGCGAGCGCCGCTAACGATGGTTTCCATGCTCTTTTAGACTATCACCAGTCCCTGAACTAATCGCAGCACTAAATAGACAAATGGTTCTAAAAAAAAATCCAAAGTGTGGGTCATCAGCAGCGCTAAAACGATGATAAAACCAAAAGGCTCGATTCGTGCCACGATCGACGACAAGGGCTCGGGCGCCATGCCCACGAGCACCCTGCCACCGTCCAGGGGCGGCAATGGCAGCAGGTTGAACGCCGCCAGCATGACGTTCATTCTAACGCTGCCCTGAGCCATCATCGCCAATGGTTCTTGAATCACGGCGGGCAGAAAATACTCCGACCCATGAACGGCTCGGAACAAATAAACGCTGGCCACGGCGAGAATGATATTTGTGACCGGACCGGCGGCGGCAACCCAGATCATATCGCGCTTGGGATTGCGTAGATTATTAAAATTGACCGGCACCGGCTTGGCGTAACCGAAAATAAATGGCGCCCCTACCGCCACTAGAAACAGTGGGATGACAAGCGTTCCAATCGGGTCCACATGGGAGATTGGATTGAGAGTGAGGCGCCCCAGCTGCGCTGCAGTCGGATCGCCCAAGCGATTGGCGACCCAGCCATGAGCGACTTCGTGGAGCACGACCGCGAAAAGCACCGGCAAAGCCCAGACAGCTACCTGTCGAATAGTGTCTTCCAACAACGGCTCGTTCAAGTACTATCACTACGTGTACGGCAAGCCCCGACAAAAGACAAGCAGCGCAGGGCGCGCGGTTTGTAGTTTCCGGTTTGTAGTTTTGATTGCAGATCCGGAAGTCTTTGTTTCCGTAACTAGAAACTTGAAACTAGGAACTAGAGATCTCTTCCTTTTTTACTCCCGTTGTCTTCGCGCGGATGAAACTGCCGGTGCGCTTCCTTCAGCCTGGCGCCGCTGACATGAGTATAGATTTGCGTGGTCGAGATATCCGCGTGCCCCAGCATCGACTGCACGGCGCGCAGATCGGCGCCGCCCTCGAGCAGGTGGGTGGCGAAGGAATGGCGTAACATGTGCGGGGTAACGCGTTTGTCGATGCCGGCGGCAAGAGCGTGGCCGCGAATCAATTTCCAAAAGCCCTGACGCGTGAGCGGCTTACCTGAGCGGCTCATAAATAGAAATGGGCTAGTGCCCCGCCGTAGCAATGAAGCCCGCACCGCGGACAAATAATCAAGCAACTTTTCTCGAGCCCAGCGGCCGAACGGCACGACGCGCACCTTGGCGCCCTTACCTTTGACCGTTAGATAGTTGCCTTTGAAATCGATCTGCTGCGTTTGCAGCGAGATCAGCTCGGAAACTCTCAGGCCGGTAGCGTACAAAAGCTCAAGCATAGTCTGATCGCGCCGGCCCAGCGCGGTTGTTGGATCGGGTTGGTTCAAAAGACGGCGCAAATCTTCGCTGGAGAGGGTGCGCGGCAGGGTTCGCGCGCCAACACCAAGGTGCAAGGTCGGGATCGGATTTTCGATAACTCGTTCCTCGGTTTCTAGAAAGCGATAAAGCCGGCGCAGGGTCACAACATGGCGGGCAATGCTTTTCGCGCCCAAACCCTTGCCTGTCAACCAGGACACATAGGCGCGAACGTGAGCCGCTTTAACGTCATTTAAGTGGAACACCGACTGGCTGATCAGGAATTCCGAGAACCGCGACAAATCGCGGCTGTACGCCTCGACAGTATTTCGGGCCAATCCCTTTTCTACCGCGATCATCGAGAGAAAGGTGTCAATGTGCGGACTGAGAACTTCTTTCATGCTGTGGCGCCACGCGCTGATAGAGTGCATCTTTGATTTGTTCGAGCCGCTCGCGCTCCGTCACCTTGACGCCACTCTGGTCCGCGACGTAAAAAACGTCGGCCACCTGATCGACGTGGGTTGAAATCTTGGCTACATGGATCGACAGGCCGAGCTGGTGCAGCTCGTGAGCGATATTGAACAATACGCCGATGCGATCGTCGGTGAAAACTTCCACAATATTAAACTGTTCTGAGGCTTCGTTGTCGATCTGGATGACCGTCGAAACCTTGGGCACGCGTTTTTGCAATAACGCGCCCCTTTGCGATGAGTCAACCAGCCGGGCGACGTCGATTTCACCGGCCAAGACCTCGTTCAAATGATCGCGAAACTTAGACCACCGGGTGCCAGCCATCGCGACTTCGGGCCGCCCTGCGTGAGAGATGCGAAAAATGTCGAGAATGCGCCCGTCACTGGACGTGAAGATACGCGCGTTCAGGATATTCAAGCTGAGCGCGGTCAGCACGCCGGTGATCGCTGCGAAAAGTCCGGGCCGATCCTGGGTACAGACCACCAGAGAGCTGCAATAGCGCTCGGCGAAATGCTCGACCAAACTCACCGCGCCCTGGCCGGTGAATTGTTCCATCAAGGCGAAGTGCGCCGGCATGTCTGCCTCGGACACCGAAAGAAAGTAGCGATCCGGCATTGCCTCGAGAAATCGATTGACCCGATCTAACGAATGATCTTTCGCCAGATCGCGGCGCGCCCGCACCTGCACTCTGCGAACAGCCGCCTTCAAGTCCGGGCGCTGGAACTCGCCTTTCTCAAATTCCTCGAGCACGGTCAGCGTCTTGACATAAAGTTCGCCAAGCAGCGACGCTTTCCACGCGTTCCAAACCTCAGGCCCGACGCCTTTTACGTCAGCGAAGGTCAACAAGAAGAGCATCTTGAGGTTTTTAACCGTGCCGACGGTGCGCGCGAAATCGAAAATCGTCTTGGCGTCTTCGAGATCGCGGCGAAAGGCGATGTTGGTCATCAGCAGATGGTAGCGCACCAAAAACTCAACCAGCGCGCCGTCATCGACGTTCAGGCGCATGCGCCGCGCGATCGCGCGCACCATGCGCGCGCCGATCTCCGAGTGGCCGCCGCCGAACCCTTTGCCGATGTCATGAAACATCAAGCCGAGATAAAGCAATTCTATTTTTTCGGCTTCACGCACCAGCTGCGTCAAGAGCGGCAACGCGTCTCTATATTCACCGGCTTTCAACCTTTCAATCTCTCTAACCAGACGCAATGAATGCTGATCCACCGTATAGGTGTGATAGGCGTCATGCAGCGCCATGCAAAGAATTCTGCCGAACTCGGGTATGAAAGCGCCAAGCACGCCGCAACTGTGCATCTCGGCGAGGGTCTCGTAAACTCGCTCTTTCCACCTGAGAATCCCGGAAAAAGTCGAGTTAGCGCCGGCCGAGCGGCGAAAGTCATCGTCGATCAGATCCAGGTGCTCGCGCATGGCTTCGCGCGTCTCATGGCTCAACTCGCAGCGGTTTTGCTGCGCATCAGCAAAAATCCGGATGAGGTTTCCCGGATCGGCGCGCAGGATCTCAGGCTTGGTGACCGTCAGGTGGCCCCTGGAAAGGCGCACCCCGTCGCGCAAAGTTTTCGAAAATACCGCATGGCCGGAAAAGAATGGCCGGGCGCAGTCGTGCAAGCGGTGCACGATGAGCGCCGACAAACGTTGCACCTCGGAGGCGTGCAAATAATATGCGCGCATGAAAACTTCGACATCCTTGAGGGTTCCTTCGCCGGCGAAACCGAGCGCCGCCGCTGCCTTCTCTTGTTCTTCAAAAGTCAGCTGGTCTTGATGTTTGCCGGTGGAAAAATGCAATTGGTTGCGCACGCGCAACAAAAAGTCCTGAACATCTTTCAGTTTAGCGACGTCAGTCGCATTGACGACGCCGTTTTTCACCAGCTCGTCAAAATTTTTTGCGCCCTGGCTGGCGCGCGCGATCCAGCGCGCCGTGTGAATGTCTCTGAGTCCCCCCTGCCCTTCCTTAACGTCGGGCTCAAGCAGATATACCGACCCGCCAAAGCTGGCATGGCGTGCCCGACTCTCCTCGAGCTTTTCTCGAATAAACCGGCCAATCTGTTTTCTGATCAGCCGTTTTTCAACGGCGCTTTCAAATTCCTGATAAAGGGCGTAATCGCCGCAAAGAAAGCGCGTCTCAAGCTGCGCGCTTTTGACCTGGATATTCGCTTCCGCGAGACGCATGGTTTCAGCGATATTGCGCACCGCGTATCCGACCTGCAGCCCGGAGTCGTAGAGCGTATGCAGAAGCTTTTCAGTTACCGATTCAATAACGGGCGTGGGTTTCCAGGGGTAAAGAAACAATACATCGATATCCGAGTGAGGGTTTAGCTCGCCCCGGCCATAACCCCCTTGCGCGACCACTGCACAGTTAGTTTTCTGGCCTGGAAAGCGCCGCGCCTCTGCTTCGCAGGCGGCGTTATAGAGATGGCCGAGGAGATAATCCATCATCATTGTATAGGCTGCGACAATCTCCATGCCGGCGCCGCCGGCGCGATGAATTTCGCCCAGCCGCGCGCGCGTTTTCTGAATGTAGTCGCGCGCCAAGCGGACGAAATCCACCGGTCCTGCGCCTGCTCGGTGCTGCGCTGAAGCGGCTCCCAGAGCAGCTGTCGATTGCTGTCGGAGCGCCTGTTGCTGGGACTCTTCTAAGAGCGCGCGGGAAAGCGCGGCGGCATCTATCAATGTTCTCTCGATCCTAAAGCCTCTTTGCCGCTAGCGCTCCGCCCATACTGTTGGAGGCCGCTGTACAAAGCGTCTGCCATCGCTTCCTGCAGTGTGTCTTGGCTCATCGCCCGGGCTTCTTCTCGGTTCGTGATAAAAAACATTTCGACGAGAACACTGGGCATGCGCGCACCAACCAATACATAAAATAATGCCTTTTTCACTCCAAGGGCTTTGACCTCACGCATATGACCGCTCAAGGCGCTCACCACCGAGCTTTGCAGGCGGTGCGCCAAGGTCACGGAATCTTCAAGCTTCATGTTCTGCGTCATATCGCTTAGAATAAACTGCAGATCGCTCAAGTTCTTGCGCGCAGTGCTATTTTCCCGGGCCGCGAGCCGAATCGACGCCTCGTCAGTGGTATTATCGAGGTAATAAGTTTCGACACCCCTGGCTTCGCCGTTGTGACTCGCGTTCATGTGCAAGGAAATAAAAACATCGGCGTCCTCGGCGTTGGCCATGGCGGTGCGATCTTCCAGAGCGATAAAGCGATCGTCGGTCCGTGTCAAGACGACTTTGATGCCCATTTCCCGCTTCAATTTGGCCGCCAACTTATGCGCCACTTTGAGGACAACGTCTTTTTCCATCACGCCGCCCACACCGATGGCGCCGGGGTCTTTGCCGCCGTGACCTGGATCGAGAACGATCTTGCGAATGACCGGCGCAGGCGATTTGGCGCTTTTCGCGGCGCCATCCAGGGGTAAGAGCGCCTTGGTTTTGGCCGGCGCTAAAGACCCATCCACGGCAGTGTCTGGCGAAATATCGAGCACGACACGGAAGGGTTCGGCCAGGAGAAAAACAGTATGGTCCCTAGCGCTGTTCATATCAAGCACGACTCTAACGGTGTCGCGACCAAACTGGCCGACGCGGATTTGTTTGATTCCTCCCTGGTGCACGGCGATCGGCTCTAACGAGTCCGCCGCGAGCTTCGTCATCGCGATATCGACGTAGATCCGGGGCGGCGTGCCGCGGCCGCTATCTTCCGGGATGCGGCCGACCTCGTATCGCACCGGACGCGATACTTCCATTGAGACCCGCGTACCGGTTTGCGACGGCACCACCCGCACTGCCGTCAAGCGCGCCGCTTCTGCTGCAGCAAATGCCTCAGGTTCGCTAAGATTTTGACTCGCGCCGAGCCGGGAACCGGCGTAGCGCCGCGGCGGATCTTGCGCCCCTGTGAAACTGGACAGCGCCAGGGTGGCGCCTATCAATGCGATGGCGATGCCAAAGACTGGCTTCATGAGAATCCCCTCGGTTTACTTCTTTGCTTCCGCCGACCATTTGTGGAGCAAGTTGAGCGCTTCGATGGGTGTTACTTTAGACAAATCGAGGCTTCCCAGTTCCTCATGCAGCTTGCGTTCGAGCGAAGCGAATAACGCCATTTGCACCGGCTCGACCGCTGTTGCAGAATGCCCGAGCGGGCGCGCCGCCTCACGCTCAACGTCGCTCTGTTCCAAGGCCAACAGCATCTCTTTGGCGCGCCGGATCACCGCCTCCGGCAGACCCGCCAGGCGCGCCACATGGATACCGTAGCTTCGGCTGGCTGCGCCGCGCACCAGATTACGCAGAAAGATTATATCCCCCTGCCACTCTTTGACGGCAAAGTTATAGTTTTTGATACGCTCGCGGTTTTGCGCCAGCTCGGCAAGCTCGTGATAGTGGGTGGCAAACAGCGTTTTCGGACGTTCCGGACAGTCATGCAGGTATTCCGCCACTGCCGAGGCTATCGATACGCCGTCATAGGTGCTGGTGCCGCGCCCCACTTCGTCCAGCAAAATCAAACTGTGGGAGGTGGCATAGCGCAGGATCGCCGCGGTTTCCTTCATTTCAACCATGAATGTCGACTCGCCTCGCGCCAGCGAATCTGCGGCGCCGATACGGGTAAAAATGCGGTCCACCACGCCAATGCGCGCTTCCACGGCAGGCACAAAACTACCCATCTGCGCCATAATCACGATCAACGCGACTTGCCGCATGTAGGTGGATTTGCCCGCCATATTGGGACCGGTGAGAAGCAGTATCTGGTTCGAGGCCGGGTCCAAAATGGCGTCATTGGGCACGAATGCGCCTCGTCCGATCACCGCCTCGACGACCGGATGGCGCCCGTCGCGAATCACCAGCGCCGTGCCCTGATCGAGCCGCGGCCTGGTAAAATGCTGCGACTCCGCCACTTCCGCCAGCGACACCAGCGCATCGAGCAACGCCAGCGCGCTGCCGCTCTGGTTGAGCGCGCTGTAGCTTAGCGCGACTTGATCGCGCACGCGCGCCAATATTTGTCCCTCGAGTTTCTCGATGACTTCCTGTGAATTAAGCACTTTGGCTTCATATTCCTTGAGCTCCGGCGTGATGTAGCGCTCGCCGTTTACCAGGGTTTGTTTGCGAATATAATCCGCTGGCACCGCTTTGAGATTTGCCCTGGTGATTTCGATATAATAGCCGAACACGCGATTGTAGCGCACCTTTATCGAAGCGATGCCGGTGCGGCGCCGTTCCGCCATTTCGAAGTTGGCTACCCAATCTTTGGCATGGCTCCGGACACCGCGCACTTGGTCGAGCTCTGCATCAAAACCGGCGCGGATAAAGCCGCCGTTTTTGAGCGCGGCCGGCGGCTCATCGACAATGGCACGCTGAATGACATCTACAACCTCCGGCAGGCCGGCGAGTTTTTCGCGGAGCGCTACCGTTACTTCTGAATTAACCTCCGCTAATTCGGCGCGCAGTCCGGTTACTGCTTGCAAGGTGCTCTTAATGGCGACGAGATCCCTGGGGAGAGCGCTGCCGGCGGCCACCCGGCCGGCGAGCCGCTCCAGATCCTGCACTTGATCAAGCCCGGACTTCACTTCTTCGCGGAGCGAAAAGTTTTCCACCAGTTCTTGCACCGCGTCGAGCCGCGCGCGCACGGCGCGCTCGTCGTGCAATGGATAGAGCAGCCACTGGCGCAGACGGCGCGCGCCCATCGGCGTGCGCGTGCGGTCGAGCACAGCCAATAACGAGCCCTTGCGCTGGCCGTCGTAGCCCGCCACCAATTCGAGGTTCGCGCGAGTAGTCTCATCGAGCACGAGATAATCAGAGGTCTCATAGAGCTCAAGATCACGCAGCGCTTTCAGCGCGCCCGCGCTATTGGCTTCCAGATAGCTCACTATTGCCGAAGCGGCACGCAAAGCATCGTCCCAGTCTTTTTCATCATAAACCGAGCCCGGCAGTATGCGTCGCGCTGCACCAGCCGTGAAACTGTCCCCGGCCACCGAACTAAGGAAAATGCCCGGCAACTCTTTTTTTAGCGTCTCGCCTAAGCCCTGTTCGCCGGCTGCGATCAATACCTCGCTGGGTTTGATCCGTGAGATCTCATCCAACAAAAAACGCTCTTCAGAGAATCGGGCGCAACGAAACGCGCCGGTTGTAATATCCGTAAGCGCCAGCCCAAAGCCTTTACGGCCGCGGCGCAGTGCGGCGAGAAAGTTATTGCCGCGCGCATCCAGCGCCTCCGCCGCGGTCACCGTGCCCGGAGTGATCACCCGAACCACCTGGCGATCGACCACGCCTTTGGCGCTCCTAGGGTCTTCGATTTGCTCGCAAACGGCAACTTTATGCCCAGCACGGAGTAGTTTCTGGATGTAGGGCTCCGCCGAGTGATAGGGCACGCCGCACAGCGGCACCGCGCCGTCATCGCTCTTGTGGCGCGAGGTGAGCGTGATGTCGAGGATTTTAGCCGCGGTCTCGGCGTCTTCAAAAAACATTTCGTAGAAATCGCCAAGCCGGAAAAACAAAATGGAGTCAGTATGGCGCTGCTTGATTTGCAGGTACTGCTGCATCATCGGCGTGATCTTGACGGGTTCCATAATAGAACTGGCGAGTATTATTCACTCAAGCGGATCGAAGAGCAATTGTTTTCGCTCGCGAGCCAATTACTTCGCGGCCTGCCAAAAATGCAAATGGCCGCCATCAGGCGGCCATTTGCACTGCAACTCTTAGATCACCGATTTAATCTTTAGCCGCGCTACGCAGCGCCGGATCAGCGGATTTTGTCGCCGCCTCGGCGACTTCGCGGTAGATCTTGGCACCGGTCTTTTTGAACTCTTCGGCTTTTTCCTGCATGCCCGCTTGTAAAGCGGCCGCCTCTTCCAAACCTTTCTGGGCCGCGTATTCGCGCACATCTTGAGTGATCTTCATGGAGCAAAAATGCGGGCCGCACATCGAGCAAAAGTGCGCAACCTTGGCGCCTTGTGCCGGCAAGGTCTCGTCATGAAACGCACGCGCTGTTTCGGGATCCAAGCTCAAATTAAACTGGTCTTCCCAGCGGAACTCGAAGCGCGCCTGGCTGAGGGCATTGTCGCGAAGCTGCGCGCCAGGATGACCCTTGGCTAAATCGGCGGCGTGAGCGGCGATTTTATAGGCGATGACGCCGTCTTTCACGTCTTTTTTATCCGGCAGGCCCAGGTGTTCCTTGGGCGTTACATAACAGAGCATCGCCGTGCCGTACCAGCCGATCATCGCCGCGCCGATGGCGCTGGTGATGTGATCGTATCCCGGCGCTATGTCAGTGGTCAGCGGGCCTAAGGTATAGAACGGCGCCTCATGGCAAACTTCCAGTTGTTTGGTCATGTTTTGGTGAATCATGTGCATCGGCACGTGACCGGGGCCTTCGATCATCACCTGAACATCATGCTTCCAGGCGATCTCGGTCAGCTCGCCCAATGTTTCGAGCTCGCCGAACTGGGCTTCGTCATTGGCGTCGGCAATGGAACCGGGCCGCAGTCCATCGCCCAGAGAAAAAGCAACATCGTAAGCCTTCATGATCTCGCAAATGTCTTCGAAGTGGCTGTAGAGAAAATTCTCCTGGTGATGCGCCAGACACCACTTGGCCATGATCGAACCGCCGCGCGAAACGATGCCGGTGACGCGTTTTGCCGTGAGCGGCACATAGCGCAGCAACACGCCGGCGTGGATGGTGAAGTAGGAAACACCCTGCTCGGCCTGTTCCAACAAAGTATCGCGGAAAATTTCCCAGGTCAGATCCTCAGCCTTGCCGTTCACTTTCTCCAGCGCCTGGTAGATCGGCACCGTGCCGATGGGCACTGGCGAATTGCGCAAGATCCATTCGCGGGTTTCGTGGATATTATCGCCGGTGGAGAGGTCCATGACGGTATCCGAGCCCCAGCGCGTTGCCCAGATCATTTTCTCGACTTCCTCCTCGACCGAAGAAGCCACCGCCGAGTTGCCGATGTTGGCGTTGATCTTAACCAAGAAATTACGCCCGATGATCATCGGCTCGCTTTCCGGATGATTAATGTTTGCCGGAATGATCGCCCGCCCGCGCGCCACTTCAGCGCGGACAAATTCCGCGGTCACGAACTTGGGCAGCGCCGCGCCAAAACTGTTGCCCGTATGAGTGCGCGCCGCGGCGCCGTTTTCGGAAAATTTTTCGCGCCCAAGATTCTCACGGATTGCGATGTACTCCATTTCCGGCGTGACGATACCCTGCTTGGCGTAATGCATCTGGGAAACGTTACAGCCGGACCTGGCGCGCAGAATCGGGCGACGCGACGCATCCGGAAAACGCTCGGTTGCGTGGCCATTATGCGAGCCATTTTTGCCGTCCGCATGCACGTCCCTTTCAACGATCTCTTCGACGTCGCCGCGCGCCTTGATCCATTGCGATCTCAAGGCCGCCAGCCCCTTACGGATATCGGTGGCCGCGCTCGGATCGGTGTAGGGACCCGAGGTGTCGTAAACCATGAGGGGCATCTTGGGGTGAGCGCCGTTGCCATTGCCATCGCCGTGACCGGGTGCGTCGGACAGCTCTATAGCTCGCAGCGCGACCTTGATGTCCGGCCGGGCGTGGGGGTGCACATAAACTTTAGCTGACGCGGGCAGCGGCTGGGTGGTTATGCGATCATTGTTTGTCGAGTTGGACATGCTACCTCCTCGGAAGCCCGGCAGTTTGAGCTAGCGCTCTTGCCGGTATGGTTTGACGTATGTTTCGTACAGTCCTTCTTTGCCTTTTAGCGCGAGCTCTTCGGATCGTTCCATCAAAACTTCTTTAGTTTCGACAAATGCCTTGCGCCCAAACCCGAGGATTCCCGGATGGGTTCCTGAATCCATGCGGATGGCATCGCAAGGACAAGCTTCGACACAAAAGCCGCAGTAGATACAGCGCAAGGTGTCTATCTCATAGCGGATCGGAAATTTCTCCACCGGGCGGTCGGGATACTCGCCGGCTTCGATGTAGATACATTCCGCCGGGCAGGCGGTGGCGCAGAGAAAGCAGGCGGTGCACTGCACCGCGCCATCGTCTTTGAGGGTCAAGCGATGGCGGCCCCGAAAGGTGTCCGGGTAAGGGGCCCTTTCGTCGGGATACTGCACTGTAACCGCCGCCTGAAGTCGCTTTGCCAGTCCCAATTGATGCAAGGTATGCACAGCCAGGTTGCGCCAGAACCGGTAGCCAGTTACCAGCAGGCCGCGGACGATTTCGGGAACATAGAGCCGCTCCCAGAGCGACATTTCTTCGATACGTTTCATGAGTTATTAAAAGACCGCATGAGAATCGCAGCAGCTCAGCAAATGACCACGACGCCGAGAGCTTTTTGTCTTCAGGCTAGGACTTAGTTTACTTATAGAGCAACCCCGAAGGATGTCAAGGAAGTTATAGCGCCGGCTGAGCTACTCGGAGTCGTATCTGAGAAGCGAAAACACAGGGTGAGGATTTAACCGATTGCGGCCGTTCAAAAACGCTAGCTCGATCACAAAGGCGCATTCCACCACTGTGGCGCCGAGCTTGGTAACCAGCTCAGCGGTCGCGTGTGCGGTGCCGCCGGTAGCGATAAGGTCATCGGCAATCACCACCCGGGCGTCTTTTTTGAGGCCGTCGACGTGAATTTCCAAACTATCGGTGCCGTATTCCAGTTCGTAGCTGGCGCTGTGAGTCTCGTAAGGCAATTTTCCCGGCTTGCGCACGACGGCAAAACCGGCGCCGAGCTTGTAGGCCAATGCCGCTCCGACAATAAACCCGCGCGACTCGATGCCAAGCACCGTATCGATCTTTTGATCCTGGTAGCGTTCTGCTAGAGCATCGATAGTTGCGCCGAAAAGAGCGCCATCGGCGAGTAATGGCGTGATGTCTTTGAAGACGATCCCGGCCTTGGGAAAATCGGCAATATCACGGATGCCGCGGCGTATGCCCGCGATGTCGTGGCCCATTCATGTGGGCTACCACAGATTCCTCACACCGGCAATTGCCGTGGCGTCCGTCGCGAGGTTTAGCGCGACCCATTTGCCGATTCAAGGCTGCCGATGGCGATTGACCATTAGACCAGGCGCGTCGTTCAGCGCCACACTTGACGGGCGGTCTCGACCACGATCTCGAGTTTTCGCTTCTGGTCTTCGGCGCTGATTAAATTACCGACCACATCCGATGAAAAGCCGCACTGTGGGCTAATGGCGATCTGCTCCAACGGCACGTATTTGGCCGCGCTGTCGATGCGGCGCTTGAGTTCCTCGACCGTTTCAAGCTGCGCCACCTTCGTACTGACCAAGCCGAGAACAATTACTTTGCCTTTGGGTAAAAACCGCAGCGGCTCGAAGCCGCCGGCGCGCGGCGTATCGTATTCAAACAAGAAGCGATCATAGTTGAGCTCATTCAAGAGCCGTTCGGCAATAGCATCGTAGGTGCCTTCGCGGTGCCACATGCTGCGCTGATTGCCACGGCAAAGATGGATGCCAAAGGTGACGTCATCAAAGCCGGACAGCATTTGGTTGTCCGCCGCCAGCGAACGGCGGAAATTTTCTTGCGGATCTTCGCCCCGAGCACGCATCGCCTCTAAGGAAGGCGGATCGACGTAGGCCGTGTAACCGGGGGCGTCGATTTGCACATAGCGGCAGCCGGCGCCAATCAAGCCGCGGATGATTTCGCGCTCGATCTCAACTACATCGTTGACAAATTCATCAAGGCCCGAATAGACGCTCTGGGAGTGTTGCCAATCGAAGCGTTGGGCGATGCGGTCGGGACCGATGAGCGCCACCTTGGCCGGACATTGCGCGACGCGTTTGAGGTATTGGAACTCTTCCAGAGGCACGTTGCGCGCCAGCCTGATCTTCTCCAGCGCCGGCCGCCGCTGCGCCACGGCAGTGCCCTTTTGCTCGCCGCCATCGGGAATTTCCCAGCGCCGCAGCGGGCTGCCCCCCTCGGTGCGTTTCTCGTAAAAATCCAGACTCGGCCGGCCGGCGTCGTAACCCGTCACCGATTCGCCGAAGCTGTCTTGAAAGTTAAGGCGGCGGTACTCGCCGTCGGTTACGACCGCTAAGCCGATTTCCTCCTGCAAAGTCACCGCGGCGCGGATGCTGTCGTCCTCAACGGCGCGTAATTCCCGCTCGGAAATCTTGCCTTCATCGAAGCGCGACCGCGCCTCTTTCAGTCGGGCCGGCCGCAGCAAGCTGCCGACGACGTCGTTTCGAATCTGTGCTAAATCTTTCATTCTGTTCTCCTAAGGGGGCCTTATTACGAATGATTCGCGGCGTGAGCCTGTCCGGTCGTAGTTTGACCGTTCGACTAAGCTCACGGCCTGAGGTTCTCGAAGGGCAGGCGCACTATCTGAGTCCAATCGAAGGGCGGCCAATGAGCCTCTCATTTTGACAAGTTTGGCGGACTTAATGAGCAGCGCAACCAACCAGGACCAGATGCAAAGCAATGCCGAACACCGCCGGCCATCGCCGACCTTTGTACTCTATGTCTCCGCTCGCTACGAGACTAATCCTCGGAGGACATGCTGTCGCAAATTCTCCCAGTCATCGCGCCTTGCCAGGGCGCTCGCCCGTCTCGGTGCGACGCCACACTTTCATCTCGGGCTGCTAGCGGCTGCGCCCGCGCAGCACAAAGGCGGTATATAATCGAGAGGATCTTGCGCCTTATTGTGGCGGCGAATCTCGAAATGCAGGTGCGGACCGGTCACCCTTCCCGTGCTGCCGACGCGGGCGATGATATCGCCGCGCGCGAGCTGTTGTCCCTCGCGCACCAGGTTTTTCTCATTGTGCGCATAAACCGAGAGAAATCCGTGCGCATGGCGGACAATCACCAAATTGCCGTAGCCGCGCAATTGATCGCTATAAATGACTTCGCCTCCCTCGACCGCGTGAATCGGCGTGCCTGCCGGCGCAGCAATGTCGATACCATCGTGGAAGCTCGAGCCGCGCCGACCAAAATGCGAATGGATAGCGCCGCTGACGGGCCAAATAAATTTCTGCTCCCCAGCATCGTTTGGAAAACGCCGCGGCGCCGCGCGCGCGCTTTCCCAGCCTCGATCGAGCGCCGGCTCCGCCGGCGTGATGATTTCGACGGGCAGTTGCCGGAGCGCGCCCGGAATGAAGATTCTCTGACCGGTGCGAATCTGCTCAGGCTGGCGCAATCGATTGACGCGCGCAAGTTCTTCGTGGCTGACGTCGTAAGCTTTACCGATGCGGTAAAGCGTTTCGCCGGCTTGGACGATGTGATAAAACCCCGAGCGGTCCCTGGGCGGCGCGGCCAAACGCGGCGCGCAGGCCGCTAGTATAAGGAGCATCATCGTGAAAGCCGCGATCCCCGCGGCTGTAAAACCGGGCAACATTTTGCAAAATCTCGCTTCAAACTGAGCAAAGGATAAGTTCTGAACCCGCCGTTCCGGTTATGCCGCCTGTATTAACTAACGCCGATTCGATTCGCCGACGCGGCGAGCCCGGCTAAACTCGCCAGCCATACTTGCCGACCAGTCTAACAAAGCGGCAGTCTTCCAACTCCTCCTGATGGAAGCCCGCAGGGTCGCGGGTAAGGCGCAGCAGCATTTGTTTTTTCGCGTCGCCTACCGGTATGACCATGCGACCGCCAACGGCTAATTGTTCAAGCAACGGTTTAGGAAGATTGGGCGCGCCGGCGGTAACGATAATCGCGTCATAGGGCGCATGCTCTGACCAGCCGATCGTGCCGTCGCCGACATGCAGTGCGACATTGTGATAGTCGAGGCGATCCAGCAGGGCGCGCGCTTGGCGTGATAAAACACGGAGCTTCTCGACCGAGAAGACGTTTAAGCAAAGCTCGCCGAGCAGCGCCGTTTGGTAACCCGAACCGGTGCCGATCTCGAGCACCCTTTCCGCACCAGTCAATTGCAATGCCTCGGTCATGCGCGCCGCGATATAAGGTTGCGAGAGTGTTTGCTTTTCGCCGATCGGCAGCGCGTTATCGTCGTACGCGCGGCTCATCAGGCCGGCATCGACAAAAAGGTGGCGCGGCACTCTGCGCAACGCCTCAAGCACGCGTCCGTCATGTATGCCACGCGCGCTAACTTGCTCGCGCACCATTTTGTCTCTGGCCCAGGCAAAGTCGGAACCGTTCGGATCTGAGTATTTCACTGCGCTGGACCTACCAATGGCCTATGAGACAACAAATCTAGCGCTGATATCGAGCGCGCTCTTGCTGCGAGCAGTGGCGACCGAGCGATTGTACAAAATATGACGGCTCTTTTCGAGCGCTGATCGGCACTTCGCCACCGTCAACCAGGTGGCAAAAAACCTGCGCCATGCGCTGCCCAGTTGATACCGCGACGTTTTTCGTGAACACTCTCAATGTGGCAACCAGCAAGATCGCAGACCGCAGTCCTCAGCCTAATGGTTGCCGGCGGCTCTTTAGTTTATCTACCTAACACGGCGCGCAAATAGCAGCCATTTTGCTATCTGAGAATTATGGAAAATTTAATTTCGTCGAAAACCACCGATCAAAAATGCAATGTAGCAGTGCTCGTCGGCGGCGGGCCGGCACCGGGAATTAACGGTGTGATCAGCGCCATAACCCTCGAAGCGCGAAACCGGGCGCACCGAGTGATCGGTATCTATGACGGTTTTCAGTGGCTCATGCAGGGCGAAACCGGCCACGTCGTCGAGCTTGATCACGATAACGTGTCGCGCATCCACTTTCAGGGCGGCTCGATCCTGAATACTTCCAGAGCCAACCCGACCAAGCGTGCCGAGGACCTGCAGCGAGTCGTTGATACTCTGGATGGTCTGGGCGTAGGTTACCTTGCCACCATTGGCGGCGACGATACTATGTTTGCAGCAAGCCAGGTGGCGAAACAAGCCGGAGCGCGGATTCGCGTCTGCCATGTCCCCAAAACCATCGACAACGACCTGCCGCTGCCGCGCGAGATTCCGACGTTCGGCTTCGAAACCGCGCGCCATGTCGGCAGCAAACTGGTGCAGAGCCTCATGGAGGATTCGCGCACCACTCGGCGCTGGTATTTTGTCGTGGTGATGGGGCGGTCGGCGGGGCATCTTCCCCTCGGCATCGGCAAGTCTACCGGCGCTACTCTCACCATCATCCCGGAAGAGTTCGGCGAGAAGATCCATCTTGAAACGGTCTGCGACATCTTGGAGGGCGCCGTGTTAAAACGCCAGGCGCTATGGAATCGACGCGACGGCGTGGCTGTGATCGCCGAGGGTTTGCTCGAGCGAATTCCAGCCGAAGAATTGGAAAAAATTCCCGGCGTGCGGATTGCCCACGATGCCTACGATCATCTGCGCCTGGCGGAGGTCGATCTGGCGTATATTTTAAAGACCCTGGTCGAGCACCGTTTTGCAAATCGCGGCACTCCCATCGGCATCGTCCATAAGAACATCGGTTATGAACTGCGCTCCGCGCCGCCAATCGCTTTCGATTGCGAGTACGTGCGCACGTTAGGCTATGGCGCCGTTGAATTTCTCCTGAATCCGAGCGCCGCAGCCGCTAAACTCAACGGCGCGCTGGTGAGCCTGATCGATGGAAATATCGAGTATCTCGACTTTCCCGGCTTACTTGACGGCAAAACCGGAAAATCGCGGATTCGCTCGGTGGACATTACCACCCCGTCCTACAAAGTGGCGCGCGAGTATATGATCCGGCTCGAAAAAGAAGATTTCGAAGATGAAGCGAAACTACGGCTGCTGGCTGAAGCGACAAACAATCTTTCGCCTGGAGCGTTCAAAGAGCGCTGGCAATATCTCACCACCGAGCTGCGCGGCGGAATCTAGAATGTTTGCCGCTCGCTAACGCCGCCAGGCACGAGTAAAAAGCTCCTCTTGGATTTAGCTCGGAGGGAAAGAGCCCCAATGGTTGTCAAAGTGGCTAGCAATTGACACAAGGAAACCGGCCAGCGTCCAGACGATTAGTCGGTGAAGGCTATTGCCGCGCTCGCCTGCCTTCAAGTGCAACATCCATGCGTGCATGAAAAAACCAGCTTCAACGGCGGCGCCAGTGGTCGAGGCCCGAGCGGTTTCGAAGCAGTTCGGCGACCGGACGGCGGTCGATCGTTTAGATCTCGAGGTTCCCGCACGGGTATGCTTCGGTCTATTGGGTCCTAACGGCGCCGGGAAAACCACTACCCTGCGCATGATCTATGGGGTGACTCGGCCGACCAGCGGTACGATCAAGGTGTTCGGCATGGACATCGGCGATCACCTCCGGGAGGTTCGCTCTCGTCTCGGTGTAACCCTGCAGCAAAATGTTCTGATCGAAGCGCTCTCGCCGATAGAAAACCTCCAGGTCTTTGGGCGCTATCACTTGCTTCGGGAGCCCGAACTGACGCGGCGCGCGCAAGAGCTGATCGACTTTCTCGAATTGCGCTCGCACGCCCAAGTCCCGGTGCGCCAGCTTTCCGGTGGATTTCAACGGCGGCTTGCCATAGCTCTTTCGCTGATGAACGCTCCTGAGCTTTTGATCCTCGATGAGCCGACCACCGGGTTAGACCCGGCAGTGCGCCTGGCGCTTATGGTCGCGAATCAGAGAATTGCGCTCCGTCGGCACCACCGTGCTCATCACAACCCACTACATGGATGAGGCCCAGCGTCTCTGCGATCGAGTAGCCATCGTCGCCTCGGGTAAAGTAATCGACGCCGGAGCGCCGCTGGATCTGATCAGCAACCGGCTGGCGCCCGAAGCCGTGGAATTCGATTGCACGCCTGGCGAAGAGGCCGCGCTGCTCAATGGCTTTGCCTGGGGCCGGCGCCTGCGTGTCGGCCGCCATCTGATGATTTACGTAAATGACGCTACCGATCTGATCGATCAGGTGCGCCGCCACGATCAAGGAGACCGGCGTTCGATCATTGTCCGGCCGACCAATCTGGAAGACGTTTATCTATCGTTGACCGGAGTGAGCCTGGAGGGCAATTCTTGAGTATCTCGCTCCCCTACGCATTGGCGGTATGGCGGCGCAATGCGGTCATGTACAAGCGCACCTGGAAATGGAATATCCTGCCCAATTTCTTTGAGCCGGTTCTTTACCTGTTTTCAATTGGCATAGGTGTCGGCGCTTACATTTCAGAGATGGGCGGGACTAGCTATATCGCGTTTCTCGCTCCGGGACTCGTCTGTGTGGCGGCGATGAACGGGGCGAGCTTCGAGGTAACGTACAATATCTACGTGCGTTTAGTTTTCGAGAAGACCTACGATGCCATGCTGACCACTCCCATTGAGCCCGACGATGTGCTGATCGGTGAAGTTCTCTGGGCAGTGACCCGCGCCTTTATTTACGGCGGTTGTTTCTATCTGGTATTGTTAGTCTTTGGGTTGGCGTGGTTGCCGTCGTCGTTGTGGGTCTTGCTGGTGATTCCGATAACCGCCCTCTTGTTTGCCGCCATCGGCATTGTGTTCTCGTTGCGCATTCCGAACATTGACATGTTCAGTTTTTACTTCACGCTCTTTCTTACGCCGCTGTTTTTGTTCTCTGATGTCTTCTTTCCCTTGAAGGAAAGGCTGGCGGCGCCGTGGCTATGGGCCGCCGAAATCTTGCCGCTGTTGCATCCCGTGCGGCTGGCGCGGGCCGCTTTCAGCGGCAAATTTTCCGCGATTAACTTATGGGATCTGGCCTATATCTGGGAATGTCTCTATTGCTGCTCATCTGGGCGCGCCGCAAGGTACGCGATCGCCTGACGAATTAGTTGTGCTACCCAGAATATTTCGCGGATGCTGCGATATCTTCCCAGGCGGAGCGCGACGCAGCTTTCTCAGCCACGGTTAAATCGCGCTGTCCTTTTTTCAGTGAAAGCCCGGTAGCCTTCGGTAAAGTCCGGTGCCTCCATGCACTTGGCCTGCGCCGCCGCCTCCATCTGCAGGGCCGTTAATAAACCCGCGCCCGCTTCATCGTCTAGAAGTTGCTTGGTAACACCGAGGGCTTCGAGCGGTCCTTGCTTCAGACGCCTGGCCCATTCGTAAGCATCATCCATTAACCTTTCGGCGGCTACCACCCGATTGGCCAGACCAATGCGAAAAGCTTCGGCAGCGTCGATAGTGTCACCGAAGTAGAGGAGCTCGGCGGCTTTACCCAAGCCGACTATTCTCGGCAGCAAATACAAGGCGCCCATGTCGGCACCGGAGAGTCCCACTTTCACGAACAGAAAAGCCGCCCGCCCCCGGTCCGAAAAAATTCGCAAATCCGAGGCAAGCATTAGTATCGCCCCTGCCCCGGCGGCAATGCCATTGACTGCGGCAATGATCGGCTTCTTCAATGTGCGCATGTTTTTGATCACGTCGCAGGTCAACCGGGTAAATTGATAGCGCTCGCTGCTCGTCATCTTGAGCAAGCGGGCCGATAATATCGTTAACGCTTCCGCCGGAAGAGAACCCCTTCCCTGTCCCGGTGAGAACCACCACCTTCACCGCGTCGTCGTCAGCCAGGGCGGCAAACGCCTTATCTAACTCATGGTAGGTTTGAAACGTCAGCGCGTTAAGTTTAGCCGGGTCGTTAAGCCGGATCGTCGCCACGCCATCATTGTTCTCAAAAACGAAACTAGTGTAAGCCATCGCTTCACCCGGATTTCTGGCCGTCGTCATTAGCCGGCAGCTGGCGCAGCCGTATCGATTCGAGAATCTTCGAGCCGGCTTTGCTTCTCGGTAGAGCGCAATAAAGGTAGGCCGGCGAGTGGCAAAAGCCCGAGCACGGCCACTGTGATCATGAGCACGCCGAGATTTGAGTAGTCCTGCTGGGTCACGGCGAAGGCATCATTTAAGTAGCCGGTAAACAGTTCGCTGGCTGACAACGCCAGATTCATGAGCGAAGCCATGATTGCAAACGTCGTCGCCTCGGCTCCTGGTTTGGCCGATTTTGCGATCAGCACCAACATCGGCACCATGGTGAGTTGCGCTAGAGGCGCCGATATCGTCGTGTCGATGACGGCGAACATGCGCGGGCTGACGCCCAGCCATTCGTTAGCGCCGTAGAATAGCCCGATGCTCGGCAGATATAGAACCGTGCCGATTAGGACCACCCAAAAAAGCGTAAAGCTCACGGGCTGCTCAACGATGGTCTTGCGAAACACGAGCAGCCCTACCAGGCTCAGGATTGAGCTCACCTGAGCGAGCACTCCGAGAAATTGTTGATCAAACCCGAGTCGATCTATTGCCCAGTAGCTGTATCCCTGGCCTACGGTCGGGGTCGAGCGAAATAAAAATATCACCAAGGCGGCGACAAGCACTGCGCGAGAGATTCCCACTAGCCATAGCAGGAATCCGATAAGCGCGCCGGAAACCAGCAGAACGATCTCCTGAGACCACGCGATCTGAAGACTCTCCAAGCCGATACCGAGGGCCGCGTAGCTCATGCCGATAAGGATCACCAGGCGCGGGCTGGCGCCGCCGAGGTCGCGCCGTTGGGCGCGGTTGGCAGAGCCCCGGGGCTCGCTTACCAGCACCGTGCTCATCGCGACCAGCGCCGGTAAAACCAGCGACGCCGCGAATACACCGCGGCTGCCAATGGCTCCGGCCAACCAGCCACCGAGGTAGCCGACACTGATGCCGCCCGCTAGCAATGCCATCCTTCCAAGGGTTTGAATCTGGCCAATCTCGACTTCGTTTTCGGCGACTTCCACGCTCAGGGCGTCGGCGACCACATCCTGGATCATAAAGCCCACCGTCACCAGCAGCATTGCGATAAGGAACGCTCCCTTGGTGTCAATAACAGTGGCAAGCAAGGCGTAGCCAATAGCGGAGCAAAGCGCGCCTAACAACAGGTAAACTCTACGCCTGCTGCCCAATAAAGGATAAGCATCTGAGCTGGCGCCGATCACCATCTTCATGCTCCAGGGAAGGCCGAGCCAAAAAGCGATGCCGGCTACTTCCGCGGGGGTTAGCTTGAGAATACCTTTTTCGAAAAATACCAGGGCGATGGAACTGACAGCGCTCGCGCCATAGCAAAAATATACGAGCAAAACTGGTAAATAGGTAAGTTTGAAAGCGCCCAGCAGCTGCCGCGCGCGAGCCATCATCGAGTTTTGCAGCATACTGCGGTTTTGCCGGAATCAGCCCTCATGGTTACTCTGGATGATTTCATATTGCCGCGCAATAAGCGCCTTGCGCGGCTCACCAAGAAAGCGGCGCGCCGGCTTACATGAACGGAAAACAATTTTTACGGATCGGGCGAACTTAACACCGTATTCCAACGTCTAATTGGGTCTCGGAAATGGATAGATGTTGCGGTCTTGGGACAGCGGGCGGAGCGGGGTAGGCCTAGAGCTTTGAATCTGAATAAGAACCTGAGACGGCTAAGTAGGTTTGGTAATTGCATAAATCCGGCTGGCAGTGAAGCGGCTGACTTGACAGGGGCGTGGGTTATCCTTAACTTAGCCAGACTCGACCCGTGAAACGGATAACCTCTCGAACGACTTTACGAGTCACAGCCGCTACGGTCAACGTCAAACCCTAACAGGTCCTAAAGCCTGCTTTGCGCTGGTATTGAAACTCCGGTAGTTGGCCGTCCGGAACCGGCCAGGTAGATCAATAAAATTTTAGCGACTCGAGGAAATAATAATGTTAGATATCGAAGTCAAAAGGAATAACGAAAACGAATTTGACCTGCAGGAGCCGGAGTTGAAAGACTTCGACGAGAACGACATGGAAGCGCCGCAGGAGCCGAGCTTTGGCGAAGAAGCCGAAGAGGAGTCGGAAAAGCCGGGCCGCGAAGCTCCGGGGGTTAACGATCCGATTACCACGTATCTCCGTGAGATCGGCGCCGTTGCGCTGCTGTCGCGGGAGCGCGAAATCGAGCTGGCTAAAGCGATCGAAGCTGGTAACAGACAAACCCTCGCCGCGATCTTCACCATGCCGACGGCGTTGCGGCACGTACTGGATCTCGGCCGAGGGTTGGCCAATCAGGAAATTGAATTGCGCCAGATCATCGAGAAGTCCGATGAAGAAAACGACGACCATGACGCAGTTCTCGATCCGAAGCCGTTCTTGAAGTCGATCGCGCGGTTACGGCGTTTAAGCCAAGGTCAGGAGCAGTTGGGACGCATGCTCGCGCGCAGGTCGCTATCGCGGCCGCGACGCGCCGCTTTGGAAAAAAGGCGCGAGCGCTTGGCTGACAAAATTTGCGGTTTGTTAAGTGAATTGCGCCTTGCCGCCGAACAAGTCGACCTTATGACCGCTCACCTCGAGCGCGCCGCGGAACGGGTTGCCGCGCTCCAGATCGAAGCCGGCTCGCCGGGCAAGCGCAAGCGTGAAGAAGCGTTGGCGCAGATTGCCGTAGTCGAGGAACATGAAGGCCTTAGTTCGAGCGAAATAACCGAACACGCCCGCCGGCTTCGTGAAGGTCTCACTGATGTGCAGCGCGCTAAAAAGGAGTTCACTGAGGCGAACCTGCGGCTGGTTGTCAGCATCGCCAAAAAATATCTAAACCGCGGCCTGAGTTTCCTGGATTTGATTCAGGAAGGAAATCTCGGCCTGATGCGCGCCGTCGAAAAATTCGACTACCGGCGCGGCTTTCGTTTCTCCACTTACGCCACCTGGTGGATTCGACAGGGCATTACCCGCGGCATCATCGATACGGGCAAGACCATTCGAATACCGGTGCACCGCGTCGAAACGCGCAATAAGATCGTTCATACCGCACACTACCTGATGCGCCAGCTCGGCAGGGAGCCGAGGCCCGAGGAACTCGCGCAAAAGATGGATATGTCGGTGGAAGACATGCTCAAGATCATGCAAACGCAGGGCGACCCAGTGTCATTACAGACTCCCGTGTTCGAAGATGGTGATGAACTCGGCGACTTCGTCGAGGACCGCATCCATCGCGGACCCGACGAAGACGCAGTAGAGGCGACGTTGCGCGGCGATGTGCGCAGAGCGCTCGCCGTGCTTACACCCAGACAAGAAACCGTTCTGCGGATGCGCTTCGGCATCGAACAAAAACGTGACTATACTTCGAGGAGCTCGGCGAAAGATTTTCCGTTACCCGGGAGCGCATTCGCCAAATCGAGCAGAAGTCACTGCAAATACTACGCAACCCGGTGCGCCGAAAACCTTTGGTAACAGCGGCACGGGATTCAGACGGTCGCGACTTAACTAACTAGCACGCGGGCACGGCGCGCCAACTGTATCTAACTATGAGGCATGTAACTTGCGTCTAGGAGCTGCCCAAACGCCCGGAAATATTTCCGCTTAATGAAAGGGACCGCGCATGGATATTATTGGAACAGAGCAGCACGCAGATGAACTGAGAAAGCGCCGTGAGAACATCGCCATGACCCTGCGCCATTTGAGCAAAGAACGGGCTGAATTGGATCATAATACCGAATGGGTTAGCCAAGATGCCTATGCGAAACGCGCACAATTGCTTTCTCACGTCCAGAGCTGGTACGCGGCGGAAATTGGTCAGATTGATGAAGCGCTGACACAAGGCCGGGTCAATGACTATGGACTTTGTGTCGCGTGCGGCGCGCTAATCGAACAGAATTGTCCACAGACGCCAAACGAGAGCGAATTTTGCAGCGCCTGCCAACTGTATGAAGATCACGAGAGAGAGCTCTAGCAGCGCGTCTGAGCTTGCTGACTTGAACAGCAATGGTCGGGGCGACCGGATTTGAACCGGTGACCTCACGCACCCCAAGCGTGCGCGCTACCAGGCTGCGCTACGCCCCGACATAGGTATGAGTAACGCACTTCTAACACTCTCTGAAGCCCAAATCAAATTTTATCCGCAGCTAACGTCGTCCCTTTTTTCAAAACCTGGCAGTGTGAACGCCGCTTCACCCAGCGCAGAAGCTTCACATCGCGATCTGGTGCGATATTTAGTCTAGCCCGAATAGTCTAACGCGAAGCACGTAGCGGACCAGGATGCCGGCCAATCGTTCCGGGCCGGCCGTTAGCGATGGTTTTGCCGCGCAACTCCTCGGCGCTTTTTATCTCCTGCTTGTAAAAAGCGCTGAGTCGACTTTGTTGATGAATGTCAAACGATCGCTTGATTCCTGATGCCAGGATGGGTGACGTTTAACCCAGCGGTTCCTCGCCGCTGGCGAGCAATTGCTGCGGTCGCACCCGGCCGGCGTAGAGCGCTTTGATGTCGAGCCCGTGTTTTCTTCCGAGCTGATCTTCAACTACAAAGCACCGGGAAAAAAATAAGTAGCAACAAACTAGCCTGACATAAAGCTACGCTTGTGCTAATTGTGGGGAGACCCGGGCGCTAATACGCGCGCGCACGGAAATAACCCGAACGGAGTTTTTTATGGCAGACGAAACGGCGGAAGAAAAACTGATCCGATTAGAAGCGGAAAATAAAGCGCTCAAGGACCAGATCGAGCAGAAAAAACCTGGACAACTGCGCCTCAAGGTGAGCGAAAAGGGCGCATTGTCGGTCTATGGACTGGGACGGTTTCCGGTTACGCTGTATAAAGAACAGTGGCGGCGGCTCCTCGACTATACTGATGAGATGAAGGCTTTTTTAAAAGCAAACGATCATCTGCTGAGAGGCAAGGATCAGTGAATGCGGTGCACTGCAAGCGCTACTACAAGGCGGCGGACCAGCCATTCAGCCAACGGCGTCGCGTGAGTGGCCCGGGAGGCAAAACCGGCGATGTCAATGATTGATTCCGACGCGCATGTCGTCGAATCCGAACACACCTGGGACTTCATGGAGGCGGCCGATGAAAAGTACCGGCCGCTGATCGTCCGCCCGCGGGGCGAGAATGGCGGCGAGTATTGGTATATCGATGGCAAAATACGCGGTCTGGTGCGCGTCATACTGACCGCTAAAGAAATAGCAGACGTAGCCGAGCGCACCGGACGGGACATGGGCACATCCCGGGAAACCCGCGAGATGGAGAATGTGCCGGCGCGTCTGCGCCATATGGATCAACTCGGCATCAACACACAAATCCTCTATCCGACTATTTTCATCGAGCAGATCGCCGACAAGGCCGAATGGGAGATCGCCATTTCCCGGGGATACAATCGCTGGCTTGCCGACATCTACAAACAGGGCCAAGGAAGACTCCGGTGGATCTGTGTTTTGCCGCTGCTCGACATGAGCGCGTCATTGGAAGAATTGCGCTTCTGCCATCGGCACGGCGCCTGCGGCGTGTTTATGCGCGGCATCGAAGGTAGCCGCATGATCACTCATCCTTATTTTTATCCGCTCTACGAAGCGGTGAGCCGCCTTGACATGGCTATCGGCGTGCACGTCGGCAACGGCAATCCGCAGGTTCTCGATCTGGTGTCGCAATACAACGGCGGCGGTAGTTTCTGGAAGTTTCGCATCCCGGTGATCGGCGCCTGTCACTCTGTGATGATGAGCGAGGTGCCGCATTTATTTCCCAAGCTGCGTTTTCATTGGGCCGAAGCCGCCGCCCAGTGGATTCCCTACGTGGTCAAGGATTTGCAGCGCCGCTGGGGCGCCGCTGGAAAAAACCTGCCGGACAATCCGCTCAAAGAATATCGTCAATACGTTACCTGCCAGACCGACGACGATGTCGATTATATTCTCAAATATGCCGGCGAGGACAATCTGACCATCGGTACGGATTACGGTCACAATGATCAGTCGACCGAAGTCGAAGCGCTGCGCATCTTAAAAACCCAGGGCGTCCTCAACCAACGCCAGTACGAAAAGATCACGTATGACAATCCGAAGGCGCTCTTCGCGCTCTAGCAGGCCGGCGGAAGAACTTGCCAGAGAATGCCTAGCGGCCCGTGGTTAAAGTGTGGCGTTGCACCGAGTCGGGCGAGGCGCCCTGATGGCAAGGCGCGACGACCGAGAATATCGAGGAATATGTGAGCGGGGAGCAACGCAGCCAACGGGGATCGATCGCCCGTCGAATGCAGTCAGACTTTCAGCACGGGCTGCTAGTCCAGGCAGACAATCCAGAAAAGAATCAGGAGATTGGCCATGCGAACTCAGAAAATATCTTTTGGTGTATTAACATTTTCGCTCGCAGTACTGATAGGCGCGGCGAGCCACGGCGCGGACACAGCGAGCCGCAACGTCATCTTGTCGACCACCACCAGTACACAGGATTCCGGCCTGCTCGACGTATTGGTGCCGGTATTCGAAAAAGAAAGCGGTTACAGCGTGAAGACCGTGTCCGTCGGCACGGGCCAGGCGCTGGCGCTGGCGGCCAAAGGCGACGCTGACGTGACCCTGGTTCATGCGCCGAGCTTGGAGAAGAAGTATGTCGTCGAAGGCAAACTGCTCAACCGACGTTTAGTCATGTACAACGACTTTGTCGTCATTGGACCAAGCACTGATCCGGCGGCCATCAAAACCAGTAACAGCGCAGTTGAGTCATTCAAACTCATCGCGCGCGCCAAAGCCATATTTGTCTCGAGGGGTGACAACTCCGGCACGCATAACCTTGAAAAAGAATTATGGAAGCAAGCCGCAGTGACACCGAGCGGCCCCTGGTACATTGAATTGGGCCAAGGCATGGGCGCGACTCTAGTTATCGCCAATGAGCGTAACGCTTATACGATTACGGATCGCGGCACGTATCTCGCGTCGGCCAGACGTGTGACCCTGCCGATCCTTGTAGAAGGCGACCGCGCCCTGCTGAATGTCTATTCGGTTATTGAAGTAGCTCCCAGCGCTGGCGCGCGCGTGAACGCGGCCGGAGGCAAGGCCTTCGCGGATTTCATGGTATCGGCGCGAGCGCAGAATCTCATCAAAAGCTTCGGCGCTGAAAAGTTCGGGCAGCCACTGTTTGTGCCCATCGCCGGCAAGAGGGAGGAAGAGCTCGGGGCATGACATGGAACTGATTTGGCACGGCGTCCTCAAGGCTGTTGAGCTGGTCTTCACTTTCGATGTCGAAGTATGGTCCATCACCTGGCGCTCGCTCCGGATCTCGGGCTATGCGACATTGATTTCGCTGTTGATCGGTATCCCTCTGGGTATTGCCTTGGCGCTTGCGAGATTTCCCGCACGCAACGCCATCGTCGCTTCGATCAATACCGGCATGGGCCTGCCGCCCGTCGTGGTCGGTTTATTTATCTCTATTTTTCTCTGGCGCAGCGGTCCGCTGGGTTTCATGGAGTTGATCTACACCCCGGCGGCGATGATCTTCGCGCAGGTCATCATCGCTTTTCCCATCGTTGCGGGTTTGACGATGGCGAGTTTTCAAGCCCTGGATCCCAAACTCGCGCTGCAACTGCTTGGCATAGGAGCCTCAAAGCCGCAGCTCCTTTGGTTGCTATGCAAAGAGGCGAAGCTGCCGTTATTAGCAGCGGTCATGGCCGGTTTCGGCGGAGTGATATCGGAAGTCGGCGCTTCGATGATGGTCGGGGGCAATATCCGCGGCCAAACCCGCGTTCTCACCACTGCCACGGTGCTGGAAACCGGCAAAGGCAACTTTGAATTTGCGATCGCCCTGGGCTTGATCCTGCTAGCGTTGACCTTCGCGATTAACCTCCTACTCACGCGCATCCAGCAGCGGGAGCAGCTCGCGTGGCCGAGACGCTTCTAGGCCTGAGAAACATCTCCGTTAGGTACGGCGCATCGACGGTGCTGGAGATCGACTCTGTCGATATCTATGCCGGTGAAGTGCTCGCCATCATCGGGGCCAATGGAGCGGGCAAATCCACCTTGCTCCGAGTTTTAGGTCTGCTGCAAAAGCCTGAAACCGGCAAGGTGTACTTCGGCGAAGAGGAAGCAAAAGCAAGCAATGCGCTCAGATTGCGACGCCAGAGCGCGAGCGTATTTCAACAAGCGCTGCTGTTAAACGCTTCGGTTTACGACAACGCTGCGCTCGGATTGAAGATCCGCGGCGTCGGCGGCGATGACATCAAAAAACGACTATCGCCCTGGCTCGAGCGTTTAGGTCTGGGCATTTAACATCCCGTACCGCCCGGAGTCTCTCGGGGGGTGAAGCGCAACGGACCAGCCTGGCTCGTGCCTTTGCATTAACTCCCAAGTTGCTTCTGCTCGATGAGCCGTTCGCCGCGTTGGATGGCGCCGCGCGCGAGACCCTACTCCTCGATTTGCAAACCATCCTGCGCGAAACCGGAGTCACCACGGTGCTGGTAACCCACGACCGCCATGAAGCATTTTTGCTGGGCCATCGGGTCGGCGTCTTACAAGCAGGCAAACTGCTTCAGCTCGGAACCAAGCTCGAGGTATTCACTCATCCGGCAAATGCACAAGTTGCCGAGATCGTCGGCATGCACACGAGAATTCCGGGGGTGGTATCGGAGAATACCAGCGGCGAAGTAACGGTATGTTTTACCGGCGGTAGAATAAGAGCGGCGGGCGCTTTCGTTCCTGATACCCGCGTCGTCATTTGCCTTCGTCCGGAAGAAATCAAGTTAACTCGCCCGGACCGAAAGCGCGCGTCGAACGATTTAAATGGTTTTAAGGCGACAGTAGCGAGTATCGCACCGTGGATTTCGCATTATCGGGTAGACCTGAAATGTGAAAATGTTTCCGTCGTCGCTTATGTCGATCGCGCATCCTTTCTTGATCTCGCGCTCTGCCGCGGCGAAGAAGCCGTGGTGTTTTTCAGTCCCGCAGCAGCTCACGTCATAACGGCTTGAACCCTTTCGCTGCGGGTAGCGCCAGGCTGCCAAATGACTCGTTAGCCTCGGCGATTTGCCGTTGACGCCGCCTCTCGCCATGGGCGCGCCGCTCGCGCCTCGACTTCCCTCGGGTTTAGAATCCATCTGCGAGATCATTCAAGGCCCCTAAATGTTACCCGCCGGACGGTTTCATTAAATCACGCGACTATTTTCCGCAACGCAGCAGGAAAAACTATTTAGCCTGCGATTTCACTATTTGCTTCACTGAATCTTCGCAATGGCGCCACAGGCCATTCATCGATGCACGATAAAAATCCTCCTGTTCCGAGCCCCCACCCGCAACACAAGACCGTGGTTATGCTGATCGATGACGGCCGTATTGATATTGAGCCCAGCGCAGAGAATGCTCCCAGCGATCTTTTCATCTGCGTCGGCGAAAAACAAAAGGAAGGGCATCCGATCAAGCAAACCGGACTTACATAAGGAGACGACCGTACTTGTCGATGGCGACACTCATACTTAACCTTTGCTTCAACTGCCCGTAACCAACCTCTGCTAAAAGTAACGTCCAATAAACCAAGGAGGGTCCTATGGAGATGGTAAATCTCGAATTGGTAATTCAGCAAACCATCGCGCGATTTAAACACAACCGGGTCGGCGCCAAACCGTTCGTATTCGTCACCATCTCTCCGAGCATATCTCAGGTCGCCTGGGGTGACGACAGCCTGAAAGAGTTCGTCCGGCTGTTTCTCTACGAGTCGCTCCAGAGTAGCGATCCGGATCGGGCCCTTGAAGTGATGCTCACGCGCCGGGCCGAAATCAAGGATATGAACGACTTTGTCGGGGTGCGCCCTTCGTATTGGATACAACTGCGCGTATCCGGACGCGGGCTCAGGCGCAGCGAGCGCGCGATAGAAGAGCTGTTCAGCGGCCTGGGATACCATTGTGAAGAGTGGGTCGGCATGGAAAATTCGGCGGTCCGTCTGGGAATTTTTGGAACCAAATTCAAAGACAATGAAAAAATGGTCTTTTGCCTGAACTCGGTGCGCGACACCTTGAAATGCGATCTGTTATTGCCGGCGTTTGAAAACCCGCCGTTGGCCAGTCCCAACAGCGGCAACCAAAACTCCATCGCGCCGTAAGCTAGCAGCCCATGGTGAAAGTGTGGCGTCGCACCGAGATGGACGAGGCGCCCTGATGGCAAGGCGCGACGCCGAGAATATCGGGGAATATTGGAGGGAGGAGCAACGCAGCCAGCCGGGATGCATCGCCCGTCGAATGCAGTCAAAGTTTCACCACGGGCTGCGAGCCTAAAGCATCATGGCCTGGTCATTCGGGAATAACATGCGCGGCCTAAACATGCTCGATAAGCTAAACGCAGGGAGGTAACATGAAAAGGCTCGAAAAAATTATTGTGCCAACGGATTTATCGGAAAGATCACGGCGCGCTGTCGAGTATGCGGCTTCGCTAGCGGAGGAAAACAACGGCCAACTCCTCATTATGCACGTCGCCAACGAATTCGCCGCTTGGGAGCTTCACGACGACGCCTTCGGCTACTCGGGAACCTGGCCGTTGGACCGCATGCTCAATGAAGCTGCGGCCGGCCTCAATCGCTTTCTGGAGCCCCACAGCGCTTCGCTGAGCAGAGTTCCGATCCTGAAGAAACGCCTCGTGTCGGGGTCTATCCCCGGAAAAATCGTTGCCCTGGCGGCAGAAGAAAACTCCGATCTCGTCGTCTTAACGCCGCGCAGCCGCCGCGGCTGGCAATCTTTCTTTACTGCGGGAATTACCGAGAGAGTCACGCGTATGAGCCCCTGCGCTGTGCTGTCTCTGGCTCCCTCGCTGCCTTCGGAGCGATGGCGCGGCAAGTTGCTACCCATCTCCTTTGGCTGGTCGCGACCGACTGTCGAAACTGCATGAGTCACAGGCGGCACAATACCGATCCTGGTTGCGCTGGTTGTGTATGATGATCGAAAAACAACCTGCGCAACGACTGCGTACGCGGCCGGCGGATTTTCGCTCAAACAGTCAGGCGCTTTTTTCTTCGAGCCGATTCGACTCTTGCCGACTCTTTGAGCACAGAGATGAACCGAAAAGAGGCACGCTGCGTTATCAAGGAGCGCCGTTTCGCATAAACACTAAGGAACTTGGGCGCGCTCGAGTGGCATCAGGCTTGCTCCAAAGGAGCATATAGCAAGCGAAGGCAACGAACCCTTCAAACGAAAGCAAAGGCGCTTATCATCGTTGTGGTGAAGCGCCTTTGCCATTTCCCGCACGTAAAGTTGATCTGGGGCGGAGATTGAGGGACTTCACTGAGAACATGAAAACTGTTCGACGAGATCTTCAGCATCCGTTGAAAACCTTACCCATCGAGGATTTTCATCGCTGATGCCGCAGTAGCGCTATGAGCAGCAAGATTCCTGATTGCAATGACAAGGAGTGAGCATGCGCAATATCAAAAAGATATTGGTACCGATTGATTTTTGCGAAGAGTCCGCCAGCGCCATGAGGCGCGGCTTAGCTTTGGCAATGGAAAGTAGCGCCGAGCTTGTAGCTTTGCATATCATTCATGCGTACAGCCTGCGCCATTATTTTATGTCTACAGCACCCGGTATGGAACATCTGTCCCCGGCTGGCGGCGATTGCCCGATTATTTCATTGGATGTTTTACGAAGCGAACGAGCCGTGAAACTTTCAACATTCATAGACAGGCATGCGGCGAGAAATAGAGGGATCGTAATTACTCAGAGAATCAGGATGGGAAGCGTTGTCAAAGAGATCGCTGCGACCGCCTGGGAAGAAAACATCGATTTGCTTATCGTTGAACTCCGGAAAAGGTTTCCTTTCTTAAACTTGACTGTTCTAAAACTGCTGCAACTTGGCAGAACGCTTCCCTGCCCCGTGTTGTTGGAGCCGGCGCTTGCTAAAGACGGCCGCGTCGCGACGGCGCCGCTGGTTTCGCTGCGGCCATTCCCGCGTGAAGAAGTAGCCTGACGGGATATCCGCCGCTTCATCGAAGACTCCTCGCGCTGAGCCATCCCTTTAATTGCGCAGCGCTCTGGCCGTGGTTTGGGTGTGCCACCCAAAAGCCCCGTCCCCTGATTAAGCCAGCGCGCGAATCAGATCGCAAAAGGGATTCGGGTCAAATCGAGATTAGCCGTGAATCGATCTGCACAGGGAAGATCCATGGCGGCATTGTAGATGATCAGCGGAACATCGGATTCGTATAGCGAGCCATGAGATCGATACGTGTCTTCTAAGACTTCGCTGTCCGTTTCCAGTTCACCGAATACCGTGTCCTTGTCGCCGATCACGATTAACTGGCCGATCCGCTCGGGCATTAAGTTGAAGCGCGCCGCCGCCTCTGCCCTGCTGAGAACCTGTTCGACTCCTTCCAGGCTGTAAAGAGTCGCGACCGTGCGCGCTTGTTCAGCCGGTGCTCTAAGCCAAACCCATGCCGCGCCGCCGAAGGTGCGATGGTGCTTGACATAGCGGTCTTTCTCCGCGGAAAGAGCGAAACGGAGCTCCACCCCGAGCCAGCAACTCCTCCAGGCCAACGATATCGGTCACGACGAAGCGCAGCTCCTGCGATTGGCCGACGCCCCATGAGAACAGCAGCGCGCCGAGTAGAGCGAGCGCTATAAGAAGGGCTCGTGGGACGCGCAGAAAAACCGCAACACAGCTATCACTGTTGAAAATTATATGGACCTCCATGGTTTTGATAGAGGCCAGTTAACCGCTCCGAGATGAAGCTCAAATTACAAGACGGCTAAATTCAGATGACGCAACAAAGCTTGGGCGCGGCAACCGCGTTTGACTGCCGCCGCGCCGCGGCAATGCTAAGAATATTGTGCCTTCATATCGGTTTCTCCTTTAGCTAGAATAAAAGTGAGATAGGATTCCCTGAAGTAAATCCGCTATGGCAAGAACGAAATCCCGCAGAACTAACGGACGGCTTCGAACCCTGGTGATTGATATAGGCGCGAGTGGCATCAAAGCGCTGATTCTCGACTCGCTCGGGCGGCCGATAACCGAGCGCATCCGAGTGGACACGCCGTCGCCGGCCACGCCGACGGCGGTGCTCCAGGTGCTTCGACGCTTGGCCGCCGATTCAGGCGCCTTCGACCGCGTGACCGTCGGATTTCCCGGCGTCGTCCATGATGGTCGAATCGCCACCGCGGTTAATCTGCACGACAAATGGCGGCGCTTCGCGTTGGCCGGCAAACTTCGGCAGAAACTCGGCACACCGGCGCGGGTCATCAATGATGCAGACCTCCAAGGCTTTGGCGCGATCTCCGGACGCGGTGTCGAAATGGTGATTACCCTGGGAACCGCGTTCGGCTCTGCTTTGTTCGTCGACGGCCGGCTCGTGCCGAATCTTGAGGTCGCGCAGTATCCATTTGGCGGAAAACGCTATCAGGAGATATTGGGCGACCGCGCGCGCAAGCGGGCCGGCAACAAAAGGTGGAACAAGCGCCTGCGTCACGCGATCCGCGCCCTCGATGAGGTTTTTAATTATGATCGTCTTTATATCGGCGGTGGCAACAGCGAAAAAGTCAGGCTGGCGCTGCCCCGAAATGTACGCCTGATTGCCAACGAGGTCGCTCTGCTTGGCGGGATCGCGCTCTGGCAGGAGCTTTCACCGGTGCGCAAAGGTGTTTCTAAGTAGCGCGGCAAAAAGAGCCGCAAAGCCGGTTTGTAGAGAGGACTCTATTAAATATTGCCGCCTGTTAGGATAGCGAAAAATCCAAAGAATGCTTCGACGAGCTCAGCATGAGCGGAAGTTCTCAGCGATTTAGATTCTACGCCCGCTTGATTTCTCGACAAACTGACGGAGCGATCGATTATTTCGGCAAGGTTAATTTCCCGTTAAGATAGATTCTGCCGCCTGGATCGCGCTTGATATCGAGCCGCTGGGTGAGTAGATGATAGCGTCTTAAAATATTGGAAACGGATGGACACAAGCAGGTACATTAATCGTGAGATCTCCTGGCTCGATTTCAATTGCCGCGTCCTCGATGAGGCACGCGATCCCCATGTGCCGCTCCTCGAGCGCGTCAAGTTTCTCTCGATTTTTAGTTCTAATCTCGATGAGTTTTTCATGGTTCGAGTGGCGCTGCTGAAGAGGCGAATTGCTGAAAGCCGGGACCGGAGCCGGTCCGATGGCTTAACAGCGGGCGAAACTTTGACGGCAATCTCGCGGCGGGTTCATGCGCTGGCGGAACAGCAGCACGGCTGTTTTCTCGATACCATCCTGCCGCAACTGACGGCCGAGGGAATTCATCTGGTGCGTCCCGAGGAGATGAGCCGCGACCAGGAACGTTTTCTTGAAGATTTTTTCCAACGGACGCTCTATCCCGTAGTTACCCCTCTTGCTATCGATCCGGGACATCCATTCCCTTATCTGGCCAATCGCTCTCTTTGTCTGGTGGTATCTTTGGGAGAGAGCACGCTTTCGCCGCGCTTGCCACACACCGACCTTTCCATCGTCCACATCCCGACTCAGGTCGTGCCCAGATTTGTTGCTCTTCCCGCCCCTGAAGGACAACACTCCTTTATGCTCCTGGAAGACGTCCTGCGCTACTACTTGCCGCGCCTCTACCACGGCTTCGAAATAATTTCGTCACATGCTATTCGCGTGACCCGAGACGCGGACTTCGGCCTGATGCGGCGGCGCGACGACAATTTGTTGAAGAGTGTCGAAAAAGGCATTCGCGAGCGCCGCATGGGCGATGCGGTTCGGCTGCAGTACGATGACGACATGCCAAAATCGATACTCAGCCAGTTGGTCGACGAGCTTGAACTGACGGCCGAAGACCTCTACCCCGGAAGCGGCTTCACGGCGTTTACCGATCTATTTCAACTCTATACGGTGGCAAACGTGCCGCGCCTGAAGGACGCGCCGCAGCCGCCGTTGCCGGTGACAGCATTGGACCGCGCTCCGGATATCTGGAGCGCCATACGGCATAACGACGTCATGGTTTTTCACCCTTACGAGGCTTTTGACTGCGTCACGCGCTTCGTTGACGAGGCAGCGAAAGATCCCAAGGTGCTGGCGATCAAAATGACTCTGTACCGCGTGAGCCCGGCCTCACCGATCGCGCTGGCTCTAATGCGCGCCGCAGAGGCAGGCAAAGAGGTGGCCGTCCTGGTCGAGCTACAGGCGCGCTTCGATGAGGAAGCCAACATCACTTGGGCGCGGGCGCTGGAAGAAGTCGGCGCTCACGTGGTTTATGGCCTGGTGGGATACAAGACGCATTGCAAAGCCTGTCTGGTCGTGCGCCAGGAATCGGACGGCATTCGACGCTATTGCCATCTGGCGACGGGAAATTACAATGTCCGCACCGCGAGTATTTATAGCGACGTCGGGATATTCACCTGCCAGGAGACTTTCGGCCAAGACTTAACCGAACTCTTCGACCTGCTCACGGGATATACCCGACCACAGAACCTGAATCATTTGGTATTAGCTCCGTTAGCGCTGCGCGAACATTTCGTCGCCCTGATACGAAAAGAAGCGGAACACGCGCGCGCCGGGAAAGCGGCGCGCATCATCGCAAAGGTGAACAGCCTGATCGATGAGGCCATGATCGAAGAACTTTATCTCGCGAGCCAAGCCGGGGTAGAGATCGACTTGATCGTCCGCGGTATGTGCAGCTTACGGCCCGGGCTCGCCGCTGTATCGGAAAGCATTCGCGTCGTGTCGATCATCGATCGTTACCTCGAACACGCGCGGATATTTTATTTTGAAAATGCCGGCGCGCCGATCTATTTGCTGAGTTCTGCCGACTGGATGACGCGCAATTTCGACCGGCGCGTGGAAGTGGCGTTTCCAATTGTCGATCCCCAGCATCAAGCCCGCCTCAAAGAAATCCTGGAGAACCAACTCAGCGATACCGTCAAAGCCTGGGCGTTACGAGCGGACGGATCATACGTCCGGATTCGAGGCGAAGGCATCCCGCATGTGCGCTCGCAAGTGAAGCTCTACGAGATCTATAAAACTAGCGGCGCAGCCAACCTTGCCGGCAAAAACGCGCGGATTGATTAGTCCGACCGTATTTGTCCTCACAGCCCGTTCCCATTGAACGATGGCGCTGCTGGCGATCTCAAATCTCCGGCATCGCAATGGACGGTCGCAATCGTCCCCTGCACGATAGCCGTTGCCCTTCGATTAGCCCTATTCTCTAGTTTTCTAGCGAGATTAATTCCGACACAATCCCTGCACTGAACCTGCGTTCCGCACCTTCCGCACCCCGCACCGTCACCAGAAGTTAACCCGCCCTTTACAGGTTCGTCGCATTAAACATCTAAATTCTATGATCTAAATTACAACGAAACAGCGTTTTTCAGAATAGCACGACGAATGAGAACTGTAGTTAAAGGGAGGGGGATGTGAAATTGAGCGCCCATCAGTATGTCGAACGCGAGACCGGAGAGGTTCGCTATGAGAGGCCATTTGGTGACTGGATAGTCAATTACCTTTATTGCCAAAAGCGCGAGCGCGCGCCCATGGTCTACCAGCTTTTGGGAAGCCAATGGTTTTCCGGCTTTTTGGGTTGGGTGAATTATGATTTTCCTTTCGCTGCCAAGGTCTCCGGGATGCGGCGCTTCCTGAAAAATTGCGCGATCGATTTGAATGAATGCCTGGACGAGCCTCATGAGATCGACAGCGCGAGGAAGGTCTTTGAGCGCCGCATCCGTTATTGGAAGTGCCGCCCCATCTGTGATGACGAATCGGCAATCGTCAGTCCGGCCGATGCCAGACTGATTTTGGGTTCCTTCAAGGAAACCTCAAGCCTCGTGCTCAAAGACAAGTTCTTCGATTACAACGAGCTGATCGGCGCGGACAAGGCTCAATGGCTGGACGCCTTCAGCGGTGGTGATTTCGTCGTTTGCCGGCTTACGCCGGAGAAATATCACTACAACCACACTCCTGTAGCCGGTATGGTTCGCGACTTTTATGCGCACGAAGGCAGCTATAATTCCTGCAAGCCCCGGCGCCGTGCTCAGCTTGGCGACTCCCTACTCAAAGAACAAACGGGTGGTAACGATCTTCGACACCGAGGTAGCCGGGGGCACGGCCGTGGGCATGGTCGCGATGATTGAAGTAGTAGCTCTGATGATCGGCGATATCGCCCAGCGCTACAGCGAAGAACAGTACGATAATCCCCGGAATATCGAGCCCGGAATGTTTCTCAGGCGCGGCTTTCCAAAGAGTCTGTTTCGCCCCGGCAGCAGCACCACGGTTCTGGTCTTTCAAGAAAAACGTCGCATTTGCCGGCGACCTGCTCCGCAATTTATGCCGGTCCGACGTCGAAAGCCGTTACTCCCTTGGCTTTGGCAGGCCGCTCGTCGAGACCGATGTTAAGGTTCGTTCCACAATAGGCAGGCGCAAGCCACAAACCGAAGGAGGATTAATATGGCGCTTGAAGAAATTTTTATTCTGTCATTGAGCCTGCTCATGGCGGGCATGGTTTACTGGGCTTTCAAACGGTTACCCGAAGAAAAATGGCAATTTCTCGCGTCCGTGCCGGTCATGAAAGACACCAGCGGCCACTGGCACGGCCTAAACTTTACCTATTATGGCCTGCTCACGGCCAATGCAGTGGCATTCGGCGTGGCGCTCCTGATTATTCTCTTTAGCGCCGTCGGCGTCACCATCAAGCTGACCGTGGGACTGATCATCGCCATGTTGCTGGTCTGTTTACCGGCGGCGAGATGGGTAGCGCGGCTGGTCGAGGGGAAACAATGCACTTTTACTATTGCCGGCGCTTTCTTCGTCGGCATCCTGATCACGCCCGCCATCATTCATATAGTGAACGCGGCTTTAATAAGGGTGGAAATAAAGACGGTGCCGCTCATTGCGGCAATGGCGGCGTTGATGATCGCCTACGCTTTTGGCGAAGGCCTGGGACGCCTGGCCTGTATCAGTTTCGGCTGCTGCTACGGCGTCTCCTTGCGCGACTCCGCGCCCGGCTGCGCCGGATTTTTTGCAAGCGCCACTTAGTTTTTCGCGGCCAGATGAAGAAAATCGCTTATGCCAGCGACATGGAAGGCGAAGAAGTCGTGCCGGTACAGGCGCTCACCTGCATTCTGTATATCGTTACCGGTTTAGCGACCACGGCGCTTTTTTTACGCGGAAATTTTGCCGCAGCCTTGGTTTCGACCATGGCCGTTACCCAGGGATGGCGCGCGTTTCCGAGACCTTGCGCGCAGACTACGCGACGCTGGAAAGATTTCCGCCTATCAAGTCATGGGTCTGCTGTCGATCTTTTTCGCCAGCGCGCTGGTCTACTTCGAGCCCGCTTCCGCTGCCATAACTCCCGATCTCGCCGCCGGGCTGGAATCTTTCTGGCAACCAACGCTCGTCATCTCGCTGCAAGTACTGTGGGCAATCATCTTTGTGATTTTCGGCAAAAGTATGGTCACCGGCGCCGAGATTTCTTTTCACCTGCGTCACGACCGGATCTAGTCCGCCGTATGCTTGAATCAAGTTACATTTTTGGGTGAGCTAAACGGAGGCTATATGCAGGATCAAAATATCGCGGAGAAAGAGACGATTCCACTAAACGGGCGTATAACACCGCTGTTACTTCCCAGCGCCGGCAAGATACCACTGCCGCGCTGTCAGTGTTGTGGAGCGCTCATCCCGTTGATCAAAGCGGCGGCTTGCATCAACGACATTGCGAGCTGCATGGTGTGCGGTCATCGCAACCCCTGACTGCGCCCACCCATGGTGCCAAAGCCGCCGGACGCGGGCAGCTTGCCGCTGCGCAAAAGGCGCTCGATGACTGCCGGGAGCAATGAACTGGAATGGAAATCTTAAGGCTACTTAAGCGAGAGATAGCTCTGTGGCATCAAGCCACAGCGCCGGTCATAGTCGAGATGGTCGAGGTGTTCTCTGAGAGCGAGCCAGCGCGCCGCGCGTTCTTCGGCGGAAATCTCCGCTCTTTGACCTTCAATCGCCCGGAGCAGTAACTCTTCCAATTGAGTTGTCTGATACGCTTTCATAATTAAAGGCTAATGGTGCTTGGAATTGATTACAACTTTCCGCCGCTCTCATCCGGTTAACTTTCGGTTAAAGTAAAATCAATTTTGTGTCAGCCGCGCTGTGCTGTTTACAATTTTTGCGATCTTTGAGGATTCAAGTTCCTGTCGCAATCGCTCAGGACAAGCTTTGCGGCAAAAATTCCTCTGGCTTCTTTACGTTAAGTTAATACCGGCTTAACGCGCCGTTAATAGAGCGCCGCTATTTCTCGCCGACAAAGGAGCTTAACTATGCGATCTCATCGATTCAAAAAAATCCTTGTACAGTGCTTTATCAATGCGATCCCTATGGTCGTGCTCGCCCTATCTTGTCCGGTTGGGGCGCAAAACAAATTGGTTGCGACTTATACGCTACCCGAGATTCCGATAAAAACATTTCAAAACAGCGCCCTTCCCGGCAGCATCGGTAATGACCGCAAGATTCTACTAGGTTCGCTCGGCAGTGATCTCTGGCGCGCGCCGACCGATGCTCCCGGAGAATTCTGGATGATTACCGATCGCGGTCCTAATGGACAGGTCAACGTCGACGGCAACAACCGCCGGACGTTCTGGATCCCCGAGTTCAACCCGGCAATCGTCAAGGTGAAACTAGAGGGCAGCGAAGTACGCATCCTAGAGACCCTGCCGATTCGCGGCCAATCGGGAAAGCCGGTCACGGGAATGCCCAACATCAAAGACTTTGACGAGACGGCTTACGAATATTCGGCGCAAAAAGAATTAGCGTTCAACGTAAACGGCATCGATACCGAAGGACTGGTGCGCACCAGGGACGGAGATTTTTGGGTATCGGAAGAATACGGACCATCGCTCTTGCATATTGATAAGTCGGGCAAGGTGCTAAAGCGCTACGTTCCCGAAGGTATCAAATTGAGCGGCACAGATTATCCCATTGCCGCGACCTTGCCGGCGATCTTACGGCAAGCGGAAAATCAATCGCGGTTTCGAAGGTTTGGGGTTGAGCGACGATGAGAAAACGCTCTACCTGGTGCTACAGAGCCCGCTGTTAAATCCAGATAAGGCGACCGGAGATTCTTCACGCAATACGCGCTTGCTGGTCTTTGACATTCAAAGCGAAAAAGTCACCGCTGAGTACGCTTACCGCTTTGAGGTCGCCCAGGAGTTCGATCCTAATCCCAAGACGAAGCCTGACGAAATGAAATTATCAGCCGTTGTTTATCTCAATCCAACGACCTTACTCGTGCTCGAGCGCACGGATCTGGTAGCAAAGCTTTACACGGTCGATATGAGCAAGGCCACCAATATCCTCAAGTCAAAATGGAACGACCCGAAAACGACGCCCGGCCTCGAAGTGCTGGCGGATCCGGCAGCCGCGGACATAACGGTGTTGCCAAAGTCCCTGCTGCTGGACTTGAGCCAGTTTAAAGAAACACCGGAGAAGATCGAAGGGGTCGCGCTGCTCGACCGTAACACCCTGGCGATTGCCAACGACAATGACTTTGACAGCGAAGAAAGCAAGCACGACGAGCAAGGCAACAACGTCGGTAAGGGAAAAAAGAGCCGGGTCCTGATTATCTCGTTGGCTAAGCCGTTGCCGGTAAATTAAGAGCCGAGCGGCAGTGTTAAGCAAAACTTGCCGAGCCTATCCGGCGGCGCGATCGAGAAGCGGAGCTTCTGTTGGCTGAGCCTTGTATTTGACTGACTGATTCCGCAACTGTTTTTCCCTTCAAAGTCCTTTCGGTTGCGCAGCTAATTCTTCTCGCCCCAACCAGTGGAGCCGTCATTTCGGCGGCGTGCCGACAATTCGGCACGCGCGCCTTCGTCACCGTCAGCCGCCCGCTCCTCATCGAGCGATGATAAACCTTCATTAATTCTAGAAATATCCAGCGTGCTGCGCGCCCTCACGTTTTGGCACAATGGTTGCCATCACATCGTAATCGAGGTGGCCATGGACGCAACGAAAATCGAAAATTTGGTCGCGCCGGCGTTGCTCCTGTTCGGCGGCGGGAGTTGGTCGCGCATGGCTATCCAAGGTATCGAGCAGGGGATGCTCTCGGCGGCGACCGAGTGGCTATGCGGTGCGTCAAGACGTTGGCAAAAATTTTTGCCAAAGCGTGAGATTGAGAGGTCAAGCGATGAATAGAGATGACGCCGTGCTGTTCTTCAAGTCATCACGATTCTACCCCGGCGGAACTTCGGTGCAGATGCCTGTTGGCTTGAAGCATTTGGAGTCCGCGATCTGTTGGTGTGATCCGGTGATCGAACTGGGCGAGCACGGACAAGAAGAGTTGCTGCACAGGCAAGTGACATGGAACTGAGACCCGATGGAGGCATCCGGTGAGGCTCAAAACGACCACCTTTTTAATCGCTATCAGTCTAATCGCTCAGCTCTCCGCCCTCGTAGATTCGCCAGCTGAGCCGACGCGAACAGGCGCCGCAAACTCGCTCCATGAGTCCTACTATTCAGTCAACTTGCCGGCGAAGGATCGCCTGGCACTGGTGGCGCGTATTCCGATAACAGTTGGCGGAGAGTTGTTGGGCGAGTTCGTCGCCTATGACGATCAGACAACCGCAAGGGCAGCCGATTACCTGGAGCTATACAATCGGAGGGGTGGTCTCCTGGCGGTCAGCTGGTTCGATCGGTTTGGCATCGAACGGCTGGCTCTGGATCAGAGCCTGGTGCAAAGCGGGGTCGATCTCGAAGGAACCTTTGTGCTCGTCGCAACTGGAAACTCCATCTGAAACAGGGTCTCGACTCATGTTGAAGATCACCACCAAAACCGACAATTCGCATGCAACCTTCGAGCTTGAAGGACGACTCGCCGGGCCATGGGTTTCTGAGTTGGAACGATGTTGGCTCGAGATCCCCGCCGGTTATGCGCTTAAGGTTTCATTAGGTGCTGTCACTTTTATTGACGACGAGGGCAAGCGGCTGCTTGGCAGGCTTCATGAAAGCGGCGCCGAGTTAACGGCTTCAGGATGCATGACGAATTGCATTGTCCAGCAAATCATCAGCGAAACAGCAGCGAAAAAATCGTTTGAGAGCGACCTATGAAAACTGCCACGCTTAAACTCAACCGATCCAGTCGTCTCCATAAAAAATCCAGGGGCGCTTCAAAGTCATATGCCAAAAGCGCAGCCAATGCCGACGCTTCGAGCGGCGCGCCAGGCTGGCACCATCTTGACGCAGCGGAAAAAACCGCCGCGCTGTTTGAACCGGATATTCTCGCGCCGGCGCAGTTTTTCGGCAATTTCCGGAGAAAGACACTGATCGAGCCGGAAAGGAGGCTCACCGTGGCAATTCTCGAGGATGCTGTCAACTGCTTTCAGGATAATGTTTCGGCTGAGGGCGGCAAAGCAAAGAAGCTTTTCGAGGATGCTCAAGAATGGTTTGTCGCAGAGGACAGCAACTGGATATTTTCCTTTCGAAACGTCTGCGAGCTCTTGGCCATTGACCCCGATTACCTGCGCGCAGGGTTGAGGCGTTGGCAAGAGCAGCAACTAGCCCATCATAACGGTTCAGGGGTTGGCTGACGGTACACGAAATGGCTGTTCGAGTAAGCTCGAGCAACATCGTAGGAGGACTTGCGATGAACTCTTGGGAGCTCATGTTTATCCAAAGCAAAGTGAACAGCGGCGCCTATGCCGGCGACAGGCTTGCGCGCGCAAAATTGGGCCTGGCCCAAGGAGACCTGGTTTCAGAAACGTCTAGGTCAACTGCGCAACAAGCGGCGGCATACAGCCAGTCGAACGAACGAGCTACAAACCGCCCATGGTCTCGGTGGTGAAACTTATTTGAGTTCTTGAGTCATGCCGGGCTAGCAGCCCGTGGTGAAAGTGTGGCGTCGCACCGAGACGGGTGAGGCGCCTGATGGCAAGGCGCGACGACCTGAGAATATCGGAGAATATTCGAGGGGAGGAGCAACGCAGCCAACGGGGCCGCATCGCCCGTCGAATGCAGTCAGACTTTTACCACGGACTGCTAACTGGGTTTGCCAGTCCACCGAGGACCAGCAACCCATGTGTCCGCCAGCCGCCATTCATACTTCGTTAAACAAGAATCTCTATCTTGAACCTGGGCGGATCGCTAGATATGCTTGACGCCGTGGAGCAGACGACCCTTTCGCCGCAAGCGGTGGATCTTAAATACAGGCAGTGCCATGCGCTGCTCGAGATTTCTGAGGCCATCGCCGTGCACAGGGATCTGAGCGAGCTATTTCATGACCTCGCCCAGAAACTGCCGCGCGTTGTTCCCTTTGATTATCTCAATCTGCTCTTGCATGATCCCGCTCGCGATGTCATGCGACTGCACGTCCTGGCAGCGCCGCAACCTAGCACTATCAGGCCGGGCTTGGAATGGCCTATCGATGAATCTTCATCAGGCTGGGTGTGGAAAAGCCAACAGCCTTTGATCATCGAGGACCTTGCGCTCGAAAGCCGTTTCCCTAAATCGACACCGTTGTTGCGCGAGAATGGCGTGCGATCCTACTGCGGCGTGCCTCTGACGACGGCACAGCGCCGTCTGGGAGCTATGGTTTTCGGCAGCCTGCAAAAGAGAATTTATCAAGAAGCAGAACTAAAGTTTATGCAGCAAGTGGCCAAACAGGTGGCGGTGGCGGTAGACAACGCCCTGAACTTCGAGCAAGCCCATTCGGCTCAGAAGCAACTCAAGGGAGAACGCGATCACTTGAGTCTGTTGCTCGAAGTAAACAACGCCCTGGTCGCGACCCTCAATTTGAGCGAGCTGCTCAAAGCCGTGTCGGCATCCTTGCGCCGGCTGGTGCCGCATGAGTATGCGAGCCTTGCTCTTTATGATGCTAAGACCGAGCGTTTACAGGTCCACGCCTTAGATTTTCCGGTTGATAGCGACCTCCATCAGGAATGTCTGTCAATGCCGGTCGAGGGCAGCCCCACAGGCTTGGCGTATTCGTCGCGCAAACCCGTGGTGCTGAAGCGCGAGGAGATCGAGAAGTTTTCGGGTGAGATCTGCCACTTGTTAGTGCAGAAGAAAATTGAATCGGTGTGTTGCCTACCGCTGATTTCGCACACCCGCAGCTTTGGCGCTTTGAACGTCGCCAGCCTGCAGGAAAATGCCTTCGGGCCCGAGGACGTGCAGCTACTCAGCGAAGTCGCCTCCCAGGTTGCCATCGCCGTTGAGAACACGCTCAACTTCGAGCGGGCGCAATCCGCCCAGCAAGAACTCAAGGAAGAGCACGATCGCTTGCGGCTCCTGCTGGATGTCAACAATACCGTGGTCTCGGCTTTGGATTTACGCGAGCTGATCAATGCCGTGTCCGCTTCTCTGCGGCCGTTGGTGCCCCACGAATATGCCAGCATCTCTCTGTATGACGCCGAGAACCAAAGCTTGAACATCCATGCTCTAGATTTTCCGGTGAGCAAAGGCATGCTCACCGAAGGCGTCTCTGTACCAGTGGCAGGTACGCCCACGGGCCGAGCCCTGATGACCCGCCAACCTGTCTTTATAACCAGCCGCGACATTGAGCAATTCGGCTCCGACGTCGCCCGGCGGATATTGGCCGAGGGGCTAAAGTCCGCGCTATGCCTGCCGCTGATCGCCCATGACAGGCCGCTCGGCACGCTAGTGGTAGCGAGTTTGCACGAGGAAACCTTCCCACAAAAGGATGCAGAGTTGCTGCAGCACGTCGCGAATCAAATAGCGATCGGCGTTGAAAATGCCCTTGCCTATCGCAAGGTCGTGGACCGCGCCAACAAGCTCCGGGAGGAAAAACTTTATCTGCAAGACGAGATTCGCACCGAGCATAATTTTGAGGAGATCATCGGCGACAGCCGAGTTTTGAAAGATATTCTGCAACAATTGACGACCGTCGCTCCGACCGACTCGACGATTCTCGTTTTGGGAGAAACCGGCACGGGAAAGGAACTGATCGCGCGCGCGATTCACAACTTGAGCGCGCGCCGCGAGCGTACCCTGGTGAAAATCAATTGCGCCGCGATCCCAACTGGACTGCTCGAGAGCGAGCTGTTCGGCCACGAACGAGGCGCTTTCACCGGCGCCATTGCGCAACGCATCGGCCGCTTCGAGCTGGCACACCGGGGAACCCTGTTTCTCGACGAGGTGGGCGATATACCGCTCGAGCTTCAGCCCAAACTTCTGCGGGTTCTCCAGGAGCAGGAATTCGAGCGCCTGGGAAGTGCGCGCACTACCCGCGTGGACGTGCGCCTGGTTGCCGCGACCAACGTCGATCTGGCCGAGAGGGTGGCGACCGGTCAATTTCGCTCCGATCTCTATTATCGTCTCAACGTCTTTCCCGTGAGAATTCCGCCGCTACGCGAGCGCCGCGATGATATTCCTCTGCTGGTTCGTTACTTCGCGCAGAAATATGCGCGGCGCATGAAAAAGCCGATCGACACGATCCCGGTCAAGGCGATGACTGCTCTGACCGAATACCGCTGGCCCGGTAATGTGCGCGAGCTGGAAAATTTTGTTGAACGCGCGGTGATCCTATCTCGCGGCCAAGAGCTGCAACTGCCGCTGTCCGAACTCAGACAACGGGCCCAGCCGGTGGCGGGCGCCATGTCCATCGCTCCTGTAACCCTGGAGCACGCCGAACGAGAGCATATTATGCGCGCCCTCAGAGAGACCGCCTGGGTAATAGGCGGCCCGGCAGGCGCCGCCGCTCGACTCGGCATGAAGCGAACAACCTTGCAGTCGCGCATCCGGAAACTCGGTATCACGCGCCGCAGCGAAGCGTTTATTTAGCGGCTGCCCATATTCAGCAGACGCTTTTAAGTAAGTTTTCAAAACGCCTGGCTGTAACTGGCTGATTACCACCATTTGGCAATTGTTTGACGACGTCACGGCGCTTGCCGAGTCTAAATCCAGCCGATAGAAATTGCCTGGCGATCGCGGCCGCGGGCGGCTTTGTTTCGCATGTGGCCAAGGTACGCTGAACTCGAAGCACGAGTAAGACACAAGCAGGCGCGCGCGTGTTCCTCGCGTTGCGTAACTGGGCCGCCGATGCCGCCGATTATCTCCATTTCAAAACTGACCAAGACCTATGCGTCAGGCCTAGAGGCGCTGAAGACCATCGATCTCGAAATCATTAAAGGCGAGATCTTGGCTCTGCTCGGCCCCAACGGCGCCGGCAAGACCACCCTGATTAACATCGTTTGCGGCATCGTCACGCCGAGCACGGGGGTGGTGACCGTTGACGGCCACGACATCGTGCAGCGATTCGCGCCGGGCGCGCTCGAAGATCGGTCTGGTGCCGCAGGAGCTGACGCACCGACGCCTTCGAGTCGGTGTGCGGCGACGGTGAGCTTCAGCCGCGGCCTGTTCGGGCGCGCGCCGAACCCGGCTTACATCGAGAAAGTGCTGCGTGACCTGTCTTTGTGGGAGAAGCGCAAGATCCAGGATCATGACTTTATCGGGCGGCATGAAGCGGCGCGTGATGATCGCCAAGGCGCTGGCGCACGAGCCTGAGATTCTCTTTCTCGATGAGCCGACGGCGGGCGTGGACGTTGAATTGCGCCGCGACATGTGGCTGCTGGTGCGGCGCCTGCAGGACAGCGGTGTGACGATCATCCTGACTACCCACTATATCGACGAGGCCGAGGAAATGGCCGACCGGATCGGTGTGATCCACAAGGGCCAGCTAATCGTTGTCGAGGAGAAAATCCAGCTGATGAAAAAGCTCGGCAAGAAGCAGTTGACCTTTAATCTTCTCGAGCCGCTAGCGGCCATCCCCGCGGAGCTGAGCGGCTGGCGTTTGGCGCTCAAGGCCGACGGCTCGGAGCTGGAATACATTTTTGACGGCCACGAGCAGCGCCGCGGTATTCCGACCTTGCTCAGACGCTTGAATGAACTCGGCATCGAATTCAAGGACCTCAACACTCGCCAGAGCTCCCTCGAGGATATCTTCGTCAGTTTGGTGAGCGAGCGCAAATGAGCACAGCAAACCCTTCCGCATTTAACCGCCACGGCGTCTGGGCGATCTACAAGTTCGAGATCGCGCGGGCAGTTCGCACGGTGTGGCAGAGCTTGGTGGCGCCGGTAATCTCCACCTCGCTTTATTTCGTGGTCTTCGGCGCCGCCATCGGCTCGCGCATGACCGAGGTGAACGGCGTCGCCTATGGCGCTTTTATCGTGCCGGGATTGATCATGCTATCGCTGTTCACCGAGAGCATCGCCAACGCTTCCTTCGGCATCTATTTCCCGAAGTTCACCGGTACGATATATGAGCTCTTGTCCGCGCCGATCTCCTATCTGGAAATCGTGATCGCTTACGTCGGCGCTGCCGCCACCAAGTCGATCGTCCTCGGCCTGATCATCCTGGCCACGGCCTCGCTGTTCGTGCCGATAAAGATTTTGCATCCGGGCTGGATGATCGCCTTTCTGGTACTGACGGCGGCGACCTTCAGCCTGTTCGGCTTCATCATCGGTCTGTGGGCGAAAGGCTTTGAACAGTTGCAGTTCATCCCCATGTTGATCGTCACGCCGCTGACCTTTCTCGGCGGCGCCTTCTATTCCATCGACATGCTGGCGCCGGCGTGGCGCACGGTCACATTGTTCAACCCGGTGGTTTATTTGATCAGCGGCTTTCGCTGGAGTTTTTACGGGTCTTCGGACGTGAGCGTCGGCGTAAGCCTGGCGATGACCTTGGGATTTTTTTTCATCTGCCTGGCGGCGGTGGCATGGATTTTCAAAACCGGATATCGCCTCAAGAGCTGAGGGGCCAATGCGATGCAAGCAACAAAAGTGATAGAGGGAGGCTGCGTTTGCGGCGCGCTTCGCTACCAGGCATCGGGAACTGCGTACGGCATCACGCATTGCCACTGCCGCACCTGCCGGCGCGCCAGCGGCGCGCCGTTTGTGACGTGGGCCGGATTCGACTCGGACAAATTCACTCTCACGCACGGCCAACCGGCATCCTATGCGTCGTCTAAGAATGTCATTCGCACTTTCTGCGGCCGCTGCGGCACCGCGCTGACATACCAGCGTCTTGATCTGCCGGATTCGATCGACGTGACGTTAGGAAGCATGGATGATCCGGAACAGTTAAAACCTGAAGATCATACCTGGATCGAGAGCCGGCTCTCGTGGATCGTACTTGGCGATCATTTGCCGACGTATTCACGGGAAAGGGAACTCAAGTGAGCGGGTCGCTGCGCTGGCCAACCAAAACAGGTGAGGTAGAAACACAGAAGCCCAATTATGGCCGGCGCGCGGTAAAACCAGCGTCCCGAATCGTTGCGCCCTATTACGGGACCTCGCCGGCAATGGTTTCTATGTCCTCCCTTCGCCGGCGAGGCAGGCGAACAGTGAATACCGTTTCGGTCTCGTCGGAACGTGCTTCGATCTCGCCGCCATGAGCCTTCGCGACTTCGCGGGCGATATACAGTCCGAGCCCAAGACCGGCGTCGGGGTCGTATTTGTCCTCATGCTCAAGGCCGCGGCTCAGCGGGTCAAAGATCCGGTCCAGAGTCGATGGCTCTAAAGGGGAGCCGGCATTCCTGACCTTCAAGTGAACGTCGGTTTCCTCGCCAGTAATCGCCACACGAACCGGTGCGTCTGGCGCTCCGTACTTGATCGCATTCAAAACCAGGTTGGCAAGCAACTGCTGCAGGCGCAAGCCGTCCCAGAGACCTTGAGTGTCGCCTACCGCCACGAACTCTAGCCGGCGGTCTGGATGTGCTGCACGTACCTGTTCCAATTCCTCAGCAAACAGAGTCGCCAGGTCTACATTGGTCGGAGCGATAGCGATACCCAAACCCAGGCGGGTTCGATTGAAATCAACCAAGTCGTCGAGAAGCGCCTTCATACGAGCACCGCTGAGGATCAGACAGGACGCCGCTCCCGATACCTTTTCGCCGGCGTTCAGCGCTGCCAGGTACCTGGCTGTCGTCTGGATGGTCTGTAGCGGACTGCGCATGTCGTGCCCAATCATTCCAAGTAACAAGTTGCGCGATTGGTCGACTTGCGCACTGTAAAAACCGATGGATTCGGCAAGCGCTTGGTCGATGGCCTCATTGAAGCGGATCATGTCCTCCATCCCGGGGGCTTCGGGCTGACACGCTTCCATCCAGAGGCGAAGAACGCTCGCACGCAGCGCGCGATACTCGGAGGCCAGTTGGTTGATGTCAAAGCCGCTTCGCGCCCGCAGAATGGCATGTGTTTGTGCTGCGGTCTGTGGCGCATCAAACAGTGTAGGCGCTCGTCCCATTGATTTTTCGGCTTGAGCTTCCTTGGTCTGCGGAGTCGACAAATCCCTGGCCACAGCCTCCAGAATCTGTCGCGCGTCGTCGCGCAAAGCGAGCGGCGTCATATGCGCTGCAGCCGGCAACCGGGTGGCAGCAAAGGCCTCCCATTGCGTTAGAATGGTTTCCATGTCACGCAAGATGAAGTCGCGAAGTCGCATGTGTGCTCCTTGGGATCGAAAATATCCTCCACTTGCTCCACCTGTCAAGATTGTCCTGGCCGACAAACGCTGCAACTGTGGCGGCTTATCGTGAGCGACCTCGTCGGGCTCAACTGGCGCGATGCGCACTGGTCAGCCCGTGAGCTGCAGGTGTTTGGCGGGTTCTTCAACAACGTGTAATCGCCCTCGCCTCCTTGTCATCCCGCAATCCAGCAAAGCTGCAATGTCTCAGATGGCGATCCGGCGTCCATTCTCTGAAGTCGATCTGAGCTAGTCGCGCAGGCTTTAACCACTGGCAATTTTTCATCTCTTCCGCTGTCAAAGCTCACCAGGTACGGCGCTTCGCGGGGAGATTCGCGAACGGACATTCGGCAGTCTCAAGTCCCTTAAGCCGCTGAAAGACTTCACGGCGCACATGCGGGACAAAACCGTTTCTGACCTTCGCCACGAAGTTCAGCTTGTTGCCCTCGTAAGAGCCGACGATGAGCGCATCAAACGGCTTGCCCTTCATAGGCCCATTCTTGGCCCTGTGGGAGCGCCTGAACCTCCGTCAACTCCATGGGCTCGATAAAGCGGGCCTGCGACCGCGGTAGCGCGTGTAATTCCTTCGTTGTCATACCAGGTGCAGAAATAAAGTAACGGGCGGAAACTCGGTTCGCAAGTAGCTTATATTCAACTCAATGTGGCCGGTATAGGTAAATTATAGTTTGGCGCGGCCGATGGTCCACTTAGAGGGAAGCTGACGATGCAATTACGCGAAGATCCTCGTATGTCATTCGCCCATGGGCCAACTTGGCCGCCGATCTGGATGAAAATAGACGGCGAACCTGCCAGTCAAGAGACCTTGGTGGGCGAAGTTGGAGTACTCAAAGACGTATACTATTACCCTCGTCGCCCCAGCCACATTCTTTTAATAATGGCCCAGGACGGATCGCAGTACTTGAGTTGCATTTTGTTCGACGACCCTCAAGCCGGCGAAGAAATCGCTACAAACCTGAAGCGGTGTCTCGATATGTCCATGAATTCTATTGGCAGCCTAACGCTTGATGCCCTTTAGGAGCTACTGCCCCAATGTCGCTACGGAATCATCCGCAGATGGTTTTTCGCGGTTCTCGCAACTGGCCTCCAGTATGGGTAGGCTTGACGGATATTAAGACAAATAGCTGGAGACGCCTGCAAGGCGAGATTGGCGTTTTAAAAGAGGTACGATATCAGCGAGCAGAGCCCGACTGGATATTTCTAGTGATCGAACATGAGGGCGCGAAATACATCGGATCCTTACGCTTCGACAATGAGGAGTTCTGCTTGCAGCTCGCCGCACATTTCCAGCGCTTTTACGGTCTTCTTACCTGCATCATCGGCGGTTCGGAAATCACTACTCCGCTAGACCTTCACTAAACCGGGCTTGGACAAAGTTCCGGCGATTAGCCACCCGCCCCCTCTGTCTTTAGTTATTCACTTGTGGATAACCCTCTAACAAGCCGTCCGGCGTAGGACTGGCAGCTCGCCGTTTGCCGGATACGAATTGCACGACGAGGTCTGGCAAGCCAGTTTCGTCGATCGACCCTGCTAGAAATGCTCATATCCGAGTGTTAACGTTTGACGGAGTGGAGAGTTACACCAAAGATGGAAGAGCGCAACTTTCCCGTATCCGCTGGAATACTATTGGGATTAGGATTGGGCGGATTCTTCGACGGCATTGTTCTCCACCAGCTTTTACAGTGGCATCACATGCTCACAAGCGCTGGATACCCGCCAAGTGATGTTAGAAATCTCGAAATAAATACTCTGTGGGACGGCATTTTCCACGCGAGCACTTACATTTTTGTTCTGCTCGGTCTCATCATTTTGTGGAAAAGAGCGCATCAAACTCACGTCCGGTGGTCGGGAAAAATGCTCGTGGGTTCTATCTTGATGGGATTTGGGATTTTCAATCTGGTTGAAGGTATCATCGACCATCACCTTCTTGGTATCCACCACGTTAATGAAACTATTCCCCGAGAGCAGTGGATTTATTGGGACATCGGCTTTCTCGTCTGGGGAGCTGTTATGCTCATCGGCGGATGGTTCTTACTAAAAAGTGGCGAGAAAGAAACACCTGAAGAGAATACCCTTACCGGACGACCGCGTCGAGCTCTAAGAAAGTGAGCGCCGCCAGGACTTTCGTCGTGTAGCGCACGTCTTCAGTACGACAGCGCTGAAGCGCATCTTCCACAACCGCAATCGGTCGTGCAACTTTGTCGCCTTGGAACAGGCGAAGACATGGGTTGATCCGGTCGCGTGAAAGGCAATGCACAAAAAAGACACTCACGGGTGAAATCGGGATCAAAAATGCCGCGTCAGGCGCATCAATGCCAGTATTTACTCGTTATCACTAATCTGATTTATGAGCAGATCAATTTCTCCTTGCGGGTCCTTGATTGCTGCGACGTCAATCGTGAAAACCTGTTTTTTACCCCCTGCCTCAATAATCAACTCGAATCCATCTTTGTCTGGAAGATCCCGGCAGCTCAGGCGGTCGATAGGAATTTTTCGCTCGGCAGCCGTTTGCTTCAATTCCGTTACAAAACGGTCTCGGTCTTGTTGAGTCATAGATAATCCCTCCTTAAACGTTCTGAATGAGCAGTTCTAGGTGCGTCATCGTTCACGTGATTTTTGTTGTTGAGCGCGAGCAGAACGAAATGTTCCTTATCGGCATCGGGTCGCGAAAGATTGAATCCAAATCTCCAAAAATCCTCTGCCGTCCGCGTTGCCACGCCCGGCTGAGCGAGCCTCAAGGCGCACTCTGAACGGTTGGCACAAGCTGATGCGCGACTCCGGGCTCGTCGCGTTTGCCGGCGGCCATGCCCTGCCTGAATGCCGCTGTTTCTTTGCCGAAGCGCTCGACCGGTTTTCTTGGATCTTTCGTTCCAAGTGTATCGACGCCAATCAGATTTACCCGTTCACCCGACTTCAGCATGATCGTATCGCCATCGATAGGGCGTTTGACGCGGACAAAGTCTTGAGCACGAGCAAGGGTTATCCCGGCGAGCACCACCAGCAACGTGACAAGCCCCAACAATGACCGCTTAATTTCTTTCATGCGATGAAGCGCCTTGTGGTTCACGCGACCTCTGGCATTTGAGCAATAGCGCTCTGCGGCGCCACACGCCGAATCGATTCCGCATCAAGTTCCAGATAATCGCAAATCCATAGAAACGAGCCCGGTTCGCAGATATTCGACGCGAACCAAAGTCGGGTGGTGTCGCGACACACGGTGCCTGTTCTCTTATCCCTCAAGTCGTCAAACGCCAGACCCAAGACTGCCGCCCACAAATGGCGCTCGCTGGACATAGCCGACTCTGTAGCAGAAGGTGAAAGCATTCCGACGATTGGTTTGCCCTCGGAGTGGAACCGCGGGCTTTGATTATCAACTTGCATGTTTGCACCGTCACACAAAGTAGCTTGCCATTACTGTCCAATTTTAGACTTTTGAAAAATCCCGTATCCTGAGGTCAGTCATCGCAAAACTCAGCACAACCCAGCCTGTGTTCGCCCTTGCGGCTGCGCGTACCTGGGGCGGTAGAAACCCCGGCTATGAGTATCATTTAACCCCTTGATTCGGCACTTTCATTCTTGGCCGCCGGGGTCGCCTGAATCCTCAAGGGACGGCGGCCGTCTTTTACTTCGGCGCGCGCTCGATCCCCATAGCCAAAGAAGGCCGAACTCAGCCGCAGCGTCCAGCAAATAGATCGGCGAAATGCGGCCGTGGGCGACATAAACGACGTCGACCGCTGCCAGACCAGCCGCGCTTCCCGCGGCCAGCACTCGCGCCTCAGGACCCACTGCTTTGCGACTCCCGGCGACCATGAGCGTCGCCCCGATGACACCCACCAAAATGCCGACGGTTTTGACGAGCCACTTGTCGGTTTTTGGGCCGGTGACGCTCTCGAAACTGCGCATACTCACGAGCGGCCAGACGCCGCTAGCGAAATAATACGCGCCCTGCGCAAAGGAGACAATTTCCTGTTCGCATAGCTTTGGCGTCGCCATGACCTCATTGACTGTGACACTTTTCATTTCATGCGCTTTCATGAGTGCAATTCATTCTTGAACGTTAAATGTCGTTTAAGAAAATTGTGAGGATATACCGCGCCGGCAGGATAAGACTCCGGGCTGAAGAGGTGGACCATCTTCGCGGCGCCGCTAATGAAGAAACCCTTTCTAGAGTTGCATCGTCAGTCTTTCTTTGCGAATCCAATACCGCCATGGCGCAACGTATAATCCGGAAGCAGATTCGGAGTCAAACCGCCGCGGCACGTTATTTTCTATTTACTTTTTCCCAAATATCCGTAGTTTTGGCGTGCCGTCGGTGTCTATTCGAGTGGCTCCCGATCCTAAGAGCCAAGAAAGTCTGCGCCCAACCGTTCTACAACACGCGTCACACCTATGTGAGCTTCCTTTACTCGATCGGTGCAAGGTCTGGATTCATCTCCAGCCAGACCGGCGACAGCATCAAGACGTTGGAAAACGACTACGCGAGGTACATAGAAGAGGCCGGCTCCGGACGTGATTTTGTCGAAGAACAGATCCAAAAAAGTGCAACCGGAGTGCACCCTCCCTACCCCGCTACTCCCCGAGATGAACAGCCAGGAAAAGAAAAGGCCCCGATAAATCGAGGCCTTAAGAATGGAGCGGGTGAGGAGGGTCGAACTCCCGACCTTATGCTTGGCAAGCATACGCTCTAGCCAACTGAGCTACACCCGCATTCTTATACCGGGTACATGAAGGAAATGTCTTTGTCAAATAACGGGTCCCTAAGTGTGATTCGTACGCGCGAAATGCAAGCGAAAAAACCGCACGTGGTAATTGACACCCGACCAGCAGGCAACGACTGCAGATAGCGCAAGGAAATACATACCGGCCGCGAAGAAATCGAGGCCCCAGTAGTTGTAGTGAAGCAATAGGCTCGACAAGGCAAAAGTTTGAAGAATGAATTTGTATTTGCCCAACTTCTCCGCTTGCATGACGATACCCTCGCTTAGAGCAATGCCTCTCAAGATCGTCACAGCAAGCTCGCGCGCGAGAATGACCACGACTAACCATGCCGGCACGCTGGGCTCATTGGCCCGGTCCATGGCACCCAGCATGATAAGCACCGACGCGACCAGAAGCTTGTCGGCCAGCGGATCGAGAATCTTGCCGACATCGGAAACGCTGCGATTGCGCCGCGCCAAATAGCCGTCGAAATAGTCGGTGATCGAAGCAAGGATGAAAAGCAGAGCAGCCAAAAAAGCGGAGCTGCGATCAGGAAAGGTCAGCAAATAGACGATGACGGGAATGACTAATATTCGGAGAAAGCTTAGAAGATTGGGAAGCGTCCATACCCCAGGGCGCATGAGCGGCACTTTCAAATCCAGGAGATGATCGCGTTTTTGAAGTTGGTTAGCTTATGACCTGCCGCCGCGAAAGGCTTCGTAGAAACGTAAAACCCGCCGGACATATTCGCGAGTCTCAGTGAACGGCGGAATGCCGCCATGTTTCTCGACTGCGCCACTGCCGGCGTTGTAGGCGGCAAGAGACAAGCGCAGATCGCCCTGATGGCGCTCTAAAAGCATGCGCAAATGGCGCACGCCACCCTCAATATTGTCGACCGGATCAAAGGCGTTTAGAACATTGTGCAATCGCGCTGTGTCGGGCATTAGCTGCATCAGACCCATGGCGCCTTTACGAGAGCGCGCATTTGAATTGAAGTCGGACTCGGCTTTGATTACCGCGCGCACCAAATCAGCATCGATACTGTGGCGACCCGACGCTAATCGTATGGCGTCATCGTAATCGCCGGAAGTGGCAACGGCTGCGGGCGCCGGTGCCCCATCGCGGATCATACGACGGTAGCCGCCATGCGTCGGAACATTAGTAAAATTCAACACACCGTCCTTATCGTGAAAAACATAGACGTCGGCAAAAGCCACAGCCGGAAGGAGGAGCAAACCGACCAGTAGAGATCCAGCAGCCCGTGGTGAAAGTGTGGCGTCGCACCGAGACGGCCGGGGCGTCCTGATGGCAAGGCGCGACGACCGAGAATATCGGGAATATTTGCGCGAGGAGCAACGCAGCCAACGGGGATCGAGCGCCCGTCGAATGCAGCCAGACTTCCACCACGGGCTGCTAAATAAAAGGTAAAAACGTTTCATGGGATCAGCGGCTTGAGGTCGGGGTAGAATAACTGCCAAAGTCGAGTCTGTCAATGAAGCTGATCGACTCGTGGGGCAACGACTTTAGCGAACCGGCAAACCGGAATGGCGGCAAATTTTCCCAGTATGCCATAAGGCACTCGCGCTATCGCTTATCAACCATTCGATGACCGGCCGATCGCCGTCAAGAAAATCGAGTTCGGCGAGTTGCTCTTTTGAGATCCAGCGGATCTGTTCAAAGACTCGATTGACTATCTTGCCGCGGTAGCTGGGCACCCGAAAAAACCTTAGTTTCACCACGAAAAAATCGTCGTAACGGTGCGTGTGCGTGAAGACCTCCTTCACCCATTCACAATCGATTCCCAGTTCTTCGCCCAGTTCCCTGACAAGCGCCATTTCGGGGGTCTCAAGCGGCTCAATTTTCCCGCCTGGGAATTCCCACTGTAGGGGGAACGCGCCGTCCGCTCGGCGCTGCGCGGCAAGTAAACGGCCATCCTCAAATAGCAGACCGGCCACGACCTCAATAGTCTCTAGCTCAGCCACAAAGTGTATCTTCAGCCTTTTTTAATGATGGGGTGTTGCAAACCGTTTCGATTTGCAGCCTACCAGCCCCGGGTTATTCATGGCACCTCGGAAAACTCCAACACAGCGTAACGCCGAGGAGTAAGCCTCCCCCTCCTTCATTCCGTGAGCTTAGTCGAACGGTCGAACCACGACCGGAGAGACTTACTCTTCGGACGCGATCTCGGGAATACTCCTGCTAGCGAGTTGCGCGTTTTGAGATCGCTTCGGCACCCAAGCCTGGAGCCCACGGGTAGGCTTTCTGACTGTGGGCGGTTTTACTACTTACCATGAGCTCGGCGAAGCGTATGGCAACAGCCTGGGTGTTGATGACGGGTATGCGGACCTCGCGCTCAACTTCTTCGGGCGAAACTGCGGCTGGGATCAGGCGCGCCGCCAGCGGCACAAGAGCCTGCGCCCCGCTCGCCACGAGTTCGCGGGCGAGCGCGACGGTTCTTTCCAATAGCACGTCATGATACTTGCTGAGATCGCCGACTTCATACATACCAATGACCTTGATGCCGGTGACAAAGTGCGCCATGCGGTAGCTTTCCACAAGACGCCAAACGTACGGCACATAGCTCTCTAACGGAACCGTCAGCGCAAAGCGCTCACAGAGCGTAGCAGCAAAATGACAGGAAGCGCGCAGTGAACCGACGACAGGAATGCGTACGGCCAAGCGCGCGGCCTCGACGCCGGGGTCGAATGCATCGGTCTGAACTACGGCATCGAAGCCGTCGCGTTCAGCCTCAATGCATTTTTTCACGAGCGCGGGCGTTTCCAGGATATGATGCAGGCCGGCAAGAGTCTTGGTTCTCCTCAGGTGATGCAATACTTCGCCGCCGCCGAGATCTTCTGGATAGTGCACCTCAATGTGGGTTCCCGGCGAAGCATACTCGTGCAATCGCTGGAGCCGTTGTTGATCCGCTTCATCGTTGCTTTCCCGAACGAATGTGTGACTGAGCGCCATGATTCGCATAGCTTGTTCTCGCTTTCTTCGATTGCGTTTAAAACCGTCTGTCTTGTTATAAGATCCCGCTCGCCAGCCGAGCCGCAGTAACCCGCGCATAGCTTGCGCCGGAAAAAGCCAGGGCTGCCACGGCCGGTCCCGGCGCGGGGCTTTTTGCAAGCCTGGCGTTGTTTCGTTGAACTGACGAGTTTTGCCATCCGCAAATCTGTCACTTTGCCGGCCCGAGTTTCATTTTTTGTTCAACTTCGGGTATGTTCGGCGGCTAGAATCCTTAATTAACCGCTGCTTAGCAGGTCTGATGCTTTTGGCATAGCGGTTGCTGAACTACTCTCCGATAAGGAGAACATAAATGGACGCGAATGGACAACGCATCAGCCTACTCACGCTCTCCGAGGTCGCGACGATCCTCAAGATATCTAAACGAACCCTGCACAGGATGATCCAGCAGCATCAGATTCCGGCTTTTAAAGTCGGCGGGCAATGGCGCATTCTCGAGAGTCGCTTCCAGGAGTGGATGCAGGACGAAGAACATACCGTTCAGAGAGCTGGCTGACAGGGCCGAACTTAAAGCACCGCAGCCGATTATTTTTTAAATCCGTAGCCCGCCCAGTTAGCCAGGACCTTTTCCTGCAATTCACGCGGCCAGAGATTATCGAAAGTTGCTTTGATCGGAATCGTCTCCTGAGGCCAGTCTTTCGGCCAAGTGCAGTCGAGTATAACACCCGCGGCGTCCCCTATCAGCCGCTCTTTAGGCGGCAAAAAAGGCAGTAACACGGGAAAGCCGGGAATATGGGGTACCGGATGAATGCCGTTCACCGGATGGCATTTCGTCGTGATCGCATGGAGAACTTCGTCCATATTGGTCGGATCGACATCAGCGTCAACGATAACGATGTAGTAGACGAAAAGCCCCGGCTTGGTTGCCCATACCGCGTGCGCCACCCGGCGGGCGAAGTTGATAAAAGGCACTTCGGTCGAGATCACAACCATATGGCCGACACCAAAAGGCGGGCAGAACACTCCCTGCACCGGCAAGCCGAGTTTTTTAAGCTCAGAAAAAATCTCTGCGCCCTTGATCAATGCTGTGGCGGTTTGGCCTTCATGGACAGGCATCCCCATGTTCGAGAACGGCAGGATCGGATCATGGCGATGCGTGATCGCATTGATTTTTAGCACCGGCTTGGGCGATGACTTTCCCGCCTCATAGCCCATGTATTCGCCGAACGGTCCTTCGGTGCGGCGCTCGCGTGGCAATACCTCGCCTTCCAAAATAATCTCGGCGCTCGCCGGCACCATCAGGTCATTGGTTTCACATTTCACAAGAGGAATCGGCGCGCCTTGTAAACCACCGGCGACATCAACTTCGTTGACGTAGGGCGGCAGCATCACGCAGCTTACGATCGGTATGACCGGTTGGCCGCCGATGGCGACGGCAACCGGCATCGACTTATTCATCGCCTCGTACTTCTGGTACATCTGGCCAACGTGTTGCTGGAGCGGAAAAAGACAGCCGAGCGTGTTGCGATCGTGCACCATCAGCCGATACATGCCCCAATTGACCCAGTCGCTGTCCGGATCCCGGGTGATAACTGTATGCCAGGTGCCGATATAACGCCCGCCATCACCGCCATGGATCAGCGGGATGGGGAACCTGAGCACATCGACGTCATCGCCGAGTAAAATATTTTCTTTGCACGGCCCGGTCTTCACGATTACCGGCGGGATCGGCTTTTCCTTTCGCTCCAAATAGTACTGCATGATTTCTTTGGCGGAAGTTGCCGGTTTCATACCCAGTGCCAGAGCGGTGCGGGCAAAGACTCCATGGCCGGCGTGGCGGCTCGTTCCCAAGGGCGCCCCGAGCGCGCGAAACCCTTTGGGATATCCCTTGACGTTTTCGAAAAGCGCTGCAGGCGCGCCAAGATCATAGCAGCGGCGCGTGATCGCCCCCATCTCCAGATTCCAATCGACCTCGATCCTGATGCGTTGCAATTCGTCGTATTCCTCGAGCAAATCAAGGTAGTCTCGTAAATCCGCAACTTGCATTAAAATTCTCCCTAGTTATAGAGCCAAATCGGCTGCGCCACCCATCGCCGACGTGATGCCGTTATACAACAAAAATATCGTGACTTGCTAACACGAAATTAGGCTGTAAGTAAATTTTACAGAATTTCCTGGACATTAATAACCCGATCCTTTAACATTTAGCTTTCAATGGGAGGATTTATGTCGGAACTGCTCAAACCTAACGGATTACCTACTGATGTCGGAGCGTACCTGGGACCAGGTACGAAGATCAATGGTAAACTGCATTTCGATGCGCCGGCGATGATTGAAGGCGAAGTCGACGGCGAGATCGTTGCTCACGCAAACATAACCGTCGGCCAACAGGCGACGGTAAAGGGGAAAGTTACCGCCGCTTCGATTCTCGTCCAAGGTAAAGTGCTGGCCGACGTCCAAGCCGAGAAAAAGCTCGAAATCCAACCGCCAGGCTCTGTCATCGGCGATGTCATTACTCAAAGCCTGGTTATTGGCGATGGCGCGATCCTCGAAGGACATATTTCGATGAAAAAGATCGAGGGCCGGGTCCTGCCGATTCGCCAGGAGCAGAAAAAAGAAGCTGTAGTATCTTAAGCCCGCGTTAGCTGCGCTGAGACCACCTCGGGGCTTGTAGTCCCTCACGAGCCCGCCCAATGATTTGAGCGCAGGCAAACTTACCGACGGGATTCATGCGAAAATGGGCTTGTCGAACGGCGAGCCCATTTCCCTTGATCGCTCGCTATCCGCTCGAGCGCCGCGCCGTCCATATTAGCGAAAATCACCGGCGCTTTCACCCCGGCGCGTTGACGTAACTCGCCCTCGCATTATTCGTATCGTCTGGCCCGAATTATTTCATCCGCAGGAGAATCTTGCAGCAGCGTGTCGAGGCATGCTTTTTGTCGGCGTCGCGCATTTGACTCACAAAGGTGCGCCGAATATTGTCGCGCATGAGGAGAACAAAGCATGATCATTGATTGTCACGCGCACCTGATGCCGCAGGGTTGGTATAATCCGAAATCGCCGAAGTCGATCTTCGATATCGATGGGCTCTTTAAAGAGCAGGAAGAGTCGGGAGTAGACATCACTGTATTCGGCAACAATTGGATTCGCTCGCCGGACGGCGCCGATGCCTTGCGGGTGGTAAAAGAGTTCAATGAACATGCCGCGGAGCTAAGCGCGAAGCACCCCAAGCGTCTGCTCGGGCTCGCCTGCGCCGTGCCTTTCGATGATGGTCCGATCCTTCAAGAAACCGAACGCGCCATCAAGGAATACAAGCTCAAAGGGATCATGATCAACTCCAGCGTCAATGGCGAATACCTCGATTCACCGCGCGCGCTGCCGTTCTTCGAATTGGTCAGCGACCTCGATGTGCCGCTCTTCGTCCACCCACCCAAGTTCACCATCGGTAATGAGAAGATGGAGATCTTCCGTCTGCCGGAAATGCTCGGCCGGCCGTTTGATACAACCCTATCGTTAACCCGCTTCATCTTCACCGGCGGTTTCGAAAAGTTTCCCAAGTTAAAAATTGTCTGCGCCCACGTCGGCGGCGCGCTGGCAATGCTGCCGGGCCGCTATGGCTTTGGTTATGAACTGCGAAAAGACGATAGCTTCGGCGCCTGGGAGCCTGACGTGATGACTCGGCCGCCGGCGTCGTACATGAAGCAGCTTTACTTCGATACCGTCTGTTACCATCCGCCGGCCGTACAATGCGCCATCGATACCATCGGTGTCGACCATGTGGTTTTCGGCAGCGACTCGCCGCCGGTGCCGATCCCGCTGAAGCGCGCGCTGGCGACCGTCAGCGAACTCGGCATAGCCGAACGAGACAAGCAAAAAATATTGGGCGGCAATGCGGCACAGCTACTCGGCCTGGGCGCTTAACCAGGCACAACCCATTCGCGCGCCGCACCGACCGAAAGGTAAAAAAAATAGCCATGGCCAGGCAACTTCTACCGGGTGACAGTTTCCCGAACTACAGGGTAAAACAGTTGATGGCGGAACCTTGAATATCCCGGCAAATTTGACGGGTGAATACGCGGTAATTATGTTTTATCGCGGCTTGTGGTGACCGTACTGCGTTCGCCAGTTGGCCGACTATCAGGCGCATATCGAAGAATTCAGGAAAGAGAATGTCGATATCGTCGCGCTTTCAGTGGATCCGCTCGGCCAGGCAAAAGAAATGGCTCAGCGGGTGAACGCTAGCTTTGTCATCGGCTACGGCTTGCAGGTGCCGGAGGATGCCGACAAGGTCGGGGCGTATTGGGAAGATCGACGCAAAATTATCCACGCCACAAGCTTAGTCATCGACTCGGATAATAAAATAACCCAGGCATGCTATGCGACCGGACCCACCGGCCGGATCGTTGCCGAGGATGCGCTGCGTTCGATTCAGGGAGCAAAAAAACGTAAGGCGCAGGCCGGCTAAAAACCCGCGCCCATCACTTCACTGAGTATCTTGACCGCTCGTTCGCAATCGGCGCGGCTCACATCGCGATGGGTGACCAGACGGACGCGCGCTTGATCGATGGCGCCGCCGAGCACACCGCGCTCACCCAGTCGATCGACCAGCGCCGTCGGATTCAGTGGGCTTTTACTCACGTCGAACATGACGATGTTGGTTTGAACCGCTGCCGGGTCAATGCCGATGCCCGGAATCTTAGCCAAACCCTGCGCCAAAATCTGCGCATTCTCGTGATCGGCAGGCAAATGCTTAGGTCCCTCTTCGAGCGCAACTATGCCCGCAGCCGCGAGGACTCCGACCTGGCGCATGCCACCGCCGAGCATCTTGCGAATAATCCGGCCGCGCGCGACGAAGTCTCCAGAACCAACGACCATGGAACCGACCGGCGCGCCCAGACCTTTGCTCAAACAGAACTGGACGGAATCGAATTTCTCGGTAATCTCCGCCACCGTTTGATGCAGATAGACCGCGGCGTTGAAGATGCGCGCGCCATCGAGATGAACCTTTAGGCCGGCCTCGTGCGCGTGGTCGCAAATCTCCTCGGCAACAGCCGTCGGATAGACCGTGCCGCCCGCCATGTTGTGGGTATTCTCCAGGGCGACGAGCGCGGTCTGCGGCCGGTAGTAAACCTTTTCCCGGATCGCCGGGGCGATGGCATTCCAGGACAAAATGCCGTCCGCGCCGGGCACAAGCCTCGGCAGCACGCCGCCGAGCGCCGCGAGCGAGCCCATTTCATAATTGTAAATATGACCGGACGCCTCGCAAATCACTTCCTGACCCATCTGGGTCTGCGCCATAATGCAGATAAGATTACCCATGGAGCCGGAAGGAACAAACAACGCCGCTTCACGGCCGAACAGTTCCGCTGCCCGCTCCTGCAAGCGGTTCACAGTCGGATCTTCTAAGTAAACGTCATCGCCCACCTCGGCTTCAGCCATCGTCCGGCGCATGGCCGGCGACGGCTTGGTTACGGTATCGCTTCGGAGATCAATGGATTTTTCGAGCATGATTCTGTGACCGTTTACTAAGTTATTTCGTTAAGCGCCATGGCGGCGCGAAATCTCACCGACGCTCAAAGACAAGATTTTTCGCTTTGCTCGAAATGACAACAATGAAATCACCCGGCCCGTATGCGCCCCTAACCCCTTGAACCTTGGACTTTCAACAATCATTTCAACCGTGCTTCGATCTCTCTAAGGTTTCAGCCGTCAACTGCGGTCTCACGAAGGCGTTGTAATGTAATCGTTTTGCAGCCACATGATGTCGGCGCGCTGGCGCACCGCTTCGCGCATGTCATGTTGCAGCTTTTCGTCCATGCAATGCTGTTTGATCACGTCCACGACCATGTTGCCGTGGCCTTCATCATGATATTCATGGGCGCGAAAGAATCGAAGACCCCGAGGGTATCCACGAATAATACCGTTCGAGCGCTTCTCGTTCTTCTTTCATGCGTTAGGCCCGCCGCCCTCGAAAACCAATCCAGTGCCGATGGCTACCGCCCAGTGGCTTTGCTGGACCAATGAAACGTACATCTCGAGCGCGGCGCGTATTCCAGGAAGCGCTTCGTAGTTGATAATATCGTCGCGCGCGATCCCTAGACCTTCGGCAAATTGCACCCAGAGCTCACGGTGACTGGGATATTTCCCTCCGAATAGGTCTTCACCTTCTTCCTCCACCATGTTCTCGAGCAGCATCCTGCGCAGCTCCGGCACCGGACATTTTTGATAGCGTACACCGAAGAAACGATGGATGTTACGAAACTCATGGAACTGGTTCAGCGCCCACCCCTGGAGCTGCTCCTTGGTCAGGCGGCCGCTCAGTAACAATTGACGAACCGGATGGGGCTGGGGATGGCGCTGGCGCAAGGTCTCTTGAAGATTGTCGATGAGCTCTTTCGGTGCGAGCAACCTATCCATTGGACACCTCCAACTCAGGGTGTGTTTATCGCACGCATCCTGTAAAAGCAAAACTCTGTGACTAGCAGCCAAATTCGATTGTTTTTTAGTCCTCCGTTTACTAGCATGACGGTGATGGTTTCACTCTCGCTACGCGGCGTTGCGAAAAAGTTCGGCTCGGTCAGCGCGGTGAACGGCGCCAACCTCGATGTCCAAAGCGGCGAGTTACTCGTCATCATCGGCGAGAGCGGTTGCGGCAAAACCACCACTCTGCGGCTCATCGCGGGTCTGGAGACACCCGACAGCGGCGCGATTTTTATCGGCGGCGTGCCGGTCAACGACGTGCCCGTCGGCCGGCGTAATGTCCAGATGATCTTCCAAAATTTCGCGCTCTGGCCGCATATGCGCGTTTTTGATGAGAAGACTTACACGAATCTGACCTTGCCGTTGAAAGTTCGTAAATGGACCGCCGACAAAATTGCCGAGTTTCTCCGGCCGATTGCCCGGCGCGTGGGTATTGAGGACGAGCCAGTTCAAGCGCAAACCGGGTGAGCTCTCCGGCGGCCAGCAACAGCGCGTTGCGCTCGGCAGAGCGATGGCGACCTCGCCGCAGATTCTGCTGATGGACGAGCCGCTGAGCAACATCGATCCGCCAAACCGGCTGCGCATGCGCAACGAGATTATGAAGTTTCACCAGGAAAACAAGCTCACAACGATCTACGTCACGCATAACCTGGCGGATGGCATAGCGCTCGCCGATCGCATCGCCGTGATGCGCGCAGGACGGTTCGAGCAGGTCGACAGCGCCGCCAATTTGATGAGGCAGCCCGGCTCCGACTATGTCGCGGCTTTTTTCAAGGCCGACCAGTTCAAACTCCGGGTCTCATAGAGGAGATCATGAAAATCGCGCTGGCGGCCGGACTCATCCTGGCATCATTGCTGAGCGCGGCTACAGCGCGCGCGGCTTGCCGCGAGCTCGACGTTGCGCGCGCTACCGTTCGCCCGGCCTATGCTGCCCAAGCCGATGCCACCGTGGAGTTCTTCGGCCACAATTTCTTTCAAATCACCTCAAGCAAAGGGACGCGCATTATCACCGATCCGGTGGCACCGGGCTTTTATCAGACGCCAAAAGTCGCGCCCCACGCGATCACCGTCGGGCGCGAGCATCCCAACCACAACTATGTCGAGCTGGCACAGGGCAAGCCGGTTATATTACGCGGTCTCGGCAACTATGGCGCGGAGTGGAACAAGATCAGCACGACGGTAGGCGACGTGTTGATTTACAGCGTGCCGGTTTACCAGCAGCAGTTCGGCAACGCGCTCAAAGGCGCGGCATTTGTCTTTGATCTGGGCGCGCTGTGCATCGCGCACCTGGGCGATCTTGCGCACAAGCTTAGCGAAGAGCAGGTCAAAGCGTTCGGCAAAGTCGATATCGCCATGATTCCCATCGGCGGCACTTTCACCATGCCGCCGGACACCGCGCGCGAGGTCTTGCAACAATTAAAACCGAAGGTTGCTATCCCGATGCATTATCGCGAAAACACCGCGCTTCTGGACATGTTCGTCAAGGGCTTCCCGCACAAGTATCTGTCGACGTTTAGCTACACGTTCAGCAAGGCCGCGCTGCCGGTGCCGACACAAATCATGGTCTTTACGCCCTGGGGCATGCGCGACTACAGGTAAAATGAATCGGAAGATTTAACCGCAAAGAACGCAGCGCAACAAAGCCGCAACCAAAATTGAGCCAGAAAAGAAAACATATCACCACGAGTGTTTTATGAGCTTACGATCGCCCACAGAACATGACAATGCAGATCTGCGTCATGCCGGCATGGATTGCCGGCATCCAGGTTCGCAGGATGCGTCCGGAAACATCCATGTTAACCTGGATTCCAGCACTCCATGCTGGAATGACGTAATCGAGGGATTCTGCTTGAGCTGACCAGGGGGCCCCTCCGCCCCGTATTTCGAAAGAGGCACAAAGTTCACGAAGTTTAAGGTATAAATATCCGACCTTTCGTGCCTTTCGTGGTTATTCCCTTCTTCTTTGCGCCTGTTGCGGTAAATTTTTTCTCTTCTCTCTTTGGTTGCGTTTACGCCGCTTTGTGTCCTTTGTGGATACTTTCAGATTTTAAACGCTTCGACGGTTTCTCTGGCGAACAGCTCGTCTAAATTGAGCGGCTGCTTGATCAATCCCTGCTCAAGCAGATAGCCATGCAAGGTTGCCAAATTCTTGCGATTGGGCTCCACGCCATAGGGCCAATAGTCTGCGGTCATGATTTCACGGGTAGCTTCGTACTCCGCCGCAGTCCACGGCAGGCTGACGCGCAGAATATTGGTGTCGTAAAGCTGGCGCATGCAAATCTCTTTGGACTCGCAAAAGGCCTTATACAAAGTCTGCGCCACCCAGGGCTCTTTTTCGTAAATCGACCGTTTGATGACCATTACGTGCATGATTGGAAACAGCCCGGTCCTCTTGAAGTACTCCATCTCCGCCGACCGGTAATCCGGAAACAGGCGTTTTACTTTCGCCGAACCTTCCAGGAAACAGGTGGGCATGCGCGGCGACATCATGGCGTCGATCTCGCGCTCGCAATCATCGCGTTGAGCGTCGTATCCGGACGGCTTTCCATATGCACTCCGCTGGGCATCTCGAAATCGACGCGGTCTTTACGCCCCGGATGTTCCTCGCCTGCTTGTACCCAGTGAATATCCTTCGGCGCGACGCCGTACTCATGCTCGAACATACCGCGCAGCCAGACTGCGGCGGTCATGCTGTACTCAGGCACGCCCATGCGCCGGCCGCTCAAGTCCTGGACGGTCTCAATTCCTGAATCGGTATTGACGAAGATGCAGCGATGGCGAAACGTGCGCGACGGAAATACCGGAATCGCGACGAATGGCCGCCGGCCGCGCGATGCGGCAGTCAGAAACGCGCCCATAGAAAGCTCCGATGCGTCAAACTCCTCATACTTCATCATGCGCCAGAAAATCTCTTCGACCGGCATGACCAGATAGTTGAGCTCGATGCCTTCGGTTTTGACAATGCCGTCCTTCACCGGACGCATGCGATCGTAGTCTTCACAGGCCAAGGTTAAATGAAGGTTGCTCATCTTCTTTTCTTCCGAGCTGAGGGTAACGGTTTTTCTGCAGCCGCCACCAGCTTTGTGAATTTCTGCATTTCGCTGACGAGCTTTTTCTCACCCTGTTCCGCCAACAGCGCGTCCAGGTAAGCGCTGCCAAGGCAAATACCGGTCACTCCGGCTCGGACATATTCTTGAACGTTCTCAAGATTGACGCCGCCTGAGACCATATATCGAATTTCGGGAAAGGGTCCTTGCATCTGTCTGATGAAATACGGGCCGCCGGCGAGATCGGCGGGAAAAACTTTGACCAGATCAGCGTGCGCCCGGCGCGCCGCGATGATTTCTGTCGGCGTCGCCGCGCCGGGAAAACACGCGATGTTCGCTGCATGGCAGATACCGATTAGGTTAAGCTCGAGCGACGGTGACACGACGAATTCTGCGCCGGCGTTGATGGCCCGCTCCGCCTGCTGCGGCGCGAGCACCGTGCCGGCGCCGACGTGAACTCTTTTCTCCCGCGCCAGCTGCTTAATCACGTCTACAGCACCGGGGACGCTGAAAGTGATTTCGACAAACCGAATACCACCCCGGGCAGCTGCCTGCGCGAGACCCATCGCGTTTTCGGCGCTTCTAGAGCGCACCACCGCGACCAAGCGGGTGGTATGAAGCTCGGAGACCAGGTTATTCTATCCATTTCTAGGTCAGTCGCGTCTACTCTGCTTCTTGCTTCTGTCATTTCGAAGGGAGCAGATTTTCCGGAAGGATCCTCCGCGTCGAATCTTTGAAACCCGGCTCATAGTTCGACGGGCTCACCACGACCGGTTTATGGCTCAATTAATTCAGTAACTTATCCGTTCGCTCTGAGCTTCGTCGAAGGGCTCCTAAGAATTTCCACACAGCCTGGCGTTCGCGCTGACAATGATTGCTGGCTCTCACCCTTCCCTCTCCCGCAAAGCGGGCGAGGGTGGGATGCCTAACTCAGACTCAAACCGCCGTCGACGATCAAGCGTCTGGCCCGTGACGAAATCACCGCCGGTAATCAAACCGAGGATTGCACCGGCGATATCTTTCGGGCTCGCGATGCGCTGCAGCGGATAACCGATGGCAGCGTTGGCCATCACCTGTTGGTAGTCGGCGCCGAAGTGCTGGCTCATCCACGGCGTGTCGGTAAACGCCGGCGCGACGCAGTTAACGCGAATCTTCGGCGCCATCGCCACAGCGAGTGCGCGGGTCATGTAAATCAACGCCGCTTTGGCCGTGCCATAGGCGAGCGACGACATCGTCGACGGCGCCAAAACGCCGCTGATCGATGAGACGTTAACGATCATTCCCCCGCTCGCCTCCAGTAGCGCCCTGGCGGCGCGGGCGCAGCGAAATGCGCCCTTGACATTGACATCGAGGATCTCGTCCCAAATCGGATCGGTGAGAGCTTCGAGATCGGCGAGTTTGACCCAGTGGGTTACACCGGCGTTGTTGATAAGGATATCGAATCGGCCGAAGGTATCGCCGATTTGACCGATCATCGCGCGCACTTGCTCGTCGCTTCTGAACGTTGGCCTGCAACCGCGATGGCTTTTACGCCGCCGCGCGTGATCTCCTGGGCGAGCGCTTCGGCTTCCTTGGCCGACTTGCGGTAATTAATCGCCAGACCGCTGATACCGGCTCCGGCCAGGCTCTGCGCCACCGCCGCGCCAATCCCACCGGCGCCACCGGTCACCAGCAGCGACTCTACCGCTCAGCTCCACAGCTTTCCTCGTTTCGAGTTTCGAGTTTCGAGTTTGAGGTTTTCATCCTAATTCTTGCTGATCCTGTAGCTACTAAACCGTTGATTCAGGCCCGAGCAAAAGCACGGCAGGCTGCAGATCGAGTGAGCCTCGGAAATTTCGAAATTGGAATTTCGCAATTCGAAATGCCCATTGGCCGCCCTTCGATTAGACTCAGGGTGGTGAGCTTGCCCTTCGAGAACCTCAGGGCCGTGAGCTTAGCGAACGGTCGAACCACGACCGAAGCGGCTCGCTCCTCGATCCGCCTCGGTGAAGAATGCGGGCGAATTCCGTAGAGACCATCCTTAATCCGCGTTCTTGCGCTTTTCGGTTTTCATTCTTCAGCTTTTCTCTGATTATTCTTGTCTGCTCCTCATCGATTTCCCAATCGGACGGCAGTTTCACCAGCGCTTTGGACTCGCCTTTGTAACGCACAACGACGCCGTAGCTCTGCTCCGCTTCTTCGGCGCTAACATAACCTTCGACGACATCCCAGAGAACTTTCTCAGGAGCGCGCTCCAACGCATTGCCGTAGCCGCCGCCGCCAGGGAGGTTTACGTGTACGATGTCGTCATTCTTGAGATCGACCATCGCTTTAGCATGCAAGCGCGTGCCGTCGTTTAGTAGCACCTCGCCCTTTGCGCCTTCGCCACCGCCGCGTAAACCGGGTGCCGCGTATTCAGTTCGATCGGCGATCGAGCTAACGCTCCATCTGCCCTCACCGCGCCTGGAAAACTCCGTCAGCTGCCCCAGCCCGCCGCGCCACTCACCGGCGCCGCCGGAATCGGGCCGGAGCTGGCGGCGGCGCATCACTACCGGCGACAGACTCTCGATGACTTCAGCCGGCACACCGGCGACGCCGCTCGGAAAACCCACCGCGTTCAAGACCATCTTTCGTGGGCCGCGCGCCGGTGCCGCCAACTTGAAAAAGCGTCAAGGTAAACGGTGGATTTTGCCCGCGCCAGACGCTGAGCCAGATCGGATCGGCGCCGGGCGCCATCAAGCGCCCGGGCATCGCGCCCGACAACGCCGCGAAAATAGCGCTCGGAATAAAATGGCCGATCACCTGGCGGCTTGCCACCGGCGCAGGATCGAGCGCGTTCAGGATACTGCCCGCCGGCGCGCTCACGTGCACCGGGCGAAAACTGCCTTCGTTGTGCGGCACGTCGGGACAGATAGCCGCCTTTATCGCAAAGCTGGCATAAGCGTGAGTGTAGTTCGCGACGACGTTGATGCCGCGCGTGCTCTGCGGTGACGATCCGGCAAAATCGATGAAGATTTCCTCGCCCGCCACCTTGACGGTGCAGCGAATCACGATGGGCTCTTCGAAGCCGTCGCTCCAGGTCTCGTTCGACCATTGGCCGGCGGGGAGTTTTCTAATCTCGGCGCGCACCGCATTTTCCGAACGGCGGATGATTTCTTCGGCGATGGGATCGATGCTTTCAAGCCCGAACTCATCCATCATTTCGAGCAGCGCCCGGCCGCCGGCATCATTGCTCGCCGTCTGCGCGTAAAAATCGCCGATCACTTCGTCGGGCTGGCGCACGTTGATGCGTACGATCTGCAGCAGCACCCGATTGGGCTCGCCGCGATCGAACAACTTCATAATCGGTATGCGCAGCCCTTCTTCAAAAACTTCGCGCGCTTCGGCGGAGAGAATGCGGCCGCCGATGTCGGCGCTATGGCAGGTATTGGCGAACAGCGCCACGAGCTTGCCGTCCTTGAAGACCGGCGTGGTGATCGTGATGTCGTTGATCTGTCCGGCGGTTTGCCACGGATCGTTGGTGATCAACACATCTCCCGGCGCCAGTTTTTCCGCCGGATAGGCGGCGAGAAAATGTTTCATCGACGTCGCCATCGCGTTGATATGACCCGGCGTGCCGCTCAGCGACTGCGCGATCATCCGGCCCTTGGTGTCGAATAGGCCGCAGGCAAGGTCCTGGCTTTCGCGCACGATCGTGCTGAAGGCCGTGCGGATCAGGGCATCCTGCTGCTCGTTGGCTACCGATAGAAAACGGTTCCAGATGACTTCCAGAGTCACCGGATCGATGACTTTACTTTGCATTCAGCCAACTCCACGATAACGTTGAGACTTTCGTCTACGACCGCGCTGCCGCCTTGGCCCACGATCAAGGTCGATTCTTGCTCTTCGACGATCGCCGGGCCCGCAAGAGTCGCTCCCGGCCGTAACCCATAGCGATCAAAAACAGGGGCATCGATATAGCCGCCGCGTTCCGGAAAATAAGCGCGCCGCGTTCCCTTGCGCGCGCCTTTACCTTGGGCATCCTGGCGCGGCAGTTTCAAGTTCATACTCGGCCGGGGGCCACTTGCGACAACGCGCCAGTTGATGATTTCAAGCGCCACATCGGGACCTTTACGCCCGTATAGATTTTTATAAGTGTCCTCAAAGGCGCTGGTGATCTGAATAAGATCGGCTGGGCCCAACTCGCCGTCGGGCACGCGCACTGAGACTTCATGGCCCTGGCCGACATAACGCATGTCGGCAGTTCGTTGGTAAGTGATGTCCTTTGTCTTCAGCCCTGAGCTTTCGAGCACGCGCCGCCCTTGTTCTACCATTTCACTTAACAAGCCGTTGGCAAGTGGCCAATCGAGTTCATCACAGCGGCTATAGGCGCTGCGCACGAAGTCGAATGCCAGTGGCGCGGCAAGCAAACCAAAAGTCGAACCGACGCCCGCGCCAAAGGGCGAGATCAGCGCCGGCAATCTCAGTATTTCGGCGACCCGGTAGCCATGCACGGGACCGGCGCCGCCGAAAGCATACATCGGCATGCGCCGGGGATCTTTGCCGCGCTCGCTGAGATGGGCGCGCGCCGCGTTGGCCATATTTTCGTTGACGATCTGGTGAATGCCCCAGGCAACTTGTTCTACGTCCATATGCAAAGGCTTCCCCAGACGCCCTAGCGCTGCCCGCGCGCCGCCCTCATCGAGTTGCATCTTGCCGCCCAGAAAATAATTTGCGTCGAGGTAACCGAGCACCAGATCGGCATCGGTGACGGTGGCATTCGTGCCGCCCTGGCGGTAGCAAACCGGACCGGGGTCTGCGCCGGAGCTATCGGGTCCGACTTTAAGCAGACCCAGGGAATCCACCCGCGCGATGCTGCCGCCACCGGCGCCGATTTCGATCATGTCGATCACCGGGATGCGCACCGGCAAACCGCTGCCCTTGCGAAAACGGTAGACGCGATCGACTTCAAACTCGTGGGTCTTCAGCGGCTCGCCGTCTTCGATGACGCAGAGCTTGGCGGTGGTGCCGCCCATGTCGAAGGACAGCAAATCCCTGTGGCCCGAGCGCACCCCTGCCGCTGCCGCCGCCAGGGCGCCGGCGGCGGGGCCCGATTCCAAAAGACGCACCGGAAAGCGCGACGAAGTCTCGCGCGTCGCGATACCGCCGCTCGACAGCATGACGAAAAAGCTGCCGATAAAACCGATCTTATCCAGGCGCGCCTGCAACTGCGCGAGATAGTTGGCTACCCGCTCCTGGACGTAAACGTTGGCTACTGTCGTGCTGGCGCGCTGGAACTCGCGAATCTCGGCAACCACTTGCGAGCTCAAAGAAACACGAATCTCCGGCGCTATCTCCGCGATGATCTCGGCGCTACGCTGTTCATGTTTGGGATTACGAAAGCTATTGAGGTAACACACGCCGATAGCTTTAATCCCCCTGTCGCGCAATTCTGCCACCAGCCGCCGCACGAAAGCTTCGTCAAGCGGCTGCAGCACGGCGCCATCGGCCGCGACCCGCTCGGGCACGTCGAAGCGCAGGTGGCGCGGCACCAAGGGTCTCGGCAGGTCCAAATTTAAATCATACAGCTCGTAGCGGTGTTCGCGCCCGATCTCCACCGCATCGCGGAATCCAGCGGTGGTCAGCAAAGCCGTCATCGCGCCCTTGCGCTCGATCAAAGCATTGGTGACGAGAGTCGTGCCGTGAATCAATGTGCCGCGCTCAGCCGCTTGGACGGCGCCGTTTTTCAGCGCCGGAGCAAGCGCGTATTCGACCGCGAGGCTGGGATCGTCTTGCGTGGTCAGGGTCTTGGCGATAACCGCGCTGCCGTTATCGCCGACCAGCAGCATATCGGTGAAAGTGCCGCCGATATCGATGCCAACTCTATACATGGGGTTCAAGGTTCAAGTTTAAGAGTTCCCAGCACGTTCAATCAAGGAACCGATTTCTATTGAACGTCGTTGCCACGCGAACTGGTACGACCGGTAGAGGTTCGTGCGACTTTGCAACCGAAACTTAAACCCGAAACTTGAAACTATTCATTGGGCAAATAGATCCAGCAATCGTTGCGTTTGATGCGCCGCTGCCGGCCGCAGGAGGGGAATTTTAACGCCCGCATCGCGATACTGCTGCACTCTTTTTTTGACTTCGTCCGGCGTGCCGCTGGCGGTCATGCCTTCGACATAGGAGTCGGGAATCGCCTTGATGAGCCCATCCATGCCGCCTTCGGCGTGGGCCTTTTCAAAGATCGGAATGTCTTCTTTGCGAATGTAAGGCTCGCCGACGCGCATCTTCGGCGCGGCGATAAACGAAATCTGCACGGGATCGAGCTTGGTGGCGACTTCCCAGCGCACTGCGTCCAGCGCTTTTGCGTGATCATCTTCGATCGAGCAATTGATGATCTGGGCGACTTCGAATTTCGCGAAATCCCGACCGGCTTGCTGCGCCGAATCTTTGATAATGCGCAGCGCGTTGGCGGTATATTCGGGTGAACACACCGCGTTTAGCACAACGCCGTCGCCGACGGCGCCGGCAAGTTTGAGACCGACGGTGGCGGTGGCCGGAACGTAAAACGGAATGTGAGAACGAATGGGCTTCCAACCCAGTCCGACGTTGTCGAAGTTGACGAACTTGCCGTGATAAGAAACTTTCTCGCCGGTAAAAAGCAATCTCATGGACTCGATGTATTCGCGCAAAACCTCGCTTGGCGTCGCGCCGACGTCCTCAAGCAAGGCGTGCACCCGGGCGTGGCTTTTCGTGCAAGCGCCGGGAGCGGCGGTAATGCGCCCGCCGGTCAGTTCATCCAGAGTCGCCAGCGACTGCGCCATCACCACCGGCCCGCGCAATCGAACGATCTGGGTCGTGCCGAGCGTGAGCTTTTTGGTGGTTAACCCGATCGCCGCAAGCGACGAGACCGAATCGCGCATTAATTCGATGGTCTCCGAAAAAAACGCCATCTCGAATCCGCGCTGCTCGGCTTGCAGCATGATCTCCGACATCTCGCGCACGTTGGTAAACTTTCCGTACCCCAGCGCGTAACCGACTCTTTCCTTCGCCATGAACCACGTGCTCCTCAAAAAACCATATAGGCAGTAGCCGCGGCGCGCGTTGCGCGTCCGATTACACTTGATTCATACTCGAAGCCGGTATAACCGTCAACGCGAGATTTTACGTCGTTGCGCGGCGTGACAAAACGCGGCGCCGGTGAAGCTACCGAGCGAGGGTTGCGTCACGGAGGTGGATCTACCCCATGAAAGATTTTCAATGAACCCCTCGTTAGCGGCGAGCCGTCAGGCTCGACGAAAATACTTTGCGGTTAGGTTGCAAAAAATTTATTTCTGGCGCGGCACCACGGCCCAGGCTTCGACCTCGACGAGCATATCCGGCAGATCGACGCCGACACCGCGCAGCAAGGTGGCGGGTCGCGGATGCGCGCGCAGATCCGGCTCGTGCTCTTCGAAGAAAGCATACATCTCGTCGCGCATGTCGAAGACATCCTCGCGCCGCTTCAAATAGTAGCGCAGCATGACGATGTTCTGGAGCGAAGCCCCCATCAATTCGAGATTATCCTTGATGTCGATCCAGCACTGCCGGGTCTGCTCCTTGATGCCGCCGACGACTTTCCCTTTCCCGGCGCGCTCCTGATCCGGCGTCCTGCAGGGCGCGTCTTCAAACGGGTCGCGTCCCGTTGTACCGGAAAGAAACAAAATATCGACATCGCCTTTGGTGCGAAATCCGGTCGCCCAGTTCATCTTTTCTTTGTGGTAACAGGGCCAGAGCGTGCCCCAATCATATTCGACCTTTTCGGATTTTTGCTTGGCAATCGCCTCGGGATTTGATGGCATAAAATGATACTCCTGCTCGTAGTATTGGGCTCCAGCCGTTGTTCGTCTCTAGCCATAACGTAAAAACATGCCGATGAAAATCCCTCGGCCTGTTAGGCGTTGACTTCCCTCATTCCAAGAGATTACTTCTCCAAGGTTTCTTTGCCGACCAGCGCCAGCCAGGTTGCTGAGAACAGCAACAGCGGCGCGTAAACCAGAAACGGCACGCCGGGATTAAACTGATTGGCCAGATAGCCGCCGATCAGCGGAGCGATGCCGCTGCCGAGCTCGGCGATGGTTCGGCGCAGCGCTTGCAGGCGCCCGCGCGCATGAGCCGGCACGATGTCATAGGTTGACGTCGCGAGCGAGCCCAGCGACAAGCCTTGCGCTAACCCGGCGATCCCCACAAGGATAGCAAGCTGGGTGAAGCTGTCGGTCAGCGGAATCAGCAGAAACACCAGCGCCGGCGCTCCGGTGCTCGGGACGGTGCACCATTTTCTGCCGATGCGATCCATGATGAAGCCCGCCGGAATAATCATCGCGAATACCACCACCCCAGAAATCGTAAACAGCATGCCGACCTGGCTCGGCGCGAGGTTGAGGTATGCGCCGGCGTAGAGCGGCAGCATGCTCTGTACTATGATTCGTTGTGACTGCGAGACCATGGTGGCAAACACAAGCGCGACAAAGGTGGTTCGTAGATCGGGCCGGATCTCTCTGAACAAGCGCGAGAGACCATCGAGTCTCTGCATGAGCGCCGCCGGACGCCAGCCTTGGCCGCCGCTCGGTAATTTTCTCTGCTACGGGCGCCGCCGGCCTGGGACTCATGGCACCCAACAAAGCCATCAGCCCACAGCAAACCGCATAGCCGGCGAACGCCGCTTTGAAACTAAACAGTTCGGTCAACCAGCCGCCGGCAAACGGCGCAATGGCGGCGCCAATGTTGTGGGTGCCGTGCATGCTGCTGATCAAACGGCCGCGCTGATTACGCCGCGCCAGATCGAGCGCCGCGAACTCTCGCGCCGTCGCGCCGAGGGAATCAGCCGCACCGATGCATAAGGATAGAATCAGCAACAGAGAAAACCACGGCACGACGGCACCCAAAAGCGCGGCCGTACAGCCGAGCAGCGGGCCGCCCACCAGGGCAGGGCGAGTGCCCATCCGATCGAGCAAAATACCAGCCGCAATGGTGCCAAAAAATTTGCCAAGCGCCGTTGCCGTGACAATTTGCGCCGCACCGCCGGCGCTCACATCGAACTCGCCGGCCAGAAGAGGAATCGTCGGGATAATCATTGCCCAACTGCCGGACAGCAAAGTACCGCCGTATAGCGCTGCGAAACCTCGAGCGTTGGAAGTAGATAGAGACTCGAGGATTTAAGCGCGGCGCCGCTTACTGATTCGCGGTTGCAGGATATTGATCATTCAGGCCCTGGAGAAATTTCGCGACCGACTCAGGCGTAGCGTTTTGCGGCAAGGTTTTAAGCTCGGCAATCAGGGCTTTCACTGCCATGCGTTTTTCCGCTAGGAGCGCGATGGCATCGAAAAATCTAAAGTACGCGAGATCGTGACTCAGTTTTGCTTCGAGCACCGTCGGCGGATGCTGTCTGGCGATCTGCCGATCAAACATGCTCCGGTAAGTCGGGTATCTGGATAATGCATCGAGGATTTTCAGCTTTGCCTGCGGCAGCGGAAGCGCGCCAAAAGTGTTTTCAGCTTCCAGCAGCAGTTCACGCAACTCCCGCGAGATCTGTTTTGCTTCACTCAGCGCCGACTGCGCTCGTTCAAAATTTTCCGCATCGTCCTTGTGCTTGAAGTACTCGACCGCGGCCAACAAACCGAGCGGCGTCACCACTCCCTCTTCTATATCCCACGGAAGATCAAAGTTGGCGTCGCCGTGCAGGTCTTCGTGAAGGATGACCGTAACCCTTCGGAGCGTGCCCTGGCCCGCAAACGCCGGCGTCGCCGCAGAGCGCGAGTCCGCATACTCATTTCCCTGGCGGTAATAAACACTGTAGCCGTCGACCCGATACACCTGCTCCAGTGGCAAATGCTCCTTGGCAGCCACAAAACCAATGGCCATGCGAATATCCATCGGGGCGTTAACGGCTAGCGTTCCGGCCTTCTGAAGCCAGAGCCACAGCATGGAAAGCGCGCGGTCGCCGGTTGAAGTCCTGCTCAAGGCGCCGGTCGGCTCGATGCCGAGCGTTTTGCCAAAAGACTTGACGTCGTTAATCAGACTGGCGGTTTCACGGAGACCGGCCTCCTCCGGCAGATTGCTGGGCGCTGGCAGAGCGCAAGCGCTGAAGCCCAGAAGCATGCAAACGAATGCGAACTGCTGAGCACGCCCCCACTGGCATGTACAACCCATGGATTTAGAGATTACCGTTCAAAGCTCAAGGTTCAAGTGGAATTCGGATCAGCCAGAGCATGGAACCTCGATCCGCGCGTCCTCATTCCGTCATTTCTTAACCGAGCATGGCCAGGTGAAGAATCTCGGCCGAGATCCTTCGCTTTGCTCAGGATGACAACACGGGATCGCGCATGATTTGATATTTAGCTCGCGTAAATCACAGAAGGGTATCAACAACTTAATCCAGCGCAAACAACGATGGGATCGGCGCTTTGTGCGGCAGCCAACCGACCTCGACCATCATGTCGATTTCGACATCGGCGAGTTTCTGCTCCTGTTCCGTCATAGTGAACTCGATGCGCGGGTAGCGCGCCGAAGCCAGGAGCGCCTGTTTGTCGCCGGGATAGGCCGCGATGAACTCATCGGCAATCTCCGGCAAATGCGCCTCGCTCCAGGCAAACGAAGCGCGGAAAGCGCGCAACAGCTTATCCTTGATACCCGGATGATCGCGCAGGAGATCTTCGCGCGCGCCGATCACGTGCTTGATCATCTCGGGAAAGCCGTGCAGCGCGCGCCAGATCTCACCATCGGTGTAGAGACAGCAGAGATCCGGATCCTCTTCACCGCGAAAGAAAAACTGATCGAGCAGCACTACCGCGTCGACCTGGCCGGCTTTCAGCACCTCGATCAATTGTTCCTGGCGGTGCGATTGCCAATGCAACTTTGAATCGTCCAGGCCATAGCTACGGCGCAAAAGGTAACGGTGGATGGCGTGGGGTCCCTGGTGCGATCCCAACGTCCGTCCCGGAAGGTCCTCGGGTTTCCTGACCGGACCGTCTTGACGGACAAAAATTCCATTGCCTTTCAGGGTTGATTTCCACTCGGTGCAGAGGCCGATGATGGGCGCCCCTTGAAGCTTGCGCTGGAGGTAATTCGGCAGATAGAGATTGGCCACTTGCACGTCGCCGCGGATCAGGGCTTCTTCTTGCTCGCGACTCGGCGGGTCCGGTAGCTCGACGACTTTCATCGTGAAGCCCTCGGGCTTTACCCGCCCGGCCGCCAGAGCATAATACGTGCGAAACATGCAGAAGCGGTTGCGATAATGCGCGAAGGTAAGCTCCATCGAGATTCCTATTCCGGATTATTCATGGCACCTCGGAAAACTGCAACACAGTGTAAGGCCGGGAGGAAGCCTCGTTATGATTGGTTCAAAACGTTCAAGCGGTTTAAGCCGTTCAATCCCCCTCCTTAGTCCTCCCCCGCGTCGCGGGGGAGGAAATAGGTGGGGGCTGGAACGATTTGAACTTATGGAACGATTGGAATCAACTTTTATAAGGTAGTGCGCCATTGGCCGCCCTTCGATTGGACTCAGGGTGGTGAGCCTGTCGAACCACGACCGGAGAGACTTTCTCCTCGGCCGTAATCTCATGAATAATGCGCTAGCGCTTCGCGACCTCGGTCTTTTTCTTGTTGCAGATATCCAGGGCCGCTGCGGCATACACCTTTGTACAATTCACCATGTTGTCGATGCCCACACCGCGACGCACGCCGCTCGGCGTGTCCCACTCGGCGGGCGCTCGGGTCTCCGTAGGGTCGACCAGATGGGTGCCGAAACCGGGACCATAGGTGATCGCCGGGACGCCGTAGGCGGCAATCCGCGAACCGTCGCTGGTGATACCGTAGCGAATCGGTTTCGCGTAAGCTACCGGCTCGCCAAAAACAGTCTTATGGGCCTGGGCCATAGCCTTGACGACGTATTCATTTTTGGAAATTTCATAACCGCCGGTGGAAAGATAGAGGTCGACGCGAACGTCGAGAATATCGCTCTCGCGCTTTTTAACTTTCTCGCAAACCGCCTCGAGATCGCGCTTGATCGCCAGCGGCGCGGCGCCGGGAAGAGTCTTGACGATGACAAAGATATCGGTCGTCGGCCGGGTACCGGGTTTGAAAGCATTGCCGCCATCAATCGCGCCGATCTGCACAGTGGGCAGCATAAACTTGTGCGGATAGTTGCGTTGATATTCCTTCTCCCAGTCTTGAATCGCCTGCGCTACTTTACAGGCGGCGAGGACGAACTTGGTCGCCTTGCCATCGACCGTGACGCGCGCCCAGATCAGACCGGCGTTGCCGATCTGCAGTTGCAGACCCGTCGGTTCGCCGATAATGCACATATCGGCCATCACCCCGTGATCCATCAGATAACGCGCGCCGACACCCGCGCCGCGGTAGGTTTTGCCTCGATAGGAGCCAATTTGCGCTTTTTCAATCTCGCCCACCACGCCGGCTATGATCAGATCGCCTTTGACGGTGACACCGGCCTTTTGAATCGCCGCGAGCGCTTCAATGTAACAGGGAAAAGCGGCCTTCATGTTGACCAGGCCACGGCCGTAGATGCGGTCGTCTTCAACGATGGTTTCTTGCGGGTTGTCGAAGTGATCCATGTGCGCGTTGAACATCAAAGTCGCGCCGCCGCCGCTGCCCTTTAGAGTTCCGACCACGTTGGGCCTGCCGTCTTCGACGTACTGATAGTCCACCTGCATACCGAGTTTTTCGAGTTCGCTGCCGAGATACTTCGCTAGCTCCTCTTCTTCTCCGGTAATGCTAACGATGTTGGCCAAATTGCAAGCCAGTTCGACGATCCGATGGCGGTCCACTTGATCAAGCACAGCTTCTAGCATGCCAATCTCCTCTCGGAAATGTACCAGTGTAAAAACGTACGGCTTGTCTGTAGCACAATTGCTTCAGCACTGCCAAGAAATCAGGCGCACAGGTGCGAACTCAGCCTGGTGCAATGTTTGGCAATCCAATCTGGCGTGCTGGAGTATTGGAGTATTGGGTTGCCCCATTCGTCCTGTCGCTCCATTACTCCATCGCTCCATCGGGCAAATCACGGGTTGACCGCCGTCGATGATTTGCTTAGATGTAAGAGTGACATCTGAATCTTGAACTCCATCAAGGAGGAATCATGTACGGTTGGCGCGCAAGAATCGGCCACGTCGCCCCATCCCGCGGCGATACTCTGGTTTATGAATTCTACCAAATGTTACCGGCGGGGTTCATGATCCTGAACAGCACGGGAACGATCCGACAGTTGGTCGATGCCGACTTCGAACGGCAAGTGGAACGCATCGAGGAAGCTGCCGGCGACTTGATCGACAACAAATGCGACTCGGTCATCATCGGCGGTTCGCCGTTGTTCACAAAACTCGGCTACGGCAGCGATACCGATATGGCAAAGAAGCTGACGGAGAAATACGGCGCGCCGATTTCCCCGGGCATCAGCGGTGAAATTGCGGCCTTGAAGTCGCTGGGCCTGAAAAAACTCGTGGTCGCCACGCCGCACGAAGATACGCTTAACGAGCGAATGCAAGCGTTTCTGGAAAGGTCAGGATTCGAGGTTTTGAAAATTCACGGCTACGGCGTCAGAAAAAACGCGGATCTCACCGACATGGACGAGCACGCGGCATACAAAATCGCCAAGCGCCTCTATGAGCAGGCACCCGAGGCTGACGGCATTTTCGTGCCTTGCCCGCGCTGGCCGACAATCACCGACGTCGATCTTCTGGAACGGGAAATTGGCAAGCCGGTAGTGACGAGCTGCCAAGCCTACATCTGGCATGCGCTCAAAATGGCGAAGGTCAAACAGACCGTGAACGGCTTTGGCAGGTTAATGGCGTCACTGGGGGATTAGATAAAGGCGGCTGGTTCTCGTTAATTCTTCCTGCCACCAAACACCTCTTTTAGCAGATCGTTCACTCGAACTCCCGGGTTGGTGCGAATCTTCTTCTCTTCCTCAGCAACCACGAAGAACAAGCCGTCGGTCGCTTTTTCGGTTACGTACTGGTTCGCATCGAACGTGATACTTTGCGCGAACGGCACGCTCTGATAACGGCCGATCAGTTCGTTATACTGGCGGTTCACGCCGACATCGTTCATAACGGTTTCAACGCTCGGGCGAAACGCCGCGTGCAGCTTCTTCGAGGTCCTCGACTTAAAATAATCAGTAGCCGCGGTATCGCTGCCGTTTAAAATGTTGCGCGCATCGTCGAAGCTCATCTGGCCGATGGCGTCCCAAAATATTTGCTTGGCGAACGGCACTGCTTTTTCTGCGGCGCGATTCATACCGACGACGAACTCATCGATCTGCGGACCATAGCCCGCCAGACGAAGCGGCTGCTCGATGTTTTGTAGAGGCTTGGGCATCAGTATCTTGATCGCTTGGTTTCGGAGAAAACCATCCGGAGTGCCCGTTTGACCAACGGCGTTTTCAGTTCCGACCTTCAAAGCCTCCTGCAATCCCGATCCTATCCTCGCGTCGCTTAACCCGCCGCCGCCAGTCGTGAGACCGCCCAACCCTTTCAAGTACTGGTCAAATTGTGCCCAAGCCGGTTCGGCGATCGACAACCACACAAAGACAAGAGCCAGGAATTTAGCCATTCGGATTTCCTTAAGCTTGAGTTGCTAAACAGCGATCAAAGGCGGGTGCGGCGCTACAAGGGATCGTCTTCAAGACGCGGCGGCAGCCGTTCTGGCACAGGGCCGCGGCGACCGCCCAGTTCAAACTCGTTAAGCGCGACGGCAAACATGGCGTCCGTCAAAATGGTCATGATCTCGCCCTTGGTCTCATTCGGCGCAAGCCGAAACGCGGTACGCAGCGGCTGAATAGCGGAGCGCCACTGGCTGAGAGCAATGTAGGAACGGCCCAAATAAAAATAGGCCGGAGCGAAATCCGGGTCTTCGTGGGTAGCGTCTTGAAAGTGAGTAATCGCGGCTTCGAATTGCCCCTGATTGAACAGGCTCACGCCCCGGTCAAAGCTGTGGCGAGCGCTCCAGCCCTTGAGCGCGCAGCCGTTTAGAAAAAGCAGCGCGAAGCTTAACGCCAACGTCTTGATCATATTCGGAGAATCTCGCATGACCGTTTAGACGCGCCAGCAGGCGGTTTATTTATCAACGCCCGTGTTATTTAGCGAGCGCCGGCTTGAGCAGCGGCTCGAGTTCGCCACGCTCGTGCATTTCATGGACGATATCGCAACCGCCGACAAACTTGCCGTCGATGTAGACCTGCGGAATTGTCGGCCAGTTGGAATAACGCTTGATACCCTCGCGCACTTGCGGATCAGTCAGCACGTCGGCGCTTGCGAAAGGAACACCGTAGGACCGTAAAATCTCTACGGTGTGCGCCGAAAAGCCACACTGGGGAAAATCCGGGGTGCCCTTCATGTAAACCATCACCTTATTTTTCTTAACTTTCTCATCGATCGCCTTCATGACATCATCAGCCATAAATAATCTCCTTCAACTTTATTGTTTAGCAACCAAGCTTTTCCCACTGCGCCGGGCTGTAGGTCTTGAGCGCCAGCGCGTGGATCCGCTGATCCGCCAGCGGCTCTTTCAGCGCGTCATTGACGATCCGGTGTTGCTCGAGTAGGTTTTTGCCTTCGAACGCCGCCGACACGATAATTACTTGCCAGTGATCGCCGCCGCCGGTAAGGTCTTTGGTCTCAACCAAAGTCAGGGGCAGCGCATTCGAAAGAGTTTGCTTAATTTCTTCAGGCGTAATCATGGAATAAATTTACCTTGTCGCCGCCGAGCTTGCAACCAGAGAGCCGTGCAAGGTTCAAGGTTTAAAATCAGAAGTTCTTGTATGCGAAACCTTGAACATTGACCTGAACTTTGAACCGAAACCCTATCCAACCGGCCCTTCCCGCACCGCCTTCTGCTCGGCCCAGGCGGCAAGAATGCTGGAAGCACGAACCGGCCCGATGCCGTCGACCTCGCGCAACCGGTCCGGCGTCGTCTCGATGACGTCGAACACCTTCTCGCCAAAGGCCCGCACGAGCTTCTTCGCATAAACCGGCCCCACGCCCCGGATCATGCCGGACGAGAGGTACTTCTCGATGCCGTCGGCCGAAGTCGGCGGCGAGGTGCGCAGGAACCGTGCCTTGAACTGCTGGCCGTGGGTGCGGTCGTTGATCCATTCGCCCGAGGCCGTGATCCACTCACCGGCGGCAATTGTTGCGGCATGGCCGACAACAGTCACGACATCACGATGGCCGCGTGCTTTGGCGCGAAGAACGCAGAAGCCGTTCTCGGCATTGTGGTAGGTTACGCGCTCGACGAGACCGGCGAGCACCTCCTGCGGCGATTTCTCAGGCGAGGGCTTCATGGCCGCCTCGGCAGCAACGCGAGGTGCATGCACGCTATTTGCTCAAACCCGGCGCCAGAGCGGCAACATCGGTCGTGTGAGTCAGCGTCGAGTTTCAACACCTTTCCAAAACAATTCCGGCGGGGCCGTCCGCGGTATTGTCGAGCGTCGTATGTATAATGTCTCGCATGGCACGTCGCGCGGCAAATCGAACTGGCATCAACGCCGAATCGCTCGAACCCATGGGTGCGGCCGCTCTGGCGAGCGTGCTCGTGGAGCACGCGAAAGTCGACTCTGTTCTGCGCAGGAAGCTGCGGTTGCTGCTCGCCGGCAAGGAAGGGTCGGGCAAGCTCGTAGCCGAAATCGAGAAGCGCATTCGCACGATCGGCAGGTCTAAATCCCTCATTGGCTGGGAGAGAACCAAGGACGTGGTCCAAGAGCTGGATCACCTGCGTGAAACCATCGCCGGCCAACTTGCGTCCCAGGACCGGGTGGCGGCGGTCGAGCGCATGTGGGAGTTCATCGGCATTGCCGACGACGTGCTCGAGCGCACTGGCGACAACTACGGCACCGTCGAGGAGGTTTTCGGTCAGGCGATGGTCGACCTCGGCCGACTCTGCACCGATCTACCCGGAAGCGATCCCGCAGAGCTCGCCCGGCGCGTGCTGTCGATCGTCGAGGGAGATGGATTCGGCTCGTCGGGGGCCATGATCCGGCACCTCAGCGAGGCTCTTGGGCCAAGAGGTCGCGCCGAGATTCGAGCCGCGACCAAAAAGGCGCTCGCAGCTATGCCGAAATCGGAGGCCGCAGACAGATGGCAAGTTGATGAACGCCGTCACCACTTGGGGCATCGGCTCGCGCTTCTTGCCGACATCGAGGGTGACGTCGACGAATATATCGCCGCAATGCGCGGGAGTGGGATGGACGCGGCATACGCCCCTGATATCGCCGAGAGACTGATCCGAGGTGGACGACCGGGTGAGGCAATAGACTGGCTCAAGAGGTCGAGACGGCCTTTCGACGATGACGATACCGCGCATATCGACCTCATGGTGGAAGCCCTCGAAGCTCTCGGCAAAAAGGATGAGGCCCAGGACGCGAGGTGGCGGTACTTCGAGAAGACCCTGAACGTCGACAGTCTGAGGGCGTACCTCAAGCGCCTGCCGGATTTCGACGACTTCGAGGCTGAGCGAAAGGCGTTCGAGATCGCGGCCAAGCACCGCTCGGTCGACGTCGCCCTCGAGTTCTTCGTTGCCTGGCCGAACCTGCAGCGCGCCGACGAGGTCGTACGGGAGCGAGAGAAGGAATTGGACGGTGGCGCCTACTATAGATTGCGTCCCGTGGCCGAAGCGTTGGAAGAGAAATACCCGGCTGGGGCGACGCGTCTCTACCGTTGCATGGTGGAGAGCGTTCTGCATCGCGGGTCGTCGAAACAATACCCCTACGCGGCTCGGGATCTGCAATGCTGCATCCGGTTGGCACCGCGCGTTGTCGATGATGCAAGCATCGAGAAGCACGCGACGTTCATGGCGCGTCTGCAGCAATCGCACGGGCGAAAGCACGGCTTCTGGGGTTTGATGAAGCCATGATTTGCGGATTTTCCCGCCAACGTGGATGTCGCTGACGAGAGATTTCCTAACGTCATGTCGTCGATTCCTGCGTGTTGAAATCAGGCACAATCAGGCGCAACACGAAAGCGAGCGCCCAGCTCCGTTGCGTTGCGACGCAAGTAGCGTGAGTGAGGTGACGATGGCCGATCGGGTTGAGTGGATGATCTACGGTGCCAACGGCTATACCGGGCACCTTGTGGCCGTGGAGGCGAGGCGCCGGGGCCTGCACCCGGTGCTGGCCGGCCGGCGCGCCGGCCCAATCGAGACGCTGGCGGCGGAGCTCAGTCTGCCCGCGCGGGTCTTCGATCTTGGCGACGCGCGGTCGGCTGCGGCAGCGCTCGCGGATATGGCGGTGGTGGCTCATTGCGCCGGCCCGTTCGCAGCCACTAGCGCGCAAATGATCGACGCTTGCCTCACGAGCCGGACCCATTATCTCGACATCACCGGCGAACTCGACGTCTTTCTCGCCGCGCAGCGCCGGCACGCGGATGCGCAGGCCACCGGAATCGTGATCTGCCCGGGCGTCGGGTTTGATGTCATCCCCACCGACTGCCTCGCCGCGGTGCTCAAGGAGGCGCTGCCGGACGCAACCCACCTCGTTCTGGCATTCGACGCACGCACACACGTGAGCCCTGGCACCGCACGTACGATGGCGGAATCCTTCCGGCTCGGCCGGCGCGGCGGCCGGGTGCGGCGGAACGGGGTGATCGAGGAAGTGCCGCTCGCGCATAGCCGGCGGCCCGTCGACTTCGCGGGCGGTTCCGCCATGACTGTCGCCATCGCCTGGGGCGATCTGGCCACCGCCTATGTCTCGACCGGCATTCCCAACATCGAGACCTATGCCAGCATGCCACTCGCGGCAGCGATCGCCAGCCGCGCGCTCAACTGGGCACGGCCCTTGCTCGCCTGGGCACCCGTTCAGGAGCTGCTGCGCCGGCTCGCGGACCGCAGCACCGGACCCTCCGAGGAGGAGCTACGCACGGAGAGATCCCGTTTCTGGGGCGAGGTGCGCAATACGGCGGGAGAGCGACGCACGGCGCGGCTGGAGACCGCCAATGGCTACCGCCTGACGGCCGACGGCATGATCATGGCGGTGAAATTTCTGCTGGAGCACGGGCCGGTCGGGGGCTACTACACGCCGAGCATGCTGATGGGCGCGCGCTGCGTGGAACAATTGCCAGGGTCGACTCCCATCCGAGTGGA